>NZ_CP036273.1:6297896-7795793 GCF_007747215.1 Urbifossiella limnaea | reverse complement strand
TCGCACATCATTCTAGTGGTATTGCGGCCGCCGGGGAAGGCCGCATCGGCGGACGTAAGTGTCGAATCTGCGAAGAGTTTGCGGCACGAACACCGAGTCCGGAATCGCTCCAACAATAATTTGTGTCATTGACTCAATGCGTGCCTCGACCCCCCGGGGGGGTCTGTGGCACGAATCCGTTGCCGCGGAGCCGCCGGACGGCGTGACCGATGCGACCCGCAGCCTCGTCCACGGCTTCAACGTCGGTGTCGCGGCCGAAGCTGAAGCGGACGGCGGCGCGGACCACGTCGTCGGGCAGGTGCATTGCGCGGAGCACGGGGCTTGGCAGGAGCGAGCCGCTGGCGCACGCCGCCCCCGCGGAGCAGGCGACGCCGGCGAGGTCGAGGGCGGGCACGAGCAGGTCGGCCCGGGTGCCGGGGAACGAGACGTTGAGTGTGTTCGGGAGGCCGTCCGCGGGCGAGTTCACGACGGGGTTCAGCGGCTGAAGCGCGGCCAGGAAGCGCTGCCGGAGCGCGGCCCAGGTGGCGCGCCGCCCGGCGAGCTCGGCGACGGCCAGCTCCAGCGCCAGGGCGAGGCCGACGGCCAGCGGCACGGGTTCGGTGCCGGGCCGGCGTCCGCCCTGCTGGTGGCCGCCGAACACGGTCGGCGTGAACGGCGTGCCGCGCCGCAGAACCAGCAGCCCGACGCCCTTCGGCCCGCCGAACTTGTGGCCGGCCGCCGTGAGCGCCGCGACGCCGAGGTCGCGGAAGCTCACCGGCAGCTTGCCGACGGCCTGCGCCGCGTCGCACAGCACCGGCACACCCGGCAGCGCGTCGACGACGACCCGCACGGGCTGGACGGCGCCCGTGTCGTGGTTGGCGAGCATGACCGCGGCGAAGCGTACGTCCGCGGGCGCCGCTGGCACTTCCACGACGCCGGCGTGTGTCACGGGCAGGTACTCGACATTTCCGAGCTTCTTTAGCGGTTCCGCGACGCACGGGTGCTCCAGCGGCGACGCGACGACGCGCCCCGGGCCGGCGAGCCCGAAGACGGCGAGGTTGTTGGCCTCGGTGGCGCCGCCGGTGAAGGTGACTTCGTCGGGCTCGCAGCCGAGCGCGGCGGCGACGCGCTCGCGGGCATCGTCGAGCGCGCGGCGTGCGGCGCGGCCGGCGGCGTGGGCGCTCGATGGGTTGCCGTCCGGCGCGGCGCGGACGGCGTCCCACACCTCGGGCCGGGTCGGTGTGGTCGCGTTGTGGTCGAGGTCGATCCGCCTCATGGGGGGAATTGTACCCCGGCCGGAACCGCGCTTCTGGTGCCGTCGCGGTTCCTACGACCGGTGCGACCGCACCCGATTCGTGAACTACAGTCCCGGTGTCCCTCCGACCCCGGGAACGCGTCATGGCCAAGCTGTGCGAAGGGTGCGGGTTCTACACCGCCGACAACGCCCCGTCCGCGTGCCCCGACTGCTCCGCGGCGCTGAAGTTCACCTTCCTGCCGCCCGCCGGCAAGGCCGCCGCCCCCATCGCGGGGCTCCCCACCAACGCCACCGACGAACTGAACCGCCGCCACCGCGCCGGCGGCGGCAGCCGCATCAACTGGCTGCTGGTGAAGGGCGTCGGTGCCGCGCTCGTGACCATCACGATCGCCGGCGTGCGCTTCTACTTCAAGCAGGAGGCGCGCGAGGAGCGCGAGGCGCAGGAGACGGCGTCCGTGGAGCGCGTGCGGCCGGGGATGCACATCTCGGAGGCGGCCCGGCTGCTGGAGGGCGGCTCGAACATGCCCCGCTGGCACGGCTCGACCCGCAGCGAGTTCGACGCCGACGACGACTCGGACGGCACGATGGAGCTGAACGACGGCCGTAACGACGTGAAGGTGACGTGGCGCAACGGCTACGTGGTGTCGGTGGAGCGCGCCGCCGGCGGCGGCGGCACGCGGCAACGGGCGGCGCGGACGACGACGGGCCCGGACGTGGAAGCCGACGGGGTGGCGGACGGGCCGGACAGGCCGGTGGTGCACCCGGCGGAGCGGCTCATTGCCCAGCCCGGTTCGGGTCGCTAAGCAGCCGGCCGTAGTTGTTTCCCAGGTTCTGGGCGGAGCTTTTGGGCATAGGAGTTGAAGCCCTGCTCGACGGCCGCCCGCAGATCGGACCGGGTGGCGTAACTGCGGGTCGGGATCTCGTGGTGCTTGACCTGCTTGAACACGGCCTCGATCCGGTTCAACTCGGGGCTGTACGCCGGCAGGTAGTACAGGTAGACCCCCGACTTCGCCAGCTCGGGCCGGGCGGCCTTGACCACCTTGCTGGTGTGGATCGGGGCGTTGTCCAGAACCACCACCCGGGGTCGCCCGACCGCGGGCCTCCCCCGCAGGTAGGCCACGAGGTCGTCCGACGTGAGCGTCCGCTCGAACGGCACGGCATCCAAGCGGGGGGCCGGGCCGAGCGGCTCGTAGGTGGCCAGGACGTTGACCCGCCGACCTTGGGGGTACTCGTACCGGACCCGCTTCCGCTGGCCCGGCAGGCACCACGAGTACCCACCGGGCAGCGACGGGGCGAACCCGCACTGGTCGAGATAGTCCAGGACCAGCCGGCCCTCCCGGGCCTTCCGTTGCAGGCCGCCCAGGACGGCCGCCGCCCGGGCGACCTTGGGCCGGTTCTGCTTGTGCTCCAGGGTCGAGGCCGTCCGCCGGTACCCGGCCCGCAGTCGGGCGAGGTACCGACGGACCTGACGGGCACGGAGCCGGATCCCGTTGGGGCGGAGGGCGTCGGCCAGTTGGGCCGCCGTCCACGTCCGGTCCTGGCCGAGCAGGTCGGTCAGCCGGGCGGCCACCTGATCCCGGCGGGCGTAGTTGGGGGCCGGCCCGGGCTTGCCGGGGTAGAGGGCCGGCACCCCCCGGGCGTTGAACCCGTGGATCACGGCCCGGGCGGTCTGCGGGTCACACCCGAGGTGCCGGGCGATCCGGGGCGGGGACCACCCGGCGTCGGACAGCAGGACCATCTCCAGCCGATCCCGTACCCGGGGCGGGAGGGGGTCCCGCCGGAGAGCCTGCAACTCGGACTGCGTCGCAACGGTGAGGTGAACGCGGATCATGAAACATGGTACGCAATCGGGGCCAACTGCTTAGTGCCGGCCCCTGTGCGGCGGTGACACGCGGCCGTGTCACCGCCGCACGGCCGCGGCTGATGACGTTCCGTAGCCAGTCCGGTTGAGCCCGGTCCGGACTGAGGAATCGCACGGGTCGGGAAAAGTACCGCCGAGTCTGCGCCGGTTGGCATTTCATCTGCCTTACCCATCTTGACACTCCTCATCCACCCGCGACCGCAGGGCCCGCTCGGCCGCCGGCCGTGGGGCGGCCCGTCCGTTCCTCTGCCCGGAGGCCACGTCATGCGCCATACCACCCCGGTTCTACCCCGCCATCGGGTGCGGCTGGAACGGCTTGAAGACCGAACCAACCCCGACACCCACACCTGGGGTGGCCTGGGCCTGACGAACGACTGGAGCGACTCCTTCAATTGGGTCAGCGGCACAACGCCCGCGAGCGGCGACGACGTGATGTTCGTGAACAACGTCAACAACAACCAAGATCAGGACCTCGTCGGCCGAGTGTACCGGACCCTTCAGTTCAACACGGGTCCCGGGACCACCGCCGACGTCACCATCAACCTGGTCTCGGACCTGGGAATCAACGGCTCGCTGGCGACCAACAACGTGATCGACAACACGGGGCTCAACGACATCGTCGGCCCAGCCAACCTGGTCCTGTCCGGGTCGACGGTGTACTTCCTGACCAACTCCGCGACGGGGCGGTTGCGGATCTCGGCCGACATCACCGGGACGGTCGGCCTGCGAAAGCTCGGGGTCGGCACCCTCGAACTGGCCACCGACACCAGCGTCGCCGGGCACACGGGGAACACGTACACGGGGGCGACGACCATCGCCGCGGGGCGACTGCGGCTGGTGACGAATACGAGCGACGACGGGCTGTCGACGACGATCTCCGTCGGGGACGGGAGCGGCGCCGCGGGCTCGGCCGAACTGGAGTTGGTGAACATTACCGAGATTCCGGACACGGCCGACATCACCGTCCGGAGCGACGGCCTGCTCCACGTCCTGAGCACCGCGTACGAGGACGTGGCGACGCTGACGATCAACCCGGGGGGCCAGTTCACTCCGCCGTTGCTCGGCGGCGGGGGGGTCGGGCTCCAGGTCAGCGGGACGGTGTCGGTGAACGGGGCGGTACTGCTGCCGACCGCTCCCGGGGCGTCCGTCATCGGTCAGGAGTATATGGTCATCCGGAACCTCGGGACGGACCCGGTCGTCGGGACGTTCGCCGGGCTCCCCGAGGGCGGGGGGCTGCTCGTCGGCGGCTTGCCGTACTCGATCTCGTACCGGGGCGGCACCGGCAACGACGTGGTCCTCACCAGGCTGGTCGAACTCCCCCGCGCGCACCTGGCGGCCACCGGGACGGACGACGGGGCGGCGCTGGTGTACCGGGCGAACGCGGTCGGCCACTACACCGCCGCCCCGGTCACGGTCGGGGCGTTCGGCGGGCTCGGGACGAACGTTCGGGCCACGACCGCAGACGTGAACGGGGACACCTTCGTCGACACCATTCTGGTGACCGGCCCGGGCACCCCGCTGCGGATGGCTGTGGTGAGCGGTGTGGACAACGTCACCCTCCTGGTCACGCCGACCGCCCCGTTCACCGGGAGCGAGGACTTCACCGGCGGCGGGTTCGTGGCCGCCGCCGACCTCGACGGCGACGGCGAGGCCGAGTGGGTCGTCACCCCGGACGAGGGCGGCGGCCCGCGGGTGACGGTGTTCGCCTACGGCGGCGGGATGATGTCCGTCCGGGCGAACTTCCTGGGGATCGACGACGCCAACTTCCGGGGCGGGTGCCGGGCCGCCGTCGGCGACGTGAACGCCGACCACGTCCCCGACATGGCGGTGGCGGCCGGGTTCCTCGGCGGGCCGCGGGTGGCCGTGTTCGACGGGGCCACCCTGTTCGGCACCCCGACCCGGATGCTGAACGACTTCTTCGCCTTCCCGGGGGCGGACGCGGTGAACCTCCGCAACGGGGCCTACGTCGCGGTCGGGGACGTGAACCGGGACGGGTTCGCCGATCTCGTGTTCGGCGGCGGCCCCGGCGGCGCCCCGCGGGTGTTCATCCTCCCGGGCGACGAGATCGCGGCGGGGAACGTGGACGTCGCCCAGTCGACTCCGATCGCCAACTTCTTCGTCGCCGGGGACGCGGCCAACCGGGGCGGTGTGCGGGTGGCGGTGAACGACGCCGACTTCGACGGCCGGGCGGACGTGCTTGCCGGGAGCGGGGAGGGCTCGGCCGCCCGGGTCCGGTCCTACCTCGGGGTGAACTTCACGACGACCGGCGAGCCGGCCGTGTTCGAGGATCTGGCCGTGTTCGGCGGCGTACCCCTGGCCGGCGGGGTGTTCGTCGGTTGACCCGCCCGGCCCGGCCGCTAGCATGACCCCGTTCCGACGAACCCGCCCGGATCAGGACGTGTCCGGGCGCCGGAGCGGTGCTCGAGTGGTTGAAGAGGCGGCACTGGAAATGCCGTATACGGTATCCCCGTATCGAGGGTTCGAATCCCTCCCGCTCCGCTGGTTCGGTCGGTGGCGTCTCGCCGCGATTCGCAAGGGGAAGCGGTAACCGCTTCCCCTTCATCGTCTTCGGGCGGCCCGCCGCGGGCCGGGGCGGCGGCTGGTGGGCGCGAGCGACGAAGCCATTCTGGGGGCTACGCCAGAAGCGGTGTGGGTTGTAGACTAAGCATCCCGGCGCGGAGTCGCGACCGGCAGCCAAGGAGACGGAATGGGATTGCGAATGCGCGTCCACGACCGCGAGCCGATCGGCGCGGCGCTGCGGCGGTTCAAGAAGCTGGTCGAGCGCAGCGGGATGAAGAAGGAGCTGCGCGCCCACGAGTACTACGAGAAGCCGTGCGAGGCGCGGAGCCGGAAAGAGGCGAAGCGGCGGAGCACGATCCGCAAGGCCCTTCTGGGCAAGCCGGTCAAGAAGGAGCGGTACTGATTCGTGGTCGGAGCGGGGTCCGCCGGCCCTCGACCCCACCAGGAATGAGTACCGCTTCGTTACGGTCATGGCACCGGGCGTCCGTCGTCGGCCGCCCGACAGGTGCGGCCGCGCGCCGACACTTCGGCCAGGATGATTGTTTCCGGCCGAGGGGGGTCGATCCCCGGAAACATGTCACCGACTCATAAAAAAGTTGGTTCGATCCAGCCGCGACCCACACTTCCGACGCTAATTCCTCCCCCGTAACAGCTTGGGCCGGCGGCCGTCAGGCACGCTTCACCGCCGGATGCTCTCCCACAACTCACCCTCGGGGCCAGGGGCTTCGTGCCTACTGCCGGGGTACGACGCGGCCCAGGCAGACGCGGAAGCCGTCGCGGGAGTCGGAGTAGGTCACGCTCTGGATGCCCAGGCGGACCGCGCAGCGGGCGTTGCCGGGCACGTCGAAGTAGTTGCCGCCGCGGCACACGGGGCGCGTCACGGTTCGCGTCTCCGCGTTCTCGTAGTAGATCTCCTCGTGCCCGCCCTTCGGGTCGAAGTGGTCGATCACGAACTCCCACACCCCGCCGCACGTGTCGGCCAGGCCGAAGCCGTTGCGCCCCCGCTCGCCGTAGTGGTCCACGGGCGAGACGAACGGGAAGCCGTCGCTCCAGGGGGCCTTCCCCAGCGGCCAGGTCCGCTTGCGGCCCGGCAGGAAGTCGATGGCGGAAATGTTCAGCCGGCCCTCGCCCTGTTCGAGGTCGTTGCCCCACCAGAAGTACAGGCTTTCCTTGCTGCCGCCGCGACACCCGTACTCCCACTCGGCCTCCGTCGGCAGGCGGTACTCCAGCCCGTCCGGCAGCCGGCCGGCCTTTCGCTCCCGTTCGGTCAGCCACCGGCAGAAGGCGTTCATGTCGTTGTAACTCACGCACACCACCGGAAAGGCGTCCCGGTTCTCGAAGCCCCAGTTCGGGTCGCGCCAGCTCTTGCCCGGCACCGGCGCCCACGGGTGAACCACCTTCGACGTGAGGTGGTAGCCGTCCCACGCCGGGTCGAAGACCTGCGTCTTGCCGCCGGGCTTCTCGGCGTCGGTGACGTACTTGGTCTCCGCGACGAACCGGCGGAACTGGCCGACGCTCACCTCGGTGCGGCCCATCCACACGCCGTGTTTCACGCGCGTGAGCCGCGGCTTCTCGCCCTCGTACGACTCGCGCTCCGTCCCCGGCTGGGCGCCGCCCTCGATGCCCGTCGCCCACTTCTTCTCGTCCGGCGTGCTCCCCATCAGGAACTCGCCGGGCGGCAGGTAGACGACCTCCAGCGAAACGCCGTCACCGAGGTCAACCCGCCGGGATTCGCCGGCCTTCGGCTCGGCGGCGTGGAGCGCGGCCAGCGGCGCGAGCACCAGGGCGAGGAGGAACGTGGGACGGAAAACGACTGGCCGCATGGTACCGCTCTCGGTGGGGAATGGTGTTCGACCGGACCGCGTCACGGCTCCGACCCCCGGCCGGGCCGACGCCGACCCCGGTCACCACAGCCGTTGAACAGGGTACGGGTCGAAGGCGGTGTCGGTGCCGACGATCGAAATTCCGTCGACGACGGCCGGCGAGATCCGGAGCCGGTCGGCGGGGTCGGTGTGGTACCGGGGGAGTGTCACGAGCGGTTCCCCGTGCCGCGGCTCGACCGGGGGGACGACAACGCCGTTGTCGAACACGGCGTGCCGGAGGGAATCGGGGACCGGCTCGGACCGGGCGAGCGTTCCCGTCCCGAGCTTGATGGCCATTTCCCCGTAGGACGCCGGGCTAACAACCAACTCAGCAGCGGCCCCCGCCCGTGTGAGCTATGGTCACCAGAAAGCTATAGGCGGGGGCCGTCTGCTGCAGCGTGGGGTTCGGCAATTGAAGTTACGCATCCAACATAATCGCCTCGTCCCAGGCGTGGTGAAACCAGAAGCTATCTTCGAAGTTGCTCGGATCAGCCTTCTTCAATCGACTCAGAAACTTCCGGTGCATCTTCCGCGCGTGCGGTCGATCTGCCTTCTCCAACTCCACCTCGTCACTTCTGCCGTACTTGCGGAGCAGTTGGGTCCATTCCTCGCGGAACTCCTTGTACGCAAGCCAACTTTCGAGGTAGCTCGCCAGACTGGTGTTGATCGGGTCGCAATCCGTACGCCGATCCCTCAACTTCGGATACACCCACCAGACACCACCGCGGACGCCGTCCACACAAACCAGGCGGTTCGGGTAGAACGTCCCCGGAGCCTCCCCAACCACGACAAACTTGCTCAGATCGACCCACTTGTCGAGTTCCGCGTGGCCAGTCCGGGGAAACTTTTTCCCCTTCTCAAGTCCAGCGTCCGCAACGAGACGAAGTTGCCGCGGTTGGTGCAGAACGTCGACATCCTCGAATCGCATGAACAACTTCAACGCGGCCTTCGGCCCGCGGGGCAGCCCGATGGCTCCGAGCAAGGCTTTGTCTACGGCGAGCAGTGGCAGGGACTCGACTAGTTTGGCGGGCGAACGACTGAAGTGTCGCGTCCCCCACTGATCCCGGATCGCGGCGAGATTCATAATGTGCGGTACACCCCTGTGCCCTTCGCCTCCGCCGCCGAACGACCAGCTCAGCAGTCGCCCGGGTAGCAGAAAACGACCGGAACACGCGAGCCAGCGAAAAGCGCGAATGAGCCGGCCGTCTGCTGCAGCGCCGGGTTCCACCCCGGGCAGGGGACCTGCCCCCGCACGCCAGGAACTTGGGGCTGGCTCCGCTGACCTCGCCGACTATGTTACCCGCGGCGCCCGGCGCAAAGCCCGTCCGGTTTCTGGTGCGGCGAGTGACCTCTGCTCGGCCCGTGGGTTCGATTGGGACGGGGAGCGCTTTCGGCCAAACACTTGGTGACGACCGCCTACCCACACCACCGGCGGTCGATCCCGTTGGGACGGCTGACTACACCGTGCCGACTCCCCCGCCGGTCGCCACTCGCCCTGGCCATAGTTCGCCAGGTGCATAACCCCTTCGCGGCCCGCCCCGGCGGCCCCGTCCGCGGTACGCGCCGATCCCGTGTTCATGCACTCTCCTCGCCCGACCGGCAACCTCACCGGCGGCGCCGTGATCCGACTCGCACGACATAACCGGCGGGGGGCGTTCGACTTGGCGGCCGCGGCCCGCCCTACGAGCGCCCCTCGTCAAGAGAAGTTCCTGGGGCGGCGGGCTTGCGCCGCCCACCAGCTCACCTGTGCGGTGCTGCGGGCGGCTGGCGACTTGCCCGGTACTCGTCCAGCAGCACGTAGAACTGGTCGAGCGCGTCAGCGTCGTCGCGGTAGTAGTACGCTATCTTGGCCGCCCATCCGCCCACATCGTGCCAGCGGTACTTGTCGCACACGAAGGCGTCGAACCCGTCGAACTCGTCCTCGCCGGGCAGCGGGGGCAGCTTGGCCTGCATCCGGGCGAATCGCAGCCCGCCGAGCCAGGCGTAGAAGTCCCGGAGCGACTTCCGGCCGATGTACATGCCCGGCCGCTCGCGGACTGCGGCGAGCAGCCCGAAGAACGTGTCGGGTATGGGGAGAACGTTGATGTCCTCAACCCGGTACACGGCGTCCGCGGGTGGCTGCCGTTCTTCGGGCATCGTGACTCCAGTCGCCTCCGCCGCCGAACCAGTGGTTAGATTGCGCCTTCGTTATCTATCACATGACGCCGCCCGCGCCGCCCCGCCGGCCGTAACCACCGATTGTGCCGGCCGTTACCTGCTACGGTCAAGTCAAAACCCACGCTATCGATCCTGCTAACGCACCTCGCGAAGCCCTCGGCCGCCGAACCACGTTTAGGGGTATTCGCCGGGGTCGGGGCTTCACCCCCGGTACGGCTCCGCGGCGGACACCGCCCGTCCGCAGGAGCGTACCGAACTCAACGGACGCTCGCAAGAAAATACTGGGGGCCGTTCGTCGTCGCTCGTCGAGCAGTCGGGGCAGATGCGCCCGGGCTGCTTCAACGGTGAGGGTGGACCGGGTTCTTCCGTCCGGCCGTCGGAATGCCGTCACCCCAGCTTGATGTCGTGCTCCTCGGCGATCGGGGCGAGGTCGGCCAGCAGCTGCGCCGCGGTCGCGTAACGGTCCTCCTGGTGGACCGCCAGCAGCTTCATCACCACCGCGTCGAACGCCGCCGGCACCTTCTTGTACACCAGCCCCGGCCGCGTCACCCGGCCGGCGTGCAGGTTCGACACGACCTCCGCGTGCGTCGCGCCCCCCACCGGCGGCCGGCCCGTGATCAGCGCGTACGCCACCGCCCCCACCGCGTACAGGTCCGCCGACTCGTCCACGAACGCGCCCGCGTCCGCCTGCTCCGGCGCCATGTACGGCAGCTCCGCCAGCAGCTTCGCCGCCTGAACCCGCTTGTGCAACGCGCTCCCCGCTAGCGCCTGGTGCAGCCGCAGGTCGGTCAGCTTCGTGGCGTGGTCGTCGGCGCGGAGCAGCACGTTCGCCGGCGTGATGTTGCCGTGAACGACGTGGTGCCGGTGCAGCGCCTCGAGCGCCCGGCCCAGGTGAACGGCCACCCGCGCGGCCCGCGTCCAGCTCGGCTTGTCGCCGGCGGCCACCCGCGCCGCCACGGCCGCGGCCGACTCGCCCGGCACGTACTCGCGCGCCACCCAGCACCCGGCCGGCGTCCGGCCGGCGCCGGCCAGGGCGATCAGGTTCGGGTGCTTCACCGCCTGCGCCGCCTTCAGCTCGCGGGCGAACGCCTCCAGCTCGGCCGGCGCCGCCGGGAACTCGGCCGCCAGCAGCTTCAGCGCCACGGTCTGGCCGGTGGTGTCGTGCGTCGCCTCGAACACCTCGCCGGTGAAGCCGCGGCTGAGCGACCGGCCGAGCTTGTAGTGCCCCACCGGCGGCAGCTCCGGGGCCGCCTCCTTCACCGCCTCGGCCCGCACCGGCTTGTGGTGCTTCGAGCCCTCGGCCGGCGGCTCGTCGGCGGCGGCGAGTTCGAGCCGCAGGTGCGAGTTGCCGACGCGCAGCACGCTCCCGCGCTTCAGCTCCTGCGAGCCGTTGATCTTCTTGCCGTCGATCAGCGTGCCGGCGATCCCCTCGACGTGCGTCACCACGATGCCGGCGGGCGACACCTCGAGCGAGCAGTGGACGCGCGACACGTACAGGTCGTGGAGGCCGACGTCCGCCGAGCCGCCGGACTTGCCGACGGTGACGGTGCCGCTGTCCGGCAGGCGGAAGGCGTGCCCCTGGTCGCCGCCGTCGATCACCTTCAGGCGGCGCGGGCCGGCCGCCGGCAGCGCGGGGGCGACCTCCGTCTCCTCCGCCAGCGCCGGGACCAGCGCGGTGCCGGCCATCGACAGGCTGGAGCTGCCGACGCGGAGGCTGCCGCCCGGCCCGAGGGCGCGCTTGACGAGCACGCCGGGCTCGTCGATGGGGACTTCGCCGCGGTCGTCGTCGAACTCGATCTCGCAGCGGACGCGGACGACGCGCAGGTCGCGGATGAGGCCGGCGGTGTGCGCGGGGCCGTCGCCGAGGCGGACGGTGCCGGACTCCACGGCGAGGAGGAAGTGGTGCAGGTCGGTGCCGTCGATGACGAGGGTACGCGTGGGCACGGGAGAGCCTCTTCAGGGGAGAACTGAAGTGACGCGAGGCGGGAGCGAGTCTGCTTCCAGTGTCGCCGGGGCGCAGGGGGTCTGTCAAGCGCACCGGGCGTGGGGGGCGTGTGGGCACCCGAATTGCTTGGTGTCCGGGTCGCGGCCCGCGTCGGGCCGCGGAGGGCTACCGATGCTACCATCAACCAGCCAACGCGTTCCGGACCAGACCGCCGCCCATGTGAACGAGGCCATCCGGCAGCGGACGCGCGGGTCCGTCGAGCGGGCCGCCGCCGGCGGGGTGCCGGCGATCGACCGCCGGCTCGCCGAACTCGACGCCGAGTGGGACGTGGAGCGGACCCTGGAGGCGAACGCGGCGACCGCCGCGGCGACGGGGGCCGCGCTCGCCCTCCTGGTGGACCGCCGGTTCGCCGTCCTGCCGCTGGTGGTCGGGGGGTTCCTGCTCCAGCACGCGCTCCAGGGGTGGTGCCCGCCGCTCCCCGTGTTCCGCCGCCTCGGGTTCCGCACGCCGACCGAGATCGACGAGGAGCGGGCGGCGCTGAAGGCGTTGCGCGGCGACTACCGCGGGGTCGGCGGGCGGACGCCGGGGGAGATGGCCGCCGACGCCCTGGCCGCCGCCCGCGGGTGAGTTCGGGGGTCGGGGCTTGACCGGGCCGCTAACTGTGGTAAGTTCGGTCCCAGCTTCCACGTCCGATTCGGCCCCATGACGCGCGTCCTCTCCCACCTGCCGGTGCGCACCGTCGCCGCAGCCCTGCTGCTGGCCGCGGGCGTGCTCGCGCCGGCGGGCCGCGCCGAGGCCGCGTGCGGCGACTACGTCGTGATCGACGGCAAGCCCGCCGCGCACGACCCGGCGCCGCCCGGCGAGCCGTGCCACGGGCCGAACTGCTCGGCCCGCGAGGCGCCCGCCCCCGCCCCGCTCGCCCCTCCGGCACCGCCGAACCCGGCGCCGAAGGACCGGCCGGCCGACCTGGCCGCGCCCGCCGACCCGAGCCCCACGTTCGACCACGTCGCCGACCCGCCCGCGGGCCGCGCCGTCCACGTCGCCTACCAGCCGTTCCACCCACCCCGGTCGGTCTGACCCGCCCGCGGCGCCGCCGCTGCGCACCCGCGCAGAAGGTCCGCGCCGCGCCGTCGTGGCGTCACTCCGTACCCCGGTACGTCCCGCGCGTCGCCGCGCGGGCGCGCCGCCATTCCCCGCCCGAGGTGGTCCCGTGTCTCTCCGTCGCAGTGCGTTCACGCTCATCGAGCTGCTGGTCGTCATCGCCATCATCGCCATCCTGATCGGGCTGCTCCTCCCGGCCGTGCAGAAGGTCCGCGAGGCGGCGGCCCGCATGAGCTGCCAGAACAACCTGAAGCAGATCGGGCTCGCCAGCCACGCCTACCACGACACGTACAGCGCGCTGCCGCAGGGCCGCTCGCCGTCGAACGCCAGGTCGTTCTCGGCGCTGGCCCAGGTGCTGCCGTTCATCGAGCAGGAGAACGCCCGCAAGCTGATCGACTTCGGCGTGCCGTGGAACCACGCCAACAACGCCGCCGCCGCCTCGACGCGGATCAAGACGTTCGTCTGCCCGTCGGACGACATCGGGGCGGTGCCGCCGACCCTGGCGCCGAACAGCTACCGGGCCAACGAGGGCACGATCGTGGCGATGTGGCAGGGGGCCAGCGACGCGAGCGGGGTGAACGCTGCGCTGCCGCCGAACAACGGGCCGTTCTTCTGCAACCAGCCGTACCGGTTCGCGGACATCACCGACGGCACGAGCAACACGGCGGCGTTCAGCGAGCACGTCAGCGGCGACTACAGCCAGACGACGGGGAGCGTGAAGAAGGACACGTTCCAGCCGGGCACGTACCCGGCGACGGCGGACGAGGCGGTGACCATGTGCAACGCGGTGGACCCGAACGACCTGTCGAAGCAGGGCTACTCGAACGTCGGCGGCCCGTGGCTGTACGGGTACCACTCGACGACGGCGTACTGGCACGTCATGCCGCCGAACGGCCGGTCGTGCATGTTCCCGCCGAGCCGCATCGCCACCAGCGCCAACAGCAACCACACCGGCGGCGTGAACGTCGTGCTGTGCGACGGCAGCGTGCGGTTCGTCCGCGACGCGCTGGACATCGCCACCTGGCGGGCGCTGGGCACCCGCAACGGCGGCGAGGTCGTCGGCAACTACTGACCGGGACAGCGGGACCGACGAAACCCAGGCCTCAGCCACCCACGAGATCACCATGAACGCACTCGCGCTCGCCGCGCTGCTCGTCTCGCAACCCGCGCCGTCGCCGGAGCCGAAGCCGGTGCCGGCCACCCGCGCCGAAGTGAAGGCCGCGATGGAAGGGCACAAGACCGCCCGCCCGCGCATCCCGTTCCCGCCGGGCGAGGGCGACGGCCCGTTCGCCAAGGTGAACAACGGCCGGTTCCGCGCGTACTACCTGCCGGCCGAGTTCCGCGACTTCGGCCTCGGCGGCCGCGGCGGCACCCCGGACGAGGCCGCCACCCTCGACAACACGTTCAAGACGCGGCTGTTCTGGGTCGTGTCCCGCGTCAACAACTGCTACTACTGCCTCGGCCACCAGGAGTACAAGCTCTCCGCCGCCGGCCTCACCGACGACGAGATCGCCGCCCTCGACGGCGACTGGGACGCGCTGGCGCCGAACCTCCGCGCCGCGGTGCGGTTCACGCGCAAGCTCACCGTCGCGCCGCACACCATCACCGACGCCGACGTGACGGAGTTGCGGCAGCACTTCAGCGCCACCCAGTGCAGCGAGATCGTGCTGGCGGTGGCCGGGTTCAACGCCATGAACCGCTGGACGGACGGGCTGAACATCCCCGGCGAGGCCGGCGGCGACTTCTTCGCCAAGGAGGGGAAGAAGACGGCGTCGTTCACCACGCCGGCGTCGCCGAAGTACGCGGGGTTCGTGTCGCAGGTGGCGGCGCTGCCGGAGAAGTGCGTGAAGGCCAGCGCCCCGGCGTGGCCGGCCCGGCCGAAGCTGGAGGACCGCGCCGCCGTGGAAGCCGCGTGGGCCGCGGCACGCACGCCGCGCCTGCCAGTCGCCGCGGACTCCAAGGCGCTCGGGTACGACGGTGCGGCGCCGAACTGGGCGAAGCTGCTGGCGGTGTTCCCGAACGGGACGAAGGGCCGCGCCGCGGGGCTGAAGGCCGGGATGGAGGCCGGGAAGCTTTCGCCGCGGCTGAAGGCGGCGGTGGCGTGGGCCGCGGCCCGCGAGGACCGCGCGTGGTACGCCCTGGCCGTGGCCCGCGACCGGCTCCGCGCCGCCGGCCTCACCGACGACCAGATTTTCGGGCTCGACGCCGACGCCGCGGCGCTGCCGGAGCGGGAGCGGCGGGCGCTGGCGTTCGCGCGGAAGCTGAGCGCCGCGCCGGCGACCGTGACCGACTCCGACGTGGAGGCGCTGCGGAAGGAGTTCACCGACTTCGAGGTCGCGGAGCTGGTGCACCACGTCTGCAACGCGGCGTTCTTCGACCGCGCCACCGAGGTGGCGCGGCTGCCTTACGACCGGTAACTGGGTATTGCCGCTTGCGGCGTAGCGGCGCCGGCGCCGCTACGCCGCAAGCGGCGGAACACAGTACACTACACGGCGATGCGCCGCCGCCCCGTCGTCCTCGCCGTCGCCGCCGTCGCGCTCGCCGCCGGCGCCTACCTCGCGTTCCGCCCCCCCGCCCCGCCCGACGCCGGCCCGCCGCGCGTCCGCTTCACCGACGCCACCGCCGCGGCCGGCCTCCGCTTCTCGCACACGAACGGCGCCACGCCGCGCAAGTTCCTCCCCGAAACGATGGGCGGCGGCGTCGTCGTCCTCGACTACGACAACGACGGCCGGCCCGACCTGTTCTTCCCCAACGGCCGCCCGTGGCCCGGCGAGCCCGGCCCACTCCCCACCCAGGCGCTCTACCGCAACCAGGGCGACGGCACCTTCGCCGACGTGACCGCCGCCGTCGGCCTGAACGTCACGCTCTACGGCATGGGCGCCGCCGCCGCGGACGTGGACGGCGACGGCTTCACCGACCTGTTCGTCGCCGGCGTCGGCGCCAGCCGGCTGTTCCGGAACGACGGCGGCACGCGCTTCATCGATATCACCTCCGCCGCGGGCGTCGCCGGCGGCGCGGAGCTGCCGACGCCGTTCGACACGCACGCGGGGCCGGTTCCGTTCCCCGCGTCGGCGGCGTTCCTCGACTACGACGGCGACGGCCGGCCCGACCTGTTCGTGTGCCGCTACCTGACGTGGAGCCCGGCCGCGGACCTCGGCGTGAAGGCCGAACTGCCCGGCGGCGGCCGCGCCTACGTGCCGCCGACGCAGTTCCCCGCCGCGGACAACGTGCTGTACCGCAACCTCGGCGGCGGCCGCTTCGCGGACGTGTCCGAGGCCGCCGGCGTCCACGTCCGCGACGCCGGCCGGCCCGTCGGCAAGGCGCTTGGCGTCGCCGTCTGCGACGCGGACCGCGACGGCAAGCCCGACCTGGTGGTGGCGTGCGACACGACGCGGAACCTGTACTTCCGCAACGCCGGCGGGCGGTTCGAAGAAGCCGCGATGCCGGCGGGCCTGGCCACCGCCGACGGCCGGCCGCGCGGCGGCATGGGCGTGGACGCGGCGTACCTGGACGCGGAGCGGCTGGCGGTCGTGGTCGCCAACTTCACGAACGAGCCGGACACGCTGTTCGTGGCCGGCGCGCCGGGGCGGTTCGGCGACCAGGCCCAGCGGCTCGGGCTCGCGGGGCCGAGCCGGCCGCCGATGAAGTTCGGCGCGCTGTTCCTCGACTTCGACCTCGACGGCCGGCCCGACCTGCTGACGTGCAACGGCCACCTCGAGCCCGACATCGCCGCCGCGCGGCCCGGCGAGACGCACCCGCAGGCGGCGCAGCTGTACTGGAACAGCGGCACCGACTTCGTGCCGGTCGGCGCCGACCGCGCCGGGCCGGACCTGTTCCGCCCGCTCGTCGGCCGCGGCTGCGCCGCGCTGGACTACGACGGCGACGGGGATCTGGACGTGGTGCTGGTGGCGAACGGCGGCCCGGCCCGGCTGCTGCGGAATGAGGGGAGCGGTAATCGCTCGTTGCGGCTCGACGTGCCGGCCGGCAGCGAGGTGACGGTGGGCGACCGCCGCTTCTACGCCACGCCGGCGCGCGGCTATCTGAGTCAGTCGGAGGCCGTGCTGACGGTGGGGCTGGGGGCGCGCGACGCGGAGCGGGTGACGGTGCGGTGGCCCGGCGGCGCGGCGGAGACGTTCGCGGAGCTGACGCCGGGCGGCGTGTGGCGGCTGCGGCCGGGGGCGGCGGCGGAACGGGGGCGGTGATTCAGCCGCCGCTCGCGGCGTAGCGGGGCACACACCGCTACGCCGCGAGCGGCGGCCGAATCACTCTCCCACTTCCTCGAACACCATGTCCATCCGGTCGGCGCAGCTCCGGAACGCCGTCAGCAGCGCCGGGTCGAAGTGCCCCGGCGAGCGCTCGACGATCTCGGCCACGGCGTCCGCGTGCGGCATCCCGGGCTTGTAGACGCGCCGCGCCCGCAGGGCGTCGTACACGTCGCACACGGCCAGGACGCGCGCCGCCAGCGGGATCGCCTCGGCCGACAGCCGGTCGGGGTAGCCGGTGCCGTCCCACCGCTCGTGGTGGCTGCGGGCGATGTCGATGGCCGTCTGCAGGAACCCCAGCGCGAACGGGTGCTCGTCGGCCACGGCCTGCAGCGTCTCGGCGCCGATCGTGGTGTGCGTCTGCATCCGGGCGCGCTCCTCGGGGGTGAGCGGGCCGGGCTTGTTGAGGATGCCGTCGGGCAGGGCCGCCTTGCCGATGTCGTGCAGCGGGGCGGCGTCCTCCAGGTTGCGGACGAACACCGGGTCGATAAGCGGGGCGAACGCCGGCAGCTCGGCCGCGGCCTCGGCCAGCACGCGGGCGTACCGCTGCAGCCGCATCAGGTGCGCGCCCGTCTCCTTCGACCGGTGCTCGATCAGCTTGGCCAGCGCCAGCACGAGCCCGCCGCGGGCGTGGGTCAGCTCCCCCTCGCGCACGGCGACGGCCCCTTCGAGCTCGGCGTTCAGCGCCAGCAGGCTGCGGTTGAGGCGGTCGGAGCGGTCCTGCGCGGCCTTCAGCCGCAGCGCCGCCTTCACCCGCGCCCGCAGCTGCACCGTGCTGAACGGCTTCGTCAGGAAGTCGTCGGCGCCGGCGAGCATGTTCCGCGACAGGTCGTCGCCGGACGCCGTGCCGGAGAACATGACGACCTTGAGGTTCGGCGCCGGCGGGTTGTGCCGCAGGCTGCGGAGCACCTCCTCGCCGTGGCACCCGGGCAGGTCGCAGTCGAGCAGCACCAGGTCGTAGTTGCGGCGGGCGGCGGCGGCGATGGCGGCGGGGCCGCTGCCGACCTCTTCGCACACCAGCCCGTCGGCCGCCAGCACCGTGCGGCACAGGCGGCGGATGTCCGGCTGGTCGTCCACGATGAGGACGCGGTGGGCGGGCGGGTCGGCGGCCGGCATGCGCGGCCGCGGGGCCGGGAACGCGCGAAGAACGGACTGGCCCACGTCGAACGGCTCCGAGCGCGAGGGGGTGCAGGCGTCCTGCCCGGGGGTGACGTTTGGGCTGATTCTAATTGATGCCGCGCCCGCATATCAGGTACGGTCGGACAAAAACTCACCATCGGCAGCGGCACGATCGGTCAACTTTTGCCATCCCGCCCAGCCTTCGCGCCCTGCCGAGGCCGCACGGTCACCGCCCGCCTGCCGCCTCGGCCTCGGCCCCGGTCAGGGTGATGTCGCAGGTCGCGCCGGTGTCGGCGAGAATCTTCCTCGCCAGCAGGCGGTTCACCGGCGCCAGCACGCTGAAGTGGTCGTGCCCGCGCACGGTCAGGAACGACACCCTGGGGTTGCCGTTGCCTTGCTTCATCCGCGCCAGGCTGGCGGCGTTGCCGCGGCTGGCCCCTTCGATCACGAACGTCGGCGACTTGATCGAGCCGAGCCACTTCCCCGGCGAGCGGATCTCGACCTCCTTCGCGTCGCGCTGGTTGAAGCCGGCGAGCTGGTCGCCGTAGCCGGTGGGGTCGTCCACGGGGCCGAACGAGAAGACGGCGCGGAACGCGTCGGTGTACTCGGCCGTCAGCAGCGCCACGGTGCCGCCGGTGCTGTGGCCGCCGAGGTAGACGCGGTCGGGGTCCACGTACGGCAGCGTGCGGAGGTACGCGGCGCAGGCGGCCACGTCGTCCAGTTCGCCGAAGAAGTACTCGCGGCGGCCGGGGTTGTCGTTGCCGCCGCGGAGCGACGGCACCATCAGCACCACGCCGGCCTCGCGGTACTGGGCGGCGCTCTGGTCGTTCTTCGGGTCGGCGCGGCCCCACATCGGGCCGATGCTGTTGCAGTCGCCGCCGGTGACCCAGACGATGGCGGGGTGCTGGGCGCCGTCGCGCGGGTCGGGGGTGACGTAGGCGGCGAGCTTGCCGGCGGGCGACTCGTAGCGGACGAGGTTGAACGTGCCGCGCGGCGGCGTCGGCGGCGGCCCGTCGCTCTCGCCGCGGGCGGCGGGGAGCTTCGTCACGAACGACTTGCGGGCCTCGGCGAGCGTCTGCTGCGGGAACTCGGTCGGCGCGGCGTTCGTGCCGACCTTGCGGAGCACGTCGCACCCGGCCGCGGACAGCACGAGGAGCAGACCGACGGCGGCGCGGCGCATGACGAACCTCCGGGCGCGGGGACCGCCCGAATGGTAGGACGGGGCGGCGGACGCCGCAACCGGGAGCCAGGAGCCAGGAAGCATATCCGTATCCTGGTTCCTGTCTCCTGTCTCCTGTCCCCGGAGGACGCACCCGTGTCGCAGAAGGTCGCCCTGGTCACCGGCTCGGCCACCGGCGTTGGCCGGGCGTGCGCCGTGCGCTTCGCCAAGCTCGGCTTCGCAGTCGCCGTCAACTACTCGAAGTCCGAGGCCGACGCCGCCGAGACGGCCGAGCTGGTCCGCGCCGCGGGCGCGCCGGTGAAGGTGTACAAGGCCAGCGTCGGCGACGACGCCGCGGTCCGCGCCATGGTCGCGGACGTGGTCGCCACGTTCGGCGGGCTCGACGTGCTGGTGAACAACGCCGGCACGACGCACTTCATCCCGCACGCCGACCTCGACGCGCTGACGGACGCCGTGTGGGACGACATCTTCCAGGTGAACGTGAAGGGCGCGTTCTACGCCTGCCGGGCGGCGCTGCCGCACCTGCAGGCGCGGCGCGGCAACGTCGTGAACGTGACGAGCGTGGCGGGCCTCAGCGGGCAGGGGAGTTCGATCCCGTACTGCGCGAGCAAGGCGGCGCTGAACTGCGTGACGCTGTCGCTGGCGCGGGCGTTCGGGCCGGCCGTGCGGGTGAACGCGGTGGCCCCCGGCCCGATCCTGACGCGCTGGCTGGCCGGCCGCGAGGCCCACGTGGCGAAGTACCTGGAGCAGGCGCCGCTCGGCCGCGCCGCCGACCCCGACGACATCGCCGACGCGGTGATCTACCTGGCGACGGGCACGACGCTGACCACGGGCCAGGTGCTCGTGGTGGATGGCGGGCGGACGATGTGAGCGCTCACCGGCGGATGCTCACGACCGCGGCCATCGCCAGCAGGGCCACGGCCGCCCAAAGCAGCCGACGCGGGGTCATCGGGCCGCGCGGGCGGTAGTAGCCCATCTCGCCCCCCGCTTGCACCGCTCAGCGACTCGGCGCGGGGACGTCGCACACGAGTGTCGCCGTGTGGCGGACCGACGCGAACGACTTCCCGCCGAACTCCCCGCCCTTCGCTTCCACCCGGCGGGCGGCCACCACGTAGCGGCCCCGCTCGGCGAACGCCGGGGTCAGGCCGGCTGCGTCGGTCTTCACCGCCTGCGCCTTGTCCTCGCCCTTCCCGGACAGGCCGACCGTGACCTCGGCGTCGGCCACCGCCTTGCCGTCGGCGTGTACCCGGAAGCGGACCTTCTCGCCCTCGCGGACCGGGGCCACGTCCAGCGCCTTCGCCCCGCCGAGGTTCGCCGCGAACGGGTCGCCGACGATCACCTTCGGGTAGTACCACGACAGCATCGGCGGGGCGTCGCCGCGCTGCGTGACGCCGGCCTCGGTCGTGCCGTACACCACCACCGGCCCGGCCGGCAGCTTCGCCCGGAAGAAGTTCCCGGCCCCCTTCTCGACCGTCAGCTTGGTCTCTTTGCCGGCGGCGTCGCGGGCGGTGAGGGTGGTCTTCTCGGCCCGGGCGGGGAACAGGTCCGGGTCGGGGGCGGCGTCGTGCCCGAACACCAGCTTGGCGTCCGCGCCGTCCACGTACACGAACACGAAGTGGGCGTCGGCCGCCGCCGTCACCGCCGCCGCGAGCAGGAACGCTGCCAGGTACCGCATGGTGCTCTCCCCGGTGGTGGGTCAGAAGTCGCCGGCCGTCTCGCCGCCGTTCCGCGAGCCGAGCGCCTGCCACGTCGGCAGCGGCACCGCGTCGCGGACGAACCGCACCGACCCGTCGCCGAGCAGCGCGTTGACGCCGCCGACGTGCCGGCTGCGGGCCGCCTTCCACGCCGGGTTCGAGTGCTGGACGCAGTCCATCTGCGGGCTGTTGGGGCCGACGACGTTGTTGTAAAGCGTGCAGTTGTACGCCCCGTCCGCCCACAGCGCCCCGCGGTCGGTAATCAGGGTCGTGCTGGCGTCGCAGTTGGCCGGCGAGAGGGCCGTCGTCTGCTTGTAGAACAGCGTGACGTCGGTCGCCCCGGCCGGGGCCGTGCCGCCGGCGCCGAGCGTCGTCTCGGAGAACGCGACGGTGTTGCTCAGCCCGTCGAGGACGCCGGCGACCCGCACCCCGGCGTTCGGGCTCACGTCCAGGTTCACGCCGTAGAAGATGCCGTTGCCGACGAGCGCGTCCCCGTTCGCGTTGCTGCCGCTGCACGCGACGTAGTTGCACGGCCCCTGGTCGGGCTTCACCTCGCGGAACTGGTCCGACGGGCACAGGAACGACGGGACGACGGCCTTGACCGCCGGCCGGTTGACCGGGAACGGCTCCGTCTGCGGCTGGAGCGCCCCGCCGCCGTAGAGCGGGTACGTGAGGTCGAGGGCGTTGTAGACGCTCGTTTGCTCCAGGAACGGCGTGAGCTGGGCGAGGGCGGACCAGCGGAAGTGCCCCTTCGGGTTCGTCGGGTCGGTCGGCCACGTCTTCCGCCAGTACCCGGTCGGGAAGTGGCCGCGCGAGCCCTCGAACCCGTGCATCGCCAGCCCGATCTGCTTCAGGTTGTTGGAGCACTTCATCCGCGCCGCCGCCTCGCGGACCTTCTGCACGGCCGGGAGGAGCAGCCCGATCAGGATGGCGATGATGGCGATCACCACCAGCAACTCGATGAGCGTGAAGGCGCGGCGTCGGGTCATGGGGGTGCTCCGCGGCCGCCGGCGCGTGTTACGAATCGCGCGAGCGTCACATCAGAGTAGATGATCGTCGCCGGTGTGCAAGTGGCAAAACCGCCCGCACGAGACGTGAAAAGACCTGCGGCGGCGGGCCGGGGCGACCCGATCCGCCGCCGCGGGTCGTGTTACCGCCGGAACGCTTCGTACGCCTCGGCCACCTTCCCCGCCTTCACGTCGCCGGCGTGGGCGTAGGCGCCGAAGCGGTACGTCAGCGTCTTCCCCTTCTCAACCCGCACGAGGTCCTTCTTCCCCTTCTGCGACGGGAAGCCGCTGTGGTCGCGGCCGAACGGGTTCGCGGCCATCAGCCCGTAGGCGCGGGTGTGCCACGCCGACTTCGTCGGGTTGTCCGGGTGCGCGAACACCGCCAGCCCCACCGCCTTGCCGTTCACCGTGCCGCTGTAGTCGTTCCAGTCGGCGACCTTGCCCCACAGCGGCAGGTTGTCTTTCGCCCCCGTCGCCGCCGCCTTCCCGGCCGACGGCGTGACCGTCCCGCTGATCGGTTGGCCCTTCGGGTCGGCCGTCCGCAGGTCGTCGTGGACGCGGACGCCGAACGAGCCCTCCTTCGTGTCGCCGAACACGATCGGGTAGTCGTTGGCGGTCAGCTCGCAGGTGAAGGCGAACAGCCGGCCCTCGGGCGTGTCGCGGAACGTGATCGTCCGCTTCTCGTCGAGGATCTTCTCGCCGTCGGGCGTGAGCCACACGTTCCACGTCACCACGACCACCGGGCCGCCGGGCTTGGCGTCGGGGATCGTCACCTTCGTGCAGCGGATGGTGCCGTGGCGCTTCCGGCCGTCCTTGTCCTTCGCCTCGCTCCAGAAGTCCACGCCCTTGTCGGCCTTGTTCGCCGCCGGCGTCTTGATCGCCAGCCCTTCGGGGATCACGTCGCCGTGGCAGAACCACACGGACTTCTGGTGGACGTGGTCGGTGGTGGCGTCCGTCGCGCTCGTCTGCACCGGCCAGGCGCGGGTGACGGGCGTGCCGCCGGGGGCCATCACCGGCCACAGGAACGGCTTCGCCACGGTCGGGGCGGTGTGGTACTTCGCCACGACCTCGGCGCCGACGCGGAACTCGACGCCGTCGGCCACTTGCACGGCGGTGGCCTGGGCGGACGCGGCGGACGGGGCGGCGAGGAGCGCGACGGCGGCGAGCCAGCGGCGGGACATGGCGGCGGTCCTGGGGGGGAGGGGACGGGGTGTAGTGTCGGCGGGGGGTGGGAGCGTGTCAAGCAACCGCCGCGAGCGGCTACACTACCCGGATGGGAAGCGGCAAGAAGAAGGTGCGCGTCGACCTGCGGAAGAACCGGGCGAAGCCGCCGCGCGAGAACGACATCACCCGCGCGTTCAAGGCCGACGCCGCCGCCACCGGCGACGCCGCCGGCGGCGAGCGCGTCCGCGCCAAGGGCGACCTGTCGCGCAAGCGCACCCTCACCGTCGACACCGCCGCCGACGGGATGCCGGCGGCCGACGCGGCGTGCGTGCGCGGGCGGGTGCTGCGCGTCCACGGGCTGGCGTCGGTCGTGGAGGCCGACGACGGCCGCGTCTTCCGCTGCGCCGTCCGCCGGCTGCTGAAGTCGCTCAGCGTGGACGAGCGGAGCGTGGTGACCACCGGCGACGTGGTGTGGTTTCGCCCGGTCGTTAGTAATTCGGAGGTTGAAATTGGGGGGGCTCCTCGCGCGGCGGCAGCTGAACCGTTGACCGCCGACGTGGGTGAAGAAGCGCCCTCCCCCGACGCCGACCCCGGCGCCGCCCAAATTCCAACCTCCAAATTCCAACCGACCCCCGAAGGCATGATCGAGCGCGTCGAGCCGCGGCGCGGCGTCCTCACCCGCGCCAGCCGGCGGCGCGAGCACGTCCTCGTCGCCAACGTCGATCAGCTGGCCATCGTCATCTCGCTCGTGCTGCCCGACCTGAAGCCGCACCTGATCGACCGGTACCTCGCGGCGGCGCAGAAGGGCGGGCTCGCCCCCGTGCTGCTCCTCAACAAGGCCGACCTGGCCGACCCCGTGGCGCTGCAGCCGCTCGTCGGCTTCTACTCGCAGCTGGGCATTCCCACCATCCTCACCAGCGCCGCCACCGGGCTCGGCGTCGGCCGGCTGCGGGAGCTGTTGCGCGGGCGGGCCACCGTGTTCTCCGGCCAGAGCGGCGTCGGCAAGTCGTCGCTCCTTAATTCGGTGCAGCCGGGGCTGGCGCTGAAGGTGAAGTCGGTGAGCGAGGTGAACGAGAAGGGCCGCCACACCACGACGTACGCGCAGCTGATCCGCCTCGACGCCGGCGGGTGGGTGGTGGACACGCCCGGCGTCCGCACGCTGGCGCTGTGGGACACGAGCCCCGAGGAGGTGGAGGGCTACTTCCCCGAGTTCCGGCCGTTCGTGCCGGGGTGCGCGTTCCCGGACTGCACCCACACCCACGAGACGGGCTGCGCCGTGAAGGCCGCCGTGGCGCGCCGGCAGCTGAGCGAGCGCCGGTACCACAGCTACATCGGGATGTTCCGCGGGGCCGGGGAGGAATGACCCCGGGAATGACCCGGGGAATGACCAGTTCCCACTGACCCACCAATGACCACGGGAAGAGCCGCACTCCGCCCGTGGTCATTGGTGGGTCAGTGGGAACTGGTCATTCGCCGCCCGTGACCACGTTTTCGCCGCGCGCAAGGCGCGAACCCGTCCCAAACTTCAGTCGTTTCCCCGGCGCGCGGCCCAACCGTCAGACTCGGCCCGTCTTCGACCCGCACAACGCACCCGGCCTCACCTTCGGGCGTAACCCGCGCACGGCGCGGGCCCGCGCCGACCGGCGCAACGGGGCGCAACCGGGGCGCGTTTTCCAGCCCGCGCGCCCCGATCCATTTCCCAACCCCGCCCGGCGCGGGAATGATCCCGGTAAGCACCTCGGGACCGACCGCCGCAGGGCCGCGACGAACGGATAGGTCGCAGCGGCGGTGGGCGGGGGTGCCGGATCGGAACAGTGAGGGAACCCATGAGCATTCGTCGGATCAAGGCGTGTCTGCTGACCGCCGCTTGTCTCGGCCTCGTCGGCCTCGCCGCCGGCGACGCCTCGGCCTTCGGCGGCCGCAGCAAGGCCAGCAGCGCCTGCTGCGACCCGTGCGCGGCCCCGGCCGCCCCGGTCGCCACGCAGAAGGTCAAGGTCACCGAATACGTCCCCACCTGGGTGGAGGAGACGGTGTCGGTGATGAAGCCCACCATGGTCACCGAGACGTACACCGCCCACAAGTGGGAGTGCGTGCCGGAGACGGTCACGAAGAACGTGACCAAGTACAAGAACGTCACCGAGACGACGATGGTCAACAAGACCGTCACCGAGCGCGTCCCGGTCACCAAGAACGTGACCGTGACGGAGCGGGTGCCGGTCACGAAGACCGTCACCGTGACGGAGCGGGTGCCGGTGACCAAGCAGGTCACGGTGATGGAGAACCGGACCAAGACGGTCCAGGTGACGGAGATGCAGACGAAGACGGTCACCCGGTGGGTGGACGTCCAGGAGGTGGTCGAGGACAAGGGCGGGCTCCTCGGCACCGGCATCGGCAGCCGCATCGGCGGCGGCCGCGGGAACAGCGGCGGCGGGCTCCTCGGCCGCCTCTGCCACAAGCCGGACGAGTGCGCCGACCCGTGCGCCCCGGCCGCCTGTGCCCCGGCCTGCGACCCGTGCCCGAAGACCAAGGTCGTGTGCAAGAAGCAGCGGGTCTGCGAGACCGTCTGCTGCCCGGTGACGGTGTGCAAGAAGGTGACGGAGTGCGTGCCGGTGTGCAAGACGGTGTGCACCTACGAGTGCCGCCAGGTCCAGAAGCAGGTCTGCACCTACGAGTGCGTGCAGGTCCAGAAGCCGTGCACCGTGTACGAGTGCGTCACGAAGTGCGTCCAGGTGCCCTGCACCGTGACCAAGTGCGTCCCGTACTGCGAGGCGGTCACCTGCACGGTGAACGTCAAGAAGTGCGTGGCGTACCAGGCCACCCGCCAGGTGTGCAAGAACGTGTGCGTGCAGGAGAAGGTCAAGGTCTGCAAGATGGTGCCGACCGTGGTCGAGCGTGAGGTGGCCTGCGCCCCCGCCGCCCCGGCCTGCCACACCGCCGCCTGCGGCCCGACCTGCGACGCCGGCTGCGGCGACCCCTGCAAGGCCAGCCTCCTGGACCGGCTGAAGAGCCGCCTGGGCAGCCTGAAGGGCAAGCTGTGCCACAAGAACGAGTGCGCTCCCGCCTGCGACACCGGGTGCGGCTCCGCCGCCGCCTCCGGGGCCGCCGCCGGCTGCTGCAACTAAGCCGTAGCAACAAACCAGGCCGGCCGGGGATCCGTTCCCCCGGCCGGACCCCCGCCCCGGGCCCCTCACCCGGGGCGGGTTCTTTTCTGCCGATGAAGGGGTGAAGGGGTGAGCGGGCGAAGGGGTGACAACCCCCGCCTCGCTCACCCCTTCACCCCTTCACCCCTTCACCCCTTCACCCCTTCACCCCTTCACCCCTTCACCCCTTCACCCCTTCACCCCTTCACCCCTTCACCCCTTCACCCCTTCACCCCTTCACCCCTTCACCCCTTCACCCCTTCACCCCTTCACCCCTTCACCCCCTTCACCACGCCGGCTGGTACAATGCGCCTCACCCCCGAGGCGTACCCATGTCGCGGCTCGTTCCCCTCGCGCTCGTTGTCGCCGTGGTCGTGGCTTCCGCCCCCGCGCCGGCCCAGCCGCTCGACGCCGAGCCGACCGCACCCGGCGTCTGGCGCGTCGTCGTCCTCACGGCGCCGCACCCGCTCCTCACGCCCGCGTTCCGCGACCGCCTCCGCCGCGACCTGATGGCCGCCCTCCCCGCCGCCGCCCACCCCGTCGCCACCGTCGAAGTGCCGGACCTGGCCGCCCTGCCGCGCGACCAGTGGGACCCGCTCTGGCTCCAGGCCGAATCCAAGGGGCTCGCCGCCCTCGACACCCCGCGCGACCTGAGCGGCGTCACCACCAGCGTGCTGCGGGTGGACGTCCGCGACGGCGCGTACCACCTGGAAGCCCGCCTGTACGACGGGTTCAGCGGCCTCGCCGCCCCGCCCGTGCGGCGGCAGAGCGTCCGCGCCCCGGAACTCGTCGGCCGCGCCGCCGGGCTCCTCGTCGGCCGCGACTTCGGCCCCGCCGGCACCGTCGAGCCGGTGGAGGGGAACGCCGACGTGGTGAAGGTCCGCATCCGCGCCGGCACCGCCGGCCCGCTCGACAAGCTGGTGCAGAAGGACGACGTGTTCGCCGTGTCGCGCGTCACGCAGTCGAGCCGCGCCGCCCCGACCCAGAAGCGCACCGCCACCGGCAAGCTCATCGACGTGGCCCCCGGCACCGTCGCCCCGCCGGCGCTGTCGGCCGTGCCGCGCGACCACACGTACCTCCGCGTCACCGGCGTGGCCAAGGACGGCGTCGCCACCTGCGCCGTGTTCAGCCCGTTCAAGACGCCCTTCCCCCCGGGCGCCGCCGGCTACCGCTGCCTCAAGCTCGCCACCGTGCGGTCGCCCGTGGCGGTGCGGCTCGTGAACCCGTCGGCGGACGCCAGCAAGGACCCGCCGTCGCGGGCGGCGACCGTCCGCGCCAGCGACCGCGGCTTCCTCCCCGGCCCCGTGGACCCGCGCGACTTCTTCAACCCCGTGGACGGCGTCTACAAGTCGGCCGGCGCGTTGAACGGCCTGGCGTGCGTGACCGTGGCGCTGGGCGCCACCCGCGAGGCGCGCTTCCCCGTCCCCGTGTTCGGCCCCGACCCAGTCGGCCTGCCGTTCGCCATCGACGCCAAGGACGAGGAGAAGGCCGCCTACGAGCGCGCCGTGCTCGCCGTCGCCGGCCGCGCCTCCGACGCCCGCCTCGCCCAGAACCTGGCGTTCGGCAACATCAGCGCCCTCATCAAGGGCGGCCGCAACGACGAGGCACTGACCCAGGCCCGCGGCGCGGTCGCCAGCGCCGAGGCGTCGGGGCTGGCCGTGCTCGACGAGGTGAAGGCGCTGCGCGGCCGGCCGAACCCGCCGGCCGGCGCCGAGGAGCTGCTGCTGGCCGTCGAGCGGCAGGTGGCCGGGCTGCGCGAGAGCAACACCCAGCTGAACCAGCGCGTCAAGGACCTGGAGGCGGTCATCGACATCGCCAAGCGGCAGGAGGCGCCGCGGCTGGTGCAGGCGCAGGCCGCGAACGTCCGCATCCGCGGGCTGCTGGAGGGCGGCGAGGTGGACGAGGCGCTGGCCACCTACGACCAGCTCCTCACGACCATCGGCGCCGACCCGGAGATCAAGGGCCGCCGCGACCGGCTCGCCGAGGAGTGGAAGCCGAAGTCGGACGAGCACGCCAAGGCCCGCGAGTACCTGACGGGCACGTGGCCGAAGGCGGCGACGGCGGCGGACCTGAAGGAGAGCCTGCCGCGCGTCCGCACCGCGGTGGACGTGCTGAAGGCGAACGGCGACAAGCACGCGCTGCGGCGGCTGGGTCGGCTGCTGGCGGGGGTGCCGGCGAAGGTGGAGGAGCTGGCCCGCGGGCTGGAGGGGAGCCCGCAGGAGCTGGCGGGTTTGCGCGAGACGGCCGGCGTGCTGGCGCGGCTGGACGAGGAGGTGGTGGCGTTCCTCCGCTGAGCCGACGTTCGCCCCGCGGGCATTGTGTGCCTCGACCCCCCCCGGGGGGTCGAGGTACGAATTGAGTCCATGCCACAAAAGAGTGTCGGAGCGACGTGCGGGTCGTAACCCGGTCGTGTCTCCGGGTGGTGGGGCCGGCGCCCCGCCGGCCGTTGGTTCCGGTAGCCGGTATGGCTGCCCCACCACCCCAAGGCACGACCGGCTTTCAGGACCGCGGGACGGCCTTTCCCGCCTCGTTGCCCGGCCGACTGGAGGCCAATCGGACATCCGAACGGTGCAGGAGCTGCTGGGGCACGAGCACGTGGAGACGACAATGATCTACACGCACGTGCGGGACCGGGGCGGGCGGGGGGTGACGAGCCCGGCGGACAAGCTCGGGTGAGGTGCGTGCGCAGGGTCCCGGTTACGGGATAGGCTGCGCAGGCCCGGTACGGTTCGGTAGCCGGAAGCGGTTGGCGGGAGTGAGGTTGCGCGACCGGATACCGGGCTAAACTGTTCGGGTGTCCACGATGGATAGTCTGCGCAGCAGCGCAGACTAACTATCTTGTTCGGCCGCGGAGGGCGGAACAGATGCGCGGGAGCCTTCTTTCTCGCCTATCATCAATCAGCGATTTTCCTTTCCAAATGGAGCACATCAGATGAAACGTCTTTCCAAGCCCCTCGGGTTTCTCGTCCTCGGGCTGACGTTCCTCGTTCTTGTGGGGCAACGACTCGAAGCCTGTACGGGGCTAACTCTTAAGGCCAAGGACGGGGCGGTGGTGTTCGGGCGAACGATGGAGTGGGGCACCTTCGACCTCCGCTCACGGGTGGTCATCATCCCAAGGGGGTTCGACCTTCAAAGCCCGACCCCCGACGGCAAAAAGGGGCTGGCGTGGAAAACGAAATACGGGGCCGTCGGGATCGACGCGGTCGAGAAGAATTACCTCGTCGACGGCATGAACGAGAAGGGCTTGTCCGTCAACCTGTTCTACCATGAAGGGTTCGCGGAATACCCGAAGTATGACCCGGCGAAGGCGGCAAAATCGTTGGACGTCCTCGCTGTCTGCCCCTTCCTGCTCACCACCTGTGCGACGACTGACGAGGCTCGCAAGGCTCTGGCGGACGTGACGGTCGTCGGCAGCGTGGTCAAGGAGATTGGCAGCGTCCCACCAGTGCACTTGATGATCACCGATAGCAGCGGGAAGGCGTTCGTCCTCGAATTCACCAAAGGTGTCACGACCATCCATGATACAAAGCTCGGCGTGATCACGAACGGCCCGAACTACAACTGGCACGTCGAGAACCTGCTGAACTACACCAACTTGGACACGCCGCTCCCAAAACGCAAAGTCGAAGACTTGAAGGGGTTGAAGTTCGGTGGCGGGAACCGGCTTTTTGGTCTGCCTGGTGACCTCTCGTCGCCCTCGCGTTTCCTCCGCGTGGCCTCCTATTCTGGCACCGCACGGGAGACGGACGACGGCAAGGAAACGATGTACGAGATCTTCCGCATCCTCGACAACTTCAACCTGTCGGTCGGGGCCTCGGCCGAAGGGTCGGGAGAATCGAATCAGAAGGGCATGCGCAGTTCGACGATTTGGACGACGGCTTACGACACCAAGAACCTGGTGATGCAATACCACACGATGCACAACCGCCGGGTGCGGCAGCTTGACCTCAAGAAGCTCGATTTCGACGCCAAAGAGATCGTCCGTCTCCCGCTGGATCGAGAAAAGTCGCAAGACATCGAAGACGTGACTCCGAAGAAGTAGCCCCGCGTGCGGTGGCGGTTGTCGAGGCATCCAGTGCCCCAGACGCCGAACCCGGCGCTGCACCGGACCCGGCCATCTGATCTGTTTCCCGTTGCTCCCCGGGTGTCCGTCCCACACACTGGTGTCGCGGCCGGGCCGGTGAGCTTCATCGTTCGGCAGCGGAGGGCTTTGGAGTGTGGCGGCCGTTCGACAATGGGGCGACGCTCGGCCAGCCTGGCTCCGAGGGTGGCGTCATCGTCCGCGACGAGGAGCACGATGCCGGGGCGCGGGCCACCCTGGAGCGGGACTGCGGGTCGGCTCCTTGGACCGTGACGTGCGGGGTCTACGGGTGGTTCTTCCACACGCGGTTCTTGGGGTCGGAGACGGAGGCCGAGTTCCCGGCCATGCTCGACAGACTGGCCGCGATCCTTGACATCGTCCCGATGGTCAGTGATCCAGCCTGCGACGCCAAGATGCGTGTGGTTGGCGAGGCCATCAGCGAGTTCGTGGCTCGCTTCCCGTGAGCAAGGCACGCCGAACCAGGCGCCGCGGCAGGCCGGGGCCGCCACATTGGTTTCTGGGACTTCGCAGCCCACTCGGGCGGCCGCCGCTGCTGAGCTGGGTCGTTCGGCCGCAGATTCCAGGCTACGGGATCGGATAACCCTCGTTTCGAGGAGCTCGCCATGCGAATCTGCGGTCCCGCCTTCACGGTGCTGCTGCTCGTAGTCGCCTCGGTCCAAACCCCACTCGCCGGCCAAGACAAGAACAAGCCCGCCGGGGGGCCGAAGGAAGAAACGCTCGAGGCGTACGACAGCAAGACCAAGGGCGCGGTCTCGGTCAGAGTGGACCAGAAGGATCCCACGGGTTCGTTCGATGTCCTCCAGGACGGCAAGCGGGTGTTCAAGGGCGAAGCCCCGAAGCTGCTCAACGGCACCCTCGAGTTGCCTCCCGGAACGTACGTGGTGGATGTCAACAAGACGCAGCGCAGGATTACCATCGAAGCCGGCAAGAAGACAATCCTCTGGACGGGCGAACTTGTGGTCGAGGGCAAACCGGAAACCATGGCATGGTACGCCATGAAGGAGAAGGTGAAACTCACGAGTACCGGCGTCGAACCGCTCCTCAATACGGCGATTCCCCTGTTCCCCGGAACCTACACGGTGTTCGTGGATACCAGCCTCACCGGGAAGGATAAGAGCCTTGGTGAGGCCGAGGTCAAGGCGGGACGGCGAACGGTGCTGAAGCACTAACCGGCGTCGCCGGGCCGCGTATTCGGTGATCGCTTACCGGCATGCGTTCGCGCACCCGAACGCGACAGGCCGCCGAGCGCTGCCACAGTCGCTGCAGCAGCCGGCGGGGGCGTTCGTTGATCTCAGGCTATAACTCTCCGGTGCCCCGCCGCTGCTGAGCGGGGTCGTTCGGCCGCGGCGGGCTTGCGGAAACACCTTCGGGTCGATCTCGTGGGACCGTTCGAGAGGGGGTAGTGCTGTGCGTCTTCTCCGGTTCATGTTGCTCGCCCTCGGAGCGACCGGCCTCCTGATTTCTTTGCCCCTCCTGGGGTTTGCGGCTCTCGGGTACCTCGGAATCCTCGCCGACGTGGGCCCCGACGAGAATCGCGCGATCGGCATTCACGCGCTCTCGCTGGGCCTACCCGCCGTGATCTGCGGGGTGGTGTTGTGTGTGCTCGGTCTCCGGACGGTTGCCTGGAATCGCCGGCGCACCGACGCCGCCCCAGGAACCTCGCTCGAGTAGCCGCGCCGTCCGCACCACCTGACCGAGCCGTCACCGGCCCACGGCGCGTACCTCCGACGCCCTTTTTCGCCCGCCGGCCCGGGGGAAAATCGCCGCCGGGCGCGGAACCCCACCCCCCGGCGGCGGGTTGAATACCCTAACCACCCCGCCGCCCGCCCCGTGGGTCGCCGCAAGGGTTTGCCAATGAAGCCGTTCCGCCTCCTCGCCGCGTTCGCCGTCACGCTCGGCGTCACCATCTGCCTCGGCGACCTGACCACCGCCCAGGACGCCCCCACGAAGGCGGACAAGAAGGCGAAGAACAAGAACAAGAACAAGCTCGACCCCGCCGCCCAGGCGCCGCTCCGCCCCGCGGTGCCCGTGAAGCCGATCGTGCTGCCGAGCGGCCCCAAGGACGCCGCCGCCCTCGCCCGCATCATCGACGCCGAGGTCGACAAGGCGCTCGCCGCCGCCAAGGTCGCCACGTCGCCCGCCGCCACCGACGAGGAGTTCGTCCGCCGCGTCTACCTCGACGTGACCGGCGTCATCCCCACCGGCGAGCAGGCCAGGGCCTTCCTCGACAGCAAGGCCGAGGACCGCCGCGAGAAGCTGATCGACGACCTGCTCGCCAGCCCCAACTTCGGCAAGCGGCTCGCCGACGTGTGGTTCCCCAAGCTGTTCCCCCGCGACTCCAACAACCGCTTCGTCCTCCGCGACCCGCTGGTGAAGTGGCTCACCGACAAGTTCAACGCCAACACGCCGTGGAACGTGTTCGTGTTCGAGCTGGTCACCGCCACCGGCACCGTGGAGGAGAACCCGGCCGTCACCTACTACCTGGCCAACCGCTCGGTGGACAAGCTGACCGACGGCATCACGCAGCACTTCCTCGGCATCCAGCTGCAGTGCGCCCAGTGCCACAACCACCCGTTCACCGACTGGAAGCAGACCGAGTACTGGGGCATGGCCGAGTTCTTCGCGCGGGTGCGGCCGGACAACCCGAAGAACGCCAACAAGGGCGGCGACAACACCAAGGTCGGCGTGCAGGAAACCGCCGCCCGCACCAAGGTGAAGGACTTCTTCCCCGAGTCGGCCAAGCAGGTGGCGCCGAAGTTCCTGGGCGGCGCCGAGGTGAAGATCGCCGCCACCGAGCCCGCCCGCCCGATCCTGGCCCGCTGGATGACCGCCCCGGACAACCCGTTCTTCGCCAAGGCGATGGTCAACCGCACGTGGGCGGCGCTGTTCGGCAGCGGGTTCGTGAACCCGATCGACGACATGCACGACGACAACCCGGCCTCGCACCCGGCGCTGCTGGACGCGATGGCCCGCGACTTCGGCCGCAACGGGTTCGACGTGAAGTTCCTGTACAAGAGCATCCTGCTGAGCAAGGCCTACGGCCGCACCAGCAAGCCGGCCGCGGGCAACGACAAGGACGAGGCGCTGTTCAGCCACCAGGCGGTGAAGGTGATGAGCCCCGAGCAGCTGTTCGACAGCCTGGCCCAGGCCACCGGCCTGAGCCAGCAGGTCGCCGCCCGGCAGGCCAAGAACCCGATGGCGAAGGGGCAGCCGAGCGGCCCGCGCGACCAGTTCGTGAACTTCTTCCTCGCCGGGGCCGACGCCTTCACCCCGACCGAGTACGAGGCCGGCATCCCGCAGGCGCTGCGGCTCATGAACTCGCGCCAGCTGGCCGGCAACCCGCAGGCCGTGCGCCTCTACCAGACGAACGCGAAGGACGAGCCGCGGGCCGTGCTGGAGAAGATGTTCCTGGCGACGCTGGCCCGCCGCCCCACGCCCGCCGAGGTGACGCGCCTGACGAACTACGTGCAGGGCGCCGGCACCCAGGCCGAGGGCTACGGCGACGTGCTGTGGGCGATCCTGAACAGCAGTGAATTCACGATGATCCGCTAGGCGAACCGGCGGCGTCAGCCGTCGGGTGGTATCGCCTCCGACTCGAACACCTGCCGGCTGACGCCGGCCGTTCGCCAAGACCCGAACCAACCCCCAACCCTGGGTTCCGCCATGCTGCCGCAATCCACCCGCCGCCAGTTCGCCCAGTGCGCCGCCCTCGGCGTCGGCGGCGTCGGCCTGTCCGGCTGGCTCGACGTGCTCGCCGCCCGCGCGCAGGCGCAGCCGGCCGCCGCCGCGGCCCCGCGCCGCGCCCGGTCCGTCGTGCTGCTGTGGATGGACGGCGGCCCCAGCCACAAGGACACCTTCGACCTGAAGCCGGAGAGCCGCGGCGCCGGCGAGTTCAAGCCGGTGGCCACGAGCGCCGCCGGCGTGCAGATCAGCGAGCACCTGCCGAAGCTCGCCCGGCACATGCACGAGGGCGTGCTGGTCCGCGGCATGAGCACGCCGGAGGGGGCGCACCCGCGGGCGAAGTACAACCTGCACACCGGCTACCGCGAGGGGCAGGGCGGGCTGGTGTACCCGAGCCTCGGCGCCATCGCCGCCGCCGAGCTCGGCCGGCCCGAGTCGCCGGTGCCGGCGTTCGTGTCGATCGGCGGCCGCAGCTACGGCTCCGGCTTCCTCGGCCCGCGGTACCAGCCGCTGATGGTGCAGGACGCCGCCCGCGGCGTCGAAGACCTGCGGGCGAGCGTGGGCGAGTCGCAGTTCGGCCGGCGGATGGGCCTGCTGGACGAGATGGAGCGCGCCTTCCACGGCGAGTACCGCGCCCCGCTCGTGACCGACCACCAGACGACGTACCAGCGCGCCGTGCGGCTGATGCAGGCCCGCGAGGGGCAGGCGTTCGACCTGTCGAAGGAGCCGGCCGCGGGCAAGGCGAAGTACGGCACCGGCAAGTTCGCCGAGGGCGTGCTGATGGCCCGCCGGCTGGTCGAGGTCGGGGTGCCGTTCGTGGAGGTGACGCTCGGCGGCTGGGACACGCACAACGACGTGTTCAACCGGGTGAAGAACCTGTCGGCGCAGGTGGACAACGCCACGTCGGCGCTGCTGGACGACCTCCGCGAGCGCGGCCTGCTGGACAGCACGCTGGTGATCTGGATGGGCGAGTTCGGGCGGACGCCGAACATCAACACCCGCGGGCCGGTGCCGGGCCGCGACCACTACCCGCGGGCGTGGAGCCTGGCGATGTGGGGCGGCGGCCTCCGCGGCGGCCGGGTGGTGGGCCGCACCGACCGCGAGGGCGCGACGGTGGAGGACGGCAAGGTGGGCACGGCCGACTTCCTGGCGACGGTGTGCGAGCTGACGGGGATCGACCACACGAAGAAGAACGAGACGCCGACCGGCCGGCCGGTGCAGATCGTGGACAAGCCGAAGCCGTTCACGAGCCTCGTGGTGTGAGGCGCGGGCGGATCACACAACGCCCGGGGGCACCGCCCCCGGGCGTTTTCGTTTCGCGGGTCGGCCACACGGCGGCGGGCGCGTCCGGACGTGTGGCCGGCGACGGGGCGGAGTCGGTGGACCGGTTTGGGGAATCGGCTGAACGGGCGGGTGTTACGTGGCGCGGTCGTGTGGCGCGGCCGGGAACCGAAGTCGTGTCCGGGAAAGCTCTTGCACGAGCCGCGCGTGGCCGGTAGCGTGGCGCGTTAGTCTGACACGGCCGGTCACGGATAACGCGCAACGTCGATCAGGCAAAATACTGGTTCGGCCGCAGAAAGTTGCTCACGGAGCGAGTTGATGGAAGCATTGAAGGGTGTCTTGGCAGTAATCGGCACGCTCATCGGAATACTGTCGGGGCTGCTCACCCTCTACGCCAAATACCTCGACCTGAAGGCGCGGGCCGCACGGGAGGAGGCGGAGTCCCCATCAGCCGCTGAGCCACGACGCGGTCGGCCGGGCGAGTTCGATAAACCGCCCCCCGCTCAGCCTGTCCCGACTCCGGCGGCCGTCCTCCATGCTCGACGACTGGTCAAAGCGCCAGCCATCGCGATCATCGTTGCGGGAACTCTCGGGCTGGTGGGTAATCTGCTGCTCGCGGCAATGGCTGCGGCCGATAAGAGCACCCTCGACGGTAGCCGGCCCATCGGGTTCGTGCTGACGTGCCTGAGCCTTTCGGTCGGTAGTGCCGCAGCGGTGTGGGCGGGGTCGAATATGCTTCGCGCCCGCAACTATTGGCTCTCGGTCGCCGGTGCCATAGCCGTCATGCCGGGATCCTGTCTGTGTGTCGTCACTGGCGTGCCGATCGGAATCTGGTCGTTATCCGTCCTCCTCAAGCCGGAAGTGAAGGGGGCGTTCACGTGATCGCTGCAGTAAGGGTCGGCCGATTCGCCGAACCCAACGCTGCACCTGACGCCGGCCGCCTATAGGTTTTCGTGACCCGTAGCTCACTCGGCGGCCGGCGCAGGTGAGCTTGTTGTTAGGCCCGGGAGGGCGCTTCACGACTGCCAACCCTCACGAGGAAGGAGCCCCATGGCCAAATACCTGATCTCCTTCCCCAGCGCGGCGATGGTCGTGCCCGACGGCGAGTGGGACGCGGTGGTCCGCGATTCGCACGCCGTCATCGACGAGGCGAAGGCCGCCGGCGTCTACGTGTTCGGCGGCGGCATCGACGAGGGCGTGCCGCCCGCGCTCGTCTCGGCCGACGGGGCCGTCGCCGCGGGCGGCTACCCGTGGGCACCCCCGCTGACCGGCGGCCTCGCGGTGCTCGAATTGCCCTCGCGCGCGGGGGCCGTCTGCTGCAGCGTGGGGTTCGGCGGCCTCCGCGCTAGTCGGCGGAGGGGAACATCAAGAGCACGGCGACCGAGAGCACTGGCAGGCTAGCGAGCACCGCAAGCCCGGCAACACTGATCGCCGCCGTCGTCCGCCCCCGCCGATCCAGGGCGACGGTCGCCACCAGCCCGTAAACCGCGGCTGCACCGCTGGTCACCAGGGCCGCGACGCGGGGAGCGAACATGATTGGCTCTGGCAACTCCATCACGCCGCAGCACACGACGGCGCCGAACGCGATCACCGCGGCGAGGGACAGCACGTACGAGTTACGGTCCCACTGCCACACCGGGCATACTCCGAGGCCGAACGACACAGCTCAGCAGCCGGGGCCGCTCAGCGACAATGACTCACGAGAAGCGAACATGCGGCCCCGGTCTGCTGCAGCGCCTGGTTCGGCGTGCCTTTGTCAGTCGAAGCGCTCGCCTTGCAAGTATAGCCGCTCGACCTCCTGCCACGCCCGCACGGCCCGCTGCCGGGGGGCCTTGAAGTGCCGCCCCATGCGGGCCATCGGCTGCTTGCACTCCGGACAGGGGAACGGCCGCTCGGGCACGTTGCTGTCCCAGTTCGATGACCCGGCCTGCTTGAACGTCTTGCGGCACCCGAAGCAGGCGAAGTGGACGCGGTTGGTCGCGGTCGGCACCCCCGGCCCTTGTCGCTTGCCCGCCATCGCGCGCCCTCTGCCTCCGCCGCCGAACAAGTGATTAGCGCGCTTCCATGCGCCGACAGATGCTGCGCCTTGGCGTCCCCCAAGTTGGCAGAAACCCTGGGAAAACGCGCAGGTTGGCGCCGCGAGGGCGCATCCTAACACGCTAAACACCAGTATGCGCCGACTCGCACGGGGGCGCCGCCGTCGAACTCGTCATTCGACAGCAGCACGGTCGCGCCGCCGCTCGCAGCCTACCGCGGCCCCGGGCTCGTCGCAACGGGCCGCGCGGCGAACCCCTTACCCCCGCGGCCGCCGCGCCCCGACGGCCACCAGCACCGCCACCAGCAGGCCGAACGCCGTCAGCACCGGCAGGTTGCTCTCGGCCCACGGCGTGCCGCCGACCGACACGCCCTCCACGAGGTGTTCGAGGTTCAGCGCCTTCAGCACGTTCGGGGCGAACTCCAGGAACGCCGCCACCAGCGCGGCGATCGACCCGCCCGCGATGTAGCCCGAACTCAGCAGCACGCCGGGGCTCGTGTCGCCCTCGTCCGGCGCCTTCCGCAGCGTGTCCACCAGCCAGCGCACCAGGCCGCCGATGAAGATCGGCGTCGAGGCCGACAGCGGCAGGTACACGCCCACCGCGAACGGCAGCGCCGGCACCCCCGCCAGCTCCAGCGTCACCGCGATCAGCACGCCGATCAGCACCAGCTCCCACGGCAGCTTCTGGTCCAGGATGCCGTTGATGATCAGCGACATCAGCCGCGTCTTCGGGGCGTCGAACTTGTTCACCTTGTTGCCGTTGTCCTGCTCCTCCAGGGTGCCGTTCACGGCCGGGTCCACGCGGTACGCGATCACGCCGTCGGCGTTCACGAGGTAGCGGCCGGCCGGCGCCGGCGCCCCGGTCTCGCTCTCGCCGACGTTCAGCACCTTGTACACGGTCGAATCCTCGGCCGCGTACTGGCCGCTGCGCACCGTGTCGGTCACCGTCAGCGCGGCCACGTCGATGCGCGTCGTGGGCAAGTCCTTCTTCGTGTACACCGTGCCGGCCTGGTTCAGCCACAGCAGCGTGACGCCGACCACCAGCGCCGACGTGAGCGAGCCGATGAGGATGGCGTACTGCTGGCTCCGCGGCGTCGCGCCGACCAGGTAGCCGGTCTTCAGCGCCTGCGACGTGGTGCCGCCGTTCGACGACGCGATGCACACCACCGCCGCCACCGTCAGCGCCGCCAGCTTCGTCTCCTTGCCGAGCGGAATGACGCCGGCCTCGCCGAGGATCAGCAGCAGCAGGCACGTCAGCAGCAGCGTCGCCACCGTCATGCCGCTGATGGGGTTGGACGACGAGCCGATCTCGCCCGTGAGCCGGCTCGACACGGTGACGAACAGGAAGCCGAACACCAGGATCATGATCGCGCCGAGGAACCCGGCCGGGGTGAAGCCGAGGCCGACGGCGGGGGCCAGCGCCAGCGCCATCACCATGCCGATGCTGCCGAACAGCACCACCGTCATCGACAGGTCGCGCTCGGTCCGCGGCACGGCGACGGCGGTGCCGCCGCGGGCCGCGGCGCGCTCGGCCTTCAGGTCGCGGAAGCCGGCGGCGACGGACCCCACGATCACCGGCATGGCCTTCAACATGCTGATGATGCCGCCCGCGGCGACGGCCCCGGCGCCGATGTACAGGATGTAGTTGTCGCGGATGTCCTTCGGGCTCATGTGCTTGATGAGCCCCTTGTCCACGCCCGTCTTCTCGTCCACCTTGCTCACGGCCGGCGCCACCGGCTTGTCGACGCCCTCGCCGAAGTAGGCGATGGCCGGCACGAGCGCCAGGTACGCGAGCACGCCGCCGCCGACCATGATGCCGCCGATCCGCGGCCCGATGATGTAGCCGACGCCCAGCAGCGGCGCGCTCAACTCGGCGGCCAGCACGCCGGCCTTCAGGCCCACGGTCTTCCCCGCGGCGGTGGTGGTGTACAGCGCCTTCGCGGCGACCTCCTTCCACAGGTGGCCGACGAGCATCAGGAACTGGTACGCGAAGCCGATCCCGAAGCCGAGGAACACCATGCGGGCCGTGGCGCCGCCCTTCTCGCCGGCGATCAGCACGTCGGCGCAGGCGGTCCCTTCGGGGTACGCCAGCGTGCCGTGCTGCTTCACGACGAAGGCGCGGCGCAGCGGGATCATCATGAGGATGCCGAGCAGCCCGCCGAGGACGCCGACGGTCATCACGCGGACCACGTCGATGTCGAACCCGAGGAGGAGCAGCGCCGGCATGGTGAGGCCGACGCCGAACGCGATGCTCTCGCCGGCGCTGCCGGCGGTCTGGACGACGTTGTTCTCCAGGATGGTGGCGCGGCGGAGGCCGAACGCCTTGGAGAAGCCGCGGAACAGGGTGATGGCCATGACCGCGACGGGGATCGACGCGGAGACGGTGAGGCCGACCTTCAGCACGAGGTACAGCGACGACGCGCCGAAGACGATGCCGAGGAGCGACCCGACGGCGACCGGCGCCCAGGTGAGCTCCGGGGGCGATTGGTCGGGCGGCACGAACGGCTGGTGCGGGGCGGGGGCGCTCGACATGGGTGCGCTCGGGTTGCGGCGGGGAGGGTGTGGCAGAGAGTACGCGGCGCGCGGCGGCGCGGCGAGCGCCACACGGGGACCGCCGTCGGACGGAAGAATTGGACAGGATAACAGGATGAACGGGATACCGAGCCGAAGACACGGCCTTGGTTCGGTATCCCGTTCATCCTGTTATCCTGTCTAAACTCCGGTTCCGCGTTCCCGTTGCACCTCCGCGCGCACCGGGTACACTGGCACGCAGACCCGCACCCCCGCACCCGGAGCCCCCGGTGTCCATCAACCGCACCACCTGCCCCAGTTGCGGGGCGGGGCTGAAGTCGGCCGCCGGCTTCAACCCCGGTCAGGCCCTCCGCTGCCCCAAGTGCTCGACCCCGTTCACCGTCCCCGCCTTCGAGGTCGAGGAGGACGACGCCGACGCCCCGCCGCCGCCGAAGAAGAAGGGCCCGCCGGCCCGCGCCGCCCGCGACGACGACGACGACCGGCCCCGCCGCCGCCGGCCGCGCGACGACGACGACGACGCGGACGACGACGACCGGCCGCGGAAGAAGAAAAAGACGAAGTACCAGGAGTACAAGACGTCGCCGGTGCGGTTCGCCGTCCTCGGAGTGCTGCTGGTCGTGCTCGGGGTGCTGGCGTTCCTGCTGTACCAGAAGAAGATGAAGGAGAAGGAGGACAACGCCGAGGGGCCGGAGCCGGCCGCGCCGGTGGCGGCTGGGCCGGGCGGCAACCTCGGCCCCCCGCCGAACGCCCCGCCGCGCGCCAACCCGCGGGCCATCGACCCGCAGGCGGGTGTGACGCCGGCGGCCACCTGGACGCCGTACGAGGCCGACGGGTTCCGCGTCCAGTTCCCGGGACCGGCGAGCGAAAACCAAAACTTCTCCAAGGTCATGGAGAACATGATGCTCAAGGGAGGCGCGCGGTTCCTCCCCGGCCCCGACGAGTCGTTCTCGGTTGTGTACTTCACGACGCCGCCGAAATGGCCGGCCGACGAGCGGGCGGCGACGTTGAAGTTTCTGTCGGACGCGATCCTGCCGGGGCAGGTCACGGAGCGGCGCAAGGTGACGATGGCCGGGAAGGAGTGGGACGAGATCTCGATGACCGGCCGCGTCAGCCTTGAGCGCGCGACGAGGCGGACGCTCGACACCGGCGACCGGATCATCATCCTTCACGCGACGTACCTGAAGGGCCGCGAGACCGCCGACCGCTTCCTGAACTCGTTCGAGTTCGTGGGGCCGACCCGCCCCGGCCCCAAGGGCGACGGGGGGCCGAAGGGCGACAAGGCGGCCGCCGCCGCCGAGCGCGGCATGAACGGCCTGAAGCAGGTGATGCTGGCGATGCACAACCACCACGACGTGACCACCGCGTTCCCGCCGGCGGCGGTCACCGCCCGGGACGGCAAGGCGCTGCTCAGCTGGCGGGTGAAGCTCCTCCCGTACCTGGAGGAGGACGAGCTGTACAAGCAGTTCAAGCTCAACGAGCCGTGGGACAGCCCGACGAACCGGCCGCTGGTGGCGAAGATGCCGGCCGTCTTCCAGGGGACGCTCCCCGCCAACGACGGCAAGACGGCGTTCAAGGTGTTCGTCGGCGGCGGGGCGCTCTTCGACCTGCGGCAGGGGCGGCAGATTCGGAACGTCACGGACGGCACGTCCAACACGCTCGCCGTCGTGGAGTCCGGGCCGCCGGTCGAGTGGACCAGGCCCGAGGACATCCCGTTCGACGGGAAGACGGCCCCGCGGCTGGTGTCGCCGACCGGCGGGGACATCATCCTGGCGGCGACGGCCGACGGGGCGGTCGGCCGGCTCAGCCTCGTGCGGAACCCGGCGGACGTGATCGTCAAGGGGATCACCGCGGCCGGCGGCGAGGTGGTCCAGTTCCAGTTCGAGCGGAATCGGTAGCCCGCGGCGTTCGCCCGTGCCCGCCGGGTTGCCCCGGCGGGCCGCGGCGTCACTTCTTCGGCGCCCGCTTCGTGAACACGACGACGTGCTGCCACGGCAGCGTGCCGACCGTGCGCGTGTGCTCCAGCTCGGGGAACGCCTCCATCTCGCGCACCACCTGCCGCTCCGTCATCTTGTGGACGAGCTTGATCGGCACCTTCGGGTCTTCGAGGCGGAACTCGACGAACACCAGCCGGCCGCCGGGCTTCAGCGCCGCCACCATCTTGTCCGCCATCTCGAACGGGTGGCTGAACTCGTGGTACACGTCCACCAGCAGGATCAGGTCCACGCCCGCGGCCGGCAGCTTCGGGTCGGTCTCGGTGCCCCGCACCGTGCGGACGTTCTTCACCCCCTGCTTCTTCGCCTTCTCGGTAATCAGCTCCAGCATCTCGGGCTGGATGTCGGACGCGATCACGGTCCCGGTGTCGCCGACGAGCGGCGACATGAGGAAGGCGTGGTAGCCGCTGCCGGCGCCGACGTCGGCGACGGTCATGCCCGGCCGCACGGCCAGCGCCTCGACGAGCTTGGCGGGCTCCTCCTCCTTCACGCGCTCGGGCCGCTCGAGCCAGCTGGCGCCCTGGAAGCCCATGACGCGGGCGATCTCGCGGCCCATGTAGAACTTGCCGATGCCGTCGGGGTCGTGGCGCTCGCGGGTCTCGTACTTCGGGGCGGCGCGCTTCGGCGCGGGCTCGTCGGCGCCCGCGGGGAGTGCGGCGGCGGCGAGCAGGGCGGCGGCGGCGATCAGGCGCATGGGGCACCCGGGGTCGTTGGGAGTCTTCGGGAGTCGTTGGGAGTGGGGAGTCGTTGGGAGTCGTCGGGAGTGAAGAGTCCGGGCAGCGGCTCGACTCCTCACTCCCAACGATTCCCGAAGACTCCCCACTCCTCCACTGTATTCCGTGCCCGCGCGGAAAAACCGGACCCGCAACTCGGCGGGCGCGCGGGCGGCGGGGCGAATTCCGGCGCGCCCCCCCGCCCGACCCTGTTACGCTAACCTACACACGGGCGTGGCGTAGCCGCCGGCCCTTCACCCCCGCGGAGGCACCCATGCGTCGGTTGGCGTTCGTTCTGCTGGCGACCCTGATCGTCGGGGTGAGCACCGCCTCCCCGGCGCAGGGCTACTGGTCGCTGTTCCACAAGCCGCACCACCTGCCGCACGCCCGGCCGCACCACGGGGCGTACTACCAGGTGGCCCCGTCGTCGGACCCGAACGCTCTCACCGCCGGGCAGATCTTCCGCGGCATCCAGCTCGGCGGGCAGCTGCTGTGGCCGTTCCTGAACCCCGGCCAGCCGCAGCCGAACCAGCCGCAGCAGCCGGCCCCCGAGCCGCGGATCAGCGCCGCCACGTCGAAGCAGATCGTCAAGACCGGCGAGGCGGTGAACAAGTCGGTCGACAACGTGAACGAGCTGCTCAAGCTGGTGCGGACGGGCGACCCGCGGATCAAAGACACCCTCAAGGACGTGACCAAGACCGGGGCGGCGAAGCCCACCACCACGAGCGACGACGACGACCCGTTCAAGAAGAACTGATCGGCGGGGGCCGGACCCGCGGCGCCCGCCGGGGCGGGCGGGGGAATTTCCGGGTTTGGCGAAAGGCGGGCGGCCCGGGTGACGATGGGAATCTAAGCCGCGTTGTACGGTCGAGGTGACCGCGGCGGCCGATCCACCGTCCTTCCCGCGGAGGGTTCCCGTGAAGTCCTTGCTGCCCCGCCTGGCCTGGGCCTCGGCCGGACTCGCCGTCGCCTGCGGGCTCGCCTCCCGGGCGACGGCTCAAGACTCCGCTCCGCTCCCGTGCCCCGAACCGTGCCCGCCCGCCCGCACGGTGTGCGCCCCCACCCCCAAGGTGATCGTCGAGGTGCCGCCGCCGAACGTGATCATCCGCGCCGCGGCCCCGTGCGCCCCGGAGTGCAAGGAAACACTTTTCCAGAAGATCTGCCACTTCAGCTGCCACCCGCACCACCGCTCCGCCCCGATGCAGTACGTGCAGCCGGCGGCGCCGATGCAGTACGTGCAGCCGGCCCCGGTGCAGTACATGCAGGCGCCGGTGCAGTACGTGCAGCCGGCCCCGGTGCAGATGATGCAGGCGCCGGTGCAGTACGTGCAGCCGGCGCCGGTGCAGTACATGCAGGCCGCCCCGGTGCAGATGATGCAGGCGCCGACGCAGTTCGTGCAGGCCGCGCCGATGCAGTTCATGCAGGCCGCGCCGACGCAGTTCATGGTGGCCGCGCCCGGGAACTTCCAGGTGAACTCGAACAACGAGTCGAAGGCCGATGCGAAGGCCCAGGGCGAGACGTGCGACGCGGCGCTGAAGAAGGTGGCGAGCCAGATGGAAACGCTGACGAAGGTGGTCGAGGCGCACACGCAGGTGCTGGTCAGCCACGAGGAGCGGCTCCAGCGGCTGGAGGCGTGGGCGGCGTCGGCCAGCGGCAAGGCCGTGGTGCCGCCGCTGCCGGAGCTGCCGAAGCGGTAGCCGGCGAAGAACTAGCCGCGGGCCCGCCCGGCCTGCCCATCCCGCCGAGAGCCCGGGGACTGCGGTCCCCGGGCTCTCTTCGTTTTCCCCCGCCGCCGCCCCGGAATGCGGACGAAACTGTCACGATCTGCCGGGGCTGCCGCCGATACGGGTTGTAACGGCCGTACGGGTCGGCCGCGTCGCACGGGGAGAGCCCATGAACGCCCACTCTGCCGCCCGGACGGCGGGGCTGGTCCTGCTGGCCGGGCTGGCGGCCGGCAGCGTCGGCTGCAAGCACGGCCGGCTGCACGCCCGGCGGATCGTGGACGCCTGCCTGCCCCCGGCCGAGTGCGCCACCCCGACCCCGTCCGACAAGTCCACCACCCCGCCGCCGGCCGTCGTCACCAAGACCGCCCCGGACCTGTGCCCGGCCCCGTGCCCGCCGAAGGCCGCCTGCACCGACGCCGGCTGCGCCCCGAGCGTAGTCGAGGTCCGCGACACGCCGCCGGTCCACATCAAGGTGCCGCGGCAGGACGTGGTGGTGGAGCTGCCGCCGCGGCACGCCCCGCCGCCCGCGATGACCGCCCCGCCGGCCGCCCCGGCCGCAATGACCGGCGGCATGGTGCCGGCGACGGTGAACCACGTGCCGGCCAACCGCGCCCGGCTCGGGTTCGCGTTCGACACGATCCGCATCCCGTTCCCGATCCTCCGCCCGATCGCCGTGCCGACGCAGCCGGAGGTGACGATGGCGATGGCCCCGGCGCAGTTCGTGCAGGCCGCCCCGCCGCAGTTCGTGCAGCCGCCGCCGCCGCAGTTCGTGCAGCCCGCGGCCCCACCGGCGCAGCTGGTGCAGCCGCCGCCGCAGCTGGTGCAGCCGCCGCCGCAACTGGTGCAGCCGCCGCCGCAGCTGGTGCAGCCGCCGCCGCAGCTGGTGCAGCCGCCGCCGCAACTGGTGCAGCCGCCGCCGCAACTGGTGCAGCCGCCGCCGCAACTGGTGCAACAGGCTCCGACGCAGTACGTGCAGCCGCCGACGCAGTACGTGCAGCCGCCGACGCAGTACGTGCAACAGGCCCCGACGCAGTTCGTGCAGCAGGCCCCGAACGCCGCGATGGCCCCGAGCCAGCAGTCGGTGGACGAGTACTGCCGCCAGGTGGACGCGCTGATGCGGGCGCTGGAGGCGAGCAAGCGGGCCGCCGGCTGCCCGCCGACGCCCGGGCGCTAGCCAACGGGGCTTCCGGTTCCGCCGCTTGCGGCTTCGCGCTGCCCAGCGCGAAGCCGCAAGCGGCGGCCTCACTTCACCTCCACCAGCCCCGCGTCGATGTACTGCCCGCCGCCCGTCTGCCGGCAGTGAATTGCGATCACGTTCCGCCCCGGCCGCAGCGCCGCCCGCCCCGCCGCCGTCAGCGGCACCTCCACATACGCCGTCGTGAACCCCGTCACCCGCGCCGCCAGCACGCCGTTGATGAACACTTCCGCGTCCTCGTCGTGGTGCAGCCGCAGCATCGCCTCGCCGGCCGGCGCCGCCTTCAGCTCCGCGGTGCGGCGCAGCCACACGTCATTGGTCTTCCACTCGGTGCGGATCACGCCGCCGGGCGTCCCCTTCGTGCCGAACCCGCCCGGCCCCTCGCTCCACGCCGCGGCGTCGAAGTCGGCCTTCTCCCAGCCCGCGGCGGGGCGCGTCGTGGTGTAGCGCCACGTCTGCGCCGCCTTCTCGGACGTGGGTACCAGCTCGGTGATCGTCGGCGGCGGGCCGTACAGCGGGCGGTGCCAGCCGGCGAGCTCGGCCACGTCGAACTTGATGACCTCGCGGTCGTAGGTCATGAGGCCGTTCACCTCGACTTCCACGTCGGTGGTTTGGGTGTAGACCGCCGCCGCCAGCCCGCGGGCGACCAGCGGCCGCAGCGCGACCGCGAGCCGCTGATAATTGTCGCGCAGCTCCTCGCGCGTCTTGTAGGTGCGGTAGCCCCAGTTCCCCTTGTCCTTCCACAGCCGCCCGGCGACGGGGAGGCCCAGGCCGCCGAACTCGCCGAGGACGCTGACGCGGTCCGGCATCACCGGGAACATGCCGGGGCCGGGGTAGATGTGGGCGTCCTTCATGTCGCCGAAGCCGCGGTCGGCCCAGCCGCTCGGGCCGTTCGTCAGCCGCGACGGGTCGTACTCCTTCGTCCACTTCAGCACGTCGTTCGTGTCGTGCTGGCCCCACCCCTCGTTGAACGGCACCCAGCAATAAATGCTGGGGAAGACGCGGAGGTGGTCGATCATCGCCTTCAGCTCGGTGCGGAACTGCGCCTTCTCGGCGGGGGTGAAGGTGGCGTCCTGCTTGGCGTCCGGCCCGATGAGCTGGCCGCGCTTCGGCACGCCGCCGCTGGGCATGTCCTGCCACACGAGCATGCCGACCTTGTCGCAGTGGTGGTAGAACCGCGCCGGCTCGACCTTGATGTGCTTCCGCAGCATGTTGAAGCCCATCCGCTTGAGCACGTCCACGTCGTAGCGCATGGCTTCGTCGGACGGCGGCGTGAGGAGCCCGTCGGGCCACCAGCCTTGATCCAGCGGGCCGTACTGGAACAGCGGCCGGTTGTTGAGCATCAGCCGCAGCACGCCGTTGGCGTCCTTGCCGGCCGACACCTTCCGCATGGCGAAGTAGGTGGAGACGCGGTCGCCGTTGGTAATCCGCGCGCCGCCGGGCAGGTTCTTGCTCAGGACGATCGTCGCCGGGTAGAGGTGCGGCGTGTCGGGCGTCCACAGCTTCGCGTCGGGCACCTTGAGCCGGTACTTCGCGCCAGTCTGGATCGTCTCGCCCTTCATCCCCGGCCCTTCGACCGTGGCCCACACCGACGGGTGCGGGTCGTCGATCTCGACGATCACCTCGACCTCGCCGCGGTCGATGTCGGGGGTGAAGCGGACGCGGCGGACGTGCATGTGCGGGAACACCGGCTCCAGCCACACCGTCTGCCAGATGCCGGTGACGGGCGTGTACCAGATGCCCTCGGGGCTCATCACCTGCTTGCCGCGCGGCTGGGCGCCGGTGTCGGTCGGGTCCCACACGCGCACGACGATCTCGTTCGCGCCGGGCCGCAGCGCGTCGGTGATGTCAATGGTGAACGGGTCGGAGCCGCCGCGGTGCGTCACCAGTTCCTTGCCGTTGACGAACACGGTCGCTTCCCAGTCCACGGCGCCGAAGTGCAGGAGGACGCGCTTGCCCGCCCAGCCGGCGGGCACCTCGACGCTGCGCTTGTACCACAGGTGCTGGTCGGGCGTGACGCGGCGGCCGACGCCGGACAGCGCCGACTCGGCGCAGAACGGGACGAGGATTTGGCCGTCCCACTTCTCCGGCCGCGGGGCGGCGCGCGGGGTGATGGCGTAGTCCCAGAGGCCGTTGAGGTTGAGCCACTGGTCGCGGACGAGCTGCGGCCGCGGGTACTCGGGCCACGGCTGCTTCTCGGCGGTGACCTGCTTGCCCCACTTCGTCATGAGTGGGGTCGCGGCGGGCTTCCAGTCGGCGGCGACGGCGGTGCCGGCGCCGGCCGCGAGGAGCAGCGCGAGGAGGAATCGCATGGGAGAGGGCTCCGGGCGACAGGGTGGCGAAGGTGAATCGCGCCGGGCTCACGCCGCCCGGGGTTGCCACCCCGGGCTACACGCCGTCGCCCTCCGGGCTCAAGACGCAGGCGGCGCCCACCGCTGGTACTGGTGGGCGCCGTTCACCAGCACCAGCACCACCCAGCCGAACCAGCGGAAGAACACGACCGGGTAGTACCGCGCCGGCCGCGGGTCGGCGACGCGGTCGATGAACGCCGCCAGCCCCGGCGACCACACGCACACGACCGGGAAGACGACGAACGTGAACACCTCGCGCGTCGTCCACGGCTTCGGCCCCGGCAGCAGGTAGCCGAGCACGAAGAACAGCACCCCGAGCGCCAGCGCCGCGGCGCGCTCGGCGGTCCACAGCGGCGGCCGTGGGGCGGCGGCCGCGGTCGGCGGCGGCTTCCGGCGGGCGATGACAACCCCCTGTCAGTCGCTGACGCGCTTCACGATGTTGCCGTAGGCGTCGATGCGGCGGTCGCGGAAGAACGGCCAGTTCCGCCGCACGTCCTCCATCAGCTTCCGGCTGCACGTCACCGTCAGGATCTCTTCCCGGTCGTGGCTGGCGCGCTTGAGCACGCGGCCGAACGGGTCGCTCACGAACGACCCGCCCCAGAACTCCAGCCCCTCGCCGACGATCACCTCGTGGCCGACGCGGTTCACCGCAGCGACGTACGTGCCGTTGGCGATGGCGTGGCCGCGCATGCTCGTCTCCCACGCCGAGTGCTGCGCCTCGCCGTACTCGGCCTTCTCGCGCGGGTGCCAGCCGATCGCCGTCGGGTAGAAGATCACCTCCGCGCCCTGCAGCGCCGTCAGGCGGGCGGCTTCGGGGTACCACTGGTCCCAGCACACGAGCGTGCCGACCTTCGCCGGGCCGGTGTTAAACACCTTGAAGCCGGTGTCGCCGGGGGTGAAGTAGAATTTTTCCAGGAACAGCGGGTCGTCGGGGATGTGCATCTTGCGGTAGATGCCGAGGAGCTCGCCCTTCGCGTCGTGGACGGTGGCGGTGTTGTGGTACACGCCGGCCATCCGCTTCTCGAAGAACGACCCGACCACGACGACGCCGTGGGCCTTCGCCGCCTTGGCGAGCCGCTCCTCGCCGGGGCCGGGGATGGGCTCGGCGAGGTCGAACAGGGCGATGTCCTCGCGCTGGCAGAAGTAGTACCCGGTGAACAGCTCCGGGAGGCAGACGACCTGCGCCCCGGCCTTCGCGGCCGCGGCGATGCCGGCCTCGGCGGTGCGGAGGTTCGCCTCGCGGTCCGGGGCCATGCGCATCTGCACGAGGCCGATGGTGAACGTGTCCGACATGCGCGGGGGTTCCTCGGGACCGATTCGGCTCGGGGCTTCGCCGCTCGCGGCGTAGCCGGGCATGCCCCGCTACGTCGCGAGCGGCGAAGTCCGGGCGGCTACCACCGCCGGCATCCCCTTCTTATACCGAACCCCACCACCCGTCCGTTCCCCGCCGAAGGGCTCTCCCGTGTCCGTCAACATCACCAGCGTCCTGAACGAGACCCGTCGCTTCGAGCCGCCGGCCGGCTTCGTCGCCGCCGCCGCCATCTCCGCCGCCGAGCGCGACCGCCTCGCCGCCTGGGCCGAGAAGGACCCCGAGGGCTTCTGGGCGCACCACGCCGAGAGCCTCCACTGGTTCAAGAAGTGGGACGCCGTGTTCGACGGGTCGAACCCGCCGTTCTTCAAGTGGTTCGTCGGCGGCACCACGAACGTCAGCTACAACTGCCTCGACCGGCACCTCGCCGGGCCGCACCGGAACAAGGCCGCCATCATCTGGGAGGGCGAGCCCGGCGACACCCGCACCCTCACCTACCAGCAGCTCCACTACCAGGTCTGCAAGTTCGCCAACGGCCTCAAGCAGCTCGGCGTGGCGAAGGGCGACCGCGTCACCATCTACATGCCGATGACGCCGGAGGCCGTGATCGCCATGCTCGCCTGCGCCCGGATCGGCGCGGTCCACTCGGTCATCTTCGGCGGGTTCAGCGCCGAGGCCGTCGCCGACCGGAACAACGACGCCGGGGCCAAGCTCGTCATCACGTCCGACATCGGCTGGCGCCGCGGCAACGCCGTCCACCTCAAGCAGAACGTGGACGAGGCGCTGAAGAAGTCGCCGACCGTGAAGAACTGCGTGGTGTTCCAGCGCGCCCGCAACACGTCCGTCCACATGCACCCGGGCCGCGACGTGTGGTGGCACGACCTGATGTCCGACGTCAGCGCCGACTGCCCGGCCGAGGAACTCGACAGCGAGCACCCGCTGTTCATCCTGTACACGTCCGGCAGCACCGGGAAGCCGAAGGGCGTGCTGCACACGACCGGCGGCTACCTCCTCGGCGCGGCGCTGACCCACAAGTGGGTCTTCGACATCAAGGACGAGGACGTGTACTGGTGCACCGCGGACGTGGGCTGGATCACCGGCCACACGTACATCGCGTACGGCCCGCTGGCGAACGCCGCGACGGTGATGATGTACGAGGGCGCCCCGAACCACCCGCGCGAGGACCGGTTCTGGGAGATCATCGAAAAGTACCGCGTCACCATCCTGTACACCGCGCCGACGGCCATCCGGGCGTTCATCAAGTGGGGCGACCAGCACCCGAAGGGCCGCGACCTGAGCTCGCTGCGGCTGCTCGGCAGCGTGGGCGAGCCGATCAACCCGGAGGCGTGGATGTGGTACCACGAGGTGATCGGCGGCGGCCGCTGCCCGATCGTCGATACGTGGTGGCAGACGGAGACGGGGTCCATCATGATCTCGCCGCTGCCGGGGGCGATGTTCACGAAGCCGGGGAGCGCGACGAAGCCGCTGCCGGGGATCGCGGCGGTGGTGGTGGACAAGGAGGGGAACCCGGTGCCGGCGAACCAGGGCGGGTTCCTGGTGGTGAAGCGGCCGTGGCCGAGCATGATGCGCACCATCTACGGCGACGACGAGCGGTTCAAGGCGACGTACTGGAGCAACTACCCGGGCATCTATTTCACCGCCGACGGCGCCCGCCAGGACGACGACGGTTACATCTGGGTGATGGGCCGGGTCGATGACGTGTTGAACGTGAGCGGCCACCGGCTGAGCACGATGGAGGTGGAGAGCGCCCTGGTGAACCACCCGAAGGTGGCGGAGGCGGCGGTGGTGGGCCGGCCGGACGAGATCAAGGGGGAGGGGATCTGCTGCTTCGTGACGCTGAAGCAGGGCGTGCCCGCGTCGGACGGGCTGAAGGACGAGTTGAAGAAGCACGTGACGAAGGAGATCGGGGCGCTGGCCCGGCCGGACGACGTGCGGTTCACGGACGCGCTGCCGAAGACGCGGAGCGGGAAGATCATGCGCCGGCTGCTGCGCGACATCGCCGCCGGCCGCGAGGGGAAGGGCGACACGACGACGCTGGAGGACTACAGCATCCTCGCCAAGCTCCGCGAGCAGGACGAGGGGTGAGGGATCACCTGCGGAACGGCCGGCGCGACAGGTATATCGCGGCCTGCACGCGCTCGGCCGCCATAGGGTCGCCGAAGGCGACCCCGCCGCAGGCGACGATATCGTTAACCAACTCGGCGGTTCGCCCTACGACGTGTTCGGCGTCCTTGAGTCGGAGCCGCAGTTCCGCCTCCTCGGCCGGGTAGAGGCGGAAGTGCACCAACATCTGCGACGCCTGGAGCGCCGCGTCGAGTATGTCTTCCCAGACGAGCCGGAATCGACCGACGTCGGTGACGACGGACCGCGGCGGCGGCGACCCGTCCGGGTGGCTGGGGAGGAACCCGTCGAGGTAGGCACCGAGGTTGTCGGCGATGCGGTACACACGGGCCGTGTACTCCCGCAGGAGCCGGGCCACGATCCGGTACTGCCGTCGACGGCGCTGGTCGCCGTAGATCGAAGTCGTGTCGGTGCTCGCGTCCGTCGTGGCGTGTTCGCTCATCACCGGCCCTCCCACTCGACCAGCCTGTGAATGACCTCGACCAGCCGGCGCACCGACCCGACTTGGGCACGCTGGTCGTACCCGGCCGCGTTCTTCCGCAGCACCTCGCCTGCCCCGGACTCGAAGTTGGCGATGACGAGCGACCCGAACACGAGCTCGTGCCGGAACCCCGCCGCGTTCCGCCCGGCGGCCAGTTCGGCCACGACCGCGCCGAAGTCGCCGGACCGGTAGAAGGCGTCGGCCGCAGCCTGCTCGTGCGCCCAGAGGTCTTGCTTCGCCACTACCGTTAGCAGCCAGACCGGTTTCGGGCACGCCCGGAGGTGGGGCGCGAGGTTTCGCAACACGCGGACCTCCTCCGCCCGCCGGTCGTCCACGAACCGGGTCAGGAAGTCCGCCGTCGGTTGCCGGCCGCCAGGTTGATAGAGCGGGTGGGCTTTCGCCGGGCTACTGCCGCTCAAAGTATGGTAGCCGAACGCCGTCAGCAGCACGACGCCGCGATACTTGCCGGCGGACACGTCCGCCTGCACGTCCCTCCAGAAGGTGTGCGCCCGGTGCGGCTGGCCGGGGGTCACCACCACCTGCACCGATGGATCGTCGCCGAGCGGCTTCCGCTCCTCACCGATACTCTCGGTGTACACCCACGGCGTGTCGCGGAGCCAGTCGCGGTCGCCGGCGAGGATGTGGAGGAGTGTCGTCTTGCCGCACCCACCCGGGCCAAGGATCAGGATCGGCCGGTCAGTCGGCCCCTTCACCAGCCCGGCGAGCTCCGCCAATCGCTTCTTGATCACATCCCAGTTGTCCCAGGCCCATTTCAGCGCGGTGGTCACGGCCGAAGTGGGATCGGGCATCGGGCGGCTCCCTTCTACGAGCATTATCGCGCCGTTTCGACACCCTCGCAAGTCCGCCCAGCGACCCTGGCGGGCGGCAGACGCCCGTTCCGCCGTCATTGTTTCCACGATCTGGTGTGGGGCGTCGGAAACACTTATCCTGGCCCGAACGGATACGTCCCACTGGGCGACCGACCGAAATCGCTACGGATGAATGACTTCCGACCCACGCGCAGCTCGACACTCGTGCGAACGGACTTTATTATGAGTCGGTGACATGTTGCCGGGAATCGACCCCCCTCGGCCGGCAGAATCATCCGCGGCGGTCGGCGGCGGGCGGGGTGGCGTCGCGGATGGCCAGGTGGCGCGTCAGCGCCGTGATCTCGCGCTCCAGCCGCAGGCAGCGGGTGTACAGGTAGAACGCCACCCACAGCCCGCCCAGCGCCGTCAGGTACAGCACCACGTCCGCGGCGCGGCCGATGCCCAGCAGGTTCGCCACCGACTGCAACAGGCCCGGGTCGGCGATCGTTACCGCCGCCGCGGCCCACGCCGCCAGCCGCAGCAGCCGCACCCCGTGCGTCAGGTGCGACCGGCCCCAGCGCAGCACGTCGCGCACGAACAGCGCCGCCAGCACCGACACGGCCGCGATCTGGAAGGGCGTCATTTCACCACCTTGCCGACGAGCAACTGCCACACGATGCTGAGCGAGTTCCACGAACTCTGCCCCTTCGCCAGCGTCGCCGCCGTGTAGCGGATCGTCACCGGCACCTCGACGTACCGCAGCTTCAGCCGCCGCACCTCGTCCAGGATTTCCGAGGCGTGCGCCATGCGGTCCTGGCGGATGCGGATCCCCTCCGCGGCGGCGCGGCTCAGGGCGCGGAAGCCGTTGTGCGCGTCCGTCACGTTGATCTGCGACACCACCCGCGTGAACACGACCGCCGCCTTCAGCACCAGCCGGCGGGACGCGGGCATGCCGACGGTGCGGCCGAGGAAGCGCGAGCCGAGCGCGGCGTCGGCGCGGCCCTCGACCACGGGCGCCAGGAGCTTGGGGATCTCGGTGGGGTCGTGCTGGCCGTCGGCGTCGAAGGTGACGACGTACTCGGCACCCTGTTGCAGGGCGAAGCGGATGCCGGTCTGGAGGGCGGCGCCCTGGCCGCGGTTGATCGGGTGGCGCAGCACCCACACGCCGGCGGCGCGGGCCACGGCGGCGGTGTCGTCGCGGCTGCCGTCGTCCACGACGACGACGTTCGTGGCGTGCGGCGCCAGCTCGGCGAGGGTGTTGCCGAGCCGCGCCGACTCGTTGTACGCGGCGATCACGACCCACACGCCGGGCGGGGTGGGCGGGGTCATCGGGCGGTCCTCCGGGGCACGGGGAACAGGGCGAGTAGCTCCCGTACCCACCGCTCGGGGGTCGGGAACGGCGGCTCCGGCGGCGGACCGGCGCCGCGGACGCGGGTGCCGGCGGCCAGCGCGGCGGCGACCGCGGCGCGGACGGCGGCCGGGGTGCGCTCGCAGAACACGAGCCCCGGAACGCCGCGGTACGGGGCGAACCCGGGGTCCCACCCGAGCACGGCCGGCAGCCCGCACGCCACCGCCTCCTGGACGACGAGCGGGAACCCCTCGCGGACCTCGGCCGGCAGCGCCAGGGCGTCGGCCGCGTGGTACAGCCGCCGGAGCTGGTCCTGCGGGCGGGGCGGCAGGTACTCGACGCCCGGCCGCGGCAGCGGCCCGAGCAGGCCCACGTCGCCCGGGCCGCAGAACACCAAATCAAACCGCGGGTCGGCCGCCGCCAGGAGCAGCGGCACGCCCTTGGTCGGGATCAGCCGGCCGGCGAACAGCACCTTCGGGCGGTCGGCCGCCCAGCCGAGCTCGGCCCGGGCGGCGGCGCGCTCGGCGGGCGTGGGCGGGGCGAACACCGCCGGGTCCACCGGGTTGGGCAGGAACGCCGTGTCGCGCCGCCGGCCGAGCCGGTCGAGGGTGGCCTGGACGCGGCTGTTGTACGCCAGCGTCCGGGTGCTCAGGGCGGCCGACAGCCGGCCCACCGTCTCGGCCCCCAGCCGGGCCGCCAGGGTCGCCGCCCGCGACGCGAACCGCTGCACGCCGCCGTGGTCGGTCAGCACGCACGCCTTGCCGCACAGCCGCGCCGCCACGACCGCCGCGGCCGTGTTCTGGAACAGGAAGCCGTGGGCGTGCACCACGTCGGCCCAGCCGACGGCGCGCCACAGGGCCGGGACCAGCCGCGGGCCGAACACCGGGTACGGGATGCCCGCCCGCCGCTCCAGCAGGTGCGCCGCCGGCACCCGCACCACGCCGACGGCCGGCGGGTAGTCGGGCACCCGCCCGGCCCCGACCCCGTCGCTGGTCAGCAGCCGCACCTCGTGCCCGGCCGCGGCCAGCGCCCGGACCTCCAGGTCCACCAGGTTCTCGACCCCGCCGACGTGCGGCAGCGCGAGGTGGCACACGACCAGCACGCGCATCTCAGCTCGCCCCCGGCTTGCGGGCCACCGCGATCCCCATCGACGGCCGGCCGAGGACGTGGTTCTCGAACGCGCACCACGGCACGGCGGCGAACGTGACCGCGGCCCCGAGCGCCCGCCGGGCCAGCGGGCCGAGCCCCCGCCCGCCGTAGGCGTGGGTGATGGTCGCGCCCGGGACGAGCGACGACCCGACCTGCCCGCCGCAGTGGAGGGCCGAGTCCGGGACGATGCGGAAGCCTTCGAACCCCGCCTCCCGGAACGCGGTCGCCAGCCCCGCCCGGGACGGCAGCGACAGGTGCCGCGGGGCTTCGGCCGTGTGGATCCAGCGGCGGCCGAACACCCCGGCCTGCACGCAGTCCGTGAACGGCACCGCCCCTGCCACCCACCCGCCGGGCTTCAGCACCCGGAACATCCCCGCCAGCGCGGCCCGCACGTCCGGCACGTGCTCGATCAGGAAGAACGACGTGACCAGGTCGAACGCCCCCGGCTCGTACTCGTCGGCGGCCGCGGCGGCGTCGGCGCACCGGGCCGGGACGCCGAGGTCGTCGCGGACGTACCGCACCACGTCGGGGAGCACGTCGAGCCCGGCCACCTCGAACCCGCGGGCGCGGAACTCAAGCAGGCGGAGGCCGCGCCCGCAGCCGACGTCGAGGAGCCGCCGGCCCTCCCCGCGCCGCCACCCGCACGCCCGCACCACCTTGCGGACCTGCGCCGTGTACGCCGGCCGGACGAACGCCCGGTACTCGGCCGTGCTCAGCAGCCGCTTCAGCCGGCTCCCCGAACCCAGGTCGCCGCCGAAACTGTACACGCCCGGGTAGAACCCGGGCAGCTCCTCGGTCCGCGGCAGCGGGTCGAGCACGGCCGAGCCGCAGCCGCGGCAGCGCAGAAACGTCCGCTCGCCGGGCACGTGCCCGAGGCGGTCCGTCACGCCGGTGTACAGCACGTCGAGGTCGCGGCCGCCGCAGTACAAGCAACCGGGGTGGTCGGCGACGCTCACGGCCGGCTCCCCCGGTAGGCGGCCAGCTCGGCCGGCAGGTACGGCTTCTTCGCCTCGAACAAACCCACCCGTTCCCGGAGCAACGACACCTTGTCCGCCGGCCAGCCCGCCCGCTCCGCCGACGCCGCGGCGCGGCGCGCCAGATCCGCCGCCGCCGGGTAGTTCCCCAGCCGGGCCTCAGCCAGCGCCGCGGCGTCGAGCGCGGCCGCGTCGTCGGGCCCGTCCAGCCGCCGGGCCGCCGCCGCCATGATCGCCGCCAGTCGCAGGTGGACCGGCTTCGCCGCGTCGGACATGGCCGTCTGCCGGGCCTGCGTCACGAGCGTCGCCGCGAACCCGGGCGCAGCCGCCTTCAGCGCCGCGAACGTCTCCGCCGCGGCGGCCTCGTCGCCGGCCCCCGCCTGCGCCGACCCGAGCCGGAACAGCACCGCGGGGTCGGACGGCTTCGCCGCCCGCGCCACCGCCAGCGGCGCCACCGCCTCGGCCGGCTTCCCCGTCGCCAGCAGCAGCAGGCCGAGCAGCTCGCTCACCACCGGGTCGGTCGGCGACTGGGCGTGAACCCCGCGGATGTACCGCACGGCGTCGTCGGCGTCGCCGAGGGCGAAGAGCACGTTGCCGAGCGCCACCGCGTTGGCGGCGGTGTTCCGCGGCAGCTGCACCGCGGCCTTGATCTGGGCGTCGGCCTCGGCGAACTCGCCGTGCTGGCGCAGGATGTCGGCGTAGGCCCCGCGCGCCCGCGGGTTGTCCGGCCGCTTCTCGGCGCTGTCCTTGTACAGCCGGTAGTTGCTGCTGTAGTCCTCGTTCCGCACCACCGTCAGGAAGCCGAGCAGGATCACCAGCGCGGCCACGGCCCCGGCCACCGGCCGCGCCGGCAGTCGCGCCGCCGGGCCGGCGAGGAGCCCCGCCGCCAGCGCCACCAGGCACGCCAGCGGCAGGTACATGCGGTGCTCGAACGCCACGTCCTGGATGGGAACGATGCTCGACGTGGGCGCGAGGATCAGGAACACCGCCGCCGCCGGCACCGCCCAGGCGCGGTTCCGGACGACGCCGTAGGCGACGACCGCGAGCACGGCGGCGAGCCCAGCCGCGTAGGGCCACACCTCGGCGAGCGACGCCCGCACCGGCCAGTCGAGGTAGTCCAGCACCTGCCCCGTCGGCCACACCGCCAGCCGGAAGTAGTGCCAGATCACCTCCGTCTGCGTCAGCGCGTACGTCTTCGGCGTCCACAGTTTGACGCCGAGGCCGATCGTCGCCTCGGACGCGCCCGAGACCAGGCCGCCGAACGTCACCCACAGCAGGAACGCGACCGGCACGAAGCCGACGGCCAGGTGCGCCCGCCACCGCCGCAGCACGCCGGCCCAGCTGCCGGCCAGGAACGCGCGGTCGAACAGCACCAGCACCGCCGGCAGCGTCGTCGCCACCTCCTTGCACCCGGCCGACAGCGCGGCCGACAGCGCGGCCGCGGCGTACCACCACCGGCTGCCGTCGGCCGCGCGGAGGAAGCACCACACGGCGCCGAGGTAGAACAGCCCCATCCACGACTCGCACCGCTGCACGACGTACGTCACCGACTGCGTGTTCAGCGGGTGGACGAGCCACACCAGCCCCGCCGCGAGGCCGACCCAGCCCGCGGTCGCGTCGTACCTCCCCGCGAACCGCGGCCGCAGCAGCACCCGGCGGACGAGGTCGGCGAGGAGCAGCGCGGCGGCGACGTGGGCGGCGAGGTTGGCGAGGTGGTAGCCGCGCGGGTTGGTGCCGTCGAGCCAGTAGTTCGCGGCCAGCGACCAGCCGATCACCGGCCGCGTCCACAGCGCCGACTTCCACGGCCGGCTGAGGTTCGGGTCGGCGAGGAAGACGTTGTCGTCGAACACGAACGCGCCGTGGAGCGAGTTGAAGTACGCGAACAGGGCGCAGAACGCGACCAGCGTGACGGCGCGGGCGAACCCGGGGGCGGCGGTCGGCGGGGCGGCGGACATGGCGACTCTCGATCTCGTTCCGGGTCGAAGCGCGGCGGCGTTCGGCCCCGCCGCTACAGCGGCTTCACCCGCACCGCCACCAGGTGGCGCGTCAGGGCGTTCGGCTTCGCCGCCGCGTCGCCCGTCTCGTCCACGACGATCTTCCAGCCCGGGGTCTTCCGCAGCTGCTCGCGCAGGCCGCCGGAGTACTCGGCCTCGACCACCAGCAGGTTCACCCGGTAGCGGTCCAGCACCTCCCACCAGCCCGGCGAGCCGCGGCCCACCACGCCCAGCTCCTCCCAGTAGTCCGGCGGGAACAGGTGCATGTGGGCGTACGTCACCGGGATCTCCGGCCCCACCTCCCACATCAGGTAGTCGCCCATCATCGGCGTCGCCATCACGGTGCCGACGAACCGCCCGCCCGGGTAGCCGCGCAGCACCGCCCCCAGCTCCGCGTTCCACTCCGCGGCCGGGTCGCCCGGGTGGCGCAGCTGCCGCGCCAGCTGCCACGGCGTACCCGCCGACACGGCGGTTTCCGGCGGCATCGGCGCCCCGCCCGTGGCCCACGCCCCCAGGCCGGTCCACATGAAGAACGCCCACGCCACCAGCACCGCCAGCGCCGTCTTCCGCAGCGACGGCACCGCCGGCTCCGCCGCCGGCCGGCCGGCCCGCCACTCCGCGATCAGCTCCGCCCAGCGCGGCACGAGCACGAACGGCACCAGCATCGCCCACCAGATCACGAACCGCGTCTGCAGCGACACGCCGAGCCCGAACGCCAGCAGCAGGAAGGTGTGGCCCGTGGGGAAGGCCCGCGGCGCCGCCAGCTGCGTGAGGCCGATCGCCACCAGCGACAGCATGAACACCCAGTGCCAGCCGGCGGCCCACTCGAACCCGAGCGGCCGCCACTCGCTCACGCCGCCGATCAGGGTCGGGTGCGAACTCAGCTCCAGCGTCCGCTTGAACAGCCCCGGCCCGTAGGGGTTCAGGAACGCCACCGCGGCCACGCACAACACCCAGGCCAGCGCCAGCCGGCGGACGCCGTCGTCGTTCCACGGCAGGACCCGCGGCGAGGCGGCGAGCGCGTCCACGACGCGGCCCGCGAGCAGTACCGCCGGCACCACCAGTCCGACGACGTAGCTGCCGTGGCTGTTCGCCCACACCGCCATCAGGAGCGGCAGCCCCACCAGCGCCGCGGTGCTCAGCTTCTCCCGCGCCAGCGGCAGCAGCAGCAGCGCGAAGTACAGCTCGGCAAAGGTTTGGGGCCGGAACACGGCCAGGTTCGACAGGCTCAGCGCCGTCACGAGGCCGATGCCGCCGAGGGCCAGCTTCCACGACTTCGTCTGCCGCAGGAACACGGCCAGCAGTACGACGTACCGCGCCGCGGTGAGGAAGCCGTGCTCGATGCGGAGGAACTCGACGCCGCCGGCGAGGCGGTTCACCTCGTCGCCGCCGGCGAGGTTGGCCCCGGCGGCGTAGGCGGCGTACATGGCCAGCTGGGTGAGCGTGTAGAACTGCGTGAACGGCTGGCGGCCGTCCCACCACGGGCTGAACGGCTCGCGGTCCGGGATGCGGCCGTGCTCCACCATCCACTGCCCGTACTTGAGGTGGCCCCACACGTCGGTGTGCCACAGCGGGAACAGCGCGGCGGCGGCGAAGACGGCGGCGATCGCGGCGACGGCGACGACGTGCGAGGTGCGGAGGTAGAACCGTGCCAGCGGCGAGTCGGGGTCGGAGAAGTCGAAGCCGGCCCCGACGTTATGGCCCTGCTGGGACTGCCCAGTGCCCAGTGCTCCACCAACGACCAAGGGCGGAGTCGCTTCGTCTTCCTTGGTCATTGGTGGGTCATCGGGCATCGGGCGTTCCCCGGGTCATTCCTCACGATCCGGCCGACCCATTCAGTTACTATACCCGCCCCGTCCCCCGCCGCCGCCGCACCCCGCGGAATCCGCGCCGCCGGCGCGTCGGTGGGGGGCGCCGCACCGCAATAAGTCGCCCGTTCGATACACATGATACAGGTGGGTGTTAAGTGGCGCCGGGTGAGCGAGTCGTGGCGGTTGGGAGGATCGTGTCGGTTAATCGGACGGTCGGTGATGGGGAATTTGGGAAACTCTTTCCGATTACGGTTGCTCCTGCGGGTTAAGACAGGTAGTTTGCCTGCGAAGTTTCTTCCGACTGCATCAGCTTTCGCACTGGAGCCTGGCTGCCGGCGGTCGGTCGATTGGCCCACTCCTGTCTCCTTTCAGAGAGGTACTCGCCGTGAGCAACCTGTTCGCCCGCCTGTGGGACGACGACCAAGGCGCCGTGATCTCGAGCGAGCTGGTGCTCGTGCTCGGGATCCTCATCTTCGGTCTGATCCCCGGCCTCGTGGCCCTGCGGAACTCGGTCAACTCGGCCCTGACCACGATCGGCAACTTCCTCGGTCGCATCACGCCCTCGTTCACGTACTCGGGCTACGCGGTCATCGCCAGCGGCGGCGGCAGCACCATCGCCCTCGTCGGCGGCCTGCAGATCAACTACACGACGGTCACCCAGCTGTCGGCCGCCCAGGTCACCCCGACCCTGGTCAACTACCTGGTGGTCCCGCCGGCTCCCTGATCCCCCTTCGTCCCCGGTCCGGACGGCGCCCGGCGCCGTCCGGTCCCACCCGTTCTCGCAGTTATTCCGGTCGTACGGCCTTGGCCGGCTCCGGGAGATGATCCGGTTGCGGTTTCTCGCGCGGTTGCGTGGACCCTGCCGGCGCTACCTGTTTACAGTGATCGCGGGGTTGTGCCGCGAATCCTGAAAGCACCGACGAGGTGACACCGTGACGACGCTTCTCTGCCGCCTGTGGGACGACGACCGCGGGGCGGTGATCTCCAGCGAACTGATCCTCGTGCTCGGCGTCCTCGTGATGGGTCTGATCCCGGGGCTGGTTGCCCTGCGGAACTCGACCAACTCGGCGCTGACCACCATCGGCAACTTCCTCGGCCGCATCACGCCCTCGTTCACCTACTCCGGCTACATGATCCTCCCCGAGGGCGGCATCAGCACCGTCGCCGTCGTCGGCGGGCTCCAGGTCGACTACACCACGGCGAACCAGCTGTCGGCCGCCCAGGTCGAGCCGGTCGACACCGACTTCGAATACCCCGGCCCGTTCGTCGTGTCGCCCGCGCCCTGACGGCCCGGTCGTGCCGCCCGGCGCGGATGCGCCGCGCGGCCGCGCCGTCGGCGTGCTCGTGCGGCCCGGCAGGACCGCCCCGGCCCCACCCTGATTGGCCCGGATTCGTTCACTTTCCCGCAAGTCGGGGGCGGCGCCGCCACGGGCCGCGGTCATAGTGACGGGTAGACACCACCGGCGCAACCCGCCGGGGGCGAGCCACCCGCGAGACCGCCCCGATGCCCCGACTCCTCCGCCGCCTCTGGGCGGACGACACCGCCGCCGTGATCTCCACCGAGCTGGTGCTCGTCCTCGCCATTCTGGTGTTCGGCCTGGTCCCGGGCCTCGTCGCGCTGCGGAACTCCGGCATCGCCGCGCTCACCAGCCTGGCCAACATCGTCCGCGTGATCTTTCCCAGTGTCACGTTCTCGCAGGTGAACCCCGGCAACGGCAACGGCAACGGCAACGGTACCGGCAACGGTATCGGCAACGGGTACGTGCTGGTGTTCAACCCGAACACGAACATCGTCCCGTATACCGCGGCGGCGGTGATGCCGACGGTGGTGACGGTGAACGCGGTCGCCCCGGCACCCTGAGCAGGCGACTATGACGTTCCCCGCCCCCGGATTCGCCTGGGCCTTCGCCGCCCTGCTGCTCGCCGGCCTGTCGGCCGCCTGCTGGCACGACCTGCGGACCCTCCGCGTCCCCAAGCCGGTGACGCTCGGGCTCCTCGCCGGCGGCGTGCTGATGAACCTGGTCCGCGGCGCCTGGGTCGGTGCCGACGGGGCGGAAGCCTGGAGCCTCGGCCCGAACGGGGCGGCGGTCGGGGCGCTCGACGGATTCCTGTTCGCGCTGGCCGGGTTCGCCGTCGGGTTCGGGGTGTTCTTCGTCTTGTGGGTGTTCGGCGTCGGCGGCGGCGGCGACGTGAAGCTGGCGGCCGCGGTCGGCGCGTGGGTGGGGCCGAAGCTGTTCCTGTTCGTGCTGGCGGTGGCCCTGGTCGCGGTGACCGTGCTGACGCTGGCCCGCATGGCCGGGGCGCTGCTGCGGGGCCGGCCGGGTCAGGGGCTGCGGGCGAAGGCGGCGCCGTGGCGGCTGCTGAGCTTCTCCCTGCCGATGACGCTCGGCGTGATCGTGCTGCTGGCGCTGCTGGTGCTGCCGGTTCAGGTGCGGCTGGTTCCGGCGGGCGGGTGACAGTTCCGTTGCCGCTCGCGGCGTCGCGCCGCGGGCGTACGTTCCACGGAGGGACGGGGTTCGACCGGGTTCGTGGCTCTCGGGGGGTCCGCCATGCGCGGGTCGCTGTTGGCGGTGGTGGCGATCGCCGTCGTTCTCGGGCTCGGGGTCGTGGCCCTGGTCCGCACCATGGGCTGGCTCAGCCCGCCGGCCGCCGTGGCGCCGCCGCCGGCCCCCGCGCCGGTCGTCGTCGTGCCGCCGCCGCCGCCGCAGGTCGTGGTCTACAACCTCCACCTCACCCCCGGCGACTCGCTGGACGGGCAGTACGTGAGCGTCCGCCCGCTGCGGGCCGACGAGCTGAAGGAGTACGACGCGAACAAGGCCGACTACCTGCCGCCGTCGCGGGCCACCGCGGCGTTCCGGTACGCGGCCAAGAGCGTCGTCGCCGACACGCCGCTGAAGGCGTCCGACCTGGCCGCGGTGAAGCGGCCGGAGCCGCTGGCCGCCCGCCTCGCCCCCGGCACCCGGGCCATCGACCTGGGCCTGCCGAAGGAACTGGCCGCCGGCGGTCTCATCGCCACCGGCGACTGGGTGGACGTGCTCGTCCTGACGGACGTGGCCCGGACCGACAGCCCGGCGAAGGTGCCGCAGATCGGCGTGCTGGTGCAGTCAGCGCCGGTCATCGCCAAGCGGTCGTCGCTGTTCACCATCTTCGCCCCGCCGCAGGACGGCCTGATCGGCCACACCCTGGCGGTTAACCCGTACCGCGCCGCCCTGCTGGACTACGCCCGCTCCGTCGGCACGCTCAGTCTGTCGCCGGTGTCCGCGGCCCAGAAGCAGCGGCTGGACGACCTGCGGGCGCGGGCGATGGAGGAGCCGACGAAGACGCTGCTGGCGATCCCGTTCGCCGAGCCCGGCAGCCCCGAGTACCGCGAGGAGCAGGACCGCATCGCCAAGTACGCCCGCGGCGAGCTGTCGGTCGGCCGGGCGGACCTGGCCCGGGTGCTGCAGCTGGCCCCGCCGGCCCCGAAAACCCCGGCCGTGCAGATCGAGCTGTTCCGCGGCACGGCCCGCGCCGGCAACGCCACGTTCTCCCCCGCCGACCCCGGGTTCGAGTACGTGTTCAGCAGCCCGACCGGCCCCGGCAACGCGCCCGCCCCGGGCACCACGGTGCGCCCGGTGGCGGCGCCGCCCAAGAATTGAAGGGGTGAAGGGGTGAAGGCGTGAAGGGGTGACGAGCCAGGGGTTCTTCTCACCCCTTCACCCCTTCACCCCTTCACCCCTTCACGCGGCCCCAGTCCCCTGTCCCCTGTCCCGGGTTTCCCGATGCCCGCCGCCGACACCCGGTTCCTCACCTTCAAGGACGAGCTCCACCGGGCCGTGGTGGACGTCGCCGACCTGTCCCGGCTCGACACCTGGGACCGCCCGCGCCTCCGCCGCGAGGTCGAGGGGCTGGCCCGCCGCCTCGCCCCGCAGGTGGACCGCGACATCCCCGCCGCCGACCGCGAGCGCGCCGTCGAGGAGGTGGTGGACGAGGTGTTCGGCCTCGGCCCGCTGGAGCCGCTGCTGGCCGACAAGAAGGTCACCGAAATCCTCGTGAACGCCCCCGACCAGGTGTACGTCGAGGTCGGCGGCAGGCTCCGCCAGACGCGCACCCGGTTCGTGGACAAGGCCCACCTCACCCGCGTCATCCAGCGCATCGCCTCCCGCGTCGGCCGCCGCGTGGACGAGTCCAGCCCGATGGTGGACGCGCGGCTGCCCGACGGGTCGCGCGTCAACGCCGTGCTGCCGCCGCTGACGCTCGACAGCCCGGTGCTGTCGATCCGCCGGTTCGGCGAGGCGTTCACCCCGGACGCGATGCTGGCGAACAGCACGCTGACGCCGGAAATCCTGAACTTCCTCGCCGCCGCCGTCGCCGCCAAGACGAACATCCTGATCTCCGGCGGCACCGGCGCCGGCAAGACCACGCTGCTGAACGTGCTGAGCCAGTACATCCCCCGCTCCGAGCGCCTCGTCACGATCGAGGACGCCGCGGAGCTGAAGCTGCGGCAGCCGCACGTCGTCCGCATGGAGACGCGCTCGGCGAACCTGGAGGGCGAGGGCCAGGTGACGCAGCGCGACCTGCTGCGGAACGCCCTCCGCATGCGGCCGGACCGCATCATCCTCGGCGAGGCCCGCGGCCCGGAAGCCGTGGACATGCTGCAAGCCATGAACACCGGTCACGAAGGCTCGCTCACCACCGTCCACGCCAACGACGCCCGCGACGCGCTGAGCCGCCTGGAGCTGATGATCGGCCTGGCCGGCGTGGACCTGCCGGCGGGCGTGACGCGCGGGTACATCGCGTCGGCGTTCAGCCTGATCGTCCACGTGTCGCGGCTCGCCGGCGGCGCCCGGCGGGTGACGCGCGTCGCCGAGCTGCGCGGGCTGAAGGGCGACAAGTACCGCGTCCGCGACATCTTCCGGTTCGAGCAGACGGGCGTGGTGGACGGCGACGCGGTCGGCTCGTTCCGCGCCACCGGGTACGCGCCGACGAAGCTGCTGGACCGCCTTGCGGCCGCGGGCAAGGGCGTGGACGGCCGGCTCTTCGACGACCGGCCGCTCCTGGAAATCCTGCCGACGGCCGGCGACAACGGGTTCCCCGACGACGTGGCCCCCGACATCGAGCTGACCCGCGAGGTGGAAGGTGAGTGACCTCGTCCGCCCGGTGTTCGTGCCGCTGAACGCCATGCCGCCGTGGGCCGCCGCCGCGCTCGTGGTGCTGGCCGTGGTGCTGCTCGCCGTCGTCGTCTACGTACTGCTGGCCGGCGCCGGCGGGCTGGTGCGGCGCCGCGAGCCCGACGACGGCCCGAGCCTCGCCGACATGGCCGAGCCGTACCTCCGCGCCCGCCGCGGCGTCGGCCGCACCGACGCCGACTTCGACCGCCTGGCCGAGGGGACGCAGCTCGGCCTCACCGGCGAGAGCGCGGCCGGCTGGATTCTGCTCGGCGGCGCCGCCGCCGCGGTGCTGGCCTACCTGCCGACGTTCGACGAGTTCTACGCCCTGATCGCGGCCCTGCTCGGCGGGCTGGCGGTGTTCCTCGTGCTGTGGACGATGAGCAACCGCCGCCGCCGCGCCATCCAGGAGCAGCTGCCGGACGGCCTCTTTCAGCTGTCGCGCTCGCTGCGGTCGGGCCTGAACCTGCCGGCGTCACTGCGGGAGACGGCGAGCTACATCCCGACCCCGCTGAGCGGCCTGTTCACCCGGCTGGCGGCGGCGCTGTCGCTGGGCGAATCGACGCGCCACGCGGTGCGGCGCGTCGCGGACACGGCGCGGGTGACGGAGTTCGACCTGTTCTCGGAGGTGCTGGCGCTGCACGCCGAGAGCGGCGGCAACCTGCCGGCGATGCTGGACCGGCTAGCGGCGTCGATCCGCGACCGCAACCAGTACCGCGGGTACTTCCGGTCGGTGACGACGCTGGCGCGGATCGGGGCGTACTTCGTGGCGCTGTCGGCGCCGGTCGCGTTCGTGCTGTACCTGGTGTTCCAGCCGGAGATGCTGGAGCGGTTCGTGAACGAGCCGGTGGGCCAGAACATGCTGATCGCGGCGGTGGTGCTGGAGGTGCTCGGGCTGGTGTGGATCACCCTGCTGTTGCGGCGGCAGGACGACTATTGAACCAGGAGTCCGGGGACAGGACACAGGAGACAGGAATCAGCCGCCCTGTCCCCTGTGTCCTGTCCCCGCGCTCCTGTCCCCTGACTCCTGGCTCCTCATGGCCGAATACGCCCTCCTCGGACTCGTCTTCGCCGTGACCGCCTCGGCCGCGCTGCTGGCGCTGGCCACGATGGCGCTGTTCCGGCGGCGCGAGGTGATGCCCGACGACCCGCCCGCGCCGCGCGTCTTCGGCCCGTTCACGCCCGTGGTCGCCGCCCTCCTGCCGCAGACCCGCGCCGGCCGCGACGCCGTCGCCGCCGACCTCGTCCGCGCCGGCTTCTTCGAGCCGACCGCGGAGGTGAACTTCACCGCCGTGCGGGCCGTGCTGACGTACCTGCCGATCCTCGGCGGGCTGGCCGGGGCGCTCCTGACCGACGGCGAAATCTCGCTGACGTACCTGCTGTTCGCGGCCGTGGCCGGCGTGCTCGGGTACGCCGTGCCGCGGCTGGCGCTGTCGATGGCCGCCGACGCCCGCAGCGAGCGCATCCGCCGCGGCCTGCCGATGCTGATGGACACCCTCGGCCTGACGCTGTCCACCGGCGCGACCCTCCCCGCGGCGCTAGCTTCCAGCGGCGAGGCCGTCCGCCGCGGCTACCCGGAACTGGCCCACGAGGTGCGCGTGGTGCTGGCGCAGGCGGAGCTGCGAAGCCTGTCCGACGCGCTGGACCGGTGGCGCCGCCGGCAGCCGATCCCGGAGCTGGGGAGCCTGGTGTTCCTGCTGAGCCAGGCGGACCGGCTCGGGGCCGACATCACGCGCGGCCTGTGGGAGCTGTCGGCGAGCCTGCAAGTCACCGCCCGGCAGCGGGCCGAGGCGGCGGCGAACCGGGCCAACTTCTACATGTCGTTCCCGACGGTGCTGTGCCTCCTGATCGCGGCGGCGCTGGTGATCGCGGGCCCTGGCGTGGTGCAGGTGATCGAGTCGAACCGGCTGGTGGACCGGTACATCGAGGACGCGCAGGAGCAGGAGCGGAAGCTACAGGCGGAAGCCAAGGCCGGCCGGCCGATCGTCCCCGCGCCGGCGCAGCCGAAGGAGCCGAGCCTGTAGCCGGTGCGGCTTCCCACCCGACTGGTGGGCGGGTAAACTGGCGGTGGACCGGGGACACCGCGAATGAACGCTTCCGCCACGCTCGACGCCGTCCGCGCCTGGCCGGTCGACGACCAACTCGACCTCCTGTTCCGGCTGTGGGACCACATCGCCGACGCCGGGTGGCGGCCGAGCCCGCCGCCCGAACTACTCGCCGAGCTCACCCGTCGGCTGGCGGCGCACGACGCCGACCCCTCCCGGGCGCGGACCTGGGAGCAGGTCGTCGCCCACGTCCAACGGCCGCGCGGATGACGCCGGTCGTCTTCCTTCCCGATGCCCAGGACGACATCGACACCGTCTACGCCGGGTACGAAGCCCGGTTAGTCGGCCTGGGCGGTCGCTTCCTCCGGGCGGTGAGTCGGACCGTCGCCTTGATCGAAGTGAACCCCCACCTGTATGGCGAGGTCGCGCCCGGCATCCGGGCCGCGCTAACGCGGCGGTTCCCGCTCGTCGTCTACTACCGGGCGGACCCGGCCGGCGTGGTCGTGATTGCCGTCCGCCACGGCCGCGACGACCCGGCGGCCTGGCAGGGCCGAGTCTGAACCGGGTACGACACGCGCCGGCGTTTCGCTACAACGGCCGGCATGACCGAACCGCCGCTCGTGCTCGTCACCGAGGACTCCGACGCCGCCCCGCTCGCGTGGCTGAAGCAAAACGCCCGCGTCGTCGAAGCCGCCCCCGACACCCCCGAATTCGACGCCGCCCTGCCCCACGCCCTCGGCCTGGTGGTGCGCACCTACACCCGCGTGAACGCGGCGATGCTGGCCCGCGCGCCGCAGCTCAAGGTCGTCGGCCGCGGCGGCGTCGGGCTCGAAAACATCGACGTGCCGGCCTGCCGCGCCCGCGGCGTCGAGGTCGTCTACACCCCGGACGCCAACACCCTCGCCGTCGGCGACTTCGTCGTCGGGTACATGCTGCAACTGCTGCGGCCGTGGGCGTTCTTCCGCGACAAGGCGTACACCCCGGCCGAGTTCAAGCGGGTGCGGAACGAGCAGCGCGGCGTGCAGCTGAACGAGCTGACGCTCGGCGTCCTCGGCATGGGCCGCGTCGGCCGGCGCGTCGGGCACGTCGTGGCGAACGGGTTCGGGATGCGCGTGATCTACCACGACCTGCTCGACGTGCGGCCGCACCTCACCTTCCCCGCCGAGGCCGTGGACCCGCCGACGCTGTTCCGCGAGGCCGACGTGCTGACGCTGCACACCGACATGCGGCCGGGCAACGAGCACCTCGTGGGCGCGCCGCAGCTGGCGCTGATGAAGCCGACGGCGATCCTCATCAACGCCAGCCGCGGCGAGGTGCTCGACGCCGCGGCGCTGGCGGCGGCACTGCGCGCGAAGAAGCTCGCCGGCGCCGCCGTCGACGTGTTCGACCCGGAGCCGCCGCCGGCCGACTTCCCGCTGTTGGGGATGGACAACGTGCTGCTGACCCCGCACATGGCGGCGCGGACGTACACGGCGGTGGAGAACATGAGCTGGGTGGTGCGCGACGTGCTCGGCGTGATCGCGGGCCGGCCGCCGCAGTTCCCCGCGCCGTGACCGGGGACCGACCACCGCCAAACCCCGACCCGTCCTATGCCCCCGCGGCTCCTGTTCGTCACCGGCAAGTTGGCCGAGCCGGCGCTGCGCCGCACGCTCGCCGACCTCGCCCCCCGCGCCGGGTTCGAGCCGCACGTCGCCGTCCTCAACATCACCGTCGCCGCGCTCATGACGACCGCCTGGGTCGCCCGCCGCCTCGCCGTGCCGGAGGGGACGGAGCGCGTGATCCTCCCCGGCTACTGCCGCGGCGACCTGGCCGACTTCGCGGCGCTGGGCGTCCCCGTCGAGCGCGGCCCGAAGGAGCTGCGCGACCTGCCCGAGTTCTTCGGCAAGGCGGCCGGCCCGCCGCCCGGCTACGGCGCGTTCGACACGCAGATTCTCGCCGAGATCAACCACGCGCCGCAGAAAGGGCTCGCCGCCGTGCTCGCGGAGGCGCGCCACTACCGGGACAGCGGCGCCGACGTGATCGACCTCGGCTGCGACCCCGGCGCCACCTGGGCCGGCGTCGGCGACTCCGTTCGCGCCTTGCGCGCCGAGGGCTTCCGCGTCTCGATCGACAGCTTCGACCCGGTCGAAGTCGAAGCCGCGCTCGCGGCCGGGGCCGAGCTGGTGCTGAGCGTCAACGGCACGAACCTGGAGCACGCCCGCCGCTGGCACGAGCACTTCCCCGGCGTCGAGGTCGTGGCGACGCCCGACACGCCGGCCGACTTCGACAGCCTGGAACGCACGGCGGCGCAGCTGTCCGCGTGGGGCGTGAAGCACCGGCTCGACCCGATCCTCGAGCCGATCGGCTTCGGGTTCGCGGCGTCGCTCGGCCGCTACCTGGAGGCCCGGCGCCGCTTCCCGGCCGCCGAGGTCATGATGGGCGTCGGCAACCTCACCGAGCTGACCGACGCCGACACCGCCGGCGTGAACGTGCTGCTGGCCGGCTTCTGTCAGGAGGCGGGCATCCGCAGCGTGCTGACGACGGAGGTGATTCCCTGGGCACGCTCCGCGGTGAAGGAGTTCGACCTGGCGCGGCGGCTGGTCTATCACGCGGTGCGCGAGAAGGTGCTGCCGAAGCGGCTGGAGCCGGGGCTGGTGATGCTGCGCGACCCGAAGGTGTACGAGCAGGGCGAGGCGGCGCTGGCCGAGCTGGCGGCGCGCGTCACCGACAAGAACTACCGCGTGTTCGCCGAGCGCGGCGAGATTCACGTCCTGAACGGCAGCGTGTACCTGCGCGGCTCCGACCCGTTCGACGTGTTCGAGAAGCTGCTCGCGGCCGACCCCGCGCTCGACGCGGCGCACGCCTTCTACCTCGGCTACGAGTTCGCGAAGGCGGTGACGGCGCTGACGCTCGGCAAGGGCTACACCCAGGACCAGGCGCTGCGCTGGGGCTTCCTCACGGTGGCGGAGAAGAGCCGGCATTAAAGCCATTTTTTGACGGGATAACAGGATGAAGCAGGATGGAAAACAAAGACTGAATTTGAATTGATTTCAGTCTTTGTTTTCCATCCTGCTTCGTCCTGTTATCCCGTCAATAATTCTTCGTCCTCACCGCAGCGCTTCGGCGACCGTCGCCGGGTCCGCGTCCACGACGCGCAGCGCGTCGGCGGCGCCGTGGCCCGCCCAGATGGGGCGCGTCGCCTCGTACCGCGCCCGCACCTGCTCCGTCGGCAGCGGCGCGCCGGTCGGCCCGACGCCGCCGCCGATCACGACGCGCCGCGGGGCCGACAGCGCCGCCAGGTGCGCCACGTCGCCGACGTCGCGGAGGATGCCGGGGGCGAACGTGCCGAGCCGCTGGTTCTGGTACGGCACGTCGGTCACGAAGCTCGCCAGCGTGCCGACGGCGGCGACCTTCGTGATGCGTGGGTCGGCCGCGGCCGCGGCGAGCGCCACGAGCCCGGCCGGGCCTTCGCCGACCACCACCACCTCGGGCGGCAGCTTGCCGCCCTGTTCGGCCACGTCGAGGAGGCGCCTCACGTCGTAGGCCCACTGCCCGAGCAGCGGTCGGCCGACCCACAACCCCCACTCGGCCGAGTTGTGGTCCGGGGATCGGCCGACGCGGTCGTTCCGCGGGGCGTCGTCGCCAGTGCCGCGGGGGGCAAGCACGGCGTAAATCGTATCCTTCGTGCGCAGCTCCCGCTCGAAGACGGGGCCGCCTGGCCCGCGGGCCTTCAGCCCGTCGAGTACCACCTCGACGACGAGGCGGGTCGCCTTCGGGTTCGGAGGCGTCCGCAGGTCGAAATCGGTGTGAACCCGGGCGGCCGGCTCCGACGCGAACGTGTGCGTGTCGGCCGCCGTCGCGGCGTTCACAACCGGCCCGCCCTTCGGGAAGCCGCCGAGCGTCTTCTCGACCAGCGTCTTGCGGCGGGCGTCGGCCCACGCCCGCCAGTTCACCTTCCCGTCCCCCGGGTCGTGCGCCGCGAGCAGCTTCTTCGCCTCGGCGGCGGCGAAGCGCGGGATCGTCACGAAGTCCTTCGGGCGGGTGTCGCCGGGCCAGCAGCGCAGCGCCTCGGGGTCTTCGGTCTTGTGCGCCGGCTCCGGGATCGGCGTGCCGTCGCCCTCGCCGCGGAGGTGCAGCGCCATCCAGCCGTACATCTCCTCGCGCATCGCCTTGCTGTAGTCGTGACCCGAGTCGAACACCGCGTGGCGGACCGACGCGCCCTTGCGGAACACGTCGAACACCGGCCGGGCGAACGCCAGCGACCGCCGGGCCGCGTCCACCGAGAACTGCGGGGCGTCCTTCGTGGCGCTCACCACCATCAGCGCCCGCGGGGCGACCAGCCCCAGCACGGCGCCCTCCTCGGTGAACCGCAGCGCCCCCGGCACCACCTCGCACAGGCAGCACGCGGCGCCGAGGTACGCCTGGTAGTTGCCGACGGAACACACCGGCACCACGGCCTTGAACCGCTCGTCCATCGCGCCGGCGTACATCGTCTGGTTGCCGCCGCCGCTGGCGCCGGTGATGCCGATTTTCGTGCCGTCCACCTGCGGGAGCGATTGCAGGTAATCGACGGCGCGCATGTTCTCGTACACCTGCAACCCCGACAGCGGCAGGCCGACCGGCAGCAGCGTCGCGGCGGTGGTGTCGCCGTGGTACTCGCCGAGCGCCGTGCCCACCGCGCGCTCGCCGGCGCCGAAGGCGTCCACGACCAGCACCACGAACCCGAGCTTCGCCGCGCCGATGCACCGCGCCTGCACCACGGGGTCCTGCTTCGCCCCCTTCCAGTGGCCGTGCACCATCAGGATCGCGGCGCGCTTGCCGCCGCCGGCCGGGAGGTACAGGTTCGCCGGCATCCGCACCCCGGGCCGCGTCTGGATGCTGACCTTCTTCACCGTGTAGCCGTCGCGCTGCAACTCGCCGTGGTCCTGCGGGTCGAGCGGGCACTTCTCCGCGGGGAAGCCCCCCCACGCGGCCGTGAGGTCGGCGCGGAGCTGCTTCGCGCGGCCGTCCCACTCGGCGGCGCTGTCGGGCGGCCGGTCGGCGGCGCGGAGGGTCGCCGCTTGCGCGCGGACGAAGTCGAGGTAGTCGGCGCGCGCGGCGGGGGCCGCGGCGACGAGAGCGAGGAGGGGCAGGACGTGGCGCATGGCGCGGCTCCGGGGGGCAGGCCGCCAGCATACCCGAGGGGTGAGCCGAAAGCGACCGCCTACGCGGGCGCGGCGGCGCGGGCCTGCGCCGGCCAGGTCACGTCCGCGACGGGCGTCGTCGTTCGGGTAGGTTTCATTGTGTGTACGGCTCCCCCCCGGGGGGTCGAGGCACGCATTGAGTCAAATACACAAATTGATGTCAGGAGCGACGCCGCGGCGTGCGGCACGGCGCGAAGCCTTGGCTGGTCGGGACTTGCGGCCGACGATGGCGCATTGACCCGGCGAGCCGGGCCGTGGATCACCCGCCGCGTGTCAGCGTCCGGGCCAGCGCCAGCCGCGTCACGTTCGCCAGGAAGTCGTAGTCGAGCGTGTCGGGCGTGTCCGTCGCGCGGTGGTAGTGGGGGTTGCGGAACTCGCTCGTGTCCGTCCACATCAGCGCCGGCAGGCCGGCCCGCCAGAACGGCGCGTGGTCGCTCCGGTGGAGGTGATCCACCCGCGTCTCGACGCCGAGGTACATCTTCAGTGCCAGCACCGGCAGGTCCGGCAGGTACGTCGCGGCCAGCCGCACCAGCTCCTCCGCCACCGCGTTCGAGTGGCGGTTGGCGAGCAGGCCGAGGAAGTCGCCCACGTCCGGTGCCAGGAACCCCGGCAGGCCCGGCGGCATCCGCTGGCTGTTCGGCGCCGTCGTGCAGAAGCCCACCATCTCGAACACGTGCGCCTCGCCCACCGCGCCCGCCGGCAGGTCGGCCACGTACTCGGTGCTGCCGAGCAGGCCGTCCTCCTCGCGGTTGAACAGCACGATCCGCACCGGCCCGATGTCGTGGTCCGTCAGCAGCCGGGCGCACTCCAGGCACGCGGCGACGGCGGAGGCGTTGTCGTCGGCGCCGGGCGTGCCGGCGACGGAGTCGTAGTGCGCCCCCAGCAGCAGAGCCGGGCCGTCGCCGCCGGCCGACGCGACGACGTTGTCGAACCGACCGTGCAGGGATGGGGTGTAGCCGAGGGTGCGGAGGTATTGGAGGAGCAGATCGCGGGCACGGGTGTTGGCGCGGCGGTCGGAGTAGGGCCGCGGGAACGACAGCAGATCGACGAGGCCGCGGAGGCGGTCCGGGGACACGGCCGCGAGCGCGGCGGCGACGGCGGCGTCGGCGAGGCGTGGGCGACGGTTCGCGGAGCTGGCGAGCATCATGGGGCGGCCTCCGGTGCGGGCGTGAGCGATTGTACGCCGCCCACACCGCGTCCAGCAGCAGTACGCCGTCCGTGCCCTCGTACACCCACGGCGGTGGCATCCCGGCCGTCGCGGCCCCGAACCGAGAGATTTGTCGAGCGAGTTTCGCCGGGTCGGCGCCCTGCCGGCGGCTCGGCGGGACGCGGAGTTCGCACGGGTCCACGTCGCGGAAGTCGGGCATTCGGGAAGTGCAGGAAACGGCGAGCGGCCCGCGTGAGCGGGCTGTTCCTGAGCACATTTGGTGCGCCCAGGAACAGCCCGCTCACGCGGGCCGCTCGCCTACCACTCGATGTCACACCGCCGCCATCACCAGCGCGCCGTTCTGGCCGCCGAACCCGAAGCTCGTGCTCAGCCCGTAGCGCACCCGGCCCTCGCGGGCCGTGTTCGGGATGTAGTCCAGGTCGCACGCCGGGTCGGGGTTCTTCAGGTTGATCGTCGGCGGGTACACCTGCGTGTGCAGGCTCATCGCCAGCGCCGCCGCCTCGATCGCGCCGCTGGCGCCGATCGAGTGGCCGATCATGCTCTTGATGCTCGACAGCTGCACCTCGCGCGACCGGTCGCCGAACACCCGCTTCACCGCCGCCGTCTCCATCGCGTCGTTCAGCTTCGTGCTCGTGCCGTGGGCGTTGATGTAGCCCACGTCGCGGTGGTCCACCTTCGCCTCGTCCAGCGCCGCCGCGATGGCCCGCGCGCCGCCGCGGCCGTCCGGGTCGGGCTTCGTCACCGAGTAGGCGTCGAAGGTGCTCCCCCAGCCCTTCACCTCGGCGTAGATCGGGGCGTTCCGCGCCTTGGCCCGCTCGTACTCCTCCAGCACCAGCACCGCGGCGCCCTCGGCGATCACGAACCCGTCGCGGAGGCGGTCGAACGGCCGGCTCCGTTCTTCCGGCGGCAGCGCCCCCTGCTTGCTCAGCGTGCCGAGCGCGGTGTAGGCCAGCAGCATCAGCGGGTCGATGCGGCTGTCGGCGCCGCCGCACAGCATCACGTCGGCGTCGCCGCGGCTCACGAGTCGGAAGCCCTCGCCCACGGCCTGCGTGCCGGCGACGCAGGCGGTGACGACGGTGTTGTTCGGCCCCTGGCAGTTGAACGCCATCGAGATGTGCGCCGCCGCCATGTTCGGCAGGTACTTCAGCAGCCACAGCGGGAACATCTGCGGGTCGCCGCCGGCGGCCGGGAGTTTCGTGGGGTCGAAGCCCTCGTCCTGGCAGGCGCGGGCCAGCAGCGGCGCGAGCTCGCCCAGGTCCATCGGGATGAGGCCCGCGCCCATGACGACGCCGAGCTTGGCGGGGTCTTCGTTGGGGATGTCGAGGCCGCTGTCGCGCACGGCGAGGCCGGCGGCGCCGATGCCGAAGCGGGCGGCGCGGCCCATCACCTTCACGCTCTTGCGGAAGGCGTGCGGGATGAACGGCTCGGGGTCGAAGTCGTGGACCTCCCCCGCCACCCGGATGGGGTGGTTCGAGGCGTCGAACGAGCGGATCGGCCCGATGCCGCTGTGCCCGTCGATACAGCCCTGCCAGAAGGCGTCTTTGCCGACCCCGTTGGGGGCGACGACGCCGACGCCGGAAATCACCACCCGACGCATGACGATACCTCGGTCGGCCGCCCTCGCTCGTCCGTGAGAGGGGCCGGCACGTCACGCTTCCCCGTCGCCCGCCGCGGCGTCCAGCCGCGCCCGTGGGGCGACTCGTTGTTGATCGGCATCCTCCGGGCCGACGCGTTACCAAAACCACCCAGCTTCCCCACTCCCTCCATATCTACCCCGTTCGGCGGAACCCTTCAATCCCCCAAACCTTTGCAGGGCCGAACGTGAGACACGACTGGCACGACCGGGGCCGGCACAACCCGCACAACCGGCCCCGGGCCGCGGTGCGTCCCGGTGCGGAGGTGCAACCCGCGGGCGCCGCACCCCGGGCCGGCGCACGGGTTTCCCGAAACCCCGCCCCCGGGCGCGGCGCGTCCGTTATAATCTGGGCAGGCGGGCGCCTCCGCCCCGCCGCGCGAAGGACGCCACCCCGATGACCCGCTCGGACCGCCTGCCGCTGTTGGCCGCCCTCGCCGCGGCCGCCGGCGGGCTCTTCAGCCCCCCCGCCCGCTCCCAGAACGCCGCCGACGTCCGCACCACCGAGGGGATGATCGTCGCCGTGCCGAGCCCGATCACGTCCGAGGGCGTGCAGCGGATCAAGAACCAGGTCGAGGCGCGCGTCAACAACCCCGCCCGGCCGGTGAAGACGGTCGTGTTCGAGTTCACGCCCGGCGGCAAGGAGGCCGCCAACACCAGCTTCGGCGCCTGCTACGAGCTGATGCAGGTGATCGACCGGTTCAAGGCCGGCACCACCACCGTCGCGTTCGTCACCGGCAAGGCCACCGGCCACACCGCGCTGCCGGTCCTGGCCTGCCGCGAGCTCGTGATGGCCCGCGGCGCCACGCTCGGCCCCGTCGCCGCCGACGGCGTCGCGGCGCCGGGGCCGGCCGAGCTCGCGGCGTACGACGCCATCACGAAGGACCGCAAACTGCCGGCCGCGGTGGTGCGCAAGTTCTTCGACAAGGACGTGCGGCTGGTCCGCGCCCAGGCCAAGCCCGGCGTCGAGCCCGGCGGCGTGCAGTACGTGGACGCCAACAACAAGGCCGAGATGGCGCGGGTGGTCGGCGGCGGGGAGGCAGTCGAGTTCGCACCCGACGGGCAGGTCGCTGCCTACTCGGCCGACCAGGCGCGGCAGCTGGGCCTCGCCGCCGGCGTGCTCGACACCCGCGCCGACGTGGCCGAGGCGTACAACCTGCCGCCGGGCGTCGTCGTCGAGACGACCCTCGACCGCGCCCCGGACGCCTACAAGTTCACCCTCACCGGCGACATCGACGGCGGCACCCGCGAGGCCGTCGGCCGCATCGTCCGCGACGTGAAGCGGAAGAAGGGGAACGTCCTGTTCCTCACCATCGCCGCGACCGGCGGCGACCTGTCGGCGGCGCGCGGCCTCGCCGACGACCTCCGCGACGCGGCCCAGGGCGAGGACGGCGTGCTCGTCGTCGGCTTCATCCCGGACGGCGCCCCGGACGCGGCCGCGTTCGTGGCGCTCGGGTGCGGCGACATCGTGATGAGCCGGCGCGTCGACGCCACCGACCCCGGTACCGAGCCCGGCGAGGCGACGCTCGGCGACTTCGGCGGCAGCATCAAGGGGAACAAGGCCGGCACCCTGGAGGCGCACCGCAAGAGCCTCCGCGACCTGGCCGAGAAGCGGAACGTGCCGCCGGTCCTGATCGACGGCCTGTTCGACCGCGACCTGGAAATCGTGCAGGTGCAGAACGCCGCGAAGCGGTCGCAGCGGCGGCTGATGAGCCGGGCCGAGGCCGACGCCGAGAAGGACAAGTGGGTCGTCACCCGCACGGTGAAGCCGGCGGGCCAGTACCTGAAGCTGACGGCGTCGCTGGCCGAGGAGCTGGGCGTGGCGCGGTTCACCGTGGACGGCCGCGACCCGGCGGCGGTGTACGGCCTGTACGGCGTCTCGCCGGACAAGGTGAAGGACGTGTCGGCCCACTGGGTGGACAAGTTCGCCGAGTTCCTCCGCAACCCGGCCGTGACGGTCATCCTCATCATCGTCGGGTTCACCGGCCTGATCCTGGAGCTGAAGGTGCCGGGCCTCACGGTGCCGGGCATCGTGGCGGCGCTGTGCTTCATCCTGGTGTTCTGGTCGCAGTCGCGGTTCAGCGGCGAGATGTTCGTGCTCGCGCTGCTGCTGTTCCTCCTGGGGCTGGCGCTGCTGGGGCTGGAAATCTTCGTGCTGCCCGGGTTCGGGGCGCCCGGCGTCGTCGGCATCCTGTGCATGCTGGCGGGGCTGGGCCTGCTGACGTTCGAGAAGGTGCCGGACACCGCCGACCAGTGGGGGATGCTGGGGTACCGCATGGTGACGTACTTCGGCGGCGTGATGGGCTCGGTGGCGCTGGCGTTCGTGATCGCGCGGTTCCTGCCGAACGTGCCGTACGCCAACCGCATGGTGCTGATGGCGCCGGGCGACGGGCCGAACACGGCGGCGCTGCCGGGGGTCGCGGAGGCGGCGGCGCTGATGGGGGCGATCGGCACGGCCAACACGCCGCTGCGGCCGGCCGGCGTGGTGCGGTTCGCCGACCGGTTCGTGGACGTGGTGTCGGACGGCGGGTTCATCGGGGCCGGCGCGCGCGTCCAGGTCGTCGCCGTCGAGGGGACGCGGATCGTGGTGAAAGAGGTCTAGCCCGGTCAAGAATTTAGACAGGATAACAGGATGAACAGGATGGAAACCCAAGACAGGGCTCGGTGATCCTGTTCATCCTGTTATCCTGTCCATTGCTTGGTTCGTTTTTCCCCCGCACTCCGCACCCCTCCGATGGACTACCTCACCGTCGCCCTGCTGCTGGTCCTGGTCGGCGTCGTGCTCCTCGGCGCGGAAATCCTCCTGCCGACCGGCGGGCTCCTCGTCGTCGGCGCGTTGTTGTGCTTCGCCGTCGCGGTCGGTACGATCCTCTACTACGGGACCGCGCTGGAGGCGACCGTGGCCATGGCCGGCCTCGCCGTCGGGCTGCCGGCCGCGGGCTTCGTCGCCGTCGCGGCGTGGCGGCGGCTGTCGATCGGCCGGGCCCTCGACGCCGACGGCGGCGACCGGGCCGTGGACGTGCCGCAGTTGATGAAGCTGGACGAGCTCCGCGGCCGGGTCGGCCGGACGGCCACGCCGATGCGGCCGAGCGGGGCGGTGGTGTTCGACGGCCAGCGGGTGGACGCCCTCACCGAGGGCATGATGCTGGACGCCGGCGTGTGGGTGCGGTGCGTCGAGGCCAAGGCCGGCCGCGTGGTGGTGCGGCAGATCGACCCGCCGGGCGACCTGAGCGACGTGAACCCGGACGCGCCCGCGCGGAAGTCGGACTTCGACCTCAACCTGGACTGAACAAGGCGGGAAGGCCCGCCCGCCGCGGCGGGCGGGATTCGCCCCTGAAAGGACGACCCTCGTGACCTGGTCCGTCGCCAACCTCGCCCTGTTCGCGCAAGCCGCCGCCAAGAACGCCGGCGGCGCCGGCGCGTCGCCCACCGGCCCCACCCCCGGGCAGTGGGTGATGATCGTCGTCGGCATGATCGCCGCGCTGCTGTTCCTGGTCTTCCTGTTCGTGTTCTTCAGCTTCATCCGCCTGTGGATCCAGGCGCTGCTGACCCGCGCCGACATCAGCATCTTCAACCTCATCGGCATGAAGCTGCGGAACGTCGACTACGGCATGATCGTCCGCCAGAAGATCGCCCTGGTGCAGGCCGGCGTGAAGGTCACCACCGAAGACCTGGAGAGCCACTTCCTCGCCCGCGGCAACGTGCCCAAGACCGCCACGGCCGTGATCGCCGCGCACAAGGCCGGGCTCGACCTGCCGTGGCGGACCGCCGCCGCCATCGACCTCGCCGGCCGCGACGTGCTCGAGGCCGTCCGCACGTCGGTCAACCCGAAGGTCATCGACTGCCCCGACCCGGCGAAGGGGAAGCAGTTCCTCGACGCCGTGTGCAAGAACGGCATTCAGCTGCTGGCGAAGGCCCGGGTGACGGTGCGGACGAAGCTCGACCGGCTGGTCGGCGGGGCGACCGAGGAGACGATCATCGCCCGCGTCGGGCAGGGGATCGTGAAGGCCATCGGGTCGGCGCACGACCACAAGGAGGTGCTCGCCAACCCCGGGCTCATCTCCGAGGAGGTGCTCAACTCCGGGCTCGACGCGCAGACGGCGTTCGAGATCGTGTCGATCGACATCGCCAACCTGGAGCCGGGCGAGAACATCGGGGCGAAGCTGGCCGGCGACCAGGCCGCGTCCGACCTGCGGGTGGCGCAGGCCGAGGCCGAGAAGCGCCGCGCCGCCGCCGTGGCCCGCGAGCAGGAGATGCGAGCCCTGGTGGAGGAGAACCGGGCCAAGGTGGTGGAGGCCGAGGCCCAGGTGCCGCAGGCGATTTCGGAGGCGTTCCGCAACGGGCACATGGGCGTGATGGACTTCTACAACATGAAGAACGTCATGTCCGACACGACGATGCGGAACAACATCGCCACCATGACCGGCGGTAGCGACAGCGGCACGAACCGCAACTGAGAAAGACGGGGTGACGGGGTAACGGGGGAGAGGGTGACGAACCCAACCCCGGACGCGCCTTCTCACCCCTTCACCCCTTCACCCCTTCACCCCTTCACCCCTTCACCGACATGGCCTTCCTGTTCCTCGTCGTGGCGGTGCTGGTCATCTCCGTCGTGGTCGGGGTGATCGCCCAGTTCCTCAACAAGCTGAACGAGGCGGCCGCGCAGCCCGCGGCCCGGCCGAACGGCCCCCGGCCCCCGGCCGGCGGGGCGCCGGCCAAGGACATGGACCGGTTCCTCGCCGAGATCGACCGCCTCCGCCGCAAGGCTGCTGCGGAAGCCGCCGGCGAGCAACCGCCGCCGAAGCCGGCGGCCGCCCCCCGCCCCGCGCCGGTGACGCCGGCGGGCGTGCGGCCGCAGGACGCCGGCCGCGGCCGCGACCCGGACCGCGAGCGGGAGCAGAAGCGCGAGCGGTACCAGGAGCGCGAGCAGGAGCGGAACCAGGACCGGTCGCAGGACCGGCCGAAGGCCCGGCCGGCGGATCGGGCGAAGGCCCGGCCCGCGGCCCGCACCGAGCCGGCCCCGGCGAAGTCGCGGCGGATCGAGCAGCCCGGGGCGCCGCTGGCGACGCCGGTCGCGCCGGGGACGCTGTCGCCGGGCCGCGTCGAGGAGCTGCCGGTCGCGCCGGTGGTGAGCGGCCCGGCCAGTGCGACCGGCGCCGCCGCCGCGACACGGGTGACGCGGATCGCCGAGCGGCCGCGGCCGGTGGCCAAGACGGACTTCGCCAAGAACCTGACGGCGCTGCTCGGCTCCGGTCAGGGCGCCGCCGCGGCCGTGGTGCTGGGCGAGATCTTCGGGCCGCCCAAGAGCAGGCGGCGCGGGTGACCGGGCGAACGGCCGGCGTGAGCTTGTAGTAGTCCGTCTACCGATCGATGTCGGGTGCGTGTTAGGCCGGGGCGCAAGCCCCGTTGCGGTCCAGGACCCCGACGGGGCTTGCGCCCCGGCCTAACGGCTCGCCGGTCCTCCCAGCGACGACGCCCGACATCGATCGGTAGCCGGACTACTACAAGCCCCGGGCCACCAGCCCGCCGCCGCCGGCCGTTCGCCCGCTAACACTTTCACGTCTCACCCGAATCCCGTGAGCTATGCTTCCGGCGCCCCCGAGGAGCGTCCGGACATGCGGTTCATCATCGCGGAAGAGTTCTACCACCAGATGCTCCAGGTGCCGTACCACACCCCGGACTGCTACGTCCGCCCGGGGGAGTACCTGCACCACATGTACATCGAGGGCGTCAAGTACGCCATCGCCCCCGCCGTGCTCGACGGCCTCGCCCAGGCCGAGGCCCGCAACGACGCCGAAGCCATCGCCCACCTCCGCCTCCACAAGCTCCACTACGAAGCCCTCCTCGCCGACGCCCAGCGGCACGGCGACCTGGACGGCGTCACCCTCATCGGCGACCCGCCGCCGACCGACGAGGAGGCCGTGCCGGTCACGGCGGGCCACTACTCGCCGCGCGTCCCGACCCGGTGGGAAGACCTCGGCCTCGACCTGTCGTTCCTCTTCGACCTGACGCTGCGGACGATCTTCGCCCGCGGGCAGCTCACCGGCGCCGAGCTGGCCCGCGAGATGGCCCTGCCGTTCGCCGTGCTCAACCCCGCGCTGCAGGCCATGCGGAAGCAGACGCTCATCGACATCGTCGGCCAGCGCGGGTCCAGCGGCGACGCCAGCTTCGTGTACGAGCTGAAGCCGCCGAAGGGCACGGCCGCGGTCCACGAGGCGATGGACAAGACGACCTACGTCGGCCCGGCCCCCGTGCCGTTCGGCGACTACGTGGAGAGCGTGCTGGCGCAGACGGTCAAGAAGATGGTGGTGACGCGCCGCAGCATCCGCAAGGCGTTCGAGGACCTGGTCATCACCGACGAGGTGCTCAACGAGATCGGCCCGGCCATCAACTCCGCGCAGTCGATCTTCTTCTTCGGCTACCCCGGCAACGGCAAGACGAGCGTGGCCGAGCGGATCACCCGGCTGATGGGCGACGCCATCTACGTCCCGCACGCGATCGAGGTGAGCGGGCAGATCATCAAGGTGTACGACCCGGTGCAGCACACCCAGGTCGGCGACGCCGACGCCGGCGACGACCTGTCGCAGACGTCGTTCATGAAGAAGGCGGCGAGCCACGACCAGCGGTACGTGCGGGTGAAGCGGCCGACGATCGTGGTGGGCGGCGAGCTGACGATGGGGATGCTCGACCTGAAGTACAACGCGACGAGCAAGTTCTACGAGGCGCCGCTGCAGATGAAGGCGAACGGCGGCATCTTCATGATCGACGACTTCGGCCGCCAGCAGGTCCGCGCCATGGACCTGCTGAACCGCTGGATCGTGCCGCTGGAGAAGAAGTACGACTACCTCAACACCGTGACCGGCACGAAGGTGGAGGTGCCGTTCGACCAGATCCTGATTTTCAGCACGAACCTCGACCCGCACCAGCTGGCGGACGAGGCGTTCCTGCGGCGGATCAAGTTCAAGATCGAGATCCGCGACCCCGAGGAGGCGCAGTTCCGCCGCATCTGGGAGCTGGTGTGCGGGGCGAAGCGGGTGGAGTACGACGAGCGCGGCGTGGACTACCTGATCCAGAAGTGGTACCGGCCGACGAAGCGGCCGTTCCGCATGTGCCAGCCGCGCGACATCCTGGACCAGATGTCGAGCATCGCCAAGTACAACATGGAGCGGATCAACTTCAGCCCGGACCTCATCGACGCCGCGTGCGCGACGTACTTCATCAGCGAGGAGCAGAAGAGCTTCGGGGCGAAGGTGACGCTGCAGTAGGGCGGCTCGCCTGCGTACAGTGGACGGATGGGCGCACTCGTCACGCAACTCAAGGCCCGCGCCGCCGAGCTCGGGTTCGCGCTGTCCGGGGTCGCCCCGGCCACCGCGGCCGACGGCTTCGCGCACTTCGCCGCGTGGCTCGACCGCGGCTTCGCCGGCGAGATGGGCTACCTCCACAAGCACCGCGCCGAGCGCCGCCACCCCGACAGCATTCTCGACGGCGTCCGCTCGGTGCTGATGCTCGGCATGGAGTACGGCGCGGCCGAGAGCCCCGGCCCGGCGCGGGTGGCGAAGTACGCCGCCGGCCCCGACTACCACCGCTACCTGTGGGACCGGCTGAACGACCTCGCGGCGTGGCTCGTGGCCGCGGCCCCCGGCAGCGCCGCCGAGGCCGTCGCGGACACGGCCCCGCTGCTGGAGCGCGACTTCGCCCGCCGCGCCGGCCTCGGGTGGGTCGGCAAGAACACGATGCTCATCCACCCGCGCCGCGGCAGCTTCTTCTTCCTCGGCGCGCTCCTCACCACGCTCGACCTGCCGGCCGACGCGCCGTTCACGGGCTCGCACTGCGGCACCTGCACCGCGTGCCTGACGGCGTGCCCGACCGGCGCGTTCGCGGCCCCGCACGTCCTCGACGCCACGAAGTGCATCAGCTACCTGACGATCGAGCTGCGCGGCGCGGTGCCGCTCGACCTGCGCGAGCCGCTGGGGAACTGGCTGTACGGGTGCGACGTGTGCCAGGACGTGTGCCCGTGGAACCGCAAGGCTGCCGGCCCCGCCGCGTTCCCGCACGACCCGGAACTGGCGCGGCTGGACCCGGTCGAGTTGCTGGGGCTGGACGAGGCGGCGTTCCGCGAGCGGTTCAAGCGCACGTCGCTGTGGCGGAACCGCCGGCCGGGGCTGCTGCGGAACGCGGCGCTGGTTCTCGGCAATACCGGCGACGAGCGGGCGCTGCCGGCGCTGGAGCGCGCCGCGGCGACGGAGGCCGACCCGATCCGCGAGGCGGCGGCGTGGGCGGTCGGGCGGATCCGCCAGCGGGTCTCGAACTCGTAGCTCGGGCCGCGGCATACAACACCGCTACCCCCCGGAGGCCCACCCGTGCCGCGCCTTCTCCTCGCCGCCGCGTGTCTGTGCTTCGCCGCCCCCGCCGCCCGCGCCGACGAGCCGCGGCGCCCGCCGAACGTCGTCTTCATCCTCGCCGACGACCTCGGCTCGGCCGAACTCGGCTGCTACGGCCAGACGCGCATCCGCACCCCGCACGTCGATCAACTGGCCAAGGACGGCACGCGCTTCACCCGCTTCTACGCCGGCAACGCCGTGTGCGCCCCGAGCCGGTGCGCCCTCCTCACCGGCCGGCACATGGGCCACGCCGCCGTCCGCAACAACCGCGAGGCGCAGCCCGAAGGGCAGTTCCCCATGTCGGCCGACGCCGTGACCGTCGCCACGCTGCTGCGGCAGCGCGGGTACGTCACCGCGGCGATGGGGAAGTGGGGGCTCGGCATGTTCGACACCACCGGCAGCCCGCTGCGGCACGGGTTCGAGCGGTTCTTCGGGTACAACTGCCAGCGCCACGCCCACACCCACTACCCGACGTACCTGTACCGCAACGCCGAACGCTTCACCCTGCCGGGCAACAACGGCGCGACCGGCGACAGCTACACCGGCGACCTGTTCGAGCGCGAGGCCCTGGCGTTCCTGGACGAGAAGCACGCCCGGCCGTTCTTCCTGTTCCTGCCGTTCGTGGTGCCGCACGCGGCGGTGCAGGTGCCCGAGGACTCGCTCGCCGAGTACCGCGGCAAGCTCGGCGACGACCCGGCCTACGACGGCAAGAAGGGCTACCGCCCGCACCCGGCCCCGCACGCCGCGTACGCCGCGATGGTCACCCGCATGGACCGCACCGTGGGCCGCATCGTGGCGAAGCTGAAGGCGCGCGGGCTGACCAACGACACGCTCGTGATCTTCACCAGCGACAACGGCCCGACGCACAACGTCGGCGGCGCCGACTCGACGTTCTTCCGCTCGGCGGGGTCGCTGCGCGGCCTGAAGGGGAGCCTGTACGAGGGCGGCATCCGGGTGCCGTTCGTGGCGTCGTGGCCGGGGACGATCCCCACGGGCGCCACGCACGGCACCCGCCTCTACTTCCCCGACGTGCTGCCGACGCTGTGCGAACTCGCCGGGGCGCCGGTGCCGCCGGGGGTGGACGGCATCAGCTTCGCGCCGGCGCTGCGCGGCGAGCGACAGCCGCCGCACCCGTTCCTGTACTGGGAGTTCGGCGGGTACGGCGGCCAGCAGGCGGTGACCGTGGACGACTGGAAGGCGGTGCGGCAGAACCTGAACGCCGGCCGCGCGGTGACGGAGCTGTACGACCTGGCCGCCGACCCGAACGAGGCGACGGACGTGGCCGCGGCGAACCCGGCGGTGGTGGCGCGGCTCGAACGCCTGCTGGCGGAGCAGCACGTCCGCAACGCCGACTTCCCGTTGCCGACGATCGACGGCCCGCCGGCGAAGAAGAAGTGACGCGCCGGGTTTTCACCCCGAAGGGGTGAGAGCCCTCAGCCCAGGGTAAGGGCCGAAGGCCCGCCGCCCTGGGTTCGGGGTGAGAATGGCCGTGCAGGCTGAAGGCCTGCGAGCCGGCTCGCAGGCCTTCAGCCTGCGGGGTGATTCGTGTCGCTTACCCAGGGCGGCGGGTGCTGCGCACCCTTGCCCTGGGCTGAGGGCTGTCAGGCCTTCGGCCTGAAAACCGGTGATTCGCCCGCGAGGTGCCCCGCCCGTGCCGCGCCTCACCCCCACCCGTGTTCGCCTCGGCATCCTGGCCGGCGGGGTGCTGCTCCTCGTCCTGTACGACCTCTCGGGCATGGTGATCGCCGACGGGCGCATCATCTACCGCGTCCGTCTGACGAGCGCGGTCCCAATCCGCGAGGCCGGGGCCGAAGTGTACAGCCGCCCGGAACGGGCCGAAGACGACGCCCACGATCGATCCCCGGCCGGGCTGGAGTACCGACTGCCGCCAGAGGCCCTGGCCGGCGAACCGTTCGAGGTCCGCGCCTGGTTCACCATCCGGGTCGGCTCTCTCGGCATCCGGCACTCACGGGTTCAGCAAACCGGCCTCCTCATCGTCGCGGTCCAGTCCGACGGCCGGCGGGTGGCGAAAGTGGTCGAGCTGCCCGAACCCGACCCGCACCGGAAGTCCGACCCGGAGGTCACGGTCGCGCTCGACTGACCGGCGTATACCACCCCCATGCCCCCCGCGATCCTCGGCGGCGCGCCCGCCTTCCCCGACGGCCCGCCGCGCTGGCCGCGCCCCGACCCCGCCACCGCCGCGGTGCTCGCCGCCGCGGCCGCCGACGGCTCGTGGGGCCGCTACCACGGGCCGCACGTCCCCGCGCTCGAAGCCGACCTCGCCGCCCTCCACGGCGTCCCCCACGCCCTCACCTGCGCCAGCGGCACCCTCGCCGTCGAAACCGCCCTCCGCGCCCTCCGCGTCGGCCCCGGCGACGAGGTGATCCTCGCCGGCTACGACTACGAGCCGAACTTCCTCACCGTCCACGCGGTCGGGGCGCTGCCGGTGCTCGCCGACGTGGCGCCGCACAACTGGAACCTCGACCCCGCCGCGCTCGACGCCGCCGCGTCGCCGCGCACGAAGGCCGTGCTGTGCTCGCACCTCCACGGCGGACTGGTGCCCATGCCCGCGGTGTGCGCCTGGGCCGCGGCGCGCACCGTCGGCGTCGTCGAAGACGCGTCGCAAGCCACGGGCGCGACGATCGCCGGCAAACCTGCCGGCACGTGGGGCGACGTGGGGACGCTGAGCTTCGGCGGCACGAAGCTCGTCACCGCCGGCCGCGGCGGGGCGCTGTTGTTCCGGGAGCGCGCCCCCTTCCAGCGGGCGCGGCTGTGGCTCCACCGCGGTACACAGGCGTGGGCGCCGCTCGGCGAGTTGGCCGCGGCGCTGGTCCGCCCGCAGCTCGCCGCGCTGGCCGAGGGCACGGTCCGGCGCGCCGGGCGGGTGGCTCGGCTGCTGCGCGAACTGGCGGGCGTGCCGGGCCTGACGCCGTTCGAGAACGTGGTGGACGGCGTGCCGGCGTTCTACCGGGTGGGCTTCCGCTTCGACCCGGGGGCGTTCGGGCTGACGCGGGCGGTGTTCGTGGCGGCGCTGCGCGCGGAGGGGGTGGCGTTCGACGCGGGGTTCACGAGCCTGCACCTGGGTCGGTCGCCGTCGCGCTTCCGCGCCGCGGGCGAGCGGCCGGAGGTGACCGCGGCGGGGCTCGGCTGCGTGGGGCTGCACCACCCGGTGCTGTGGGGGGATGAAGAGGACGTGCTTCGCGTCGCGGCCGCGGTGCGGAAGGTGTACGCGGCGCGGGAGGAGGTTCGGGGGAAGCTGTAGGTCCGCCGCTTGCGGCGTAGCGCCGCGGCGCTACGCCGCAAGCGGCGGGGGCGGTCAGTGATGGCCTTCCTTGACCTGGTTGCGGTTCCACTTCGGGATCAGCACCACGAGGTCGGCGCTGCCGTCCGGCACGCACTGGCAGCTCAGCCGCGAGTCCGGCGTCAGCGCCGGCGCCTTGTCCAGCTCGTCCTCCTCGTCGTCGGTCGCGCGGCTGCACGACGTCCCGCCCGCCTGCACGTACACGTGGCACGTCGAGCACGCGCACACGCCGCCGCACGAGTGGTTGATCTGCACGCCGGCCTCTTCCGCGATGTCGAGGAGGCTGCCGTCCTGGCCGAGCTTGCCGAACGGGAAGGTGGCCGGGTCCACGCGCACCTCCGTGCGCGCGCCGGTCTCCTCGTCGACGTAGGTGACGGTGAACGGGGTGCGGGCCTTCGCGGCCTCGGCCTTCTGGATGTACGGGTTGACGCCGGCCATCGGCGGGGAGTCCTCGGGGTGCTGGTACTCCTATGGTACGCGCACCGGGCGGAGGCGGTACGAGAACGCCCCGAGCAAATCACCCCGCTCGCCGCCGTGACACTTCACACACGCCTCGGCGCTGCGGACGGCGCCGACGTAGCGCACCTCGTCGCCGCGGCGGCCGACGAACCCCGCCTCGCCGCGGCGGACGGCGTCGATGCCGGCGGCCTCGAAGGCGTCCGGGGCGCGGGTGGGGGCGTCCTTCAGGTCGGCCATCGCCGGCAGCCGGTCGGACGGGTACACGACCGGCTCCGCGTGCTTCAGCAGGCCGACCAGTTCGACGCGCACCGCCCGCCACTCGCGCCCCTCCGGTACCCGGCTGAAGGCGTGCGGCAGGAACCCGGCGACCTCCCGACGCGAGCGGACGTAACCCGAGCCGTCGGGATTCACGAAATCGAGGAGGCCATCAGCGTGCAGGCGGGACGCGGCCGTGTGGTCGTGCAACGGCACCGCGAACTGCACCTCGCCGAGCGACCACGCCGGCCCCGGCGACTCCGGCTGCGGCGGCGGGTCGGGGCGTGGCTCCGCCTTCAAGTTGTCCTCGGACGGCTTCGTGAAGTGCCCGATGCGGCCGATCCCGAAGCCCGGCCGGTTCACGAAATCCAACACCGTTTCGTCGTGGAGTTGCCACAGCAGACGCACACGCTGCGAGGATCGCAGGTAGGGGCGATCCAGATCGGTGAGCGGTTCGCCGGCCGGGTTGCCGCCGCGCGGCTCGGGCACCCGGTCGACCATCGACTCGAACCGGTATCGCTCGCGGAGCGGGGTCAGTGCGTCGTGGTCCTGCCAGGCCCACCAGAAGGACAGGCCGTAGGCGACGGCGACCGCGGCGAGCGAGTACGGCAGGAACCAGCGGACACGGCGGCGGGTGAGCTGCCAGGCGACGAGCGCGACCGCGAGGAGGACGAACAGCCGGGCGACGACCGGGGTGGACAGGCAGAACAGGGACATTGGCAGGGCGAAGGCGCTCCAGCCCCCGAAGCGGAGCCAGCGGACCGGTTGCGGGATCGGCCGCGCCGCGGCGTGGGCACCGGCCAGGAGCAGTGCGGCCGGGATGAAGGAGAAGTACAGCACGGGCAGCCCCCGGGGTGGCGTGGGTTCACTCATCAGACAACGCCGGCCGGCCGCGGGCAAGTCGGATCAGCCGTTAGGCCGGGGCGCAAGCCCCGTCGGGCGTCTGAACCCCGACGGGGCTTGCGCCCCGGCCTAACGGCGCACCCCGCGCCGCGTAAGATGCCCCCACAACCCCTGCACGGAGGCTTCCCGCGTGAGCACCGCCGACACCCCCGCCGGCCGCTGGCCGGTCCGCGCCTGGCCCGCCGTCGTCATCCTCGCCGCCGTCGCCGCGGCGTGGATCGTGCCGCCGCTCGTCGCGCCGAAGACCATGTTCCACTTCATGGGCTGGTTCGCCGCGCCGATCCTCGGCACCGTCGCCGCCGTCGTCTGGTGGACGTTCCTCGCCCGCGTCCGCGGGCCGCTCCGGTGGCTCGTGCCGGCCCTCGTGCTCGTCCCCGCCGTGGCGCTGGCTCTCACCCTCCACAAGGGGAACGAGATGGCCGTCGCCATCTTCGGGCTCATGGCCGTGCTCGTCGTCTGGCTCGGCTGGGTGCTCGTCAGCACGCCGCTCCACGCCACCCCCCGCCAGGCCGGCGTCGTCGTCGGCATCCTCGGCGTGTGGGCGCTCGCCAGCGCCGTCACCGTGGACGGCCTCGGCGGCGACATGTGGCCCGACCTGCGCTGGCGGTGGACGATGTCCGACGAGGAGCAGTTCGCCGCCGAGCGCAAGCCCGCCCCGGCGCCGGTGACGGACGCCAAGCCGGTCGAGGTCGGCCCCGGCGACTGGCCCGGGTTCCGCGGCGCCGGCCGCGACGGCCTCGTCACCGGCGTCAAGCTCGACGCCGACTGGGCGGCCCACCCGCCCGAACTCGTGTGGAAGCACCGCGTCGGGCCGGGCTGGGGCTCGGTGTCGGTCGCCGGCGGCAAGCTGTTCACGCAGGAGCAGCGCGGCGACGACGAGGCGGTCGTGTGCTACGACGCCGCGACCGGCGTGGAGGTGTGGGAGTGGAAGACGCCGGGCCGGTTCACCGAGACGATCGCCGGGCCGGGGCCGCGGGCCACGCCCACCATCCACGGCGGCAAGGCGTACGTGCAGGGCGCGACCGGCAGGCTGGCCCGCCTCGACGCCGCCACCGGCAAGCAGGAGTGGGTGCGCGACCTGGTGGCCGACGGCGGCGTGCTGGTGCAGTGGGGCTTCGCCGGGTCGCCGCTGGTGACCGACGGCGTGGTCATCGCCACGGCCAACGGCGGCGGCGGCAAGGGCGTCCTCGCCTACCGGGCGGACACGGGCGAGCGGGCGTGGGCGGCCGGCAACGGCAAGCACAGCTACGCCTCGCCGCACCCCGCCACGTTCGGCGGCGTGCCGCAGGTGCTCGTGCTGTCCGACTACGGTCTGGAGTCGTTCCGCCCCGCCGACGGCACGAAGCTGTGGGAGCACGCCTGGACGATCCCGGACGTGAACCGCTCGACGCAGCCGGCGGTGGTGTCGGACACGGACGTGGTGATCGGCACCGGCGTGGGCAACGACCAGGGCATCCGCCGGCTGCGCGTGTCGAAGACGAGCGACGGGTGGGACGTGAAGCAGCAGTGGGCGACGCGCGGGATGAAGCCGTACTTCAACGACGCCGTGGTGGTCGGCAAGCACCTGTACGGCTTCGACGACGACCGCTTCGCCTGCGTGGACCTGGAGAGCGGCAAGCAGGTGTGGAAGGAGACGGCGTACGGCCACGGCCAGGTGCTGGGCCTGCCGGACCAGGGGCTGCTGGTCGTGCAGGACGTGAAGGGGAAGGTGGCGCTGGTGCGGGCGGACGCGGCGGACCTGGACGAGCTGGCGAAGGTGCCGGCGCTGACGGGGAAGACGTGGAACCACCCGGTGGTGGCGAACGGCCGGCTGTACGTCAGGAACGGCACGGAGCTGGCGTGCCTGCGGCTGCCGGTGCGGTAGGGGGGCGAAGGCAATTTTTGACAGGATAACAGGATGAAGCAGGATGGAAGACAGAGACAGAAATCAATTTAATTCTTGTCTTCGTCTTCCATCCTGCTTCATCCTGTTATCCTGTCAAAAATTGCCTTCCCGCCGGGTTACACGCCCTTCGTCTGGTCGCGCACCTCGCCCTTGGGGAGGTTCGGCACCGCCTTCAGGTGCCGCGTCATGTTCGCCTTGTACGCCTCCACCCCGGGCTGGCCGTAGGGGTTGATCCCCATCAGCCGGCCCTCCACCACCGTCGCCAGCATCAGCATCTGCATCAGCTGCCCGACCGTGTGCTCGCTCAGCGCCGGCAGGACGATGTCGGCGCTCGGCCGGGCCGCGTCGGCGTAGGCCTCGTTCGTCCCCTTCAGCGCCGCGTCTAGCAGGTCGGGGTAGCCCTTGCGGCTGAACTGGTTCAGGTCGTCCTCGTTGCGGTCGGCCATGCCCACCTGCACCGGCGGGTGCTTCGGCGTCCGCACCACCAGGTTGTTGATGGTCTTGTCCCGCGCCCCGTCCTGGTGCTGCTGGCCGCGGCTGTGCAGGTCGCGGCTGTACACGGCCGTCAGCGGCGTCGGCCCGCGGCCGAACTTCCCCAGGCTCTCGCTCAGCAGCTGGTCGTACCACCAGCCGATCGCTTCGAGCTTCTTCGACCAGCAGGCCATCACCCGGGTCGTCTTCTTGTTCTCCTCCGCCAGCAGGTAGTTGACCGCGGCGAACTGGAGCACCGGGTTCTTCTCGGCGGGCTCTTCGAGGAACCGCTTCGTCATCGTGGCGGCGCCGAGCAGCAGCGCCCGCACGTCGAGCCCCATCACCGCCGCCGGCAGCAAGCCGACCGGGGTGAACACGCTGAACCGGCCGCCGACGTCGTCGGGGATGGTGAGGATGTCGTCGTCGGCGTAGCCGTCGGCCTTGCACAGGTCGCGCAGCTTCCCCTTCGGGCCGGTGACCGGCACCACCACCTGCTTCAGGATGGGGTCCTTGGGGCCGTAGTACTTCTGGGCCTCGGCCCGCAGCGCCCGGAAGGCGGCGGCCGTCTCGATGGTGCCGCCCGACTTGCTGACGACGACCACGCCCCACCGCTCCTCGGCGATGTCCGGGTCGACGCAGGTGTTCTCCAGGAGCTCCAGCAGCTCCTGCAGCGCGTCGTTGTCGAGGGCGTTCCCCTCGAAGTAGACGCGCGGCTTCCCCATCCGCAGCTTCGCCGGCATCTCGTTGTGGTGGGCGTGGCACAGGGCGTCGAACAGCGCCTTCGCCCCGAGGTAGCTGCCGCCGATGCCCAGCACCACGACGCGGTCCACGTTCTCCTTCAGCCGGTTGGCGACCCGCAGCACCTTGCCGAGGTCGCTGGCGTCCTGCTTGCGGCGGAAGCCGTCGAGGAGCTGCTGCGGCAGGTTGATGAACCCGGGCTGCAGCGGCTGGTCCTTCGCCGGGACCGAGTTCAGCTCGCGCTCGGCGGCGACGCGGCCGCGGACCTGGTTGAGCAGCGGCTTGAGGGCGTCGAGGCGGTCGGGGCTGACGAAGTGCTGGGCCTGGAGCTCGGCGAGCGGCGTCCACGCCTCCGGGGGCTTGGTGACGAGCCGGCCGAACTCGAAGGTGATGTTTTCGTCGGGCAGCTGCATGGGAGTCGTCCCGGGGCACCCGGGCGCAAGCCCCGGGCCGGTCGGTCATTGCGTACAGTCCGCTCCCGCTAACTGTACGTCACTAATCCGTGGGCGTAAACTCGTTCATTATGAACACTCACGAACTGATTCAGACCCTGCGCGAACCCGCGACCACGAAAATCGTGCTGCTGGTGGCCGACGGCCTCGGCGGGCTCCCCGTGGAAAAAGGCGGAAAAACCGAGCTCGAAACCGCGAACACGCCGAACTTCGACGCCCTGGTGAAGGACGGCGTGTGCGGCCTGAGCACGCCGGTGCTGCCGGGCATCACCCCCGGCAGCGGCCCCGGCCACCTGTCGCTGTTCGGCTACGACCCGCTGGAGTACCGCATCGGCCGCGGCATCCTGGAGGCGCTCGGCATCAACTTCGCCGTCGGCCCGAAGGACGTGTGCATCCGCGGCAACTTCTGCACCCTTGGGGCCGACGGCAAGATCACCGACCGCCGCGCCGGCCGCCCGAGCAACGAGAAGAACGCCGCCGCCGTGGCCCGCCTCCGCACGATCCAGATTCCCGGCGTCGAGCTGTTCGTGGAGCCGGTGCGGGAGCACCGGTTCGTGCTGGTGATCCGCGGCGACGGCCTCGGCGACGCCGTCAACGACACCGACCCGCAGCAGGTCGGCGTGGCGCCGCTGAAGGCGGAGGGCGCCGACCCGGCGAGCGCGAAGACGGCCGCGGTGGTGAACGAGTTCATCGCCAAGGCGGTGGAGGTGCTGGCCCCCGAGGCGCCGACGAACGGCGCCACGCTGCGCGGCTTCGCCCGGATGCCGAACATCGCCACGTTCGAGCAGGTGTACGGCCTGAAGGCCGCGGCGATCGCGGTCTACCCGATGTACAAGGGGCTGGCCCGGCTGGTGGGGATGGACATCCTCGACCCCGGCCAGACGCTCCAGGGGCAGGTCGACACGCTGAAGAGTGTGTGGGACAAGTACGACTTCTTCTTCCTGCACTACAAGTACACCGACAGCACCGGCGAGGACGGCAACTTCCCCGCGAAGGTGGAGATGATCGAGAAGCTGGACAAGGTGGTGCCGCAGATCCGCGCCCTGAACCCGGACGTGTTCATCGTGACGGGCGACCACAGCACGCCGAGCCGGATGAAGAGCCACAGCTGGCACCCGGTGCCGACGGTCCTGGCGGCCGACGCCACCTGCCGCCCCGACGACGTGGCGACGTTCGGCGAGCGCGACTGCCTGCGCGGCGGGCTGGGGCAGTTCCAGGGGGCGCACCTGATGCTGCTGGCGATGGCGCACGCCGGCCGGCTGGGGAAGTACGGGGCTTAAACTGATGGCCACGCACGTCGCCCTCCCCAACCCCGCCGCGTTTCTCCCGGGGGAGGGCGACTTCCTCGCCGGCGTCCTCGGGGCGCTCTCCGACGACACGCCGAGGTTGGTCTACGCGGACTGGCTGGACGACCAAGACGACCCGCGCGGGCCGTTCCTGCGGGACTTCGTGGCTGCGCTCCGGTCGGGCGACCCGCTCCCGCCGTCGGCCGCGTTCCACCGGCCGTGGCGCGACCTCGTAGGGGTGACGCTGGTCGAACTGGCCCGCGGCAGCGCGCTCGCCGCCCGGGCAAGTGACCTCCTCGGAGTCGCCCTGCCGGCGCTCTCGGTCCACCCCTCGCCGGAGGCGGTCACGGGATTGCCGGTCGGGGTCAGCCGGTATGGCGGTGAGCCAGACCTGCCGGCGGAGGTGCCCTGGCCCACGCGCGCGAGCGGCGCGCCGCTACCGTTCGTCGGTCAGTACAACCTCGCCGACCTCGTCGCCAGCCCCGCCGCCCGCGGGTACGCCCTGTCCGGTATGCTCTCGGTCTTTTACGCCCTCGGCGACCCCGAGCGCGACGACGGCGGCGAGCCCTATGACGGGACCGAACCCGAGGGGTGGCGCCCTATCGTCGTGCCGCCCGGTGGCCCCCTGAGCCCCCGGGCATTCCCGGCCGGGCTGTCGCCCGCCAACCGCTGGCCGGCCCACCCGATTACGTTCGAGGAAGCCCTGTCGCTCCCGGACCCAGAGTCGTCGGCCGGGACGGCCGCGGGAATCACGCACGACTTCTGGTGGCACTACCACGGCATGGTGTTCAACGGCGGGGAGGATCAACTCCTCGGCCACCCCACAATGCCCGACAACTGGTACAAGGCCCAGCAGGACGGCACCCACCACCTGCTCGCCTTCGCCAGCGGGTCGCCACCGTTCGCCATGACCGGCGACGGCTGGTTCCGCGTGATCCGGTTGTTCGTCCCCGCCGACGACCTCCGCATCGGCCGTCTCGACCGGGTGGTGCAGGATACCGAGCCCCGCTGACCTCCCGCCACAAACGCAAGCGGCCCACCCGTTCGGGTGGGCCGCGTCGCTTCGGCTTCCGCCGCGCTCAGACCGTGGTGACGGTCGCGTCGTCCGGGGTGACGTTGACCCGCTTGCCGCCCTGGTCGAAGTACACCTTGCCGGCGGTGGTGGCGTACAGGAAGTCGTTGCTGGCCCGGCGGACGAACCGGCCGGGGGCGTACTTCGTGCCGCACTGCACCACGATGATGCCGCTCTGCTTCACCGCCTGGCCGCCGTAGATCTTCACCCCGCGGCGCTTCGGCTTCGAGTCGCGGCCGTTCTTGACCGACCCCTGACCCTTCTTGTGTGCCATGACACGGACTCCTTCGAGGCGCAGTGAAAGCGCTTAGTCTAGGGCGCCGGAAAGGGGTGTCCAGGGATCGAGCCGCGGCTCGGGCCTTGAGCCCCGGAGGGGCGGCCGTGTGTAGCCCGGGGTGGAAACCCCGGGCGGGCGGCGACGCGAATCGTGGGAGCGACGCACTCGAGACACCGCCGAGGCCGCCCCGGGCTATGAACGGACGCCCTCCGGGCTCAAGCCCCGAGCCATTCAGGCGGTGGCGTCCTTCTGCCGGTAGCCCGCCACCTTCACCGGCACCACGTTCGTCGCCAGCCCCACCAGCGCCAGGGCGCGCACGAAGGTGAACGTCAGGTCGATCTCCCACCACCGGTGCCCCTGCGAGCACGCCCGCGGCGCGGCGTGGTGGTTGTTGTGCCACCCCTCGCCGTTCGTCAGCAGCGCCACCCACCAGTTGTTCCGGCTGTTGTCGGGCGTGTCGTAGCTCTTGTAGCCCCAGCGGTGCGCCGCCGAGTTCACGAACCACGTGATGTGCCACACGTACACCGTCCGCACCAGCACGCCCCACACGAACACCTGCGTCCCCAGTTGCACCGCGGCCTCAGTCGTGTCCGTGACCGCGAAGCCGACCGCGAAGCCGACCGCGGCGATGACCAGCGCGTGCGCCAGGTACACCAGCGTCCACCTCTGGCCGCGGTGGAGCCAGCGGAGGTACGGGTCGGTCATCAGGTCGGGGACGTACTTCTCGTACGTGCTGAGCCGGTTCCGCTCGGCGTCGCTGGTGTAGATCCAGCCCATGTGCCCCCAGAAGAAGCCGTCGCGCGGCGAGTGCGGGTCGCCCGCGGCGTCGGACTTCTGGTGGTGGATGCGGTGGTTCAGCACCCACCACAGCGGCGACCCCTCCAGGCTGCACACCCCGCAGGTGATGAACACCCGCCGCAGCCACGTCGGGAACTGCACCGCGTCGTGCGTCAGCATCCGGTGGTACGCCAGGTTGATCCCGATGCTGCCGAACACAAAGTTCCCAACCAGCAGCGCCACGACGCCCCACCAGGTGAAGACGTACGGCAGCAGCGCCGTGAGCGCGAGGAGGTGAACCACGATCAGCATCACGTAGAACCCGCGGATCAGCTTCGGCCGCGGGCGGGGGGCGGCAGGACCGACGGCGGCGGTGGCGGGAACGACGGCACTCACGGGCGGACCCCGGGACTCGGGTGGTTTGGGTAGGTGCGGGCGGGTGGGGCGTTAATCTTACGGTTGCGGTCGGCCCGCGGCGACGGAAGAATACCCTTACCCGTTATCGGATGCCACTCCGGTCCGCGGCGATTCGACCCGCCGTCCGGAATTCCTCCCCCGGTGCCCCGTGCCGTACACGCCGACCGAGTTGATGATCTGCGCCGCCGCCCGCGAGCTGGAGGACGGCACCACCGTGGCCGTCGGCACCGGGGTGCCGTGCGCCGCGGCGATGCTGGCGCAGCGGACGCACGCCCCGAACCTGGTGATCATGTTCGAGTCGGGCAGCCTCGCGCCGCAGCTGCCGACGATGCCGGTAAGCGTCGGCGACAGCACGACGCAGCAGCGCGCCCTGATGGTGACGAGCATGGCCGACGTGATGCAGTTCTGCCAGCGCGGCATGGTGGACGCCACGTTCCTGAGCGGCGCCCAGATCGACCCCTACGGCAACCTCAACTCGACGATGATCGGCACCGACTACGCCCGCCCGAAGGTGCGCCTGCCGGGCAGCGGCGGCGCCAACGACCTGGCCAGCTTCTGCTGGAAGACGCTGATCCTGCTGAAGCACGACGCCAAGAAGTTCGTGCCGAAGCTCGACTTCCTGACGACGCCCGGCTACCTGACCGGCCCCGGCGCCCGCGAGGCGGCGGGCCTGCCGGCGAACACCGGCCCGGCGCGGGTGATCACGGACCTGTGCGTGCTGGACTTCGCCGACGACACGAAGCGGATGCGCGTCCGCAGCCTCCACCCGGGGGTGACGCTGGAGCAGGTTCGCGCCGCGACCGGCTTCGAACTGCCGGCGTGCGACCCCCTCGGCACGACGCCGGCGCCGACGGACCGCGAGCTGACGCTCTTGCGGACGGAGGTGGACCCGAACCGCTACATCCTCGGCCGCGCGGGGTGATACGATGGGAGAGCCCCGAACCCCCGGTGCCGCGATGACCGAGACCGAACCGGCGTTCGCCCCGAACCCGACGATCCAGGCCCAGCTCGCCGAGCTGAAGGAACTGGAGGCGCTCTACCCCGTGCCGACCTGGGCGGAGGTGATGCCGGATTGGAAGTGGCTCCACGAGTCCCAGGCCGCCGGCACGTTCGACCCCGAGTACAAGTACGGCGGCCTGTGCGTGGCAATCTACAACCGGCGGGTAGTCGGGACCGACACCGACCGCCTTCAACTCCGCATCGACGCGTCCCGCGAACTCGGCATCCACCCCGAACGCCTCGTCGTGACCGACTTCTACCCGAACGAGCCGCACCAGGAGTCGTGACCGTGCCGAGCGTCCGGTTGTCCGTCCAAGCGACCGGCCCCGTCCTGCCGGCCGTGTCGCCCACCGTTGGGCTGGTGGACGTTCACCGCCCACAGTTCCGGTGTCTGCTCCGCCTGCCGAACACGCTCCTGCCCCGCGACGCGGTGATCGACACCGGCGCGCCGCTGATCTGCTTCCCGGAAGACTTGTGGCGCCCGTTCCGCGTCGGGGTCGATTTCGAGTGGCTGCCGTTCGCGCCCGGCCCCGCCCCGCCAGCCGGCCGGCTCGTCGGCTGGCAGTTCACCTTCCGGATGGCCCGGTTCCTCGCCCCGGTTACGCTCCTCGACTACTCCACGGAAGTCGAACGCCCCAACGTGGTCGCCCAGTTCGCCACCGGTAACCCGCCCGCGCCACCGGGCCGCCATTCGCTCCCGCCGGTGATTGTCGGCCTGTGGGGCGGGCTGCTCGAGGGCGGCACCCTCGCCGTCGGCCGCGACCCGGCCAGCGGCCACGTTACCGGGGGGCTGGCGTTCCCGTAGTCGTCACGCCCCCTCCCCGACCAGCCGGTCGCCGAACCGCTCCCGCAGCGGGGCGTACACCGTCCGGCCCGGGTCACCGGGGACGAACAGCCTCTCCAACCCGTCCAGGTGCCTCGAATCCGCCAGCGCGGCCACCGCACCACCCGGCAGTGGCTTGCCGCCGATCCGCAGAACTCGGAGTTGCGCCGTCTGCGGGCAGGCGGCAATCACCCGGATTGACGCCCGGACCTCGTCCGGCTCGCGCCACCCGCCGACATCGACCCACAGTTCCAGTTCCACGATGCTCGGTGGCCACGGCTTCGCCACGAACACCCGGGCCGCCTCGCCGAAGAACCGCGTCAGACACAAGTCGCGGAGCAGCGGGAGCGTCGCCACCTTCCGGTATCGGTTGAGCAGCAGCTGGGTCACGGCCTCCAGCCGCTCGGGGAAGCCGCGGTGGAAGCTCCAGCGCAGGCCCGGCCCGGTCGGCACGTCCGCCAGCCAGCGGATGCGGTGCTGGTTCTCCAACTCGTCGGCGCGCTCGGCCGCGGCGGGGTCGTCCAGATCGTCCCGGGCCAGCACGCATTGCAGGCGGATGAACTCGGCGCGCTCGCCCTGCCCGTGGTCGTCCAGCCAGTCGGCGTAGACGAGGCGCGGGGTGTCGTCGTCAGGGCGGGCGGCGATCGCGGCCAGCAGCGCCGGTTCGTCGGTCATGCCGGCATTCTACCCCTCCGTAAACTGACCACCGGGGTCGCGCCGCCGCGGCCCCGCCCACGGACTACGGGCGGTTCCATGCTCCTGCTCAGCTGCACCAACCTGTCCCGCGGGTACGGCGCCACGCCGCTGTTCGACGGCGTCACCTTCGAGGTCCACGCCGGCGAGCGGATCGGCTTCGTCGGCCCCAACGGCGCCGGCAAGTCCACCCTCCTCCGCTGCCTCACCCACCCCGACGAAGCGGATTCGGGAATCGTCACGCTCCACGCCGGCGCCCGCCTCGGCACGCTGCAACAGGTCGCCGAGTTCGCCCCCGGCCGAACGCTGTTCGCGGAGGCGAAGTCGGCGTTTGACGAGCTCCTCGCCACGCAGAAGGAGTTCGAGCGCGTCGCCGAACAACTCGCGGCCACGACCGACGACACGCAGCGCCGCCTCCTGTCGCAGAAGTTCGACCGCCTCGCCGAACTGCTCCGCCACCACGACGCCTACGAGCTCGACCACAAGGTCGAATCGGTGCTGAGCGGGCTCGGCTTCCGCGAGCCCGACTTCACCCGCGACGTGGTCACCTTCTCTGGCGGCCAGCAGCGGCGGCTCCTGCTGGCGAAGTTGCTGCTGAGCGCCCCGGACGTGATGCTCCTCGACGAGCCGAGCAACCACCTCGACATCGACACCACCCGCTGGCTCGAAGACTACCTCGCCCGGCAGCCCGAGGGCATGATCGTGGTCAGCCACGACCGCTACTTCCTGGACAAGGTGGTGAACAAGATCTTCGAGCTGCACGACCGCAAGATCACGAGCTACCCCGGCAACTACCACCAGTACGTGCGGCTCCGCGACGAGCGGTACGAGCGGCAGCTGAAGGAGTACGAGGCCCGCAGGGAGTACGTCGAGAAGCAGGAGGAGTACATCCGCAAGAACCACTACGGCCAGCTCGCCAAGCAGGCGCAGTCGCGGATGAAGGCGCTCGACAAGCTCGACGACGTGGAAAAGCCGACGCGCGTGTCCGGCCCGCGGATCGCGTTCCAGAGCGTCAGCCGCTCCGGCGACGTGGTGTTCACCGCGGAGGAACTCACGAAGCGGTACGGCGACAAGGTGCTGTTCGACGAGCTGAACTTCGACCTGCCGCGCGGCAAGCGGCTGGCCATCATGGGGCCGAACGGCAGCGGCAAGACCACGCTGCTGCGCATCCTCCTCGGCGACGAGGAGCCCACCTCGGGGAAGGTGCGCCGCGGGCACCTCGTGTTCCCCGGCTACCTCGACCAGCACCTCAAGGTGCTCGACGAGGAGAAGACGGTGATGCGCGCCGTGTGGCCGGACGACGAGCCGGACCACACCGAGCAGAAGATGCGCGACCTGCTCGGCCACTTCGGCCTGCACGGCGAGACGGTGGAGCAGCCGGTGAAGTCGCTGTCGGGCGGCGAGCGGAGCCGGGCGGCGCTGGCGAAGCTGACCGTCAACGGCGTGAACCTGCTGATCCTGGACGAGCCGACGAACCACCTCGACCTGTGGGCGTGCGACGCGCTCGAGGAGGCGCTGAAGGCGTTCGGCGGCACCGTCATCGTGGTGACGCACGACCGCTACTTCCTCAACCGCGTCGCCGACCTGCTGATCGTGCTGGACGGCGCCGGCGGCAGCGAGCTGGTGTACGGCAACTACGACACGTTCGAGCTGCTGCGGCAGGCCCGCGAGAAGGCGGACGCGGCGAGCGGCCGACGTGAGTCGGCTGTTTCTTCTTCACCAACAACGGACGCCAAGCCCGCGAAGCGGAAGCGCGTCTACCCGTACCGGAAGGTGCCGGACCTGGAGGCGGACATCGCCGCGACGGAGGCGAAGGTGGCGGCGCTGGAGGCGGCGCTGCAGTCGCCGGACGTGTACCGCGACGCCCCGAAGCTGAAGCAGACGACGACCGACCTGGAGGCCGCGAAGGCGGCGCTGGCGCGGCTGTACCTGCACTGGGAAGAGGCGGTAGAATTGAACGGCTGACCCCGGAGGTGCCCCGTGAGCGAACCCGCGAACCCGACGCCCGCCCCGGACCCGGTGCCGCCGACCGTCGAGGCGCTGCAGCGCCAGATCGAGGAGCTGCGCTGGCAGCTCGCCCGCAAGACGACCGAGGCCGACATCCACCGTGCGGCCGTGTACGACTTCTACCGCGACAAGTTGGCCGAGCCGCCGCTGACGGAGGACGAAATCCGGGAGCTGCTGGCCGCCCCGCAAAGCGAAGAGTCGTTGCTCGACATTCTTGAGGAGTACGAACGCCGGACCGGGGGGTGACTTGATGCCGCCGGTCAACTACGCAGTCACGCAGCTCGGGATCGCGAAGGACGCGTTCCGGGCCGTCCTCAACCGGGCGGCGGCCGAGGGCCGGTTGCCGCTCGTGGTCGCCGCGGCCCGCTACGTTCTGGACGAACTCGCCTACGACCCCACGCGGCTCGGCGAGTCGCGGGCGCGGCTCGAGTTCCTGGACCAGGACTACCGGATCACGTTCGCCCTGCCGCTCGCATTCGAGTTCATCATCCACGAACCGACCCGGACGGTGACCGTCGTCCGGGTCCGGCTCCTCGACTGACGCCCCGTTACGGGTCGTCCGGGTCCTCCGGCTCGTCGTCGGGCATCACGCCCGCCCCCGGCCCGCTCCCCCGGTCGCGCCACGTCTGTCCGGACCCGGACCCGCCGCCGTCGTCCAGGTCGACCTTGCCGCCCGACTTGGCGACGATGATCGCCACCACCACGATGACCAGCCACTTCAGCAGGAACGACACCACGTTGATGGCGCCCATCGACGTGTTCGTCTCGCCGTTGTCCAGGTCGAACATCGTCTTGAACAGGCCGAACGCCGCCGCGCACCCGATCGGGCCGGCGATGAAGATCGGCACCTTGAACCACTCGCACAGGAAGTACACGCCGTTGACGACGAACGTCACCGCCGCGATCTTCAGGATCGCCGGGCCGAACCGGCCGTAGTTGATGCCGCACACCAGCCCCACACCCATCAGCGTGGCGATGCTCACCGGGATCGAGAAGAACAGGCCGGCGATGACGAGGATCACGCTCAGCGCGCCCTCCCCCCCGCCCGAGCCGATCGCGCCGGTGACGGCCATGCCGACCCCCAGCACCAGGAACACCGTCGGCCACGTGTACTCGAACTCGCGCAGCCGCTGCTCGCGCACCTCGTCCGCGTAATCGTCGCCGGTCCTGGCCCCGCCGCCCTTCTTCGCCTTCTTCTTCCGCGGCCGGTCGTCGTCGTCGTCCGCGCGCGCGGCGCGGGCCGGCTTGCGGACCTCCGCCGTCCTGGACTTCGCCGACACCTCGACCTCGGTGTCGTCGACGACCTCGAACGCGGGCTTGGCGGCCGGCCTGGGCGCGGGCTTCGGCGCCGCCCTGGCGACGGGGAGGGGAGCCTTCGCCGCGGGCGGCGCGGGCCTGGGCGCGGGCTTCGCGGCGGGCTGGCCGGGGAGCGGCGGCAGCGGCCGGGCGGGCTTCGGCGGCGGCGCCTCGTCCACGACCTCGAAGTCGTCGTCGTCGGACGGGCGGGGCCGCGGCGGGTTGGGTGGGGGCATGCGAGTTTCCCACGGATGTCGGGACTATTTTCCCCGCGTCCGGGCGGCGTGTCCAGCCCGGCCGGGCGGGTTTGCGGGAACTTCATCCGCGGCCCTACAATACCCGCCGACCCCCGACCTGCGCGGAGCCCGCCCGGTGTCCACCGACCGCTTCACCGAGTACCTGAACCAGTTCGCCGCCGACCGCACCCAGATGCTCGACCAGCTCCGCAAGGTCGTCGTCGGCCAGGGCGAGGTGATCGAGCAGGTGCTCGCCGCCATCTTCACCCGCGGCCACTGCCTCCTCGTCGGCGTGCCGGGCCTCGCCAAGACGCTCATGGTCTCCAGCGTCAGCCAGATCCTCAGCACCACCTTCAAGCGCGTCCAGTTCACCCCGGACCTGATGCCGTCGGACATCACCGGCACCACCGTGCTGGACGAGAACGAGGACGGGAAGCGCGAGTTCCGCTTCGTCCGCGGGCCGATCTTCGCCAACGTCGTGCTCGCCGACGAGATCAACCGCACCCCGCCGAAGACGCAGGCGGCGCTGCTCGAAGCCATGCAGGAGCGGCAGGTGACCGTCGGCCAGGAGACGATGAAGCTGCCGGAGCCGTTCTTCGTCATCGCCACGCAGAACCCGATCGAGCAGGAGGGCACGTACCCGCTCCCCGAGGCGCAGCTCGACCGGTTCATGTTCAACATCAAGGTGGACTACCCCGGGGCCGACGACGAGCGGCAGATCGTGGCCCGCAGCGCCCGCGACGACACGCCGGAGCTCACGAAGGTGCTCACCGCCGAGCGGATCATCGCCTGGCAGAAGCTGGTGCGGAAGATCGAGGTGCCGGGGTTCGTGATCGACTTCATCGTCAAGCTGGTGCGGGCGACGCGGCCCAAAGACCCGAGCGCGCCGGAGCTGGTGAAGCGACTCGTGGACTGGGGCGCGGGGCCGCGCGCGGGCCAGTTCCTGGTGCGCGCCGGGCAGGCGTTCGCGGCGATGGACGGCCGGCCGAGCGTGGCGCTGGACGACATCAAGAAGGCGGCGATCCCCGTGCTGCGGCACCGCGTCAGCGCCAACTTCCAGGCGCAGGCCGAGGGGAAGGACAGCGACGACATCGTGGCCGAGTTGCTGCGGGTGGTGAGCGACCCGGAGCCGCAGAAGTACCTGCCCCGCAAAGCCGGGAAATGACGAATGACGAATGACCCACCACTGACGACGGAAGACCGTGGTTCTCTTCCGTCGTCAGTGGTGGGTCATTCGTCATTCGTCATTATTGCCGGTTCACCACTCCCCGATCCGGTCCTTGAGCGTCGCCACCGCGGCGTCGCGCCAGCGCTGCACGGTGCGGACGCTCACCTGGAACAGGTTGGCGATGTCGGCCAGCGGCCAGTTCTGGTAGTAGATCAGGCCGATCACCTCGCGCTCCTCCGGCGGCAGCTCGGCGACCGCCTCGTGGAACGCCGCCGCTCGCTCCAGGTCGGCGTCGGCCGCGGCCGGGTCGGGGGCGCCGTCGCCGACCGTTACGTCGGCCAGGTTCGTGCCGGCGCCGCACGGGCCGAAGTAGTGCTTCACCAGGTCGAGCAGCTCGCGGCGGATGAGCTCGTTGGCCAGGGCGTAGAAGTGGTGCCGCGACTGCGGCCGGACCTCACGCAGCGCCCGCAGCAGCCGCACCAGGCAGTTCTGCACCACGTCGTCGACGGCCACGAACCGGCCGACGCGGGGGAACTTGCGGAACATGTCGCCGGCCAGCGCCTCGACCCGGGCGACGATCTTGCGGAACGTCGGCTCGGCGGCGTTCGGCCGCCCGGCCCGCAGCTCGGTCACCCAGAACCACAGCTCATTGGTACTCAGCGTCGGGGAGTCGTCCGCCATGCCGACCAGCGTACCCGACGGCCCCGGGGCGGGGAATGACGAATGACGAATGACGAATGACGAAGGGAAAGCCTCGGCCGCCTTCCGTCGTCATTGGTGGGTCATTCGTCATTCGTCATTCCCCGAGTCATTCCGACCTCCATCGCCACCACGGTCACGTCGTCGCCGAGGGGCTGCGCGCCGCAAAAGCGGCGGTGGTCGGCCACCAGCGCCGCCACGACCTCGTCCGCCGGCTCGGCCGCGTGCGCGCGGAACGCCGCCGTCAGCCGCGCCGCGTCGTACGTCTCGCCGATCTCGTTGCGGGCCTCGATCAGACCGTCGGTGTAGAACAGCAGCCGGTCGCCGGGTTCGAGCTGCACCTGGCGCTCGCGGTACACCTCCTCCGGCATGATCCCCAGCAGGAACCCCTGCCCCGTCAGCGGCCTCACCTCGCCGGTGCGGGCCTCGAACCGCAGCGGCGGCGGGTGGCCGGCCACGGCGTACGTGAACACCCGCGTGCGGCGGTCCAGCACGCCGTAGAACGCCGTCACGAACCGGTCGTCGGCCAGCGCCAGGAGGCGCGTGTTCATCGCCGCCAGCACCTCGCCGGGGCGCGGCGTGCGGGCCGCGGCGTCGGTGAACGCCGTCCGCGACAGGATGGCCACCATCATCGCGGCGATGCTGTGCCCGCTGGCGTCGGCGATCAGCACGCCGAGGTGGTCGGGGGCGGGAAGCGCGGTGTCGTAGTAGTCGCCGCCGAGGTGGTTGAGCGGCGCGTAGTGCGTGCCCCAGCGCAGCTCCGGCCAGTCGGGCGGTCGCGGCGGCAGGAGTAATCGCGTTTGGAACCGTGCCGCGGCACGCATGTTGTACGTCAGCTCGGCGTCGCGGCCCAGCAGGTGCTCGTTCGCCTGCCGCAGGGCGCGGGTGCGCTCCTCGACCACGCGGTTGAGGTACTCCTCGCGGCGGGACACGAGCACCCGCGGCGAGATGATGCCGATCACCTTGCCGTTCTCGACGACGGGCAGGTGCCGGACGCGGAAGCGTTCTAGAGTTGCGAGCGCCTCCTCCCAGCCGACCTCGGGGCCGATGGTGTGCGGGTCGGCGGTCATCCACTCGGACACGGGGCGCTCCTGCCACCCGGCCGGGGCCACGGCGACGCGGCGGAGCAGGTCGCGGTCGGTGAACACGCCGGCCGCCGAGCGGTCGGGGCGGACCACGACCAGGGCGCCGATGCGGTACAGGTTCATCAGCCCGATCGCCACGTCGAGCGGCGTGTCGGGGGCGACGGTGACGACCTCGGCGGCCATCACCTGGCGCACGGTCAGCGGCGGGCGCGTCATGCGGCCTCTCGGGCGGGTGGCGTGAGGTTCCCGTGAAGGACGGGGGTTGTCCTTGACCCGGACCCGCGGGTCCGTGATAGGTAGAGGTAGGTTTTACGCGGGGGTGCCTTGATGAGCGATCCGGTCCGCCAGTCCGCCGTCCTCGCCGTGTCCGACGACCGGGTGTGTCTGGTGACGGCGCGGAGCGGGCGGCGGTGGGTGATCCCCAAGGGCCAGATCGACCCGGGCCACACGGCCGGCGAGGCGGCGCTGATCGAGGCGTGGGAGGAGGCCGGGTTGGCCGGCACGCTCGACGGGGAGCCGGTCGGGAGTTTCGTGTACGAGAAGCTCGGCCGGGCGCACCACGTCCTCGTGTACCGGATGACCGTGACCGCGGTCCACGACCGCTACCCCGAAATGGGCTCCCGCCAGCGCGCCTGGGTGACCGTCGACGAGGCCATCGACCGGGTGGACGAGCCCGGCCTGCGCGACCTGCTGCGGCGCCTGTTCGAGGCGCCGCACCCCGACCAGCTGAGCGTGGGGTGAGTGCGCCTCACGCGCCCGTCTGGATCAGCGGCAGGATCACCCGGTCCACGTCGTCCTCGGTGCGGAACTCGGGCACGCCGCCGTGCAGCTCCCACGACTCGGCCAGCTCCGCCGACGCCCCCGGCGCCAGCGTCGTCAGCTCGCCGACCGTCTCCATCTCCAGCATCTCCTGGTAGCTGAACGTCTGGTAGCGGGTGCCGCGGTCGGGGTACACCGCCCCCTCGCGGTAGTCGAACCGCTTCACGAACAGCACGCCGCTGTTCAGGTACGCCACCCACCCCATCCGGTGCGCCAGCCCGATCTTCGTCGGCCCCTTCGTCACGTCCTGGCGCAGGAAGATGTACTTCTTCCCGAACGTCCAGCGGGTGTCGGCGAAGTCGAAGTACGGCCACAGGATGAGTTCCTGGTTCGGGCCGAAGTCGTCGGGGCTCTTGGCGTGCTTCGGGTGGCCCGGGTGCGGGGCCTTCGGCGGCAGCGGGATCACCTCCACGCCGCCCGGGGCCATCACCGTCGGCCCCCACGGGGCGAGCGTCGTCGGCTGCTTGCCGGTGTTGGTCACCTTCAGGAGCACGTCCACGCGCGTGCCCTTCGGCGCGAGGCGCAGCTCCATCGTCTTCTGAACGCCGTACTCCTCCTCCGGCGGGGCGACGATGCGGGCGCCGTGTGCGCCGAGCGGCTCGGCCGTCACCGGGCGGTTGTCGGGGAAGTAGGTGCGCGTCAGGTCTTCGGGGGCGAGCCAGAAGCGGTGGCCGCCGCGGATCTGCCACTCGGCCTCGCCGGTGCCGCCCATGTGCTCGGCGTAGTTCTTCATCACGTTGAACCCGCCCGGCAGCGCGTAGCTGATGACCCGCGGGCCGACGTCCAGCGTGGCGATCAGCTCGACGTCGCCGTTGGAGAGGCGGAGGTTGTTCTTCCAGCCGCGGTACTCGACGGTGTCCACCGGGATGGGCTCCGGGAAGGGGAGAAGAGTTTTGCCGCTTGCGGCGTAGCGGCGTCGACGCCGCTACGCCGCAAGCGGCCGAAGAGGGGCGCCTAGAACTCCACCTCGCCCTTCGCGTTCGTGCCGCCCGGCTCCGTGGGCGCGGGCGCGGCCGCGGGTGCCGCCGGCTCCGCCGCCGCGGCCGGCGCGTCCGCGGCCGGCGCCCCGGGCAGTTCCTTGCTCCCCACGAGCGTCAGGTTCAGGCCGATCTGCACCTTCGCGGGGACGCCGTCGATGGTGATGTCGATCTTGTCGTTGAGGTACCACCCGAGCGAGCCGGTGGAGAACTCCTTCCGCGGCACCTGGTACTCCTTGCCGTTGATGACGACGGTCATCGGCTGGGCGTGGGTGCGGAACTGCTCGCGGGTGAGGGCGAGGACGGTCTTCTGGGCCTTGGCCATCCGGCGGCCCTCCGGGAGAGGCGGGGGAAAAACGAGCGGGCGGCCGGCATCTTATTCTGCCGGCCGCCCGCGGGTAGTGACCAGTTGTAGACTACTTCTTCGTGCGCATCAGCGCACGCCGGCCGGCCAGGGCCAGCGCCGCGATGCCGCCCAGCAGCAACCCGCCCGGCCCCGGCACCGGGTTCGGGGGCGGCGAACCTGGGGGCGGCGAACCCGGCGGCGGCGAACCCGGGGGCGGCGGCGAACCCGGGGGCGGGCTGTCCGGGGGCGGCGGCGATCCCGGCGGCGGTGGGTTCAGCGGCGGCGGCGGCGGCGGCGGCGAGTTAATCGGCGGCGGCACGAACGGAATCGTCGGCGTGACCGTCGGCGGGGTGGTGGGCGGCGACTGGATCGAGCTGCCCGGGGGCGACGTGACGAACCCGCCGCCCGAACCGCCGCCGAACCCGCCGCCCGAACCGCCGCCGACCCCGCCGACCGGGGAACCGAAGCCGGAGCCGCCGCCGCCGGAGCCGCCGAGGCCGGAGCCGCCGAGGCCGGAGCCGCCGCCGCCCCCGGCCACCCCGCCGCCGGCCAGGGCCGGGACGGTGCGGAGGGCGTACTGGTCCTGGGCGATGGCGCCGGCCGCGTTGGTCAGGCCGTTCATCCGCACCAGCTCGCGGCCGGCGAGGCCCGGGTTGGAGTAGAACACGTTGTCGTCGCCGGTCAGCGACTTCAGCATGTCCTCGGCGACGGGCACGAACGCCGGGGCCGGGTTGGCCGCGTCCGGGTAGTCGGACTGGAAGGTGCCGGTGCCGAGGCTGAAGCGGTTGGCTGCGACCTTCTCGCCCTGCGGCAGCTCGCGCTCGTAGGCCAGCTCCCACAGCGCGGCCTGGAAGGCGCGGGCGCTGTCGGGGCTCTGGAAGTTCAGCGACGTGAGGTAGTGCCGGCCGAACAGCTCGCGGATGTACGTGCCGCGGAGCTTGGCCTCGGCGATGCCGGCGTCGGTGACCGGAAGGCCGTACGACGCCGGGTCTTCCGGCGACTGCACGTCGAACCGGTAGGTGTTGCCGGCGGTGACGCCGACGAGCGGCTCGGCGCAGAAGGCGGTGAAGTTGCGGTCGAGGCCGGCGGCGGTGAGCCGGTCCGCGGGCACGTCCCAGCGGAGGGCGCCGACCGACTTCGTGTACTGCTTCCCGTCCATCTTGAACGTGAAGGAGCCCTTCGCGGTCAGCTCCGAGTAGTACGCCCACACGTCGCCGGGGGCGGCCGGCTGGGCGGCGGCGGGCGTTCCGTCGAGGACGGCGACGACGCCGGCGGCGGCGGCGAACCGCCGGGCGCGCGACGGGCGGTTGCTGTTTTTGGGGGTCATGGCGACGGTTTCCCGCGGCGGGTGCCACGATGCTGGAGTAGCCGCACGCCGGGGTAGGGGCCGGGCGGGTGGCATAGGGGTAGAGAGTAGCCCGCGGGTCAACCGTTTGAAAGCCCGAATTGCGTAAGTTTGGGGTATTTGCGCCCGAACGTTCCGCTCCGGCCTGAAATCAGGAACACGTGTAAATCGCGGGTAACGGTTGTATCGGCAATTCGGGGCCGGGCGCGAGCTCAACCCCCTGCTACAATGGGACTTCGCCCCTGCGCTCGGCCCCGAGGCGGTTTTGATGTCGGCTCCGTCGTCCCCGCGTCCGACCGGCGGCCGGTTGTCGCTCCCCCTGTGGCGCGAGCGCTACGCCGCCCCGCTCGCGCCCACCACCCGCGCCGAGATGCTCGCCCGCGGGTGGGACGCCGTGGACGTGGTGTTCGTCTCCGGCGACGCCTACGTCGATCACCCCAGCTTCGCCGCCGCGATCCTGCACCGCTCGCTGGAGGCGGCCGGGTTCCGCGTCGGGGTCGTGAGCCAGCCGCCGTGGCAGACGTGCGAGCCGTGGCGCGAGTTCGGCCGGCCGCGGCTGTTCTTCGCCGTCAGCGCGGGGAACATGGACTCGCTCATCAACCACTACACGGCGAACAAGAAGGTCCGCAACGACGACGCCTACTCGCCCGGCGGCCGCATCGGGCTGCGGCCCGACCGCGCCACGCTGGTGTACTGCCAGCGCGCCCGCGAGGCGTTCCCCGGGGTGCCGGTGATCGCCGGCGGCGTCGAGGCCTCGCTGCGGCGGCTGGCCCACTACGACTACTGGAGCGACACCGTCAAGCGCTCCATCGTGCTGGACAGCAAGGCCGACCTGGTGTGCTACGGGATGGGCGAGAAGACCATCGTGGAGGTGGCGCGCCGCCTCGCCGCCGGCGGCACGGTGAAGGAACTGCGCGACCTGCGCGGCGTGACCTACGCGCTGGGCGCGAAGGAGAGCGAGGCGCTGGCGAGCCGGGAGCGTGAGCGACCGGAGGCTTCGCACCTCGTTCCGCCTCCGGTCGCTCACGCTCCCGGCTCGCCGGTCGAGTTCCTGCCCTCCTACGAGGCCGTGCGCGCCGACAAGCTCGCGTTCGCCGAGGCGACGCGCGTCATCCACACGAACACGAACCCGTTCAACGCCGCCACCCTCGTCCAGTTCCACGACCGCCAGGCGGTGGTGCAGACGCCGCCCGCCCTGCCCCTCTCGCAGGAGGAGATGGACGCCGCCTACGACCTGCCGTTCACCCGCCGGCCGCACCCGAGCTACACCGAGCCGGTGCCGGCGCACGAGATGATCAAGGACTCGGTGACGATCATGCGCGGCTGCTTCGGCGGCTGCACGTTCTGCAGCATCACCGCGCACCAGGGCCGCATCATCCAGAGCCGCTCGCAAGAATCGATCATGAAGGAGGTGGAGAAACTCGCGGCCGACCCCGAGTTCAAGGGGCACGTCTCGGACGTGGGCGGCGCGACGGCGAACATGTACCGGATGCGCTGCACCCGCCCCGACGTGGAGGCGAAGTGCAAGCGCCTCTCGTGCGTCCACCCCGGCATCTGCAAGCTCCTCGGCACCGACCACGGCCCGACGGTGGAGCTGCTGCGGAAGGTGCGCGAGGTGCCCGGCATCAAGAAGGTGTCCGTGTCGAGCGGCATCCGGATGGATTTGGCGCAACTCTCCCCCGAGTACGTCCGGGAGCTGGCCGAGCACCACACCGGCGGCCGGCTGAAGGTGGCCCCCGAGCACGCCAGCCCGACCGTGCTGGAGCTGATGAAGAAGCCGAGCATCGACAACTTCGACGTGTTCGCCGAGCAGTTCGTGGCGGCGAGCGCGGCGGCGGGGAAGCCGAAGCAGCAGATCGTCCCGTACTTCATCGCCGGCCACCCGGGCTCGGACCTGGGCGAGATGATCGAGCTGGCGCTGTACCTGAAGCGGACGGGCTACCGCCCGGACCAGGTGCAGGACTTCATCCCGGCGCCGTTCGACATCGCCACGGCACTTTACTACACGGGGATCGATCCGTTCACCAAGAAGGAAGTCCACGTCTCCCGCGGCTTGAAAGACCGGAAAATGCAGCGTGCCCTCATGCAGTTCTTCAAGCCCGAAAACTACTTCACGGTCCGCGAGGCGCTCATTGAGGCCGGCCGGGCCGACCTGATCGGCGGGTGCGACGGGCTGATCCCGGCCCACCCGCCGAAGGAGGCGATTGAGGCGAAGCGCCGGCAGGCGAACGAAGCCTTCAAGGGCGACCATTACCACACCGTCGCGAATCCGGCGAAGGGCGAGCCGCCCGGCGAGCGCGGGGCGGAACCGCCCAAGCCGACCGGGTACCGGCCGGGGCGGAAGACGCAGCAGCGACGCCCGGGGAAGAAGTCCGGTGGGCCGAAGGCGTGACCCGGGGCGGGCCGCACCCGCCCGGTGGTGAGGAGAACCCGAGTGATGGCCGACTTCACTCCGACCCAGGGCCGGTACCTGGCGTTCATTCACGCCTACGCCGGCCTGCACGGCCGCCCGCCCGCCGAAGCCGAGATCGCCGCGGCCCTGTGCGTTTCGCCGCCGTCGGTGAATCAGATGGTGAAGACGTTGGAAAAGAAGGGCCTGGTCCTGCGCCACCCGGGCCAGCCCCGGTCGCTCCGAATCCTGGTCCCGGAAGACGAGATTCCGCCGTGGAAGCGGCGCAGGTCGGCGACGAGCCCCGAACGTCCCGGTAACCCGCCGAGACGCGTTGACGCGACGACGGCGGCACCCCCGGCGAACCTGTACGTCGTGTCGGTCTTCCTGACGGGGGCCGGTCAGCGAGAAGTTCGCCAACAAGGTGATTAGCCGCACCATCGAGGTCCGCGGCGACCAGACGCTCGAACAACTTCACCGAGCCATCTTCGCGGCGTTCGACCGGTCCGACGAACACCTTTACGAGTTCCAGTTCGGCAAGCGGCCGTTCGATCCCAAGGGGCCCAACTACGGCATCCCCGACCCGCACGAGCGCAAGAAGGGATACGGCGACGCCCGCAAGACCACGATGGACGCCGTTGGTTTGACGTCGGATCGCGTCTTCGGCTACCTGTTCGACTTCGGCGACGAGTGGTTTCATCAGGTTCAGGTGGAGCGGATCGAGCACGCCATTCCGACCGTCACCTACCCGCGTGTTACCAAGCGAGTAGGCCAATCTCCGCCACAGTATGCTGAGGAATAAGGGAGCCAGCGATGTCGAAGGCGCGGAAGAAACGCGACACCGGTACCACGCAACTGGACTGGCTCGCGGCCGCGATCGGGCAGGCCACGCGGGCGGCGAAGTTCGTCGTGGACGGCGCGCTGCCCGTGGCCGATCCCGGGCTGGTCGTCGAAGGGATCGGGCCGGTGCCGGTGCCGCTGCGGCGCGGGGCCGCGAAGGCGCTGATCGCGGCCTGCCACGTCGCACCGTTCGGGAAGGGCACGGAGACGCTCGTCGACGAACGGGTCCGCAAGACGTTCGAACTCGATCCGCAGAAATTCCGCCTCGGCGACGAGTGGACCTCGGCAATTGCGGCCGCGACGCGAACGACCGCGGCCGCGCTGGGTTTGCCCGCCGACCGGCTCGAAGCCAAACTCTACAAGCTGCTCGTGTACGAGAAGGGCGGGTTCTTCCGGCCCCACCGCGACAGCGAAAAGCACGACCGGATGGTGGCGAGTTTGATCGCCGTCCTCCCCAACCCGTTCGAGGGCGGACGGCTGGTCGTGCGGCACGGCCCCGCCGAGCGGGAAATCCCGTTCCGGGAAGCCGCCGCCGGGAACGGTGCCTGGTTCGCCGCGTTCTACGCCGACTGCGAACACGAAGTCGAGCGCGTCACGCACGGCCAACGCCTCGCCCTGGCCTACAACCTGGTCCTGGCGCCGGAGCGGGCGGTTCGGCCCGCGAAACCGGCGCCTGCCGACGCACTGGTCGCGGCGATCGGCGGGTGGGTCGCCCGTCACCCGGCGGAACCGCTCGTGTTCGCGCTGGACCACCACTACACGCAGCGCGGCCTGTCCTTCGACCTGCTCAAAGGGGCGGACCGGACGCGCGCCGAGGAAGTCGCAGCCGCGGCCGATCACGCCGGGTGCCTCGTGCATCTGGCGCAGGTGTCGCGCCACCTCACGAATTCCGCGTTCGACGAGGACGACGAGTACGGCTACTACGGCGACGACGAGGACGAGGACGACCGGGAATCGCGCGCCGACGGCGTGGAAGTCGGCGAGGTCATCGACGAGGAGCTGTACGGCGAGGAGTGGGCCGACCGCGACGGCCGCAAGCAGCCGTGGGGGGCCGTCGCCTTCGACCCCGCGGCCGTCGTTTCCTCCGTCCCCCTCGACGACTGGAAGCCGACGTCCGAGGAGTACGAGGGCTACACGGGCAACGCCGGCAACACGCTCGACCGGTGGTACCACCGCTCGGCCGTCGTCGTCTGGCCCCGCGAGCGGCACTACGACGTGGTCACCCGAGGCAACGCGACCGCGAGCATCCCGCAGTTCTGCTCGCTGGTGAAGAAGCTGGCGAAGACGCCGAAGGCGAAGCTCGAACCGGCCCGCGGCGAGTGCCTCCGCTTCGCCCGCGCCCTCGTGGCGAACTGGCCCCACCGGCATTCCCACTCTCACGCCGCCCCCTCGCCCTGCGATCAATTCCCGGCCTCCGTCCTGGCGCTGCACGACCGGGACGCCGTCGCGGCCTTCCTGACGGTCCTGGCGGAGCGGGACGACGTGACGCCGCTCACGACGTTCGTCGTCGCCGCGTGCCGCGAGTTCGGGTGGGACGCGTTCGGGCGGGAACTGAAGCTGCTGATGTCCCCCCCGGCGAACCAGTACGGGCACCGGCGCGAGCTGGCGCCACGCGACCTGGACTGGCTGGCCGAGGTCTGCGGCGAGCGGACGCACGACCCCGAGTGGCGGCTCCTCGCCGGGGAGCTGTGCAAGGCCGCCGTCACCCGCTTCTGCGAACGTGCGAGCCAGCCGCGGTGGGCGCCGCCGGACCGCACGACGGCGACCGCCGCCGAAGCCTCGCTCCCGGCCCTACTCCGGGCATTGGCTGCGGCCGGCCGCGACGACGACCTGGCCCGGGTGGTCCGGTTCGTTCGGGAATCGCCGAGCGAATTCACGCTGGACTGCGGCCAGGTTCCCGCGCTGAAGGCGCTGGTGCCGTGGTCGCGGGAGCGGTTTGGGTCGGTCCCCCCGCCGCTCCGGGCGTGGCTCGATGCGGTGCGGACCGAGCTCGAACGGGCGACGGCCCGCGAGCCGACGCCGCCGTCGGACTGGGCCCGGCCCGCCACGGTCGAGTGCCGGTGCGGCTACTGCACGCAACTCAACACCTTCCTCGCCGACCCGACCGCCGCGGTCGGCCGCATTCCGGCGAGCGAGGACCGGCGCAGTCACGTGATTCACCAGATCGAGCGGCACCGGAGCGATGTGAGCCATCGCCTCGAGCGCACCGGGCGGCCCTACACTCTGGTCCTCACGAAGACGACCGGCTCCTACGAGCGGGCGGTGCGGCGCTACGAGACGGACTGCCGCCTGCTGCGCGACCTGCCGTCGCTGGTGTGAACGCCGTACGACTGGAGGAATATCGAGTATCTCCCTGGCGCAAGTGACATCGCCACGGCACTTTACTACACGGGGATCGACCCGTTCACCAAGAAGGAAGTCCACGTCTCCCGCGGCTTGAAAGACCGGAAAATGCAGCGTGCCCTCATGCAGTTCTTCAAGCCCGATAACTACTTCACGGTCCGCGAGGCGCTCATTGAGGCGGGTCGCGCCGATCTCATCGGCGGATGCGAGGGGCTGATCCCGGCCCACCCGCCGAAGGAGGCGATCGCGGCGAAGCGGCGGCAGGCCGACGCGGCGCTGCTAGGAGACCACTACCACACTGTCGCCAACCCCGCGAAGGGCGAGCCGCCCGGCGAGCGCCGGGCGGCGCCGGCGAAATCGACCGGCTACCGACCGGGCAGAAAGTCACAACAGCGGCGGCAAGGGAAGAAGACCGGTGGCGGCTCGCCACCGCGGCTGCCGTAAGCGAGTCGGGGGACGACCGGGCCGGCGGGTCAGCCGCCCGCCGCGCCGCCGAGCCGGGCCACTGCCAAGATGCGGTCCTCCGACAACTGCGCGGGCGGGATCAGGCAGACATCCGCCCGGACGGGGCGCACGTCGCCCTCGCGGGCCAGGTAGAATTCGCCCGCCCCCTGCTCCGCCAGCCGGTCCGCAGCCCCCGGCTTCGCCTCCAGCACCGGCCGCAGCTTCCCTACCGCCACAGTCTCCTTCACCTTGCCGACCAGCCACGTCGTCACCTGGTCGCGGCACTTGTAGTCCAGGTCGCCGGGGCTCTGCGTCGCCAGGAACACGCCCACCCCCGCCGACCGCGCCCGCCGCAGCAGGCTCTCCATCGGCCCCTTCGTCGCCGGCTTCCCCACCGCCGGCAGGTACCTGTCGGCCTCGTCGAACAGGAACACGGCCTGGAGGCGCGGCGACGGGTGCTGCCGCGTCCACCGCTCGACCGCCAGCAGCAACTGCGACACCCAGAAGTCCGCCGCCTGCTCGTCGCCGAGGAACTGCGTGCTGACGACCGACAGCCGCGTCTTCCCGGGGCGGGCCGCGGCGCCGCGGCCGAGGAGGGCGTCCACGTCGAGCCGGTCGGACCCTTCAAGGAGTCGGCGGTGCTGGAGGCCGAGGGTGAGCAGGTCTTGCGACAGCTTCGTAAAGTGCTTCGCCTCGTACTGCCCGTCGAAGTGGCTCGTCAGCGCGTCGTCCTGGTCGCCGACCAGCAGCTGAAGTGCCTTGATGGTGACGACCCGGTCAGGGGCGGCGGCGAGGGTTTCGATCGCCTTCTGGAGGATGACGAGCTTCGGGTCGGAGCCGCGAGACTTGTAGCCGAGCATGACGCCGAGCGCGGCAGCGGCGTACTGCGCCAGTTGCTCGCGGTCGGCGGCCGGCAACCGGCCGAGGTCGGGCGGGGCGACGGGGATGGCCAGTGGCCGGCCGGCGTCCTTCCCCGGTGTGTACAGCGCCACGTCGATCGCGGCGCGCAACCGAGCGCGGCGGGCGGCGCGGTCGGCGTCCGGCTCGGGGGCGATCCAGGCGTCGGGGTCGGCGTAGCGGGCCAGGTCGCCCTTGCGATCGACGAGTACGACGGGGACGCCGGACAGGAGCAGTTGTTCGACAACGGTGAGGGCCGCGGTCGTCTTGCCGCTGCCGGAGCCGCCGAGGAACGCGGCGTGCCGGCACAGCGACTGCGGGTCGAACTCGACGGCCGCCGGCGCCGCCCCGCGGGTCTGGCCGAGGCGGATCGCGGCCGGCGTGGCGGGCGGGGGAGCCGCGCGGGCCGCCTCCTTCGGCAGCACGGCCGGCGGCGCGACCGGCGCCGGGGGCGGTGCGGCCGGCCGCGTGTCGAGTGCGAGGAGGCTCCGCAGCGACGGCAGGCCGGTGAGCGGCTTCGCGGCGAGCTGCCAGTCGGCGAACCCCGGCGCCTTCCCGTGCGCGGCGGCGAACGTGCGGAACGCGGACATCAGCCGCCAGTCGCTGTTGGCGACGACGTGCCGGCGGTGCCGGCCGACGGGGAGGCACAGCTTCGCCAGCCGCTTCGTCACCTCCGCGCCCGGGGTCTTCGGGAAGTCGGTCGAGCGGAGGAACACGGCCGGGATCTCGCCGGCGCGGGAAACCACTTCCTCGACCTGCTTGCCGAGGCCGCCGCCCTTCGCGCTCTTGTCGCACACCGCGGCGAGCTGCTTGTCCACCGCGTTCCCGGCGTGCGCCTCGACCTGCACGAACCGGTCGTCCGCCTCGGCCCCGAAGAAGACGCCGCCGTCCGCCTCCGCGGACGCCTCCGCCACCGCCCACGCGAGCAGCTCGGCGAGCTTCGGCTCGTCCACGAGCGGCGGCTTCTGCGCGGCCAGCGCGTCGTTCCACAGTTGGTCGAAGTCGGACGGCGGGGGCGGGGGCGGGGGCGGCGTCGCGCCCGCGGGTTCGACCCAGCGGCCGGCCTCGACGCACCGGCTGCGGTGCTGGTGGAAGAACGCGAGGACGGCCCGCGCCGACATCCCCGCGAGCGGCGCGAGGTGCGCGGCGGTGTACGGCGCGACCGGGTTCGCCGGGTCGGGCGGAACGCCGGCCGCGTCCCACAGCGCGGCCAGCCGCGGGGCGACGATCGCGGCCGCGTCCTCGGCCGTCCGCCGCGAGGCGAGCGGGAGCGGGGCCGGGTCGTGTTCCAGTCGGTCGAGCTTCGGCCGCGGCAGCGACTGCCGGCCGATCTCGTCGAACAGCTCCTTCAGGCAGCCGACGACGACCACCGCCGTCGGCAGGGCGTCGGCCACGTCCACGAGCGTGTTCACCGCTGTGCGGAACAGCTCGCCCGGCGCCGCGTCGCGGCGGGCCAGCTCGATCACCTCCTCGATCTGGTCCACCAGCAGCACCAGCGCCGCGCTCTGGACCGCGGCCATCAGCCGGCCGAGGCCGACGATCGTGCGCAGCGGCATCTCGTCGCCCGGCCGCGGCACGAGGCCGCCGAGCATCCTCCGGTCGTGGTCCGGCAGGTCTTCGCACCGCAGCCAGCTCAGGGCCTTCGGGCGGATGCGGCCGTCGTTCGGCAGCAGGAACAGCACGGCGCGGAGGAGGTTCGGGTCGAGCCCGGCGAACTGCGGGTACTGCACCGCGGCGTCGGCGAAGCGGAAGACCAGCTCCGCGACCTCGGCCGGTTCGAGGAGGTCGTCGCACAGCCGTTGTCGGTCGGCGGCGGGGATCATGTCGAGGGCGTCGATCAGGCCGCGGGCGAGGCGGCCGAGCCCGGTGGTGGCGGCGCCCGGCCGGTACGGCTGTTCCAGCGAGTCGATCAGGTAGCTGAGCACGTAGCGGGCGTAGTTCGCCGACCGGCTCGTCATCTGGAGGTAGCCGCAGTACGCGGTCCCGGCGGCGTGGGCGGCGGTGCGGAAGGCGCGGAGCAGGTGCGTCTTGCCGCTGCCGGCCTCGCCGAGGAGCAGGAGCGTCTTGCCGTGCGGCGGCGGCTCGGCGGACGACGCGCGGGCGAGCAGCCGCGCGAACGCCGCCCGCGCCTCGGGGTGGACGGTCTCCACGTCGAACGGGTCCGGGGTCCACACCTGGTTCCCGTGGACGACCCCGCCGAACACCTCGGGGCCGTCGGGCCGGGCGAACGCGGCGGCGCGCGGGTCGGCGGCGGGGGCCGTGGTCGTTGCGGTCATGGTGCGTCCTCCACGGCGACGAAGTGGAACACGGCCGTCAGGAACGTCGTCTCGGACGCGCGGACGTCTTCGGGGTCCATCAGCTGCACGAGGTCGGCCCGGCTGAGGGTGAGGAGGCCGGCCCGGTTCGCGTCCACCAGCTTTGTCTTGAACCCGTCGGCGCCGAGCGCGGCGAACCGCGGCTCGTCGCGCAGCTGCCACCACAAGTGGCTGATGAACACCTTGTTGCCGCCGAACCGGCCCGTGGGGCAGTCGCGCGCCACCGCCCGCACCGTCGCCGCGAACATCTCCAGGTCGAACGGCTCCTCCGCCGCGGGGCGCGGCACGCGAGCCGACTGGGCGGCGACCCAGTCGGCCAAGATGGCGCCGCGGACGCCGTCGCCTTTCAAATTGAGGAGCACCCGCGGCACCACCGCCTCGGCGGCCTTCGGGGTGAGGGATACGTCCGCGCCGAAGGCCCGCGCCAGCGCCGCCCGCTTGACCGCCGCGAGGGTCGTGAGTTCGGGGAAGCCGAGCTCCCGGCACGCGATCGCCTCGACCACGGCCGCGAGCGTCGGGTTCGGACCGAGCGGTAGGCCGAGCGCCTTCGTCAGCTGGAGCGCGGCCAGCCGCTTCGCGTCCGTCGGGGCGTCGCGGCCCAGCGCCATCGGCAGGAGGCAGCGCGACTTCACGGCGGACCAGTCGCCCTTCCCCGGCAGCGCCTCCACCCCAAGAAACGCCCGCGCCCGTTCCCGGCCGGCGTCGGTGAGCCGCAATCCCTTCGCGGAGACGAGGCCGGCCGCCCGCAGTTCGGCCACCGCGTCGGCGAGGGCGTCGGCCGAGGGCGGGCCGCGGAATAGCGGCGAGAGGTCGGCGCGGAGCTTCGTCGGCGCGAGGCTCGTCTTCGCCGGCAGGAGCCGGGCGAGGATCAGGTCGGCGAGTGCGACGCCGGTCGGCGGGGCGAGAACGTCAGTCAAGGGCAGGCACCTCGGCGGGGGAGTCGTTGCGTCACCGCGTCCACGATCGTGGCCAGCACGGCCGGCAGATTCTCGACCACGTCCTCGGCCAGGAATCGCAGCACCACGTACCCGTGTTGTTGGTACAGCCAGTCCTTCCGGCGGTCGCGGCGGTACTGCTCGGGGTGCAGGTGGAACACCGCCCCGTCCACCTCGACGGCCACCCGCGGCCGCTCGGCCAGCAGGTCGGCTTCACCCGTCCGGGGGCCGTGGCGGAACGGCAACTCGGCGTTCGGACGGAACAGGCCGGCCGTCTGCGGGAGCGACTCCAGCTGCTCGAACAGGAACTGCTCGTGCACGCTTCGGAAATCGGACGCCACGTCCCCCGCGGTCGGGCGCCGCACCGTCGCGGCCGCGGCGACGAAGGCATCGGCCACGTCGTCGGCCAGCCCGCCGGCGGTCAGCGCCGCGGCTGCGGCCGGCGGCGGGTCCACCCCGGCGGCGCGCAGTCGCTGCGTCAGTTCGTCGCCGCTCACCCCGCGGACTTCAACCAGCCCTTCGCGGACCAGGGCGGCGCCGCGCGTTCCGGCCCGCGCCGCGAGGAAGCGCTCGACGCCTTCCGCCCGGACTGCGACCGCGACGGGCAGCCGCGGCTCGGCCGCGACCAGCGGCTCCAGCGCCGCGGTGGCGGCCGTCAGCCACGCGACCGGGTCGGCGCCCGGCGGTTCGACCAGCAGCAGCGCCGGCCAGCGCGGCTCGGGGAGGAGCCCGGTCAGCCCGCGGACGACCGCGGCGGGGTCGGCCAGCTCCCGCACGAGCGCCTCGGGGTCGGGGCGGGCGCCGGTCGCCGCGTCGGCGAGAACCCGGTACGCGGCGCGCGCCGCCGGGGCGGCGGGGTCGATCGGGAGCCCCTGCCACAGGCGGTCGAGGTCGTGGCGCGTCATCCGGTCGGCGTCCGCGCCCGCGACGGCCGCGAGCCACGCCGTGGCGTCGTCGACCAGTCCGGCGGCGAAGGCGTCCTCGGCCCAACCGGCGACCAGGGCGGTCGGGTCGGCGTCGGAGGCGGGCCGGACGGTACGACCCCGGGTCGCGGCCCAGCCCCGCCAGGCCTGGATGCCGACGCCGATCGGCCCCGCGAGGATGGTGACGGTCGGCACCCCCTGCGCGCGGCGGGTCTGCAACCGGTCGAGAGGCATCGAGTCGGTGGGGGGCATCGCGCTGCGGGGTGGTGTCGCGCCGGTCGGTCTTGCTTATTGTGCCGGATCGGCAGGCGGCGGGCGAGAAAAACCTGCGACTCGGGGGGAATGGGACGTGATGACCCCCTGGGGCGGTCAATCGCCGGGGAGCGGCCAGACGTACCCGAGCCGGTGGGCCGCCTTCCGGACCACCGCGAGATCGCCCTCGCGGACGACCACGTGCCGGTCCCCGGCGCGGAGGCACTCCCGCTTCAACAGCCGGTCGCTCGCGAGTTCGGCCGCGACGTGCGCGCTCGCGCACCCGAAGAGTCGAGCCGGGCCGTCGTCCTGGAGTTGCCCGGCCCGGTGCTCCAGGTCGGCCAGGAACGTCTCGACCGCTGCGGGAAGCTCGCCCGCGGCCCGCGCCAGGAACGCCCGCAACTCCTCGGCCCGACCGCCGCGTTCGACCACGTCCGTGAACTTTGCCCCCGAAAGCTTCCACACCGCTGGTGAGGTCGCGTCGGCGAACCGCTCCAGCGTCAGCCGGTCCGCGACCGGCGGCGGGTGGGTCGCGACCACGTCCAGGTTCGCCAGCACGCGGAGGGCGTCCGTCCGCCGCGGGGCCGCGGGCCGGTACTCCTCGGCCTGCCCCAGGAGCCACGCGCCGAGCGGGTTGATGCGGACGTACAGGAGCCCGTCGTAGCGGCTGAAGCAGGAGAGGTCGTCGGCCCCCCACCGGTCCCAGAAGTCGCCCCGCGCGCCCCGCGGCGGGACGTAGGCCACCTCGAGCACCCCGTGTGTGGCCGCGTACTCGAACAGGAACACGAGGGCGAACCGCCCCTGAAGCTGATCCCAGGCATGCGCGTCCTCGTAACCGAGGCTGCCGTACTCCTGCTCGAAGAGGTACAACTCCCAGGCGTCGCGTTCCCCGACGAGCGAGAACCCGCGGCCGATCCCGCGCATGAGCCGCCAGAAGTCGTCGACCGCGAACCACGCCCCGGGCAGGCAATCCTTCAGCACGCCGAGGACGGCCTTACGGCGGCCCGAGGCCGCGCTCAGGGTCATGCGCCCCTGGGCCTTGACCACCTCGACCCGCGCGAACTCGTCGAGCAGCTGGTTTTTCTGCCACGCGCCTCATACCGCCTTCAGCACCGCGGGCGCCTCGGCGCCCAGTGCGGCGCGCCCGGCGGGCGTGAGTTTCAGGGCGTCGCCGCGCTTCTCGGCCAGTCCCGCGGCCTGCACCAGCATCGGCCAGGCGAACGCCTTGATCGCGAGGTCGCCGGCCGGGTCGCCGCGACCACTACCACACCGTCGCCAACCCGACCAAGGGCGAGAAACCCGGCGAGCGTGGCGCGGGGGCGCCGAAGCCGACGGCTATCGGCCCGGAAGGAAATCACAACTGCGCCGGCTGGGAAAGAAGAGATAGCGGGACGATGGTGATTAGCACGGAATCCTGGCTCTCCCGCGGAGTTGGTGTGTAACAGGCGTACAATTCTAGCTGGTATCACCTGCAATTCCCGCCCGGCAGGCCGCCGAAGGTCGTCATGGACGCCGCGTTCCTCCAGACCCTGCTGCCGGCCGACGCCGGCGTCCGCATCACCGATGTCGCCATCGATCCGGCCGGTGTGGCGGTGCAACTCGCCACCACCGCGGACGCCGCGCCCTGTCCGCAGTGCCGGTCGGCGTCAACCGCCGTCCACGGCCGCTACCGCCGCACCCTTCGGGATCGGCCGTGCCTCGGCCGGCCGGTCCGCTTGCTCGTCACCGCCCGCAAGTTCGTCTGCCGCCGGGCCGACTGCCCGCGGCGGGTGTTCTGCGAGCGGTTGCCGGAGTTGACCGCGCCGCACGCCCACACCACTGGCGAGCTGGCCGACGCCCACCGACACCTCGGCCTGGCCCTGGGTGGCGAGGGCGGCGCGCGTCTGGCCGCCGAGCTGGGCCTGCCGACCAGCCCGGACACCATCCTCCGGCGGGTCAAGGACGCCCCGGACGAGCCGACGCCGCGGCCGCGGTACGTCGGCGTCGACGACTGGGCCACCCGCAAGGGGCACTCGTACGGCACCATCCTCATCGAACTCGAGCGGGGGACCGTGATCGACCTGCTGCCCGGCCGCGACGGCGAGGCGGTGAAGGTGTGGCTGGCGGCCAACCCGCAGGTGGAGGTGATCACCCGCGACCGCTGACCGGCGTACATCCAGGCCGCCACCACCGCCGCCCCCAACGCGCAGCAGGTGGCCGATCGGTTCCACCTGCTGCGGAACGTGCGGGAGGCGGTGGAGAGGATCCTCTCCCGCGTCGGCCCGGAGGTCCGCGCCGCCAACGCGGAGGTGAACACCCCGACCCAACATGCGCCGAACGGGACGAACGGGCCGACGACCGAACCGCCGATCCTGCCGGTCTCGACCGCGGAGGACGCCGTGGCGACACCGACCCCGGAAGCGGAGGCGAAGCCCACGACCGCGACGGAGCGACGCCGGGCGGAGAAGCGGCGGGAGCGGGAGGAGCGGTTCCGTCAGTTGAAGGTGCTACTGGCCGGGGGCGTGTCGTGTCGGGGGTGGCGCGGCGGCTGGGTTTGGACATCAAGGTCGTGCTCCGGTATCGGCGACTGGACCGCTGCCCGGACTGGTCACCCGGCCGCCCGACGGTGACCGCCCTCTACCCGTTCGCCGCGTTCGTAGCCGAGTGGGTGGTGGCCGGGAACCGCACCATCAGCGACCTGTAGCGGGCGTTGCAGGTGGGACGGGGTCCGCGAGCTGGCGGAAGAGCAGGCCAACCGCACCATCAGCGACCTGTAGCGGGCGTTGCGGGGGAAGGGCTACGCGGGCGGGTACGACGCGGTCCGCCGGTACCTGATCCGGTTGACCGGCCGCAGAGTCTGTGCGGGGCGGCGGGATGCGAACACGCGACCGCCGGGGCGAAAGGCGCCCTCGGCGCGACGGCTGTCGTTCCGGGTGGTGAACCCGAAGGAAGACAGTCACTCGACCCGCGTGCTGAAGCACCTCCGCGAGCGGAATGCGGCGGCACACGCGACGGTGGGGGCCGCCGAGGAGTTGATGGCAATGATCCGTCGGAAGCAGGCGACGACGATGGCCGATTGGGCGGCGAAGGTGGTCGTGTCGGGCGATCCCGACTTGAGGAACCTGGCGGACAGCTTGCTCTCGGACGCGGCGGCCGTGCAGGCGGCGATGACGGAGCCGTGGAGTAATGGCCAAGTGGAAGGCCAGGTCGGCCGGCTGAAAGGGATTAAACGGCAGATGTTCGGCCGAGCCGGAATGAAGCTGCTCCGGGCTCGGGTGCGACGCAAGGGGTGACCCACCCCGCCGAAACCGAAACAACTCGGCGCCCGAGAGGAAAGACCTCCACCAACTCTGCGGGAGAGCCAGGATTCGCCGCTAGAGCAGTTCCAGTTTCAGTCTGGCGGGTATCCGGCGTGAGCGAAGTAGTTCCGGGCGTCGGTCGGGGTGATCCAGTCGAGGCTCTGCCCGAACGCATCCTCCACCTCGGGTACCGTCCGCAGCTCCCGCCGCCGGAGTTCGTTCTTGACCTTCGAGAACACCTGCTCGATCGGGTTCCGGTCCGGGCTGTACGCCGGCAGGTACACCAGTCCGGCGTCCCGCCCGCGGATCGCCTCGGCCACCCCGGCCACCTTGTGCGTCGCCAGGTTGTCCATCACCACCACGTCCCCGGGCCGCAACCGCGGGGCCAACTCCTGCCGGACGTACGCGCGGAACAGGTCGCCGTTGAGCGCCCCGTCGATGACCAGCGGGGCGAACAGCCCGTCGAGCCGGAACGCCGCCAGGAAGGTGGTCGTCTTCCAGTGCCCGAACGGGACCACCCCGGGAACCCGCTCGGCCGTCGGCCCCCACCCGTAGAGGCGGGTCATCTTGGTCGTCCCGAACGTCTCGTCGAGGAAGACGAGCCGGCGGGGGTCGAGGCCGGCGGCGGCGACCGCCCACTCGGCCCGGGCGGTGACGACATCGGGCCGGTCCCGCTCGGCCGCCCGGACCGACTTTTTTTGAGCGACAGGCCGAGCGCCCGGAGGGCGTTCCAGAGGTTGGCGATCGAGGTCGTCAGCCCGAGGTCGCGGCGCAGGTCGGCCAGGGTGGTGCCCGGCTTCTCCCGGACGCGGGCGCGGATCCGGTCGCCCTCCCGGTCGGCGAGTGACCGCCGGTGGTTGGCCTTGGACTTCGGGGCGAGGGGCTCCCCCGCCCGGTGCAGGGCCTTGATCGACCGGACCCAGGACGGGCTGACCCCGAGCGCCTCGACCACCTCGGCCGTGGAGGCGCCCTCCTCGGTGAGTTGGACGACGCGGAGTCGGTACTCGACGGGCAGGGTCTTCATCGGCGACGCCCTCTTGGGTCGCCGCCGAGGGTACGCGACCCAAGAGCTCAGCGCCAGACTGAAACTGGAACTGCTCTAATCACCACGCCGCCACGGCAGCCCGCGACGTAAGTCGCGTCGGATCGGCGTCGAAGCGAGCCGGGGACGTACCCCGGGCATTCACGTCGTGGATGGCATTCAACGTCGTCACCGACCCCGACCGCCTACACGATCCGGAGTCGGTTGCTGACGACCCGCAGCCGGACCAGGTGGCTCAGGATGGTGGTCAGGCCGTCGAGGTCCTCGTTGACGAACAGCCCGAGCCCGCCGAGCTGCCGGCCGATCGTGTCGGCGAAGATCGCCGTCAGCACGGCCTGGTCGATCCCGTCCGGGGCCGCGGAGGCGTTTGCCGAGTAGTAACCGGGCGTCGTGGGCGTGTTGAACCGGTTCACGATCGCGCCCGAGGCGGCGACGACCCCCTGGTTGATCCCGAAGCTCATGCTGGTTCCTAGAGCCGGGTCGCCGATCGTGCCACCCGAGACGATGGACGACCCCGGCCCGATGCCGTTGATCTGGACGTTGCCGAGGATGCTGCCGCGGACGGCGACGGAGCCGCCGCCGACCAGCCCGCCGAGCAGGTTCAGGTCGCCGATCATCCGCCCGAGCACCACGATCTTCCCCGTCACCGGGCTGAAGTCCGTGCCGATGCCGCCGACGCGCGTCGGGGACGTGACGCTCAGCAGGGTCGAGAACTGGCCCACGTCCCCCTCGACGGCGATCGTGCCCATGATGCCGCCGCCGGCGATCACCTGGCTCAGCAGGTTCCCGCGCGAGATCAGGCTGCCGACGAGCCCGGCGGAGTAACCGGCCGGCGGCCGGCCGTTGGCGTCGGTGACAACCTGGGTCGAGGTCACGGACAGCGCGCCGTTCGACCCCAGCACCACGTACACCCGGCCGAACTCGGCGGACGCCGTGGCCGCGGTTCCGAACACCGGGTCGCTCCGCACCCCTGTCGTCTGCACCGTGCCGACGATCGCCCCGTAGGTGCTGACGTTCCCGAAGAAACTCGGGGCCGTGGTGTCCACCAGGCCGAGCACGTGGTTGACGTACACGTCGCCGAGCGGGCCGGTACTGGTGATCGACTCCGCCACCCACAGCGAGCTGACGAACGACCCGCCGTCGCCGCGGACGTCGAGCGTCTGCACGATGGCGTTCACCGCGCCGTCGGCGTACGGGTACGACCCCTGCTCGGTGGCGATGAGGGCCACGACCGCGCCGCGGGCCTCGTTCAGCGCCTGCCCGGAGCTGCTCTGCTTGGCGAAGCGGATGCTGGCGTTGTCGAACGCCCCGGTGAATCGCCCGGTGTTCATCCAGAACGTGACGGTCTGCGTCGGCAGGTCGGCGAACGGGACGCGGAACGTCTGCGTGGTCGCGGCGTTCGTGGACCCGGCGATGACGACGTGCGTGCCCGGCACCAGCAGGGCCTTCGCGTCGGTGGCGACGATGAGTGTGCCCGTGACCGGGTACTGCAACCCGGTCCGGTTCGTGGACCCGAACGCGACGCCCTGGATGCTCTGGGCCTGGATCGACTGCTGCGGCGCGAAGTCGCGGACCGCCACGCTCGCGACGCGGTCGAGCGGCAACCGGACGCCGCCCTGGTTACTGGCGAGCCCCATGAACGCCTGGGCGGCCGGGGTGACCGTCGTGAGCAGGTCGCCCTCGACCACGACGTTGCGGACGCCCGAGACGCCGGCGGCGTCGACGCGGGCCAGGTTGAACTTGGCCACGTCGTCGTAGGTCATCAGGTTCAGGTCGAACTGGTCCGGCTGCCCGCCGACGCCGTTGTCGATCCGCGTCGTGAGCTGCGGGTTGTAGAGGCCGGTGCCGTTGCCCTCGTAGAAGTACTGGAAGTTCACGTAGCCCGCGCCGGACGGGCCCGGCAGCGCGGCCTGGTCCGGGTTCGGGTACGGGTTGTCCGGCAGGTCGGCGTCGATCCGCCGCTGGATGTCGTTCTCGCGGATCTGGCCGACGACCGGGCCGAACCCGCCGAGGACGCCGATGGTGCCGATCGACCCGGCGACGATCGAGCCGGGCGTGCCGCCGGCCACGCGCAGCGACCCGAGCGTCCCGGCGACGTTTAGCTCGCCGGCCAGGTTCGCCCCGACCGTCCGCGTCGTCGCCCCGTTCGGCCCGACCGTCATCGTTACGATGTTCGTCGCGTTGACGATGCTGCCGGGGGCCATCGCGCCGGTGATGGTCACGCTCTGCAGGGTGCCGTACCCGAAGTTCAGCGTGCCCGTCACGTCCCCGGTGGTCGTCGGCGTGCCCACCGCCACGGTGCCGCTCTCGAACTGGTAGAAGTTCACGACCGTGTTCAGGTCGGTGGTCCAGTTGGTCGTGAGCGCGTCCATGCCGGACGTGCCGCCGAACACGGTCGTGGTGCCGGGCAGGTCGAGCCCGGCAGGCACGGCGACGGTGAAGGCGTTCCCGACCGGGCTGCCGGCGAGCGTGGTGCCGCCGGAGCCGAGGTGCGTGTTCAGGTTGCTCAGGCCGTTGTAGGTGATCCCGGCGAGGCCCATGCCCAGCCCCGTGAGCGTCCCGGTCGGCCCGTTGAGGGCCGGCGGCGTCGCGGCCGCGGTCAGGAACCCGTCCTTCGGCCCGCGGCTGCCGGTGTCGTCGAGCCACAGCGTGTCGTTGCCGCTCCCGAGAATGAACTCGGCGCCCTGGAGGTAGTCCGACACGCCGCCGATCACCGGCTGCGTGCTGCCGAGGTTGATCGTGTTCGCCCCGGCCCCGGTGTCGAACGTGACCGTCGAGCCGGGGGCCGTGGCCCGGACGTTGGAGGTGTCGTTGTCGCCCTCGCCCTGGAGCAGCACCGTCGGGGCAGTGATGGCGGAGAAGATGTCGAACGTCGCGCCGACGCCCTGGTCGGGGTCGATCGAGGCGACCGCGCCGGCGTCGGCGTCGGCGAAGTCGCCGTGGATGGTGACGGCGTGGCGGGCGCGGACCTGGGTGTCGGCCGGGAGGCTGAAGTTGTCGCCGACCAGCACCGTGACCGACCCGCCGCCGCGCGGGGCGTGAACGAGGTTGTACGTCGGCGTGGTGACGCCGGCGGCGTACAGCGTGCCGGACCCGGCGCCCGCGCCAAACGCCGACAGGTAGATGTTGACGCTCGACGCCCACGACGGCAGCGTCGGCAGCGTGACCTGGGGCACGTCCCCGGCCGCGACGACGGAGAACGGGGCCGAGCTGCCGCCGGCGACGCGCTCGGTGCCCTGCGCGTCGTTGAACGTGAAGAAGACGAAGTACGAGCCGACGTGGAGCTGGCCGACGAGTCCGGTCGGGTTGCCGCCGGTCGGGTTCACCAGTGGGGTCGGGCTCTGGTCGGCCGGCGGGGCTGCGGCCGACAGCGCGAACGACGTGGCCGTGATACCCGCGGCGTAGCGGACGAACGAGGCGGGGTCGCCGAGCGGGTTCGACAGGTACACGTTGATGCCGGTGGCCCACGCCGGGAGGGCTGGCAGCGCCACGGTCGCACGCTGGCCGGCGGCCACGGTGAACGGCGCGGAGGTCGCGCTCGGGAACGATTCGAGCCCGTTCGTGCCGGTGAACGTGTAGTAGAGCCGGTACGTGCCGGCCGCGAGGCTGCCGCCGCCGCCCACGGTCACGGCCGGGGCCGCGGTCCAGGCGTTCGTGGCCGGCGCCGTGACCCGCCCGGCGAGGGCGTTCGCACCCAGGTCGAACGGCGAGGCCGTCGTCGCGGCGTATAGGGTGCCGGAGCCGGCGTTCGCGTTCACGTCGGACAGGTACACCTTGTACCCCGTCGCCCCCGCCGGCAGCGCCGGCATGAAGACGCGCGGGACGCTCCCGGCGGCCACGATGAAGACCGCGGAGTTCGGGCTGGCGAACGTCTCGACGCCGCCGGGGAAGGTGAACGTGTAGTAGACGAAGTACTGGCCCGGCAGCAGGCTGCCGCCGGCCGTGCCGCCGCCGGCCGGGAGGACGGTCGGCGCCGCGAGGGCGAAGTTGTTGATCGCCGGGTCGATCGGGCCGACCGGGGTCGGGTAGGAGAGGTTGAACACCGGCCCCGGCACCCGGATCGCGTACCGGTTCTCCGAGCCCGGCGTCGCCGACGGGTTCGACAGGTAGATGCTGTAGCCCACCGCCCCGTCCGGCAGCGTCGGCAGGAGTACCTGCGGGATGCCGCCGGCGACGACCGTGAACGTGTTCGACGCCGGGCTCGGCAGCGACTCCGCCCCGCTCGGGTAGATGAAGGCGTAGCGGATGAAGTACGTGCCGGGCGCCAGCGTGCCGATCGCCCCGCTCACGTTACCGCCGCTCGGGACCACCGTCGGGGCGGTCGCGGCGAGCATGCTCACCGGCTTGCTCGCGCCGAGCGCCGGGCCGGCTGTGGCGAGGTTGAACGTCGCGCTCGTGACCGCCGTCGCGTACCGGGTCGCGGACCCGGCCGCGGCGGTGTTGTTCGACAGGTAGATGTTGTACCCGACGGCCCCCGGCGGCAGCGGCGGGAGGGCGACCTGCGGCACGTTCCCGGCGGACACCGTGAAGGTGTTCGACACCGTGTTCGGGAACGACTCCAGGTCGTCCGGGTAGGCGAAGGTGTACTGCACGAAGTACGTGCCGGCGGCGAGCTGGCCGCCGGCCGCGCCGCCGCCCGTGGGGTTGACCACCGGCGCCACGTTCCCGGCGTTCGTCCGCGGCGCCTGGATCGCCCCGGCGACGACCGCGTTCCCCAGGGCGACGACCACGCTCGTCTGCCCGGTCAGGTAGCGGGTCGCCGTCCCGTAGTCGGCCGCCGAGTTGGACAGGTAGATGTTGTAACTCGTCACCCCGGTCGGCAGCTGGCCGACGGGGAGAAGCGGCATCGTGAGCAGCGGGCGGTTGCCGGCGGCCACCGTGAACGGGGCCGACGCCGGGCTCGGCGACGTCTCGTAGTTCGACGGGAGGAAGTTGTAGTTGAACGTGTAGAAGGCGTAGTACGTGCCGGGCTGCAACAGCCCGCCGGTGGTGCCGCCGCCGGTCGCGTTCACCGACGGGGCCACGACGACCGTGCCGTCCGTCGGCCGGACGACCGGGGCGTTGTTGTTCAGGAGGAACGTCGTCGCGGTCACGTTCACCGCGTAGCGGATCGCCTTGCCCGGCTCTGTCGCCGGGTCGGCCAGGTAGATGTTGACGCCCGTAGCCCCGGCCGGGCGGGTCGGGAGGGTGATGAGCGGGACGTTCCCGAGCACGACGTTGAACGTGTTCGAGTTCGGGCTGGCGACCGTCTCGACGCCGTTCGGGTACGCGAACGTGTAGTAGACGACGTACTGCCCCGGCGTGAGTTTGCCGCCGAACGCCCCGCCGCCGGTCGCGCTCACGACGGGAGCCGACGTGGGGATGACGGTGGACGGAACACGCAGGCCGCCGACCGGCGTTGCGATCGTCAGGTCGAACGTGGAGGACGTCGCCCCGACGGCGTAGGTCTTGGCCGAGCCGGCGGTCGCGGTGGTGTTCGACAGGTAGACGTTGTACCCGGTCGCGCCGACCGGCAGCGGCGGCAGAGTGACCCGCGGGATGTACCCCGTCGCCACGAAGAAGTTCGCCGACTGCGGGCTGGCGAACGTCTCGGTGCCGCCCGGGTACGTGAACGTGTACTGCAAGAAGTAGGTGCCGAAGGCGAGCTTGCCGCCCGTGGCGCCGCCGCCGGTGGCGACGACGGTCGCCGCCGCGGTCGCCCCGTCGCGCGCCGGCGGGAGGTTGCCGACGGGCGGCACCGCGTTGCGGAGCAGGAACGTCGTGCCGGTCAGCGCCGTGGCGTAGCGCGTCTCCGAACCCATGTCGGCCGTCGCGTTCGACAGGTAGAGGTTGATCCCCGTCACGCCCGTCGGCAGGGGCGGCAGGGTGACCTGCGGGATGTACCCGGCGACGACCGTGAACAGGGCCGACGTCGCGCTCTCGAAGGTCTCGGCGCCGGTGTCGTCGACGAACGTGTAGCGGACGAAGTACGTGCCGGCCGCGAGGCTCCCGCCGGTCGTGCCGCCGCCGAACGGCTGGACCATCGGCGCGACCGTCGGCACGTTCTGAACCGGCGGCCGGTTGGCGTTGATCGCCGCGGCGGCCGACAGGTCGAGAGTGGCGGACGTGACGCCCGAGGCGTACCGCAGCGCCGACCCCGGCGTCGCCGTCGTGTTCGACAGGTACACGTTGTAGCCGGTCATCCCCACCGGCAGCGGCGGCAGCGACACCCGCGGGACGTTCCCGGCCGCCACCGTGAACGGCGCCGACGCCGGGCCGACGAACGACTCGGCCCCGTCCACGTTCGTGAACGAGTAGAGGAGGAAGTACGTGCCGGCGGCCAGCTGGCCGCCGGCGCTCCCCCCGCCGGTCGGGTTGACCGTTGTGACCTGGGCCGGCGTGTTGATGACCGGCTCGACCGGCAGGCCCGCGAGCGCGTTCTGCGACAGGTTGAACGTCGTGCCCGTGAGGCCGGCGGCGTAGAGCGTCTCCGAGCCCGCGTTCGCCGCCGGGTCGGACAGGTACAGGTTGACCCCCGTCGCCCCGGCCGGCAGCGGCGGCAGCGACACCTGCGGCACATTCCCGGCGACCACCGTGAACGGCAGCGAGGCCGGGGCGGCCGAAGTCTCGGCCCCGTTGGGGTAGGTGAACGTGTAGCGGACGAAGTACGTGCCCGGCAGCAGGCTGCCGCCGTAGGCGTTACCGCCCGTCGGGTTCACGGTCGCGGGGAGCGGGGCGTAGTTGTAGACCGGCGGTCGGGCGGCCGTCGGATCCATCGGGGTGATCAGGTAGAACGTCGGGTTGATGACGTTCGTGAGGTAGCGCGTCGCGGTGCCCGGGTTCCCGAACGGGTCGGAGACGTAAATGTTGTACCCGGTCGCCCACGGCGGCAGCGGCGGCAGCGTCACCTTCGGGATGTCACCCGCGGCCACGACGAACGTACCCGAGGCCAGGCTGGCGAACGTCTCGGCCCCGGTCGCGTGCAGGATCGTGTAGAGGACGTAGTAGCGGCCGGGGGTGAGCGTCGCGGGCTGTCCGGTGTTCCCGTCGCAGCCGCACTCGCAGTCGAGGTTGAGACCGTTCCCGCCCGTCGGGTCCACGGTGATCGTGCCGCCGGGGATGTTGGCGAGCGGCCGCGGCAGCCCGCCGGCCGGCGGGTCGGTCAGCAGGTCTAGCGTCGTCGCGGCCACGCCCGAGGCGTACAGCACGCCCGACCCCGACTGGCCAGTGGAGTTCGACAGGTAGACGTTGTAACTCGTGCCGAGCGGCGGCGCCGGCAGTGCGACGCGCGGGACGTTCCCGCGCGCCACGGTGAACAGCGCCGAGCCCGGCGCCGGGAGCGACTCGACGCCGGCGGTAACCGTCGTGTACGTCACGAAGTACGTGCCCGGCGAGAGGGTGCCGCCGGTGGCGCCGCCGCCGGTCGCGGTCGCTGCTGGGGCGGCGACCGGGGCGCCGGTCACGACCGTCCCGGCCGCCGGGGCCACGACCGCGGCCGGCGCCACGTTCAGCAGGGTGAACGCGGCGGCGGAGATGCCCGCGGCGTAGCGGCGTGCGGCGCTCGCCGTGGGGGTGGTGCCGAGGTACAGGTTGTAGCCGGTCGCCCCGACCGGCAGGGCCGGGAACGACACGCGCGGGATGTTGGCGCCGCCGGCGACTACGGCGAAGGCGGCGGACGCCGGGGACGCGATCGACTCCGCCCCGGACGGGTAGACGAACGTGTAGAAGGCGTAGTAGCTGCCGGTGGCGAGGTTCGTGGTCACCCCGGCGAGATTGCCGCCGGCCGGATCGACGGTCGGGGCGGCGGTGGGCACGATGGTGGTCGGCGGCGCGGCCCCGGCCGCGTTCGCGGCGGCGGCCATCGTGTAGTACGGGGTCGTGATGCCGGTCGCGTATCGCTTGCTCGCGGCGGCCGACGCCGTGGCCCCGACGTACAGGTTGACGCCCGTCGCGCCCGCGGGCCGGGCCGGGAACGCGACCAGCGGCTGGTTGCCGGCCAGCACGGCGAGCGGGTTCGAGGCGGGGCTGGCCGGCGTCTCAATCCCGTTCGGGTACGTGAACGTGTAGAAGAGGTAGTACGCGCCGGTCGCCAGCAGGCCGCCGGTCAGCCCGGAGTCCGTGGCCCGCGCGGTGGGGGCGATGTTCGGCGTGTCCACGCTCGGCGCGGCGACGCCGCCCTGGGCCGTGATCTGCCCGCCGGGCAGGACGCGCACGTCTTGGCCCGCGCCGGCGGCGTCCGGCACCGTCAACTTCACGTCGCCCATCGTCGAGTAGACGGTCCCGACGCGGAGCTCGCCGGACACCTCGGTCAGGTTCACGCCGCCACTCGACACGGCGTCGAGGCGCGTCGCCGTCCCGCCTTGCAGGTCCATCAGCCCGATGACTTCGATCTGCCTCGCCGGGTCGTTGGTCGCCGCGTCCGCGGCGCGGACGATGACGTTGCCGCCGGCGATCAGGCTCGTCACCGTGCGGTTCATCAGCGCGTCGAGGCCGCGGTAGTTGAAGATGCTCGGGATCGGCACGCCGGTCGTCGGGTCGCCGAACACGCCGAGGTCCGTACCCAGGCCGGCCGCGCCGCTGTCGGGCCAGAAGTAGTTGGCGAACGGGTCCTGCGGGTTCGTCTGCGTGCCGTAGATGCCGATCTGCGGCGCCTCGACGAGGATCGCGCCGGCGCTCCCGGCCGTCGTCGTGATCTTGATCGCGCCCTGCATCAGCACGTCCGCGTCGCCGCCGGCGGCGCGGACGAGGTCCATGTTCACGACCATGAACGTGTTCGGTTGCTCGAGGTGGCGCATCTCGCCGAGCACGTCCAGGTAGACGTTGCCGCCGGCGTCCGCGACGAGCTTCGTCTCGCGGCGCAGCCGCAGGGCCACGTCCGAGGCGTTGACCACGCTCTCGACCGGGTTCACGTTAATCCGCTTGCCGCCGTCGCCGACGTTGCCGTTCGGGGCCGTCAGGGTAAGGACGTTGGTGCGGATCAGCGACTCGCGCGTGTCCGGGCCGACGGCCGCACTCCAGCGCGGGTCGGGCGCGGTCGAGCCACGGACCTTCGTGGAGTAGATGCTGCCGCGGTCGTTGTTGATGGTCGTCGTGCCGATCGGGTTGTTGATCGTGCCGTTCAGGATGATGTCGGAGTTCGCCACGAACGCGGCGGGCGGGGTGCTCTGCTTGTTCTGGATGTCGATGTCCGTGGGGATCGACGTCTGCTCGATGAAAAACTTGAGGTCGTTCAGCTTACTCTGGAGGTACACGTCGTAGGTCGCCGACCCGCTGCGCTGGCGGACCACGTCGATGTTGTTGATCAGCAGCGTCTTGGGCGAGAGGTTGGTGATGGTGACGGCGCCGAGGGTGTTGAGGAACGTCCACGTGCCGGTGCCGTCGGTGTGCCGGATGATCGGGTCGGCCGAGTGGCTCGGGTCGCCCTCCGGGTTGTTGTCCCGGGCCTTCGGGTTGTTGAAGTACACCTGCCCGCCGGCGGTCGCCCCGATGTTGTTCACGACGATGACCGGGTCGGCGATCAGGCCGCTGGTCTGGTTCGGGTTCGCGGCGGTGCGGACCGACAGCCCGCCGGTCGCCTTGACGATGTTCCCTGCCGCGTCGATGACGAGCGTCGGCTCCTGGTCCGGGTTCGACTGGATGACCACGTCGGAGCTGAAGTCGACGACGTGGTTGCGCGGGTTGAAGGTGTCGCCGTGCGACCCGCCGGCGGCGAGCGCCCGCCGCGAGTAGTCGGCCCGGCGTGTGATGTTCAGGTTGGTGTTCGTCGTGTCCACGTAGAACGCGAGCTGCGTCAGGCCGGCCGGGTACTCGTTGACGTAGGGGCTCGGGTCGGGATTCGCCGGGTGGTTGAGGAACGTGTCCACGGCGCTGGGGTTGAGCGGGTCGGCCACGGCCGGGTTCCGCGGGGCCGCGGTGACGACCGCGTCGGCCGCGCCGTAGACCGTGTTCGTCTGCGTGGTGTCGTTGTCGGCGCTGGAGGAGAGCCACCCGAACAGGCCGGTCACCTGGGCGAAGGTGTAGGCGTTGGTGGTGACGTTGTTCGACTGGGCGAGGAGGTCCACGCCCTTGGTGCCGGTCACGTTCGCCTGGGTGGCGATGGCGACGGTGTTGTTGAACGTGGCGTTGACGTACGAGTCGTCGTCGGACACGCCGACGAACCCGGCCCCGTACCCCTCCGCCCGGGCGCGGAGGTTTACGTACGAGTTGAGGGCCGCGATCTTCACCCGCGCGCCGTGGATGCCGACGTTCTCGTTGATGTCGACCCGGGTGGTGTTGCCGAGGGTGGTGATCCGGGCGTCGGCGTACCCGCCGCCGCCGAACCCGCGGCCGTCGGCGTAGGCGGTCGCGTACCCGCTGGTGTCCGTGTTGGCCGCGATGTCCACCCGGTCGCCGGCGGTCACGCAGGCGTCGTCGTCCACGTACACGGCCGTGTTGTACGTGTCCGTCCCGCCGGAGTCGGCGTGCACGTCGGCGGCGAACCCGCCGGCGTTGGACTCCGTGCTGATGGTCCCGAGGTTGTTCGCCGTGTTCGCCTTCATGGTGAAGTCGCGTCCGGCGCTCACGTTCGCCGCCGCGCCCACCCAGGCGGTGTTGTCGTTCTTGACCACGTTCACGTTGGCGTTCGATCGGCCCAGCGCGATGAACCCGCCGGTCCCGTTGGACGCCCGCGCCCCGGAGTTGTTCACCGAGTTCGTGGTGATCGACACGTCCTGCTCGGCGACGATCAGGGTGGATGACACGTAGGCCTGCACGGTCGCGCTCTGCGTGACGGTCGAGCGGTTACCGTTGATGCCGACGAACCCGCCGCCCGACCCCTTGGCCGCGGCCTCGGACACGCCGTTCCCGATCGGCGGCGACAGGACGTTCAGCGGCACGCCGCCCGGCCCGAGGACGTACTGCGTCCCCGCGACCGCCGAGCCGGTGATGTTGTGGTACAGGGCGAACGTGCCGGTCTGCCCGGCGAACCCGCCGAGGTTGATCCCCTCGACCCCGAGCTGGTGGATGGACGCGCTCAGGGTCAGCCCGGCGGTGCTGAGGGTGATGGCGGGGCCGCCCGGGGTGTTCGAGAGCCGGAACTTGCCGCTGTTCGTGTCGACCACGGTGACGTTCGGCGAGTTCGCCTCCGGGGTCAGTACGCGGGCTACCGTGAGGACGATTTGCAGCGCGGTAACGCTGGCGATCGTGTACGTCCCGCCGTTCACCCCGGCGGGGTCGGTGACGGAAATCGTGTCGCCGGCCTCGAAGCCGTCCAGGATGAAGTTGCCGGCGGCGCGGGTGATCGTGTCGCCGGCCGTCAGGGTGTCACCGTTGGTCTGGTCCCGGACGGTGGCGGTCCCCGTCCCGGCCGTGCCGTTGAGGTACGCGGCGGTGGTCAGGTACAGGGTGTTGCCCGAGATGCTCTGGATCGTGTACGTGCCGTCGTGCGTCCCGCTGGAGGACACCACGATCGTGTGCCCCGGGGCGTAGAACGTGGGCGAGGCGGGCAGGGTGATCGACCCGCCGTTCGACAGGTTCCGCACGGTGACGGTCGCCGCCCCGGTAGTGGCGAAGTTCGGCCCGGCCGTCAGGGTGATCGTCGTAGCGTCGACGGTGCTGATCGTGTACGTACCGGCGTTCGTGCCGGTGACCTGGATCGTGTTCCCGGCGGCGAACCCGTCCGCCAGCCAGCTCCCGGTGCCCCGGGAAATGGTCCGCGCGCCGGTGTTCGAGAATGTGACGGCGACGTTGCTCGACAGGGCCGGGGCGAACGTCGTGCTCCCGGTGATCGCCGCCCGGGCGAACGTCATGGTGCCGGTCGCAGTGGCCCGCACCACGTAGTACGAGTTGCCGGGCGTCAAGCCGCCGATGGCCTGCTCGCCGGCTTTCTGCAGCGACTGCCGCACGTTCATCTGGGCGAAGGTGCTCTTCTGCGGCGAGAGAGTCACGGGGTTCGAGAGGGCGGTCACGCCGTACCCGCTCGTGCGGCTCTCGGCGACGACCGCGCGGTTCACCTGCACGGTCGTGGCGTTGACGACGGTAATCGTGTAGGTCCCGTTGTTCGCGGCATTGGTGGCCCCGCTGACGGTGATCGTCATCCCGGTCTGGAAGCCGTCGGCGCCCCAACTCCCGATGTTCCGCGAGATCGTGTCCGGGACGAACGGGAAACTCCCCGGGGTAAACGTGAGCCCGCCGGTGTACGACAGCTGCGTCCGGAGGCGGATCTGGTTGTCGTCGATCTTCTCCACGACGTACGTCTGGCCGTCGGTCAGCCCGCCGATGCTGCCGTTGACGGCGGTCCGGTAGACGAGCAGGTCGCCGGTGTTGAAGCCGTGGCCGGGGATGACGATGTTGTTCGCCCCGGCGTTGTTGACCGGCAGGCCGGTGGCCTGGTCGACCTGGTACGTCGTGACGGTCTGGTTCGTGAGCGGGTCCGTGTAGGTCGTGACGAAGGCGTTCACCGCGGCACTGGTGAAGGCGACCGGCTCCTTGACGTGGTACGTCACCAGCGCCCCGGTCGGGAAGTTCGACCCGGGGACGACGAGCGTGGTGTTGTCCGGGCGGACGGCCGTGCCGGCGAACCCGACAAGGGCCGGGTCGGTGCCGAGCGCGGACGGCGGGTCGGACAGCGGGTACGTCAGTGCCTGCGATTGGCTGGCCGTCAGCTTGACGGCGGTCGCGCTGACGACGCGGACGTAGTAGATCGAGCCGTTCGTCAGGCCGCCGACGATGCTCGGCCCGACGTACTTCACCGGGTCGCCGTTCCGGAAGTGGTGCGCCGCAGCGAAGGTGATCGTGTCCTTGTTCACGTCGGCGGAGCCGAACTGGTTGCCGAGGGCGATGTTGTTCGCGTCGAGGGCGACGACCGCGTAGTCGCGGCGGACGGTGGCGTCGCCGCTGCCGGTCGCGGCCACAAGCCCGCCGATCACGGCGTTCCCGTTGTTGTCGTAGGTCACCACGTCGCCCGTCTCCAGGCCGTGGCTGTTGACCGTGAGCGCCTCGGTGTTCTGGTTCGCCGCCACGATGCGGTAGTCGGGCGTGGACCCCGACGCGACCGGCAGCACCTCTGCCGAGACGCTCACGTTCAGGCCGTGGACCGTGGTGCCGGTGTCGAAGTAGGCCTTCACCGTCGGCGTGATGTTCGAGGCGGACACGGACCCGCCGACGCTGATACCGCCGCCGCTAACGCCCCGCGTGTTCGCATCGCCCTCCGGGCTGGCGGTGGCGGAAACCGCCACGTTGCCGGTCGAGTCGACGTTCCGGTTGGCCCCGAGGTAGGCCGTGACCGTCGGCGTGACGTTCGAGGTCGCCGTGTTGTCGGCGCTGACAGACACCAGCCCGCCGCCGGCCGCGTACGACAGCGCTTGCGCGTTGTCCCGCGACGAGGCTTCGACCCGGAGGCCGCCGCCCGTGATGTCGGGTGTCGCCGCCGGGGCCGCATTCCCGGCGACCCACGCCTTGCTCGACCCGCCGGTGTTCGACACCGCCTGGCTGGCCCCGACCGCCACCACGCCGCCGACGCGCGAGTCCGCCGTCGAGTACGCGAGGTTCGCCCCCGTCGAGGTGAGTGAGATCGGGCCGGTGGTCGCGAGCCGCGCACCGCTGCCCACGTAGGTGGTCAGGACGGCGTTCGCGTTCGCCGTGGGCGCGGCCCCCTGCACGCCGACGAACCCGCCGCCGGCCGCCGCCGCGGACGCCACGGCCCCGGTGGTCGGGTTGTGCGTCGCGGCCAGGGCGATGCTGCCGGCGTTGAACGTCACGTTCCCCGCGACGTGCGAGTCGAGCACCGGCGCGACCGTCGCGTCGGCCCGCATCGTCCCCACGCCCGCCACCAGCCCGACCGTGATTCCCGTCCCCGTCGCCGAGGCGTTCGAGTCGGAGGTCGAGCCGATCGTTGCGGCCCCGCTGATCGTCACGTTGCCGTTGACCGCGGTGGTGACCTGCGGCCGGGAGTAGGCGTCCGCCCGCGACACGTTCACACCCACGCCGACGGCGCCGCCGTTGGCCTCCGCGAAGCTCGTCGAGGTGTTGTTGGACGCGGCCTGCATGTCGAGCGAGCCGCCGGACAGGATCGTGCCGTCGATCCGCGCGCCCGTGAACCCGTCGGCCGTGGCGGTCGCCGTGCTGACGCCGGCCGAGGCGATGCCGGCGACGCTCAGCGAGTTGGCCGTGGCCGTGGCCCTGTTCTCGCCCGTCGCCGAGAGCGAGATCGCACCGGTCGAAGAGAGCGTCGAGCCGCTTCCCAGGTACGTGTTCAGTACGGCGTTGGCGTTCGCCGTCGGGGTCGAACCCTGGCCGCTGCCCAGGATGCCGCCGCCGGACGCGGACGCGGTCGCGGTCGCACCGGTGGTCGTGTTGTGGGTCGAAGTCAGCGCGATGCTGCCGGCCTGGACCGAACCGCCGCCGCCGACGTACGCGTTGAGGACCGGCGAGACGGTGGCGGTGGCGAACATTGTGCCGACGCCGATCCCGAGGCCGACGATGACCCCGTTCGCCGTGGCCGTCGCGTCCGAGTTCGAGGTCGCGTCGATCGTCGCCGCGCCGGCCACGTTGGTCACGCTGCCGGTCACCACCGCCGTGATCGTCGGCCGGGCCGTGGCCGTCTGGGTGGACGAGCCGCCGGCCCCGAGGATCGAGCCGAAGCCGCCGACGCCCGTGCTGGTCGCCGTGTTGTTCGCCGTCGCGTCGATGTCGAGCGACCCGGCCGAGAGCACCGTGCCCGCCACCCGGGCCGAGGTCGAACCGTTCGCCGTGGCGACCGCCGTACTCACCCCAGCCGCGACGAGGCCGGCGACCGAGATCGTCTTCCCCGTCGCGGTCGCCCGGTTCGTCGCCGTGGACGCCAGCGAGATGCCGCCGGCCGCAGACACGCTCGTCCCGGCCGCCACGTAGGTGTCGAGGACGGCGTTCGCGTTCGCCGTCGGCGTCGCCCCCGACACCCCGACCAGCCCGCTGCCGCCCGAGGAGGTGGCCGTCGCGCTCGCGCCCGTGGTCGTCGTGTGCGTCGAGGACAGGGCGATGCTGCCGGCGGTGAAGGTGCCGCCACCGCCGACGTACGCGCTGACGGTCGGCGAGTTGGTGGCGTTCGCCTCCATCGTACCGACGCCGACCCCGAGGCCGACGACCACCCCGTTTGCAGTGGCGGTCGCGTTCGTTCTCGTGGTCGCGCCGATCGTCGCCGCGCCGGTAACCGTCCCGCCCCCCGTCACCGCCGCGGTCACCGTCGGGTTCGATTCCGCGTTCACGATGCTCACGTTCACGCCCGCCAGCCCGCCGCCGGACGCGTCGCCCGTGCTGGTGGCCGTGTGCTCGGCCCGCGCCTGCACGTTCAGCGAGCCGGCCGACTGGATCGTGCCGCCCATGGTCGCCGACACGGTCCCGTTCGCACGGGCGTTCACCACGCTCACACCGACCGCGCCGAGCCCGACGGAGATCGCGCCCCCCGGTGCGGTCGTGGTCTGGTATGACAACGACTCCAGCGAGATCGCACCCGTGGAGTTGAGGATTGCGCCGGTGGCGACGAACGCGGCGACCGCTGGCGTTCCGGTGACGAGCGGGACGGCACCCTGGCCGGAGACGATGCCGCCGCCGGGGGCTTCCGCACTCGCGTAGGCGCCGTGGCCCGGGCCGGTGAGCGGCGTGCCCGTCGCCTCGTCGAAGTTGTGGAGCGCGCGGACGCGGATACCGCCGCCGGACACCTGTGCCCCGCCGTCGAGGTGCGCCGAGACCACGGGGGCCAGGTTCGCCGTGGCGAACCCGGTGCCGATCGACGCCCCGAGGCCGACGGAGAAGCCGAACTCGTAGGCCTCGGCGTAGTCGGTGGACACGGCCTTCACGTCGACGGTGCCGGCCGGCGCCGCGGCCCGCGCGCCGCCGGCGACGAAGGCCTCGACGTTCGGCGTGGTGCTCGCCGTGGCCTCGTTCACCGTCACGCCGACGAGCGCCGCCACGGTGACCGCGGTGATGGTGGCCTTCGCCCCGCCGGTCATCTCCGCCGTCACGTCCAGCCGCGGGCCGTTCGCCGTCACGTGGGCGGCGTTGCCGATGTACCCCTTCACGACCGGCTCGCTCTTGGCGACCGCGCCGGCGCCAATGACGTTGATCAGGCCGACGGACACGGCGTTCTCGGTCACCTCGACGGTCGAGTCCGCCTTGGCCGCGACGACCGCGCTGCCGGCCGTGGTGACGACCGCGGGCGTGCCGGCCGAGAGCGTGCCCGCCACCGGGCCGACGTAGGCGTACACCTTACTGCTGTCGGTCGCCGTCGCGCCGATGCCGGCGCCGGTCAGCGCCCCGATGCCGACCACGGTGGCGTCCGTGGTCAGCACGTTGGTCGCCGTCGCCGTCATGTCAAGGCTGCCGGCAGTCACCGTGGCCCCGTCGTCGATGTGGGCCGCCGTCGTCCCGTTCACCGTCTGGTCGATCACCAGTGCGGTGATGGCGAGCAGGCCGCCGGAGACGCCGGTCGTGGTCCCGTCGGACGTGGTGTCCGACGTGGCGCGGATCGTGACCGGCTTGCCCGTCACCGTCACGTTCGCCCCGGCCGCGACGTACGCCTCGGTCGTGCGCGAGACGGTGGCGGACGACGACGCCCCGCCCCCCGTGACGGCCGCGACGCTCACCACCGTCGTGTTCGGCGTCACGCGGTTCACGTCGTCCGCGAGCACCTGCAGTTCGTCCGCCGTGACCGTCGTCGCGCCGCTGGTGAAGGCCCGCGTGAGGCCCAACACGTCCACCTTCGACAGCATCACCCCCACGGAAATGCCGAGCGACACCGCGACGCCGGTCACCGTCGGGCTGGCCGTGCTCGTGGTCGCGGCCGAGAGGGTGACCGTGTGCCCGGCCGCCGTCAGGTTCGAGGCGTTCGCGTACGCCTCGGTCGTCCCGTTGATCGTGACGGTGGACTTCGCCCCGGCCCCGGCGCCGACGGTCCCGAAGGACGAGACGACGCTGCTCGCGGTGATCGTCGGGTTCGAGGCGGCGTCGACCAGGAGGTCGCCGCCGACTGCGGTCACCGTCGAGCGGTCCGTGTACGCGGACACCGTGGGGGCGATCGTGTTGTTCGCCACCGACGAGGCGCCGGCGAGGCCGATGAGCGTCACCGCACTAGCAACCGCGGTGATGGTCGCCGAGACGGTCGCGGTGTCGTGGGCCGCCACGCTCACGGAGGTCCCGTCGGCGAAGCCGCCGCCCACGGCCGGAACGGTGCCGACGACGTTCGTCGAGGTCTGGATGAACGAGCTGACGTTCGAGGTGATCGTGTTGCTCGACTCGACGCCCGCGGTGCTGAGGCCGGCGATGGCGACGGTCGCGGAGACCGCGACGGCCGTGCTGCTGATGGACGACGTTTCGTCCGACAGCAGCGCGACCTGCCCGGCCCGCGCCCGCACCTTGGTGTCCGCGTTCTTGATCGACGTTTCGACGCGGTTGGCGATCTCGTTGTGCCCGATCGCGTAGACGGCGGAGAGCGCCAGCCCCACTGGGGCGATCGTCGCGGCGAGGGCCGCGGCCGCGGCCGCGGCGGTGATCGTCGAGTGGTCCGTCGCCGTGAGCCGGACGTTGTTCGCCTCGATCCCGGTCGCCCCGTCGCCGTCGATCGACGCCTTGACGGACGTGCCGGACTTGTTCGTGGCGGAGACGCCGGACCCGGCCGCGGACGCGCCGACCAGCCCGCCCGCGATGGCCACGGACGCGGCCACCGTGGTCGAGTTGATCGTCTGCTCGGAGGCGGCCGTCAGGGTAAGGTCGGTGACGGCGGTGGCGCTGGAGCCCGCCATCGTCGCGGCCACGGTGTTCGCCGCCGGCGTGCCGTCCGCGTAGAAGCCGATGAAGTTGCGCGAGATTGCCGCGCCGATCGCCAGGGCGCCGCCGACGGCTCCCCCCCCGAAGGCGACCGGGATGGCGACGATGTTGGCGTCGATGGTGGACTTGTCGGTAGCGCTGAGCAAGATGCCCGCGGCGCTGGTGAGGACGCTGCCGTCCGCGTGGGCCAGCGCGCCGCCCAGGATGACGTTCGTCGCCTCGGCCCCGGCCCCGGCGATGCCGACGCCGGCGCCGAGGCTGACGCCCCCGGCCAGCGCCGCGGCGGACGAACTCGCCTTGATCGTGGCCGTCTGCGTCGCCCCGATCGTGATGCCCTCGGTCGTGGCGGGGTTGAGGTCGTCCGGGGTCCGCGTCGTCACGCCGTCGTCGGCGCGCGCGATGTAGGAGTTCGCCAGGCTGCTGATCGTGTTCGACGCCAGCGAGACGCCGATCGCAACGGAGATGGAGACGCCGCCGCTGAGCGCGAACGCCACCGCCGCGCCGACGGCGTCGGCGGTGATCTTCGACGTGTCGCTCGACAGGAGGGTTACGTTGTTGGCCGCGACACCCGCGTTCGTGCCCGCGCCGTCGCCGTCGTGGTATGCCTGTGTGTCGACGCCGATGAAGTTCTGCGTGTACACGCCGGCCCCGGCGCCGGCGAGCCCGAAGCCGATGCCCCCGGCCAGCGCTACCCCGGCCGCCAGCACGAAGGCGTCCACCGTCTGGTCCGCGGTCGAGGTGACGACGTAGTCGGTGGTCGCGTCCACGGACGTGTCGAAGCCGTACGCCTTCACGCCCAGCCCGACCGGCACGAGCCCGACCTGCCGGAACAGCGTGGCGTCCGAGTAGTTTTGCTGCAGCGCCGTGACCTGCCGCCAGTTCCGCGGGTCGTCGTAGTCCACGCCGGACAGGTTTGTGACGGGCAGGTTCGACGAGCCGACGTACTCGAAGACGGCGTTGTCGGAGAGCCGCCGCACCTTCTGCCCGCGGTTCACCGCCGTCGTCTGCGAGCTGGTGAAGTTGGCCGTGACCGTGAGCGGCGTCGAGCCGATGTACTGGTAGATGCCGCCGGCGCCCGGCCCGCCGACGAGCTTGACGCGCTGGCCGGGGTTCAGCGTGAGGACGTTGTCGCTCGACTTGTAGTCGAATGTCGTGGCCGCGTCCTGCTCCCACCCGACGTAGTTCCGCGCCACCGACACGCCAATGCCGAGGCCGGCCCCGCCGGCGCTCGCCCCGATGCCGACGGAGCCCGCGACGGCCACGACCTCGGCGTCGATGGTCGACTTGTTCTCGGCCGTGATGCGGACCGCGGCGGCGCTGTCCAGGTGGCTCCCGTCGGCGTGCGCCGTGGCCCCGCCGAGGATGCGGTTGGTCGCCTCCGCCCCGGCCCCGGCGATGGCGATCCCCACGCCCAGGCTGCCGCCGACGGCCACCGACGCGGCCACGGTCGTGGCGTCGATCGTGGCGTTCTCCGCGGCCGAGATCGAGATGTCGCCGGTGCGCGACCGCACGCCGTTCGCCGCGCCGCCGATGACGGCGTCCACCGAGTTGTCGATCGTGTTCGACGCGATCGACACGCCGATCGACAGCGAGATCGCCCCGAGCCCGGCCACCGAGGCGGCCAGCGTCGCCGCCACGATGTCGGCGGTGATGGTGGACGTGTCGGTCGCGCGGAAGGTGATGGTGTTGGCGACGATCCCCGGCCCGGCGCCCGTGCCAGCGCCGTCGTGCGACGCCTCCACGTCGGCGGCGATGAAGTTCTGCGCCTCGACGCCCGCCCCGCTCACGCCGATCCCCAGGTCCGAGGTCGCGGCGACGGCCACGGACGCGGCCAGGGCGAGCGCGTCCACCGTCTGGTTCGCCCGCGCCGTGACCGCGTAGTCCCGCGCCGCGTCCACGCTCGTGTCGGTGGCGTAGGCCTTGACCTCGAGCCCGCGGCGGGTGCCGTCCGACTCGAACCCGACGTAGTTGTGATCGACCGCGACGCCGATCGACGCCCCGACCGCCCCGCCGGCACCGCTCCCGGCCACGCCGATCGCCGCCGCCAGGTTCAGCGCCTTGATCCGCGACGTGTTCGCCGCGGCGAGCGTTACGTCGGCCGCGCTGGTGAGCGCGGCGTCGTCGGCGTGCGCCTTCGCCCCGCCGAGTACGACGTTCACCGATACCGCCCCGGCTCCGGCGATAGCCACGGCCGTGGTCCCGCTGAACGACAGTGCCAGAGCCGCGGCGACGGACGTGGCCGTGATGGTGGAGTTCGTCGTCGAGACGACGGCGATGCCGTCGAGCGTCAGCGGGTTCGCGTCGGGCGGGGCCGTCGTGGTGACGGCGGCGTCGGCGATGTACGAATCGACGAGGCTGTCCACCGTGTTGAACGCCAGCCCGAGCCCGATCGACAGCGAAGCGCCGAAGCCACCCGCGACGCTCGCGGCGACGGCGACGCTGGCGGCCGTGGCCTCGATGGTGGACGTGTCGGTGCCGGTGACGAACACGTTCCGCGCGGTCACGCCCGAGCCGGGGCCGCTCCCCGCACCGTCGATCGAGGCGCCGCCGTGGACCGAGATGCGGTTCTCGGTGTACACGCCGGACCCGGCCAGCCCGAGGCCGATGCCACCTCCGCCGATCGCCACCGACCCCGCGACCGTCACGGCCTCGATCGTCTGCGCCGCGGTCGAGGTGACGGCGACGTTCTGGGCCGCGGTGATCGGCGAGTCGATGGTGTAGGCGGTGACGCCGAGCGGCGCCTTCACCAGGTCGATCTGCCGCCACAGCGTCATGTCGCCGTAGTCCGACTGCAGCGCCGTCACCCGCCGCCAGAAGTTCGGGTTCGTGTAGTCCTGCGTGCCGAGGTTCGGGTTGCTCAGGTTCGACGCGCCGACGTACTCGAACACGGCGCTGTCGGAGACGCGCTTGACGCGCTGGCCGGGCCGCACGACCGCGGGCGTGCTCGTCGTGGTGAAGTCGTTCGAGACGCTGACGGCCGGGCCGGTGTACTCGTACACGTCGCCGGCCCGCGGCCCGGCCGACAGCTTCACCCGGTCGCCCGGGTTCAGTGCCAGCACGTTGTCGCCGGAGCGGTAGTCGAACGGCTCGGCCGCGTTCTGCGACCAGCCGACGTAGTTGCGGGCCACCGCCACGCCGATGGAGGCGCCGACCCCGCCGCCGGCCCCGGCGCCGACTGCGAGCGCGGCGGCGATGATCTTGGCGTTGATGTCCGACGTGTTGGTCGCGGTCACGTCCACGCCGGCGGCGCTCGTCAGCGGGCTGTTCGAGACGCCGGCGCTGGCCCCGCCGACGATGCGGTTCGTGGCCTCGGCCCCCGCCCCGCTGACGGCGATGCCGACCGAACTGACGCCGGCCGTGAGCGACGCCGCGATCGACGTGGCGTGAATCGTGGCGGCCTCGTCGGCCCGGACCGAGATGCTCCCGGTGCGGCTCTCGACGCCATTGTCGGCGTCGGCGATGAAGGCGTCCACCGAGTTGTGGACCGTGTTCGACGCCAGCGAGACGCCGACGGCGACGGACACCGCGGCGGCCCCGGAGACGGCCACGCCGATCGACGCGGCGACGATGTCGGCGGTGATGGTGGACGTGTCGCTGGCGCGGAAGGTGATGGTGTTGGCGATGACGCCCCGCCCGGCCGCGGAGCCGTCGCCGTCGTGCGACGCCTCCACATCCGCCGCGATGAAGTTCTGTGCCTCGACGCCCGCCCCGCTCACGGCGACCCCCACGTCCGAGCTCGCGGCGACCGCCGCGGACGCGGCCAGGGCGAGCGCGTCCACCGTCTGGTTCGCCACCGCGGTCACGGCGTAGTCCCGCGCCGCGGTCACGCGCGTGTCGGTGGCGTAGGCCTTGACCGCGAGCCCCTGCCGGCTGCCGTCCGAGTCGTAGCCGACGTAGTTGTGATCGACCGCGACGCCGATCGACGCCCCGACCGCGCCGCCGCCGCCGCTCCCGGCCACGCCGATCGCCGCCGCCAGGTTCAGCGACTTGATGCGCGACGTGTTCGCCGCGGCGAGCGTCACGTCGGCCCCGCTGGTGAGCGTGGTGTTGTCGGCGTGCGCCTTCGCCCCGCCGAGCACGACGTTGATCGACACGGCGCCCGCGCCGCTGATGGCGACCGCCGTGCCGCCGCTGAACGACAGGGCCAGGGCCGCTGCGACGGACGTGGCGGTGATGGTGGAGTTCGTCGTCGAGACGACGGCGATGCCGTCGAGCGTGGCCGGGCTGGCGTCCGGCGGCGCCGTCGTGGTGACGGCGGCGTCGGCGATGTACGAATCGACGAGGCTGTCCACCGTGTTGAACGCCAGCCCGAGGCCGATCGACAGCGACACCCCCAGGCTGCCGCCGACCGCGGCCGCAATCGCGACGCTGGCGGCCGTGGCCTCGATGGTGGACGTGTCGGTGCCGGTGACGAACACGTTCCGCGCGGTCACGCCCGAGCCGGCGCCGGTCCCCGCCCCGTCGATCGACCCGCCGCTGTGGACGGAGACGCGGTTCTCGGTGTAGACGCCGGACCCGGCCAGTCCGATCCCCGTGCCGCCGCCGCCGATCGCCACCGACCCCGCGACCGTGAGCGCGTTGATGGTCTGCCGCGCCGTGGACGTGACGGTGACGTTGTCCGCCGCGGTGATCGCCGAGTCGAGGGTGTAGGCGGTGACGCCGAGCGGCGACTTCGTCAGGTCGATCTGCTTCCACAGCGTGATGTCGGCGTAGTTCGACTGCAGCGCCGTGACCTGCCGCCACTGGTTCGGGTCCGCGTAGTCCACCGTGGCGAGGTTCGTGCCGGTCAGGTTCGACGCGCCGACGTACTCGAAGACGGCGTTGTCGGAGAGACGCTTGACGCGCTGGCCCGGCTCCACGACCGGGGAGCCGCTCGCCGTGGTGAAGTCGCTCGAGACGCTGACGGCCGGGCCGGTGTACTCGTACACGTCGCCGGCCCGCGGCCCGGCCGACAGCTTCACCCGGTCGCCCGGGTTCAGCGCCAGCACGTTGTCGCCGGAGCGGTAGTCGAACGGCTGCGCGCCGTTCTGGCCCCAGCCGACGTAGTTGCGGGCGACGGCGACGCCGATGGAGGCGCCGACGCCGGTGGAGCCGGCGCCGACCGCGAGCGCGGCGGCGATGATCTTGGCGTTGATGTCCGACGTGTTGGTCGCGGTCACGTCCACGCCGGCGGCGCTGGTCAGCGGGCTGGTCGCGACGGAGGCGTCGGCCCAGCCGCTGATGCGGTTCGTGGCCTCGGCGCCGGCGCCGCTCACCGCGATCCCGGTGCTGCCGAGCGCTGCCGACAGCGCCGCCGCGATCGACGTGGCGTGGATCGTCGCGGACTCGGACGCGCGGACCGAGACCCCCTCGATCGTCGCCGGGTTCAGGTCGGCCGGGGCCGTCGTGCGCACGCCGGCGTCGGCGTCGGCGATCGACGCGTTGACGCGGTTGTCCACCGTGTTCGTGGCGAGCGAGACGCCGACCGAGATCGCCACGGCGGTCTGCCCGACGGCGGCGGCGAGGGTGGCGGCCGCCACGTCGGCCGTGATCGCGGACGAGTCCGACGCCGAGAAGATGACGTTGCGGGCGCGGATTCCCGCCTCCGGGCCGGTGCCGTCGCCGTCGTGTGACGCCAGCACGTCGACCGCGATGCGGTTCTCGGCGTAGACGCCGGACCCGCTGAGGGCGACGCCGGTCTTCCCCCCCGAGACCGCCACCGACAGCGCGAGCACGAGCGCATCGACCGTCTGGTCGGAGGTCGCGGTGACGGTGTAGTCCTTGACCGCGTCGATGCTCGTGTTGGTCGTGTACGCCAGAACGTCGAGGCCGATGCGGGGGGCGTCCGCTAGGAGGCCGACGCCGATGAGGGCTCGCCGTCGAAGGCGAGAAGTGGGGCGGTTGTTGTTAGGTGGGCGGGTAGAGTCTGCCTCTTGGCCGATGAAGTTCTTGGCGACCGAGACGCCGATGGAGCCGCCGATGCCGTCGGCCCCGACGGCGACCGCGGCGGCGGCCGCGACGATCTTCGCTTCCACCACCGACTCGTTCTCGGCCGCGAGGACGACGCCGGCGGCGCTGTGGAACTCGCTCGCATCGGCGTACGCCTGCGCGCCGCCGGTCACCGTGTTGAAGGCGACCGCGCCGGCCCCGGCGATGGCGACGGCCAACTTGCCCCCCGCCACGGCCAGCGACGCGGCGATGGTCGTGCTGTGGATCAGGTCGTTCTGCGTCGAGGTGATCGAGATCCCCTCGGTCGTTGCGGGGTTCCCGTCGTCCGGCGCCGTCGCCGTCACCGTCGCGCCGGCGATGTGGGCGTCCACGACGTTGTCGATCGAGTTCATGCCGACGGTGACGCCGAGCGCCACCGACACGCCGTTCTTGCCCACCGCCGCGGCGAGCGCCGCGCCGATGGCGGTGACGGTGACCGCCGACTCGTCGGCCGCGGCGAACACGACGCTGGCCGCCCCGATGCCGCCGCCCGCGTCGCCGTCGTGGGTGGCGCGGATGTCGGTGGCGATCCGGTTCTCGACGTACACGCCGGAGCCGGCGACCGCGACCGACGTGCCGCCGGACGCGCCGACCGCGGCCGTGGCGGCGAGCACCTTGGCGTCGATCGTCTGCCGGCCGGCCGCCGTGACCGTGTAGTCGTTCACGGCCGAGACGCTCGTCCCGGTCGCGGTGGCCGTCACGCCCAGGGCTGCCGTGGCGAGGTCCACCTGCTTCCAGAGCGTGACGTCGCCGTAGTCCTGCTGCAGCGCGGTGACTTGCTTCCACAGCAAGAAGTCGTCGTAGTTCTGGGTGGCGAGGTTCGGACTCCCCAGGTTCGTGTCGCCGACGTACTCGAACACCGCGTTGTCGGAGAGTCGCTTGACGCGCTCGCCGGGCCGCACCTGCGCCGGCGTGCTCCCCGTCGTGTAGTTGAACGTGACGGTGACGGTCGCCCCGAGGTACTGGAGGATGTCGCCGGCCCGCGCCCCGGAGTCGAGCTTGATCCGGTCGCCGGTGGTCAGCGTCAGCACGTTGTCGCTGGCGAGGTGCGTGTACGTCTGGTCGGCGGCCGGCCCGAAGCCGACGAAGTTCCGCGCCACCGACACGCCGATGGCGACGCCGACGCCGTCCTTGCCGCCGCCGACCCCGACGGCCACGGCCAGCACTTCCGCGTCGATGTCGGACGTGTTCGTGGCCGCGATTGTGACGCCCGCGGCGCTCGTCAGCGTGTCGCCGTTGGCGGAGGCCATCGCCCCGCCGCCGACGCGGTTGGTCGCCGCCGCCCCCGCGCCGCCCACCGACACGGCCGTGCCGCCGGCGAACGACGCGGCCAGCGTCGCCGCCTGCGTCGTGGCGAGGATGGTGGCGCTCTCGGCCGCGGTGATGGTGATGCCGTCCGGCGTCAGCGGGTCCGCGTCGAGCGGCGCGCTCGTCGTCACCATCGCGTCGGCGACGTGGGCGTCCACCGTCGTGTACACCGCGTTCGTGGCGACCGCCGCGCCGAGGGACACCGTCACGCCCGTCTTCCCCGACGCGCTGGCGGCGATGCTCGCGGTCTGCACCACGGCCGTCACGTCGGAGGCGTCGGACGCCGCGACCGTCACCGTCTGCGCCGTGATCCCCTGGCCCACGCCGGTGCCGTCGCCGTCGTGCGATGCCTGCACCAGCGCGGTGACCGTGTTCTCGGCGATCGACCCGGACCCCGCGAGCCCGACGCCCGTGCCGCCGGACGCGGCCACCGCCACGGACCCGGACCGCGTACTCGAATCGATCGTCTGGTCGGACTTCGCGGTGACGGTGTAGACGCCGCCGGCGTGGACGGGCGAGTCCACGACGTAGGCCTTCGTGTCGGCCGAGTCGGCGGCCGAGCCGATGTGGTTGAGCGCGACCGCCATGCCGATCGCCGCCGCGACGCCGGTCTTGCCGCCGAACGCCAGCGACCCGGCGACGCCCAGCACCGTCGCGTCGATGGTCCCTTCGGACTCGGCGCTCACGGCGACGTCCGAGCCGGCGCTCAGCAGCGTGCGGTCCACGTGGGCCGTCACGTCGGTGAGGATCGTGTTGAGCGCGACCGCGCCGCCGCCGCTCAGGGCGAGCCCGGTCTTCCCCGCCGTCGCCGCGATCGAGATGGCGACCGCGGTCGATTCGACGGTGATGTCCGCGACCTCCAGCGCGCTCACCTCGACCCGGCCGGCCGGGGCGGCGAGCTGCACCGCGTTCAGCACCTCGGCGGTGACGGCGTTGTCCACGGCGTTCGACGCCAGCGACAGGCCGACCGAGATCGACGCGGCCGTCTTCGCGCCGGACAGCGCCGCCGAGATGGCGGTCGCCTGCGCGTCGGCGAAGACGAGCGACGTGTCCTGCGCGTGAACCGTGATGTCGCCCGCCGAGGCGGTCACGCCGCCGCCGCCGGCGATCGAGGCGAGCACGTCCAGCGCGACCTTGTTGTCCGTCCACACGCCGCCCGCGCTGAGGGCGGTCGCGCCGCCGCCGCCCGACACGCCGATGGCGACGGACGTGGCCTCGACCGTCGCCGTGATCGTCGCGTCCGACGTAGCCGAGACGGTGACGCCGTTGTCCGCCGTCAGCGTCGCGTTGCTGGTGGAGGCGTGGACCTCGACCGCGTCCGCTCCGCCGTACTCCTCCCAGCCGATCAGGTTGCGGGCGAGGGCGAAGCCGATCGCCACGGCCGGCGTGTTCCCGGCCAGCCCGCCGCCGGCCGCGATGGCGATGGCCTCCACCGTCGCCGTGATGGTCGAGCTGTACGTGCTGCTTACCTCGATCATCCCGGCCGTCGGCGCCGCGCCGGTGGCGAGGACCGCGCCGCCCGTGATGGAGGCGTTGCTGTTGCCGCCGATGAGGTTGACCGCCGTCGCCCCGCCGCCGCTGAACGCGGTGCTCTTCTCCAGGCTGACGGCGACCACGATCGACGACGCCGTCGCGGTCGCGTCGATCGTCGCGCTCTCGTCGGCGCGCACCGTCACGTTGCCGTTGACCGCCGTCGGCTGCGGGACGTTCGCGATGAACGCCTCCATGTCGTTCGCGATCTCGTTCCGCGTGACGCTCAGGCCGACGGAGATGCCCGTCGCCTTGTCGGCGGACGCGGCCACCGACAGGGCCGCGGCCGTGACGAACGACGTGACCTCCGTGACGTCCGACGCCAGCACCTCGACGCTCCCGTTCGAGGCCAGCAGGACCGGCGCGTCCTGCACGTAGGCGTGGGTCTTGGTGCTGACCTTGTTCATCGCCACGATGGCGCCGACGCCGACGCTCGTGCTCCCTGCCAGCGTGGCCTTGATGGCCGTGGACGCCGACTCCACGGTCGCGTCGATGCTCGCGTCCGACATCACGGTGACGCTCACGGACCCGCCGGCGCGGACCGTGGAGGCGGTGATGTACGCCTGGGTCGTGGCGGGCTTCTCGGTCCCGAGCGGGGCGCCGGAGATCGCCTCGGCCAGGTTGAAGATGATGTTCTGTGAGTCCCACCCGATCGTGTTGAACGCCACTGTCGCCCCGACCGACACGCCCTTCGAGGTCGTGGTGCTCGCGATCGTGGCCGAGACGGCGGACGTGTTCACCGCCTCGACGGCCACGTCGCCCGTGCCCGTCGTCACGTCGCTGGATGTGATGAAGGCGCTGGCACCGCTCAGCACCAGGTTCGTGGCGATGACGAAGTTGAACGCGTTGGACGAGCCGCCGACGAGGACACTCCCGCCGATCGACGTGACGGTGCTGGTGTCCGTGGCGCGGATCGTGGCCGTCTGGATCGCCGTGACCGCGAGGCGGTCGGCGGCGGACACGGTCGAGTGGGCGATCGAGCTCGTGACGCCGCCCCGCACGTCGTTCCGCACCGCGATGGCGCCGGCCGCGGTCGAGTCGGCCGGGTCGATGTTCAGCCCCAGGTTGTTGAGGATGGCGAACATCTGCTCGACCTTGACCTGCGCCCACTTGCTCGTGTCCGCGAAGTTCTGCGCCGCGAGGTCGAGGGTGGCGTCGGCCCCGATGTACTGGTAGACGCTGTTGATCTCGGCGCCGGGGTCCGTCGGCGTCGGGAGCGGGGTCGGGTTCTCGTCGTCGAGGACCAGGTCGCCCGCTTTCACAAGCCGCACGCCGGACTTGGTCGTGTACTGGTAGTCGGTGAGGAACGGGGTGAGCAGCCCGGTCACGATGCTCAGCCCGGCGTCGCTGGCGGACTGGGCCAGCACCTCGATGGTGCTGTCGGAGGTGATCGTGGCGCTGTCCTCGCCGGACACCGTCACGTTCCGCGCGAGGACGACGTTGAACTCCCGCCAGGCCGCGTTCGTCGCGTAGGCGATCGCGCCCAGGTTCGGCGCGGCGACGACCGGCCCGAGGTACTCGTAGACCTTCCCGGACGCGAGCACGACGCGGTCGCCGGGCCGCAGCGTGGCCGGCGTGCTCGTCACGGTGTAGTCGGCGGCCGTGGTGACGTAGTCGATGCTCGCGTGCGTCTCGGCGTTCACCATGTTGCTGGCGATGGCGACGCCGACGCTGAGGCTCGTGGCAGTGGCGATGGCGATCGACACGGCGGTCGCGTTGTTGCTCAACTCGGCGTTGACCGCCGCCTCGTTCAGCGCAGAGACGGTCACGTCGCCGGCGATGTCGAGGCGCGAGTTGATGACTTCGGCCCGCACCTGGGCCGGCTGCTGGCCACCGAGCGCGTTGGAGATGAGCGGGTCGCCGACCAGCGCGTCGAGGGTGGTGAAGAGGACGTTCTGCGGCTTCCACCCGATCGTGTTGAACGCCAGCGTGGGCGTGATCGACTGCCCGTTGCTCGACGTGGCGTTCGCGTTCTTCGCGTCGATCTGCGACAGGTTCTCGGCGCGGACTTCGAGGTCGCCGGCGGTCGTCGTGACGTGGCTCTCGCGGACGGTCGCGCTCGCCGAACTCAGGATGAGGTTCGTCGCCAGGACGCCGCCGCCGGCGTCGGACGTGCCGCCGCCCGTCAGCGAGTTCCCGCCCGACGACGTGGTGCTGTTGTCCGCGGTGGCGCGGATGACGGCCGTCTCGAGCGCCACGACGGTCACGGCCGCCGCGGTGACGGGGACGTGGTCGAGGAGCGCCTTCACGTCGCTCCGCACATCGTTGAGGACGACGAGGACGCCGACCGAGGTGGAGTCGGAGTCGGTGATGTTGAGCGCCGGGACAAGCTGGGTTTCGAGTACCGCCTTCCACAGCCCCAGGTCCTCGTAGTCCTGGGTGCCGAGGTCGAGCGTCGCCGCCGTCCCCATGTACTGGTACACGGTCCCCGGCGAGCCCGCGACCTTCGCCCACAGCGCCTCGTCGCGGTAGTCCTGCGCCGCCAGGTCACCCGTCAGCGGCGCCGCCCCGAGGTAGCGGTACGCGCTCCCCGCGTCGCCGCCGACGAGCACCCACAGCGCGGCGTCCGTGTAGTCCTGAATCCCCAGGTCGAGCCGGCCGCGGGCGCCGACGTACAGGTACACCTCGCCCGGCGTCCCCAGGAGCGGGTCGTAGTCGTCGCCGACCTGCACCACGTCCCCGGGCACCATCAGCCGGCGGCCCGACTCGGTCGTGAAGCCCGCCACGGCGTAGTCGTCGGTCAGGCGCACCACCTGGGCCGGCGCCACCGTCTGCACGCCCTGGTCGGTGGTGAAGTCGTCGACGACGAAGTCCGACGCCAGCCGCACGCGCTGGCCGAAGTCGATGGCGCGCGTCCCTTCGGCCGTGCTGAAGTCGGCCGGTAGCAGGTTGTTGATGAGCCCCTGAAGGATCGCCGCCCCGCCGTCGTTCGACGTGACCGAGGAGGAGATGATCTTGCTGTTCGCGAAGACCCCGGCCTGGTCCTCGGCCCGGACGAGTACCTCACCCGCGGCCGTGACCGGGGTGCTCGTAATCGAGGCCGACGCGCTGCTGCTCACCTTGTTCGTCGCCAGCACGGCGCCGAACGCGGCACCGGTGGCGTTGAACAGCGCGGACGCGGCGGACGAGGCGGCGTTGCTCACCGTCGCGTTGATCTGCGCCTCGGACACCGCCGTGACGGACACGTCGCCAGTCGCGTTGACGGTGGAGTCGAGGATGTACGCCGTCGTGGCGACCGGCACCTCGGTGCCGATGTTGGTCCCGACCAGGGCGTCGAGGCTCTGGAACAGCAGGTTCCCCGGGTTCCACCCGACCGTGTTGAACGCCAGCGCCACCCCGGCCGCCAGCGCCCCCGACGTGTTCGCCACGTGCAGGGTCGCGTCGACCAGCGCCGCCGTCTCCGCGGCCACCGTCACGTCCCCGGTCGTCACCGTCACCTCGTCCAGGTGTGCGTCCGCGCTGCCCCGGACGCTGTTGGTGACGATGACGCCGTTGACCGCCCACACCGTCCCCGTCCCGAACGCACTGCCGCCCGACGCCGACGTGGTACTCTCGGCCGCCGCCGTGATCACCGCCTGCTCCAGCGCCGTCACCGCCACCGACGGTGCGTTCACCGTCAGGTGGTGCAGGTACGCCGTCACGCCCCCGCGGACGTCGTTGCGGACCACCAGCCCGCCCACCGACTTCGCGTCCGACGGGGTGACGTTGCCGATGTTCGGGATATAGTCGGCCGTCGACGTGGTGATCTTCTGCCAGTTCGCGGCGTCGTTCTTGTAATCCTGCGCCCCCAGGTCGAGGGTGGCCGACCCGCCGACGTACCGGTACACCGCCCCCGCGTCGCCCTTCAGCGGGTCGTAGTCGGCGGCCACCCGCACCAGGTCCGGCGTCGCCACCGCCACCCGCTGCCACTGCGACTGGTCCGTGTAGTCGGTCGTGCTCAGGTTCAGCGTCGCCGCCGCGCCGAGGTAGCGGTACACGGCCTCCGCCACCCCCTTCTTCGCGTCGTACCCGGCCAGCACCTTCACCCGCTGGTCCGGCGCCACCGTCTGGCTCGTCGCCGCCGACGTGAAGTCGAACGCCGGGGCGTCGGCGCCGGTCGCGTCCACCACGCCGGACTTGGTCGTGTACGAGTACTCGTCGAGCCGCGCCAGGAACGCCTTCAGGATGCTCACGCCGCCGTCGTTGACCGTCGTGGACGACGAGATCAGGTGGCTCTCGGCGTTCACCCCCGCCCCGTCCTCCGCCGCGACGGTGAGGGCGCCCCCGACCTGCACAACGCCGGCGGCGCCGGCGGTGTCGTCGACGAAGGCCGTCGCCCGGGTGCTCACCCGGTTGCTCGCCAGCGCCACGCTCGCCGCCATCCCGACGGCGTTGACCAGCGCCCCGGCGGCCGACACCGCCCGGTTGTCCAGCACGGCGCTCACCTGCCCGTCCGCCCGTGCCGTGACGGTCAGGTCGCCGCCGACGTTCAGCGGGCTGTCCAGGATCGTCGCCGTCACCGCCGCCGGCTGCTCGGTGCCGATGTCCGTCCCGAGGAGCGCGTCGATGGTGTTGAACAGCAGGTTCTGGGACCGCCAGCCGATGGTGTTGAAGGCCAGCGCCACCCCCGCCGCCTTGTCCCCGCTCGTCGCCGAGCTGACGACCGTGGCGTCCACGTTCGAGATGTTCTGGGCGTCCACCACGACCGCCCCCGGCGTCGTCACCGCGCTGTCCACGATCGTCGCCGACGCCGACGACAGGACGAGGTTGGTGGCGATGGTGGCGTTGACGGCGATCACGGTGCCGGTCCCGTAGGCGCTGCCGCCGGAGGCGCTGGCGGCGCTGTCGACGGTCGAGGCGATCGCCGCGTGCTCCAGCGCCGTCACCGCCACCGACGCCGCACCGACGGTCGTGTGCGTGACGCGCGCGTCCACCGCGCTCCGCACGTCGTTGCGGACCACGAGGCCGCCGATGCCGATCGCGTCCGACCCGGTCACGTTCAGGCCGCTCGGCAGGAAGTTCGACGGGCTCAGTTCCTTCCAGAAGCCGTAGTCCGAGTAGTCCGCCGCCCCCAGGTCGAGCGTCGCGTCCGTGCCCATGTACTGGTACACCGCCCCCGCCGTCCCGCCCCCGGCGTAAGCGTCGTCCAGCCGCACCCGGTCGCCGAACGTCACCGCCTGCGGCCCCGACTTCGTCGTGTACCGGTAGTCGTCCAGGAGGGAGTTGATCAGGTCGTTGGCGAGGCTCGCGCCGCCGTCGTTCGTCGTCGTCGACGACGCCACCAGCGTCGCGCCCGCGTCGATCCCGGTGTTGTCCTCGGCGGCCACCACCAGCGCCCCGCCGGCCGTCACCGTGCCCCGCACCGGCGTCGTGTACTCGACGAACGCCGTCGCCGTGCTGCTGACGAGGTTGCTCGCCAGCAGCCCGCTCCCGGCCGCACCCGTCGCCCCGATCAGGGCCGACGCCGCCGACGTCGCCTGGTTCCCGACCCGGGCGAACACCTGCGCGTCCGACGCCGCCGTCACCGACAGGTCGCCCCCGACGGCCAGCGGCGTGTCCCGGACGTACGCCCGGGTCCGCGCCGGCTGCTCGGTGCCGATGTTGCTCCCGACCAGCGCGTCGAGGGTGTTGAACAGGACGTTCTGCGCCTGCCAGCCGAGGGTGTTGAACGCCAGCACCACCCCCACCGCCGTGTCCCCGCTGGTCGTGGCGCTGAGGGTGGTGGCGTCCACCTGCGACGTGTTCGCCGCGGCCACGGTCACGTCGCCCGGCGTGGTGATCGCGCCGCCGGTAACGTAGGCGTCGGCCGCCGACAGCATCAGGTTGGTGGCGATCGTGGCGTTCACCGCGATCACCGTCCCGGACCCGTACGCGCTCCCGCCGGACGCCACCGCCGAGCTGTCCGCCGCCGCCCGCAGGACCGCGTCCTCCACCGCCGTCACGCGGACGCTGTCCGCCACCACCGTCGTGTTCTGCAGGTACGCGGCGACGGCGCTGCGCACGTCGTTGCGGACGACGAGCCCGCCGAGGGCCATCGCGTCCGAGCCGGTGACGTTGAGCCCCTGCGGGATGATCCGGGTGGCCGGGACCGGCTTCCAGAACCCCCGGTCCGTGTAGTCCTGCGCGCCGAGGTCGAGGCCCAGCCCGGTGACCGCGGTGCCCATGTACGTGTACACGCTCCCCCGCTCCCGGGCGACGAGCGTCCACAGGGCCGCGTCCGTGTAGTCGAGGGAGCCCAGGTCGGCCGTCAGCGGGGTCGCCCCGACGTACCGGTAGGCGGCGCCCGCCTCCCCCGCGACCACCGCCCACAGCGCGCCGTCCGTGTAGTCCTGGAGGCCGAGGTCCCCCCGGCCGCGCGTCCCCAGGTAGCGGTACACCGCGCCGCCGGTCCCCATCAGGGAGTCGTAGCCGTCGGCCACCTGCACGGTGTCGCCGGGGGACAGCAGCCGCTTCCCCGAGTCGGTCGTGTAGTCGGCCGCGCCGTAGTCGTCCGCCACCCGCACGACCTGCCCGGGGGCCACCGTCTGCGTCCCGGCGTCCGTGGTGTAGTCGTCCACGAGGTAGTCGTCGGCCAGCCGCACCCGGTCCCCGAACTCCAGGTCGCGCACGCCCTCCGACGTGCTAAAGTCGGCCGACTGCAGCGTGCTGATCAGCCCCTGCAGGATCGCCGCCCCGCCGTCGTTCGTGGTGATCGAGGAGGAGACGATCTTGCTGTTCGAATAAATCCCCGCGTGGTCCTCGGCCGACACCACCACCGCCCCCGCCGCCGTCACCGGGGTGCTGGTGATCGAGGCCGTGACGCTGCTACTGACCATGTTGCTCGCCAGCACCCCGCTCGCCGCCGACCCGGTCGCGCCGAACAGCGCGGACGCGGCCGAGTTGGCGGCGTTGCTGACGGTGGCGTTGATCTGCGCCTCGGACACCGCCGTGACGGACACGTCGCCGGTCGCGTTGACGGTGGAGTCGAGGATGTACGCCGTCGTGGCGACCGGCACCTCGGTGCCGATGTTGGTCCCGACCAGGGCGTCGAGGCTCTGGAACAGCAGGTTCCCCGGGTTCCACCCGACCGTGTTGAACGCTAGCGCCACCCCGGCCGCCAGCGCCCCCGACGTGTTCGCCACGTGCAGGGTCGCGTCGACCAGCGCCGCCGTCTCCGCGGCCACCGTCACGTCCCCGGTCGTCACCGTCACCTCGTCCAGGTGTGCGTCCGCGCTGCCCCGGACGCTGTTGGTGACGATGACGCCGTTGACCGCCCACACCGTCCCCGTCCCGAACGCGCTGCCGCCCGACGCCGACGTGGTGCTCTCCCCGGCCGCCGTGATCACCGCCTGCTCGACCGCCGTCACCGCCACCGACGGCGCGTTCACCGTCAGGTGGTGCAGGTACGCCGTCACGCCCCCGCGGACGTCGTTGCGGACCACCAGCCCGCCCACCGACTTCGCGTCCGAGCCCGTCACGTTGCCGATGTTCGGGACGTAGTCGGCCGTCGAGGTGGTGATCTTCTGCCACCGCGCCGCGTTCGTGTAGTCCTCGGCCCCCAGGTCGATCGTCCCCGACCCGCCGACGTACCGGTACACCGCGCCGGCGTCGCCCTTGAGGGGGTCGTAGTCGGCCGCGACCCGCACCAGGTCCGGCGTCGCCACCGCGACCCGCTGCCACTGCGACTGGTCGGTGTAGTCGGTCGTGCTCAGGTTCAGCGTCCCGGCCGCGCCGAGGTACCGGTACACGGCCTCCGCCACCCCCTTCTTCGCGTCGTACCCGGCCAGCACCTTCACCCGCTGGTCCGGCGCCACCGCCTGACTCGTCGCCGCCGACGTGAAGTCGAACGCCGGCGCGTTGACCCCGGTGACCACCACCACGCCGGACTTGGTCGTGTACGAGTACTCGTCGAGCCGCGCGAGGTACGCCCTCAGGATGCTGGCGCCGCCGTCGTTGACCGTCGTGGACGACGAGATCAGGTGGCTCTCGGCGTTCACCCCGGCCCCGTCCTCCGCCGCCACCGTCAGCGCCCCGCCCACCGCCACGACTCCCGGTGCGCCGGCGGTGTCGTCGACGTAGGCCGTCGCGCGGGTGCTCACCCGGTTGCTCGCCAGGGCCGCGCTGGCCGCCATCCCGGTGGCGTTCACCAGGGCGCCGGCCGACGACACGGCGCGGTTGTCCAGCACCGCCGACACCTGCCCGTCCGCCCGCGCCGTGACCGTCAGGTCGCCGCCGACGTTCAGCGGGGTGTCCACGATCGTCGCCGTCACCGCCGCCGGCTGCTCGGTGCCGATGTCCGTGCCGAGGAGCGCGTCGATGGTGTTGAACAGCAGGTTCTGGGACCGCCAGCCGATGGTGTTGAACGCCAGCGCCACCCCCGCCGCCGTGTCCCCGCTCGTCGCCGAGTTGACGACCGTGGCGTCCACGTTCGAGATGTTCTGGGCGTCCACCACGACCGCCCCCGGCGTCGTCACCGCGCTGTCCACGATCGTCGCCGAGGCCGACGACAGGACGAGGTTGGTGGCGATCGTCGCGTTGACGGCGATCACGGTGCCGGTCCCGTAGGCGCTGCCACCCGAGGCGCTGGCGGCGCTGTCGACGGTCGAGGCGATCGCCGCGTGCTCCAGGGCCGTCACCGCCACCGACGCCGCACCGACGGTCGTGTGCGTGACGTGCGCGGCCACCGCGCTGCGCACGTCGTTGCGGACGACGAGGCCGCCGACGCCGATGGAGTCGGACGCGGTGACGTTGTAGCCGGTCGGGAGGAAGTTCGACGGGCTCAGTTCCTTCCAGAACCCGTAGTCCGAGTAGTCCGCCGCGCCGAGGTCGAGCGTCGCGGCCGTGCCCATGTACTGGTACACCGCCCCCGCGGTGCCGCCCCCGGCGTAGGCGTCGTCGACCCGCACCCGGTCGCCGAACGCCACCGCCCGGGAGCCGGACTTCGTGGTGAACTGGTACTCGTCGAGGAGGGTGTTGATGAGGGTGTTGAGGATGCCGACGCCGCCGTCGTTGGACGTGGACGCGGCCGCCACCAGCGTCGCGTCGGCGTCGATCGTCGCGTCGTCGGCGGCGGCCACGAGCAGCGCCCCGCCGGCCGTCACCGTGCCCCGCGCCGGCGTCGTGTACTCGACGAACGCGGTCGCCGTGCTGCTGACGAGGTTGCTCGCCAGCACCCCGCTCCCGGCGGCCCCGGTCGCCCCGATCAGCGCCGCCGCGGCCGACGTGGACTCGTTCCCCACCACCGCGTTGAGCCGGACCGCCGAGTCCGCCGTCACCGACACGTCGCCGCCGGCGGCGACCGCGGTGTCGCGGAGGTACGCCCGGGTCTGCGCCGGCTGCTCGGTGCCGATGCTCGTGCCGACGAGCGCGTCGAGGGCGTTGAACAGCACGTTCTGGGCCTGCCAGCCGACGGTGTTGAACGCGAGGACGACCCCGACCGCGGTGTCCCCGCTGGTCGTCGAACTCAGCGTCGTCGCGTCGATCTGCGACGTGCTGGCGGCGTCCACGGTCACGTCACCCGGCGTCGTCACCGTGCTGTCCGTGATGAAGGCGTCGGCCGCCGACAGGACCAGGTTGGTGGCGATCGTGGCGTTCACCGCGAGCACGGTCCCGGACCCGTACGCGCTCCCGCCGGACGCCACCGCCGTGCTGTCCGCCGCCGCCCGCAGGACCGCGTCCTCCACCGCCGTCACGCGGACGCTGTCCGCCACCACCGTCGTGTTCTGCAGGTACGCGGCGACGGCGCTGCGCACGTCGTTGCGGACGACCAACCCGCCGAGGGCCATGGCGTCCGAGTCGGAGACGTTGTTCCCCTGCGGGATCAGGTTCGTCGCCGCCACCGGCTTCCAGAACCCCAGGTCGGTGTAGTCCTGGGTCGCCAGGTCGAGCGACGCGGCGGTCCCCATGTACGTGTACACGGTCCCCGGCTTGCCCGCGACCTTCACCCACACGGCCGGGTCGCGGTAGTCGAGGGCCCCCAGGTCCGCCGTCAGCGGGGCCGCCCCGGCGTACCGCAGCGCCGCCCCGGCCTCGCCCGCCACCACCGCCCACCGCGCCGCGTCGGTGTAGTCCTGGACGCCCAGGTCCACCCGGCCGCGGGCGCCGAGGTAGACGTACACCTCGCCGGCCGTCCCCAGCAGCGGGTCGTACCCGTCGGCCACCTGCACGGTGTCGCCCGGGGACAGCAGCCGCTTCCCCGAGTCCGTCGTGAACGCCGGCGCGGCGTAGTCGTCCGCCACCCGCACGACTTGCCCGGGGGCCACCGTCTGCACGCCCGAGTCGGTCGTGTAGTCGTCCACCACGAAGTCGCTCGCCAGCCGCACTCGGTCGCCGAATTCGACGGCGCGCGTCCCCTCCGACGTGGTGAAGTCCGCCTGCTGGAAGGTGCTCACGAACCCCTGCAGGATCGCCGCCCCGCCGTCGTTCGTGGTGATCGAGGAGGAGACGATCTTGCTGTTCGAATAAATCCCCGCGTGGTCCTCGGCCGACACCACCACCGCCCCCGCCGCCGTCACCGGGGTGCTGGTGATCGAGGCCGTGACGCTGCTACTGACCATGTTGCTCGCCAGCACCCCGCTCGCCGCCGACCCGGTCGCGCCGAACAGCGCGGACGCGGCCGAGTTGGCGGCGTTGCTGACGGTGGCGTTGATCTGCGCCTCGGACACCGCCGTGACGGACACGTCGCCGGTCGCGTTGACGGTGGAGTCGAGGATGTACGCCGTCGTGGCGACCGGCACCTCGGTGCCGATGTTGGTCCCGACCAGGGCGTCGAGGCTCTGGAACAGCAGGTTCCCCGGGTTCCACCCGACCGTGTTGAACGCTAGCGCCACCCCGGCCGCCAGCGCCCCCGACGTGTTCGCCACGTGCAGGGTCGCGTCGACCAGCGCCGCCGTCTCCGCGGCCACCGTCACGTCCCCGGTCGTCACCGTCACCTCGTCCAGGTGTGCGTCCGCGCTGCCCCGGACGCTGTTGGTGACGATGACGCCGTTGACCGCCCACACCGTCCCCGTCCCGAACGCGCTGCCGCCCGACGCCGACGTGGTGCTCTCCCCGGCCGCCGTGATCACCGCCTGCTCGACCGCCGTCACCGCCACCGACGGCGCGTTCACCGTCAGGTGGTGCAGGTACGCCGTCACGCCCCCGCGGACGTCGTTGCGGACCACCAGCCCGCCCACCGACTTCGCGTCCGAGCCCGTCACGTTGCCGATGTTCGGGACGTAGTCGGCCGTCGAGGTGGTGATCTTCTGCCACCGCGCCGCGTTCGTGTAGTCCTCGGCCCCCAGGTCGATCGTCCCCGACCCGCCGACGTACCGGTACACCGCGCCGGCGTCGCCCTTGAGGGGGTCGTAGTCGGCCGCGACCCGCACCAGGTCCGGCGTCGCCACCGCGACCCGCTGCCACTGCGACTGGTCGGTGTAGTCGGTCGTGCTCAGGTTCAGCGTCCCGGCCGCGCCGAGGTACCGGTACACGGCCTCCGCCACCCCCTTCTTCGCGTCGTACCCGGCCAGCACCTTCACCCGCTGGTCCGGCGCCACCGCCTGACTCGTCGCCGCCGACGTGAAGTCGAACGCCGGCGCGTTGACCCCGGTGACCACCACCACGCCGGACTTGGTCGTGTACGAGTACTCGTCGAGCCGCGCGAGGTACGCCCTCAGGATGCTGGCGCCGCCGTCGTTGACCGTCGTGGACGACGAGATCAGGTGGCTCTCGGCGTTCACCCCGGCCCCGTCCTCCGCCGCCACCGTCAGCGCCCCGCCCACCGCCACGACTCCCGGTGCGCCGGCGGTGTCGTCGACGTAGGCCGTCGCGCGGGTGCTCACCCGGTTGCTCGCCAGGGCCGCGCTGGCCGCCATCCCGGTGGCGTTCACCAGGGCGCCGGCCGACGACACGGCGCGGTTGTCCAGCACCGCCGACACCTGCCCGTCCGCCCGCGCCGTGACCGTCAGGTCGCCGCCGACGTTCAGCGGGGTGTCCACGATCGTCGCCGTCACCGCCGCCGGCTGCTCGGTGCCGATGTCCGTGCCGAGGAGCGCGTCGATGGTGTTGAACAGCAGGTTCTGGGACCGCCAGCCGATGGTGTTGAACGCCAGCGCCACCCCCGCCGCCGTGTCCCCGCTCGTCGCCGAGTTGACGACCGTGGCGTCCACGTTGGAGATGTTCTGGGCGTCCACCAGGACCGCCCCCGACGTCGTCACCGCGCTGTCCACGATCGTCGCCGAGGCCGACGACAGGACGAGGTTGGTGGCGATCGTCGCGTTGACGGCGATCACGGTGCCGGTCCCGTAGGCGCTGCCACCCGAGGCGCTGGCGGCGCTGTCGACGGTCGAGGCGATCGCCGCGTGCTCGAGCGCCGTCACCGCCACCGACGCCGCATCCACGGTCGCGTGCGTGACCGTCGCCGCGACGGCGCTGCGCACGTCGTTGCGGACGACGAGGCCGCCCACCCCGATCGAGTCGGACGCGGTCACGTTGTAGCCGGTCGGGAGGAAGTTCGACGGGCTCAGCTCCTTCCAGAAGCCGTAGTCCGAGTAGTCCGCCGCGCCGAGGTCGAGCGTGGCGGCGGTCCCCATGTACTGGTAGACGGCGCCCGCGGTGCCGCCGCCGGCGTAGGCGTCGTCCACCCGCACCCGGTCGCCGAACGCCACCGCCCGGGAGCCGGACTTCGTGGTGAACTGGTACTCGTCGAGGAGGGTGTTGATGAGGGTGTTGAGGATGCCGACGCCGCCGTCGTTGGACGTGGACGCGGCCGCCACCAGCGTCGCGTCGGCGTCGATCGTCGCGTCGTCGGCGGCGGCCACGAGCAGCGCCCCGCCGGCCGTCACCGTGCCCCGCGCCGGCGTCGTGTACTCGACGAACGCGGTCGCCGTGCTGCTGACCAGGTTGCTGGCCAGCACCCCGCTCCCGGCGGCCCCGGTCGCCCCGATCAGCGCCGCCGCGGCCGACGTGGACTCGTTCCCCACCACCGCGTTGAGCCGGACCGCCGAGTCCGCCGTCACCGACACGTCGCCGCCGGCGGCGACCGCGGTGTCGCGGAGGTACGCCCGGGTCCGCGCCGGCTGCTCGGTGCCGATGCTCGTGCCGACGAGCGCGTCGAGGGCGTTGAACAGGACGTTCTGGGCCTGCCAGCCGACGGTGTTGAACGCGAGGACGACCCCGACCGCGGTGTCCCCGCTGGTCGTCGAACTGAGCGTCGTCGCGTCGATCTGCGACGTGTTCGCCGCGGCCACGGTCACGTCACCCGGCGTCGTCACCGTGCTGTCCGTGATGAAGGCGTCGGCCGCCGACAGGACCAGGTTGGTGGCGATCGTGGCGTTCACCGCGAGCACGGTCCCGGACCCGTACGCGCTCCCGCCGGACGCCACCGCCGTGCTGTCCGCCGCCGCCCGCAGGACCGCGTCCTCCACCGCCGTCACGCGGACGCTGTCCGCCACCACCGTCGTGTTCTGCAGGTACGCGGCGACGGCGCTGCGCACGTCGTTGCGGACGACGAGCCCGCCGAGGGCCATGGCGTCCGAGTCGGAGACGTTGTTCCCCTGCGGGATGATCTGGGTGACCGGGACCGGCTTCCAGAACCCCAGGTCGGTGTAGTCCTGCGTCCCCAGGTCGAGGGTCGCCGCCGTGCCCATGTACGTGTACACGGTCCCGGGCTTGCCCGCGACCTTCACCCACACGGCCGGGTCGCGGTAGTCGAGCGCCCCCAGGTCGGCCGTCAGCGGCGCCGCCCCGGCGTACCGCAGCGCCGCCCCGGCCTCCCCCGCCACCACCGCCCACCGCGCCGAGTCGGTGTAGTCCTGCACCCCCAGGTCCACCCGGCCCCGCGCCCCCAGGTAGCGGTACACCTCGCCGGCCGTCCCCAGCAGGGCGTCGTACCCGTCGGCCACCTGCACCGCGTCCCCGGGGGACAGCAGCCGCTTCCCCGAGTCCGTCGTGAACGTCGCCGCGCCGTAGTCGTCCCCCACCCGCACGACCTGCCCGGGGGCCACCGTCTGCACGCCCGAGTCGGTCGTGTAGTCGTCCACGACGAAGTCGCTCGCCAGCCGCACCCGGTCCCCGAACTCCAGGTCGCGTACCCCCTCCGACGTGTGAAAATCGGCCGACAGGAAGGGGTTGATCAGGCTCTGCAGGACCGCCGCCCCGCCGTCGTTGGTCGTGACCGACGACGACACGATCTTGCTGTTCGCGTAAATGCCGGCGTGGTCCTCGGCCGACACCACCACCGCGCCCGCCGTCGTCACCGACTGGTTCTCGATTGAAGCCGTGGCCGTGCTGCTCACCCGGTTGCTCGCCAGCACCCCGCCGACGCTCTTGCCCACCGCGCCGAACATCGCGGACGCCGCGGACTCGGCGGCGTTGCTCACGGTCGCGTTGATCTGGGCGGCGTTGTCCGCCAGCACCGTTACGTCGCCCGTCGCGTTGATCGTCGAGTTGCGGATGAACGCCCGCGTCTCGGCGGGCTGCTCGGCCCCGAAGGCGTTGGCGATCAGCGAATCCCCGAGCAGCGCGTCCACGGCGTTGAACAGGAGGTTCTGCGCCTTCCAGCCCACGGTGTTGAACGCCAGCGTGAACCCGAAGCCGTCGGCCCCGGTCGAGGTGGCGCTCAGGATCGTCGCGTCGATCATCGACGTGTTGTGGGCTTCGACGGCGACCGTGTCGGCCGTCACGTCGCTGTCCTGGATGTCGGCGACCGCCTTGCTGAGCACGATGTTCGTGACGGCCTGACCGTTGCCGGCCAGCACCGTACCGGTGCCGTAGAAGCTGCCGCCCGACGCCGACACGTTGATCTGCGCGTCGGCCACAATCGCGGCGGCCTCGACCGCGGTCACCGCGACCGACGCGGCCGTCAGGGTCGTGTTGTGGACGTAGGCGGTCGCGGCGCTGCGGACGTCGTTGAGGATCACCATGACGCCGATGGCGCGGGCGTCGGAGTCGAGGAAGTTGCCGATGCCGGGGTAGAGGTTGGCGATGTCGCTGGCGCTGCCGGCGACGAGCTTCATCCAGGCGAGCGGGTCGCTGTAGTCGGTGGCGCCCAGGTCCGCCGCGGGGAGCGGGGCCGCGCCGACGTACTTGTACAGGCTGCCGGTGTCGCCGCCGCTCGCGTAGGCGCTCCCGAGCCGCACCTTGTCGCCCGGCTGGATCGCCTGCACGCCCGACGCGGTCGTGTACTTGTAGTCGTTCGGCAGGAGGACGCTGTTGACGATGGGGATGAGGCCGGTCAGGTCGTTGGTCGTGGCCACGTCCTGCACCACCGAGCTGTGCGACTCGATCCCGGCCGTGTCCTGCGCCAGCACCGTCACGGCGCCCGCGGCCGTCACCACGCCGCGGCCCGGGCCCGTGAAGTCGATCGAGGCGGAGGCGAAGCTCGACACCTTGTTCGACGCCAGCAGCAAGCCGCCCGCCGCGCCGGTCGCGCCGTAGCCGGCGGCCTTCCCGTCCCCGGCCGCCTGACCGGCGGTGGGGGAGAACAGCAAATCGACCGCCGCCTCGACGACGTTGTCGTTCCCGGCCACGGCGTTGAGCTGGGCCTCGCCGCTGGCGGTCACGGTCACGTCGCCGGCCGCGTCGATGGTGGCGTCGAGGATGAACGCCCGCGTCGCGGCCGGCTGCTCGCCGTTGAAGGCGGTCGAGACTAGCGGATCGCCCAGAAGCGCATCGACCGCGTTGAACAGGAGGTTGGACGGCCGCCAGCCGATGGTGTTGAACGCCAGTACGGCGCTCGTGGCGTCCCACGCCTCGATGCGGCTGGTTGCCGTCGCGTCGATCTCCGACACGTTGGAGGCGTCCACCACCACGTCGCCGGCGGTCGTCGTCACGTCGCTGCTGGTGATGGACGCGGTCGCCTGGCTCAGGACGACGTTCGTCACGATGACGGCGCCGAGCCCTTCCCACGGCGCCACGACGCTCTCGTCGAAGGCCGTGATGACGGCCCCTTCCACCGCCGTCACGCTCACCGTCCCGCCGGCCGTCACCGTCTGATTCTGGACATAGGCCCGTACGTCGCTGCGGACGTCGTTGTGGTCGATGAGCCCGAAGTAACTGTTCGAGGCGCCGATCAGGCCCTTGTTCAGCCGCGTGCCGATCTCGCCGAGGACGGCGTACGCCAGGGACGCGGTGATGAGGTCGGTCGGCGTCAGCTCCTTCCAGAACTCGAAGTCGCTGTAGTCCTGCGCGTCCAGGTCGAGGGACTGGGCGGTCCCCATGTACAAGTAGACCTTGCCGGCGACGTCGGGGTCGGCGAAGTCGTCGGCGACGCGGACGCGGTCGTTGAACTGGACGGTCCGCACCCCGGACTTGCTGGTGTACGTGTACTCGTCCTGGATTCGCCCGGCCCACACGTTGAGGATGCCGGCGCCGCCGTCGTTCGTGGGCGACACCTCGCCGTACATCGTCGTGGCGGAGTCGATGCCGGCGGCGTCCTCGGCCGTGATGGTGACGCCGCCGGCCGCGTCCACGAGGTTCAGTTGCTGCCAGTCGGCGCTGGTGGCGTACTGCTGTGCGGCGACGGACAGGTTGGGCGCCGCGGCGACCGGCCCGACGTACTCGTACACGTGCGCGGCGTCCACCGCGACGCGGGCGCCGGGGAGCAACCGCGGCGGCGTGTTGGCCGGCGTGAGGTCGGTCACCAGCGGGAGGTAATCGACGTAGGCGTACGCCCGCGCGCTCACCATGCTGCTCGCCAGCACGGCGCCGACGCTCATCCCGGCGGCGCCGAACACCGCCGCGGGGGCCGAGGTCGCGTCGTTCCCGACGTCCGAGTTGATCTGCTCCGCGGCGACCGCCGACACCTCGACCGCGCCGCCGGCCTGGACGCGGGAGTTGGTGATGAACGCCAGCGTCTGCGCCGGCTGCTCGCCCCCGAACGCCGTCGAGACGAGCGGGTCGCCGAGCAGGCCGTCGAGGGTGTTGAACAGGACGTTCGACGGCCCCCAGCCGATCGTGTTGAACGCCAGGGCGATCCCGACCGAGTTCGCCCCGGAGGTGGACGCCACCTTGGTGCTCGCGTCGATCTGCGACAGGTACTCCGCGCCGACGGTCAGGTCGCCCGCCGTCGTCACGGTGCTGTCTGTCACGAAGGCGCTCGCGCCGCCGAGGACGCGGTTCGTGGTGATGACACCGTTGACGGCCAGCGAGGTGCCCTGCCCCGTCCAGGAGCTGCCGCCCGACGAGGCGATCGTGCTGTCCGTCGCCGCAAGGATCACCGCCTGCGCGGTCGCGGTGAGGGCGAGGCTGTCCGCCGACACGGTGGCGTTGCGGACGGCCGCCTCCACGTCGCTCCGCACGTCGTTCAGCGCCACGACCCCGCCGACGCTCGTCGAGCTGGACTGGGAGACGTTGAAGCCTTCCGGCAGGAGCCGCGTCCCGAGCACGCGCCGCCAGAACCCCAGGTCGGTGTAGTTCTGCGTCCGCAGGTCCAGCGTCTCGCCCGGCCCCATGTACTCGTACACGTTCCCCGGCGTGCCGCCGACCTCGACCCACTCCGAGTCGTCGGTGTAGTCCAGCCCGTTCAGGTCGAGCGGCTGCGCGGCGCCGACGTAGCGGTAGACGCTGCCGGGGTTGCCGCCCACCGCCTGCCAGCGGCTCGCGTCACTGTAGTCCTGCGCGCCCAGGTCGTAGCGGCCGCTGCCGCCGACGTACCGGTAGACCACGCCGGCGTCCCCGCCACCGCCGTCGTAGCCCTCGTCCACGGCCACGAGCGAGCCGAACTTGAGCAGGCGAATCCCCGACGCCGTCGTCAGCCGCGCCTGGCCGTAGTCGTCGCCGAGCTTCACCACGGAGCCGGGCGTCACCGCGACGGTCTGCGTGCCGAGCGTGCCCGCCGTGGCGAGCGGCGACGCGAAGTCGCTCGCCAGCCGCACGCGCTGGCCGAAGGCGACGGCGGTCGTGCCGGCGCTCGTGGTGAAGTCCGACGGGAGCGTGGCGTTGTCGGCGTTCTGGATGAAGCCGAACAGCCCGATGTTGGTGGTGATCGACGAGACCACCAGCTTGACGCTCGAATACACGCCCGCGTCGTCGTGGGCGTCCACGGTCATCGCCCCAGCGGCCGTCACCTCGCTGATCGGCTGCCAGAGGCTCGCGTTGCCATAGTTCTGCGCGGACAGGTTGACCGGCCCCGTGTTGATCGCCGGACCGACGTACCGGAACACCCGGCCGACGCCGAGCGACACCGTCGCGCCCGGCAGCAATGAACCCGGCGTGTCGCCGACCGTGTGCGTGGCGGTGATTTCGACGAACGCCTTCGCCCCGCTGCTGACCTTGTTGGTCGCCAGGATGCCACCCGCGGCCGTCCCGCTCGCCCGCCACAGGCCCGACGTGGTGGACGTGGCCGCGTTGCTGACCGTGGCGTTGATCTGCGGGGCGCTGTCGGCGTTGATCTGCAGGTCGCCGGCGGTCGTGACCGCGGAGTTGCGGGTGTACGCCTGCGTCAGGAACGGGGCTTCGACATCCCCCAGCTGCGTGCCGACCAGGCTGTCGAGCGTCGCCAGGGCGAGGTTGTTGATCCGCCAGCCGATCGCGTTCAGGGCGATCGCCACGCCCGCCGCCACGCCCGTCGCGCCGAGGGTGGCCGTCGTCGTCGCCGTCCGGGCGCTGACCTCCGACACCGCGTTGACGACCGACGAATTCGTCGCGTCCAACCGGACGTCGCCCGAGCCGACGGTGCTGACGCTGCTGCCGTCGGTGAACGCGCCGACGCCGCCCAGGAGCGTGTTCGTGACGAACAGCCCGCCGAGGCCGAACGAGATGCTGAACGGGAGCACGCCCGTCGTCGTGACGGCGGTCGCCCGCGCGGAGGAGGTCAGCTTCGTGGCCGACTCGGCCAGGAGCTCCACGTCGCCGTCCGTCGCCGTGACGGCGGACGCGGCGCCGATCGAGGCCTCGGTGGCGCGGTCCAGCGTGTTGCTGGCGTGAGCGACGCCGACGGACACGGACGAGGTCAACCCGCTCAGCCCGACGTTCAGCGACAGCTCGGTCGATTCCGCGGTCAGCACCCCGGCGTCGATCGCGGAGAGATGCACGCCCCCGGTCCCGGCCGCGACCGTGCCGCCGACCACCCGCGCGGTCGTGCCGCCGGAAATGTCGTTGACGGCGCCCTTCGCGGATGCCGTGTACGTGGTCGCGTTCAGCGCGTCCTGGGCGAGCCCGCCGACGTTCAGGTTGGCGCTCGTGAGCGTGGCGCGCGTCGTGTCGGAAACGATGTTCTCGACGGTCCCCACGAAGCTCGACACGATGGTGTTGGCGACCTCGCCGCGGTTCACGGCGTCGAGGTGGGCCAGCCCGGTCGTCGTCAGGGCGACGTTCGCAGTCCCCGGGAGGTCGGTGATATAGGCCTGCGTGTCCCGCGTGAGCCGAATCGAGTTGCTGAGGATGCTGAAGTCGTAGCCGGACGACGGGGCGAAGTCGGAGCTGGTCGCGACGAGGTGCGAATCGTCGACGGCCTGAATGAGGGCGCTGGCCGGCTCCGTGCCCGAAATCGCGCCGCCGCCGACCACCGCCCGGCCGCCGCCCACGATGCCCGCGTGCGTCGTCTGGTTCGACACGACGCCGATCGTGCCGGCGATCGCGTTCGCGGCCGTGGCCGTGACCGCGGTCGTGGTGTGGGCGGTGAGTTGCAGCGTGCCCGCCGTCACCACGCCGCCGGCGCGAATCTCCGCGACCGCACTCGACGCCGACGTGAGCGACAGGTTCGCCGGCAGGCCCGGCGCGGTCAGGGTGACGGTGTTCGCCACGGTGGCGTCGATGGTCACGCCGCCCGGCGTTTGAATCGACCCCTGGACGACGACCTCGGCCGCCAGGTTCACCGGCGCGGGTGTGGCCGCGGAGGTGACGGCGCCCTGCGCGCGGGCCAGTAGTGCGACGTCCCCCGTCGTGGTCAGCGACGTGCCCGCCGGGACCGCGATCGTCTCGGCCCCCACGGTCAGCGCCGCCGCGCCGAGGCCCACGGCGCCGACGACGGTGACGGTGTCCGAGCCGCCCCCGCCGCTGATCGTCAGCGAGGCGCTCGGCGTGGTGAACTCGACGCTCTCGAACGTCGGGACCACGTCGGCGCTCCGCACCCGCAGGACGCCGCCGCCGAGGTCTTCGAGCAGCATCCGGTCGGCGGCGCCGCTGCCGATCACCGACACGTCGGTCAGCGGGCCGGTCAGCGTGATCGGCTCGAGCCCGGCGTACCGGATGACGGCGGCGTCGATCTCCACGCTGCCCGAGTCCGGCCCGGTGGCGCGGAACACGACGCGCTCGGCCCCCTGGTTGTGGATGACGAGCGAGTCGAACCCGGCCGGGCCGCCGTCGATCACGCCGGGGAGCGTCCCGCCGGGCGCGAAGACGAACGTGTCCTGGTTCCCGGCCGCACCCCTCAGGTTCGCCACGCCCCGGAACGCGAGGAACTTCGACGACCCGAGGTAGCCGACGGAGTCGCCGGTCACGCCCCACGTCGCGTCGTAGGTAGGGCCGACCAGCGTGCCGGTCCCCCCGCCGTCGAACGTGATCCCCCCGCGGACCTGGCGTACGGACGGGTCCACGGTCAGCGTCAGGACGTGGCCGTTGGCGTCGATCAGCACGCCGCCGAAGATCCGGTCGAAATCGCCCGCCGCGAGGACGTGATTCGGGTCGGCGGTATCCACGAGTTGGAGCCACCCATCGATCAGCCGCAAGGTCGCGGCCCCATCCGCCTGGGCGAGGTAGGTCAGGTCCGCAGTCGGCGCGAGGCGGTCTTCGAGGAATTCGACGCCGAGGCGGAACCGGCCCCCCCGGACGGCCATGATGCCGCGGGCGGTGCTTTTCAGGATGTCCTTAATGGACCGGATCGCACGATCAAACCGCTTCATCGGGCGAGTTCCTTCAGGCCGGCACGGGGTGCGTATCAAGATCGAGGGCCGAACCGGGCACCGACAATGCAGAAAACCACGTCCGTGCGTGTCATCCGGTTTCGAAGTAATCCCTACCGCCGGGCGGACGGCCGGCGGCAGCCGGCGGGTGGCGCCACCAGGCACTTGCCACCCCGACCAGCCGGCTGCCGCCGGCCGTCCGCCGGGAAGTCAATTCCCGAACCTCGTATCAGGCCCGTCAGGGCGAGACGTTCGGAACGCCTGGCAGGGTCGTTCGAGACCCCAAGGGGGGGCTCCGCCGTCGAACCTGCTGAATCGTCAAAACCAATACATTCTGTTATCCGGCATTCCCATGAGGGTAGCCACGCGACTTTCGCGAAAACGGGGAAAAGGGTTAACGAATCGCAACAATTCCGCCGGGAGTCCCCCGTCTGTGTTGGTACTACGAGCCGAGGGTGGTCCCCAGATACGGAACACGCCCCGCTCGCCCCGGGGGGCGCGAGCGGGGCGGGATTGACACCGTGGCTGCGGCCGGCAGCCTCACCGGCGCCGGGTCACCCGACGTATGCCCCGCCGGTGAACGTCTCCTCGTACGGCAGGATCTCGCCGAGGCTCGCGTGGGTGACGGCGTCGAACAGCCGCACCGTCGGGCCGTAGTCCGGGCCGGCGGCGGCGATGATCGCCGCCTTTCCGGTCGGCCCGATCACGTGGCTGGCGCTGACCGAGAACCCGTTGCGGAGCGGTTGGCCGGTGCTCCGGTCCGGGCCGAACGCGGCGAAGTTGTCCTTCAGCCGGCCGTTCTGGCTATCGAGCACCCGGACCTCGGGGCCGCCGCCGACCCCGGTGCCGGTCACGATGTCGGCGTACCCGAGGCCGTAGAGGTCGCCGGCCGACACGGTCACCCCGCCCGGGAAGCTGCTGTCGTAGGCGAAGAAGCTCCGGATCGTGTTGCCGAACTGGTCGAACACCTTCACGTGCGGGCCGCCGCCCTGGCCGGCGCCTGTAATGACCTCGGCCTTCCCGTCCCCGGTTGTATCCCCGGCGGCCACGAACACCCCGCCCCGGGCGCTGATGTCGTAGGCCGCGAAGCTCGACCGGAGGGCATTCGTCCGGCCGTCGAACACCTTCACCACCGGGCCGCCGCCGATCCCAGTCCCGGTGATGATCTCGGCCCGGCCGTCCCCGTCGGTGTCCCCGGCGGCCACGAACACCCCGCCCCGGAACGACGCCTCGTAGGCCATGAGGCTGGCGATCTCGAAGAAGGTCACCCCGTCGAACACCTTCACCACCGGGCCGCCGCCGACCCCGGTCCCGGTGATGATGTCCGGGATGCCGTCCCCGGTCACGTCCCCGGTCGCCACCAGCACCCCACCGCGGAACGTCGGCTCGTAGGCGGTGAAGCTGGCGACCAGGCTGTTGTCCAGGCTGCTGTACACCTTCACGATCGGGCCGGCGCCGATCCCGTTGCCGACCGCGAACACGTCCACGTTCGGGATCACCACGTTCCCCTGCGGGTTGGCGGTGTACTCGGTCACCCCCCCGTCCTTGTCGATGATCCGGCCGCGGACCACGTACGTGCCGGGTCGCGGCGGCGTGAACGTCGCCGTCGGGCTCGTCGTCGGCGCCCCGAACCCGTTCCCGTCGCCGAAGTCGAACTGGTACCGGAACCCGGCCGCGGTGTCGGTCGGCGACGGGTCGGCCTGGTTGGTGAACGTCACCGTGAACGGCTTCTTCGGGATGAACGGGCCGCTCACCGACAGCGTGGCGGTCGGGTTCACGTTGGTCACCGTCACCACGGTCTGGTAGTCGCTGAACAGCCCGTCCTTGTCGAAGATGCGACCGAACACCGTCTGGGTGGACGGGCCGTCCGGGAACGTGAACTGGGCGGAGCTCCCCGGCTGGGCGCCGGCGTACGACCCCGCCAGCCCGGCGGCCGAGGTGGCGAAGCTGTACCGGAACCCGGCCGCGGTGTCGGTCGGCGACGGGTCCTGCGGGTCGGACAGGGAGACCGTCACCGGGCTCCCCTCGCCCACCGGCCCGGCGTTCGAGATGACCGCCGTCGGCACCACCCCGGTCACCACCGCCGTCGTCGTGTAGTTGACCGTCGACCCGCCGCCGGTCTTCTGCACGAACACGCCGACGGTGTAGTTCCCGTTGTCCAGGTAGCGATGGCTGCCGGACACCACATACGTCGTCCCCGGGCCGCCGGGCTGTGTGACGACCCCGGTGTCCGTCGTGCCGTCGCCCCAGTTGATGGTCGCGGCGAACTCGGACGGGACCGACAGCGGGTTGCCGTCGGTGAACCGGAACACCGGCCCGGTGTACGTCCCCCCTTCAGTCGTCCCGATGGCCGGTTGGGTGCCCGCCGGCGCCGCGACGAGCGGGGCAGCGGCGATCAGGGCGACCGACTGGATGACCGTGGACGCCCCGAACCGGTCGGTGACGACCACGGTGATCGGGTACGTCCCGGGCCGCGGGTAGGTGAACGCCGCGTTGATCCGGTACGTCACCCCGCTCGGCGAGCCGACGGCGGTGACGGCCGAGGGCGGGAGCGGGACCGGCCCGCCCCCGTTGCCCCAGTCGATCGTGATCGACCCGCCGCCGGTCGTGAACTCGGCGAGCGCCGACTGCGGGTCGGCGTCGGTGAACGTCCCGATCAGGACCGACCCGGTCGAGTTCCCTTCGACCCCGTGGACCGTCCCCCCCTCAGACGACAGCGGGGCGCTCCCGACCGCGACCGTGGCCGTGGCCGTGGTGCTGTTCCCGCCGGTCACGCCGCGGACGGTGACGGTGACCGGGTACGGGGCGCCGGCCGCGCTCGGGTCGGCGTAGGTGTGCGTGCCGACGACGGTGAACTGCGGCGGCGTCCCGAGCGGGGTGGAGATCTGGCCGATCACCCCGGCCGAGGTCGTGCCGTCGCCCCAGGCGATCGTCGCCGAGTAGTCCGAGATCCGGCCAAGCAGGTCGGCGTCGCTGAACGTCGCCACCTGGGAGGTGAACCCGGACCCCTCGACCGCCGTCAGCGCCGTCGCCGGCCCGGCCGTCAGCACGGCGTCGGTGACGGTGATGACCGCGGTCGTCGAGGTGGAACTGGTGCCGCTCGTGCGGACGGTGACGGTGACGAAGTACGACCCCACGTCCGCGTACAGGTGCTGGCCGGTCACCGGGTAGACGAGCGTCCCGAGCAGCAGGGTCGGGTTGCCGATCACCCCGGTGGTCACCGCGCCGTCGCCCCAGTTGATCGTCGCGGTGTACTCGGACGGCGGGTTGGGCGCCGCCGGGGGCACGTTCCCCGCGTCGGTGAACGTGGCCACGTTGAACGTCGGGGCCACCACCCCGGGGAGCGGCACCGCCGGGAGCGGGCCTTCCACGATCGTGGTGTTGATCCCGGTCGCGGTCAGCGGGGCGTCGAACACCGTGGCCGTCTGGAACGCGGTGAACTCGGCCCCACCCGGCGCCCCGTCCCGGACGGTGACGCTGAACGCGAACGTGCCCTCCCGCGTGTACACGTGCCCGAGGCCGGACACCGGGTCGGCCCCGCCGACCAGGTACGACGCCCCGCTGCGGACCACCCGCCCGGTCGAGGTGGAGCCGTCGCCCCAGCTGATCGTGGCGGTGAAGTCGGCGGCCGTCCCGTTCGGGTTGGCGTCGGTAAAGATCGCCACCGTCCCGGTGAACGCCACCCCCTCGGTGGCGAACACCGGCACCGCCACCCCGCTGATCGGCGCGTCGGCGATGTTCGCCTGGCTCACCACGGTGGTGGCCGCCAGGCCGTTGTGGCTGATCGACACGGTGACCGAGTACGGCATGTTCGGGGCCACGTTCTCCCGCGGGTAGGTGTACGTCCCGAGGACCTGGAACGAGTTCCCGCCGAGCGGCACGATCTGCCCGAAGGTGACCGACCCCGGCAGCCCGGTGCCCCAGTTGATCGACGCCGAGTAGCTGCTCACCGGCCCGGCGATGCCGCTGTCGGTGAAGTACGCCACCACCCCGTTGCCGATTGGCTGCCCCTCGACGCCGGTGAGGACCGTCGGGGTGCCGGTGATGACCGACGCGGTGACGTTCGCCGTCGTCCGGGTCGTGACCCGGGAGCCGCCGACGTCCACGACGGTGACGGTGACCGCGTAGGGCGCGGCCGGCGGGGTGGTCGGGTTCGCGTAGGTGTGATTCCCGAGCACCACGAACGGCGTGCCGACGCCGCCCGGCTGGACCACCTGCCCGGCCGACTGCGGGGTGCCGTCGCCCCAGTCGATCGTCGCGGTGAAGTCGGTCACCGACCCGGCCGGGTTGCCGTCGGTGAACCGGCCGACCGGCACCCCGGCGAGCGGCGTCCCCTGGAACGCGGTGACCACCGGCTGAGTCGGGTCGGCCGCCAGCGGGGCGTCCGCGACCGTGGCGGTCGTCACCCCGACGGCCTGGAAGAAGCCGCTCGTCTGCGACAGGTCCACGTTCATCACCGTCACCTTGACGGTGTACATCCCGGCGTTGGCGTACACGACCGGCGGCGCGGCCGGGGCGACGACCACGAAGTTCGGCCCGACCCCGGCCACGATGGTGCCCGGGGTGGTCAGCCCGTTGCCCCAGTCGATGGAGGCCGAGTAGGAGGCCAACGGGTCGGCGCCGAACAGGTCCACGAACGTGGCGACGACCGTACCGTTCGTGGTGTTCTGGGCGTTCGGCAGGGCCACCCCCTCGGTCGCCTGGACCGGCGTGGCGGTGACCAGCAGCGGGGTCGCCACGATGGTCACGGTGGCCTGCACCTGCCCGAGCACCCCACCCCCCCCGACCTCGGAGACGGTCACGAGCGGGGTGAACGTGCCGGTCGAGGTGTAGGTGTGGATGCCCTGGACGTGGAACGTGCCGAACGCGTCCACCACGATGACCCCGGCCGACGTCGTCCCGTCGCCCCAGGCGATCGAGGCCGCGAAGTTCGCCGCCGTCTCGAACGGGTTGCCGGACGTGAACGTCGCCACGTCCACGCCCACCAGCGCGACGTTCTGCTGCCCGCGGATCACCAGCGGGGCGGGGTTCGTCGCGATCCCGGCCTCGGTCACGGTCGCCGTGGTCGTGGTCGTCGTCCGGCTCCCGTTGTCGTTCTGGATCAGCACCGTGATCGGGTACGGCCCGTCCACCTGGTAGATGTGGCTCCCGGACACCTGGAACGCCGTCCCGGCCCCGCCCGGCTGGGTGATGACCCCGGCGGAGGTGGTGCCGTCGCCCCAAGTGATCGTCGCCGTGTAGGCGGACGTGGGGCGGGTGGGGTCGGTGTCGGTGAAGGTGGCCACGAGTGCCGTCAAGGTGGTGCCCTCGACAGCCGTGATCCCGGCCGCCGGGGTCGCGGTCAGGATGGAGTTGGCGATCACGGCCGTGCTGCCGCCGACGCCGGAGGTACCGTCCAGGGCGTTCGCCACGGTCACCCGCGTCGCAAACACCCCCGGCTGGGGGTAGGTGTGGGCCGGGGCCGAAACGCTGAACTGATTGCCGCCAAGGGCTGCGACCGTCCCGACCGAGGTGGGCGTGCCGTCGCCCCAGTCGATCGTGGCCGTGTACGACGCGAGCGGGTCCGCCCCGCCGGTGTCGGTGAACGTGGCGATCACGCCGGCGGCCGTCGGGATGTTGACCGTACCGGCGACCGGCAGCGCGCCGACCAGAATCGCCGCCCGGGCGACCGTGGCCGTGTTGTTGATGGTCACGCTCGCGGTGACGTCCAGGATCGTGACCGTGTACGCTGACGACGCCGGGGCGGCCCCGTCGAACGTGTGGCTCCCGAGAACGTGGAACACGCCGTTCGTGTCCTGGACGACCGTGCCGCTCGTGGTCTGCGTCGGGTTCCCCCACGTGATCGTGGCGGTGTAGTCGCCGGCGAGGGCTAGCGGGTTGGCGTCCGTGAACGTCGCCACGTCCACGTACACGAGCGGCGCGCCGGCTGTGGCTGCGACCACCGGCTGCACGCCGGCCGCGGTCAACGGTTGGTCGATGACCGTGATGGGCGTGGAGGCCGCCTGCGTTGTGCCCGGGCCGGTGTTGTCAAACACCACGACGTCCAGGTTCAACGGGGTGAGTGGGTTCGACGCGTGCCGGTAGGTGTGGTACCCGAACACCTGATACGAGGCCCGCCCGGCCCCGTCGTTCGACAGGAATTGAATCGTGGTTGAGCCCAGGCCGCTGCTCGCGGTGCCGTCGCCCCACCCGATCGCGGCGCTGAACTGGATCGACTGGTCGAAGCCGAGGTAGTTATCGACCTGGAACGTGGCGACCGGCAGCGGGGCCGCCGGGCTCCCGAGCGCGACGCCCTCCGTCGGGCTGATCGGGGCCACCGTCATGTTGATGATCGCCGGGACGTCGCGCGACTCCAGCGTCTCGATCACCAGTTGCGACATCGGCTGCGAGCGCTTCGCCGACGCCCGCGGGGCGGACCGGCGTCCGGCGCCGGACCGGGCGAGGGGGCTCGTGAACAATTTGGAAAGAGACTTCTTCCAGCCGGGCGAGTTCATGGTGGGCGTCTCAGATGGTGTCGGTCGAGTCGGTCAGTCGGTGGAGGGCGGCATGGGTTTGGGTCTCCGGCCGCGTGATGGATCGAGGTCAAGCCGGTCGGGGCGATCGTACGGCGGTCAGGTCGCCGGGTGTGGGGTCTGACCGCGGCGCACTCCGTCCCGCCACGTTGCGACGGATGCCGCGGTCGAGTGACGGGTGAAAAAGCCGATTCACGTATCTCGATATGTGGCTGATGCTAATGGAGTTGGTGCGGCGTCACAATAAGCAATCGATCAACTTCTCCCAAACGCCCGACTCGACCCAACCGGCATTGTCAGAAGAACCAGAATTGGCCAGTCTTAAGTTGCAACGGGGTAATACTTTGGGTCGTGATTGGGGGGTGTTCCGATCGTAGTGGCGCAGAATGAAAATTTTCGCTCATTTTCTCTTGACGCGAACTTTTAGTTTCGGCGCAAATCGCATCCGTGGGGCCGACTTCTGATCGAGCGGACGATGGTTAGTGGGGAGGCGACTTGCGGGGACCAATGTGACCTGGAACCTGGATGCTGCCACAAGTGATACCGAATCCGGGTGATCCCTTGCCACTCCGCGGCGGGGTCGCTCGAACGGGGATCATTGGTTCCAGGAGAGTGATCCCTCGTCCGGCGGATGGGTAACCGTCCGCCGGTTGGCTCGGGCAGTTCTCATTGATTCTTGGGACGGAGACACCCCGTCCGTGGAAGCACTGAGTCGTCTGGAAGAAATACTGTTGGAGCGACTCCGCCCGGTCAGCCGCGACGTGAACCCCTGGTCCCACCGACACTTGTGACCACCGGCTACGGATCAGCCCGATTCGGTATGACAACAGAGAAACGATTCGCGATACGGACGACGCCCCGGCGGAACGGTAGCGTTCATTTGTGAATTGGGCTCACATCGTGCGGGACGGGGGGCGCACGCGCCGCAGCATGAAGGACCCCGACGATGATCGGCTCGTCCCTCGTCGGGCGTGGACAGCGAGCACCGACCCGAGAACCTACCCGACGTACACCCCACTGGCGAGGACGGAGCCGCCGAACGGCTCCAGGTCGAAGAACCCGCCCGGTTCGCCGCCGCCGCCGAATCCCGACCCCGCGTAGACCCGCACCCGCGCCGCCGACCCCTCGCCACTGCCGGCGACCACGTCCGCCCGGTCGTCCCCGTCGGCGTCCTTCACCGCCAGCCGTACCCCGCCGCGGTCAGAAGTGTTCCCGGCCACGAAGAAGTTCGCCACCGGCGCCGCGTGCGCCGCGTCCACCCGGCCGGCGCTCACCAGCGCCCCGCTCAGCACGAACACCCGCGGCGCCCCGCCCGGTCCGCCGCCGAACGCCAGGTCGGCGAACCCGTCGCCGTCCACGTCGCCGGCCGCCACGAACACACCGTTGCGAAGGTTTACCGCGTCCGTCCCCGGGAACGCGAAAAAGTCGCTCACCAGCCGCGACGGGCCGCCGCGGAGCGTCACGCCGTCGTAGATCGCCGTCCGCGGCCCGCCGCCGAACCCGGCCACGACCACCAAGTCCGGGGTGCCGTCGCCGTTCACGTCGCCGAACGTCACCCGGGCGCCGCCGCGGAAGTTCCGGTCGTCGATGCCGAAGAAGTCGGCCACCACCCCGGCCGCGCCGAACACCGTGACGCGGCCGCCGCCGCCGGTGTCCGGCGACACGGCAATCTCGGCCTTGCCGTCGCCGTCCACATCGGCCGCGGACACGAACAGCCCGCCGGTGAATGTGTCCTCGAAGGGCAGAATTGTGCGTGCCACGGCCCCGGTGGCGCCGTCGATCACCACCACCCGGCTGCGCACCCCGGGGCCGGTTGCGGTAATCGTGTCGGCGACGCCGTCGCCGGTCACGTCGGCGGTGACGACGCGCGCCGACGCTCCGGTGAACGGCGTGAGCGTGCCAGCCGCCGCGCCGTCGCCGCGGAACATCGCCACGATACCGCTGTCCCCCGAGCCGACGCCGATCCGCCCGACCTCGTCCTGGTTCGTCGGCAGGTTGTCGTCGCGGTACTTCAGCACGCTGATCGTGAACGTGCGCGCCGGCGAGGTGTCGGCGCCACCGGCGTCGTCGCGCAGCAGCACCGTGACGACGGCCGTGCCGAACCCGGTGCCCGGCGTGTACATGAGCGTGCCGGTCGCCGGGTCGATCGCGGGTTGGACGGCGAACAGGCCGGGGTTGTCGGTGGTCACCTCGAACGTGAGCCGCTGGCTGGCCTCGTCGGGCGGGCCGGCGCTGATGGCGGTCGCCCACCCGCGCACGACCTGCGGGCCGCCGCGGCGCGGGTCGGCCTGGTCCGGGCCGGGGGTGAACGCCGGCGGGTCGTTCACCGCCGCGACCCGGAGCGCGACCGCCGCCGGGGCCGACACCTCGCCCGCCGGGTTGCGCACCCGGTAGCTGAAGCCGACGGTGCCGTTGGCGTTCGCGGCCGGCGCGAAGGTGAACGTCCCGGCCGGGGCCAGGTTGAGCATGCCGCCGGCCGGCGCGGCGCCGACCAACTCCACGACCGACCCCGGCTGCGCGTTCGCCGTCGCCAGCAGGCTCGCCGGCGTGGTGAACGGCACGTCCTCGAATAGGTCGAAGCCGGCGGGCGCAGCCACGGGCAGGTCGTCGTCGGCGATCGTCAGTACGACCGGGCCGCCGGCCGCGGTGCCGTTTACGACGCCTCCGATCGTCAGCGTCACCGTTTCGTCCGGCTCGTCGGCGGTGTCGGTGCTGGCGACGACGACGACGTTGGCGGTCAACTGTCCGGCGGGGATTGTGACGCTCGCCGGCGGCGCCACCAAGTCGGTGGCGGTGGCGGTGCCGCCGAGCACGAACGACACCGTGACCGGCAGGTACGATGGGTTCGATAGTGTCACCGCGACCGTGGCGCTGTCGCCCGACTCCGCGACCGGACCGGCGACGGTGCTCAGCGCCGCGGCCGGGATGGCGTCGTCGTTGGCGATCGTGCCGGTGCCGGTGCCGGCGGCGCCGCCGGCGTTGGCGGCGCCGCTCAGCGTCAGCGTGAACGTCTCGTCCGGCTCGAAGGTGTTGTCGCTGGTCGCGGACACGGTGACCGTCTTGCTCGTCTCGCCGGGGGCGAACGTGAGCGTGCCCGAGGCCGCCGCGTAGTCGCTGCCGGCGGTCGCGCTGCCGTCCGCGGTGGCGTAGTTCACCGTCACGGTGCGCCCGCTCACTGCCGACAGCGACACGGTGAACGCGAGCGCGCCGCCTTCCGCGGCCGACACCGAGTCGACACTCAGGATCGGTTCCGGGTCGTCGTTCAAGACGGTGCCCGTACCGCTAGACGCGCCGATCGTCCCGTTCGTCGCGCCGCTCAGGTTCACGGTGAACGTCTCGTCGATCTCGTTGCGCAGGTCGCCGGTCGCATCCACGGTGACCGTCTTGCTCGTCTCGCCGGGAGCGAACGTGAGCGTGCCGGCCGCCGCGACGAAGTCGCCGTCGGCGGTTGTGGCGGTGCCGTTCGCGGTCGCGTAGCTCACGCTCACCGTCCGACCGCTGACGGCCGACAGCGTCACCGTGAACACGAACGCCGTGCCGCCGCTGGCCCCCTCCGCGTGTGACACCGAGTTGACACTCAGCGTCGGCAGCGGGTCGTCGTCGGTGATCGTGCCGGTGCCGGTGGCCGTGCCGATGGTGGCGTTCGTGGCGCCGCTCAGGTTCACGGCGAACGTCTCGTCGGTCTCGTTCCGCGCGTCCCCGGTCACCTGGACGGTGACCGTCTTGGTCGTCTCTCCGGGGGCGAACGTGAGGGTGCCGCTCGCCAGGGTGTAGTCGCCGTCGGCGGCGGTGGCGGTGCCGTCGGCGGTGGCGTACCCCACGGTCACGCTGCGCCCGCTCACTGCCGACAGGGTGACGGTGAACGCGAGCGCCGTCGTGCCGCCGGTCCCCTCCGCGAGCGTCACGCCGCCGATCGACAGCGCCGGCGTCGGGTCGTCGTCGGCGATGGTGGCGACGCCCTGGCCGTCGCCGATGACCGCGTTCGTCGGCTCGCCGAGGTTGAGCACGAACGTCTCGTCCGGCTCGTCCCACATGTCGTTCGTCACCGGCACGCTCACCGTTTTCGTCGTCTCGCTCGGCAGGAACGTCAGCGTGCCCGATGTCGCGGTGTAGTCGCCGTCGGCGACCGTCGCGGTGTCGTCCGCGGTCGAGTAGGGCACCAGCACCGTGTCTGGCGAGGCGTACGACAGCGTCACCGTGAACACCACCGGCCCGCCCGCCTCGCCCACCGTCACGTCCGACACCGACGCCGCCGGCACCATCAGCATCACCCAGCTGTCGGAGGCGTTCGCCGCTAGCGCGTTTTGCGCCGCGTCCTCCACGCCGGAGCCGGCCGCGGTCAGCGTCAGCACGTACGTCCCGGGGGCGGCCGTCAGCCCGGCGAGGTTGCCGAGCGTCCACGTCACGTTGTCGGTCGTCGTCAGCGTCTGCGCGGCGGTCAGCAGGTTCGCGCCGCCGTCGCGGGTCAGGCTCAGGTCCGCCAGGTCGAACCCGGTCACGGCCTCGCTGAACACGACCGCCACCGACGGCACCGGCGACGTGCGCGGGTCGGGCGTCACGTCGATGATGTCCGCGGTCGGGACCACGGGGTCGAAGACGGCCCCGAAGTCGCGGCCGTGGTACGTCGAACCGGCGACCATGGTGAGCGGCAGCCCGGCGGTGCCGATTGTGGTGAAGTAGCCGGCCTGCCGCTCCACCCGGATCGTGGTCGCCCCCGCGGCCAGCCCCGGCAGCAGGTAGTTGCCGAGGGCGTCGGTCAGGGCGTTTACCTCGCCGCCGTCCAGGGTGCCGTTGCCGTTGCGGTCGTCGAACACGCGCCACCCGGCCAGCGTGGGCTCGCCGGCGTCGCGGACGCCGTTGCCGTTCAGGTCGTTCGCCATCTGGCCGTACACGGCGTTTTGCCGCACCGCGCCGAAGTTCAGGCCGGTGACCGACCCGCCGGCCGACAGCGCCTGCGAGTAGCTGCCGCCGGCCGGGCCGGTGACCGTCCACCCGCCCGGCACGACGGTGCGCACCGCGTACGTCCCGGCCGGGAGCCCGGCGAAGGCGAACGTGCCGGCCGCGGTCGTCGTCTGCGTCGGCTCGGCGACCGTGAGGGTGAGCGTCCAGTTGGAGATGGTGCCGGTGTCGGCGGCGGCGGAGTCGCGGACGCGGAGCGTCCAGGCGCCGCCGGCCGCGGTCCCGATGAACGCGGCCAGCGACTCTTCGGGGCGGAACGTGGCGGTGAACGGGGAGCTGCCGCTGGCGATCGGGTTGGCCGCAGCGTCGTCGAACACGGTGTTGGTGAGGTTGGTGCCGGCCGCGCCCCGACCGCTGAACAGCATCACCGACTGCCCGCCCGGGCCGACCAACTCAATCGCCAGGTCGGAGACGTAGGTGTGGGCGATGCTCACCCGCACCGTCGCCTTCGTCACCAGCCCGGCGGCGGACACGGCCTGGGTGCTGGTGGCGACCGCCCCGGTGGCGTCCGGAATGGCGACGTTCACCGCCCCGGAGTTGAACACGACCGCGGTCGGCGTCGCGTCGTAGGTGCCGTTGCCGTTCAGGTCGAGGAACACCTGCCGGCCGGCGACGCCCGGGTCGTTCGCGTCGGCGGTGCCGTTCCCGGCCCAGTCCTCGTACACCCGCCCGGCCAGCGACGGCGTCAGCCCGGTGCCGGACACGGTGAAGTCGAACGTGCCTTCGTTCAGGTCGTTCGAGGTGAACGTCACGGTGCCGGTCGCGGCCCCGCTGGCGGTCGGCAGGAAGCGGAGGGTGAACGTGGTGTACTGGCCGGTCGTGAGCGTGCTGCTGCCGAGGCCGCTCACCACCTCGAACGGGCCGGTCACGCTCACCGCGCCGAGCGTCAGCGGCAGCGTGCCCTGGTTGCGGACGCGGAACGTTCGCGTCGCCCCGACCCCGCCGACCGGCACGCCGCCGAGGCTCACAGAGCCGGTGCCGTCCGGCACGTCGGCGCGGTCGTCGAGCACCTGCACCTCGGCCACGCCGACGCCGCGCACGGCCGCGTTGGCGTTCACCCGCCCGTACCCGAAGCCGACGGCGAACCCGGCGGCGTTCACGTTCGGGCCGATCAGCTCGGTCGTGGCCCGCATCAGGGTCCGTACCTGCGCCGCGGTCAGGGTCGGGTCCACGGCCAGCACCAGCGCACCGATTCCGGCCGCCAGCGGTGACGCCGACGACGTGCCGCCGAACGTGGTGGTGTAGTCCCCCGTCAGCCCGGCGGCGGTGTTGTACCCGCTCGTGCCCTGCCGGTCGGTGGTGACAATGCCGGACACGCCGCCGAAGTTCGGGCCGTCGCTCGGGGCCACGAAGTCGAGCTCCGGGCCGTAGTTGCTGTACGCCGCGCGGGTTTCCACGTCGGTGCTCGCGCCGACGGCGATCACGCCGGGCAGTGAGCCCGCCAGGCTCGCCGGGTACGACACCGCGGAGGCAAAATCGTCGCCGCTCGAGACGAATGTCGGCACCCCCTTGCCGGCCTTCGCGGTGTTGCTCGCCCAGGTGAACGCGGCGGTGATGGCGGCCACCGGCGAGCCGCCGCCCCACGAGTTGTTCAGCACGTCCCCGGAGCGAAACGTGCCGAGCCCGTCCCGCGTCCGCCCGGCGGCGTAGTAGATGGCGGCGGCCACGTTCGCGTCGGAGGTGATCGTGTTGCCGCTGAAGATGCGGACCGGCAGGATGCGGGACTGGAAGGCGATCCCGGTGGTGCCGAGGTTGTTGTTTCCCACCCCGACCGCAACCCCGGCCACCGACGTGGCGTGTTTGTCGCCGGCCACATCGGCCCCAGGGTTCAGGTCGCCGGTAGTGCCGTTCGTGGTGAAGTCCCACCCACACAGGTCGTCCACGTACCCGTTGCCGTCGCTGCCGTCGGCCCCGTCGGCCCACCCGCCGGATGCCGTCGGCGACAGGATGTCGTTCGGGTCGATGCGGCCGTTGCCGTTCACGTCCACGGCCTTGCCGGCGCCGACGTTCGCCGCGTTGTTCAGGTCCACGAAGCTGATGATCCCGTCGCCGTCCACGTCGGTGAGTGCGGCGCGGACCGCGGCCGGGATCTCGCCCTGGTTGATAAAGACGTTCGGCGCCAGGTCCGGGTGCGTGATGTCCATGCCGTCGTCCACCACCGCCACGACGACGTTCTGGCTCCCCTTCGTGACGTCCCAGGCGAGTTCGGCGTCGACGTCGGCCCCGGCCGTCTGCCCGGCGACCTGCCCGGTGTTGTTCAGGTGCCACTCGCTGGCATAGAGCGTGTCGTTCGGCGTGAAGTGCTTCTGGAAGTCCTGGTAGAAGTTCGGTTCGGCCCAGGTAAAGCGTGGGTCGCCGTGCAGGGCTTCGGCCAGGCTCAGCGCCACGGGGCCGTACCCGGCGGCGGCCTTGACTACAAACTGGTCGGGCGTGCCGGGCAACGGCTCCCAACTCGCGAAGCGCGGGTCGGCGAGCGCGGACGGGTCGGCGCCGGGAGCGAGGGCGACGATCACCTCGTTCGTAGCGACGAGCCAGCCGCCGGTGTCGGGGTTCTGGTACACGGGCGCGGTAAAGGTGACGCCGGGGATGGCGGCCGCCTTGGCGGCGTAGTCGGCGGGGCCGGCGAGGACGACGAGCTCGGGGGTGAGCCACCGCGCCGCGGTCAGCCCGACGAGAGGCCCGCCGGTGGCGACCAGTGGAGCCAGCGCCGCGGTGCCGCCGGGGAGGCCGACCACTAACTCGTCGGCGCGGGTGTCGAGGGTGATGATCTGGTCGCCGACGCGGTAGCCTGCTGCCGCGGCCGTGGCGACGGGGTGGGCGCCCGGATTGGTGCGGTCTTCGAGCCGCTCGACGGCCAACCGCTTACGAGTCCGGAGCGGGCGCATGCGCGAGTTACCAAGATGGGAGTACGTGCCCCCCGCCGCGGTGCGAGTCATGGGCGCTGGAAGGCCGGGAGAAGTACTGAATCAGATTGATGTTACGACGCCCGGCCGCCGGCCGCAAGTGTAGGGGCACCAGTGCAGCACCCGGGCGTTCCGGCAATCGGCCGCCAGCCGATCGTCGATGTTCTCCAGGTACCGGTCCAGCCGGCCCCTGAGGCATGAGCGGGAAGGTGATCTCCCAGTGACCTCTGGGATCGGCTACAAGGGATGCCTCACGGAGGAGGTCGTGATGGCAGAACTCACGGACGACGCCCGGCGGGCCATCCTGCTCGCCGCGACGCTGCTCACCGGGCACAAGCGGCGCCGATTCCAGGCCGAGATGGCTCACACCTACTGCCGCGGCTCCGCCCGCCACGCCGAGACGACCTTCGGTTGGGGACGCGACACCGTCCACACCGGCCTGAACGAACTCCGGACCGGCATCCGGTGCGTCGAGGACTTCGAATCCCGCGGGCGGACGGCGACCGAGGACTTGCACCCCGAGGTGGAAGTCCACATCCGCCGCCTGGTCGATCCGCACGCCCAGGCGGACCCCAAGTTCCAGACCCTGTTCGCGTACACCCGGATCACCGCCAAGGCCGTCCGCGAGGCGTTGCTGGCCGTCCCCGAACTGGCCGGGAAGGTGCCGACCCGTCAGACCGTCGGCGACATCCTCAACCGCCTCGGGTACAAGCTCCGCCGGGTTCAGAAGGCGCGGCCGCAAAAAAGGTCCCCCAGACCGACGCCATCTTCGCCCACGTCCAGGAGACCCGCGCCGAGACCGCGGCCGACCCGGACACGCTGAGGATCTCCATCGACACCAAGGCGAAGGTGAAGGTGGGCGACTTCTCCCGCGGCGGCGAGGGCCGGGCGGCGGAACCGGTGAAGGCGCTCGACCACGACATGGCTCCCGAGTCCATCTTGGTCCCGTTCGGGGTTCTGGAGATGAACCGCGGGGCGGTGCCGATCCACCAGCCGTGGTTCCTGTTCGGCCACTCGAAGGAGACGAGCGACTTCCTGGCCGACGGGTTGGACCTCTGGTGGAACGAGCGGAAGGCGGTCCACCCCGGCGTCGCCCGCCTGCACGTCGAGTTGGACAACGGCCCCGAGGTCGGCAACTCGCGGACGCAGTTCCTGAAGCGGATGGTGGCGTTCGTGGACCGGCACCGGGTGGCGGTGGAGTTGGTGTACCTGCCGCCGTACCACAGCAAGTACAACCCGATCGAGCGGTGCTGGGGCATCCTGGAGCGGCACTGGAATGGGGCGTTGCTGTCGTCGGTGGCCGACGTGTTGCGGTGGGCGGGGGCGATGACGTGGCGGGGGCTCCGCCCGATCATCCGGGAGACGACGGCCGTGTACGAGCGGGGCGTGCGGCTGACGAAGGCGGCGTTACGCCCAATCGCCGCCCGACTGATCCGCTCACCCACACTGCCCAAGTGGAGCCTCACCATCCGACCCAAAGAACTGGGAAGGTAACATCCCGCTCATGCCTTACGACCGCCTGATGAGGCCGCGGCACGAGGCGAAACGAGCCATGCTCAAAGGGGTTCGGGAGAAGTAGGCGACATTCGCCCGCCACGCCGTAGTAGCCTTGCGCCGGCGCCGGGAACAGGTGCCTGACGATGAACCGATCTGTCAAATAGGGGGGTGACCTTCGAGAACCGGGGCCACATCGGGTTCGGCTCGAAAGCCGATCCTCCATGCGGGCGAACGATGACATCGCCACGTGCATGTGGTACACGGGGATCGAGCCGTTTTCGAAGAAGCCGGTGACGATCGCCCGCAACCTGCGCGACCGGAAGCTGCAGCGGGCGCTGATGCAGTTCTTCAAGCCGGAGAACTACTTCCTGGTGCGCGACGCGCTGGCGCAGGCCGGGCGGGCCGACCTGATCGGCGGGTGCGACGGGCTAATCCCCGCTCAGCCGCCGAAGGAGGCGATCGAGGCGAAGCGGCGGCAGGCGAACGAGACGCTGCGCGGCGACCACTACCACACCGTGGCCAACCCGGCGACGGGCGAGAAGCCCGGTGAGAGGGGTGCCGGTCCGCCGAAGCCGGCCGGCTACCGGCCGGGGCGGAAGACGCAGGTGCGGCGGAGGAAGTAGACTTCCCCCGACCTCATGCCCCGGAGGTGATCGCCCGCCCCGGTGTCGGACCGACGGGCGGTTCGTCAACAGATGCGGGGGAGTTGTTCGCCGACCGGGGTCGAGACCACCCGGCGCCCGCCGACGGCGGTGCGGGCGACGACGAGCCTCGGGTGCTGGTCCGTGACGCGGCCGATGACGGCGGCCCGGGTGCCGAGCGGGTGCCGCCGCACGGCTGCCAGTAGGTGGTCCGCCGCGTCCGCCGGCACCACCGCGACCAGCTTCCCCTCGTTCGCCACCAGCAGCGGATCGAGGCCGAGCAGGTCGCACGCCGCCCGTACTTCGTCGTCGACCGGCACGGCCGGTTCGTCGATCTCGATCCCGACGCCCGACCCCGCCGCGATTTCGTTCAGCGTGGCGGCCAGCCCGCCGCGGGTCGGGTCGCGCATGGCCCGGGTCGCGGGGCACGCGGCGAGGACGGCCGCGGCCAGGCCGGTGAGCGCGGCGGTGTCGCTCTCGACCCGCGTCTCGAACTCCAGCCCCTCCCGCACGCACAGGACGGCGATCCCGTGGTTGCCGACCGGCCCGGACAGCACGACCGCGTCGCCCGGCCTCGCCTGCTGCACGCCGAGGGTGACGCCGTCGGGCACCACGCCGACGCCGGCGGTGGTGATGTAGCAGCCGTCGCCGTGCCCGCGGTCAACCACCTTCGTGTCCCCGCACACGACCGCCACCCCGGCCGCCCGCGCCGCCGCCGCCATGCGATCGACGATCCGCCCCAGGTCGGCGAGGGGTAGCCCTTCTTCCAGGATGAACCCGGCGGACAGGTACAACGGGGTCGCCCCGCTCACGGCCAGGTCGTTGACCGTGCCGTGGACGGCGAGGTCGCCGACGCACCCGCCGGGGAAGAACAGCGGGCGGACGACGAAGCCGTCGGTGGTGAACGCCAGCCGGCCGGGCACGGGCGGGAGGACGGCGGCGTCGCCGAGCCGGGCGAGGGCGGGGTTGCGGAACGCGGGCAGGAAGAGGTGCTCGACCAGGTCGGCCGACAGCCGGCCGCCGCCGCCGTGCCCCATCACCACGTGCGGGTAGTCCCGGAGCGGCAGCGGGCAGGTCCAGGCGGCGGGGGTCAGGTCGGGCACGTCGCGCGCTCCGTTCCGACGGCGGTCAGCCGGCCGTAGTTGAAGTAGGCGGCGCACGCCCCCTCGCCCGACACCATGGTCGCCCCGAGCGGGGTCCGCGGGGTGCAGGTGGTGCCGAACGCCGGGCACTGGTTCGGCTTGAGCGTGCCGCGGAGCACCTCCCCGCTGCGGCAGTGCGGGGACTCGGCCGAGCGGATGTCGCCGACCGCGAACCGCTCCTCGGCGTCGAACCGCCGGTACCCGCCCCGCAGCCGCCACCCGCTGTTCGGGATGGTCCCGATGCCCCGCCAGTCGCGGTCGCACACCTCGAACACCTCGGCCAGCATCGCCTGGGCCGCCCGGTTGCCGTCGAACGTCACCACCCGCGGGTAGGCGTTCTCCACGGCGTGCGTCCCGGCTTCGAGCTGCCGCACCGCCCGCCGGATGCCGTCGAGCAGGTCGAGCGGCTCGAACCCGGTGACAACGATCGGCACGCGGTACCGCTCGGCCAGCGGCGGGTACTGGTGGTAGCCCATGACGCTGCACACGTGCCCGGCGGCCAGGAACGCCCGCACCCGGTTGGCCGGAGACGACAGGATCGCTTCCATGGCCGGCGGGACGAGGACGTGCGACACGAGCACGGAGAAGTTGGCGAGGCCGAGCTGGGCTGCCTGGTGAACGGCCAGCGCGTTCGCCGGGGCGGTCGTCTCGAACCCGATTGCGAAGAACACCACCTGCCGGGCCGGGTTCCCCTTCGCCAGCCGGACCGCGTCGAGCGGCGAGTACACCACCCGCACGTCCGCCCCGCGGCCCTTCACCGCGAACAGGTCTTCGCGGGTGCCCGGCACCCGGAGCATGTCCCCGAAGCTGCAGAAGATGACGCCCGGGGCGGCGGCGACGGCCAGCGCCCGGTCGATGGCGGCCACCGGGGTGACGCAGACCGGGCAGCCGGGGCCGTGGACCAGTTCGAGCTCGGGCGGGAGCAGCTGGTCGAGGCCGTGGCGGATGATGGCGTGCGTCTGCCCGCCGCACACCTCCATGATCGCCCACGGGCGGGTGACGGCGGCCCGGATCTCGGCGGCCAGCTTCTGCGCCAGTTCGCCGTCGCGGAATTCGGTGAGGTACTTCACCCCGCCTCCTCCCCGAGTTCGTCGGCCAGAACCCCCATCTCGGCAAACGTGCGGAGCGTCTCCGCGGCGGTCGCTTCGTCCACCTGGCTGATGGCGAAGCCGGCGTGGACGAGGGCGTAGTCGCCGACGCCCACGTCCGGCAGGTACGCCAGGCAGACGTCCTTCCGCACCCCGCCGAACGTGAGCGTACCCATCCGCACGCCGTCCGCGTCGAACACCGCCTCCACCCGGCCCGGGACCGCGAGGCACATGATCAACCCTCCGGGGTGCGGCGGGATTCGAGCAGCGCCAGCCACTCGCCCAGCCCGTCGCCGGTCTTCGCCGACACGCGGAGGACCGGCAGCCCCGGCCGCACCGCGTGGAGGTTCCGCACCGCCGCGGCCGGGTCGAACTCGCAGGCCGCCGCGAGGTCGCACTTGGTGATGAGTCCGACGTCGGCGGTGTTGAACAGCGTCGGGTACTTGAGCGGCTTGTCCTCCCCCTCGGTGACGGACAGCAGGACCACCCGGAGCGCCTCGCCGAGGTCGTACCCGGCGGTGCAGACGAGGTTGCCGACGTTCTCCACGAACAGGTAGTCGTGGTCGGCCAGCGCCCACCCGTCCAGGTGTCGGCCGACCATGTCGGCTTCCAGGTGGCAGATGCCGTGGGTGTTGATCTGCCGCACCGGCGCCCCGCTGCGGGCGAGCCGGACGGCGTCGTTGTCGGTTTCCAGGTCGCCGACCAGGGCGGCCGGGTTGCGGCCGCGGTCCCGCAGGGCGGCCAGCGTCCGTTCCAGCAGCAGCGTCTTCCCGGTCCCGGGGCCGGACACCAGGTTGACCACGAACGTGCCGGCGGCGGCGAACCGCTCCCGCAGCCCGGCGGCGATCTCGTCGTTCTTCTTCCGCAGGCCCTTCCGCACTTCCACGATGCGCGCCGTCATGTCACTCCACCTCGATGGACTCGAGCTCCAGCTCGCGGCCGGCCCGCACGTCGGCGGTCGGGGTGTCGCACACCGGGCAGCGGAACAGCTGCACGCCGGGCAGCGGCACGTCCCCGCACCGCGGGCACCGGACCGTCACCGGCACCGGGCGGACGTCTAGCCGGGCGCCGGCGAGGAGGGTGCCGGCGGCGGCCACGTCGAACGCGAACCGGAGGGCGTCTTCGGCCACGCCGGACAGCGCGCCGACCGTCACCGCCACCGCCGTCACCCGGTTCGCGTCGGCGCGGCGGGCGGCCTCTTCGGCGGCCCGCACGAGTTCGACGGCCAGTGACAGTTCGTGCATCCCGGCCCCCCGCCCCAGTCATCTTATCCCGCCGGCGACCACCGCCTGGCCGAGTGACAGGCCGCCGTCGTTGCACGGCACCTGCAAGTGGGTCAGGACCGCGACCCCTTCGGCCCGGAGCCGGTCCGCGACCAGTTGCAACAGGGTGACGTTCTGGAACACCCCGCCGGTCAGCCCGACCGCCGGGGCGGCGAGGCTCCCGGCAACGACCCGCACCATCTCGGCGACGGCGGCGTGAAACCGGGCGGCGATCCGGGGCGCCGGGGTCCGGCCGCTAACGTCGGCGACCACGGCCGCGAGCAGCGGGGCGGTGTCGAGGACGAGGGGGCCGGCCCGGGTGACGCCGAACGGGTACGGGTCCGCCCCGTCGCCCGCCACCGCTTCCAACTCCATCGCCGCCTGCCCCTCGTAGCTCACCGCCTGGCAGACCCCCGCCAGCGAGGCGACGGCGTCGAACAGCCGGCCCATGCTGCTGGTGGGAACACAATTCACGTTCCGCTCCAACTGCCGGCGGATGACGCGCTGTTCGGCATCGCCGCACGCGGTCGTACTCGGCAGGTCCGAATCCCAGCCGATGCCGGCTGCCCACAGGTGGGCCAGCGCGACGCGATACGGTTTTCGGACGGCCGCGTCGCCGCCGGGCAGCGGGACGTACTTCAGGTGGGCGACTCGCTCGATGCGGCCTTCATCTGCCAGGAAGAACTCGCCGCCCCAGACGGCCCCGTCGGTCCCGTAGCCCGTGCCGTCGAAGCACGCCACGAGCACCGGCCCGCCGTGCCAGTTGGCGTCCGCCAGCAGCGAGGCGACGTGGGCGCGGTGGTGTTGCACCCGCACCAGCGGGACGCCGCGGCGCTCCGCGAACCGGGCCGCCCACTCGGCCGACAGGTAACCGGGGTGTAGGTCGCACGCCACCACTTCGGGAGCAACGCCGAACAGCGCCAGCAGGTGGTCGGCGGTGCGGTCGAGGGCGGCCAGGGTGTCGGGGCTTTCGACATCCCCGACGTGCTGGCTCAGGTACGCGTGGTCGCCGGCGGTCACGCACAGGGTCGCCTTCAACTCCCCGCCGACGGCCAGCACCGCCTTGCCCGCCCGCGGCAGTTTCACCGGCAGCGGGGCGTACCCGCGGGAGCGGCGGACGGGGTACTCGTGCCCGGCGAACACCCGCACCACCGAGTCGTCGCACGCCGTGTGGATGTCGCGGTCGTGCATCAGGAAGGCGTCGGCGAGGTCGGCCAGCCGCCAGCGGGCCTCGGCGTTGTCGCGGGCGATCGGCTCGTCGCCGCGGTTGCCGGAGGTCATCACCAGCGGGCGGTCGACCAGCAGGTGGTGCAGCGGCGAGTACGGCAGCATCAGGCCGACGGTGTTCAGGCCGGGGGCGATGACGCCGCCCGCGTCCCGGCGTCGCACCATCACGATCGGCCGCTCGGGGCTGGTCAGCACCGCCGCCTCGTCGTCGCCGACCTCGGCGATCCGTTTCGCCGCATCGATGTCCGGCACCATCACCGCGAACGGTTTGTCCGTCCGCCCCTTCCGCTCCCGCAGCTTCGCCACCGCGGCAGCGGTGCCCGCGTCGCACGCCAGGTGGAACCCGCCGATCCCCTTCACCGCCAGGAGGCCGCCGCCGGCGAGCACCCGCCCCGCCTCGCGGACGGCGGCGTCTCCCGCGGCCACGCTCGCCCCGCCCGCTTCGAGCCACACCCGCGGCCCGCACGCCGGGCAGGCCACCGGTTGGGCGTGGAACCGGCGGTCGGCCGGGTCGAGGTATTCCCGCTCGCAGGCCGCACACATCGGGAAGCCGGCCATCGTCGTCGCCGGGCGGTCGTAGGGCAGGCGTCGGATGATGGTGAACCGCGGCCCGCAGTGGGTGCAGTTGATGAACGGGTAGCGGAACCGGCGGTCGGCCGGGTCGAACAGCTCGCGGAGGCAGTCGGCACAGGTGGCGACGTCGGCCGGCACCGAGCTGCCGCGGCCGGCGGTCGTCTGGCTGGCGACGATGACGAAGTGCGTTTCGGGGACGGTCGGCAGGTCGGCCGCGTCCACCGCGTCGACGCGGGCGAGCGGCGGCGGGCGGGCCGTCAGTTCGGCGGCGAACGCCGCCACCCGGTCGGCGGCCCCCTGCACCTCGATGAACACGCCCGCGGTGTCGTTGCCGACGACCCCGGTGAGGGCGTGCCGCACCGCCAACTGGTAGACGAACGGGCGGAAGCCGACGCCCTGCACGACGCCCCGCACGGCGAGCCGCCGCCTCACCACGACGGCCCGACCCCCTGGCGGAGCACCCGCATGTAGTTCCCCCGCTCGAACGCCGCCGGGTCGGGCACCTTGCCCAGGCTGAGCGCGCCGCGCATCTGCCCGACCGAGGCGTACTCCTTCTCGGCCATCCAGTGCCGCAGGTCGGTCAGGATGTGGCTCAGGTAGCCGACCCCGTGGCGGATCAGGGCGGACGTGAGCATCGCCGTGCTCGCCCCGGCCATCACGCACTTGATCACGTCGCGGGCGGTGTGCACCCCGCCGGTCACGGCCAGCTCGATCGGCACCCGCCCGTAGGCCACCCCCACCCAGTGGAGCCGGGTCAGCAGCTCGTCCGAGTGGCTGAGCTTGAGGTGCGGCACCACGTCGAGTTCGTCGATGTTCAGGTCGGGCTGGTAGAAGCGGTTGAACAGGACGGCGGCGGCGGCCCCGGCATCCTTCAGCCGGGCGAGCAGGTTGACCGGGGCCGTGTAGAACGGGCTGAGCTTCACCGCCAGCGGGACGGTGATCTCGCGGCGGACGGCCCGCACCAGCTCCATCAACCCGTCCTCGACCCGCTGCGCGGAGGCGGCCGGGTCAGTCGGGATGTCGTACACGTTCAGCTCGACGCCGTCGGCCCCGGCGTCCTGCACCAGCCGGGCGTAGCGGACCCACCCGCCGACGCTGGTGCCGTTCAGGCTGGCGAACACCGGCACCCCGACGGCGGCCTTCACCTTCCGCAGTTGCTCCAGGTAGCCGTCCGGCCCGGTGTTGTACGCCCGCATGTCGGGGAAGTACGAGGTGGCCTCGGCGAACGACTCGGTGCCCGCCTCCAGGTGGTGGTGCAGGTCGAGCGACTCGGCCTCGATCTGCTCCTCGAACAGCGAGTGCAGGACGAACGCCGCTGCCCCGGCGTCCTCGGCCTTCTTGACGAGGTCGAGGTCGCGGGTGACGGGGGATGACGACACGATGAGCGGGTTGACCAGGGTGTGGCCGAGGTAGAGGGTGGTCAGGTCGGTCACGACGCACCTCCGTTCGCGGCGGCGGCCAGCGGCACGCCGGCGGCCAGCCGTTCGTATAGCTTCCAGCGGTCGGCGACCTCGACCTCGGCCTCGCGGAGGAGCGTCTCGGCCGCCGCCGGGTCGTTCTGGACCAGCACCGTATACCGCGTCTCGTTGTACAGGTAGTTCTTCAGCGGCAGGCTCGGCGGCTTGCTGTCCAGCACCATCGGGTTCTGCCCGGCCGCTTTCCGCCGCGGGTCGTAGCGGAACAGCGGCCAGTGCCCGCACTGCACCGCGGCCTTCTGTTGTTCCAGTTGCTTGCTCAGGTCGAACCCGTGGGCGATGCACGGGCTGTACGCGATGACCAGCGACGGGCCGGGGTAGGATTCCGCCTCCCGCAGGGCGTTCAGCGTGTGGGCGTCGTTCGCCCCGTAGGCCACCCGGGCCACGTAGCAGTTCCCCTGGGTTACCGCCAGCAGTGCCAGATCCTTCTTGGCCGTCCGCTTGCCGCCGGCGGCGAACTTGGCCACCGCCGCCCGCGGGGTGGACTTCGACATCTGCCCGCCGGTGTTCGAGTACACCTCGGTGTCGAGCACCAGCACGTTCACGTTGGCGGCGGTGTTCAGCACGTGATCCAGCCCGCCGTAGCCGATGTCGTACGCCCAGCCGTCCCCGCCGACGATCCACACGCTCCGCGGGACGAGAGCGTCGGCCACGGCCGTCAGGTCTTTGGCCGCGGCGTCCATGCGGCCGGCGAGCTTGGCCTTCAGTTGCTTCACCCGCTCGCGTTGCGGCTTCACGCTGGCCGATGTTTGCTCGGCGTTCAGCAGCCCGTCGACGAGCTCCGCCCCGAGGTCGTCCCGCATCCTGGCCAGCAACTCGCGGGCGTACTCGGCCTGCTTGTCCACCGCCAGCCGCATGCCCAGGCCGAACTCGGCGTTGTCCTCGAACAGCGAGTTCGACCACGCCGGTCCGCACCCGCTGTCGTCCTGCGCCCAGGGGGTCGTGGGCAGGTTGCCGCCGTAGATGGACGAGCAGCCGGTGGCGTTGGCGACGAGGGCGTGGTCGCCGAACAGCTGCGACATCATCTTCAGGTACGGCGTCTCCCCGCAGCCGGCGCACGCCCCGGAGAACTCGAACAGGGGCCGCAGCAGTTGCACGTCCTTCACCGAGTCGGTGCGGATCGTCGCCCGGTCGGGTTCGGGCAGCTTGAGGAAGAAGTCCCAGTTCTGCACCTCGGCGTCGCGGAGCGGCGGTTGCGGGGCCATGTTGATGGCCTTCAGCCGCGGCTCGCTCTTGTTCTTCACCGGGCACGCCTCGACGCACAGCCGGCAGCCGGTGCAGTCCTCGGGGGCGATTTGCAGGGTGAAGAACTGGCCCTTGCGGTCCGGCCAGCGGGCGTCGGCGTGCTTGAAGGTGTCCGGGGCGCCGTTCAGCAACCCCGGCTCGTACACCTTGCCGCGGACCACCGCGTGCGGGCACACCAGCACACACTTGCCGCACTGGATGCAGATCTTCTCGTCCCACACCGGGATCTCGGCGGCGATGTTCCGCTTCTCCCACTGTGTCGTCGCGGTCGGCCAGGTGCCGTCGTTCGGCAGTGCGCTCACCGGCAGCGCGTGCCCCTCGCCGGCCATCATGCGGGCGGTGACGCTCCGCACGAACTCCGGGGCGTCGGCCGACACCAGCGGGCGGCGGCCGGTGGCGGCAGTGACGGCCGCGGGAACCTTCACCTCGAACAGCCGGCCGAGGGTGGCGTCCACCGCCGCCCAGTTCCGTTCGACCACCGGCTGGCCCCGCTTGGCGTAGGTCTTCTGGATCGACTTCTTGATGGCCGCGATGGCCTCGTCCTTCGGCAGCACCCCGCTCAGGGCGAAGAAGCAGGTCTGCATGACGGTGTTGATCCGCCCGCCCATGCCGTTCTCTTTCGCCACACTCAGCGCGTCGATGACGAACACCCGCAGTTTCTTCGCCAGGATGGCCTCCTGCACCGCCCGCGGCAGGTTGCCCCACACCTCGTCCGGGCCGAACGGGCTGTTCAGCAGGAATGTGCCCCCCGGCTCGACCAGCCCGAGCATGTCGAACCGTTCGAGGAAGTTGAACTGGTGGCAGGCGACGAACGACGCCTGCGAGATCAGGTACGTGGAGCGGATCGGGTTCGGGCCAAACCGCAAGTGCGACACCGTGACCGAACCCGACTTCTTCGAGTCGTACACGAAGTACCCCTGGGCGTGCAGCGGGGTGTCCTCGCCAATGATCTTAATGGTGTTCTTGTTCGCCCCGACGGTGCCGTCGGCCCCCAGGCCGAAGAACACTGCCCGCACGCTCGCCGGGTCTTCGGTGCTGTACGCCGGGTCGTAGCTGAGGCTCAGGTGCGTCACGTCGTCCACGATGCCGACGGTGAAGTGGTTCCGCGGGCGGGCGGCCGACAGGTTGTCGAACACCGCCTTCACCATCGCCGGGGTGAACTCCTTGGACGACAGCCCGTACCGCCCGGCGACGATCGTGATCCCGCCGCGGCCGGCTTCGTGCAACGCCGTGAGCACGTCCTGGTACAGCGGCTCGCCGATGGCCCCCGGTTCCTTGGTGCGGTCGAGTACCGCGACGGCCTTCACCGACTCGGGCAGCGCCGCTGTGAACGCGGTCAGGTCGAACGGGCGGAACAGGCGGATCTTCAGCAGCCCGACTTTTTCACCGGCCTTGTTCAGCGCCTCGACCGCCTCTTCCGCCGCCCCGCAGCCCGACCCCATCATCACGATCACCCGCTCGGCCTGCGGGTGGCCGACGTAGTCGAACAGCTCGTACTGCCGGCCGCCCAACTCGGCGAACCTGTCCATCGCGGCCTGCACGATCGACGGGCAGGCGAGGTAAAAGGGGTTGACCGTCTCGCGGGCCTGGAAGTACACGTCCGGGTTCTGGGCAGTGCCGCGGAGCACCGGGTGGTCCGGCGACAGCGCCCGCCGGCGGAACTCGGCAACGAGGTCGTCGCGGATCATCCCGCGAATCTGCTCGGTCGTGGGCGGGCTGATCGTGGCGACTTCGTGCGAGGTGCGGAAGCCGTCGAAGAAGTGCAGGAACGGGAGGCGGGCTTCGAGGGTGGCGGCGTGGGCGATCAGTGCCAGGTCGCCCGCCTCCTGCACCGAACCCGAAGCCAGCATCGCCCAGCCCGTCTGGCGGCAGGCCATCACGTCTTGGTGGTCGCCGAAGATGGACAGCCCCTGGGCGGCGATGGAGCGGGCGGCGATGTGGAACACCGTCGGCGTCAGCTCGCCGGCGATCTTGTACATGTTCGGGATCATGAGCAGTAGTCCCTGCGACGCGGTGAACGTCGTGCCCAGGGCCCCGGCCTGCAACGCCCCGTGCAGCGCGCCCGCCGCCCCGCCTTCCGACTGCATCTCGACCACCCGCGGCACCGTCCCCCACAGGTTCGACTTGCCCTCACTCGCCCACTGGTCGGACAACTCGCCCATCCCCGACGACGGGGTGATGGGGTAGATGGCGATCACCTCGCTGCAGGCGTACGCCACCCGCGCGGCCGCCTCGTTCCCCTCGATCGTGATCCGGCTACCGGCCATGACGCACCCCCTTCGGGCATGTGGCCGCGTAAAGTTGACATTGATGTCGCATTTTCACACTGGCAGCATATTCTAACCGCGTCCGGAAGCAACGAGGTGCCCACGGAGGACGTGATGCCCGCCACGCTTCCCGCCGACAAGCGGCTGAAAATCCTCGACGCCGCCATCCGCAAGCAGCAGAACCGACCGGACGCGCTCATCGCCGTCCTGCACAAGGCCCAGGAGCTCTTCGGGTTCCTGGACACGCCCGTCCTGTGGCACGTCGCCCGGGCGCTGCGGCTGCCGCCGAGCCGGGTGTACGGCACCGCCACCTTCTACCACCTGTTCAGCCTGAAGCCGCGGGGCGAGCACTCGTGCGTGGTGTGCATGGGCACGGCGTGCTTCGTGAAGGGTGCCCAGAAGCTGGTGGACGCGGTCGGCGACCTCGGCGGCATCACGGCCGGGCAGACGACACCCGACGGCAAGGTGTCGCTCCTGGTCGCCCGCTGCCTCGGGGCGTGCGGCATCGCCCCGGCCGTCGTCCTGGACGGCACCACCGTCGGCACCATCACTCCCGACCAGCTCACCGCCCGGGTGAAGGAGTGGACCCATGGATCATGACGAACTCCTCCGGATCGCCGACGCCGAGCGGGCGAAGGCCAAGCCGAACGAAATCCGCTGCTGCACCTCCAGCGGCTGCCGGGCGTCCGGCTCGGCCGATGTGCTCAAGCAGCTCAAGGCGTCGGTGGCCGCGAACGGGTTGAACGACACGCTCACGGCCGTCGGCGTCGGCTGCCCCGGCCTGTGCAGCGCGGGGCCGGTGGTGATGTCGCACCCGGACGGCGGCATGTTCGGCAAGGTGACGGCCGAGCAGGCGAAGGGCATCGTGGCTGCGCTGAGCGGCGGGGCGACCGACGCCCAGCGGATCGACCCGAACCAGCCGTTCTTCCGCAAGCAGTTCCGCGTGGTGCGGGCCACCGCGGGGCAGATCGACCCGGAGCGGATCGAGTCGTACATCGCCGTCGGCGGGTACGAAGGGTTGTACCAGGCCCTCCAGAAGCGGCCGGACGAGATCGTGACGGACGTGACGGCCAGCGGGCTCCGCGGCCGCGGCGGGGCGGGCTACCCCACCGGCCTGAAGTGGGCGACGGTGGAGAAGATGCCCCCCGGGCAGAAGTACGTCATCTGCAACGGCGACGAGGGCGACCCCGGCGCGTTCATGGACCGGTCGGTGATGGAGGACGCCCCGCACCAGGTGCTCGAGGGCATGGCCATCGCCGCCTACGCGGTCGGGGCGAACCAGGGGTTCATCTACGTCCGGGCCGAGTACCCGCTTGCCATCGAGCGGTTGCAGGCGGCCATCACCCAGGCGACGAAGGCCGGGCTGCTCGGGGCGAACATCTTCCAGACGCCGTTCGAGTTCAAGGTCGAGATCCGCATCGGCGCCGGGGCGTTCGTGTGCGGCGAGGAGACCGCCCTGATCGCCTCGGTGCAGGGGCTCCGCGGCACCCCGCGGCCGCGGCCGCCGTACCCGGCCGAGAGCGGGTTGTGGGACCGGCCGACGCTCATCAATAACGTCGAGACGTTCGCCACCATCCCCGCCATCTCGCGGAACGGGGCGGCGTGGTTCGCCGCCATCGGTACCGACCGCAGCAAGGGGACGAAAATCTTCTCGCTCACCGGCAAGGTGAAGAACGCCGGGCTGGTGGAGGTGCCGATGGGCACCACCCTGCGGGCGGTGGTGGAGGAACTGGGCGGCGGCACGGCCGACGGCAAGGCGGTCAAGGCGGTGCAGACCGGCGGGCCGTCCGGCGGGTGCATCCCGGCGAGCTTGTTGGACACGCCGATCGACTACGAATCGCTGGGCAAGATCGGGTCGATCATGGGGTCGGGCGGGATGATCGTGATGGACGACACCGACCGCATGCCCGAGGTAGCCCGCTTCTTCATGGAGTTCTGCGCCGACGAGTCGTGCGGGAAGTGCGTGCCGTGCCGGGTCGGTACCGTCCAGCTGCACGGCCTGCTCACCAAGCTGGTGGAGAGGAAGGCCACGCGCCACGACCTGGACACGCTCGTCGAGCTGTGCCAGCTGGTGCGGGACACCAGCCTGTGCGGGCTGGGGCAGTCGGCCCCGAACCCGGTGCTCAGCACCATCCGCTACTTCGCCGCCGAGTACGAGGCGCTGCTCCAGCCCGAGGAGTTCGCCCGCCCGCCGCGGGCGTCCGTCATCCCGCTGTCGGTGGTGTGAAGCCGGTGCGTCCGCCCGGCCCGCCCGGGGCAGACAGGAGACCCCAACATGGCCGTCGTCACGCTGACCATTGATGGCAAGCCGGTGTCGGCGCGGGCGGGGGAATCGGTCCTCGCCGCGGCCGCGGAAGCCGGCATCAGGATCCCCACCCTCTGTCACCTGGACGGCGTGTCCGAGGCGGCCGCCTGCCGGCTCTGCCTGGTGCAGGTGGAGGGCCGCGGGCGGTTGCAGGCGGCGTGCGTCACCGCCGCCGCCGAGGGGATGGTGGTCCGCACCCAGACGGACACCCTCCGCGAATACCGCAAGATGATCCTGGAACTGCTGTTCGCCGAAGGGAACCACGTGTGCGCGGTGTGCGTGGCGAACGGCAACTGCGAGCTCCAGGCCGCCGCCGCCGACCTGGGGATGGACCACGTCCGCTACCCGTACCTGAACCCGGTGCGGCCGGTGGACGTCAGCCACGCCCAGTACGCGGTCGACCACAACCGCTGCATCCTCTGCACCCGGTGCGTCCGGACGTGCGACGAGATCGAGGGCGCCCACACCTGGGACGTGGCCGGCCGCGGCACCCTGTCGCACCTCATCGCCGACATGGGCCAGCCGTGGGGCGAGTCGGCGACGTGTACGTCGTGCGGCAAGTGCGTCCAGTCGTGCCCGACCGGCGCCCTGTTCCGCCAGGGGAGCACGGTGGCCGAGATGACCAAGGACCGCGAGAAGCTCGGCGACCTCGTCCTGGCCCGGAGGGAGAAAAAATGGACCGTGTGAGGCTGGCCACCGTCTGGCTCGGCGGGTGTTCCGGCTGCCACATGTCGTTCCTCGACATGGACGAGTGGCTGATCGACCTCGCCCCGCACATCGACCTGGTTTACAGCCCCCTGGCCGACGCCAAGGAGTACCCGGACGGGGTGGACGTTGCCCTGGTGGAAGGCGCGGTGGCGAACGAGGAGAACCGGCACATGGCGAAGGTGCTGCGGAAGCGGTCGAAGGTGGTGGTGTCGTTCGGCGACTGTGCGGTGAACGGGAACGTGACCGCCATGCGGAACCCGCTGGGCAAGAGCCTGGAGGTGCTCCGCACGTCGTACCTGCTGGAGAGCGCCGGCACCGGGCTGAAGCTGCCCGACGACCGCGAGATCGTGCCCGTGCTGCTCGACAAGGTGCTGCCGCTGCACGCGGTCGTCCCGGTCGATCACTACCTGCCCGGCTGCCCGCCGCCGGCCGCCCGCATCCGGGCGATCGTCGAAGACCTGCTCGCCGCCCGCACGCCGAGCCGGGCGGCCGAGCTGATCCGGTTCGGGTGAGTGGTTCTGGTGGCACCGGGCGTCCCGCCCGTGCCGCCCCGCCCACCGGCGTCGCCGCCGGTGCCACCGGCCAGAGGTGTTGCGATGAAGCGAATCATCATCGACCCGATCACCCGGATCGAGGGGCACGCCAAGATCAGCCTGTTCGTCGGCGACGACGGCCGGATCGCCGACGCCCGGTTCCACGTGGTCGAGTTCCGCGGGTTCGAGCGGTTCTGCGTCGGCCGGCCGTTCGGCGAGATGCCCAGCCTCACCGCCCGCGTGTGCGGCATTTGCCCGGTCAGCCACCTGCTCTGCTCGGCGAAGACCGGCGACGGCATCCTCGGCGTCCGCCCGCCGGTCGCGGCGGTGAAGCTCCGCCGCACCATGAATCTCGGGCAGATCCTGCAATCGCACGCCCTCAGCTTCTTCCACCTGAGCAGCCCCGATCTGCTGCTCGGGTTCGACAGCCCGCCGGCCACCCGCAACGTTTTCGGCGTCATCCAGTCTCATCCCGACCTCGCCCGCGCCGGCATCCGCCTGCGGCAGTACGGCCAGGAGGTGATCGAGCGGCTCGGCGGGCGGAAGATCCACCCGGCGTGGGCGGTCCCCGGCGGGGTGCGGGAGGCGGCCAGCGAAGAGACGTGTCGGGAACTGCTCGGCCGGCTGCCGGAAGCGCGGGCGACGGTGCAGACCGCCCTCGGGTTCATTAAGACGTACCTCGACACCCACCGCGAAGAGGTGGAGGTGTTCGGCAATCACCCGAGCTTGTACATGGGCCTGGTGCGGCCGACCGACCACGGCTGGGAGCACCACGACGGCGTCCTGCGGATCACCGACCACACCGGGAAGGTGGTGGCCGACGACATCGACCCGGCCGACTACCGCACCCACATCGCCGAGCAGGTGGAACACGACTCGTACCTGAAGTCGCCGTACTACAAGCCGCACGGCTTCCCCGGCGGGGCGTACCGCGTCGGCCCGCTCGCCCGGCTGAACGTGTGCACCACCATCGGCACCCCGCTCGCCGACGCGGAACTGGTCGAGTTCCGCCAGCGGGCGGGCGGGGTGGCCAACTCGGCGTTCCTGTACCACCTGGCCCGGGCCGTCGAGATGCTCGCCTGCACCGAGTGGCTGGAGCGGCACCTGACCGACCCGGACATCCGCTCGACCCGGCACCGGGCCGAGGCGGGGGTGAACAGCCTGGAGGCGGTCGGGTGCAGCGAGGCCCCCCGCGGCACCCTGTTCCACCACTACACGGTGGACGAGAACGGGCTGCTGAAGTCGGTCAACATGATCATCGCCACCGGGCAGAACAACCTGCCGATGAACCGCACCATCACCCAGATCGCCCAGCACTACATCCGCGACACGAAGGCCATCCCCGAAGGGTTCCTCAACCGGGTGGAGCACGGCATCCGCTGCTACGACCCGTGCCTGAGCTGCTCGACGCACGCCCACGGCCAGATGCCGCTGCACTTGCAGTTGATCGGGCCGGGCGGTGAGGTGATCGCCGAGGCGAAGCGGTGAGCGTGCTGCTCGTCGGCATCGGTAACACCCTCCGCCGCGACGACGGCGCGGGGGCGGCCGTGGCGAACCGCTTCTCGGGCCGCGCCGGCTGTCGGGTGCTGGTGGTCCACCAACTCCTGCCCGAACACGTCGAGGAGTTGGCCCGGTGCGACCGGGTGGTGTTCGCCGACGCCGCGGTGGACGCCGGCGGGGTGCGGCTGGAGCGACTCGCCCCGTCGGCCCGCACCCCCGACTTCGGTCACACCGGCGACCCGGCCTGGTTGCTCGGGCTGTGTGAAGTCCTGTGCGGCCGCGCGCCGGAGGGGTGGCTGCTCGCCGTCCCGGCCTTCGACCTGGGGTTCGGCGAGGGGCTGAGCGCCGCCACCGCCGCCGCGGTGGGGGCGGCCGAGCGGGTGTTGCGAGATCACATCACGAAGTGACGCAGGGCGACGACCCGCCGCCGCAGCTCGTCCCGGAAGTCCGGGTGGGCGATCGAGATCAGCAGGGCGGCCCGCTCCCGCAGGCTCTTGCCGTGCAGGTCCACCGCCCCGTACTCGGTCGCCACCCAGTGCACGTGCCCGCGGCTGGTCACCACCCCGGCCCCGGCGTCCAGTTCGGGCACGATGCGGGACAAGGTGCCGCCCTTCGCAGTGCTCGGAAGGGCGATGACCGGCAGCCCGCCCTTCGACACCGCCGCCCCGCGGATGAAGTCCATCTGCCCGCCGATGCCGGAGTAAATGCGGTGGCCGATGGAGTCGGCGCACACCTGCCCGGTCAGGTCGATCTGGAGGGCGGAGTTGATGGCCACCACCCGGTCGTTCTTGCGGATCAGGGCCGTGTCGTTGGTCCGGTCGCACGGGTGGAACTCGACCAGCGGGTTGTCGTCGACGAAGTCGTACAGCCGCCGGCTGCCATTCACGAAGCTGGTCACGCTCCGGCCGGGGTGGACCGCCTTGTACCGGTTCGTCACCGCCCCGCACGCGACTAGGTCCACGAACCCGTCGGCCAGCATCTCCGAGTGGACGCCCAAATCCTGCTTGTCCTTCAGCCGGGCGAGGACCGCATTGGGGATGCCGCCGATGCCCAGCTGGAGGCACGCGCGGTCCGGGACGAGGTCGGCCACCAGCGCACCGATGGCGTCCTCGACCGGTGTGGTCGGCTCCGGCGGGTGCTCGTGCGGCGGGCGGTCGGAGTGACAGTACGCCGTCAGGCGGTCGAGTGGCACCACCGTGTTGCCGTGGGTGCGGGGCATCCGCGGGGTGATCTCGGCGATCAGGATCGGGGCGGTGTCGGCGGCGGCGCGGGCGGAGTCGACGCTCGTGCCGAGGCTGCAGTTGCCGTGCCGGTCGGGCGGGGAGAGGGTGAGCAGGGCGGCGTCCAGCTTGATCCGCCCGGAGGTGAACAGACCGGGAATGTCCGACAGGAACACCGGCACGAAGTCGGCCCGGCCGGCGGCCACGGCCTCGCGGAGCGGCCCGCCCGTGAATAGCGACACCGCCCGGAACCGGTCCCGCACGCCGGGGGCGACGTGCGGGGCGGGGCCGTTCGTGTGCATGTGGTAGAAGGTGACGTCCTCCAGGTCGGCGCGGGCGGCAACCGCCTCGAGTAGCGGCGTCGGGGTGGCGGCCGCGCCCTGGACGAACACGTTCATCCCGCTGCGGATCGGCAGGACGGCCGCGGTCGGCGACGCCCGCTCGGCTGCTCTCATGTCATCCCCCTCGGCCGTGTCGACGGATGCCCTTTGGTGATTTCGTATGGACTCGAGGTGTCGATGCGACGACTTGGTAGGTCGGCTGGAACTCGGCGTACCGGGTAGCTACTTGTCGGAACTGCTCGTGCTTCCCGATCAGCCGCGCTGCTTGTCAGACCTCATGGAAACAGGTAGACCGTTCGACATCGCCACGTGCATGTGGTACACGGGGATCGAGCCGTTTTCGAAGAAGCCGGTGACGATCGCCCGCAACCTGCGCGACCGTAAGCTGCAGCGGGCGCTGATGCAGTTCTTCAAGCCGGAGAACGACTTCCTGGTGCGCGACGCGCTGGCGCAGGCCGGCCGGGCCGACCTGATCGGCGGGTGCGCCGGCCTGATCCCGGCGCACCCGCCGAAGGAAGCGATCGACGCCAAACGCAGGCAGGCGAATGAAGCCTTCAAGGGCGACCATTACCACACCGTCGCGAATCCGGCGAAGGGTGAGAAGCCCGGCGAGCGTGGGGCAGAACCACCGAAGCCGACCGGGTACCGGCCGGGGCGGAAGTCGCAGCAGCGACGGCAGACGAAGAAGTACGGTGGACCGAAGACGTGACCTCGGGCGGGCCGCACCCGCCCGGTGGTGAGGAGAACCCGAGTGATGGCCGACTTCACTCCGACCCAGGGCCGATACTTGGCGTTCATTCACGCCTACATCGGTCTGCACGGCCGCCCGCCCGCCGAATCCGAGATCGCCGCGGCCATGTGCGTTTCGCCGCCCTCGGTGAATCAGATGGTGAAGACGTTGGAAAAGAAGGGTCTGGTCCTGCGCCACCCGGGACAGCCCCGGTCGCTCCAACTCCTGGTCCCGGAAGACGAGATTCCGCCGTGGAATCGGCGCAAGTCGGGAACGAGCCCCGAACGCCCCGGCAACCCCCCGAGACGCGTTGACGCGACGGCGGCGGCCCCCCCGGCGAACCTGTACGTCGTCTTGGTCTTCCTGGCGGGTGGGCCGGTCAGCGAGAAGTTCGCCAACAAGGTGATTAGCCGCACCATCGAGGTCCGCGGCGACCAGACACTCGAACAGCTTCACCGAGCCATCTTCGCGGCGTTCGACCGGTCCGATGAGCACCTTTACGAGTTCCAGTTCGGCAAGCGGCCGTTCGATCCCAAGGGCCCCAACTACGGCATCCCCGACCCGCAGGAACGCAAGAAGGGGTACGGCGACGCCCGCACGACCACGCTGGACGGCCTCGACCTGAAGCCGAATCGCGTCTTCGGCTACCTGTTCGACTTCGGCGACGAGTGGTTTCATCAGGTTCAGGTGGAGCGGATCGAGCACGCCATTCCGACCGTCACCTACCCGCGCGTCATCAAGCGGGTGGGCCAATCTCCCCCACAGTACGCCGACGAGTAGGGACCAACGTGGCGGAGTGAGGTCGGGTCCGGGTCCGACAGCCCTGGCAGGCCGCGTCGATATCCTGTCCGGAGAAATGCCCGGTTCGAGTAACCCCTCCCCACCCGCACGCGCCGGCTCGAACATGCTGCTACTTCAGGCGGTGGTCACGAAGCACCAGTGCGTCCTCTGGGCGGAACGCACCATCCTCCCGACCGACGCCACCCCCAGCCGGTCGAAGGGTCGGCCGCCCGCCCACCCGTTCGCCGCGACACCCGACGAACTGGCGTCGGCGTTGGGTGCCCTGATCCCCGGCGCGGCTGCCGCCATCAAGTCGGACGCGGCCACGGTCTGGCTGCCCACCGCCGCCCGCCGCCCGGTGCCGTCGTCGCCGCTCCTCGGCGACCCGCCCGACGGAGTCCCGGAGGTCCTCGCCTGGACCGTCCCCGCCTGTCGGCCCGGCATCGCCGTCGTTCTCGATCTGCTCGCGGGCGTCGCCGAGAGCCCGACGCTGGGCGCGGGTGTCGGGGTTGGGGTCACACTGCGGTACTGGGCCGCGGCCATGCGGTTCGCCGCCGCACTCGTCACCCGGCAGCAGTTCCTCCCCGGTCTGGTTCGCCAGTCGGACGGGTGGTTCGCCCGCTGGACGCCGGTCGTCGCGGGGGGCGACGCGACCCACTTCGACCGACTGGCGAAGGCGATGCCGCCGGCGGCACGGGCCGCTGGTGCCGGGATGCCGGACCGCCCCGCGGCCGAGGTTCTCCGCGAGTTCGTCGAGTTGGTCGTGGACGAGTTGGTTCGCGGGCGGGAGCGCGAACGCGCCCGCAAAGAGTTCCCCAGCACCCACGACCGCTGGCTGCACGCCCTCCGCTCCGCCGGCGGCGCGTTCGGGGGCACGGACGCCGAAGCGGTTCAACTGAACGAGCAGGTGAGGGAGTGGCGGCGGCCGATCGCCGCGGCCGAGGCCGCCCCGTTCCGCCTCTGCTTTCGCCTGGACGAACCGGACGAAGAGGCGCACACGCAGACGTGGCAGGTGCGGTACCTGCTGCAAGCCCGCGACGACCTCAGCCTGTACGTGCCGGCCAAGGATGTATGGGCGGGGAAAGCGAAGGGCGTCCGCACCGACCCGAAGCCGCTCCTGCTCGCCGGGCTGGGACAGGCGGCCCGCCTCAGCCCCGACATCGACGCCACCCTGAAGGCCGCCGCCCCGACGGGGTTCGCCGTCACCGCCGAAGGGGCCCACCGGTTCCTCACCGAAACCGCCTGGCTGCTCGAAGAAGCGGGGTTCGGCGTGCTCTTGCCGGCGTGGTGGACCGGTCACGCCACCAGGCAAACGATCCAGGTGACGGCGAAGGTGAACAGCCCGCCGATGTCCGGCGGCGGCGGGCTGACGCTCGAAGACCTGGTGGAGTTCCGGTGGGCGGTCGCCGTCGGCGACGAGGAGTTGACCCTCAAGGAGCTGCAGGAGCTGGCGAGGCTGAAGGCACCGCTCGTCCGCCTGCGGGGCAAGTGGGTGCAGGTGAACGCCGACGACATCCGGGCCGCCATCGAACTGCTCAAGAAGAAGCCCACGCGGCTCGCCGCCGGCGAGGCGATGAAACTCGCCCTGGGGGTCACGCCGGACGGCACGCCGTTGCCCGTTCGGGGGGCGGTCGCGTCCGGCTGGGTCGAGACGTTCCTGCGACAGCTGACCGCGGCGGAGTTCGCGGAGTTGCCACCCCCCGCCGGCCTGAACGCCACGCTGCGGCCGTACCAAATACGCGGGTACTCGTGGCTCGCCTTCCTCCGCCGCTGGGGGTTGGGGGCGTGTCTGGCCGACGACATGGGGCTGGGCAAGACGCTCCAGACGCTCGCGCTGCTGGTGCGCGACCGCGAAGCCGGCGTGACGCAACCGGTGCTGCTCGTCTGCCCGATGTCGGTCGTCGGCAACTGGTCGCGGGAGGCGGCCCGGTTCGCCCCGCAGTTGCCGCTGCTGATCCACCACGGGCCGAATCGGGCGAAAACGAAAGCCGCCCTCAAGAAGGCCGCCGCGGGAACGGCGGTCGTGCTCACCAGTTACGGGCTGCTGACCCGCGACCGCGACCTGTTCGAGCCGCTTGCGTGGTCGGGCGTGATCCTCGACGAAGCGCAGACGATCAAGAACCCGAACACGAAGACCGCCCAGGCCGCGCGGGCGGTGGCCGCGGAGTACCGTGTCGCCCTGACCGGCACCCCGGTCGAGAACCACGTCGGCGACCTGTGGGCGCTCGGGCAGTTCCTCAACCCCGGCCTGCTCGGCTCGGCGGCGGCGTTCCGGCGGGAGTTCTTCACCCCGATCCAGCGGCACGGTGACCAGGCGGCCGCCGGGCGGCTGAAGAAGCTGACCGGGCCGTTCCTGCTGCGGCGGCTGAAGACCGACCCGACCGTCATCCGCGACCTGCCGGCGAAGATCGAGTCGACGGAGTTCTGCACCCTCACCCGCGAGCAGGCCACGCTGTACGCCGCCGTGGTCAACGACCTGGCCGACGCGCTCGCCGGCGCGGAAGGGATTCAGCGGAAGGGGCTCGTGCTCGCCACGCTGTCGAAGTTGAAGCAGGTGTGCAACCACCCGGCGCAGTTCCTCGGCGACCGCTCGGCGCTTCCCAACCGCTCGGGAAAACTCACCCGCCTCACGCAGATGCTGGAGGAGTTGCTGGCCGCGGGCGACAAGGCGCTGGTGTTCACCCAGTTCACCGAGATGGGGGACATCATCCGCCGCCACCTGCACGAGACGGTCGGCCGCGAGGTGCTGTTCCTGCACGGCGGGACCAGCCGCAAGCAGCGGGACGCGATGGTCGAACGCTTCCAGTCCGCCGCCGGCCCGCCGGTCTTCCTCCTCTCGCTCAAGGCCGGGGGCACCGGGCTGAACCTGACCGCGGCCACCCACGTGTTCCACTTCGACCGCTGGTGGAACCCGGCCGTCGAGGCGCAGGCCACCGACCGGGCGTTCCGCATCGGCCAGCGGCGGACGGTTCAGGTTCACCCGTTCGTCTGTTCGGGTACACTCGAGGAGAGGATCGACGAGATGCTGGCGCGGAAGCGGGACGTCGCCGCGGCGGTGGTCGGCACCGGCGAGGCGTGGTTGACCGGGCTGGGCGACGCGCAGCTGCGCGAGGTGCTGGCCCTGAGCCCCGACGCCGTCGAGGACTGACCATGTGGTACGGCGAGTTCTTCCCCAAGTCGAAGCCGCGGGCCGTCGCCGGGGGCATCAAGGCGCAGTCGAAGGCCGGCGCGTTCGGCACGACGTGGTGGGCGAAGAAGTGGATCGGCGTGCTGGAGAGTTTCAACATCGGTGCCCGCCTCGGCCGCGGCCGGAGCTACGCCCGCCAGGGCCAGGTGACGGACATCGGCATCGCACCGGGGAAGGTGACCGCGAAGGTTCAGGGGTCGCGGCCGCAACCGTACGCGGTGGTGATCGAGATCGAGAAGCTCGCGGCCACGGACTGGGACAAACTGGTCGGCGAACTGAACACCCAGGCGGCGTTCGCCGCCAAACTGCTGGCCGGCGAGATGCCGCAGGACATCGAGACGGCGTTCGCCAGGGTCGGGCTGTCGCTGTTCCCGAGCTCGTTGAAGGAGATCAAGACGGACTGCTCGTGCCCGGACTGGTCGAACCCGTGCAAGCACATCGCGGCGGTGTATTATCTGATCGGCGAGGAATTCGACCGCGACCCGTTCCTGTTGTTCCGGTTGCGCGGCACCGACCGCGAGACGATCTGCGGGCGGCTCTCTGCCGGGCCGGGGCCGAACGCGGCCGAGGCCGCTCCGCCCGCGCCACCCGAACCCGTCCCGTCGGACGCCGCGACCTTCTGGGCGAGCGGCCCGCTCCCGGCGGAGTTGTACGGCGACGTCCGGCTGCCGCCGGTCGATGCCGCCGGCCCGAAGCGCCTCGGCGGGTTCCCGTTCTGGCGCGGCACCGACCGATTTCTCGACACCCTCGTCCCGACCTATTCCGCCGCCGCTCGGCGTGGACTGACGGTGTTCGAAGCGGAGTCCATGCCCCCGGCAGCCGACCCTCCCGAGGAAAAACGAGGTGCTCGACGCCCGCAATGACTCTGTGGTGAGATGGCATGTGAGTCGCGTCTAGCGCGCGCTGTCGCCACTGACGTCGCCACGTGCATGTGGTCCACGGGGGTCGAGCCGTTTTCGAAGAAGCCGGTGACGATCGCCCGCAACCTCCGCGACCGGAAGCTGCAGCGGGCGCTGATGCGGTTCTTCAAGCCGGAGAACGACTTCCTGGTGCGCGACGCGCTGGCGCAGGCCGGCCGGGCCGACCTGATCGGCGGGTGCGCCGGCCTGATCCCCGCTCAGCCGCCGAAGGAGGCGATCGAGGCCCGACGCCGTGACGCCGACAACTACCGCACTGTCGCCAACCCCGCGACGGGCGATCCGCCCGGCGAGCGCAGGGCCCTCGACGACCGGCTACCGGCGGCGTCCTTGCCTTCCCCCCTCGCGGGCCGATAATCCTCTCACCCGATTCTTCCAGCGGAGACCGTCATGAGTCGCAAGCCGGTGAGCCTCTTGCGGGGAATCGTCCTGACGACCTGCCTTGCGGTCCTGCCCGGGTGCTCGACGGACGGGTCGAGCACCGAGGGCGGCCAACCCCCAGCACCCAAACAAGGAACTCCCGTGGCCGACGACTACAAGCCGCACCACCCCGTGAACCCGAAGAACCCCGTCGTGTTCTTCGACATCACCATCGGCGATAAGGCCGCGGGCCGCATCGAGATGGAACTGTTCGCCGACACCTGCCCCAAGACCGCCGAGAACTTCCTGCAGCTGTGCGTCGGCACCAAGAACGCCGCGGGGAAGGCGCTCGCCTACAAGGGCTCGTCGTTCCACCGCGTGATCCCGGACTTCATGTGCCAGGGGGGCGACTTCACGACCGGCGACGGCCGGGGCGGCGAGTCGATCTACGGCGGCCGGTTCGACGACGAGACCTTCAAGGGCAAGGCCGGCAAGCACTTCGGCCCCGGCACCCTGTCGATGGCCAACGCCGGGCCGAACACGAACGGCTCGCAGTTCTTCCTCTGCACGGCCGCGACGCCGCACCTCGACGGCCGGCACGTCGTGTTCGGGCAGGTCGTGAAGGGGTACGACGTGATCAAGAAGATCGAAGCCGTCGGCTCGCCGAGCGGGCGGACGTCGGCCAAGGTCGTCATCAGCGATTGCGGCAAGGTCGGGTAGGTCGTCCGAACGGAGTCCGGCGGTGGGCAAATCCCGCGGGAAATCGTCCCCGGTCCCGGCGCTGGCCGCGGCGGTCCACGCGGCCGCGCGGTCGGCGAAGTTCGTCGTGGACGGCGCGCTGCCCGCGGCCGATCCGGGGTTGGTCGTCGAAGGAATCGGGCCGGTACCGGTGCCGCTGCGGCGCGGTGCGGCGAAGGCGCTCGTCGCGGCGTGCCACGCCGCGCCCTACGGCAAGGGCACGCAGACCCTCGTCGACGACCGGGTCCGCAAGACCTTCGAGCTCGACCCGGCGCAGTTCAGCCTCGGCGCCGGGTGGACCGCGGCCGTTGCCGACGCCACGCGCACGGCCGCCCAGGCGCTCGGCCTGCCCGCCGACCGGTTGGAGGCGCGGCTGTACAAGCTGCTGGTCTACGAGAAGGGCGGGTTCTTCCTGCCGCACCGCGACAGCGAAAAGCACGACCGGATGGTGGCGAGCCTGATCGCCGTACTCCCCAACCCGTTCGAGGGCGGAACGCTGGTCGTGCGGCACGGCCCCGCCGAGGAGAAGATCCCGTTCCGGGACGCCGCCTCGGGAACGGGCGCCTGGTTCGCCGCGTTCTACGCCGACTGCGAACACGAAGTGGCGCGGGTGACCGCGGGGGTTCGCATCGCCCTGGCCTACAACCTGGTGCTGGCGCCGGGCGCGGCGGTCCGACCCGCGACCCCCGCGGCCCCGGCCGACGCACTGGTCGAGGCGATCGGGTCGTGGGTCGCGCGTCACCCGACGAAGCCGCTCGTGTTCGCGCTGGACCACCACTACACGCAGCGCGGCCTCTCCCTCGACTTGCTGAAGGGGGCGGACCGGACGCTCGCGGCGGGCGTCGCGGCCGCGGCGGGCCACGCCGGGTGCCTCGTCCACCTGGCGCAGGTGTCGCGCCACCTCACGAATTCCGCGTTCGACGAGTACGACCGCTACGGCTACGGCGACAGGCGGACGCGACTACAAGGCGGGCAGCAGATCCGTGTCGGCGAGGAGATCGAGGACGAACTGTACGCCGAGGAGTGGGCCGACCTGGACGGCAAGAAGCAGTCGTGGGGCGCCGTCGCGCTCGACTCCGTGGCCGTCGTTTCCGCCACGCCGCTCGACGACTGGAAGCCGACGGCCGAGGAGTACGAGGGCTACACGGGCAACGCCGGCAACACCCTCGACCGCTGGTACCACCGCTCGGCGGTCGTCGTCTGGCCCCGCGACCGCCACTACGACGTGGTCACCCGCGGCCACGCGGCCGCGTGCGTCCCGCAGTTCCGCTCGATGGTCAAGGGGCTGTCGAAGACGCCGAAGGCGAAGCGCGACGCGGCCCGCGGCGAGTGCCTCCGGTTCGCCCGCGCCCTCGTGGCGAACTGGCCCCACCGGTACGCGCACTTCCGCGAAGGCACCTCGCCCTGCGACCAATTCCCGGCCGCCCTCCTGGCGCTGCACGACCGGGACGCCGTCGCGGCCTTCCTGACCGTCCTGGCGGAGCGGGACGAGGCGACGCCCCTCAAGACGTTCGTCGCCGCCGCGTGCCGCGAGTTCGGGTGGGACGCGTTCGAGCGGGAGTTGAAGCTGTTGATTTCACCCCGTGCGGACCAGTACGGACACCGGCGGGACCTCGCGCCGCGCGACCTCGAGTGGCTCGCGGAGGTCTGCGGCGAGACGACGCACGACCCCGAGTGGCGGCTTCTCGTCGGGGAGTTGTGCCGGGTCGCGGTCGGCCGCTTCTGCGAGCGCGACGCCCGCCCGCGGTGGGGGCGGGACTGCACGACCGCGACCGCCGCGGAGAAGTCACTTCCCGACCTGCTCCGGGCGCTGGCCGCCGCCGGCCGCGACGACGACTTCGCGCGGGTGATCCGGTACGTTCGGGAATCACCGTCCGACTTCACACTGGACTACGGCCAGGTTCCCGCGCTGAAAGAGCTGGTCCCGTGGTCGCGCGAGCGGTTCGGGTCGGTCTACCCGCCGCTCCGGGCGTGGCTCGACGCGGTGCGGGCCGAGCTCGAACGGGCGACGGCCGCCGAGCCGACCCCGCCGGCGGACTGGGCCCGGCCGGCCACGGTCGAGTGCCGGTGCAACTTCTGTACGCAACTCAACACCTTCCTCGCCGACCCGGCCGCCGGGGTCGGCCGCATCCCGGCGGGCGAGGACAGCCGCCGCCACGTGATTCAACAGGTCGAGCGGCACCGGAGCGACGTGACCCACCGCCTCGAGCGCACCGGGCGGCCCTACACCCTGGTCCTCACGAAGACGACCGGCTCCTACGACCGGGCCGTGCAGCGCTACAAGACGGACTGCCGCCTGCTGCGCGAGTTGCCGTCGGCCCCCTGACACCGCCCGATCCCGCCAGGATCAGCTCCGTCATGCGGACGGCCCCTGACGTCGCCACGTGCATGTGGTCCGCGGGGATCGAGCCGTTCACGAAGGAGCCGGTGACGATCGCCCGCAACCTCCGCGACTACGAGCTCCGGAGACGGAGTGGTGCCGACCTGATCGGCGGGTGCGACGGCCTGATCCCGGGGCACCCGCCGAAGGAGGCGATCGAGTATCCTTGCGAGTGGGTGACCACGGGCGAGCGGGCGAGCGTGGCCGCACGCGGCCCCCAACTCGAAGCCGGATCCCTCACTTGCCCGGCCCGACCCGCTTGAGTTCGAGCACCACGTCGGCCCCCGTCGGGTCGACGGACTTCGGTCGCGGCTTGCCGGCCCACTCCTTCCCCTTCCACTGCCCGACGACGCAGGCCACCGTCAGCTTGTCGCCGTCCAGTTCGTAGATGCCGAGTACGTCCGTGCCCGTCTTCTTCGCGTCGTGCGACCGGTGGTCCCACACCTTCGGGCTGGCGGTCGGGTCGATCTCGAACGTCCCCGCCCACAACTCCTTGCCGTCCTTGTCCTGGGCCGCGTAGCCGCCGTCCTTGCGGAACACCAGCCGGCGGGCGTCCTTCGTCGCCCCGTCCGGCCGGACGGTCACGATCTCCCAGGTGCCGGTAAACGTCTCCAGCGCCTTCGCGCCCGCCGCCTTCCTGACCTCGGCCGCCCTCGGCTCGTCCGCAGCGCCCACGCCCGCGACGGCCAACCACACCACGCCCAGCATGCACCGCTTCATCGTTCCCCCCCTGTTGGTTGATCGGGTTTAGCGCTGCCCGCCGGAGGCGAGGATGATCTCGCCGGTCAGCCAGCCGGAGTCGTCCGAGGCGAGGAACGCCACCACCTTGGCGATGTCGGCCGGCGTCCCGATGCGGCCGAGCGGGGTCCGGGCGACCAGTTGCTGCTCGAACTCGCTCCCCACGCCGTACAGCCCGGCCGCCCTGGTCCCCTCGCTCAGCGTGGCCCCCGGGTTGACGGAGTTGACCCGGATGTGTCGGGGGGCCAGCTCCTTGGCCAGCACGCCGGTGATGGCGTCCAGGGCGGCCTTGCTGGCCGAGTAGATCGAGTAGCCGGGCGGGCACATCCGGGAGGCCCCGGAGCCGATGTTGATCACGCTCCCGCCGGCCGGCCCGAAGTGCCCGAGCGATTCCCGGACGACCAGCAGCGGGCCGAGCACGTTCGTGTCGAACTCCCGGTGGAACTCGTCCTCGGTCACCGCCTCCAGCGGCATCGCGGCGTAGACCCCGGCGTTGTTCACGAGGACGTCGAGCGCGCCGAACGCGCGCGTGACCTCCGCGAGCATTCGGGCCACGTCGGCCGCCCTGGACACGTCGCCGGGAACCGCGACGGCCCGCCCGCCGGCCTGCGTGATCTCGCCGACCACCGCTACCGCTCCGCTTTGATCGGTGGCGTAGTTCACGCCGACCGCCGCCCCGGCCGCGGCCAGCTCCCGGGCGATGCCGGCCCCGATCCCCTTCGACGCCCCGGTCACCAGGGCCACTCTGCCGTGCAGTTTCGACATGGCTCGACCTCCTGCCCCCGTAGACACGGCGGGAGGCCGACTGTGACAACGGCGGATCGGATTGACTCAGTCGAGGTGCAGGGCCGTGCGGACGTCCGGTCGGTCGAAGACCCGCCGGAGCCAGTCGATCTGGTCCGGCGGCTCAAGGAACGGGTGATCGCGATACACGGCCGCGTACTGGCGGTCGAGTACGTCCTCGATCTCGCGAACCGTGCCGGCCGCGGCCTCCCGGACCCGCCGGACGTGCAGCGGGACGAACAGCAGGTGAGCGGGATCGACGTGCCCGTTGTCGATGAACCCCTTCGTCTTCTTGGGGCAGCGGCACGGGTTGCTCGCGTTCACCAGCCCGCACTGGCCGTGCATGAACTGGTACAGGTCGCGGCGGGCGCGCGACAGACACTGCCGGAAGTTGTCCGCCGACACCTCCAGGATGTCGCCCCCGACGGCGTCGCTGACGCCGAAGATCTCGCCGAGCGTGAACACGAGCCGCTGCCTGCGGTCGAGACACATCAGCATCCCGGTCGTGCAGGTGAGTTTCGCCTCCTCGACGAGGAGCGGCACGTCCACGGGCACGGTCTTCGGGTCGGGCAGGTCCAAATCGGGCGTGTCGGTGATGGCCGCGGCGTAGGACGCGAACGTCTGCGGCCGGAGTTCGCCGCCGCGCCGCTTCATGTTCAGGACGTGGTTCGCGGCGATGCGGTAGAGCCAGGTGCGGAACCGGCTCTCGCCCCGGAACGTGCTGAGCCGGGTGACGGCCTTGATGAGCACCTCCTGGGTCACCTCCTCGGCGTCCTGCGGGTGGAAGACCATGCGGACGGCGACGTTGTAGACCCACGCCTGGTGCCGCAGGACCAACTGTTCGAGCGCGGCGCGGTCGCCGTTCCTGGCCTGTTCCACCAACTCGGCGTCGCCCGAGCCGCTCCCGGCCACCTCGCTGAACGGGTTGAACACGAGTCCCCTCTCTGATCCAAAGAAATCGACACGGTCGGTATGGAACTCCCCGGCGACTTGGACACGGGAGGCGTGCGATTGTGACAGCGCGGGCCGGAGAATGTGGTGATCGATTCGCGGGACGCGGTCAGCCAATCCGCCAAGACATCGCCACGTGGAAAAAGCGATAGCGGGACGAAGACCGAGTGGTGCCGACGTGGGCCGAAGGGTCGTTCGCGGGGTTCGCGCCGACTCGTCCGGACGGACGGCGAACCGCGTTGTTCCAGCGACCGGCTTCGCGTTCCAGTTCGAATTTTGCGACCGGGTGAACTTTTCCCCGGTAAGGCGTCCGGCGAGTCGAATCCTACCCATCGGTTCAGCTTCCGCCGGCGAGTCGGGTTGGGGATGATAGCGGCCACCCGCCATTCCCCCCGAGCCCCGAGTCATGGACGACTCCACCGACCCGACCGACCGCCTCCTGCAACGGGCCGCCGACCGCCTGACCGGGCACCCCAAGCGGCTGTTCCAGGCCGAGGTCGCCGTCGCCCTGTGCGGCGGCAGCGCCCGCCGGGCCGAGCGGCGGTTCGGGTGGGGCCGGGACGCCGTGCGCACCGGCCTTCACGAGCTGGCGTCCGGCATCCGGTGCGTCGACAACTTCCCGGCCCGGGGGCGGGTGCGGACGGAGGACGCCGACACGTCCCTCGCCGCCGACATCCGGGACCTGGTCGAGCCCCGGACCCACGCCGACCCGGAACTCAAGACCGACCGCCGGTACACCGACCTGGCCGCCCGGGAGGTCCTCGCCCGGCTCCGCGCCAGCGGGTACGCGGACGCCGACCTGCCGGCCGAGCGGACGATGCGGGACATCCTCAACCGGATGGGGTACCGGCTGGCCCGGGTGCGGAAGGGGCGGCCGCTGAAGAAGACGGCCGACACCGACCTCATCTTCGCCAACGTCGTGGCCGCCCGGGCGGCGGCCGCGGCCGACCCGGGGAGTCTGGAAATCTCGGTCGATACCAAGGCGAAGGTGGCCGAGGGTGCATACGTCCGCGGGGGGAAAAACCCGGACGGCCGGTGACGGGTCGTCCGCCAAGGGGTTGGACCACGACCCGCCGCCGGCCCGGAAGTGGACCCCGCTGGGCATCCTGATGGTCGCGACCGGGGCGCTGTCCTTGTTCTTCGGCCCGCGGGAGACGAGCGACCTGTGGGCGGACGGGCTGGGGCGGTGGTGGGACCGGGTGAAGGGCGGGCTCGGGCACGTCCGCCGGCTGGTCGTGTACCTCGACAACGGGCCGAACTGCTCGGGCTCCCGGACCCAGTTCCTCAAGCGGATGGTGGCGTTCGCCGACGCCTCCGGGCTGGTCGTCCGGCTCGTCTACTACCCGCCGTACCACAGCAAGTACAACCCGGTCGAGCGGTGCTGGTCGGCGCTGGAGCGGAAGTGGCGGGGCGGGCTGCTGACGAGCCTGGCGGTCATCCTCGGGTACGCCCGGCGAATGACCTGGCAGGGGGAGGCGCCGGCGGTGGACACCCTGTCGGGCGGGTACCCCAGCGGTGTGACGCTGACGAAGGCCGAGATGCGGCCGGTCGAAGCCCGGCTGGAGCGGTCGAAGACGCTACCCAAGTACGACATCACCATCCGCCCCCGGAAGCCGAGGGGTAGGTAGCGTTTCACCTGCCGGACGCCTAATCGGCGTCGAAGTCTTGGTGTCGCGCACCGGGATGCCGTCCTGTCGCTCCCGCCGTGCGAATCACCGCCCTCGGCCGCGTGGCGGAGCCACGCCGCCCTCCGGGTCGCCGGCAACCCGCCGGACGGCGGGGTTCTGGGCGAGACGCCGTGTGACCTCCCCCTCCCGCCTAACCAGGGACGGCTCGGTTCGGGCGCACCTGGCCGGGCGGTTCGTTTTGCTGTCTCCGGTCGCCCTGCTCCACCGAACCCGGCCGGTTCATCACCGGCCCGACGAATGTCACCCGACCTCCCGCCGCTCCGCCTGCTCGACGCCCTCCCCCAACTCGTCTGGGCCGCCGGCCCGTCCGGGGAGTTGGAGTACGTCAACAACCGGTGCGCCGAGTACACCGGCATCCCCGCCGACGACCTCCTCGGCTGGGAGTGGGGGTGGCTCGTCCACCCGGAGGACCTGCCGGACACCCTGAACCGGTGGGCGGCCGCCCGCCAGTTGGTCCGCCCGTACCACGCCGAGCACCGGCTCCGACGGGCGGACGGGCGGTACCGGTGTTTCGTCTCCCGCGCCGAGCCGACGGTCGACGCCGGCGGCGTGGTGGTCGGGTGGGTGGGCACCAGCACCGACATCGACGACTTCCGCCGGGCCGGCGCCGCGACCCGGGAGGCGACCGGGTTGATCCGGGCGTTCGTCGAGCGGGCGCCGGTCGGGTGCGTCCTCGTCGGAAGCGACCGGGTGGTCCGGTACGCGAACCCCTGGTTCGCCGGGCTGCTCGGCTACCCGCCCGGAGCCCTGGCCGGTGCCGACGCCGCCGACTGGGTCCACCCGGACGACCGGCGGGGGTTGGCGGCGGCCGCGACCGACCTCCTCGGCCGGCCGGGCGGGCAGGCGGACGGGTGTGCCCGGCTGCGGCGCGCCGACGGGACGTACCACCGCGTCCGGCTCCGGGTCACCAACCTACTCCCGGACCCGGACGTGCGGGCGCTGGCCGTCGCCGTCGAGGCGCCGGCCGCCGGGTAGCCCCTGAACGACCGCGAAGTTGGGCTGACGGGCGAAAACGGCCGGCCTCGCCCGGGCCGGCGTGCTACATGCAGGATACCCGGTCGGCTGTCCGCGGGCGGCGTTCCGCCAGCCGGTCGGTTCGCGCGACTCCTCGCAGTTGATCCCGCCGAGGACGGCCTGATGCCCTGGAGCGAACTCGACGACCCCCCGAGCCTCCCCCCCGACCCTGCCGGGTCGCGGTCCGCCGAGAAGGCCTACCGGGTCCACGCCGCCCGGGTCTACACGGTCGCGCTCCGGCTGCTCGGCGACCCCGCCGGCGCCGAGGCCGTCACCCACGAGATACTACCCCAGATCGTCCGCCGGCCCGCGCTCGCCCCGGACGAGTCGCCCCACCGGTCGTGGCTGTACCGGGTTACCGTCAACGCGGTGCTCGCCCGGCGGCGGGCGCGGGCCGGCGCGCCGGCCCCACGGCCGGAGCCCGGCGCGACCGCCGGGCCGAACCCGGGGATCCAGTTCGAGGCGGCGATCCGGGGGCTCCCTGAAGTCTGCCGCGACCCGTTCGTGCTGGCCGACGTCGAGGGCCTACCGGTGGCCGAGGTCGCAAGCCTGATCGGCGTGAGCGCGGCGGAGGTCAGGGACCGGCTCCACCAGGCCCGCCTCCGGCTCCGGGCCGCGCTGAGGTCGGCGTCGTGACGGGCGGCCGGCGCCGACGAACCGGGTTGCGTCCGGGACGTTCGTGACGTAGGGTTGTACCGGACCACGGCCGGAGCCAACCGCAGCCGGGTCCGACTCACCCCCCAGGGCAGCCGCCGATGCGCCCGGTTCAGGCTCCAGTCAGCGATTCCGATTCCCTTTCGACAACCCCGCTTCCCGCCCGCGCCGCCCCGGTGCTCCCGCCCGGCGCGGCGGCGTGCGAGCGGGTCACGACCTTGTTCGGTGCGTTCCGAGACGGGGCTCTCCCGGAGTTGCTCCGCACCGGCATCGCCCACCACCTGGAAGCGTGCGCGACGTGCCGGGTCCGGGCGAACGACTACCGGGAGGTGATCCGCCTCGCCGGCTCGCTCCCCCCGATCACGCCGCCGCCGGCGGTGGCGGCCCGGCTCCTCGCCACGATCCGGGCAGCTGCGGCACGGCCCGCCTCCGGCGAGCTCGACGACACCCGGCCCGACATCCACATCCTCTGACACTTCTCGCCCTCGGGCCGCGCGGGCTTTTCACGGGCTCGGTTGGCGGCGGGTCGATTCGTGGCCCGGCTCGGGCATGACCGGCCGGGCGCCCGACTCGCGGGCGTGCGGCACGGAGTTCGACGGCCCCCGCGCCCCCCGGCGTCCGCGGACGAGCTGGGCGTCTGGGTCGGGCCCGCGGGGCCGCCGGCCGGGACGCCGTCCCCGGCGCGCGGCCTGGGGCAGGCCCCGCCCCGGCACGCGGTCGCCGCCCGCCCCGCCCCCGGAGGCGGCCCCGGTCGCGGACTGGCTCCGGCAGGAGGCGGACCGGTTCAACGCCTTCGTGGCCGCGCAGCTGGAGCACGTCCGCGTGTGGTGGGAGGAGGTGGCCCGGACGGCGGCGGCCGAGGCGGCGGCGGTCACCTGGGAGCAGGACCTCAACCGCCGGGCGGCCGAGTTGGCCGGCCGGGCCGCCGCCCTCGACCGCCGGGACGCGGACCTCGCCCGGCGGGCGGCCGAACTGGGCCGACGGGCGGCCGAGGTGGACCGGACGGAGGCGGCCCTCCACCGGCGGCTGGCGGAGGCGGACGAGGTCGAGGAGGAGCTCCGCGAGCACTGCGACGCCCTGGAGCGCGACCTCGCCACCCGCGGCCGCGCGGCGGCCGAGGAGGCCGTCTTCCGCCGCCCCGCGGCCGGCCGCGCGGCCCCCGGGCCGCGGGGGTAGGGGAGGCGGCGGCCGGCGACCCGGCGGGCCCCGCCGCGTCACGCCCAGTACCGGCCACCGCCGCGGTGGCGCCCGCGGGTCGGGCCGGGTATCATGGGGGCACCTCACGAGGTGGCAGACCGTGGCACACCGTGGCAGACGGGACGCGGACGAACGGCTCGCCGCCCTCCTGGCCGCCGGCCGGACCGTCCGGGAGGCGGCCGGCGAGGCCCAGGTGAGCGAGCGGACCGCCCACCGCCGCCAGGCCGACCCCGCGTTCGCGGCGCGGGTCGCCGAGCTCCGCGGCCAGATGGTCGCCGCCGCGACCGGGCGGCTCGCCGACGGGCTGGGCGAGGCGGTCGGCGTCCTCCGGGCCCTCCTCGCCCACGACAACCCGGCCGTCCGCCTCCGGGCGGCGGCCAAGGTCGTCGAGCTCGGGGTCAAGCTCGTCGTGGCGGCGGACGAGGCCCGCCGGCTCGAGGCCCTGGAGGAGCAGATGGATCGGCTCGACGCCGAAGCGGGCGGGCCCGGCGAGCGCTGACCCGGCCCGGCCCGGACGGCCGCCGGCCCGGCACGCGCCGGCGACCCGTCGAGACCAGTCGCCCGGCCGGTCAGCCGCCGGGCGGCTTCGACTCGGGCGGGGCGGCCGCCCGGCGGGGCTTCGCCCGGGCCGCCCCGCCGGCGCGGCCCACGGCCGCCAGCTCCCGGCGGGCCAGCTCCCGCCACTCGCCGCCGCCCGGGTCGGCGTACGGGAGCGTCATCCGGGTCCCCCCGCAGTGCCCGCACGGGGCGCCGTGCCACGGGTAGTCCGGCCAGAACGGCCGGCGGAGCCCGCAGCCGAGGCACACCTCCTCCCAGACGTCCTGGTCGGGCGGGCTGTCGGCGAAGGGAGCGGCCAGCCGCCGGAGGAGGTCCGGGGACACGTCGGGCGGGATCCGCGAGATGAGGTTGGCGAGCCGGCCGATCCACTTGTTCGCCCACCCGCCGCACGCGAGCGCGGCCGGGTCCGCCGCCCGCGCCCGGAGGTCCGGGGGGAGGCGGGCGAAGAAGAGGACGGTCGCGGCGGGCTTCAACTCGGGGTCCTCGATCTGCCGGCGGGCGGCGCCCCCGGGGGGCCAGAGCTGGGCATAAAACTGGCGGACCTGCTGGTCGTGGTCGGCGTAGGCCGCCAGCGCGTCCCGCCCGGCCGCGGAGGCGAGCAGCGGCCCCACCTCGGCGAGGGCGGCGGCCCAGCCGATGCCGGCGGGCTCGGGCGCCGGCGGGTGAAGGGCGGCCAGGCGGGCGGCCCGCCGCTCGAGCCGGCGGATCTGACGGTCGAGGCTCACGGCTGGGCTCCGCGGACCGCGGGGGCCGACGGACAAGACCGTTCGGGCGCCCCTATCCGCCATTATACCCATCGCACGCCGCAGTCCTCCAGAGGTCGGCCGCCTCATTCGCCCGCGAGGCTGGCAAATTCGGGCCGGGATGATGCCGGCCGCCCGTCCGGCAGTGGCCTGACACACGGCCCCGGCGCAAGCGGATGGTACACGCCGACCCCACCGGCCGCCGCGGTGAGACGGCGCGGATGCTGACCCGCGCTCGAGCTGTTCGTGTGTGCCGAGGTGGGCCAGCGAGCCGCTGGCGGCCGGTCGATTCCCGCCGGGTCGTCACTTCGCGGGTATGGGACGCCCCTTGTCGTCCAGCCTTCCCTTGCGCTGCAGGAATTCCCGAACGGCCAGTTTGGTGAGGAACGCCACCGACCGCCCTTCGTACTCCTCACTGTCCGCGGTCATCGCCTTGAGGATGTCGCCGTACTCCTTGGGTATGGCGGTGTACGTGACCTTGTCACGGCTCGGGTACCGGGCGGGCTGCTCGGCGTTTCCTTTCTTCGGAGGTCTCGGCATGGGACTTAGAGTACCCGAACTGAGTCACGAACGGGAAGTGTGACAGCGCCAGCTCCTACCACATTGCACTGTGCGCATCTGCAGTACATTGTTTACTTACCAGTCAAGCGCAATTTGCTTTGCTCTATACCAAGCAATTTGGTATACTGGCATCGTCACCTTCCCGCGGGGGTAGTCATGGCTCCCGGGCGTGTCGTTCCCGCCTCCGGAAGCCGGTCCCGGGCTTCGTCGAGGCGTCGTGCCGGCCCGCACTCCCGCGGCGGCCGGGCCGGGCGGGGCATCGAGGCTGACGACTTCGGTCGCGGCGTGCGGCGCGACGCCAGGATCGAAGCAGGGCCGCGGTCGACTGCCGGGCGGCGGGGTCCGGCTCACTCGACCCGCACGGGGGGCGACGCATGAGCCGGGCCGGGTATGTCTACCTCCTCCGGCACCCGTCCGCTGGGGTCTTCAAGATCGGCCGGGCTACGTCCACCGAGGAGCGGACCCGGCTCCTCGCTCGGGTCGCGGGCGGCCTGTGCGAGGTCGTCCACCTGATCACGACGGACGACGCCCCGCGGCTGGAGGCCGAACTCCACCGCACTCACCGGCCGCCCCTGACGCCCGGCGAGTGGTTCCACTTGTCCGCGGGCGCGGTCGTGGCGATTCGCGAGACGGCCGCAATCGTCTACCGGACGCTCGACACGGCCCGGCCGAGCGACACGCCGGTCCCGTGCACCGTCGCCGGCGCCGGCACAGGCGTCTGCCGGGTACCGAACCGTGTCCGGCGATCGGCATCGGGAAGGTGATGCCGATCGGACCGGCCTGCGACGGGCCACGGCCGGGAGCCCGCAGCCTCGAACCGGGCGGGCCGCCTGACGCGGAGCGACTGACTGGTGATTAGCACGGAATCCGGGAGGACCTGGATTCGCCCTAAACACCACAATGATTGATAGAAAAATTACGCTGACAAATAATTTATAAAATTGTCTAGTAGTTTTTGTGTCGGCGCAGGTGAAGCACCACAGCCACCACGTCCGGCCCTCGACCCGCCACCGGGAAGCCGCACCCGGCGGCCTGGTTGGTCGGCTGGCCGATCAGTCGCGGCAGGTGGGCACAGGCGGTGTTGTGGTGGAGCAACTGGAAGACGAAGAGGTGGATGGTGGTGACCGGGTCGAGTAGTCGCTCTCGCTACGTGTGGCCCGCCTCCTGGCAAAGCCGACGGATGACATCCGGGGAGAGTACCGCGGCGATGTCCGCGCGGATCTGTTGCAACGCGGCCGTCGGAGAAAAGATCATCCTGACCTCCGGGGCGAGAACCGAAGGTCAGGATAAACGTGGCGTTACGGCTAATCTTCACGGCATTCCGGGAGAGCCCCTTCCTGATGCCGATCACCACCGGCCGGAAGATCCGGAACATCCGCTGCTCGTCGTGGCCGCCCGACACGCGCGGTGAGCGTGGGCTACCTCCGTGACCGCGTCTGCTTCACAGCGGCGGACTACTCGCGCGTCGGACACCGACCGTGGGGATGAACCGGCTTGGCAAGAGCAGCCGGGACGTCTTCAGACGGAACGGGGCTACGGCATCGATTTAATGACGAATGTACTAGAGACGATCGATCAGTCAGGCGGCAGGTCGTCCACTAGCTCACCGACAGTGACCCCCAGCGCGGTCGCGACCGCTGTCAGTGTCGACAGGGGAAGGTCCCGTGACACCCCACCCACGATCCGCGAGATCGTGACTCGGTGAACCCCGGTCTCCCGGGCAAGCCACGCGACACCCGCCCCGCGCTCGTCGAGCAGGTGCCGGATCCGTTCGGCGAGGGCCCCGGTAAGCCGTCGTTTGGCCACGACCACGCCCAGTTCGGTGCACTGTCTTCCCCGCTACCGCGATTGACAGTTTGGTAGCAACGATGCTGCCATGCCCGCGGAGGTAGCAACGACGCTACCATGCCCGCGGAGGTAGCAACGACGCTACCATGCCCGCGGAGGCGGTCCCTTCGCCCATCAAGTAGGCGGCCGGCGGGCCACCCTGAGAAAGTTCCCCGCCGGCCGCCCTCCTCATCCCCATTACGGAGGACGAGTGCGTGTTACTCTATCCGCCCATCTTCGCCGGCGTCAACGTCGGCGACTCTCACTCTCTTGACCCCGACCCGCTCGCGCCCGGGCAAACGTGCCCGGCCTGTCGAGGCGTCTCGACGTTCTTCCACCGCGACCCCGCGACCGGGCCCGAACTGGTGTGCACTGACTGCCTGACCGGGGCGTTCGACACCACCGACCCGTCGCCCCTACCGCCGACACTGAGGGTGCGGGTTTTGGGCCCGCTTCCCGGCTCCCACCTCGTGATCCTCGAATACTACCTGGACCCGCCGGCGGCCCCTTGCCCGATGCCGCGCGGTGGGGCTGCACTAAAGGGTCCGGGTCGCGAATCCACGCCGAGACGCGCGCCCGCGCACCGCCACGCCACGCCGTAGCCGCCCCGGCGGCTCATCCGGATCGCGACGCTTCCGAGGGCCGGAATGCTGGTACAGACTCCGGTCCACCCGAGAAGAAGGGCCGCCGGCAGCAATCACGGCTCCAGCCAGACCCGCGACACGTCCAGCGTCACGGGCTCCGGCGTGCGGACCACGAACAGCTGCACGTATCGGACGTCGGCCAGGTCGAGCGGAGCGGGGCGGGTCTGCGGGGCGAGGTCGCCCAGGTCGAGGCGGAGGACGTGGTCGCCGGCCAGAAACTGACGTTCGACCTGCACGTGCGTTGTCCCGGCCCCGCGGCCCGCCCCCGACCGGACCGAAACCACCAGCGTGACCGGCCGGTCGCCGACCCGGAACGCCCAGCACAGCCACCGGTGCCCGCGGAAGTCGGGGACGACCGGCCGCAACGCGGCCGACGAGTACGGCTCCGGCCCCGGGAGCAGGATGACCCGCCCCGCCCCGCCGTCCCGCGTGACAGCCGCCTGGTCGCACACCCAGCGGCGGACCTCCCGCTCCGTCCGGAAGTCCGCCAGGGTCGGGAACGTGGACCGGCCGTCCACGGTGTCGGCCAGGTACGGGGCGACCTCGGCGACCGGCCAGACTAGCAGGCCGAGGGCGAGGACCGCGTAACTGAGCCGGCCGCCCCGCCCGCGGCGGGCGTCCCACGCCCGCACCCCGGCGGCGGCGGCCGCCGCCCCGGCCGTACTCCGCAGAAAGTCGGCCCAAACCCCGGACCGCTCGACCCAAGGCTGAACGACCTCAGCCGCCCCGGCGGCGGCGACCGCCAGGGCGAACGCCCCCCGGAGCGACCAGCCCCCCGCCGCCCGCAGGACCAGGACGAGGACGGCGAACAGGGGGACGTGCCCGAAGTCGAGGATATGGTCCTGCCACGGCCCGAGCCGCCGGGTCGGAATCTCGACGAGCAGGAGCGCGGCCGTGGTCGCGGCCGCGAGGGCGACCCAGACGGTCTGTCGCCGCCGGTGGACGCCCGCCTCGTCCGGCGGGTGTGGTCGCGTCGGAAACCTAGTCCGGGGCGCAAGCCCGGGCGGGGGGTCTGAACCCCCGCCCGGGCTTGCGTCCCGGACTTACAGGCTTCTGGCCCCAATTCGTAGGTACGCCCCCGGCCCGAGCGGGCCGAGAGGCGGCGGGTGTGCCGCCACCCCTGGTCCGTGCCGTCGCTACCGGGGGTCATGGGGTGGGGGATGGACGGGACGAGGACCAGCCGGCGCGTCGCGGACGCCCTGGAGATGGTCGTGGGACCGGCTTCCAGCCGGCCAGGGACAGGCCGGCTGGAAGCCGGCCCCACGACCGACGCCCGGTAGGGATTTCTTGCGAACCGTATCACAGCCGACGTGCATGGAGCGCATGGACGGTCCCCCCCGCGGTGCAGAGGAGGACGAGGTCGGTGTACGCCCGGGACCGCTCGACCAGCTGCACGGCGTGCCGCTCCTCCCGCGGCCCGACCTCCACGAACAGCCGCCCGCCCGGCCGCAACAGCCGCGGCGCCTCCTGGAGAGCCCGCATCACGACCGACAGCCCGAACGGGCCGCCGTCGAACGCCTCCCGCGGCTCGTGCCGCAGGTCGGCCCGGTCGTCCAGCAGCTTCGTCGGAATGTACGGCGGATTGCACAGCACGGCGTCCACCCGGCCGTCGAGCCACTCCCCGACGAGCGGGGCGTACAGGTCGCCCTGGAACACCCGAACCCGGCCGCCCAGCCCCAGTTCCCGCACGTTTCGTCGTGTGAGATCGACGCACGGGTCCGTCAGGTCGGTCGCCCACACGTCGGCCGCGGGGACGGCGGCCGCGATCGCGCAGGCCAGGTTCCCCGACCCGCAGCACACGTCCACCACCCGGACCGCCTCGCCGGCCGGCCGGCCGGCCAGGACGGTGTTCAGGAAGTCGATCGCAGCCCGGGCCAGGAGTTCCGTCTCCGGCCGGGGAACGAGTACCCCCGGCGCGACCAACAGGTCGAGCCCCATGAACGTGGCGCGGCCGCGGCCGTAGGCGGCCGACACCTCACACCCGCTGCCCGGGTTCCGTTCCGCCATGGTCCGTCTCTCCCCGTCAGCTGGCGCGGTCACTCGGCTCGACGGCCTCGACCAGCAGCGGCGGTTGGTGCAGGTAGCGGGTGGCGCGGCGCTTCGCCTGGATGTCCCGGAAGACGTGCTCGACCTGTTCCGCGGTCAGCCCGACGGCGGCGGCCGCCTCCGCCTCGGGGATGCCGTGATTGAACGCGTACAGGCACAGGTCCATCTGCTCGTAGGGCAGGGCGAAGTAGAACTCCTCCTGCGACTGCGGCAGCGAGTAGGTGTCGGTCGTCGGCCGGCGGCGGCGGACCTCGGCGGGCACCCCGAGGTACTCGGCCAGTTGGTAAACCTGGGTCTTGTACAGGTGGGCGATCGGCTTGACATCGGCCGCCCCGTCCCCGTTCTTGACGAAGAACCCCTGGTCGTACTCCAGCCGGTTCGGGGTGCCGACCACGGCGTAGTTGAGCCGGTCGGCGTGGTAGTACTCGACCTGCTTGCGGGTCCGCTGCTTCATGTTCGTCGCGGCCACGATCCCGAGGTACGCGACCAGCGGCAGCCGGGTCCGGGTCTGGGTGCCGTCCGGGGCCTGGACCACCAGGGTGAACAGGTTGTACGCCGCCCCGGACAGCGCCCCCGGGAGGACGATCTTGCTCTTGTACCCCGGCCCGTAGTCCGGGACGACCTGGCGGATGAACTCGTCCCGCCGCCGGTAGCACCCCGCCGCCTCCAGGATCGGGGCGATGTCCTCCAGTTCCGCCGGGGTGCCGTGCGTCTCGGCGACGAGCCGCCCCAGCCGTAGGCTCTCCGGGTCGGAGTCGGCCTCGGGCATGAACACGCCGAGGGTGCGGTCCGGCCCGAACGCCCGGGCGCACAGGGCGGCGCACACGCTGCTGTCCACGCCCCCGGACAGGCCGAGTACGCCGCCGCGGCGGCGGAGGGTGCCGAGTACCTGCTCCTTGAGCGCGGCTGTGATCCGGTCGGTTTCTCGGGCCGGGTCAAGGCGGAGAACAGCGGGACCGAAAGCGGGCAGGGTCAATTGTTTTCCCCACGTCATGGGTGCGCCGTGCGATCGCCATCGTGCTGGCAACTGTCCAGTTTAGCCAGGGTAAAGGTGACGAACGGTAGACACCACTCCGCATCCAGCCGGGACAGGGATGAGTTCCCACGATGGATAGCGTACAGCAGGTCGGGGTCGCGGGAGTGGACGGCGACGCCCAGCCCGCAGCACCTGTACCGAGCGTGTCGGTCGTCGAGCTCGCGGAGATGCCGCGGGTCTGCCATCCCCTCCAACGCCGCCGACCCCTGCGCCCAGGCGTCGAACATTAGGTGGTCGAACACCAGCCCGGCAGTCGGGCCGGCCGCACCGACTTGCACCACCCGGCTCAGCCCACCGGGGTTCAAGTAGTACGCGAACCACCCGACCGACCGCCGATCCCGGTCGCGGACCACGGCGGTGCGGAACCGGCCGAGCCCGGTGCTCGCGGCAGCCGCCCCGAGCAAGCGAGAGAGCGAGTCCGCGTCGTACGCCGGGCGGAGTGCCGACTTCCTCGGCAGGGAGTCCCAGCAAGCTAGCACCGTGGTGGCGTCGGCCTCCGTCGCCGACCCCGCCGGCTGCCGTACCCGGTACGGGCCGAACGGCAACCGGCCGGCCACTGCGTCAACCACCCACCCAAGCGGTTGGGCCACCTGGAGAAGTGAGCGGAACCGGACCCGCTTGCCAGTCGCCGTGAGTCGATGCCGGAGGGGGCGAAACACCCGCATCCAGTCGAGGCAGAGGAGTGGAACTACGTCCCCCCCGAGTATCTGCCAGAGCCGGGCGGCATTGTCCTGCGCGCCGTCAGCGTAGGAGAAGTCCTGGGGCCCAGCGAGGAACCGCTTGAGCAGGTCGATGGCGGCGAACCCGCATTCGGTCGTCGGATCGACCATCAACTGGGTCGGGACGGCGTACCTCTTCGGCCGGCCGCGGAAGGTCGCGCGGCGGGACAGCACGCCGAGGAACCCAATCACCTTCCCGCCGTTCGTGCAGACCAATGAGGGCAGATCGGGCAGGTTCAGAGGGTCGCGTAAAAACGCGTCCCGAAAGTAGTCCTGAAGCAAGGCGGGCGGGGAGACCTCGGCCTTGTGGTACGCTCGGAGCCACAAGGCGGCGACGGCCGGCACGTCCTCGTCACGGAACTCGCGGATCCCGGTCGCCGTCCTGCCGGCTGCGTCTTGGGTCGCCATCACCGGCCTCCGAATCATCCCAACTCCCGGCTCCGACAACGCGGTGACACGCGGCTCATCCATCTTGAAGCACAAGGATCTTGACCAGTCGATCGTACCACAAGAAGACGGCGGCCGCACCGGGCTAAGCCGACCCGTCGTCCCTGAGAACCTCGGCCTGTACCTCGCCGCGGCGGATCTTCCCGGTGTCGGTCTTGGGCAGTTCGGCACGGAACTCGACCAGCCGGGGGACCATGAAGTCCTCCAGGTGGGCGGCGCAGTGGGCGACCACGTCCCGGGCGGTCAGGCCGGCGTCGTCCGTCGGGGCGATGACGGCCTTCAGGGCCATCCCGAGCACCGGGTCGGGGACGCCGACCACCGCCGCCTCGCGGACCCCGGGCAGCGCGTAGAGGACGTTCTCGACCTCCTTCGGGCTGACCTTCTCGCCGCGGCTCTTGATGATGTCGTCCTTGCGGCCGACGAAGTACAGGAACCCCTCCTCGTCGGCCTTGAACAGGTCGCCGGTGTGGAGCACCTTCTCCCAGGGGTACGGCCCCGGGCGGAGCATCCGGTCGGTCGCTTCCGGGTTCTCCCAGTAGCCCTTCATCACGTGGCCGCCGCGGATCACCAGCTCGCCCACCGCCCCCGGGCCGAGCCGCTCCCCGCCGTCGCCGACGACGTACGCCTCGGTCCCGGGGATGGCCTTGCCCACCGACCCGGGCCGCGTGGCGAGTTGGTCCGGCGGCAGGTACGTGCAGCGCTTGCACTCGGTGAGCCCGTACATCGAGAAGACGCGGGTCGTCGGGAACAGCTCCTGGAGCTTGCGGATGTGGGCCGGCGGCAGCGCGGCGGCGGTGTTCGAGAGGTACCGCAGGTGTGGGAACCGGCCCGGCGTCAGGTCGCGCATCTTCAGCAGCAGGGCCGCGATCGTGGGGACGACCGGGAACCCGGTCGCCCGCTCGGCCTCGAGCTTCTGCAGAACCACCGCCGGGAACGCGAACGACTGCTCCAGCACCACCGTCATCCCGAGCTTCGCCGCCATCAGCACCTGGTACAGGCCGTAGTCGAACGCCAGCGGCAGGACGCTCAGGATGATGTCGTCCGGGGTGTTCTCCAGGTACGTGGTGATCGAGGTGGCGGCGAAGTCGATGTTCTGGTGGGTCATCATGACCCCCTTGGGGAACCCGGTGGACCCCGAGGTGTAGATGATCATGGCCAGGTCGATGTCGACGCCCGGCTCCGGCGGCGGGTCGGCCGGCGCGCCGGCGAGGGCGTCCGCCCACGCCACTCCGCCGCGGACGGCCGGCTCCCCGATCGCGCCGGCCACCACGGTCGCGCGGACTGACGGCGCCTGCCCCACGGCCGGCCCGGCGGCCGCGAGCAGCCGCTGGCTGGTGACCACGGCCGCGGCCCGGCAGTTGTTCAGCACGTAGGCGAGCTTGTCCGCCTTCGTGGTCGGGTTGACCACCGAGAACACCCCGCCGGCCTTGAGGACGGCGAAGAGGGCGGCCACCGCCTCGACCGAGTTGTCCAGGAAGACCACGACGCGGTCGCCGCGGCCCGCCCCGCGCGCCCGGAGGGCGTGCGCCAGCCGGTTGGCGGTCGCGTCGAGTTCGGCGAAGCTGACCCGGGCGTCGCCCACCACCAGGGCGGTCTTGTCCGGGTGCCGGGCGGCGCTGTCGGCGAGGAACCGTTCAACCCGCACGGCGCGCCCCCTCGTCGGCGGGGAGCTTCCGCCGGACCAGCGCCGCCACCCCGGCGATCGAGTCGAGGTTGGCCGGGACGACCTCGTCGTCGGCGACCCGGACGCCGAACGTGTCTTCGACGAACGTGACGAGTTCCAGCACGCCCATCGAGTCGATCAGTCCCGCCCCCAGGAACGACTCGGTGTCGGCCAGGGTCGCGGCCGTCCCGCCGAACTGGTAGTTGTCCGCGACGAACGCCCGGACCCGCTGCTCGATGGTCGTCGTTTTCTCTTGCGTCAGCACGGGAGAACCTTTCCGGTGAGGGTCAGGCGGCGGGGGCGAGGCCCGCCGCGCCGCGGACGAACAGGTGGTCCAACAGCTGGACCGACAGAATCCCGACCAGGGCCATGTTGTCCCGCAGGGACACGGCCGCCCCGGCCCGGCACTTCTTGACCAGCTTGGCGACGGCCGCCGGGTCGAAGTAGCCGCCCCGGGCGACGGCCGCCGGGCCGAGCAACTCGGCCACGTACTCCGGTGCAGCCGGGCCGAAGAACGACTGGCTATCCGGGGCGCGGTACGGCTGCTTGGGCCGCCGGGCGATCGCCGGCGGCAGGTACCGGCCGACGCTCTCCCGGAGGATGTGCTTCTCGGTCATTCCTTTCAGCCGCAGCCGCGGCGGGATGCGGGCGGCGAACTCCACCACCCGGTGGTCGAGGAACGGGAACCGCCCCTCGACCGCGTGCGCCATCCCGACCCGGTCCCCCTGGGACGACAGGATGTACCCGGGCAGCAGGTGGCAGGCCTCCAGGTACTGCGCCCGGCAGAGCGGGTGCCACCGGCCGAAGTCGGCGGGCAACTGCCCGCGGAGGTCCTCGACCGCGTCGTACCCCTTGAGCGAAGCCGCCAGGTCGGCGGAGAAGAACGCCTTCGTCGCGGCCGTGCTCTGCCACCGCGGGCGGTGCGAGAAGAACGGGTCGTGGGGGTTGGTCAGCCCGGTCCGGAAGAACGCCTCCAGGTACGCCTGCGACTGCCCCTGAATGCCGGGCAGGTACGGGTAGAGGCGGCGGAGCAGGCGGGGCCGACTGGTCGAGTTCGGGCACCGGGCCCAGAACCGCCGCACCTTCGCCTCCTTGAAGATGTCGTACCCGCCGAACACCTCGTCGGCCCCCTCGCCCGTCAGCACCACCTTGAACCCGGAGTCCCGGACCAGCCGGGACAGCCGGAACAGGGGGGCCGGGGCAGTCCGCAGGACCGGCCGCTCGGCGTGCCGGATCACGTCCGGGAACGCCGCCCCGATGGACGCCGCCGTGCACACGACCGAGGCGTGCTCGGTGCCTAGCGAGCGGACGACCTCCTGTTGTTGCGCCGTCTCGTCGAACTCGGGGCTCTCGAACCCGACGGAGAAGGTGCAGAGCCGGCGGTCGGTGAACGTCTTGACCAGCGCCGCGACGGCCGACGAGTCGAACCCGCCGCTGAGGTACGCCCCGACCGGCACGTCGGCCCGGAGGCGGATGCGGGTGGCGTCGACCAGCAGGTCGTGGAGCTCCTCGGCGACCGCCCGGCCGTCGGCCCGCGGGCCGGCCCGGTGCTCGGCGGCGTCCGGGAACCGCAGCTGCCAGTACGGGCGGACGGTGACCTGCCCGCCCTCGGAGACGAGGTAGTGGCCCGGCGGCAGCTCGCTGATCCCCTGGTACGGGGTCCGCGGGGCGAGCGGGAACCAGAAGGTGAAGCACTGGTCGAGGGCGACCGGGTCGAGCTCGGCCCGCACCCCGGGGACGCGGAGCAGCGCCTTGACCTCGGACGCGAACACCAGCACGCCGCCGACCCGGGTGTAGTACACCGGGCGGACGCCCATCCGGTCGCGGGCGATGAAGAGTCGGTCGCGGGCCTTGTCCCAGAGGGCGAACGCGAAGTCGCCGTTGAACTCCTCGACGCACCGGACGCCATACTCGGCGTAAGCGTGGAGGATGACCTCGGTGTCCGACCCCGTGCGGACCCGCCGGCCGCGGGCCCGCAGGTCCCGCTGGAGTTCGAGGTAGTTGAAGATTTCGCCGTTAAACGTGACACAGTGATCGCCGGCCTCGTCGGCCATCGGCTGCCGGCCGCCGGCCAGGTCGAGGATGCTCAGCCGGGCGTGCCCGAGCCCGACCCCGGGGGCCAGAAAGCAGCCCTGCTCGTCCGGCCCGCGGTGGCGGACCGCCGCGACCATCCCCGCAAGGACGGCTCGGTGGTCCGCGTCCCAGTCCGGTGTCCCGTGAAAGCCTGCGATGCCGCACATAAGGCTCGGGCGAGTTCGGGTGAGCCCACCGCCCAGGGCCGCTCGCGGGCGAACTGCGGCCTCCCTCCGGGCCACGCCATGGCGGAGGAGAGCCAATTGTGGTCTCGGGCGGCTTGGGGTGTTTGATGCGTTACGGGGGGATTGGGTTCTCAGAATGTCCGACCAAGTTGCCCGTCCGAGACCAATACCCCGCGGTCCGCAGTGATACCGCACGTTTTCAACTTTTTCCCCATTGCACTCATCCCCGCAGGGCGAATAATCACTTATTCCGACGACTGATGGGGCGGGTACGCGAAGGGGCCCGCGAACACAGAGACTGTTTTTCCAACTCCCCCACTCGCACTCGGTGCGACAGGGTCGGGTCGGCCGAAGGTGCTTCCCGTGGGTCTGTTCGGGCAAATCTACCGCGACTACCGCCGCTACCGGGCGACCGGCGGGTCGTGGGTGCTGACCCTGTTTTTCACCCAGGGGTTCTGGGCCTCGACCGTGTATCGGGTGAACCGGTGGGCGGTCCAGCGGCTGCGGTTCCGGCCGTTGCGCCTGCTCGCGCAGGTGTTCCTCAGCCCGCTCAACAAGTTGACGGAGATTGTGACCGGTATCTGCATCCCGGCCTCGGCCGACATCGGTGAGGGGATGTACATCGGGCACTTCGGCGGCATCTTCTTCCCCTCACGGGGGCGGCTGGGGCGGAACTGCTCCGTTTCCCAGGGCGTGACGATCGGACAGGCCGGCACGGGCGACAAGCGCGGCGCCCCGACGATCGGGGACCGCGTGTACATCGGCCCGCACGCGATCGTGGTCGGGAAGATTACCGTCGGCGACGACGCGGCCGTCTGTGCGGGGGCAGTCGTCACCCGGCCCGTCCCCCCGCGGGCGGTGGTCGCCGGTAACCCGGCCCGGGTCATCTCCTACGACGGCAGTTTCGAGTTTATCTGCTACGACGGCATGGAGGGGGATCCGGCCCGACTGGCGGCCCTGGCTGCCGGGGCTTACCCGGCCCCCACTTCCCTGGGCGCCGCGCCGGCGCCCGCCCTCGACCCCACCCTGGTCAACACCGGCGGGGGCGCGCCGTGACTGCGGGTTCGGCGCACCTTCCCGCCCCACCCCGCCAGGTCTTCTTCGGCCACCGGTCGGTTGGCGCGAACATCCTGGCGGGGGTGGCGCGCGTCACCCCGGCGCCGCCAGTGGTCGAGATCACCGGGGCCGGGTCGCTCCCGCCGGCTGGTCTCGCCCACGCCCGAGGTCGGGACGAACGGCGACCCGCGGTCCAAGTTCGAGCACTTCGCGCGGCTGGTCCGCCAGGGAGTCGGCAACTGGGCCGACGTGGCCCTGTTCAAGCTGTGCTACGTTGACGTCGGGGCGGACACCGACGTGGCCGGCCTCTTCGCCGCGTACCGGAGCGTGCTGGCCGGGCTGGTGGTGGAGTTCCCGGGCGTCCGGTTCGGGCACGTCACCGTGCCGCTCCGGGCCCGGGGGAGCGGGACCCGACCCGCTGGCGGGCGGTCGTTCCCGGCCCTCGAAAGTGCCTGAGGTCGATGGTGCGTCGGCGAGTCCCTCTCTACAACGGCTCCCGAGCACTACCCGGCCGGATCGCCTCGATCCTGGGGTAAGACAGCCTCAACGGAACAGTAGCGGGCATTCCGCCCACCCGAGCGTTAGCGTCAACCTGTCTGGACGGCCACCCTCAAGTCCTTCCACTCACACATCGGGGCCGCGGCGATGCTAAGATAGACAGAATAATCGAATTGACGAATTGCTTATAAAATTGTCTAGTGATTTTTGTGGTTTTTCACTCGCCGCCCTCATCGATCCGCCCGTCGCCCGTAGGGGCGAAATCGGACAGCGACACTCTCAGCGCCTCGGCGATTCGAACGAGGACGGAAAACGAGGGCTCAGTTTTACCCCGCTCGTAGTTACTCACCTCGTGTGGGTAAATCCCCACCGCGGCGGCCAACTCCGCCTGGGTGTAGCCGGCCCCCTCTCGCAACGTGCGAAGTCGTGCCCCCGACCAGAGTCGGATCTTCCGCTTGGCCACGATCACCACTGCGTTGCCCGACGGCCGAACACGCCGCAACTTTCATTGCGTAGACATACAAAATTTTGTATGTTGAGTTCCGGTCGATCGGAAGGTCCGGTCGCTAAAACCGTCGGGAGGCGGGTCCGCCCTGGAAAAGTTGACCCGCCCCCCGACCTCCTCACCCCCCTTTGGGGAGGGCGATTGCGTGTCAATCTATCCACCCAGATCCGCCCTGGTCAACCTCGGCGGCCCGCTGGACCCCGACCCTTTCTCGCCGGGGCAGGTGTGTCCCGGTTGCCGGGGTGTCTCGACGTTCTACCACCGCGACCCCGCGACCGGACCGGAACTGGTGTGCACGGACTGCCTGACCGGGGCCTTCGACACCACCGACCCCTCGCCCCCGCCGCCGACACTGCGGGTGCGGGTCTTGGGTCCCCTCCCCAACTCCACCATTGTGATCCACGAATACTACCTGGATCCTCCGGTCGCCCCGGGCCCGGCCATCCTCGGACGAGCGGTCTCCCGCCGCGCCGCCAAGCCGTAGCCGGACCGGGCGGCCGGACCGGGGGCTCCGACGACGAAGGACTGGCATCCCGACCCGGGTTCCCGCACGCCCGGCGAGCCGCGCCGGCCGGTTCGGTCACGGCTCCAGCCAGACCCGCGACACGTGAAGCGTCACGGGCTCCGGCGTGCGGACCACGAACACCTGCACGTATCGGACGTCGGCCAGGTCGAGCGGGGCGGGGCGGGCCTGCGGGGCGAGGTCGCCCAGGTCGAGGCGGAGGACGTGGTCGCCGGCCCGAAGCGGGCGCTCGACCTGCACGTGCGTCGTCCCGACCCCGCGGCCCGCCCCCGACCGCACCGAGACCACCAGCGTGAGCGGCCGGTCGCGGACCCGGAACGCCCAGCACAGCCACCGGTGCCCGCGGAAGTCGGGGACGACCGGCCGCAGCGCGGCCGAGGAGTAGGGCTCAGGCCCCGGGAGCAGGACGACCCGCCCCGCCCCGCCGTCCTGCGTGACAGCCGCCTGGTCGCACACCCAGCGGCGGACCTCCCGCTCCGTTCGGAAGTCCGCCAGGGTCGGGAACGCGGACCGGCCGTCCACGGTGTCCGCCAGGTACGGGGCGACCTCGGCGACGGGCCATACGAGCAGGCCGAGGGCGAGGACCGCGTACCCGAGCCGGCCGTCCCGCCCGCGACGGGCGTCCCACGCCCGCACCCCGGCGGCGGCGGCCGCCGCCCCGGCCGTACTCCGCAGAAAGTCGGCCCAAACCCCGGACCGCTCGACCCAAGGCTGAACGACCTCAGCCGCCCCGGCGGCGGCGACAGCCAGGGCGAACGCCCCCCGGAGCGACCAGCCCCCCGCCGCCCGCAGGACCAGAACGAGGACGGCGAACAGGGGGACATGCCCGAAGTCGAGGATATGGTCCTGCCACGGCCCGAGCCGCTGGACCGGAATCTCGACGAGCAGGAGCGCGGCCGTGGTCGCGGCCGCGAGGGCGACCCAGACGGTCTGTCGCCGCCGGTGGACGCCCGCCTCGTCCGGCGGGTGTGGTCGCGTCGGAAACCTACTGCCCATCCGACACCCCCGGGAAACAAAAAGTTCAACAAGCTTTATCTCATGCGGGCAGCGGCCGAGATTCGTTCAAGCCAATCTATGAGCAAGAGCCGGAAGCACTTAGGTTTGCCCCATGGGTGTCACGAGGCGGCTCGAGCTCGCTGTGCTGGTCAGCCACTGCTCGATTTGCGCTTGCGGCTCACAATTCGCTGCACTATAGCGTGAGTGTCGGTACGCCCGACCCGCATACTTGAGTTGGCGCCCGTGCCCTGGGCAGCGATGAGCAACGCAGGGCAGCCGAGCTTGACTCAGGTTTGGGTATCCGACGCCATATCACCCCCGACTCCAGGCTCCGGGACCTTGGCTGTGGCCGAGGCCCGCCCCCTGTCACGCCTTGATCGGGTAACGAGGGCCTCGCCGTGCCGCCGCAAGATCGGTTCCGCCGCCGCCTGGAGTTGCTCGAGTCGCGCGACCTGCTCGACGCCACCAACCTCGTCGCTACCCCGGTGTCATTATCCGAAGTGAACCTGACCTGGGACCTGACCGACACAGCCGACACGACGGTGGTGGTGGAGCGGGCGTCGGCCGCCGGCGGCCCGTTCAAGGTACTCGCGACTCTGCCGGGTGGTGAGAACACGTACACCGACACGAGCGGTTGGGCCTCGACGACCTACTTCTACCGGGTGCGGACGACCACCAGTTCCGGCCCGACGCCTTACAGCTCGACGGCGTCGGCGGCGACCAAGGCGGTCGCGGCCGGGGCGATGCTCACGATCAATAACCTCCAGGCCGTGGGCAACTCCCCGACGGAGGCGACGATTTCGTTCACCGACCGGAACACCTCGGTCGGAACCCGCAACTACCTGCTCGAGCGGTCGGCCGACGGGGTCGCGTACCAGGTGGTGGCAGCCCTGGGCACGGGTACGACCTGGCGGGACACCGGGTTGGTCCCGGGGGCGACCTACTACTACCGCGTCCGCGGGACTTCCTGGACGGCTACGACGTCCAACTACTCGACCGCGGCGGCGGTCACCCTCCCGGCCCGGGCCGCGGGCCGGCCGGTCGAGCCGTCCGGCCTGGTGGCGGTCGCCAACTCGGCCACGTCGGTCACCCTGACCTGGGCCAACAACGACGCGGCCACGACTCAGTTCAAGGTCGAGCGGGCCGTCTACACCACCTATTCGACGCCCACTTGGGCGCAGGTGACCCTGACGAGTGCGGGGGTGACCTCGTTCACCGACGCCGGGCTGACGGCCGAGTCGGCGTACATGTACCGGGTCCGGGGGACGAACGCGGCCGGGGACTCGAGCTACGCGGCCCCGGCCAGCGACGTGATGGACTCCCTTTTCGGGACCGCGGTCGCGGTGGTGACGGCCAGCGCGGGGACCGGGGCGCCGCGGGTGTACGACATCGGCCCGGGCAAGCCCTACACGAGCATCGCCGCCCTGGACTGGAGCCGGCTCGGCCCCGGCGACACCGTCAACATCCACTACAAGCCGGGCGGGTACCACGAGATCTTCCAGATTTCGACCCGGGGCACCCCGGCCGCCTGGATCACGGTCAACGGCGTCCCCGACCCCGCGACCGGCGCCCTCCCGGTCATCGACGGCGCCAACGCGGTGATGGCCCCGCAGTTCGTGAGCCACTACGCCCCGCTCAGCGGGTATGGGGCGGTGGTCGTCGGCGCCCGGCCGGGGTTCAAGGATGGTTACAAACCGGGCTACCTGACGATCCAGAACCTCCAGATCCAGAACGCCTACCAGGCCTACACGTTCACGGACTACAACGGGACGATCAAGACCTACGGCACGGTCGGGGCGGGGGTGTACCTGGAGCGGGCGGACAACGTCACGCTGCGCGGCAACACCATCAACAGCAACGGCGAGGGTGTGTTCGGGGCCGGGCAGTCCACGTTCAACCGCCTGATGTCGAACCTGACCCTGGACGGGAATTACATCTACGGGAACGGTAACCCCAACTCGTACCTCGAGCACAACACCTACCTCGAGGGCATCGACACACTCTACCAGAATAATCGGTACGGCCCGACCCGCAGCGGCTCCCTCGGGGCGGGGCTGAAAGACCGGTCGGCCGGCCTGATCATCCGGAACAACTACATCGAGGGGGGGGCCGTCCAGGTACAGCTGCCAGAGGCCCAGAACCAGTCCGACCTCGCCCTCACCCTGAGCCGCTACCACAGCACGTTCGTGTATGGGAACGTCCTCCTCTCAGGCCCCGATAACGAGTCCACCTTCGTCTGGTTCGGTGGGGACCAGGGGCTCGATCCCCTTTACCGAAAGGGCGTCCTCTACCTCTACAACAACACCCTGGTCGCCCAGGCTGATCAGTCCCAGGTGTACAATCTCACAGCCGTCCGGCTGCAGTCCCCGGGCGAGACGCTCGACGCGCGAAACAACATCATCGTCGCGGTCCCCAACACCCCCGGTGCCACCCCGCCGGACCTCGGCCTTCTGAGTTCGGACAGCAACGCCTACTTCGGCCGCAACTGGGTCAATTCGGGATACTACCTGACGACCGCGAGCGGCTACACGTTCACCGGGCACGTGGGCGGCGAGTCCAACCTCATCGCCGGCCCGGGCGTTCAGCCGGGGTTCACGAACGTGTCGGGTGGGGACTACCACCTGGCGGCCGGGTCGGCAGCGATCGACAAGGCGGGTAGACTGGCGGGATCGGCCGCCGCATACACGGTGACCAGACAGTTCGTGGCACCGGCTGGCAGTGAACCCCGCCAGGTCGTCGGCAGCGCCTCCGATTTAGGGGCCTACGAGTACGGTAACTCCACCTCGCCGCCGCCGACGAACACGGGCCCGTCGATCTCGGACGTGGGGAACCGGTCGATCAACCAGGGGGCGTCGACGGGGGCGGTGGGGTTCACGGTGGGTGACGCGGAGACGGCGGCGAGCGCCCTCACCGTGACGGCGACGTCGAGCAACGCGACGCTGGTGCCGGCATCGGGGCTGGTGCTGGGCGGTTCCGGCGCCAACCGGACGGTGACGGTGACGCCGGCGGCGGGTCAGTCCGGCACCGCGACCATCACCCTGACCGTTACCGACGCGGGCGGGCTGACCGCCACCGACACGTTCGTGGTGACGGTGAACGGCCGGCCGACGATCTCGGACGTGGGGAACCGGTCGGTCAACCAGGGGAGTTCGACGGGGGCGGTGGGGTTCACGGTGGGCGACGCCGAGACGGCGGCGAGCGGGCTGACGGTGACGGCCACGTCGTCGAACCCCACCCTCGTCCCGGGCTCCGGGCTGGTGCTAGGCGGGTCGGGGGCGAACCGGACGGTGACGGTGACGCCGGCGGCCGGGCAGTCCGGCACCGCGACGATCACGCTGACGGTGACGGACGCGGGTGGGCTGACGGCGACGGACACGTTCGTCCTCAGCGTGAACGGCGGGCCGTCGATCTCGGACGTGGGGAACCGGTCGATCAACCAGGGGGCGTCGACGGGCGCCCTGGGGTTCACGGTGGGCGACGCGGAGACGGCGGCGAGCAGCCTGATCGTCACCGCCACGTCGTCGAACCTCACCCTCGTCCCCGCCTCCGGGCTGGTCCTCGGCGGGACCGGCGCCAGCCGGACGGTGACGGTGACGCCGGCGGCCGGGCAGTCCGGCACCGCGACGATCACGCTGACGGTGACGGACGCGGGCGGGCTGACGGCCACCGACACGTTCGTCCTCAGCGTGAACGGCGGGCCGTCGATCTCGGACGTGGGGAACCGGTCGATCAACCAGGGGGCGTCGACGGGCGCCCTGGGGTTCACGGTGGGCGACGCGGAGACGGCGGCGAGCAGCCTGATCGTCACCGCCACGTCGTCGAACCTCACCCTCGTCCCCGCCTCCGGGCTGGTCCTCGGCGGGACCGGCGCCAGCCGGACGGTGACGGTGACGCCGGCGGCCGGGCAGTCCGGCACCGCGACGATCACGCTGACGGTGACGGACGCGGGCGGGCTGACGGCCACCGACACGTTCGTCCTCAGCGTGAACGGCGGGCCGTCGATCTCGGACGTGGGGAACCAGGCGGTCAACCAGGGGGCGTCGACGGGCGCCCTGGGGTTCACGGTGGGCGACGCCGAGACGGCGGCGAGCGGGCTGACGGTGACGGCCACGTCGTCGAACCCCACCCTCGTCCCGGGCTCCGGGCTGGTGCTAGGCGGGTCGGGGGCGAACCGGACGGTGACGGTGACGCCGGCGGCCGGGCAGTCCGGCACCGCGACGATCACGCTGACGGTGACGGACGCGGGTGGGCTGACGGCGACGGACACGTTCGTCCTCAGCGTGAACGGCGGGCCGTCGATCTCGGACGTGGGGAACCGGTCGATCAACCAGGGGGCGTCGACGGGCGCCCTGGGGTTCACGGTGGGCGACGCGGAGACGGCGGCGAGCAGCCTGATCGTCACCGCCACGTCGTCGAACCTCACCCTCGTCCCCGCCTCCGGGCTGGTCCTCGGCGGGACCGGCGCCAGCCGGACGGTGACGGTGACGCCGGCGGCCGGGCAGTCCGGCACCGCGACGATCACGCTGACGGTGACGGACGCGGGCGGGCTGACGGCCACCGACACGTTCGTCCTCAGCGTGAACGGCGGGCCGTCGATCTCGGACGTGGGGAACCAGGCGGTCAACCAGGGGGCGTCGACGGGCGCCCTGGGGTTCACGGTGGGCGACGCCGAGACGGCGGCGAGCGGGCTGACGGTGACGGCCACGTCGTCGAACCCCACCCTCGTCCCGGGCTCCGGGCTGGTGCTGGGCGGGTCGGGGGCGAACCGGACGGTGACGGTGACGCCGGCGGCCGGGCAGTCCGGCACCGCGACGATCACGCTGACGGTGACGGACGCCGGCGGGCTGACGGCGACGGACACGTTCGTGGTGGCGGTGAACGGCGGGCCGTCGATCTCGGACGTGGGGAACCAGTCGGTCAACCAGGGGAGTTCGACGGGGGCGGTGGGGTTCACGGTGGGTGACGCGGAGACGGCGGCGAGCAGCCTGATCGTCACCGCCACGTCGTCGAACCTCACCCTCGTCCCGGCGTCGGGTCTGGTGCTGGGCGGTTCGGGTGCGAACCGGACGGTGACGGTGACGCCGGCGGCCGGGCAGTCCGGCACCGCGACCATCACCCTGACCGTCACCGACGCCGGCGGGCTGACCGCCACCGACACGTTCGTCCTGACCGTCAACGGCGGCCCGTCGATCTCGGACGTGGCCAACCAGGGCATCAACCAGGGGAGTTCGACGGGGGCGGTGGGGTTCACGGTGGGTGACGCGGAGACGGCGGCGAGCAGCCTGATCGTCACCGCCACGTCGTCGAACCTCACCCTCGTCCCGGCGTCGGGTCTGGTGCTGGGCGGTTCGGGTGCGAACCGGACGGTGACGGTGACGCCGGCGGCCGGGCAGTCCGGCACCGCGACCATCACCCTGACGGTGACCGACGCCGGCGGGCTGACCGCCACCGACACGTTCGTCCTGACCGTCAACGGCGGCCCGTCGATCTCGGACGTGGCCAACCAGGGCATCAACCAGGGGAGTTCGACGGGGGCGGTGGGGTTCACGGTGGGTGACGCGGAGACGGCGGCGAGCGGGCTGACGGTGACGGCCACGTCGTCGAACCCCACCCTCGTCCCGGGCTCCGGGCTGGTCCTCGGCGGGTCGGGGGCGAACCGGACGGTGACGGTGACGCCGGCGGCCGGGCAGTCCGGCACCGCGACGATCACGCTGACGGTGACGGACGCGGGTGGGCTGACGGCGACGGACACGTTCGTCCTCAGCGTGAACGGCGGGCCGTCGATCTCGGACGTGGGGAACCGGTCGATCAACCAGGGGGCGTCGACGGGCGCCCTGGGGTTCACGGTGGGCGACGCGGAGACGGCGGCGAGCAGCCTGATCGTCACCGCCACGTCGTCGAACCTCACCCTCGTCCCCGCCTCCGGGCTGGTCCTCGGCGGGACCGGCGCCAGCCGGACGGTGACGGTGACGCCGGCGGCCGGGCAGTCCGGCACCGCGACGATCACGCTGACGGTGACGGACGCGGGCGGGCTGACGGCCACCGACACGTTCGTCCTCAGCGTGAACGGCGGGCCGTCGATCTCGGACGTGGGGAACCAGGCGGTCAACCAGGGGGCGTCGACGGGCGCCCTGGGGTTCACGGTGGGCGACGCGGAGACGGCGGCGAGCAGCCTGACCGTCACCGCCACGTCGTCGAACCTCACGCTGGTGCCGGCGTCGGGTCTGGTGCTGGGGGGGTCGGGGGCGAGCCGGACGGTGACGGTGACGCCGGCGGCGGGCCAGTCGGGGACGGCGACGATCACGCTGACGGTGACGGACGCGGGCGGGCTGACGGCGACGGACACGTTCGTCCTCACCGTCAACGCCCCGCCGACGATCTCGGACGTGGGGAGCCGGGCGGTCAACCAGGGGGCGTCGACGGGCGCCCTGGGGTTCACGGTGGGCGACGCGGAGACGGCGGCGAGCAGCCTGACCGTCACCGCCACGTCGTCGAACCTCACGCTGGTGCCGGCGTCGGGTCTGGTGCTGGGGGGGTCGGGGGCGAGCCGGACGGTGACGGTGACGCCGGCGGCGGGCCAGTCGGGGACGGCGACGATCACGCTGACGGTGACGGACGCGGGCGGGCTGACGGCGACGGACACGTTCGTCCTCACCGTCAACGCCCCGCCGACGATCTCGGACGTGGGGAGCCGGGCGGTCAACCAGGGGGCGTCGACGGGCGCCCTGGGGTTCACGGTGGGCGACGCGGAGACGGCGGCGAGCGGGCTGACGGTGACGGCGACGTCGTCGAACCTCACGCTGGTGCCGGCGTCGGGGCTGGTGCTGGGCGGGTCGGGTGCGAACCGGACGATCACGGTCACCCCGGCGGCGGGCCAGGCCGGCACCGCGACCATCACGCTGACGGTGACGGACGCCGGCGGCCTCACCGCCACCGACACGTTCGTCCTGACCGTCAACCCGCCGACGAACACGGGCCCGTCGATCTCGGACGTGGCCAACCAGGGCATCAACCAGGGGGCGTCGACGGGGGCGGTGGGGTTCACGGTGGGTGACGCGGAGACGGCGGCGAGCGGGCTGACGGTGACGGCCACGTCGTCGAACCCCACCCTCGTCCCGGGCTCCGGGCTGGTGCTAGGCGGGTCGGGGGCGAACCGGACGGTGACGGTGACGCCGGCGGCCGGGCAGTCCGGCACCGCGACGATCACGCTGACGGTGACGGACGCCGGCGGGCTGACGGCGACGGACACGTTCGTGGTGGCGGTGAACGGCGGGCCGTCGATCTCGGACGTGGGGAACCAGTCGGTCAACCAGGGGAGTTCGACGGGGGCGGTGGGGTTCACGGTGGGTGACGCGGAGACGGCGGCGAGCAGCCTGATCGTCACCGCCACGTCGTCGAACCTCACCCTCGTCCCCGCCTCCGGGCTGGTCCTCGGCGGGACCGGCGCCAGCCGGACGGTGACGGTGACGCCGGCGGCCGGGCAGTCCGGCACCGCGACGATCACGCTGACGGTGACGGACGCGGGCGGGCTGACGGCCACCGACACGTTCGTCCTCAGCGTGAACGGCGGGCCGTCGATCTCGGACGTGGGGAACCAGGCGGTCAACCAGGGGGCGTCGACGGGCGCCCTGGGGTTCACGGTGGGCGACGCGGAGACGGCGGCGAGCAGCCTGACCGTCACCGCCACGTCGTCGAACCTCACGCTGGTGCCGGCGTCGGGGCTGGTGCTGGGGGGGTCGGGCGCGAGCCGGACGGTGACGGTGACGCCGGCGGCGGGCCAGTCGGGGACGGCGACGATCACGCTGACGGTGACGGACGCGGGCGGGCTGACGGCGACGGACACGTTCGTCCTCACCGTCAACGCCCCGCCGACGATCTCGGACGTGGGGAGCCGGGCGGTCAACCAGGGGGCGTCGACGGGCGCCCTGGGGTTCACGGTGGGCGACGCGGAGACGGCGGCGAGCGGGCTGACGGTGACGGCGACGTCGTCGAACCTCACGCTGGTGCCGGCGTCGGGGCTGGTGCTGGGCGGGTCGGGTGCGAACCGGACGATCACGGTCACCCCGGCGGCGGGCCAGGCCGGCACCGCGACCATCACGCTGACGGTGACGGACGCCGGCGGCCTCACCGCCACCGACACGTTCGTCCTGACCGTCAACCCGCCGACGAACACGGGCCCGTCGATCTCGGACGTGGCCAACCAGGGCATCAACCAGGGGGCGTCGACGGGGGCGGTGGGGTTCACGGTGGGTGACGCGGAGACGGCGGCGAGCGGGCTGACGGTGACGGCCACGTCGTCGAACCCCACCCTCGTCCCGGGCTCCGGGCTGGTGCTAGGCGGGTCGGGGGCGAACCGGACGGTGACGGTGACGCCGGCGGCCGGGCAGTCCGGCACCGCGACGATCACGCTGACGGTGACGGACGCGGGTGGGCTGACGGCGACGGACACGTTCGTCCTCAGCGTGAACGGCGGGCCGTCGATCTCGGACGTGGGGAACCGGTCGATCAACCAGGGGGCGTCGACGGGCGCCCTGGGGTTCACGGTGGGCGACGCGGAGACGGCGGCGAGCAGCCTGATCGTCACCGCCACGTCGTCGAACCTCACCCTCGTCCCCGCCTCCGGGCTGGTCCTCGGCGGGACCGGCGCCAGCCGGACGGTGACGGTGACGCCGGCGGCCGGGCAGTCCGGCACCGCGACGATCACGCTGACGGTGACGGACGCGGGCGGGCTGACGGCCACCGACACGTTCGTCCTCAGCGTGAACGGCGGGCCGTCGATCTCGGACGTGGGGAACCAGGCGGTCAACCAGGGGGCGTCGACGGGCGCCCTGGGGTTCACGGTGGGCGACGCCGAGACGGCGGCGAGCGGGCTGACGGTGACGGCCACGTCGTCGAACCCCACCCTCGTCCCGGGCTCCGGGCTGGTGCTGGGCGGTTCGGGTGCGAACCGGACGGTGACGGTGACGCCGGCGGCCGGGCAGTCCGGCACCGCGACGATCACGCTGACGGTGACGGACGCCGGCGGGCTGACGGCGACGGACACGTTCGTGGTGGCGGTGAACGGCGGGCCGTCGATCTCGGACGTGGGGAACCAGTCGGTCAACCAGGGGAGTTCGACGGGGGCGGTGGGGTTCACGGTGGGTGACGCGGAGACGGCGGCGAGCAGCCTGATCGTCACCGCCACGTCGTCGAACCTCACCCTCGTCCCGGCGTCGGGTCTGGTGCTGGGCGGTTCGGGTGCGAACCGGACGGTGACGGTGACGCCGGCGGCCGGGCAGTCCGGCACCGCGACGATCACGCTGACGGTGACGGACGCGGGCGGGCTGACGGCCACCGACACGTTCGTCCTCAGCGTGAACGGCGGGCCGTCGATCTCGGACGTGGGGAACCAGGCGGTCAACCAGGGGGCGTCGACGGGCGCCCTGGGGTTCACGGTGGGCGACGCCGAGACGGCGGCGAGCGGGCTGACGGTGACGGCCACGTCGTCGAACCCCACCCTCGTCCCGGGCTCCGGGCTGGTCCTCGGCGGGACCGGCGCCAGCCGGACGGTGACGGTGACGCCGGCGGCCGGGCAGTCCGGCACCGCGACGATCACGCTGACGGTGACGGACGCGGGCGGGCTGACGGCGACGGACACGTTCGTCCTCACCGTCAACGCCCCGCCGACGATCTCGGACGTGGGGAGCCGGGCGGTCAACCAGGGGGCGTCGACGGGCGCCCTGGGGTTCACGGTGGGCGACGCGGAGACGGCGGCGAGCGGGCTGACGGTGACGGCCACGTCGTCGAACCCCACCCTCGTCCCGGGCTCCGGGCTGGTGCTAGGCGGGTCGGGGGCGAACCGGACGGTGACGGTGACGCCGGCGGCCGGGCAGTCCGGCACCGCGACGATCACGCTGACGGTGACGGACGCGGGTGGGCTGACGGCGACGGACACGTTCGTCCTCAGCGTGAACGGCGGGCCGTCGATCTCGGACGTGGGGAACCGGTCGATCAACCAGGGGGCGTCGACGGGCGCCCTGGGGTTCACGGTGGGCGACGCGGAGACGGCGGCGAGCAGCCTGACCGTCACCGCCACGTCGTCGAACCTCACGCTGGTGCCGGCGTCGGGGCTGGTGCTGGGGGGGTCGGGCGCGAGCCGGACGGTGACGGTGACGCCGGCGGCGGGCCAGTCGGGGACGGCGACGATCACGCTGACGGTGACGGACGCGGGCGGGCTGACGGCGACGGACACGTTCGTCCTCACCGTCAACGCCCCGCCGACGATCTCGGACGTGGGGAGCCGGGCGGTCAACCAGGGGGCGTCGACGGGCGCCCTGGGGTTCACGGTGGGCGACGCGGAGACGGCGGCGAGCGGGCTGACGGTGACGGCGACGTCGTCGAACCTCACGCTGGTGCCGGCGTCGGGGCTGGTGCTGGGCGGGTCGGGTGCGAACCGGACGATCACGGTCACCCCGGCGGCGGGCCAGGCCGGCACCGCGACCATCACGCTGACGGTGACGGACGCCGGCGGCCTCACCGCCACCGACACGTTCGTCCTGACCGTCAACCCGCCGACGAACACGGGCCCGTCGATCTCGGACGTGGCCAACCAGGGCATCAACCAGGGGGCGTCGACGGGGGCGGTGGGGTTCACGGTGGGTGACGCGGAGACGGCGGCGAGCGGGCTGACGGTGACGGCCACGTCGTCGAACCTCACCCTCGTCCCGGCGTCCGGGCTGGTGCTGGGCGGGTCGGGTGCGAACCGGACGATCACGGTCACCCCGGCGGCGGGCCAGTCGGGGACGGCGACGATCACGCTGACGGTGACGGACGCGGGCGGGCTGACGGCGACGGACACGTTCGTCCTCGCGGTGAACGGCGGGCCGTCGATCTCGGACGTGGGGAACCGGTCGATCAACCAGGGGGCGTCGACGGGGGCGGTGGGGTTCACGGTGGGTGACGCGGAGACGGCGGCGAGCGGGCTGACGGTGACGGCGACGTCGTCGAACCTCACGCTGGTGCCGGCGTCGGGGCTGGTGCTGGGCGGGTCGGGTGCGAACCGGGCGGTGACGGTGACGCCGGCGGCGGGGCAGTCCGGCACCGCGACGATCACGCTGACGGTGACGGACGCCGGCGGGCTGACCGCCACGGACACGTTCGTGGTGGCGGTCAACGGCGGCCCGTCGATCTCGGATGTGGGGAACCAGGCGGTCCGCCAGGGGGCGTCGACGGGGGCGGTGGCGTTCACGGTGGGCGATGCAGAGACAGCGCCCGGCAGCCTGACGGTGACGGCGACGTCCAGCAACGCCACGCTGGTGCCGGTGTCGGGTCTGGTGCTGGGCGGGTCGGGTGCGAACCGGACGGTGACGGTGACGCCGGCGGCCGGGCAGTCCGGCACCGCGACCATCACCCTGACGGTGACCGACGCCGGCGGGCTCACCGCCACCGACACGTTCGTCCTGAAGGTCAACGGCAAGCCGACCATCTCGGGCGTGGGGAACCAGTCGATCAACCAGGGGGCGTCGACGGGGGCGCTGGCGTTCACGGTGGACGACGCCGAGACGGCGCCCAGCAGCCTGATCGTCACCGCCACCTCGTCGGACGTCACGCTGGTGCCGGCGTCGGGTCTGGTGCTGGGCGGGTCGGACGCCAACCGGACCGTGACCGTCACCCCGGCGGCTAGCCAGGCCGGGGAGGCGACCATCACCCTGACGGTGACCGACGATGACGGGCTGACGGCGACGGACACGTTCGTGCTGACGGTGAACGGCGGGCCGTCGATCTCGGACGTGGGGAACCAGTCGATCAACCAGGGGAGTTCGACGGGCGCGGTGGCGTTCACGGTGGGCGACGCGGAGACGGCCGCGAGCAGCCTGACGGTGACGGCGACGTCGAGCAACGCCACGCTGGTGCCGGCGTCGTCGCTGGTGCTGGGCGGGTCGGGTGCGAGCCGGACGGTGACGGTGACGCCGGCGGCGGGGCAGTCCGGCACCGCGACCATCACCCTGACGGTGACCGACGCGGGCGGGCTGACGGCGACGGACACGTTTACCGTCGCCGTCAACCCACCGCCGCCGGTCGGGACGCTCCAGCTCACGACCGCTGCCGCGTCGGCCGGCGAGGGCGCCGGGAGCGTCACCCTCTTCGTGACCCGGACCGGCGGGTCGGCCGGCGCCGTAAGCGTCCAGTTCGCGACGAGCAACGGCACCGCCGCCGCACCGGGCGACTACACGACGACGACCGGCACCCTGACGTGGGCTGACGGCGACACCAGCCCGAAGACGATCACCGTACCGGTCATCGACGACACGACCGACGAGCCGGACGAGACGTTCGGCGTGACCCTGTCGAACGCCACCGGCGGTGCCGCCCTCGGGACCGCGGCGGCCACGGTCACGATCACCGACAACGACCTCCCGCCGTCGCCGCCGCCGGGCGGGACGCCGGAGGTGCTGCGGTTCGACTTCAACGGCACGTCGAACGACGCCGCGCCGGGGCTGACCGGCGTGCACGGCAACGAGGTGTGGACGGCGGGCGCGGACTACGGCTGGCTGGCGGCGGTCGGCGACTTCGAGCGCGACCCGGCGACGCTCCCGGCGTCGATGACGGCCGCCCAAAAGTCGCTGTTCCGCGACGGCGTTACGCTCGGCGGGCCGGTCGGGACGTTCCGGGTGAAGGTGGCGACCGCCGGGGCGGACTTCGCGGTCCGGTACTACGTCGGCGACTCGTACAAGAAGTGGCCGTGGATCCGGCTCCAGGTGGAGGGCGGGACGGCAAGCGGCCAGCTGGCCACGAACGTGAACCAGTACTGGTCCTACGTTATGTTCGGGAAGGACCAGAACAGCGACGGGTTCCTGGACGTGTCGGTGCTCGGGTCGGCGACGTGGATTCTCAACGGGATCGACGTGGCGATGGGAACGACGGCCTCGGCGCTCCCGCCGAGCCTGTTCGCCCCGAGCCCGCAGACGGCCGCGTTCACGGTGACGAGCACGACGGCGCCGAAGCTGACGGCGGCGGACCTCGCGCCAGTGGTGGCGGCGGCGACACAGCGGCTGGTCGCGGCGGGCGCCGACCCGGCCCGGCTCGCGGCCGTGACGGTGACGATCACCGACCTGAACGCCGCGGGCCGGCTCGGCGAGCACGTACCGGGGTCGGTCCACATCGACGACGACGCGGGCGGGAAGGGCTGGTTCGTGGACCCGACGCCGGCCGACGACGCCGAGTTCGGGCCGCCGGAGACGACCGGGCTGGTCGCCAACCCCGGGCCGGCGGAGCGGGGTGTGGACCTGTTGACGGTGGTGATGCACGAACTCGGCCACGAGCTCGGTCTGCCCGACATCGACCCGGCGGCGCACCCGGCCGACCTGATGGCCGAGACACTGGCCGCGGGTGTGCGTCGGCTCCCGGCGCCCGCCGCGGCGGTCGAACTGGTGCCGGTCGCAGCAGGCATCAACGTCGAGATGCCGACCCTTCCGCCGGTGAAGCCGACTGCGACCGAGGCTCCGGTCGCGTCCGGCGACACGGCGGTGGCGCCCCTGCGGGGCGAGAGCGTCGTGGTCGCCGACGGGTTCGCCCCACGGTCGATGGCCACGAGCCTGACGGTCACCTACGGCGGACTGGTTTCGCTGCCACCCGACCCGACCACCTTCGACAGGAAGGTCACAGCCGAGCTCGGCCAGTACCTCGACGGCGACGCCAACGGGGCTGCCGTCGGGGACGACGCAGTCGAGTTCCTCCGCCGGTTCGACGAGGCCGACGGCGACGGCACGGTGTCCGACCAGGACAACTCCCAGTTCGACCGGGTGCACGGCACCCGACCCGGCACCCCGGGGTACCTCTGGTACTTCGACTACGACGGCCTGAACGGCGTGGACTCGACGGCCGGCCGGGTCGAGTTCAACAGGCCTGTGGGGCTGCAAAGTTGACCCGTGGGCCCGTGCAACTGCGCGACCGGCCCGGGCGTCTGGCCGGCGCGCACCCCATCCCCGTCCTCATTCCGAGCGTGTGATGCCGGTACTCGTGACGTGCCCTCGGTGCCGGGTCAGCGGTCGCCTGCCGGACGACGCGCCCGGCGGCACGATCGGCTGCCCCCGGTGCGGGACCGAGTTTGACATCCCTTCCCACCCGGAGCCGTTGCGAGACGATGCCCCGCCGGAGCGAACCGGGGCAACAGGCGGAGCGGACGATCTGGGCGTTTGGGTCGGACTGGCCGCGCCGCTCGAACAGACGCCGCCGCCCCGCACACTGGCCGCCGCTCCTCCCCGGCACGCGATCGCCCAGGCGTCGGCGTCTGCTCCCGACTTGGCCCCCGAATCCGCCGCCACCCTCGACTGGCTCCGGGAGGAGGTCGAGCGGTTCAACGCCTTCGTCGCCGCCCAATTCGCCCACATCCGGCGGGGTCGGGAGGAGGTGGCGCGGTCGGCGGCGGTGGCCGAGTCGGCGGCGATCACCCGGGAGCAGAACCTGAATCAGCAGACGGCCGCCCTGGCCGGCCGCGCCGCGGAACTCGACCGACGGGCCGCGGAGCTCGCGAGGCGGGTCGCCGAATTCGAGCGGCGGGCGGCCGAGGTCGAGCGGCAAGAGGCGGCCCTCCGACGGCGGTTGGACGAAGCGGACGAGGTCGAGGACGAGATCCGCGGGCACTACGAGACGTTCGAGCGGGACCTCGTGTCGCGGCGTCGGACGGTCGACGGGGAAGCCGTCTTCCGACGGACCGCCGGTTAGGGTGGCGTGGTCAGATGCACCGGCCGAAGACGCTGTTGCAGATCGCCCGAGACCGGAACATGGCGAACGACTGTCCCTGGGCCACCCCGATTCGGCGGATGTCGTACACGTCGAAACCGTCGGCCTGATTCACGCCGGAGTAGTAGGAGAACGCCAGCTTGTACCCGGCCTCGCGCGCGACCCGTTTGGTGGCCGGGGTGAACGACGATTGAAGCCCCACCGGGTAGGCCAGGCTGGTGACCGCCCGCCCCGTCTCCCGCTCCAGGATTTTCCGGGACAGGGTGAGTTCCTGGAGTTGCTCGGCCTCGTTCAACCCGGCCAGGATGCGGTGCGTGTGGCTGTGCGACCCGACCGCCATCCCCCCGTCGACCATCTCGCGGATCTCGTCCCACGTGACGATCCACCGGTGGGCGGCAAGGTGCTCCGGGAAGGACACCCCAGCTCGTTCCTCCAGGTGGCTCAGGAACGCCCCCTCGTGGCGGCCGGCGTCCCGCTTGAACAGGTCGAGCACCTGCCGGATGACCCGCGACCGGGGCAGCACCCGGAGGTCGAAGGCGGTCGGCTCCGGGATGTCCAGAGCCAGCACCTCGACGGTCGCACGCTTGACCACGTACGCGATCCGGTCCCACCAGGGGGTCCGTGGGCAGCCAACGTACTCGGTCGGGATGAAGAAGACGGCCGGAACCCCGGCCTCGCGGAGGACCGGGAAGGCCAGCTCGTAGTTGTCCCGGTACCCGTCGTCGAAGGTGACAAGGGCGGTCGGCCGCTTTAGCTCGAAGCCGTCGGTCAGGGCCGCGACCAGTTCGTCGAACGGCGGCAGGTCGAAGTGCCGGCGGAGGAACCGCATCTGTGCCTGCAACTCGGCGGCCGTCGCCGAGAAGACCCCGTCGTCGTACAGGTTATCGGCCGTGGACCCGATCCGGTGGTAGTTGAACACGGTCAGCCGCGGCCGCCGCGGAAGGTACGACGCCGCCTCGACGAGGCCGAGGCCGGTCAGGACTTGTGCGAATCGATCCTTCCGCATACCTACGCCGTTTTTGGCCGCGGCGACTCACTCCGGTCGCGGCGTGTTGTTACGTCTACCACGTCGATTGCCATCACGTCCGGGTCGGGGCGTCGGGTTCAAACTCCCTGTGGTGGTGTGGCTCGCCGATTAGCTCACGGCGCACGGCCGATCTATCACCCGGGCCGCGCGAGGCCCCGACCGGACGCACAGCCTCCGGACGGCATCGCGCACGGCTGCGGCCTCGGCCCGGGCCGCCCGGACGACCGGGTCCTCGTCGGCGTGTGGGTGGACCTCGGCGTAGTCTGGGATGATCCGCACCCCGCGGGCGTCGTCCCGCTGCCGGGCCCGCTCCACCTCCCGCGCCACCCGATCGGCCATGCCGACCAGCGTGTCCAGCGCGCTGTCCACGTCATCACACAAGTCGGCCTCGGCCAACACCCGCCGCTGGAAGGCCCACACGCGGTCGTCACCGGCCTCGACCTCCGCGAGCGCGCCGCTGCCGGTGGTCTGGAGCCGGTCGAGGAGGCCGAGCAGGGCCCAGTAGCGGGCGAAGAAGCGGTACGCCTCGACCGCCCGCACCCGGTCCCCGTCGGTCAGCACGTTCTTGCCGAGCCCGGGGATGTGCCGGTCGGTGTACTGCGGGCGGACGACCGGCACGTCCTCCAGCATCCGGGCGGCGGCGAGCATCAGCTCGACCGTGTCGCGGCGGAACACGGCGAAGTCGAACCGGCTCCGCTTCGCGCGGTTCCGGGCGCGGAACTTGGCCTCGCACCGCCGCAGGGCGTAGACGTTCTCCCGCAGCATCCACGCCGGGCTGATCTGGTTGTACGCCGGGGCGAGGTCGGGGAACGCCTCCTGCCGGGGGGCGACTAGGGAGAACGGGAACGTCACCTTCTGCGGGACCAGGTCCGTCCCGCAGGCGACCACCGTGTACGGGGCCTGGCTGAAGTCGCACGGGAACTTGACGTTCACCCCGAGCCCGAGGAACAGCCCCTCCCCGGCCCAGAACTCCTGGTCCGGGGCCCGGGACGTGTGGTTCGACCCGACGTTCGCCCCGTACCCGACGTTCCCCCGCCCCCCCGGCCACAGGGTCGAAATCAACAGGGACTCGTGGTGGAGGCCGACGAACGGGCCCAGGAGGCACGAGCTGACCTCGCCCCCGGCGACCTCGGTGTTCGGCCCGACCACGCTGTTCTGGACCTTGCCGTGCCGGTCCACGCGGGCCGACTCGACCAGCACCGACCGCTCGACCGACGCCTGCCCGGTGACCCGCACGCCCCACTGCACGAGCGAGTCGGTGACCACCGACCCGGACTCGACCACAGTCGGCTCGTCCGGGCTGCTCAGGAGGGTGCTCCGGACGATCGCCGCGGCCCCGTCGATCCGGGCCGCCGGGCCGATGTAGACGTCCTCGAGCCGGGGCACGCTCCAGACGTGGGCCCCGGTCCCGATTACGCCACGGTCGGAGGCGGCCCGCGCGCGGTAGTCGGCGACCGCGGCCCGGTACCCGTCGAGTTGGCCGCCGGCGTTGCCCGGCCGGGCAACGCCGGCGGCCAACTCGACATCCAACTCGGCGAACAGATCGACCTCCCGGCCGCCGCCCTCGAGCGCGACTGGCACCCGCAGGCCGTTCCCGAACGTCGCCCCGGCCGAGCAGGTCACCCGCCCGCAGTCCACCAGTACGGCCCCCTCGCCGACCACGTAGTTGGCGAGCAGCCGGACGTCCCGGACCAGGGCGTTGTGGCCGATCACGGAGTCGATAACCGTGCTGTTCGACAGACCGGCGACGACTTCCACCCCGTCGGCGAGGGGGACGTACTGGGTGAACCGGCCGAGGGTCACGTCCCCGTGGAACTCGCAGCCCCGCACGCGGCGGGGGTTGAACCCGTCGGCGACGCGGACCCGGGACCAGTCGCGGGCGGTGTTTCCCAGCGCCTCGAGCAACTCGACCTCGGGCTTGTAGAGGGGGCGGAGGGAGGCGCCCCCGAGGGCGAGGGCGAGCCCGCCGTCGGCCCGGACCGAGGCCGCGGCACGGAGCACCTCCGAGTTGGCGGCCAGCCTCCGGACCTTCGCCTCGAGCGTCTCCCCCACTGGACCCCTCCCGAGTCGTCCCGACCCGTGCGACCAACGAACGCCGGCCCCGCGGTCGGTGCGGACTCGTCCCGCGACCACCGACTCCGGAAATAAAGCGGGCATTAGATGCAGGCCGGCCGCGGAAGTTTCGGCGCCCCCGACCGCGGGCTCCGGGCAGAACCCGCGGCCCGGGTGCCCCGGTGGCACGCGCGGTACGGCTTCAGGCGTTGGCCAGTTGCGAGCCCATGAACCCGGCCCGCCGGTAGCAGGCACAAAGCGATCAGTTCGTTCACTCTGTGAACACGCTCAGTGGCCCGCCAGTTCACTCCACCGTCACGCTCTTGGCCAGGTTCCGGGGCTTGTCCACGTCGCAGCCGCGGAGGCGGGCCACGTGGTACGCCAGCAGCTGCAGCGGGATCACCGCCACCAGCGGCTGCAGGTAGTCCGGCACGTCCGGGACGTAGAGCACCTCGTCGGCCTTGCGGGCGACCACGTCGTCCCCCGCGGTCGCCACGGCGATCACCGGGCCGCGGCGGGCCTTCACCTCCTCCAGGTTGCTCATCGCCTTCTCGTGAATCGCCCCCTTCAGCGCCAGGAACACGCTCGGGGTGTTGGCGTCGACCAGAGCGATCGGGCCGTGCTTCATCTCGGCCGCCGGGTACCCCTCGGCGTGGGCGTAGCTGATCTCTTTCAGCTTCAGCGCCCCCTCCAGGGCGACCGGGTACAGGTACTGCCGGCCGAGGTACAGGAAGCTCGTGCAGTGGGCGTACTTTTCGGCGATCCGCCGGGCGTCGGCGTCGCACCCCAGCGCCTCCCGGACGTGGTCCGGCAGCGCCCGCATCTCGGCGATCATCCGCGCGCCCTGGAGCGCCGACATGTTCCGCAGCCGGCCCAGGTGCAGCGCGAACATGGCGAGCGTGAGCACCTGGCTGGTGAACGCCTTGGTGCTGGCCACACCGATCTCGGGGCCGGCGTGCAGGTACATCCCCCCGTCGGACTCGCGGGCGATGCTGCTGCCGACCACGTTGCAGATCGCCAGCGTCATGTGCCCCTTCCGCTTGCTCTCCCGGACCGCGGCCAGGGTGTCGGCCGTCTCCCCGGACTGGCTGATGGCGATGACGATGGTGTCGTGGTCGATCGGCGGGTTGCGGTAGCGGAACTCGCTGGCGTACTCCACCTCCACCGGCACCTGCGCGAACTCCTCGATCAGGTACTCGCCGACCTGAGCCGCGTGGTAGCTGGTGCCGCAGGCTGTGAGAATTATTCGCTTCGCGCGGCGGAGCTGCTGCGGGTCCACGTTCAGCCCGCCGAAGTGGGCGCTCGCGTCGGCGTCGGACAGCCGGCCCCGCATGGTGTTCGCCAGCGTCTCCGGCTGCTCGTGGATCTCCTTGAGCATGTGGTGCTCGAAGTCGCCCTTGCCCGCGTCCTCCTCCGCCCACTCGACCTGGTGGACGCTGGCCGTCACCTTCGACAGCTCGCGGTCGAAGATGTCCCAGTCGTCGGCGGTGATCCGGCACATTTGGTGGTCCTGGAGGTAGACCACGTCCGACGTGTACCCGACCAGCGCCCCCGGGTCGCTGGCGAGGAAGTGCTCTCCGGCCCCGACGCCGAGCACCAGCGGGCTGCCGAGCCGCGCGCCGACCACCGTCTGCGGGTCATCCGGGCTCACGGCCGCCAGGCCGTAGGTCCCCTTCAGGAGCGGCAGGGTGCGGCGGACGGCCTCCAGGAGGTCGCCGTCGAAGTGCCGGCCGAGGAGGTGAGCGATCACCTCGGTGTCGGTGTCGCTGTGGAACTCCACCCCGTCGGCCTGGAGGTGTCGCTTCAGCGAGTCGTAGTTCTCGATCACCCCGTTGTGGACGACCGCGACCCGGCCGCAACTGCTGAGGTGCGGGTGGGCGTTGGCGTCCGTCGCCGGGCCGTGGGTGGCCCACCGGGTGTGGCTGATCCCGACGCACCCGGGGGCGGGCCGCTCGCGGAGGTGATCGACCAGCGTCGCGAGCCGCCCGGACCGCCGGCGGAGGTGGACGTCTCCGGGGCCGGTGATGGTGGCGAGGCCGGCGCTGTCGTACCCCCGGTACTCCAGCCGACGGAGGCCGCCGACGAGGATCGGCTCCGCTTCACGCCCCCCCGCGTAGCCCACGATTCCACACATCGTCTGCGCCCTCGTGTCCGTTTGACTCGGCGGATGACTCGGCACCCCCGCCCCGTCGGCCGTGGCGGGGCTGGTAGGGGAGCACACCCCGGGCGGTTAACCCGACGACTGGGACTGGTGGTTCGGCTGGCGGGAGAGGACACGACTACGGACCGCGAATCGCCGCGCGGGTTGTAGCACGCCTACGACCTCGCGTCCGGGCGACCGAGTCGAGTTCTGCGGATGAAACACGGGGCGTTTGATGCACGGGTAGGCGAATCGATTCGCCCGGCGGGGAGGTTTTTGTGCGGCGGGAATGACCCGCGGGCGCGGGGCTACTCGGGCTGGAATGCCAGGTCGGCGACGACCGGGAGGTGGTCGGAGCCCAGCGACGGCCCCGTCCGGACGCCCCGGCAGACCCAGGGCGGGGCGTACAGCACGTGGTCGATCCGGGTTCCGAACCAGCGCGTCTGCTTCGTCGTCCCCCACCCGGTGCCGGCCGTCGAGAATGCGTTCCGGAACCCCGACCAGTTGCGGCGGTACACCGTGCTCTCGACCGGAGTGTTGAAGTCCCCGGCGACAATCGCCCCGTCGGTCGGCGGGCCGACCCAGTCGGCGACCAGCGCCGACGCCCGGTCGCGGACCCGCGTCAACTCCTCCAACTCCGCCAGCCCCCCCGGCTTGCGGCCCATCACGCCCTCGATCCCCGGCCGCGGCGTCGGGAGGTGGACGCTCACCACCACGATCGGGCCGACCGGCGTCTGGACCTGCACCCGGGCGCAGCCGCCGGGCGCCCCGAAGTCGGCCTCCGTCACCCGCCCGGCGGCCACCGCCGGCAGCCGGCTCAGGACGACCGCGCCCGGCCCCGCGTCCACCACCGCCCAGCCGGGCGGCGCGTCGCCGGGCTCGAGCGGCGGTGACTCCTGGAGGAGGATCAGGTCCGGCCCGACGACCTCGACGTAATCCTGGAACGCGGGGTTGCCCGCACCGCTGCCGGCCGTGTTCCACGTCATCACGCGCAGGGCGAACGCCCCGCCCGCCCCGCCCGCCGGGGTGGGCACGGCGACCCGCCCGCCGAGGAGTGGACCGGCCGCCACGCCCGCGGCGGCCAGGAGGATCAGGCCCGACCGGGCCGACCGCGCCGCGGCGGCGAGCAGGGCCAGTGGCCCGAGCGGCAGCGCGACCACCCAGCGGGGGCCAAACAGGAACAGGGTGACGGGCCACGACTCGACGGCCACGAACCAGACGACCAGCGCCAGGATGGTCACCGCCGCGAGGTACGCGGCCGCGAGCCGAACCGTCCAGCGCCGCCACCGGTCGAGGCGCGGGGACGGTGCAACCAGGGCGGGGTCGCGTGCGCTCGGGGCGGGCATGGTACCGAGTGAGGGGAAAAGGTCCGGCTCGCCGCCGACGGGGTAGGCTCGGGCGGGTCGGAACGCGTTACCAGAGTGGCCCGACGACCGTCTCGTCGAGGGAGCAATCCGGCTCCCGATTGGGGGCGCGGGTGGCGTGGGTGATCATCTCCCGCAATCTCTGCTCGACCCCAGGGGGCAGCGCGGGCGGCGGTAGTGTTCGTGCCAGGCGAATCACCTCGGCGTACTCCTCGGCCGCCCGCCGGCAGGCCGGGCAGCCGGAGAAATGAGAGTCCAAGCTCAGGCGCTCCTCGATCGTTAACTCATGGGTGAGGTAGAACCCCATCGCCCCGACGACGCGCTCGCAATCGGCCGTCGCGCCCTCCGTCTCCGGGCTCGCGCCGCGGCCCGGGTCGGACGGCATGCCGGTATACGGGGCCGGGGTCGGCGGCTCGTCCGAGTTCACAGTGTTGCTCCGATCGGCCGGGTACGACGGGAGAAGTCGTCTCGCGGTTGAGGGCGGTTCCAATCGGCCGGGGCGAATGAACAGGCGTGTGGGGAGGTCTCGGAGTGCGGGCGGCCGTACCCCATCGACTCAGGAGTCCGCGGGACGCCGGGCGGCGGGGTGGTACACCCGCCGGGATTCAGCCCCCTGCGCGGGCAACGACACGGCAGACCGGCGCCGACGGCTGACACCGGCCGGCCGCCGGTCGCGGCCGGACCGGGGCCTCCGTGCCGCCGGCGGCCCCGGGGGCGTGGCCCACCAAACCGGCGGGGATGCGGAGGATCAGCTTCGAAACCCCGAACGGGACGTGGAGCATTTTCAGACCGGTGCACAGCATCAGTCGGAGGTCGAGCCACAGGCCCGCGTGGGCGATGTAGTGCACGTCGTATGCCAGCTTCAACCGGACGCTCTCCAGGCACGTGTCGGCGGGGAGTTGGACCTGAGCCAGGCCGGTCACGCCGGGGCGGACGGTCAGTCGCTCCGCGTAGCCGGGGATCTCCGCCGCCAGCCGGGTGACGAACTCCGGCCGCTCGGGTCGCGGCCCGACGAGGGCCATGTCCCCCCGCAGGACGTTCCACAACTGCGGCAGCTCGTCCAGGTGCGTATCCCGGAGGAAGGCTCCGACCCGGGTGATCCGCGGATCGCCGGCCGACGCCCACCGGACCCCCGACACGGCCTCGCAGTTGTGCCGCATGGTTCGCAGCTTGTAGATGCGGAACTCGCGGCCGTTCAGCCCCACCCGGTTCTGGGTGTAGAGCGCCGGCCCCCGCGAGGTGAGTTTGATCAGCGCGGCGGCGGCCAGCATCAACGGCATCGCCAGAACGAACATGCCCGCCGCCAGTACGAAGTCGACCGCCGCCTTCAGTTCGAACCGCCGGGGATGGTCGTCCCCGCCCGGGAGGTCGTCCGTCACGGACGGCATGTCGAGCTGCGTTTCGGCCGCATGACCCGGGGCGGTCACGAGCGCGACGGATGCCGCGCCTTGGGGTTCGGGCGGTGACCCGAGCAGGATATTCGACGGGCGCATGTGCGACTCGCGGAACGGGGCGACGGCCTTCCTCCGGTGGGCCGGGAGGAAGCCGGGAACGAGAATCCATCTTCGGAGTGGCAAAACAACAGGTAGATGCGGCGGGGCCTGAAAAGTTTCCGAGGAATAACCAACCTGTTCGGGTGGGTACACGTCGGACGCACCGACGGCGGCACCGAGGTTCGGGTGCACGGGTCGGTGTCGCGCCGGTCCGGCCGGGGATCGGGGAACGCGAACCGCCCCACTCACGTGGGGCGGGCGAGGCAGATTGGGCGGGAGGGTCGGACGGCTACTGAGCGCCGAGCGTGCGCCGCTCCTCGAAGTAGTCCTGCAGGGCGTCACGGAGCATCAGCCGTGCTCGGTGCAGCCGGCTCTTCACCGCCGGGATGCTCAGCCCGAGGATGTCGCCGATCTCGGCGTTCGACAACTGCTGAACATCGGAGAGGATGAACGGGTCGCGGTAGCCGTCGGGCAGCTGGTCGATGGCCGCCTCGACCCGCCGGCAGCGTTCCCGGTCGAGGGCCTCGGCCTCGGGCCGGGCGGTCGGGCGGCCGCGGCGGCCGGTCTCGGCGTGACCAGTCTCGCTGGCGTCCTCACCGAACTGCCGCTCGCGGGCGGACGCCCGCTTCCGCCGGAGGACCAGGACGGCGTTGACCGTCACCCGGTACAGCCAGGTGTCGAACGTCGAGTCGCCGCGGAACGTGTCGAGCCGGCGGATGACCTGAAGGAGCACGTCCTGGGTGACGTCCTCTGCGTCGGCCTCCGACCGGAGCATCCGCATCGCCAGGGAGTAGACCCGGGTGGCGTAGCGGTGGTAGATCTCCTCGACGCTCAGGACGTTCGAGTTGACAGGGGTGCAGGCGGCCGCGCATTCTCCCCGGGTCGCGGTCTGACGTTCAAAATCGCGTAGGGCTTCAGGATGCGGGCTCATGGTTGGGCGATCCTTCAGTCAGCGATCCGTGCCTTTGGCACACGGAACTGGGCGGTTCCGTCGGCACGCGCCGTCGGAGGGTGGCCGCGGTAGGAGAGAGGGCGGCCGGTCGGGAATGAGCAGTCAAAGCTCAGGAATAACGGAGCGTCACGCCGGCATGGCCGCTGCGGCGATTGCCGGGGTCGGCCGAGCTCGAAACACACAACCTCCAGCATATAGAGTAAAGCGACATTACCAGCATGTCGAGGGCGAATAATCTATCGCGGGCTTCGGCTCGGTTCACGACACCGTCGAGAGACGCCTGGGTGCACTCCGGAGCAGGCGGGACGAATCCGCGAGCACGTCCGATCCGCTAGTACACCGGCATTCGACTGTCATTCAGAGTGACATCGGCCGAGAACATTGTTCAAGCTAATGGTGTCTCCAGGCCGTCGCAAGACAATTTATTCGCGTTTTAGCATTTTTATCGATTCTTCCGGCTAACCGGTCTGCAAGGGTGACGCATTTCGCGCACACTCCCTTGACATCACGGATCGGCGAATTTTTTCTGCCCGAGCGATTGAGACGAGCGGTCGGGACCAAGAGTTCCGCAATGACAGGAAGATTCTGTGTAGCACAGAATCAACGGTGGATTCCTCCGGGTAATGTGGAGGATCACAAACCACTCAACGCGCCGTCGTAAAATCAATTATGACAGTCGCTTGCGATCGAAACGACTAAACGGAATTGCCCCGAACTCACCACCTTTGCGGCTGACCGTTCTCGGCACGGTTGGCAGTTCCGCTCGACTGCACGGGCAGGCGACTCCGACCGTCTCGCCCGGGGCTGCGGCGGAACCGTTGACCCTAGCGAGTTGGGTACCGGTCCCGCGCCGTCCGGTTGCCGATCTCACGTCACCTCGACCTTCTTCACGGTCGTGTTCCGCTCCATGCCGAGTTTCTTCAGTACGCGGACGAGGCGATACGCGCCCGACCGCAGTACGTTGTCGAACGTCTTCGGCGTCCGCCGGGATATTAGCCGGATGAACGCCGCCTTCGTGCCGTCCCGCCAGGCGTGTTCGCGCGGCAGCGGAGGGGCGAAGCCGAACCGCCGGAGCACGTAGTTCACCTGGTGAACGTGGGCGTCCCGGGTCGCCTGGCGGAGGCACAAGCCGAGCGATAGCGAGACCGACACCTCAGACCCGTTCTGGACCCAGTGCGGCGCGTTGATCGGGTGGTGGACGCCGTCGCCAGGTTCCAGGTCGTACGCGATGCCCGACACCCCGTCGTGCCGCGCGGGCATGGTGCCCACGGCGTAGAAGTCTTCCTTCTCGGCCTGGGCCAGCACCCGCGGGTCCGCGGGGTCGAACAGATGCACCGTCTTGTGCCCCTGGATCTGTAGCAGATAATTCCACGTGTGGTCGATGTGATACGGCGTGACCACGCCCGGGGACGAAACGAACAGCGTGACAAACGTCTTGACCACTTCCCGCGGGATGTCGCACTGAGAAAGTTCGGACAGGTCCTGGTAGAACTTTTCGACGACGCCGCCCAACTCCGGGGCCACGTCATCGACCCGGGTCAGTCGCAGCCACCCGCGCCGGGACCCGTACTGGTCGAGCGCGTCCAGGATCGCGGGCCCACTGCCCGCGTCGGCCCGCTTCGGACCCCACCCCTCGATGCCAGCGTCGAACATGATCTGATCGAACCGCCGCTCGTCCAGCAACCGCTTCGTGATGTCGCGGACGGCCGTGAGGCTCATGATCGGGGCGTGCCCCAGGGTGTGCCGGAACTGGTACGAGCGCGTCGAGCTCATCGACACCGTCTCACCCGACGCCACGGTGATGACCCGGCCCGCAGCACTGCGGGTCGGCAGGCCCGTCTCGGGGGCGCTTTCGACGATGGTCTGGCTCATGCGCAGTCGCCTTCGCTTGCGGAATCGGGGATGGTGACACACTCAGTGGGACTGTCAACGCCGCGCAACACCGTCCGGCGAGCCGGGTCACCGCACGCGCTCGACCCAGTTCTCGACCCGGTCGAACATCGCAAGCCGCTGGTCGCGCAGCGAGTAGAGGTGGTCGGCGGCCGGCATGTACCCGACCTCAACCTGGTCGCCGCCGGGGGTGAGCCGGCCGAACATCTCGGAGAACTGCCGCGGGTGGTTGAAATACGACTCCACCCCGCCCGTGTAGAGGTAAAGGAAGCGGGTGCCGCGGGCGACCGCCGTGGCGAATAACTCCCTCCCACGATCCGCCGGGGGGAACCGAAAGAAGTACTGGTCGAACAAGAGCCGTCGGTCTTCGGCGTTCCCGGCCGGCGCGGGGCGGGGGCGGACGACCCGGCGGGCGGCGTTCACCCACGACCGCCACTTCAGGAGGCGCTTGCCGTAGTGGCGGAGGTAATAGCCCGGGGTGCGGAACCCGTAGCCGTCGATGAACGCGGCGCCGGCCACCCGCTCGTCGCGGGCCGCGACGTGCTGGGCCAGCATCGCGCCCGAGCACAGGCCGACGAGCACGAACCGCCGGGCCGCGCGCTCCCGCGCCAGCAGGTCCATCGCCCCGGCCACGTCGCGGATGGCCCGGTCGAGGGTCTCCTGGGCGTCGCTCCGCGGGGCGCTGTCGCCGAGCCCCGCGAGGTCGAAGCGGAAGCTCCGGATCCCCCGCCCCGCTAGCCGCCGCGCGAGGGTCGCGTACCAGCCGAACGGCCCGACGTGGTGCAGCACGCCGGAGTTCAGCCACAGGACCACCGGCGCATCGGGCCGCACGCGGTCGGGGAGGGGGTCGGTCGTCACCCCGACGAGCGACTCGTCCGGGCCGAAGCAGAAGGCCTGTTCCGTCACGTCACGCCCCCCCCGAGAGGAGTTCGACGACCTGCCGCCGGCCGTCGTGGAGCAGGACCGGCCGGGTGTAGTCCACGGGCGCCTCCCACGGGCCCGGCTCGCGCGCCACCCGGACCGCCGGCCGCAAGCGCTCGCCGTCCAGGTGGGCAAGCAACCGGGCCGCGTCGGTGCCTTGCGACAACAGGACGCTGACCCGCTCCGCGGCCGGCCGCCCCGCCGTGAGGTCGAACTGCTCCAACTCCTCGACGAGCGGTCCCGGATAGAAGTAGCCGAGCAGTTCCTCCACCGCCGGGTCGCCCCGACCCCCCGGGCACTCTCGGGCGTGCAGGCGGCGGAGCCCGGCCAGGTACTGCCGGCCGTTCACGACCGGGTCCCAGAGAACCAGGTGCTTGACCCGCGTCTCGGCGGTGGCCTGGTACGCCAACGCGGCCCCGAGCCGCAGCCCGACCAGCGACACGTCCGACACCCCGGCCCGGTCGGCCAACTCGCGCGCCGCGGCGCCGACGTCCCCGATCCACTCGGCCGCGCGGGCTTGCTCGAACTCCCCCCCCGAGTCGCCCACTCCCGAGGGGTCGTAGCGAAGGACCGGGAAGCCGGCCCGGGCCAACTCGGCCGCGAGCAACCGGAAGCACCAGTGCGACGACATGTACTCGTGCCCCGGCGGGGCACAAAGGACCACCCCCTCCCGGCGCACCGGGCCAGCCGCCGGGTGGTACACCCCGTACAGCGGTCGGTCGGGCTGGCGGAAGAAACAGGGGACGGGTCGCCCGGGCGGCGCGACTTCCGCCGGGCCGGTGCCGGGAGACGGGCCGGTCGTCGCGCGGGGAGTCAGGGGACCACCCCGGAGCAACTCGGCCATTCGCTCGACGGTCGGCGAGTCGTACACCGCGGTCGGGGGCAACCGCGACCCGAACGCCTGCTGAACCCGGACGAGCAGGCGGGCGCCGAGGAGGGAGTACCCACCCAGGTCGAAGAAGTTCGCGGTGACGCAGAGGCGGTCGACTCGCAGCAACTCGCGCCAGATCTCGGCCAGCCGGACCTCGTACTCGTCACGCGGGGCGACGCGTGCGTCGCCCGGGTCCGTGGCGACGGCCGGGGTCGGGAGATACGCCTCCAGGCGGTTGACCGGCGGCGTCGCGGGCTCGGACACGGGTGGGGTGGCGACCCGGGCGTGAGACCGACCGTTCTGGTACACCGGCTGCGGGTAGGGGGCCGGTCGGGGAGGGTCCGTGTCCGCGGGCCGGAAGCTCGACACCCGCCGCGACGGGTCGGCCGCCACCGCTTCCAGGATGCGCTGGAGCTCGTCGAGCAGCCCGCGGACCGTCTCCGGGGTGTACCGCGCCGTGTTGTACTCGCACGACGCCCGCCACCCCTCGTCCCGCTCGACCATGAAGAAGTTCAGTTCGTGCATCGCCCCCGGGGAGAGGGAGCGGACGGGCGTGATGGCGATCGGGCCGGCGGTGGCAGGGGTGAGGAACGCCTTCTGAAAGATGAAGTGCATCTGAAAGAGGGCGTGGCGGTCCTTCTGCCCCTGGGTGGGCAGTGACTCCAGGACCTGGGTGAACGGGATGTCCTGGTTGGCCATGACGTCGGTCACGGTCCGGCGGGACAGGTCGAGGAGTTCGACAAAAGTCGGGTCGCCGGACAGGTCCGTGCGGAACACGACCGTGTTGGCGAACCGGCCCACGACCGGCTCCAACTCGGTCTTCGACCGCCCTACCGTAGGTGTCGACACCGTGAGGTCGGTCTGTCCCGTCCGCGAGTGGAGGAGAAGGCTGAGCCCAGACAAGCAACTCATGAAGAGAGTCGCCCCGTGCTGGTGGCCCGCCGCGGTCAGCCGGTCGGTCAGCGCGCGGGGGAGCAGGATCGACTCGATACTTCCTTTCGCCGAGCCGGACGAGGCGGCCGACTCGTCGTACGGGATTCGGACCGGCTGAACCCCCTTCAGGTGGTCTTGCCAGAATGCGAGCTGGGCGGCCGCGGCCGGCGTCTGGAGCCACTCCGACTGCCACAGCACGAAGTCGGCGAATTGAAGGGTCGGCTCGGGGAGGGGGGACGGCCGGCCGGCGTCATAGGCCTCGTAGAGGGCGGCGAACTCGCGCAGGACGATGCCGGTCGACCACCCGTCCGAGACGATCTGGTGGATGGTGATCAGTAGCATGTGCTCGTCCGCGCCCCGGCGGACCAGCCGGGCGCGGAACACCGGCCCCGTCTCGAGGTTAAACCCGCGGCGGGCCTCGGCGGCCATTGCCCGGTCCGCCGCCTGGGCCGGGTCCGGGTCCCGCTCCACGTCGTCCACCGGGAGGGGGACGGGGGAGGGAGGGGCGACGACCTGGAGCAACGTCTCCCCGTCCCGCACGAAGCGGGTGCGCAGGGCCTCGTGGCGGCGGACGATCTCGTCCACCGCCTGCTGCGCCACGTCCGTTCGGAGCGGGCCGGTGACCCGGAATCGGATCGTCAGGTTGTACGCCGGATCGCCGGGGTGGATCTGGTCGAGGAGCCAGAACTTCTGCTGACCGACCGCCGCCGGGAACGCGTATTCCTCGGTCGCCGCGGCGTCGGCCGCCCCCGGGGGCGCGGCCGGCGGCGTTTCGGCCGGCTCGAGTCGCAGGGCACTCACCCTAACACCTCGGTCTTGGGTCGGTTGAAGCGGTAGTTGTCCCGGCGGGCCGCGACCAGGGCCGGCTCGGCGGGCTGGGCAGCCGCGGACGCGAGCCCCGCGCTAATGACCGCCACCGTCTGGCCCGTCAGAATCTGCTTCACCGTCAGGTTCAGCCCGCGGTCCTTCGCCCGGGCCACGATCTGGAACAGCCGCAACGAGTCCAGGCCGAGGTCGAACAGGTTGTCGTCGAGGTAGACGGCCGGTTGCTTGAGTACGGCCGCGCAGACATCGGCCAACAGTTTTTGCTCCTCGGTCCGTGGGAGAACCCGCTCGCCGGCCGCCGCCACCGCTGCCTCCGGGGCCGGCAAAGCTCGGCGGTCGATCTTCCCGTTGGGCGTCTGCGGCAGAGCGGCCAGCGGAACGAACGCCGACGGGACCATGTACCCGGGCAGCAGTGCCCCCAGGTGGCGCCGCAGGTCGGCCGGGGACGGCGGGGCGCCGGCCGCAACGATATAGGCGACTAGCTGCTTGTGGCCGGGCACGTCCTCGCGGACGACGACGACGCAATCCACCAAGCCAGCATAGCGCTTGATCGCCGCCTCCACATCCCCCGTTTCGATGCGGAATCCGCGGATCTTGACCTGGTTGTCCAGCCGCCCCAGGAACTCCAGCGTCCCGTCCGCGCGCGGCCGGACGAGATCGCCGGTCTTGTACAGCCGCCGCCCCGGGGCAGGGCGGAACGAGTCGGCGACGAACCGGTCGGTGGTCAGCTCCGGCCGGTTCCAGTACCCGCGGGCCAGCCCGTCGCCGCCGATGTGCAGCTCCCCGGCCACCCCGAGCGGGACCGGCCGGCCCCGGCCGTCGAGGACGTAGAACTCGGTGTTGGCGATGGGCGGCCCGACCCGCACCGGCTCCGGCCCGGGCTCGACCGGCGAGGTGGCCGACCACACCGTCGTCTCCGTCGGCCCGTACATGTTCCAGACCGCCCCAGCCCGAGCGAGGAGCTCGTCGGCGAGGTCCCGCGGCAGCGCCTCGCCGCCGCACAGCACCTTCAGCCCGGTCCCGCCGACCCACCCGGCCTCGAGGAGGAGCCGCCAGGTCGCCGGGGTGGCCTGCATCACCGTCGCCCCCGACGACCCGAGCAGGGCCAGCAGGCGGTTGCCGTCCATCGCGTCGTCGCGGGTCGCCACGACGACCCGCCCGCCGACCATGAGCGGTAGGTAGAGCTCGAGGACCGCGATGTCGAACGACAGCGTGGTCACCGCGAGCAGGACGTCGTCCGCCCCAAGCCCAGGCTGGCGGGCCATCGACACCAGGAAGTTGACGACCGCCTGGTGGGGGATCTCGACCCCCTTCGGCTTGCCCGTCGAGCCCGAGGTGAAGATCACGTAGGCGAGGTCGCTCGGGGCGGCCGCCGAGGGGAGCCGAGTGTCAGGGGCGGCTTCGAGCTCCGGCCGGGTGGCGTCCACGCAGACCGCCTTCGCGGCCGGCAGGGACAGCGTGGCCGCGATCTCCCGCCGCGTCAGGATGAGGGCTGGGTCCGCGTCCTCCACGACCATCGCGATCCGCTCCGGCGGGAACTCCGGGTCGAGCGGGATGTAGGCCGCCCCGGCCTTGAGCACCCCGAACACCGCCACCACCATGTCGGGCGAGCGGTCCAGGCAGATCGCCACCCGGCTGCCGACCCCGACGCCCCGCCCGCGGAGGACGTGGGCGAGGCGGTTCGCCCCGCGGTCGAGTTCGGCGTAGGTGAGCTGCCGCCCGCCGGCGACCACCGCCACGGCGTCCGGCGTGCGGGCGGCCTGGGCCTCGATCAGCTGGTGGGCGCACAGGTCGCGCGGGAAGTCCGACTGCGTGGCGTTCCACTCGTCCACGAGGCGCCGCCGCTCGGCGTCGGAGAGCAGGTTGACGGCCGAGACCGGCTGGTCCGGGTCGGCGGCCATCGACTCGAGCAGTGTCTCGAAGTGCCCCATCCACCGTTCCACCGTCTCCCGGTCGAACAGGTCCGTGTTGAAGTCGCAGTCAAGGAGCAGGCCCGTGGGCGTCTCGACCACGTTGAGGAACAGGTCGAAGTTCACGAACGCCTTCGGGCACGGGTCCACCTCGGCCTCCAGGCCGGGGAACGTCAGCCCGGCGCCGAGCTTCTCCAGGTTGAACTGGATCTCGACGAGCGGGAGGCGGCTCGGGTCGCGGCGGACGGCGAGCTTCCGAACCAGGCTGCCGAACGTGTAGTTCTGGTGGTCGTATGCGTCGAGCGTCATCGCCCGCACTGCCTTGAGCAGGGCGCCGACCGCCGGGTCGCCGTCGAACGACGTCCGCAGCGGGAGGAAGTTCACCCCTTGACCGACGAGGGCGCTGTCGGCCAGCAGCGACTGGCCGGCCGCCGGGATGCCGACGACGATGTCGGACTGGCCGCTGAGCCGGTGGACCAGCGTCTTGAACCCGGCCAGGAGGGTGGCGAACAGCGTACACCCTTGCCGCGCCCCGAACTTCTTGACCCGCGCGGCCGCCTCCGGGCCGATCGTCCGCCGCGCGGTGTCGCCGTTGAACGACTTCACCGCCCCGCGGGGCCGATCGGTCGGCAGCTCGAGCGGGGTGACCGGGGTCTGAAACTTCGACACCCACCACGCCTCGACCGCGGCCCGCTCGGGCGACCGCTTCCACCGCTGCTGGTCGAGTGCGTACTGCCGGAACGACGGGGCCGGCGGCAGGGCCGGGGCGGTCCCGGCGACCCGCGCCGCGTAGATCGCGGCCAGTTCGTCGAGCACGACGTTGGCGGACCAACCGTCGAACACGATGTGGTGGCTGGTGAACAACAACGTGTGCCGGTCCGGCCCGAGTTTGACGAGGGCCGCCCGGACCAGCGGCCCGGCCGCGAGGTCGAACGGCCGGGCCGCGTCCGCCCGGACGCGCTCGGTCAGCCCCGCCTCGCGGTCGGCCTCCGGCCGGTCCGACAGGTCCACCACCGGCAGGTCGAGCGGGAACGGGTCGCGGACGCGGAACGTCTCGCCGCCCGGCTCGAACGTCGCCCGGAGGGCGTCGTGCCGGGCCACCAGGGCGGTCAGCGAGTCGCGGAGGGCCGGCACGTCGAGCGCCCCGCGGAAGTGCAGGGCGACCGCCTCGTTGAACGCGCACGTCTCCTCGTCGCCCAGGCGGGCCGAGACGAGGATCTCGAACTGCGGCTCGGTCATCAGCACTTCGGCCGGCAGGTCCGCCGCCGGGGCGGGGGCGGGTTGCGGGGGCGCGCCGGCCGGCTCGGGCAGGAACCCGGCGGCCTGGAGCTCGGCCGCGCTCTCCTGGAACGCCCGGACCACGGCCGCGTAGTCCGCCTCCGTGTGCGCCGTCGTCAGGAAGCAGCCGAAGCCCTCCAGGATGAAGACACCCTTCTCCCGCAGGTGGTAATGCAGCAGGCTGGCGTACGGCTGGTCGCTCGGGAACGCGAAGTAGAACCACGACGAGAACTGCTCGACCTCGGCCGGGACGCCGTACTCCTTGAAGACCCCGTTGACCTCGTGGGCGAGCGCCGCCACCCGCTCCCCCAGCTTCCGCTGGAGCTCGGGGCCGGCCGCCTTGAGGTGCCGCAGCACCGCCCGCACGGCGGCCATCGCCAGCGGGTGCCGGACGAACGTGCCGGCGAAGAAGGTGACGCCGACCTCGGGGAACGAGTCGTCCCCGAACTGCCACATCCCGCCGTCCAGGGCGTCCATGAACTTCGCCTTGCCGCACAGGATGCCGACCGGCATCCCGCCGCCGGCCACCTTCCCGTAGGTCACGAGGTCGGCCCGGATGTCGAACAGCGCCTGTACCCCGCCCGGGTGGACCCGGAACCCGGTCACCACCTCGTCGATGATCAGCGCCGCCCCGGCATCCTCGGTAATGCGGCGGACCTCGCGGAGGAACTCGACCGGCCGCAGCCCCGGGTGCCGGCTCTGCACCGGCTCGACCATGACGGCGGCTAGCTCGCGGGCGTTCGCCCGGATGTACTCCAGCGCCGACGGCTCGCCGTACTCCAGGACCACGATGTTCGACACCGCCTCGGGGCAGACGCCCGGGGCCATCGGGAGCGAGTGCGGGGCGCCGCCCCGCACCACGCCCTTGACCAGCACCTCGTCAAACGTGCCGTGGTAGTCGCCGGCGAACATCACCACCTTCTTGCGGCCGGTCACCGTGCGGGCCAGTCGCATCGCGGCCATCACGGCCTCGGACCCGGTGTTGCAGAAGGTGGTCCGCTCGTTCCCCGTCAGCTCGCGGATTAGTTCGGCACACTCGCCGGCCAGGGGGGTCGAGGGGCCGGTCTCGAACCCCTCCTTGAGCTGGGCCGCGACCGCCTCGGTGACGAAGTCGGGGGAGTGCCCGAGCATGATCGGGCCGAACCCGTTCACCAGGTCGATGTACTCGTTCCCGTCCACGTCCCAGATCTTCGACCCGCGCGACCGGACGGCCGCGATCGGGTAGACCATTTCCTTCCACAGCGACCGGAACCCGGCCGCGGTCCGCGGGTCGGCGAGGATCGGCCGGCGCTCCTGCGCCAGCTTCTTGGACCCCGGCGTCTTCGCGTTCATCCGGCGGACGAGGTCGTCGAGGTGAGCCTTCTGGCGGTCCGTCAGGCCACCGGTCGGGCCGCGCTGGATCGACTTGAACCGCCCCTGGGCCTTGTACTCCCGGGTGTCCGTGCCGTTCGCCGACGGCTTGGCGGCCGCCGCCGGCGCGGGGGCGCTCACCACCGGGACCGGAATGACGGCCGGCGTGGGGGTCGCGACCGCCGTTGGCGCGCCGCCGCGGACGACCTCCAACTGGTTCGCCATCAGTTGGGACATCGCCTGGAGCTGCGCCCGGATGATCCCCTCAAGACCGCCCGTGCCGTCCGTCAACTGAACCGCCGGAAGCGCGGCCACCGGTTGGGGGGCCGACACGGTCGGGGCGACGGCCGCGGGAGCCGGGGCCGCGACAGCAGCCGGGGCGGGGACCGCGGGGGCGTCCGGGGGCATTTTGGCGTCGAGGTACGCGGCCAGGGCGTCCGGGCTGGACTCCTGGTCGAGCAGCTGGCGGAACGTCACCTTCACCCCGAACCGGTTCACCAACTCCTGTGCCACCTGGGTCAGGAACAGGGAGTCGAACCCGAGTTCCAGGAAGGTGGTCCCGTCGGTGCCGGCCAGGTCCATCCCGGACAGCCGCTGGAGGATGTCGATGATCTCCGCGCGGAGGCGGCCGGTACGGGCGGGGGCGGCTGCGGGCACAACGGCCTCGGGTTGGGGCTCGAGGGTGGGTGGGAGGGTCGGGGTCGGGGTTGCCACGGGGGTCGGGGCGGCGGCGGCAGGGGCGGGCGGGTCGACCCAGTACCGCTTCCGCTCGAACGGGTACGTCGGGAGGGGGCACCGGCGGGCGCCGGGGCCGGCCATCGCCTTCCAGTCCGGCTTCACGCCGTGGAGCCAGAGGGTCCCGGCCGCGGCCAGGATCGTCAGGCTGTCCGCCCGGTCGCCGGGGGCGTCCGGGAGTGACGGGACGGCGGGGCCGCCGGCCGCGTCGCGGTGCTGGCGGGCGAGCTTGCAGAGCACGCTCCCCGGCCCGACCTCCAGCAACAACCGCCCCGGCTCGGCCCGGAGCTGCTCGACGCACTTCGAGAATAGCACCGCCTCGCGGAGGTGGCGGCCCCAGTACGCGGGGTCGGTCGCCTCCTCGGGCCGGAGCCAGTCGCCGGTCACGCTCGACAGGATCGGGCGCGTCGGGGGGTTCAACCGGATCCCGCGGAGCATGTCCGTGAACGGGCCGACCACCGGGTCCATCATCGCCGAGTGGAAGGCGTGGCTGGTGGCCAGCCGCATCGCCGCGACGCCGGCGGCGGCGAGCTTCTGCTCCAGCTCGGCGACCGCGGCGTCCGGCCCGGCGACGACGCTCAGCTGCGGGGCGTTCACCGCCGCGAGCGAAATCTCGTCGGTCAGCCAGGGCAGGACCTCGGCGTGGCTGAGGCGAACCGAGAGCATGGCCCCCGGCGGCTGCTCCTGGGCCATCCGCCCGCGGGCGGCGACCACGGCCAGGGCGTCCTCCAGCGCGAAGACGCCGGCAAGGGTGGCGGCGACGAACTCGCCGACGCTGTGCCCGATCATCGCCTGCGGCACGACGCCCCACCGCTCCCAGAGTCGGGCGGTGGCGTACCCGAGCACGAACAGGGCCGGCTGGGCGAAGCGAGTCTGCCGCAGGTCGAGCGGCGCGCCCGGGCCGGCGAAGAGGGCCTCGCGGAGGTCCGCCCCGAGGTGGGGCTGGAGCAGAGTGGCGCAGGTGTCGATGTCCGCCCGGAACCCGGCGTCGGACTCGTACAGCCCGGCCCCCATGCCGGTGTACTGCGACCCCTGGCCGGGGAACATGAAAACGACCGGGGCCGGCGCGCCGGTGCAGGCCCGGGTCTGGACGCGGGTGCGGTCGCGGGTCTCCAGGGCGCGGACGGCCTCGGCCGCGTCCGTGCACCGGACCGCCCGGCGGTGGTCGAACGCCCGCCGGCCGGCCTGGAGGGTGTAGGCGACGGCCGCGAGGTCGGCTTTGGGGTGGTCGCGCAGGTGCGAGGCGAGGTTGTCGGTGGCCTTTTCCAGGGCCGCGGCCGACCGGGCCGAGAGGAGCAGCAAGTGAGCCGGCCGGGCCACCGGGGCGGGCACCGGCGGCGCCTCCTCCAGCACGACATGGGCGTTGGTCCCGCCGAGCCCGAACGAGCTCACCCCAGCCCGCCGCGGGGCCGACCCGGCGGGCCACCCGGCGAGCCGGGTGTTGACGTAGAACGGGCTGTTTGCCAGGTCGAGGTGCGGGTTGGGCTCGCCGAAGTCGGCCGCCGGCGGGAGCTGGCGGTGGGCCAGGGCCTGGGCGGCGGCGATCAGCCCGGTCACTCCGGAGGCCATCTCCAGGTGGCCGAGGTTCCGCTTGATCGTGCCGATGGCGCAGAACTGTCGGGCCTGGGTCTCGGCCCGGAACGCCCGAGTCAGGGCGGTGAACTCGATCGGGTCGCCCAGCGGAGTGGCGGTGCCGTGCGCCTCCAGGTACCCGATCGTGTCCGGGGACACGCCCGCGAGCGCCTGCGCCTGGGCGATCACCTGGGCCTGGCCGTCCACGCTCGGCGCGGTGTACCCGACCTTGCCGGACCCGTCGTTGTTGACGGCGAACCCCTTGATGACGGCGTACACGTGGTCGCCGGCGGCGAGGGCGTCGTCGAGCCGCTTGAGGAGGACCACGCCGGCCCCGCTGCCGAATACCGTCCCGGTCGCCCGGGCCTCGAACGGGCGGCAGTACCCGTCGGCCGTCCCCATCCCGCCTTCCTGGTAGACGTGGCCGCGCTTCTGCGGAAAGGTGACGGCCACCCCGCCGGTCAGCACCATGTCGCTCTGGTAGCTGAGCAGGCTCTGGCAGGCCTGGCTGACGGCGACCAGCGAGGTGGAGCAGGTCGACAGCAGGGTGAAGCTCGGGCCGCGGAGGTTCAGCTTGTACGACACGCGGCTGGTGAGGGTGTCGGCCATCGCCCCGAGCATCGTCGCGAACTTCCCCATCGGGTACGCGGCGGTGAACTCCTCGACGGACTGGCGGTCCGTGCAGAGGTTGCGCATCAGGTAGGTGTTGATGGCGCAGCCGGCGATCACCCCGATCGCCCCGGGGTAGGCGCCGGGGTCGTACCCGGCGTCCTCGAGGGCCTCCCAGCAGCACTCGAGGAAGATGCGGAACTGCGGGTCGAGGCGCTCGGCCTCCGTGGGCAGGATGCCGAAGAACCCGGCGTCGAACTGGTCGACGTCGGCGAGGACCGACCGGGCCCGGACGTACCCGGGCCGGGCGTTCTGTTCGGCCGCCCCCGCGACTTCGAGCTCCTCGGCCGGGAACCGGGAGATGCACTCCACCCCGTCCCGGTAGTTCCGCCACAGGTGGGCGGGTGTGCCGGCCCCGGGCCAGCGGCCGGACATGCCGACCACGGCGATGTCGGTGCTGGGCAACCCGGCCGCGGCGTCCGCGTGGTCACTCACGACACGCCCCTCCGCCGGGTCATGGCCAGTTTCTGACTGCGGGCCCGCTCCCGGGCCGCGGCCACGGCGGGATCGGCCACGCCGGTACCGGCCAGCCGGCGGGCCAGCGACCGCACGGTCGGGTGCTCGAACAGGACGGTGATCGGCATCGTGCCGTGGGCATTCTGCAACTCGACGTGCACCTCCGCCAGGTGGAGGGAGGTGCCGCCCAGGTCGAAGAAGTTGTCCTCAGGCGCCACGTCGCGGCAGAGGTGGCGGCGCCACACCCCCTGAATCTGGCGCTCGAGGTCGTTGGCCACGGCCGGGGCCGGCGGGGCCGCCGGGGCGGCGCTCTCGAGAGCCGGGAGGGCGGCCCGGTCCAGCTTCCCGTTGGGCGTCAGCGGCAGGGTGCCGAGGACGACCACGGCCGCCGGGATCATGTACTCGGGGAGCGACTCCCGGAGCCGGGTCTTGAGAGCCTGCGGGTCGATCACCGCGCCACCCCGGGGGGCGACGTACGCGACTAGCCGGCGGCCCCCCGCCGGGTCGTCGCCGACCACCACCACTGACTCGCTCACGGCCGGCTGGGCGGCGATCGCCGCCTCGATCTCCCCGAGCTCGATCCGGAACCCGCGGAGCTTGATCTGCCCGTCGGCCCGGCCGAGGAACTCGATCTGCCCGTCCGGCAGGAGCCGCGCGAGGTCGCCGCTCTTGTACATCCGCTCGCCCGGGTCGGCGGCGAACGGGTCGGGGAGGAACCGCTCGGCGGTGAGCTCCGGCCGGTTCAGGTAGCCCCGCGCCACGCCCGCCCCGGCGATGTACATCTCACCCACCTCGCCGGCCGCGGCGGGCCGCCGGTGCTCGTCGAGCACGTGGATTCGCAGGTCCGGCAGCGGGTGGCCGATCGGGCTCCCCTTCAGCGGGACGGACAGGTCGGCCACGGACAGCGGCCGGTACGTCGAGTAGACGGTCGTCTCCGTCGGGCCGTACATGTTGACCAGCACCGGCGACTGGTCGCCGTGCCGGTCGAACCAGGGCCGCAGCCCCTGAACCTCGACCGCCTCGCCGGCGAGCACCACCCACCGCAGCGCGAGGTCGGGGGCCACGCCGAGGGCCTCCTCGGCCCGGATCAGCTGGCGGAATGCCGACGGGGTCTGGCACAGGCCCGTCACCCGGCTGGTGCGCAGGAGGCGGTACAGGTCGTGGGGCGCGCGGCTGACACCGAACGGCACCACCACGAGGCGGCCGCCGTGGCCCAGGGCGGCCCAGAACTCGAACACCGAGACGTCGAACGAGATGGAGTGGAAGATCGCCCAGACGTCCGCCGGGCCGAACCGGAACCACGGGTCGGTCACGGCGAACAGGCGGACGACGTTCGCGTGGGTGACCACGACCCCCTTCGGGGTGCCGGTCGATCCCGACGTGTAGATGACGTAGGCCGGGTCGTCCGGGCCCGCTCCCCCGGGCGGCGGGGCGGCGCCGACCCCGGCCTCCCACGCCGGGTCGTCGAGGACGACCCGCGGGCCGCCGTATTCGGGGGCCGTGGCCGCCAGGTCCCGCTGGGTCAGCAGCGCCGCCGCGCCGGCGTCGGCGAGCATGAACGAGAGCCGCTGGGCCGGGTAGGCGGGGTCGAGGGGAAGGTAGGCGCCGCCGGCCTTGAGGATGCCGAGTACGGCGGTGACCATGTCGAGCGAGCGATCCAGACACAGCCCGACGACCTTGCCCGGCCCGACCCCGAGGCCGCCGAGCTTTTGGGCGAGCAAATCCGCGCGGGCGTTCAGGGCCCCGTAGCTAAGTTCCCGGCCGTCACACTCGACCGCGACCGCGTCGGGCTGCGCGGCGGCCTGCGCCTCGAACAACTCGTGGATCGTGTTCGGCAGCGACGCCATGAGGCCGATCTCCGAATAACTCCCACCGACCGTCCGCATCCGAGAACAACGACCGTGACCAGCGCGAGCCGGGCGGAACGGGATCGCGGCGCAATGTCTGGAGGATAGCAGACAACTGGGGCCAATTTGCACCGGCCCGGCAGTACGGACCCCGAAAATAGTCAGCAGGAGGCGGGCTACGGGGTCTTAGATGCACCAATGTGTGGATCGTTTCGCCGATCGGGGGGAAAGATTCCGGCAATGAGCGTCGGGACCGTCGGCGTAACGGATTACCGGCACCTCACTTGAGCCACGCGGAATGGGCGCGAAGGCCAAAGCGCAAGAGGTGAGCGCAATAAGCCGCCTTGCGGTTGCGGCCCCGGTTCGGCCGAACCATTCCGCTATCGCAGGCGGGCGGCGAGTTGGTCGTAGGCGTGGCACTCCAGCGGGTGGAGGTCGGCCCGACGAAGGCCGGCGTCCGTCGCCTGCCGCCAGGCCGACCGGGCCTCCAGGTCGCGGTTGGCGGCCGACTCGACCTGGGCCAGGTGGAAGTATGCCGACCCGGTCGGGGTCTGGGCCACCACCCCCTCCAGCAGCTTCCGGGCGGCGTCCGTCTCCCCCTTCGCCAGCCGGACCAGGGCCTCGGTGTCGTCCAGTTCGGGGTTCGGGCCGACCGCCTGGCGCGCCCGGGCCAACAGGCCGAGCGCGTCGACGTGCTTCTTCTCCTGTGCGGACACCAGGAACGCGAGGTTGTTCAGCGCGACCGCGTCCCGGGGGTTGGCCGCGATCGCCTGGCGGTAGAGGGCCATCGCGGCGTCGTAGTCTCCCTGGAGGTTGCGGACCGCCGCCAGCAGCTGCACCAGCCCGGCCTGCTCCGGCCCGCGGGCCGCCCGGACGGCCTCGTCGAGCCATCCGGCCACCGTCGCCATCGCCGCCGCCGGCGGGTCGGTCGCGGCGTAGAGCGCGGTCACGGCCGCCTCCCCGACCACCACCGCCGGCACCCGACTCCGGACTTCGGCACAGACCCGCAGCGCGTCGGCCAACCGCCCACGGCGGCCGTAGAACCTGGCCAGTACAAGCGCCGCCTCCGGCCGGGCCGATTTGGCCCCGTCGGCGACCCGGGTGTAGAGCCGCTCGGCGTCGTCGAACAGGCCGATCTCTTCGCACACCCGGGCGATGGCCTCGACCGGGGCGTTCGGCCCGTCGGCCTTCGGCACCAGGGCGGACCGGGCGGCCGGAAGGTCCTTCCGGGCGGCCGCCAGCCGGGCCTTCAACTCGGCCGTCCGTAGGGCTTCGGGTTCTCGGGCGGCCAGCTTGGTGACCCACTCCTCGGCCGCGCGGACGTCCTGCTCCCGGATGAGCCAGGCGGCGTAGAAGGCGACGTAGAGCGGGACCCCCTCCGCCCGCCGGAGGAGGTCGGTCATCACCACCCGGACCTGGGGCTTGTTCCCGGTCGCCACGTACAACTGGGCGAGGAGGAACTGGTCGCTGGGGGCGAGCTTGTCGCGGATCTCCTCCAGGGTGCGGACGGCTTCGAGCTTGCTGGCCCGGTCCCGCTGGAGGGCAAGGGCGACCGCCCGGGCCCGCCGCTGGTCCGGCGTCTCGGCCGCGGCCGGGGCACGGAGGGCACCGTTGTCCAGCAGCCCGAGCAGCTCCAGCGCCCGCCGGGAGGTCTCGTAGTCCGGGCTGGCGGCCAGGCAGATGGCCAGCATCCGGCGGGCAAAGTCCTTGTCCTCGGCGGACGCCGACTGGAGATCCAGGATTCGCTGGAACGCCTCGCGGGCCGGGTCGAGCCGGCCGGCCTGGAACAGGAACTCGGCCTCGGCCTGGAGGGTGCGGAGGTCGTCGCGCCGCTCGGCCCGGGCCTGCCCGAACGCTTCGGCCGCCCGGTCCGGGTCCCCGAGTCGGGCGTGCGCCATCCCCAGGAACAGGGTCCGCTCGGCCGGGGCGACCTTCCCGCGGGCGTCGGCCAGTTCCCTCGCGCCGTCGTCCCTGCGGCCGGTCGCGGCGAGGTAGTGGATCAGGACCAGCCAGCCGTCGGGGGACTCCGGTCGGAGAGTCACCGCCCGGCGGAACGGGGCCTCGGCCTTGGCCCGGTCGCCGGCCGCCCAGTACACCTGGCCCTTCCAGATGTGGTCCTTCGGGTCGGTGGAGGTGTCGGGCACCGCCCGGGTGGCGTACTCCAGGGCCCGGCGGGGGTCCTCCGACCGCAGCGAGACCTCGGCGGCCAGCCGCTGGACGTCCGCCCCGGACGCGACGGCCGCGGGGAGTCGCTCGAGGAGCTGTGCGGCCTCGGCGCTCCGCCCGCGGGCGTGGAGGATCTCCATCAGCCGGCGGAGGGCCTGCGGGTTCGACTCGCCGTAGTCCACCGCCTGCTGGTACTTCCCGAGAGCCGCGTCGAGGTCGCCTCGGAGGTCGTGGACGAGGGCGTGGGCCAGAGCCACCCGGCCCCACCCGGCCCGCTCGCGGGCCAGCCCCTCCAGCACCTCCAGAGCCTCGGGCAGACCGGACTTGTCGTCCCGGTGCTGGGCCCGCCAGATCCGGTGAAGGACTCGGGCCAGCCGGGCGGACGGGCCCCCCTCCCCGTCGATCAGACCGATGTCGCCGAGGACGGTGGTCACGGTCTGCTCGTCCCCGGCCGCGAGAGCCCGGTCGAACCGGACTAGCTGGGCGGCGAGATTCTTCGGCTGGACCACCGCCACCTGCTCCCAGAGCCGCCCGGCCACGTCACCCGCCCCGGCGGCGGTGGCGACCGCGGCCAGATCCAACAGTAGCCGCCGGTGGCGGAGCCGACCGAACTTTTCGGCCCCGGCCGCGAGGCCGAGTACCCGGGCGGGGAAGTCGGGCTCCTTGATCTCGGCCCACAGCCGGGCCCGGGCGAGCCGGATCTCCGGGGTGTCGCCCGCCTCCCGCTCGCCGGCGGCCAGCGTCTCGGCCGCCCGCTTCGGGTTCCCCTCCCGGAGGTCCTGAGCCGCGGCCGCGACCCACACGGCGGCCTCCTTCGGGCGGGCGGCCCGGAGTTCGTCGAGGGCCGTGCGGGCCTCGGCCGCCTTCCCCCGGAAGTGGAGCAGGTCGGCCCGGAGGATGCGAAACTCGGTCGCGTCCGGGAGGGCCTGACCGGCGGCCGCCACCGCCTCCTCCGAGGCCCGCCAGTCCCGCTTCTCGGGGGCGGTCAGGAGGGCGCGGATCGTCTCCAATCGGGCCACCTGAACCCACGCCCCCGCGGCCCGGTCCTTGAGCCGGCGGTAGCTGGCCAGGGCCGCATCAGCCAGCCCGAGGGCCGCCTCGGCCTCGGCCACCCCGGCCAGGGCCGGCACCCAGAGCGGGTCGTCCGGGTCGGCCGGGACGGCCCGACGGAACGCGGCCAGCCGCCGGTCGTTCTCCCCGATCTGCTCGTAGCACCGCCCCAGCAGGAGGTCGGCCTCTCGGACCAGTCGTTGCTCCCGCAGCAGATCGGGCCGCACCTTCTCGAGGGTCAGGGCCGCCTCCAGGTACTGCTCCGCCAGCATCTGCAGCCGGGCCTGGTGAAACTCGGCCACGGCGGGCGGCAGGCCGGCCCCCCGGAGCCGGTCCAGGGTCTCGGCAGCGGCCGCGGCGTCGCCGGCCCGGAGCTGGTAGTCGAGCAGGGCGACGACGAGCGGGTCCGAGTCGGGAACGGCTTCCAACCCGCGGCGCACGGCGGCAGCGGCGGCGGCCGGCCCATGGGTGTCGGCCTCCAACTCCGCCATCGCCAGGTGTGCGGCCGGGGTGGTGCGGTGAAGTGCCACCGCCCGGCCGAGCAGCTGGCGGGCTTCCTCGGTCGCCACCCGGGCCTCGTCCCGCTTCCCGACCCGGGCCAGCGCGGCGGACCGGTCGCGGGCCACCTCGGCAGCGACGAGGAGCACGTCCAGTTCGTCGGGGCCGAGGCGGCGGGCCTCGCCGAGCGCCCGATCGGTGGCATCCGCGACGGTCGCCGCCGCCGGGAGTTCCTGGGCCTTGGCGACCGCCCCGGCGGCCGCGGCCGCGGGCTGGTGAGCTTTCGCGAACACCCGCCAGTACTCGGCCACGTTCAGGTGGGCGCGGAACTGCCGCGGGTTGGCGGTCAGCATGGCGGCGACGGCCGCGTCCGCGTCCTCGGGCCGGTTCAGGTGGAGGCGGAGAACCGCCGCCCGGGCGGCGTACGCGGCCAGCAGGTCCGGCCGGTGCCGAACGGCCGCCGTGTACCGGGCCTCCGCCTCGGCGAACATCTGTGCCGCGACGAGGCAGCGGGCGGCGAGTTCCAAGAGCTCGCCGTCGTCCGGCCGTCGGGTCAGGAGCACCTCGATGTCGGCTCGGGCCTCGGCGTACAGGCCGACGTCCGGCCGCATCGCCAACTCGGCGGTATAGCGGCGGAGGTCGGCGCGGGCGGGGTCGCGGCGGAGGACCTCCTGGAGGACGAGGTAACCCTCGTACACCGTCTTGCCGCCTCTCGCACCCTTGGCCGAGTCGCACAGCACCCGCCCTAGCCGCTCGCGGGCGTCGAGGTCGTCCGGACGGGCGATCAGATAGCGGCGGAGGTACTCGGCCTCGCGGACCGGGTCCTTGGCGTCCCGGGCGGAGTCCGCGTGCCGGAGGAAGGCCCCGACCTGCTGCCCCACCTGCCGGCGGTGGACCAGGTTCACGGCGACCGCCCCAGCCACGAGCACGAGCGCCAGCCCGCCAAGAAATCGCCAGTTCGGCACAACACGCATCGGGACGCAGCCGGGGGTTTGGGCAAGATAAATTTAGACGACGGACCGGACAAGTGGGTGCAAAAAAGTCGGACCGTCGATTCGCGGGGCTGACGTTGCGATGCCGCCTGCGTCGGAAGATAGGTTTCTGAAAGGGTAACTGAGGTATAACGGGTGGCCGATCAAGTGGTTGCGGGGGAGCCACGAATGGCTCCCCCGCGGTTGGACAGCAGGGTTGCCCGAGGTCAGGCAATTGTCTTCGGCTTGCCCCGCCGCCTGAACCAGGTGGCGAGGCCGAGGAACGGGGCACCCGACGCGGCGAGCACGACGCCGGCCGGAGCCGGGGTGACGGAGGTGACCGTCGTCGTGATCGAGGTGAACGCCTCGTCACCCATCCCGAAGCCGTTGAACGACATCGTGTTCATGATCGAGAACGGGGTCGTCTTGATCGACATGTAGTCCACCCGGGAGGTGGACTCCCCGGCCGCGATCAGCTTCTCGGTGTCGAGCGTCTTGAACGACTTGCCGTCGTAGACGATGGCGCTCGACCCGACCACGCCCGCAGGGTCGAAGTAGTACTTCGTCGCCAGGTCCGTCTTGACGGCGACGTCCGTGCCGGCCGCCGGGAAGGTGAATCCGTCCGACTTCAACGAGATCGACAGCCCACCACTCCCCGCGGACTTGTTCCGGATGGCCAGCGTCGTGTCGGTGACGAAGCTCGACACCGGGCCGCCGGGCGTGTTGGTGCTGGCAATCACGTCGATTTCGAACCCCTTCCACATGATCGTCTGCATGACGGTCCCGGCGACGTTCCCCGGCGTGAGCTCGATCGATTGACTCTGTGACCCCTGCTGCAGGAGCAGGGTGAAGGCCGCCGACCCAGTCGACGGACTCCACAGCGTCGCGGCGACGGCCGCGATCGCCCAACAACATCGTCTCATTAAGCCCCTCCTTTCGGGACTGACACCTCTGCGCCCACCGGGTCCCTCACCCGAATGGCACGTTCTGGTAGGAGCGATCGGCCACTACCAACAAATCCGCCCCGTCCGCGGCGGCGAGGTTCGCCATCTCCCGCGCCGTCAAGTGGTGGAACCGGAACATCGAGTCCCGGGCCGACCGTGCTTCTGGGCCGGGCGCGTGATCGCCCGGTCAGTGCGGAGACGTGAGCGATTAGGGGAGAAGTTGGGGGTGCAACGAGTCGCCGATCGACTGGTTGCGGGGGAACCACTGATGGCTCCCCCGCGGTTGGATTACGTGGTCGCCCGAAGTCAGGCAACAGGCAGCGGGTTGCCGCGCCGCCGGAACCAGGTAGCGAGGCCGAGGAACGGGACACCGGACGCGACGAGCACGAGGCCGGCCGGAGCCGGAGCGGTCACCGCGCTAATCCCCGTACTCTGCAACGCCAGGGCCGTGTTCTCACCCAATCCCTGGATGGTGTAGGACGTCACGCTCTTGAGCGTGTAAGGGTTCGTTTTGGCGGAAATCGCCTGGGAGTCGGAAACCCCGCCGACACTGTTGAGTGTCAACAACTTCCCGGCCTGTCCGTCCACGTAACTCTGGTAGGTTACGCTGGACCCACTCGGCAACATCGTGGTGGACAACTGGCTGGTCAGCAACCCCTCGTCAGGGGACTTGAAACCCGTATCTTCCAGCGTAATCGTCAGGTTCTTGGTGCCTACGAACCCCTGCGTGGCGATCGACAGGTTGTTGATGGTCAACTGGGCCAGGCTTTCCGTCCCCGGAGCGTTCGATGATCCGGTGGTGACCTGGAAGTCGAAAATCCCCACCTTGCCGATGAAGGTGATGAGCCCGGCCGGGCCGGCAACATCACCCGCCTTGTTGTCCTCAATCACCGTCGACGTCGTACCGTCGGACAGTGTGAGTTTGAACCCCGCGTCCGCCTGTGACGGCGACCCCAGGATGACGACCCCGGTCAGGGCCGCCACCAAAAGGGGCGGGATGGTGCGGAAACGAGACATCGTGTCAGTCCTGTGATTGTTTGTTCTATCGGAGTCGCCACCCGGGCTACCCCAATTGACAAAAGGATGTAAAATTGTTGCGGTACCTGAACTCTTCAAGTTGACGAGTCACCACCTTTCGCGGTTCCGACGGCCACTAACAGCGGCCTCCGGTTCGGGGTCGCCCGGCGCCACACGGCTGCCGTCTCAACCGAGCCTCCGCACGGCGACCGGCGACTCACGCAGTAGGAGTCCCGAAAAGCTGGCCCGAATACTCATGGCAAAATCAGTGCGACCGCGTAGCCGGTTCAATCGCTCTCCGCCGGTCAGCTGTTACGCTGATGGGGTGAGTGGTCGAAAGCTACGGCTGTCAACTTCTGCTCTATGAGAACACGTCCAGTTCCGATGAATACGGGTTCGGGTGTGAAACTTTGATGCGGCGTTAGACGCGAAGTTGCAAAATAACTTTGGCGGAGCGAACGGGCCAGTCTCGGCTGGCGGAACCTTAACCTGTGAAGGAACTTATGCCAGGGAAGCGGACGCCGGGCCTGGTCGGCCTTACCCGTTCGGAACGTATTTGTACGATCTCGCGTCCGCAACTGACAAGTCCGCCCGGTCCGCGGCGGCGAGGGCGAGGTTCGCCATCTCCCGCGCCGTCACGTAGTGGAACCGGAACAGCGGGTTCCGGGCCGACCGCTCCTTCAGTGCTTCGTGGAACCGGACCATCGGGCCGCCGAGCAACACGTCCTGGTTCGGCTCCTTGACCCCGTGGGTGTGGAGTTTCACGAACAGCCAGTTGGGCCGGCTCGGGATATTCACGCGGGCGTTCATCCAGGTGGTCAGCCGGGTGATGTCCGGCGGTTGCGATTCCTGCAAGCAGGCGTTCTCGACCTTGGGCACGATCCCCCACTTCCGCCGGGACCAGTCGACGGCCAGCGGCCCCTGGATCATCAGCAGCCCGGTCGGCGGCCGCGGCACGGTCCCGAGGTCGGGCCCGGTGTCGTGCGACTTCGGCCGGGCCGGGTCGTCCACCGCCCAGTAGACGCTATTCACCTTCCGGGTCTGGGTCTCGCTCGGGGCCGACGGGAGGGTAAAGTCGGCGTAGCACCCGGTCTCCCGGAGGACGTCGAGTTCGTTGTTCACCCCGCACCAGCGGCCGTCGCACCGGGAGTTGTCCAGCGCCCAGTTGCCGTGGATGAACCCGTACACCACCTCGCCCGTCGTACGGTCCCGCGACAGTAACCCGTGCCGCTCCGAGAGCGTCTGCTTGAAGTCCAGGAGGGTGTGCCGGAGGTTCTCCGCGGTGTCGTTGTCGTGGTGGAGGTGGACCTCCACCTCCCCGTAGCCCTGCCGGCAGAGGCCGGCGAGCATGTCCAGGTACTCCGGCTCGTACTCGTCGGCCGGGTAGAAGAAACTGTACCGGGGCGGGCACCCGTCGCTGTCCCGGAACCGGTCGAACAGCCGCGGGTACTCGTCGACCCACTGCTGCACCCGGGCCCTGGCCTTCGCCGGCGGGGCGTTCCCCCGCTTCGGCTCGTAGTGGTCGCACACCGCGATCAACACATCGACCGGCACGCCGGGCACAGGGGCCGGCCGCCGGGTGGTGAGGTACGACGGCAGCCAGCGGTCGAGCCCCCGGCGGCGGGCGGCCCGGAACCCGGCGACCCCGCCGGCGGCCCCCACCACTCCGGCGGCCGTGGCCGCGATCCCCAGTTCGGTCACGACCCGCTCCCCACCGGCCGCTCCTGCAGACTCCCGCTCGGGTCGGCCGCGAGGGCCGGCGCCGTCCGGTCGGTCCGCCGCCACGTCCCGGTCTGCGGCCGGGTCAGCCACCGGAAGAAACCGACGAGCAGGGCGGCGTTCATGGTCACGAACATGGTCGGCAGCCGGAGGTACCGCACCCACCGCGGGCCGCCCGGCAACAGGTGCCCGGCGGCGGCCAGCGCGTAGAACCCGACCTGGGCGACGAGCAGGCCGGCGTAGAGCGGGTTCCCCACCAGCAGCAGGTTGGCCACGAGCGCGGCGATCATGAAGAACGGGCAGACCCACCGCAGGATCTTGTGGCAGAGGAAGGTCAGGGCGACCCACCCGTGCCGCGGGGACAGGAGCGGCCAGAGCATGCCGATGCTCTGGAACCCGCCGGCCCCGATCCGCGCCCGGCGGCCGAACTCGGCCCCGATCGTCGGGGCCGTTTCCTCGCACGCCGCCGCCCGGGCGTCGTAGACCAGCCGACACCCGGACCGCCGGCGGGCGTCGAGCGGGATGACGAAGTCGTCGATCATGGTCCCCGGGCGGACGGCGGGGAAGACACTCCGGCGGACGGCGTAGATCGCGCCGTTGGCCCCGAGTAGGGCGCCGAGCCGGCTCTCGCACTTCTTCAGGAACGTCTCGTACTTCCAGTACAGGCCGTCGGCGTTCTGCCCGGTCTTCGGGTCGGTCAGCACGAGCTTCCCGCACGCGACCCCGACGGCCGGGTCGCGGAACCAGGCGGCCAGCCGGCGGACGGCGTCGGTCGCCATGTGGGTGTTGGCGTCGGACAGGACGACCACCTCGCCGGTCAATTGCGGGACCACCCGGTTCAGAACCGACGCCTTGCCGGCGTTCTCGGAGAACTCGACCAGCCGGACCCCGAACTGCGTGTACGGGCGGACGAGTTCGTTCGTGCGGTCGGTGCAGCCGTCGGTGGCGATGACGATCTCGAGCTTGCCCCGGGGGTAGTCGAGGGAGAGGGCGTTTAGCACCCTGGCCTCGATGTCGACCTCCTCGTTGTACGCGGCCACGAGGAGGGACACGGTCGGGAGGTCGTCGTCCGAGACGGCTGGCGGGACGGGGCTCCGGCCGAACACGCGGGACAGGGTCCAGATGAGGACCGGGTAGCCGAGGTACGCGAAGCTGACCGCCGCCAGGGCGGTCCAACACACGACTTCGGTGACGGGCGAGTTCACGGGAACGCTCCTACCGGCGGGGCGGCCGGGGTCGGCCCGGCCGGTTCGGCGGGCGCGGCGTCCGGGCTCGGTTGGGGGCGGCGGATGACCCGGGCCGGGATGCCGACGACGGTGGCGCCGGTCGGGACGTCGTGGACGACCACGGCGTTCGCCCCGACCTTCGCGCCGTCCCCGATCCGGATCGGCCCGATCACCTTGGCCCCGGCGCCGATGAACACGTCGTCGCCGAGGACGGGGCTCTGCCGCTTCTCGGCCCCGATTGTCACCTGGTGCTCGACCCGGACGTTCCGGCCGCCCCGCACCGTGCCGTTGATCACGACCCCGTGCGAGTGGACCAGGACGAACCCCTCGCCAAACTCGGCCCCGCGGCCGATGACGCAGCCGCAGAACGCCGTGTTCAGCCGGTTGAAGACCATCTCCAGCGGGGCCAGCCGCCACCGCCGGGCCGCCTGCATCAGGCGGTACCAGACCATGGCCGGCGTCCCGTCGGTCAGGAAGGCCTTGACGACCCCCTGCCAGTCGTCCCGCTCGTAGCACCAAGCGGCCTTGGCCCGGGCGTCGCTCAGGATCAGGCGGAGCAGGGTCGGCATGGTGAAAGAGAGCCCGGGGGCGCGACCGGCCGGTCGCGCCAGGGGGTGCCCCCGTCGCTCGGAGCGTGTCGACAGCCCGACCCGGATTCCGGTCCGACGCCGGGGGGCTCGTGTTCGCGTCGGCCTTGTCTGATGCGGGAGGGGGCGGAAAGATTCGCCCGGGAGGAAAAAAAGGACCGTGCCGCGTCCGTGCGCTCGCAACCCGATTCGGGGAGTTGAGGGTTTGGGTCCGTTGCTCACCCCGCGGCCGCCACCGTCCCGTCCGAATCGCCTTGCGGCCCGACCCTCCGTAGCACCGGAATGCGGAACTGGGGTACAGATCGGGCGTCGCATGAACTACAGTGGGACTGAGCGAAGGTATCCGGGACCGTACGCCCGCCGAACGGTTCGGCGCGATCCACGCGGGTAGCTGACATGCCGAGCGACGAGATTCCTTCGGACACGGGCGCCCCGCTGAGCATCCCCGAGGCGTTCGCCGTCGCGTGCGGGATGCGGGGCCCGCTCCACCTCCGCCTCACCCACCGCTCGTCGGGGGCGACCCGCGCGGTCGCGCTCGACCAGCCCTACGCCCTGCTCGGCCGGGGCCAGGCGGTCCATGTCAAGCTGAACGACCCGAGCGTCAGCCAGTACCACGCCTACCTCCAGGTGATCGACGGCCGGCCGTACCTCGTCGATCTCGGCAGCCGAACCGGGGTCGTGTGGGAGGACGGGAGCCGGGGGCGGGGGTGGCTGACGCCCGGGCACAAGGTTCGGGTCGGGGCGTTCGACCTGGTCGCCGACGGGGCCGTGGCCGCCTCGGACCCGCTGGCCCCGCCCCGACCGGAGCCCGGCGAGCCGGAGGACGGCGAGCCCGGCGCCGGTGCGACCGCCGTCCTGGAGGTGTTTCCCGCGGCGGGGGGCGCGGCCGGAACCTTCCCGCTCGACCAGCTGCTGACCTTCGTCGGGCGCCACCCGTCCTGCCAGTTGCGGTTCGCCGAGGACTCGGTCGGCTACTTCCACTGCGCCCTGGTGAACACCCGGGACGGGGTGTGGTTGGTGGACGTGTTCAGCCAGAAGGGGACCCGGCTCAACGGCCGGGCGGCCCGGCTGTCACGGGCCCGCGAGGGCGACCTGATCGAGATCGGCCGGGTGAACCTGGTGGTCCGCCCGGCCGGGGGCCGGGGGCCGCTGACCCTGTGGGGCTCGGCCGCCCGGCCGCCCGCCGCGGAGCAGCCGGCGGCCCTGTCGCGGCAGATGGCCGAGTCGGTGACCGGGGCGCTCACCCCGGTCCGGGAGATGATGGAGCAGTTCCAACAGTGCTTCGTGACGATGGCTGGGATGTTCGCCACCCAGCAGCAGGAGCACGCGTCACTGGTCTGCGAGCAGATGCGACTGATCCAGGACCTGGCACGCGAGCTCCGCGAGCTCCGCGGCGAAATCAAGGGCGGCCGGGCCGAGGAGTCGACATCCACGCCGCCGACGGTCGCCCGGCCGGCCCCCCGGCCTGCGGCCGCACCCGGCGCCCCGCTCCCGTCGGTGAAGGCCGAGGGGGCGGCCGCGCAGGCGCTGGCCGACGCCCACTCGTGGTTCCTGCAGCAAATGACCAAGCTCAACCAGTCGGCACCGTCGTCCGGCCCGTCGAAGGGCTAGCGGAGTGGCCGCGCGTCCCTGCCCGCAATCGCTGCACCGACCGCGAGTGCGAAACTTCCTCCCCGCCGCCGCATCTAACCAAAACAGGCTCAGGACTTTCCGCCCTTCTCCGGGCGTCTCGGGTCGGACTAGCGGGGTTTCACTTGGTCACGTGCGAGCGGGTCGTTGAGTTGCTCGGTGGCTACGTCACGGGGGGCATCCCCGCCACGACTCGGGCGGGGGTTGTGCGGCACCTGTCGGTCTGCGTCGAGTGTGCCACACTTACCGCCGAGTACCGGGAGGTGATCCGCCTGGCCGGGTCACTTCCGCGACCGGCCCTATCCGTGGCCGCCGCGTCCCGCCTGTTGTGCGGAGTCCAGTCGGCCACCGCCCAGCCCGGGTGCGGGGCGATGGACGAGACCGTCCCCGAAATGCCCGCGTTCGTGCCCGCCCGCGGGTAGCCAATTACCTGTTACCGGTATCGGGCCGGCCGATCGCCCGGCCGATGAACTTGCGGAGTCGGGCCTCCACATCGGGGGGCGGGTCCGCGGGGCGGAGGGTGCCTGCCAGCCGGACGATCTCGAGGTACTCGTCTGCCACGATCTTGCAGGTCGTGCACAGGGACAGATGAAACGCGAGGCCCACCCGTTCCACTTCGCTGAGGCCGCCACCAACGTATCCCTCCAACGACCGCTGGACCCGGTCGCAGGTGGTCGTCTGGATTGCCCGCGAGATGGGGGCGACGTCGGGCGGCAGGGGTGTCGGCGAAGAGACTTCGGCGACGGGTGGAAGGGGTGTGGACGAGGAGACGTCGGCATCGGTAGGCTTGGCGGTCACGCGTGCCTCCGGAACGGACGTGGAAAGCGGACGGGAGTCGCGGACGACAATGGTCCGGGGCGAGTAGAACGGTACCGAGTGAGCGACCGACAACCAGGCGCCAAGGAAATCGCTTGTGCCACACAGCGGTCTGACATGGCGAACCGGGTGGACTCAGCCACGCCGTTCGCACCCACAATTCATCCCATTTTCATTCTCGCCTCTTCGACCCGAGTTGGCAACCGACCCCTCGAAAAATCGCGCCGGCCCACGCACTTTCTTGTCAAATATGCTTCTGATTACTACGTCCGCCGTGAACGACGGTCTCGGTTGGGTAGTTCCCGCCCGTGAAAGGAGCCGACGGCGATGGGGTGCGGTAAGCCTTTCCCCACCCGTTGACTCACGAGCGGCGAACGGCGTACCACCCCCGACTAGTCGACTTCCCGAGGTGCGGGTGGGTCGGAATTTCGTGCGCCAGGTTCGGGATCTCCCACTCGTCCACCACGTCGTACCCGGCGGCATCGAGGGCCGACAGAAACTCGGCCCGGTTGCGGATCTGGTATGGTACCTCGGCCCGCGGGAACCGCTCCAGGGTCACCACCGTCGGCCCCTCCCGTGTCGCCACCTTGTTCAGGAGGAGGTGCCGCGGCCGGGCCGGGAGGCGGCCAAGCAGTTGCCCGAGCGGAACGTCGAGGTATTGCAGGAGGCCGGAGGCCAAGAAAATATCAGCCTCCGGTGCGGCGTCGAGGGAGTCGACGAACTCCAGTCCTCTCAGGCCGTCCCGCTCGGTCCTCGCGCGGCCGGCCCGGACGACCGCGGGGACGTCGTACACCACCCACCTGAGGCGCCCGTCCAGTTCGAGGTGGCCGCCGAACGCCCGGAACTTGGTCCCCTGGTGCCCCCCGGCGTCCAACACGCACCGGGACTCGGGGATGAGTCGCCGGAGCCAGTACAGGACCGGCCAGTCCCACAGGGCGATGCGGCACATCTTCTCGAACGAGACATCGGCCACGCCGTCGTTGTCGTACCCCGCCAGCAGCCCGGGCCTCACCGCGGCCAGCGCCTCCTGGTAGGTCGCGAAGGCCCCGCGGTGGTAGTATTCGCGGAGGTGAAATCGTCCGAGTACCGAGTTGAACGCAGCCCTGGCGAGCACGAGCGGGGAGCGATTCAAATGCGGGTGATCCACAGGCCGACTCACTGGGACGCCTCCCGATTAAGCAGTTGGACGGCCGATCGACGACACGGGCCGGGACGATCACCCCCGGTTAGTATTTCCAACCACGGGTGCTCCGGTGAGACCACTTGAGATCGCGTTCTGGGCCGCGACCGCTCCCGTCCTGCTCTGGTGCCTGTCGCACCGCGACCTGCCGGCGTGGGTCCGGGTCCTGTCGGCTGTCGCAACGGCGTTGCTGGTCGCTCACGTCGCGACCGAGGGTTGGCGGTGGCACCTCGTCCCGGCCTACCTGACGGTAGGATACGTTTTCCTCACCTGCGTGTGGCCCGGACCCCCGCGCCTGGAGGTGGGACCGGCGGGCGCCGCGGTCGGCCTCGGGCTGCTGGCCGCCGCCGCCGGTCTCGCGGCCGCGTTTCCGGTCTTCGATCTCCCAAAGCCGACCGGCCGCTACCCGGTCGGCACGGTGACCCTCCACCGCGTCGACCCCGCCCGTGCGGACCCGCGCACGGACCGCCCGGACGGGCGGCGCGAGCTGATGATTCAGGTGTGGTACCCAGCCGAGAGGCCCGGCCCGGGTCACCCGTACCGGCAGTCGGCGGAAACGACGTTCCTGTCCCGTCACCTGTCGCTGGTACGGACGCACGCGGCGTACGGCGTGCCCGTGGCGACCGACCCGGGCCGCCACCCCGTCGTCGTCTTCGCGCCGTCGTGGGGCGGCTGCCGGGGGGACAACACCACCCAGGCGGAGGAGCTGGCCAGCCACGGGTTCGTCGTCGTCGGCATCGACCACCCGTATTTCACCGACCGGGTCGTGTTCCCCGACGGCCGGGAGGCCCGCACCGTGTTTCCCGAATTCCTCGACTACGCGACCGAGGAGACGCTCGCGGCGACCCGCCGAACGATCGAGGACACGTTGACCGTCCGGGTCGCCGACGCCCGGTTCGTCCTCGACGAGGTCGGGCGGCTGGACCGTGCCGACCCGGGGGGCATCTTTACCGGCCGGCTGGACACGTCGCGCATCGGTATGTTCGGCCACTCATTCGGCGGGGCGGTGTCGGCCGAGGCTTGCCTCCTCGACTCCCGGGTCGCGGCCGGGTTCAACCTCGACGGCTTCATCTTCGGCCGGTCCCTGGTCGAGGGCCCCGGGAAGCCGTTTGTCTTCATCACCGAGGACGTCCCGGAGCCGACCCAGGCCGACGTGGCAAACGCCCGGAACGACGCCGTCCGACGGCGGCACACGGTGTACGTCGAGAACTTCTCCGGCATCCGCAGCGGCCTGGCCCGGGTCCGGGGGCACTACGGCGTCCTCCGCGGCGGGCTGCACGTCAACTTCGGCGACGCCGCGTACTTCTCGCCGATCCGAAGGCTCCGACCCGTTCACGACCTGCCGGCCGGCTCCATCCGCCCGGACCGTGCGATGCGGATTCTCAACACGTACTTGCTGTCGTTCTTCCGCAAGCACCTGACGGGCGAGGACGACGGGCTCTTCGACTCGCCGTCGCCGTTCCCGGAGCTCGAGATCGCGCGCCTCGCGGACGGCGGCAGGTGACCGACAACCGGAGCGACCCCGGCCGGAAGCCGGGTAAGTTCGGGGGGCAAATCGGGTTCTTCCGGGAATTCGGATTAACCCGCGGGCGCCGGTCGTTCCGATACCTCTACACGAGACGTGCCGATGTGTTGACGGGGGCAGTCATGGGGAAGATCCGCGGGCTTACGCCGACGGTAATTGCTCTGCTCATGGGGGCCATCCTCACGACCGGGTGCTTCCACGGCGGCGGGCGGCATAAGCCGATCGTCCCGGTCGCGGTCCCCCGCGAGCTCGAAAAGGTTACCCTCCCCGACTACCGGGTCGAGCCGCCGGACATCCTCGTCGTCGAGGCCGTCCGGGCGATCCCGAAGCCGCCGTACAAGGCCGAGCCACTCGACGTGCTGTACCTGAGCCTGGCCACTCCGCTGCAGGATAACCCGCTGTCCGGGTTGTACAGCATCGACCCGGACGGGACGGTCAACCTCGGCCCCGCTTACGGCGGTATTGTGCCGGTCCGCGGCCAGACCATCGCCCAGATCAAGGCGTCGTTGGAGGACCACCTCAGTAAGACCGTGAAGCTGAACAACCCGGTCATGACCGTGACCCTGGCCCAGTCCCGGGCGGCGCAGCGGATCACCGGCCCGCATCTGGTCCGGCCGGACGGGACGATCGCGCTGGGGACCTACGGGAGCGTCCGGGTGGCCGGGATGACCCTGGCCGAGGTCCGGCAGGCGGTCGAGGCCCAGCTCGCGCTGTACCTGCTCGACCCGGAAGTGGCGGTCGACGTGCAGACGTACAACAGCAAGCTGTACTACGTCATCCTCGACGGGGCCGGGGCCGGACAGTCCGTGTACCGGCTGCCGATCACCGGCAACGACACCGTGCTCGACGCGGTCTCGCAGATCACCGGGCTGTCGGCCGTGTCCGACCCGCGGCGCATCTGGGTGTCGCGCCCGGCCCAGCCGGGCGGGTGCCACCAAATCTTCCCGGTGGACTGGAAGGCCATCTCCGAGTGCGGGGACGTGGCGACCAACTACCAGTTGCTGCCCGGCGACCGGGTGTTCGTCGGGTCGCTGCCGGCGGTCGCCCTGGACATCCGCCTCGGCCGGCTGTTCGCCCCGCTGGAGCGGATGCTCGGCGTGACCCTGTTGGGTAACAGCACGATCCGCGCGGTCGACGGCCAGAACCAGAATGGTGGGGGTGGGGGCTTCGGCGGGTTTTGAGTCGTGAACGGCGTCGGGTAGACTAGTAAGTGGTTGGAACCGGGTCACCGCACGGGGCAGGACCATGAACCGAAAGTCGCTCGTCGCCGCGGCCGTCCTCGGCACCCTCGCCGGGGCGGCGAAGGCCCAGCCCCCCGTCCCGGGCGGGGTGGGGGGCGCGGGGAACATTCAGCGGCCGTCGTTCAGCCCGTACCTCAACCTGCTCCGGTCCGGCTCCCCGGCGCTGAACTACTACGGCCTGGTGCGGCCCGACCAGCAGTTCCGGCAGTCGATCACAAACCTCCAGGGCTCCGTGGCCGCCAACCAACAGGCGATCGGCGGGCTCCAGTCGGAGGTCGAGGTGGGGGCGCCGGTCACCGGCCACCCGACCCAGTTCCTCAACTACGGCGGGTACTTCCTCAACAGCGGACCGGGTTCAGTCGGTGGCGGGGGTCCGGCGAACTTCCAACCGGGTGGCCAGGCCGGTGGGGTGATGACCGGCCGGCCGGGCATTGGCGGGACCGGCGCGGGCGGCGTCGGCACCCCGCCCCGACGCCGGTGACCCGACTCAGCCTCGCTCCGCCGCCGCCCGCAGGTGCCCGGCCAGTTGCCGGGCCGACTTGTCCCAGCTGACATTGACCGAGCGCTCGGCCTCGGTCACCGGCGGCGGGTCGGCCAGGACGGCGGCGAGCGCGTCGGCCAGCGCCGCCGGGTCGCCCGGCGGGACGAGCCGGCCGGCGGGCCCGCGGACCAGTTCCGGGATCCCCCCGACGCGGGTGGCGACGAACGGCCGGCCGCACGCCAGTGCCTCCCGCAGCACGTTCGGGATTCCCTCGGAATAGCTCGGGAGCGTCACGACGTCGGCCGCCCGGTACCAGTCCGGCAGGTCGGCCTGCGGGCGGGGGCCGGCAAGGGTCACCCGGTCGCCTAGCCCGAGCCGCTCGACCGACCGACCGACGGCGGCTGTGTCCGCACCGCGGCCGACGACGTAGCACCGGAACTCGGCCCCGCGGGCGGCGAGCGCCCCGCAGGCCTCGACCAGCACCCCGGCCCCCTTCGACAGCAGCACGTTCCCGACGAACACGATGACCCGCCCGTCGGCCGGCAGCCCGAGCCGGGTCCGCGCCTCGCCCCGGTCCCCCGGGCAGAACACCTCCAGGTCGGTCCCCTCCGGGACCACGTGGACGCGGCCGGGGTCGACCCCGAGGCGGACGACGTGGTCGGCCAGATCGCGGCTGACCGCGACCACGCCGTCCGCCTCCCGGAGCGCCTCCGCGACCCTTGCCGCCCGGCGGCCAGCCCGGCCCAGGACCAGCACGTCCGACCCGATCACCTTGATCACCACCGGCAGGTCGAGCTCCCGCCCGAGCTGGACCGCGGCCCACCCGTCCGGGTGCGCCCAACAGGCCAGCACGACCTCCGGCCGGAGTGCGGCCGCCGCCCGAAGGAACGTCCGCCGGACGCTCGCCTGGTAGAACCGGCCGTACGCGCTCTGAAGCACCCACGGCGGGTAGTAGTACGTCGGGTGGTAGACGTGTACCCTGTCGCGGTCAAGCTCGGGGGGGATCGTGACCCCCGTCCGGCGGTTGGCGACCCGCTCAGTCCACGGTACCGGGACGACGGCGGCGACCGTGTGCTCCCGGGCCAGGGCGCGCGCCTGGAGGTGGTTGTAGACGGCGTCCTGCTCGCGGCCGGGCCGCGGGTAGCGGTTGGTGAGGGCCAGGATTCTCATGCGGACCGCGGGGCTGGGCCCGACAGGATGGGGACCAAGTGCCGTTCGACCTCGGCCAGCCGGGCGTCCCACCCCTCGCCGCGGACCGACTCGCTGATCGCGGCCTGCGGGCCGGGCGTCGCGAGTGCCGCACGCAGCTCGGCGACGAACTCCTCGGGGGACCGCCCGATCCGGCACTGCGGCAGCACCCGGACCTCGGGGATATCGGTGGACACGACCGGGAGGCCGGCGGCCAGATATTCCCGGGCCTTCAGCGGGTTGGCGTTGAGCGTCACCTCGGTGACCGGGAACGGGATGACGGCCGCGTCGAACGCCTTGCTGTACCCCGGCAAGTCGGCGTAGGGCTTGCGGCCGAGGAGATGGATGTTCGGCTCCCGCGCCAGGGCCGACACGTCCATCGTCACCTTGCCGAGCAACACCAGCGACCCCGTGGGGAAGTTGCGGGCGACGTGGACGAGCAGCGGAATATCCACCCAGTCGTCGGCGATCAGGCCGAAGTAGCCGATCACCGGCCGGGGGAGGTTCGCGACCTCGGCGGGCACCGGCGTGTCTGGCCGGAGGGCCTTTGCGAAGTGGTCGAAATCGACCCCGTGGCGGACGAGGATGGTCGGGGCGTGCGGGGCCTTCTTGCTGGCCAACAGCTTCTCGGCCGACACGACGACGAGGTCGGCCTTCGCGATCAGGTCCCGCTCGATCGCGGCGAGCGACGCGGTGTCCACCCCCTTGAAGGCGGTGTACTCGTCGACGCAATAGTAGACGACCCGCTCCTCGCCGAGGCGGCCGGCGAGTATGCCGGCGGCCGGGTTGAACACCCAGTTGACGGGCCGGCGGAAGCGGAGCTTCCGCATCGCCCGCCGGACCTGCCAGCGGAGTAGCCGGGCGTTGAGCCGCCGGAGGAGAGAGTTGCCCCAGGACGGGATGACGAGGGGGCTGAAGACGAACAAGTTCGGCTCGACCTCGCGGACCGGCTCGGCCACGGCCCGGAGCTTGGTGACGATCCGGCCCAGGTCGCGCTTGTTCGCCAGGGACGGGGAGCGGTACCCGATGGAGTTGACCCAGAGCACCCGGTTGTTGCGGGCCAGGAGCCGCATCAGGTGGGTCTTGGACAGCGGGTCGCCGGTCCAGTCGTGGCTGAAGCAGAGCATGTCGCGGCCGCGGAGGTGGGCCGGGGCTGGCGCGTCCGTAGAGTCGGTAAGTCGGTCCATGTCGTCCGCTTGGGTATGGCCGTGGACGCCGACGGGCCAGGCCCGCCCGCGGGGAGCGGCCGGGGTTACGATGTCGCTGGCGTCCCCTGGCGCAGGGCGGCGAACGATTCGCGTAGCCCCGCCTCCAGCCCGATCTCCGGCCGCCACCCTAGGCCCTGCTTCGCGCGGTCGTTCGGGTACCGTCTCGGCCGCCACATCGCCTGGCTCTTGTACCGGGTCAGCACCGCCGGCAGCTGGCCCCGTGAGTGCCGGTGGTACCACTCGCATAGCCCGGACAACGGGCCGATCGCCCACCTCGGAATAGTCACCCGGCGGATGCCGCCGACCTCGGTCCGGTACCGCCGGACCAGGTCGCGGCCGGTCGGCAGCTCGTCGTCCACGACGTTGAACGCCTGCCCCTCGACGCCGGCGGCCTCCCCGGCCAGCACCACCGCCCGGGCGCAGTTGGCCACGTGGGTGTACGGCATCGCCTGCCGCCCGCCCATGACGACCATCAGCTTCCCGACCCGCAGCCCGACCCGGGCCGTCAGGCAGTCCCGCCCGGGGCCGTAGATGACGCCCGGGCGGACCACGACGAGCGGCAGCCGGCCTTCCCGGTAGGCCGCCCACGCCGCCTGCTCTTCCGCCACCTTGCTGTACGAGTACGGGTCCCGCAGGTGGGCCGCCGGGTCGAGCGGGCAGGTCTCGTCGAGCACGCCGCCGGTCGGGACGCCGGCCGTCCCGTACACCCCGAGCGAGCTGACCAGGACGAACCGCCGGACCCCGGCCCGGCCGGCCGCGTCGGTCAGCACGCGGGTGGCGACCACGTTGCCGAGGAACAGCACCGCGGTCGCCCCGGTCATCTCCGCGGCGACGTGATAGACGACGTCGCACCCGGCGACCGCCCGGTCGCAGAAGTCGGGCCGGGTCAGGTGCCCGCGGACGAGCTCCAGCCGGTCGGCGCCGTGTGCGGCGGCTACCGCCCGGAGTTCCTCCTCCGAACTGGTCGGCCGCAGTGCGCAGCGGACGGCGGCCCCGCGGCGGAGCAACTCGGCGACGACGTGGCGGCCCAGGAAGCCGGTTCCGCCCGTGACCAGCGCGGTCATTTCCCCCCCCCCTCCTGCCGGCGGCACGTCTCGAAGATGTCGTCCATGATGACTGTGACCCGGCGGATGTCGCCGGGCGGCGTCGGGGACGGCTCGCCGGCCGCGATCGCCCGGTAGAACGCCCGGAACAGCGCATTCATCCCGGCGAAGTAGTGGAGGTCGCTGCGGGCGAACCGCCAGACGCTCCGGGTCCACGCCCGGGCCGCCTCGGTGAGGTGGCGCCACGGCCGCTGGACCTTCCCGAACGGCCCGGGCATACCGGCCGGCCGCGTCCAGCGGAGGGTCTGGGCGTCGAGGTCGGCCTCCACGCACGCCTTCGTTCCGTACACGCGGGCGACCCGCTGCACCGGCCGGGCCTGGCTGCTGAACAGTACGCCGGCCGTCGCCTCCGCCCCTCGGAGCATGACCCGGAGTTCGGTCGGCACCCGCCCCGACTGGCCGAACCAGGTGGCCCACACGGCTGGCCGCTCGTCCGGCAGGAAGTCGGTGATCTTGTACAGGGCGTGGGAGATGTTGTTCTGGAACAGCCCGCCGGGCAGCCGGTGGACCCAGTGGTCGGGGTCGCCGGCCAGGACGCGGCCGAACGGGCCGGACAGGTCGTACCCCATGACCGAGTCCACGTGGACCACCCGCCCGAGGTCGCCGCGGCGGTGGCAGGCCCGGAGTTCGGCCCAGCAGGGGTCGAACAGCTGGTCGTGGCCGACGCACACCAATCGGCCGTGCCGGGCGGCGGCGGCGAGCACCTCGTCGGCCTCGGCCACGGTCACGGTGAACGGCTTCTCGACGTACACGTGGGCACCGGCCGCCAGCGCCTGCAGGGCGAGCGGGGCGTGGGAGTGCGGCGGGGTGGTGACGTGGACCACGTCCGGCCGCACCTCGGCGAGCATCCGGGCCACGTCGGTGTCCGTCCGCGCGACGCCGAACCGCTCCGCCGCCTGCCGGGCGAGTTCCGGGTAGGAGTCGCACACCGCGACGACCTCGGCCGTCCGAATTTTGCGGACCTCCGCGAGGTGCGCGTCGGCGATCTGCCCGCACCCGACGACCGCCACCCGGAGCTTGCCCGAATCCATAGTCCCCTTACCTTCTCGTCGGTCACCCGGCTCGCGGGGCGGCCTCGCGCTCGCGGTACAACTCCTCATAGGTCGCGGCCATCCGGTCGAGGGTGTAATTCGCCTCGAACGTCTGCCGCCCGGCCCGGCCGACCCGCCCGGCGAGGGCCGGGTCGCCGAGCAGCCGGGCCAGCGCGGCGGCGGCCGCCGCGTCGTCCCCCGGCGGGAACAGCAACCCACTCACCCCGTCGGACACGACCGCCGGGATGCCGCCGACCGCGGCGGACGCGACCGGCACCCCCGCCCGCCACGCCTCCAACAGCGAGACCGGGAAGCCCTCCGACCGGCTGGTGAGGGCGAACGCGGTCATGATACCCAGGACCGCCTCCGGCCGGGGGTGGTAGCCGAGGAAGTGGGTCTGGTCGGCCAGGCCGGCCTCCCGGGCCACCGCCTCCAGGCGGCCCCGTTCCGGCCCGTCACCCACCAGTACCAGGTGAACCCCGGGGAACCCGGCCCGGAGCCGGGCCACGGCCCGGATCAGCAAGTCCTGCCGCTTGACCTCGACGAGCCGGCCGACGGTGCCGACCACCGGGGCGTCCGCGGGGATGCCGAGCGACGCCCGGACGGCGGCCGGGTCGGGCAGCCCCGGCCCCGGGTCGAGCGGGATGCCGTTGGGGACGACCAGCACCTTGCCCCGGGGCACGGTCCGCCACCGGGTGACGGCGGCGGCAATCTCGTCGGACACGCAGCAGAAGCGGTCCACGGACCGGGCGGCGGATCGGAAGACCAGACGGGCCTTGAGGGCCGCGAGGCGTGACCCGAGGCGGGCGAAGTGGTTGCCGTGCTCCGTGTGGACGACCGGAATCCCGAGTGAGCGTGCGGCCGGCCCGAGATACCAGGCGGCCCCGATCTGGTGAGTGTGAACGACGTCCGGCCGCAGCCGGGAGAGGGTCTCGGCGGCCCGGGCGACAAACGCCTGTTGCCGACCGGGCGGCTTGTCCAGGCTCACGACCGCGGCCCCGGCGGCCTCGGCGGCGAGTTGTCCCGGAGCCTCGACGCAGACGACGCTGACCCGGTGGCCGGCTTGCACGCCGTGGCGGACGAGGCCGAGGACCAGCCGCTCCAGCCCACCCACGTCGAGCGACAGGACGCCGTGGACGGTATGCAGCGGCGACCCCATCACGGCTCCATCCCGGCCTTGGGCGGGTCACCGACCAGCCGTGCGGCGGGGGCGAAGTACTCGGCCCCGCGGGGGTCCGACGGTACGGAGGCCGGGAGCACGTCAGAGAGGCCGTCCGGGGCGGGAGCGGGTGTATTACCCGACCGACCACGAGCCTCCAGCCTGCTCTTGATGCGGAGGAACGGCTTCTCCACCAGCCAGTAGGACGCGAGCGCGCAAGACCCCGCCAGGATCAGGTTTTGGGGGAACCGAGCGTACCACCCCTCGCAGTGGGGGTTGAGGAACGGCTGCTGCCAGAGGTAAAGGCTGTAGGACCCAACCCCGACCGCGACCATCACGCGTGCCTCCAGCCAACGGGGCGCACGGCGGGCGGCGGCCCAGACCAGAACCCCGAGGGTCAGCGCGACCACCGTCGGTGTTACCAGGATCCCCATTTTCCCGGACAGGGTCCCGGCGGCCAGGCCGGCGACGAGCAGGACGAAGGCCGCGGGCCACCACCGCCCAAGTACGTCGAGGGTGCGGAATCCGAGTGGCGACCGCGCGAGCACCGCCACCAGACACCCGGCCGCGATGGAATCGAGTCGCGTGAACGTCCACAGGTCGGTCATCCGGGCTTCGGCCGGCCACCAGATGAGGACGGCCAGGCGAGCTAGCGGGCCGAGGGCGAGGGTGCCCGCGAGCACGCCCGGCAACGCCCGCCGCGGTACGACGAGGAACGTCACCGGCCAGATGAGGTAAAAGTGCTCCTCGACGGACAGGCTCCAGAGGTGTCCGAGCTCCCAGGCCGGGCGGGGCACGAAGTTCATCGTGTACGTGACCGCCGCCGCCCAATCCCAGGCGGAAGGCTTCGCAAAACCGTACCAGCTGAGGGCCGCAACGAAGGCCATGAAGCAGACGTAGGCCGGGAGAATCCGGAAGGACCGGCGCAGGTAAAAGCCGCCCAGACTCGTTCGGCCGGTCTGCTCGTGCTCGCGCAGCAGGAGGGTGGTGATCAGGAAGCCGCTCAGCACGAAAAAAATGTCCACACCCACGCTGCCGATGGAACCCAACCGGTGAAGCGGACCGAGCGAGGGGAAGTCCGTCGTGCGGTGGGCGTGGGCCAGGCAGACGAGCAGCACCGCCACGGCGCGCAAGCCGTCGAGCGCGGGGATGCGCCCCCGCGACAGCCAATCCGGTTCAGGACCAGTACGGGATCTCAACACGCGCGTCCAACCCCCAAGAGGTACTGAAACGAGCTCGGCAACCCCCCGGCTCCCGAGGCGAGTTCGGAGGGTGATTCGGTAGCCCTAACGGATCACGGGGCTTAGCCCGCGGTCGGTGATGTCAGGAGATCGGGTGGCGCGAGCCCCGTCCGATTCACTGGCTGTCCGTCCACCGACCCGAGCGACGCCTCTGCCCCCGGGGAAACTCGGCCGTCGTGCGTGTCCTGCCGGGACTCCGCCACGGCCGAGGAGCCCTTCAACGGCCGGCGAAGTACCAGTATCGCCAAGCCCGCACCGAACAGAACCGTGTAGAGGCCACCGTACGCGACCAGCTTGGCCCAACTGTCCACCGGGAATGTCCCGAGAAGGACCCACAGGACGGCGGCGGGCAGGAGGCAGCACAGGACGGCCGGGGCGATCGAATACCCGATGTACTCCCAGACCCCGACGCCCACGAGCCGGCACCCCTGGACCAGGGGCGCGACACCCCGCGACAGGACCGCGGGGATGGCGATGGCCCAGCCGATGCCCTGGAGACCGTAGACCGGACAGACGACGGCCGTGATGCCGCAGACGGCGGCGGCGTCCAGGATCGAGCACAGCGCCAGGGCCCGGTGCTGTCCGGCCGCGACCACCATCCCCTTCGTGATGTGCTGGGTTCCGGACAACATCTCGCCCGCCGCGATCACGATCAAGAGGCCGGCGGCGGGCGCCATCGCTGCCCCGACCCAGAGGTTAATCAGGGGACCGCCGAGCACGATCAGGAGCGATGTCAACAACACCGCCATCGCCGCCGAGACACGCCCCCCCTCCAGGAACAACCGCCGCTGCGCGTCCACCCGCCCGGTGGCGTACAGGGAGGTCGCGTACGGGGTCAGTACCCCGGTCACGGCGACCAGGGCCGCGGTGGCGGCCCCGAGGAGGCGTTCCGCGACGGAGAACGGCGCCGTCCACATCACCCCCAGGAGGGCCCCGATCAGGAGGATCGTGAACTGCCGCCGGCTCACCACCGCGACGTTCGTGACGAGGTTCCAACTTCCGAAGTGGAACAACTCCCGGAGGGAGTCCCTGGTGAGGTACCTCGGGCGGACCCGCAACCCCGGAACGGCCCGGTAGCAGAGCACGCCTTTCGCGACACACGTGCCGGCTGTTACACCCACCGCGATCCACGCGAGCGTCGGCATGTCCTCGGGCGACCGGACCAGAGCGAACGTGAGGCCCGTCCGGAGGACGACGGCGGGGATGTCGACCATGTTCAGCCAGTCGAACCGCTGACAGCCCCAGAGGGTGGCGTCGAAGCCCGTCGAGACCAGAAACAGGGCGAGTTGCACCGCCACCAGTTGGAGCGCGAGTTGGACCGTCTCGTGCTGCGGCGGGGGGATGTCGAACACCTGAAAGAAGAGCGACTGACCGGCCAGGATCGCGGCGACCGCGGCCACGGCGACGGCCGACAGGAACGTCATCCCACCGGTCAGCGTCCGGTTCAAACCCTCCTGATCGCCGCGGGAGTGGTAGAACGCGACATGCCGGCCGACCGCGCCCCGGATGCCCAGGTCCAGCAGGCCGAAGTAGCCCATGAGTGCGCCCAGCACGATCCAGACCCCGTAGACTTCCTGGCCGAGGTGGACGATCAGGTACGGCAGCACGAGGAACCCGGCCCCCGTCTCGGCGACGAGACCGGCCGTGTTCCACACCACGTTCCGCCGGATCGCCTTCTTGGTGCCCACATCCGCTCCGTTGTCGAGTCCCACATCCGGCGGCAGTTACTCCCCGCCGAGCCCGAACAGGACGCTAGTTAACAGCCGAAGGCCGAGCCAGCCGGTCACGCCGACGCCGACGCCGACGCCCACCAGCCGGGGGCTCACGCGGTACCTCGCCGGCGGGTGCGGGTAGGCCATCCGTAAGTAGGCGTCGGCCAGGCCGAGGATCAGGAACGTGGGCACGACGTAGTTCCGCGAGATCGAAAAAATCCCGCCTGCGTAACCGATTAACGCGGCCAGTACGAACGGCCGCAACCGATCCAGCAGCGGGTTCGCCGGGCGGACCGACCAGAGCATCGTCCCGCTCAGGACGAACAGCCCGGTGAACACCGACCCGCCCAGGAGCCCGAGCTCGACGTAGGCGTGAACGAAGGAGTTGTGCGCGACCAGCCCCATTTCCTTGCCGAAGTTCCGGACGCCGATCCCGGTCACCGGGTTTTGCGTCATGAGGCTCAACCCATCGGACCATAGCGCCACCCGAGAGTGCGCGGTGTCGTTCCGGTCCATACTGATGTTCGCCTGCCGCCCCCCGGCGAGGAGTGGCAGCCCGGGGAGGAGGACGGCGGCCACGGCCAGGGTCTTCACCCACCCGTATCTGCCCCAGGCCCAGCCAACGATGGCGATCAGCAGGCCCAACAACCCGCCCCGTGATTGCGTCAGGACGAGTGCGTACCCGAAGAGCCCGGCGGGCAACAGCCAGCACACGCTCCCGACCAGCCGGGCCGACGTCGCGGTCCGGGCGAGGGTAAAAATGGTGCCGGTGACGAGAATCAGGCACAGGTCGTTCGGGTCGTTGTAGATGCCGCTACTGCGGAGCTGCGTGGTAAAGGTTTGCTCGCCGGTGGTGTCGTACTCGAGCCGCTGGAGCGGGGCCAGGGCCGGGTTGTCGATCACGCCGTGGTACTGGAGGAGGCCCAGGGTTGACAGCACGACGACGAGACCCACCACCGCGCCCACGAACACCCGCAGTCGTGACGGCGTGTCGATCACGCTGACCAGCAGCAGGTAGTAGAGGACGACCTTGCCGAACTCGGAGCCGAAGTCCAGCGCGACCCCGACATCCCCTCGGACCAGTTGTGAGAGCATCCCCGCGACCCAGAACGCGATTACCCCGACCGTCAGGGGCCGGTCGGCCAGGGTGCCCGGTTGCAAGTTCTCAATGAGCCGCGGGGCGGCCGTGATCAGGCAGAGGGTGATCACGAGCAGGTACAACCGCAGCCCGGCGATCTCCGGCACGAGTTCCTCCGGCCGGATCAGCAGCACGGCGTTCAGGAGGAGAAAGAGCCAGAAGGCCATGGGATACCGAGGGGGCAGCCGGCGAGGGCGGGGGGCGGGGGGACGACTCAACCGGGACTGAGGGCCGCGCGGAACTCCGGGATCGCCCGGGCCAGGAACGCGCCGCACACGTCGGCCGCCTCCGCCCGCGTCCCGGGGAGGAACTCGCGGACGACGTAGAACTTGTACAGCGCCGGGGCACGGGCCAGTGTCACCCGGGGGTTGTCGGGGGCGTCCCAACCCTGGCCGTCGCGGGACCACGCCCAGAACACCTCCAGCTGGGCCGGGGAGGCTCCTTCGGTCTTGGCGAACCGCGCCACCCGGAACGGGTGCGTGCCGCCGCCGGCGACGACGGTCCGGACCGTCGCGTCCGTCACCTGTCGGTACCCGCCCGCCGAGTAGCACACGTCCGGGGTGTGCACGCTGATCGGCCCGCCCCGGCCGCACACCACCAGGGCCGAGACCGCCTCCCGCGTCCGCCGGTTCGTGTACAGGCGAACCACGCACCGGTGGATGCCGGCCCGGGCCATGTCCTCCGGCTCGTACGGGACGTCCTCGCCGGTCCAGTCGCCGAACGCCGGCGGCAGGCGGTCGAGGCTGGCCGACGCTTCCTGGAGTTGCCCGGACGGGCCCCACCGGTCGGTGGACACGCCGTGTACGGCCCCCAGCCCGCCGACGAGCAGGGCCCCGACCAGTACCGGGGCGGCCGACTTGACCGTCATCACGCGTGCCTCACTCGCCACGGGACCCTACGCCTTCCGCCACGTTACACCGCCGCTTCCGCCGGCACCTTCCCGTACCCCTTGGCCGACCGGTGGGCCTCCTGCCAGACGCCGTTGACCACCGCCCCGGACAGGTTCGCCCCGACCGCCCGGAGCCGCCCGGCCGTCTCGGCCACGTGGGCGACCTGGCTGACCCCGATCAGCACCGACAGCACCACCCGGTCGGCGTCCCGGGCGAGTAGGAGCGTGTCGGACACGAGCAGGAGGGGGGCGGTGTCGACCACCAGGAAGTCGAACTGGGCCTCCAGCGACTCCTTCACCCGCCGCCACCCGTCACCGATGATCGCCTGCCGGGCCGTGAGGTCCCACCGCCCGGCCGGGACGACGGACAGCCCGGGGATCGGGGACGGGCGGACGGCCGTCGCCAGGTCCGTCTCCCCGCGGAGCAACTCGCACAGCCCCGGCCCCGCGCACACGCCGAACAGCCGGTGCGCGGCCGGGGACTGGACGTCGCCGTCGACCAGCACGGTGCGGTAGCCCGCCCGGGCGAGGCTGATCGCCAGGTGCCCGGCCAGCGACGTCTTCCCCTCGCCGGCCACCGCGCTGGTCACGAGGACGGTCCGCAACCCGTGCCCGGCCGGGGTGCCGTGGAGGAGCATGGTCCGGGTGGTGTCGATCGCCTCCGTCAGGGCGGGGCCGGCCCCGGCCGGCCCGCGGCCGTCGGCGGCACCGATCGGGGGCACCGTGCCCAGGAGGCGGACCCCCATGTCGGTCGTCACCTCCTCGGCGTGGGTGACCCGCCGGCGGCGGTACTCCCACCCGACGAGGCCGGCGAACCCGGCCGCGAACGCCAGCACCCCGCCGATCAGAGTATACTTCAGCCGCCGGTTGCCCTCGATCCCGGGCACGAGGAACGCCTCCTCGGCCAGCGTCACCCGCGGCGGCGCGCCGATTTCGAGCCGGATGGTGGCCATCTCTTCGGCCAGGCGGTTGTCCATCTTCTCGGTCTGCTCGCCGAGCCGGCGGAGGTTCTCCAGCTCGATCCGGTACTGGTTCACCTTGCCGATCTGCTGCTTGACCTCGTCGACCCGGGTCTTGGCGACCTCGACCCGCGCCTTGTGCCGCTCGACGTTCAGCTGGAGGTCCGCCACGCGGGCCTGCTGGGCCCGGGCCTGCGCCTCCCGCGCGTGGGCCTCCACCTTCGGCCGAAGCTGCGCCTTGTACTGGTCCCGCTTCTCCGCCGCGGCCTTGACCGCCTCGCGGGCCTGCACCACCACCGGGGGGTTGGCCCCGGGCTGGAACAGTGCTTCCGTCTCGACTTGCTTCTGCTGCGCCCGGGCGACGGCCGCCTCGAACTGCTGGAACGTCACGTCCTTGCGGATCTCCTCGTCGACCTGGGCGGGCGGGACGGGGGGCGGGGCGTCGCCCGCCTTGGGGGGCGCCGTGAGGGCGGCCAACTCCCGCTCGGCGAGCTGCTGCTGGTCCCACGCGGCGCCCTGCTCCCGCGAGGCGAGCCGGAGCTCGTCGTTGTAGATGGCGTCCATGGTCGTCAGGGTCGGCCCGTCCTTCGACCCGAGCACCAGGGCGATCGACTCGCCCCGCTTGCGGTACCGCTCGAGCTCCTGCTGGTTGGCCCGGTTCGTCTCCTCGAGCCGGGCCAGCTTCTGCCGCCGCTTGCCGTTCTCCCGCTCGTCCACGGCGGCGAGGTAGGCCTTGGCCACGGCCCCCAGGACGTCCTTGAGCTCCTCCCCGTTGTCCCCCTCGAGGGCGACCTGCATGAACTCCGACCCGGGCTTGGTATCGACCTTGAGGTTGCGCTCCAGCCAGGTCGGGGCGTCGGGCTGGGCCGTGCGGACGACCCCCAGGCCGCTCACGGCCGGGTCCTTGAGGGCCGCGACCAGCGTCAGCCGCCGCTTCACCAGGGCCGCCTGGGTCAGCTTGTACGAGTTGAAGTCGACGCCGCCGCCCGTCGACGTCGTGGGCAAGAGGGTCGGGTTTTGGGAGGCGATGTGGAAGACGACCGCGGTCGTCACCTTCGGGAGGGGGAGGAACAGCCAGATGCCCGCCGCCACGGCCCCGGCGAACAGGACCACCCCCAGGAAAATCACCGGCCGCCGGCGGACGGAGTGCAAGACGAACCGGGCGGAAATCCCACCGGGCCGCTTCACGTCGCCGCCGGCGGCGGGATCGGTCGTGGGCATCTGCGACATGGTGATCGGACCTCAACTCGACTCGGGAATCCGGAACCGCGCTCGCCCCGACTTCAGCCCGCCGTCGTGGCGGGAGCCGCCCGCCCGGCCGGCACCACCGCCCGGGACAACACGCACAGCACCGTCAGGAGCAGGGTCAGTCCGACCGGCATCATCAGCCACCCGGCGAGGTCGTGGAAGACGGCCCTCGCCAGGTCGCCCCGGTTCGCCTCGAAGAGCAAGCCGGTCAGCGTAATCCGCACCACGTTCGCAACGACCGCGATCGGCGCCGCGGCGGCGACCAGGATGACCTTCTCCGGCCAGCTCCGCCGGACCAGGAAGGCGACGCCGACGGACAGCGCGAAGAAGGTGACCAGCATGGTCAGCCCGCTGCACGCCTCCACGACCCCCAGTCGCGCGTCGGTCAGCAGGATCACGTTCCCCTCGGCCACCGCCGGCACCCCAAAGGTCTGGAGGGCGTAGGTGCTGGCGGCGGTCGCGGTCGCCTGGAGTCGGCCGCCGAGCAGGGTCTGCGCGCCGTACGGGAGGGGGATCATGAACGCCAGGAACAGGACGGCCGGGGCGGCCCATGCCAGCAACTCGCGCCCGCCCGCCACGGCGATCAGCCCGGCCAGCACGATCAGCAGCGAGACTTCGTCCAGCCAGGGCTGGTAGAAGACCTGCCCGGCCATCCGCACGCCCCCGCCGAGTACGACGACCAGGACCCCCCACCACCGCGGCCGGACGTCGGCGGCCGTAATTCGGTCGCGCCGGGTCCACAACAGGTACACCGAGAACACCGGAACGAGAAAGCCGTGCGAGTACTGCGGGTCGGTCGCCCACCGCTCGACGATTCCGTCCAGCGCCGACCAGTACGCCCACAGGGTGACGGCGAGGGGCACACCGACGCTCAGCAGCACGGGGGTCGTGTTTCGGGGGAGGGCCATCACGCCTCAGGGCAAGCAGGTCTTTCGGGGGAGATTGGGGGGTCGGTCGCCCCGACCGGCTCCCCGGCCGGCCGGTCGCACGCACACCACCCAGGGTCGGCTTCGAAATACTGGTAGTGTTAGGTGCGCGGGCGGCAGAAAGGGTTCAAAGAGTTGGCAACCGGATTCGTCGCGCACGGGGACCAGTCGGACCCGGCCGACGAAGGCGCCCGCCGTCCCGGTCGTGCGGTTCAGGGGTCGATCGCTGTGGTCTTGAGCCCGGCCCAGAGCCCGTCGGGGGTTCGGCCGACGACGTACACCGTCACCTTCCCCACCCCGACCCGGACCACGATCGCGTCCGACAGGTGCTCCCGCACGGCGGCCGCCACGACCCGGTAGCGGGCCGGCACCGCCCGGTCGTCGTCCCGGTCCTGCTCGAGCGGGGCGAAGAACTCGTCCACCGACAGTTGGCTGGCCGGGACCGACGCCTGGTGGAACCCCCGCCGGCGGACCCAGTCGGGGTTCGGCAGGCCGCCGGTCCCGGGCCACTCGAACGCCTCCCACCGGAACCCCACCCCGGCGGGGTAGAGCAGCCCGGTGGTCACCTGGCGGAGGAGCTGGGTGGTGTCGCTCAACATGGTCGGTCCTCGTTCGACCACCCGGCGGCGCGATCGTCCGGCGCGGCCCGGAATTGGTCGGAGGCGGTCCAACCGTCCGGGGCACTTCGCGGGGTCGTTCGGGGGACGCCTCGGTGCCTTGGCTGGCATTCGATGCGCCACGGACCGTGGGGTCGCAAAAAATGGCCGCGCGCCGATCCTGCCGGCGCCGACGGGTTGCGGGAAATGATTCAGAAAATAGCCAATGCCGCGAATCCTTCGACCCCGGTTCATCTCTAAGTAGAAAGCGTTTCCGTTTGGCAGCAGCCGTGACACGACGGACCCCGGTTCCGGCGTGCCGCTCGGCGGAATCGTCGCGGATTCCGTTGTCTCGCACCCGGGCGGATTGCGAACCCGTCCGGGTGGCGCGGGTCCCGACCCCGACTGGGGTTGCGCCCGACTGCCGGACAACGGGCCCCTTCCGCCCGACCCGAACGGCGCCCGTTCCGGCCGGCACCGGATGCCGGTCAACAGGATGCATGCCCCGACGACCAGGACGGTCGGCGAGACAGCCCAACCCGAGTTGGGAATCATGTCCACCCCGCAACCCACCCCTCCCCCCTCCCCGGAGGGGCGCTCCCGGTTTGCGGCCCTCGCCCAGGTGGCGGCGGCCACCGCCGCGTGCGCGCTCGCCCTCGTGTACCACTCGGTCATCCTCACCCTGACCATCCTCGACGGCCGGCACGGCACCGCGGCCCCGGGGCGGGTCCACCCGGGGAACCTGTAGCCGCGCTACTCCCCGAGCGGCACCCCGGCGTCGGCGAACCGGGCCCGCAGCGCGGGCAGGTCCCACAACCGGGCGGCGTAGTCGCCCTCGCACCGGACCACCAGCCGCCGCCCGTCGGCCGACGCCGTCAACTCCCGGACCGCGGCGGGGGTCCGCAGCGCGAACAACTCCTCCACCCGGTCCGCGTCCCACCGCCACACCCGCACCGTTCGGTCGAACCCGCCCGTGGCGAACGTGTTGCGGCCGAGGAACGCCACGGCCGCGGCCACGTCCCGGTGGGGCTGCCAGGCGGCGAGGACGTGCCCGTCCGACAGGCGGAGCACGTACCCGCGGCCGGTGTCGGTCGTCGCCACCGCCACGTCCTCCCCCGGGGCGATCGCGACCGCCCGCACCGCCACCCGCGACTCGACCGTCCACACCGCCGCGGGCCTCAGGTCCGCCCCCGGCGCGGGGCCGGCCGCGTCGAAGCACCGCACCGCCCCGTCGATCCCGCCGACCAGAACCCGGGTGGCGCCGACGGCCAGGCACCGCATCCCCTTCAGCCCGGTGGCCCGGCCGGGAACTTCGTTCGACCACCGGGCGAACCGGTCGAACCCGGGGGCCGCGGCGGTCGCCACGTCCGCGCCGTCGAGGGCCCACAGCCGCCCGCCCGCCCCGAGCCGGCACGCGCCCGCCGACGGGAGGTCCCCGCGGATCACCCGGTCGTAGCCGCCGCCGGCCCGGCGGTACACCTCCGCGTACCGGCGGGCCGCGGCCGCGACCCACTCGCCCGCCGGGTCCACGGCCACCCACCCCTCGGTCGCCCGCGGCTCGTCGTGCCGGACCGTCCGGACGCCCTCGGGGAGGGCGGCGGGCGTGAGGCGGTGCGGGGCGTCCAGGTCCCAGACCGACAGCCGGGCGACCCGCCCGCTGCTCTCGGTCCGGGCGAGGCAGGCGAGGGTGCGGCCGTCGGCAGCCAGGGCGACGCCGAGGAGGGGGTGGCCGTGGACCGCGACCGGCTGGTGCTCGCGGAGCCCGTTGATCTCGACCAGCCGGGCCGCGGGGCCGGCGGCCACGGCCACCAGCCGGCCCGACGGGTCGAACGCCGGGGTCGCCGGCGCGCCCTCGACCCGCAGGTCGGCCACCCGGCGGCCGGTGGCCACGCTCCACAGCTTCACGTGCTTGTCCCACTCCGACCCGGACGCCAGGAGTCGCCCGGCCGGGTCGAACCGGAGGGCGGTGATCTCGCCCCCGTGGGCGGTCCGCTCGCCCGGCTCGCGGAGGACCCGCACGACCTTCCGCTCGGCCACGTCCGCCAGGTGGATCGCGTCCTCGGCGGCGAACGCCAGGGTGGACCCGTCCGGGGCCGCGGCCAGCGCCGCGGTCCCCGGGGCGCTCATCTCGTGCGCCGGCCGCAGCGAGTCCGGGTCCAGGAAGCGGATCGTGGCATGGGTGCTGACCGCCACCCACCCGCCCGCCGGGCCGACGGCCAGCCCGTACACCTTGTCGCCCCGCTCGTACACGGCCGCCCGCTCCCACGTGCCGACGGCCCACCGGGTGACCGTGCTGCGGGCCGGGGCCGGCCGCGAGGTGACCGCGCACACGGCGTAGAGCGACCGCCCGTCCGCGGCGAACTCGACCCAGTGGGCCTCCCCGCCGGGGTTGTCGAGGCTCCAGCTCACCGCCGCGGCGGCCGGGGCGGCGAGGTCCCACCGGTGCAGGTACCCGGACCGCGTCCCGACCACGACCCAGCGGCCGTCCGGGCTGACCGCCACGGACCGCGCCTGGTCGGGCCGCAGGTTCGCCCACTCCCCGAGGCGGGCCGGGAAGGTGAGCGTGCGGACGTCCGCCCCGGTCTGGGCGTCCACGACCCGGACGGCCATCGGGGTGGTGGTGAAGGTGGTGTCGGCGAGGTTCTGGGCGAGGACGACCCACCGGCCGTTCGGGTGGAACGCCACCCCCCGCGGCCAGAACCCCGGGGCCAGGGCCCGCACCGGCCGCGCGTCGATCCCGCCCAGGGCGGCGGCCAGCGCCGTCCGCAGCCCGGCCTCGTCGCGGACGCCGGGCGGGAGGGCGAGGCGGGCGGCGGCCGTCAGGTCGTCGGTCGCCTGCCAGGTCCAGCCCGGCTCCTGGTCCGCGATCGCCTCGCGGGCCCGGGTGAACAGGGCGTGGTACGCGTTGACCCGGGCCAGCTCCTCGGCCCGGAGTTGCCGCTCGACCGCCACCTGCCGCGCCCCGTCGGCCCCGACCGCCTTCGCCTTCGCCACGCCGACCGCCCGGGCGTACCAGACGCCGCCGGCCGCGAGCCCGGCCAGGGCGAGGGCCGCGACCCCGGAGGCGGTCGCGAGGGCCGGCTCCCGCTTGCACCACCGCCAGAGCCGCTCGACGAGCCCGGCCGGCCGGGCGGTGACCGGGCGGCCGGCGAGGAACCGGTCGAGGTCGTCGGCCAGCTCGGCCGCGGTCGCGTACCGGTCCCGGGGCACCCGGGCCATGCACTTCCGGCAGACCAGGTCGAGGTCGGGCGGGACGCCGGCCGCCACCGCCCGGGGCGGCGGCGGGGTGGCGTGGGCGACCAGCTGGAGCGTCCGCACCGGGTCGTCGTCGTCGAACGGGCGGCGGCCGGTCAGGCACTCGTACAGGACCACCCCGAGGGCGTACACGTCGGCCTCCGGGCCGACGAACCGCCCCTCCCCGAGGGCCTGCTCCGGGGCCATGTACGCCGGCGTCCCGAGCGGGACGGCCGTCCGGGTCGCCCCGTCGTCGCCGGGGGCGACCCGCCGGGCCAGGCCGAAGTCGCTCACCTTCGGGGACGGGTGGGGGACGGTCCGCGGGCCGGGGTCGGGGTCGGGGCCGGCCCCGGGCTTCTCCCCCGCGGCGGGGCCGTCCAGGAGGATGTTCCCGGGCTTGATGTCGCGGTGGACGATGCCGGCCTCGTGGGCGGCGTGGACCCCGCGGGCGACGGCGGCGACCAGCCGGGCCGCCTCCGCCGGGGGGAGCGGCCCGGCCGCCAGCCGGGCCGCCAGGCTCCCCCCGGCCACGAACTCCATCACGAAGTACGGCTGGTCGCCGGCCCGGCTGGACGAGTACACCTCGACCACGTTCGGGTGCTTGACCGCGGCGACCGCCTCGGCCTCGGCCTGGAACCGGACGAGGTCCCGGTCCGTCGGCCGGTCGCCCGGCCGGGCGTCCGGGCGGATCATCTTGAGGGCGACGACCCGGTTGAGCGCCAGTTCCCGGGCCCGGTACACCACCCCCATCCCGCCGGCCCCGATTTCCTCCAGGATTTCGAAGCCGAGGACCACGGGCACGGCCCGCGCGCGGGCGCCCCGCGGGGTCACGTCGGCACCACCCCGGTCGGTCAACTCGGCCCGGTCGCGCAGGGACTCGACGACCGACGTGAGGGAGTCGCGGCGCGGCAGGCCGCCGGGCGGGCGGGCGCTGGGGTGGTTGGGTGTGATGGGGGAAAGGGTCACGGTGGTCCTGCCCGGTCCGGCAGCGGTGGCTGCGGTATAGCGTAACGCAACAGTTCCCGATCACAACGGGAACCGCCCCGGCAGACGGGAATTGTCGAACGACACCCGGACCCGGTGGTGAACCACCGGGTCGCCCGCGCGGGCGACCGCGGGAGAAGGGGAGCAGGCTGAGGCGGTTGGTCGCAGTTCCGCTCGCGCTCGCGGTCCTGATCGGCGCTGACTCGGCAGTCCTCGCCCTCGTGGCCCACGCCCGGCCGAAGCCGCCCGACGGGCGGCGGGGAGGCGGTAACAGGAACCCACGTCACACGTCGTCGAACCGGCCGGTGCTGTCGCCGACCTTCTCGGCCGCGACGCCCAGCCGGTCCAGCAGCGACACGAACAGGTTCGTCATCGGCGTGTCCGGCCGCGCCGCGACGTGCCGGCCGGGGCGCAGCGACCCGCCGCCGCCGCCGGCCAGCACCACCGGCAGGTCGTCGTGGTTGTGCTTGTTCCCGTCGCCGATCGCGCAGCCGTACACCACCATGCTGTTGTCCAGCACCGACGTGCCGTCCGCCTCCTTCATGGCGTCGAGCCGCGCCAGGAAGCGGGCGAACTGCTCCATGTACCAGCGCTCGATCTTCGCCACCTTCAGCTTCTTCTCGCGGTTCCCGGCGTGGTGCGTCAGGAAGTGGTAGCCCTCGGCGATGCCCAGGTGCGGCATCGGCCGGTTCGCCCCCTCCGGCGCGACCGCGAAGCTCGCCACCCGCGTCGAGTCGGTCTGGAACGCGACCGCGAGCAGGTCGTACATCAGCGCCAGGTGCTCGGGATAATCGTCCGGGACGCCCTCCGGCGGGCGGGCGCCGCGCGGGTCCGGGGCGCGGAAGCGCTCGTACCGGGCGATTCGCTCCTCCAGCCGCCGCACCCCGTCCAGGTACTCCTCCACCTTCGCGCGGTCGGTGCGGCCGAGCTCGCGGGCCAGGTCGCGGGCGTCCTCCCGGACGAAGTCGAGGACGCTGCGCCGCTGCTCCATCCGCGCGCGGGCCGCGGCGGCGTCGGCGCCGCCGAACAGCTGCTCGAACACGACGCGCGGGTTGGCCTCGGGCGGCAGCGGCAGCGACTCGGACGCCCACGACAGGTTGTACTGGTAGGCGCAGGCGTACCCGGTGTCGCACGACCCGTACAGCCGGCCGGCCTCGGTGCCGAGCTGGAGCGAGTCGATCCGCGTGAGGTGGCCGACGCGCCGCGCGGCGACCTGATCGACGGAGATGCCGAGCCGCAGCCGGGCGCCGCCCGTCTTCCAGGCGTGGCAGCCGGTGAGGAACGACGCCCCCGAGCGGGCGTGGTCGCCCGGCCCGTCGCCCCAGTCGTTGGCCGCATCGTGGGCGAGGCGCGTGACGACCTGGAACTTCCCCTTCAGCGGCTCCATCGGGGCGAAGGTTTCGTTCAGCTTGTAGTCGCGGCCGTCGCCGGACGGCACCCAGCGCTCGTAGTTGCAGCCGTTGGGGAAGCCGATGAAGGCGGCACGCAGGGGCAGCCCGGACGCGGTGGCGGCGAGCCGCGGGCCGGGCGGCCGCGCGGCGGCGAACGCCTCCAGGCTCGGCAGCGCGACGCAGGCGCCGAGGCCGCGGAGGAACGTCCGGCGGGACGGGGAGCGGCGGGTCATGGCTTCTTGACCTCACTCTTGTGGGCCGGCGGGCGGCGGATGTCGATGGGCGGGCGGGCCAGGCGCGGCGACTCGCCGGCGTCCCCGCGGCGGAGCTGGAACTGCGGGCTCGTCGTCACCCCGGCGAGCAGCACCGAGAACTTCCCGCCCCCGGCCGCGACCTCGGCGGCGATGCGATCAACCACCGGCGCGTCGGCCGGGTCGAGCCCGCGGCCGAGGGCGTAGGTCAGCAGCTTCTCGGTCACGCAGCGGTAGAACACGTCCTTCCGCGCCGCCAGCGCGCGGGCCAGGTCGGCGGCGCCGGCGACCTTCACGCCGGTCGTCAGCGCGGTGCGCGGGTCCACGGGGCCGCCGGCGTCGCGGTCGCGCCAGCGGCCGGTGGTGTCAAAATTCTCCAGCGCCAGCCCGAGCGGGTCGAAGTGGGCGTGGCACGCGGCGCACGACGCCTTCGCCCGGTGCGCCTCCAGCTGCTCGCGCAGCGTCTTCGGCTCGGCGGCGCCCGCCTTCGGGTCGTCGAGCGGTGCGATGTTCGGCGGCGGGGGCGGCACCTCGCGGCCGAGCAGGTTTTCCAGCACGAACAGCCCGCGCTTCACCGGCGACGTGCGGTTCGGGTTCGACGTGCCCAGCAGCACGCTGGCGTGGGTCAGCACCCCGGCGCGGCGGCCGTCGGCCGGCAGCGGCACGCGGCGGAACTCGCCGCCGGTCACGCCGGCGATGCCGTAGTGGGTGGCGAGGCGGTCGTTGAGGAACGTGTAGTCGGCGGTCAGCAGCTCCGTCAGGTCGCGGTCGGAGCGGGCGACGTGCTCGAACAGCCGGTCCGTCTCCTCCTTCATCAGCGGCCGGAGCGGGTCGATCCACTCGCGGTCCCGGAACGTGACCGGCGCGTACAGCGCGTTGCGGGTGCGGAGCCACTGGCCGCCAAAATCCTCGAAGAACCGCGCCGACTTCGGGTCGGCGAGCATCCGCCGCACCTGCGGTCCGAGCTCGGCGCGCAGCTTCCCCGCGGCGGCGACGCGCGTCAGCTCGTCGTCCGGGAGGCTGAGCCAGAGGAGGTACGACAGCCGCGACGCGAGGGCGAAGTCGTCGAGCGGCTGCACCTCGCGCGGGTCGTCCGGCCGCGGCTGGAGCTCGGCGCGGTAGAGGAAGCGCGGCGAGCACAGTACGGCGGTCGCGGCCCGGCCGACGCCGGCCTCGAACGTCGGTCCCGCCAGCGCGAGCGAGACGAGCCGGTCGAGCGTGGCGGGCTCGACGGGGCGGCGGAAGGCGCGGCCAGCGAGCTTGCCGAGGACGGCGCGGGCGTAGTCGCGGCGCGCGGCCGCGTCGGCCGGGGCGGGGCCGCGGTCGAAGACGCGGGCGTGCGACTCGGGGTACTCGAACACGTCCGACCCGAGCGGCCCGGTCACCGTCACCCGCGGCGACACCGGCAGCGGCCGGCCCTTCCCCACTGGGTCGGTCGCCACCACCAGCTCGTGCGCCCCCTTCGCCAGTTCGACCTCGGCCGCGGCCGTGTAGGTGCGGTTGCCGCCGACGCTGATCGTCCGCTTCGCGCCGACCGCCTTGCCGCCGAGTGACACCGCGATGTCGTACTCGCCGCCGAACTCCTGCCAGCCGCCGACGCCGTACTGCACCTCCACCCGGTAGCGGCCGGCGTGCTTCAGCTCGACGCTCGCCGCCTGCTCGGCCCGGGTGGTGCCTTTGGGGAGCGCTTTCGCGCGGAAGTCGGCCGGCTTGAGTTGCGTCCGCGGGTGCCGCGGGCCGTCGGTGACGAGCGCGGTGGCGGCCACCTTCTCGGCGAGGGCGAGGTACGTGTCGAGGAGCGCGGGCGAGACCGTGAGGGCGTCGCCGATGTTGTCGAACCCGAAGGCGGTGTCGTCCGGCGGGAGTTCGCCGGCGACGTCGAGGTCGATGCCGAACAGGTCGCGGACGGTGTACTGGTACTCCATCCGGTTGAGGCGGCGGATGGTGACGCGGCCGGGGTCGGGGCGGGCCGGGTCGGCGCCGAACACGCTCCGCTCGACCCAGCGGGCGATGGTGCGGCGCTCGGCGTCGGTGGGCTGGTCGGCGGCGGCGGGCGGCATGAACTCGTGCCGGACCGTCTTCCACACCTTCTCCCAGCGCGGCCGGTCGGCGCGGTCGGCGAGGAGCGTGTCGAGGGCGAACCCGCCGCGGCGGGCGCCTTCGGAGTGGCACTCGAAGCAGTACCGCTCGAAGAGGGCGCGGCCGTCCGGCTCGACGGCGGTCGGCGCGGGCGCGACCGGCCGCGGCTGGCCGGAGGCGGCGGCTGCGAGCGCGCCCGCGGCGAGCGTCAGCCACACGGGGGTGAATCTGCTCGCCACCGCTGCGCCCTCCCATCAGTCCTCTGAGTGACTGACCACAGGTGATCCGGGGTGTCTGGTTTCCATTACAGGTGGTTCGCCCCCTCACCCCGCGTGCTTCGCCGCGACCCTCTCCCCCGAGGGGAGAGGGTGAGAGGCACCCGGACGCCATTGTGGGCGGGTAACCACGCGCCTGCGTCCGCGGGTCGATGCCCGCCCATGATGAGGCCCGGTCAGTCCCACCCTCTCCCCTCGGGGAGAGGGTCGCGGCGAAGCACGCGGGGTGAGGGGGTTAACCACCTCCGATGACGACCGGTGAACGGCCATGCACACCGGCCAACCTGCCAGTCAGTAGTATCCCCGCGGCGGCGCCTCGGGGCCACCCGATTTCCCCCAGACGCTGCAACGCCAGTCACTTCGGCGCCGACTGCTCTGTCGCGAGCCGCTCCGCGGCGTCGATGAACTCCTGAATCTTGGCGAAGTACACGGCCATCAGCGCATCCGCGTCGGCAAACCGGCCCGCGCAGTACAGCTCTACCGCCTGATCCAGCTCGTCGTGGAAGGTGTCGAGGTTGACGCTGACGATATCCACTTCCCGCCCTCTCGGGTGCGACCGCCCCAGCATGACCGATCCGCCGCCGGGGGCAAGTCCCTCGGCGTCACGGTCGTGTCTCAGTAGGGAGGGACCGGCTCGGGTCGCCCGGGTGTCCGATCGGGTACGCCGGCCCGACCGCAGGGGACGAGCAATCCGACATCATTGTTTCCGCGACCCGGTGGGGGGGTCGCCGGAAACAATGATGTCGGCTCGAATGACCGCCGGCTGCGCCGCAACCCCTTGCGCCCTCACGCCCGGGTGTTGGTCGCCGCAACGACCGTGCGACGCGATTCGATCTAACCGCGTGACATGTTTCCGCGACCCGCACAGGGGCGCGGCCGAAACAATTATTTCCGCGGGAGCGTCGCCGGCGGCATGCACCCCGAACTGAGCCAACACCATCGCGTACGGGCTGCCGTACGGCGGGCAGGGCATCTCGGGCGGCCCCGGCGGCGGCGTGAACTGCGAGGAGACGTTCCTCGACTACACGCAGGTGAAGGCGGTCTACGTCGCCGGGTACCCGGCGTGAGCGGGGCTCGGGGCTTCCGTAGGTCGGGTCGAGTCTTCGAGACCCGACGCGGGGCGCGAACGGCATCCGACGGCCGACCGGGAACGAAACCCCGCGCTGGTTCGGCTTCCGGTTTCTCGTTGTGCGTACCTGTTGCCCCATGTCGGGTCTTGAAGACTCGACCCGACCTACGAAGCATGGTCCCGCGCAGTATTGGGACCCTACCACCTCGGCCGGGGTGCCGCGGTCGGGGCAGCTTGAAGAAGTTCCTCGAATCGCTCGTACTCACCGTCCTTGAGCCGCCAGTCGTCGCCCCGCACCTCCCACATGGCGACCAAGCCGAGCAACTCTTCGAGCCGCTCGGCCGTAAACAGCCGGTTGTCCTTCTCGGCTGCCCACTGCGGTCGCTTCTCCGCGCCGCCGAAGTCCAGGAAGTAGTGCGAGACCTCGTACCCCTTGGCGAGGAGAGCCTGGAGGCACGGGACAGCTGTGGCTCCTGCGGTGTGGAGGTACAGCGTCAGGTTCCTGTCCGACACCTACAAGCCCTCCGCCGAACAATCCAGAACCCCGCCGCTCACGACGCCAGAATTTCGCGGAACTCGCCGGCGTTGTCGGCGAACGACCGCGCCGGCACGTCGAAGCGGTGCAGCAGCGTCAGGAACAGGTCGCCCAGCGGCCGCTCGGCGCGCTGCTTGATGTAGCGGCCGTGCTTCAGGCCCAGGGTCTTCCCGCCCGCCAGCACCAGCGGGTAGTTGCGGGCGTTGTGCGTCGTGCTCGTGCCGCTGCCGTACAGCGCCACCGTGTTGTCCAGCAGCCGGCCGTCGCCCTCGCGGACCCGGGCCAGGCGCGCCAGGAAGTACCCGAACTGCTCCGCCAGGTAGCGGTCGTAGCGGCCCCAGCCGTGCGTCGTGTCGTCGGCGTCGTGGCTCAGCCCGTGGTGGCCGTTGCGGCGGCCGAAGTTCAGGATCGTCGGGAACCGGTCGCACACGCCCACGCCGTCCTCGGCCGTCACCTGGTACGCGGCCGAGCGCGTCGTGTCGGTCTCGAACGCCAGCGCGATCAGGTCGTACATCGTGCGGATGTAGTCGGTCGGCCCCTGCGGCGACACGTCGAGGTTGATCGCCCCGCGGTCCACCTTCGGCAGCGCCTGCCCGAGCCAGTCCTGTGCCCGCGCCACTCGGCCCTCCACCTCGTCGAGCGACTGCAGGAACTCGTCGAGCCGCTGCTGGTCGGGGCGGCCCAGGCTGTTCCGCAGGCTGCGGGCGTCGTCCAGCAGGAAGTCCACGCGGCGACGGCCGGCGGTGAGGGCGCGGCGGCGCGCGGCGAGGTCGCCGTCGGTCGGCGGCTCGAACAGCCGCTCGAACACGCGGCGCGGGTTCGACTCGGCCGGGACGGCGCGGCCCTGCTGGTCGAACGCGATCGTCGTACTGCGGCTCTTGGTGCCGACGCCGCCGTGGCTCGACAGCACCAGCGACGGGATGCGCGTCTGCGCCCCCTGGTGGCGGGCGATCACCTGGTCGATCGACGCCGAGTTGGTCAGCGTCTCGCGGATGTCGGCGCCGGTGAGCCACACGTCCACGGTGTTGTGCCCGACGAGTTGCCGGCTCGTGGGGTGCGACAGGCCGCCGAGGATGGTCAGGTCGGCGCGGTGCGGGGCGAGCGGTTCGAGCGACTTCGTGAACGTGTAGTCGGGGCCGTCGGCGTGCGGGAACCAGTGCCAGTCCTCGTGGCCGGGGTGGCGCGTCTGGAGGTTCACGCCGTTGCCGAAGAAGAAGGCGCAGAAGCGGCGCGGCGGCTTCGCGGCCGGCGCGGCGTGCGCCATGGCTTCGAGCCACGGCAGCGCCAGCGCGAGGCCCGCGCCGCGGAGGACGGCGCGCCGGTCGAGCAGCCAGGACGGGCGGGGCATGGTCGCCTCTACTTCGATTGGAACGGTTCGCTCTCGACCACGAGTTCGATGAGGGCGCCGAGGCGGTCGCCGCGGCCGCGCAGCGCCGGCACCAGCGCGTCGGCCGCGTCGGTGTCGCCGAGCGTCAGCGTGCGGCCGAGCGCGTAGGCCATCACCTTCCGCAGCACGGCGCGGCGGAAGTCGTCGCCGCGCGATCGCACCAGCTCGGCCCGCAGCCCCTCCAGGCCGTCCACCGTCGCGCCGCCGGGGAGCTCGGCCTTCGCGTCCACGGGGTTGCGGGTCCGCCTCTTGCGCAGCTCGGCGCCCGCGCCGTCGCGCTGCCAGTTGCCGACCGCGTCGTACTCCTCGAACGCCAGCCCCCACGGGTCGATCTTGCGGTGGCAGCCGACGCACGCGGCGCTGTCGCGGTGCGCGGCCAGCGCCTCCGGGATCGTCAGGCCCTTCAGCTTCGGGCTGTCGCGGTTCAGCTCCGGCACGTTCGGCGGCGGGGGCGGCGGCGTCTCGTCGAGCAGGTTCTTCAGCAGCCACATGCCGCGCTTGATCGGGTGGCCGTCGTTCCCGTCCGACGTGCCCGTCAGCACGCTCGCGTGGGTGAGGACGCCGCCGCGGTGCAGCGCCGCGTCGAGCTTCACCGGGCGGAACCGCGGCCCCTCCACGCCCCTGATGCCGTAGTGCGCCGCGAGCCGGTCGTTCACGACCGTGAAGTCGGACGCGAGGAACTGGAAGATGCTCAAGTCCTTCCGCAGCACCTCGCCGAAGAAGTGGACCGTCTCCTGCCGCATGGCCGCGGCGAGGGCGTCGTCGAAGCCGGGGTAGCGGTCCTTGTTCACGACGACGCGCTGCAGGCGGTCGAGTTCGAGCCACTGGTCGGGGAACTGCTCGACGAACTGCCACGCCTTCGGGTCCGCGATCATGCGGCGGATCTGCGCCGCGCGCACGGCCGGGTCGCGCAGCGCGCCCTCGTCGGCGAGCTTGGCCAGCGCCGCGTCCGGCATCGTGCTCCACAGGAAGTACGACAGCCGCGCCGCGAGTTCGTGGTCGGTCAGCCGCTCGCGCTCGGCCGTCGCCGTGCGGGTCGCCGGCAGCGCGAGGAACCGCGGCGAGCTGAGGACGACGGCCAGCGTCTCCTTCAGGCTGTCTTCGAGCGTGGCGGCGTCCTGGCGGGCGGCTTGCCAGTGCGCCGCCAGGCGGTCGAGCTCGGCGGTGGCGACGGGGCCGCGGTAGGCGCGGGTGGCGAAGCGGCGGATCACTTCGCGGGCATACGCCGGCTCGGCGAGGTCGCCCTTCGGGAACAGGATCGCCGCGTGCGTCGGGGGCGGCCACGCCTCGAAGTACGGGCTCTCGAACTCGACCCACTCGACCTTCAGCCGCGGCGGCGCGGCCTCGCCCTTCACCTGCGGCGCCGAGTTCCACACGGCCAGCACCGCGGCGTTCTTGTCGGTCAGCGGCCCCGAGTTCGGCGGCGAGATGTTCTCCATCCGCGCCTGGAACTCGTAGGTGCGGGCCTCGACCTGATCGACCACCACCGGCTCGCCGATCGGCGTGAGTTCGACGCCGTGGAAGTTGGTCGAGCCGAGCGCGACGGTGAGCACGGGCACGCGCGTGGCGTCTCCCTCGACGCGGGCGGCGCGGACGCGGATTCGCGTCTCGCCCTTGCGGTAGGCGTGCTGGAAGCCGACGGCGACGCGGAAGTCGGGGAACTGCGTCGCCGCCTCGCCGTGCCGGCGGACGGCCGACGGCGGCAGCGTGCCGTCCCACGGCGCCTTCTTGCTGTTGTTCGGCGGCGGCGAGGCGTTGAAGACGCGGAACGCCTTCCCCTTGGGGGTGGCGTAGGCGAACGTCTCGCCCGGCCGGTCCTCCGGCTTCGGAAGCGGCTCGACCTTGAACGTGTCGTTCTTCTCGAAGCCGCTGAGGCGGAAGCGGTGGACGGCCGGCGCCGGGCCGCTCACGACGGCCGCGTCGAGCGCCTCGTCGGCGATCTGGAGGTACGTCTCGTACTGCTGGGGCGACATCCGCAGCGCGTCGCCGTCGTTGCGGAAGCCGGTCTTCGACTTGCCGTCTTCGGGGAGGCGGGTGCCGAAGTCGATGGGGAGGCCGAGGAGGTCTTGCAGCGTGCGCTCGTACTCGCGGCGGGTGAGCCGGCGGAAGTGCGTGGCCGGGTTCTTCGCCAGCGCGGCCTTGCGCCGCTCCTGTACGAGCCAGCTGGTGAGCAGTTCGCGGTCGGCCTTGGCCATCGGCGGTTCGGAGGCCGGCGGCATGTCGCCGAAGTTGAGGCGGTCGAGCACCTCGCGCCACGTGTCGCCGTCGTTGCCCTTCACGAGGTCGGGGTCGAGTTTGTCGAGCCGCAGGTCGCCCTTCGCCTTGGCCGGGCCGTGACAGCCGAAGCAGTGCTTCTGGAGGAGCGCGGTCGCCTTCGCGTGCGGGGGTGCGTCGTCGGAGCGAACGGGTGCGGGGCGCGGTCCCACGACCAGGGCGGCGAGCACGCACGCGGCGGCGAGGAGTCGCGGTGCGGGCATGGCGGGGGATGAAGGTGCGTGGAGGGCGGGGAACCTCACTCTACCCGGGACTGCGGGTGCGGGAAAGCGATTTTCGCTCGTGTCGAAGGGGGCGGGCGTTGCAGCGGCGGGTCACTCCGGCGGCGGCCCCGGTCGGCGCTGCCGTCTCGATCGGCGTTCGACCGCCAGCCCGCCCGAAGCGCCGAAGTCGTTCCGTGGCGTCCGCGTCTCCGCCCCCGACGAGCCGACCGCGCGGTGGTTCGACCTGTACTTCGGCACCGGCGTGCCGAACTACCCGTGGCGGCAGCGGACGACTCGGAAGCCGTTTGCCGCAGCGAGTACGGTGTCGGTCCACTCGTGCCCGTCGAAGTGGTAGCGGACTTGAACCGCCCGTGCGGTGCCGGCCAGTAGACGTTCCAGGGCGACGGCCGGGGGCATCACGTCGCCGCCGGCGTACTCGGCCGGACCGCCCTTCTCCCGCACGCCGAGGACCGTTCCGGCGGTTTGAATGTCGGCGAACAGGCGGGTCAGCGTCGGCGGGTCGATCAGCCCTTCCACCATGAGCGGGACCGGTGGGCCGTCGGCGAACGTCGGCTGGGTCATTTGCGGCCTCCGGTGAACTCGACCTGATCGAGGGCGGCGGACGGGGCGTGACACTGGGTGCAGTTGGTCAGCCAGGGGTGTGTCGTGCGGGTGCCCGGCCGGGTGACCAGCCCGTGACAACTGGTGCAATTCTCCCGCAGCCAGGTGTGGTGCGGGATCGTCGGCGGGGCACCCGGGGAGGCCCGCTCGCCCGGACCGGCCCGGTACACGCCGACGAACGTCGTTGCCGCCGGCACCGGCGACTGCTCGACGTGGCACTGGGTGCAGTTCGTCATCACCGCGTGGCTCATCTTCGACGCGACCCGGTCGCCGACCTTCAGCCCCTCGCCGTGGCACGCCAGGCACGACGCGGCGGACTGTGAATCGACCGGATGGGGGACGGTCGGCGGGGCCCCGTCGTAGGCCCGGGTCTTCGCCCGGTCGGCGAGGGCGGCCAGTTTCATCGCGTCCGTCCGGACGACCGGGTCGAACAGGCCCGGCTTGTCGGACTTCAACTGCGAGAGGCTCCGGTCCCACCCGGCGTTCGGGCGGATCGTCGCCGTGGGGAGGTCGGAGTAGTTGACGGCAGCAGGTGCCGCGTGGTGATCCGCGGGCGGCGGGGCGGGCCGGTCGGGCCGGGCCGGCTCGCGGAGCCCGGTCAGGAACCCGAACAGGGCGATGCCGACCGTCACCGCCGCGAACAGCGTGGCGAACCGTTGCAGCCGTCGGGGTAACAGGTCGGTCGCCGTGTGCGGCTCGTCCGGCGGCGGGGTCTCGCTCATCGCACACCTCCCGAGATCAGGCAGACACCTTGACCAGCCGCACGGCACACTTCTTGTAATCCGGTTGCTTGCTGAACGGGCAGTGGGCCTCCAGGGTCAGCCGGTTGATGAGCTTCGTCTCGTCGAAGAACGGCACGAACACGTGCCCCTTGGGGCACTTGCCGCGGCCGTCGATCCAGGCCGTCAGTTCAAGAGACCCGCGGCGGGTTTCGAGCCGCACCTTGTCGCCGGTCTTTACCCCGAGGGCCGTCGCGTCGTCCCGGCTGACCTCGACGTAGGCGGACGGCATGGCCCGCTTCAGTTGCGGCACCCGCCGGGTCATCGTGCCGGTGTGCCAGTGCTCCAGCACCCGGCCGGTGTCCAGCCAGAGCGGGTAGTCCTTGTCCGGCACCTCCGGCGGCGGCACGTACGGGCGGAACCAGATGAACGCCTTGTCGTCGCCGGCGACGGAGTGGTAGAACTGCACCCCTTTGCCCTTCGCCACGTAGGGGTCGTACTCCTCCAGGAACCGATACCGCGTCTCCTTCCAGGTGCCGTCCGGCTGCTTCACCACCGGCCACCGCAGCCCGCGGGCTTTCACCAGTTCCGGGTACGGGGCCACGTCCTTGTGCTTGATCTGGGTGAACGGCCGGTACTCCTCGAACAGCTTCTCGTCCACGTTCACGGTGCCGTAGTAGCTCTCCCACTTCCAGACCGGCACCTCCTGCCCCTTCGCGTCGGTCATGTGGAACAGGAACTTGCCGTCCTTGTCCCTCATGCCCGAGTGCCCGAGGTCGAACAGCTTGCGGGCGACGGCGATCGTCTGCCAGCAGTCGTCGCGGGCGTCGCCCGGCGGGTTCACCATCTTGAACCACTGCTGGGTGCGGCGTTCCGAGTTGCCGAACACGCCGTTCTTCTCGACCCACATGGCCGACGGCAGCACCAGGTCGGCCAGTTCGGTGGTGGCCGTCGGGTACACGTCGGACACGATCAGGAACTTGTTCGGCAGCTTGGCCTTCGCGTCGAACAGCTTGTGCACGTTCGGCAGGGTCTGGCCGGGGTTCGTCACCTGCACCCACAGGGTGTCGATGTCGCCGCCGGCGGTGCAGAACTTCTCCCACATCTCGACGGCGTGGTAGCCCACCTTCGGGTTGATGCGGCCCGGCGGCAGGTTCCACAACTGCTCGGCCCTCGCCGCCTGGTCCGGCTTGTCCACCCGCAGGTCGCCCGGGAGGGCGTGCGACAGGGTGCCCACCTCCCGCACGGTGCCGCACGCCGACGGCTGCCCGGTGAGCGACTGCGGGCCGTCGCCCGGCCGCCCCCAGTGCCCGCTCAGCAGGTGGACGGCGTGGATGAGGTTGTTCATCGCCGTGCCCTGCGTGTGCTGGTTCGGCCCCATGCACCACAGGCTGAGAATCTTCTTCGACCGGTCGGCGAACAGTCGGCCGAGCAGCCGCAGTTGCTCGGCCGACAGCCCGCTCGTCTTCGCCACGGCCTCCGGCGTGTACTCGGCGACGAGTTGCTTGTACTCGTCGAACGAACACGGCTCGCCCATCAGCGTCTGCGGGTCGCCCGGCTTCTTCCACGGCTTGCGGAAGGTGCAGTGCTTCTCGACGAAATCGGTCGCCACCGCGTTCGCGGCGATCAGCTGGTGGGCGATGCAGTTGGCGATGGACAGGTCCGACTGCGGCTGGAACACGAGGACGTGGTCGGCCCGCTCGCTGGTGCGGGTGTGCCGGGTGGTGAGATCGACGAGGGTGATCCGGTCGCCCTTCAGCTTGCGGTCGATGAACCGGCTGAACAGGACCGGGTGCATCTCGGCGAAGTTGTTCCCCCACAGGACGAGCACGTCGCAGTGGTCGAGGTCGTCGTAGCAGTTGTACGGCTCGTCCACGCCGTACGTGCTGATGTACCCGGTGACGGCCGAGGCCATGCACAGCCGGGCGTTCGGGTCGATGTGGTTGTTCGAGAGCCCGCCCTTGATGAACTTGTTGGCCGCGTACCCCTCGGGCACGGTCCACTGGCCGGAGCCGTAGAAGGCGAACTTCTGCGGGGCGGCGTGAATCCGCCGGGCGATCGTGTCGATCGCCTCGTCCCAGGTGATCGGTTCGAGCTTGCCGTTCTTCCGCAGCATCGGCCGCGTCAGCCGGTCCGGGCCGTACAGGATGTGCCCGACGTGATACCCCTTCACGCACAGCAAGCCCTTGTTCACCTCCGCCTGCCGGTCGCCGCTGACCGCCACCACCTTCCCGTCTCTCACCCCGACCTGCACGTGACAGCCGACGCCGCAGAACCGGCACGGGGCCTTGTCCCACGTCACGCCCGGCAGCACGGGCAGTGCCAGCCCCCCGGGCGGCGTCGGCGGGTCGGCCGCCGCGGCCGGCCGGCCCCGGACGACGGCCGTCGCCGCAGCCATGGCGGCCGACTGGATGAATCGGCGGCGTGATGCCTCAAGTACCGGCATGGGTGACCTCCTGCCCGGCCCCGTCCCAGTGGACGAACACGACCTCGACGCCCACCACGCCGGGGAGGGCCGCCGCCCAGTCGTGCCAGTCGTGCGCGGCGCTCGGCGCGGTCGTCTCCAGGACGGCCGCCTGGCACCTTCCCCGGGACTCACCGAGGGCGAACGGCCCGGCGGAGAGATCGCGACGAGCTGCGGCCGCCGCCCGGTCGTCAGCGAAGGTAATCACCAGTCCGCTGGTGTGCATGACGGGCCTCCGCGGGGGAGCAACGAGTGTACATTACCGCGGTCCGCGGCGGATTCAAGAATAAAAGAGTTCTAGTTCTTGATTTCTCGCATGCCCTCGGCTAGGCTAGCGTCGTTCCCAGGGAGGGTGAGAACGGTGACGAACGTTTGTCGCCAATGCGGGTGGCTGGTCGCGCTCGCGGCCGTCGCGACCGGCTGTGGGAAGCCATCGGTGACCCCGGCGGACACGACCGCGGCGACCGGCGCGACCCGCCACCCGGTCGTGGTCCGCACCCCACCCGGCCCGCCCGTGGTGCCGACGGGCACGGTCGACGAGAAGGGGCGGCCGGTGTCGATCGCCTGTGCCACGTGTCACGCGTCGAACCCGGCGAACCCGGAGGCGAAACTGGGGACGCCGTTGACCCGGTTCCATCAGGGCCTGACCGGAAAGCACGGCAACCTCACCTGCACCTCGTGTCACAACCCGGCCGACGGGTACGCGTCGCTGCGGCTGGCGGACGGCAAGAGCGTGCCGTACACGGCCGTGATGACGCTGTGCGCCCAGTGCCACGGGCCGCAGTTCCGCGACTACCAGCACGGCGCCCACGGCGGGATGACCGGGCACTGGGACCTCTCGAAGGGGGGCCGCTCCCGCAACAACTGCGTGGACTGCCACGACCCGCACGCCCCGAAGTACCCGACCGTCACGCCGGCCCCTGGCCCGAACGACCGATTCCAGACCGGAGGCGGCCGTGAGTGAGTCGAAGACGTTCTCGCTGCCGGTCCTCGGCGAGGTGGACCGCCGGACGGCCGTGAAGGCCGGGGCCGCGACCCTCGGGCTGGCCGCGTGGGCGGCGGCGATCCAGCCGTGGTTCGAGTGGGTCGGCGAGATGGATACCGACGAGTTCCTCCAGAAGCACTACCGCGAGCTGACGCCCGAGCAGCTGCAGACCATCCTGAACAAGCTGACCGACGAGGCCCGCAAGGAGACCGGCAAGCCGGTCGTCGTCAAGGACCACAAGCCGATCCCGGGGGTGTCGTTCGCCTACGCCCTGAACCTGAGCATCTGCATCGGCTGCCGCCGGTGCGCCGAGGCGTGCCACGTCGAGAACAACCACGACCGCCCGAGCCACCAGAGCTACATCCGCGTGTTCGAGATGCAGAAGGGCGGCATCGACTTCGAGAAGGGGACCGCCACCTACGACCACCCGGTGCCGGCGAAGGACAAGTACTACATGCCGGTGCAGTGCCAGCAGTGCGAGAACCCGCCGTGCGTGAAGGCGTGCCCGATCGAGGCGACGTGGCAGGAGTCCGACGGCATTGTGGTGGTGGATTACAACTGGTGCATCGGCTGCCGGTACTGCGAGGCCGCGTGTCCGTACCACGCCCGCCGGTTCAACTGGGAGACGCCGCAGGTCCCCGCCGCGGAAGTGAACCCGAACCAGAGCTACCTGAGCAACCGCGTCCGCCCGCAGGGGGTGATGGAGAAGTGTACGTTCTGCCTGCACCGCACCCGCGAGGGCCGGCTGCCGGCGTGCCTGGAGGCGTGCCCGACCGGGGCCCGGGTGTTCGGCAACGTCCTCGACCCGGACAGCGAGATCCGCTGGGTGCTGGAGAACAAGCGGGTGTTCGTGCTCAAGGAAGAGTTGGGGACGAAGCCCCGCTTTTACTACTTCTTCGACAAGTGACCACGAGTTCCGCAACCCTTGCTGGGAGGACACCATGAGTCGCCTGTTCGTGTTCACCCTGGCCGTCGGTCTGTCACTCGCGGTCGGCGGGGACGGAGTCGCCCAGCCTAAGGAGCCCCCGGGCTACTGGAAGTTCGTCGAGGCCGTACGGGTGGAATACCCGATCGAGATGGTTCACAAGCTCTACCCGGTCGCGTTCGAGTTCGAAGGGAGCAAGCTCACGGCGGTGGCGAAGGCGCTCGACGGAAACAATCCGAAGGTGATCCACACCGAGGAACATCAGGTGTGGACGTGGACGGCCCCGCCGCAGATCCTGGTGCCCGGAGAGAAAATCCCCATGACGTTCGAGTTGAAACTCGAACGCCCGAAGTTCGACAAGGTGCCCGGCGTGTACATCGGGGGGAGCCTGGACGCGGGGTTCGCGCCCCCGAAGCCGACCGGCAGCGCAGTCTACCACAGGGGCGGGGACACGCGGACCGAGAAGGGGGAGAGAGGCGTCCTTTGGCCGGGAGCAGGGGGGAAGACGTTCGAGCCGGGCACCTACACGAAGGAATCCACCGTCGCTGTGCCGGGCCGCAACAACCCCTGGATGGTGAAGGAGCATCCGGGCCAGATTTCCTTCCGCGTGGGCGGCGGGGTGGGTAACACCCGGCAGTTCAACACGATCTACGAGTACAAGTGGGTGGAAGGAGTCGCCCCGGCCGACCGCGGCGGCCCCGCCGGCGACAAGTCGAAGGACAAGAGCCCGGGTGCCAACGTCGGGAGGTGGGAGTACCGGGTCCTGAATCTGCCCCTCGACCAGGCGCTCGGGGAGAGGCTGGAGGGGCGGCTGACCGAGTTGGGGAACGACGGCTGGGAGCTGGCGGGCGTGATCCTACCGCCGGCCGCCGCCGGCCCCCAGGCGGCCGTCCGACTCGTCCTGAAGCGGCCGCGGAGGTAGCCGGCCGCACCCCCGGCCGATGGAGCCCGCATGAGTATTCCGACACCGGTTCCGACATACCTCCGCTTCCTCCGCCGGTCGCTGCACGTGGCGACCGACGGCGGGTGGCTGTTCTACGCCTGGATGCTGGTGCTCACCGCCGTCGCCCTGGTCGGGGCCAACGCCTGGGCGGTGCAGGTGCGGGACGGCATGGTCCGCACGAACATGACCGACCACGTCAGTTGGGGCCTGTACATCGCCAACTTCACCTTCTGCGTCGGGCTGGCCGCCGGCGGGGTGATGATGGTCATCCCGGCCTACCTGTACCACGACCACGACATGCACGAGGTGGTGATCGTCGGCGAGGTGCTGGCGATCGCGGCGATCGTGATGAGTACCCTGAGCGTGGTCGTGGACCTCGGCCGCCCGGACCGGTTCTGGCACATGATCCCCGGGATCGGCAAGTTCAACTGGCCGGTGTCGATGCTGACGTGGGACATCATCGTCCTGAACGGCTACCTGCTCATCAACCTGCACGTGGTCGGCTACCTGCTCTACACCCGGTACCGCGGGCTCACGCCGAACCCGACGTGGTACGTGCCGTTCGTGCTGCTCTCGATCGTGTGGGCGATCAGCATCCACACCGTCACCGCGTTCCTGTACTGCGGGCTGGGCGGCCGGCCGTTCTGGAACACGGCCCTCCTCGCCCCGCGGTTCCTGGCGAGTGCGTTCGTGTCCGGGCCGGCGTTCATCCTGCTCGTGCTGCGGGTGATCCGGGTCGGCACCGACCTGCCGATGAACCCCGGCCCGGCCCGGCTGCTGGTGCAGATCATCCGGGTGGCCGCGGTCGTCAACCTGCTCATGCTGGCGTCGGAACTGTTTACCCTCTTCTACGCCGGCGGGTCGCACCTGGCGTCCGCCCGCTACCTGTTCTTCGGCGACCACGGCAAGTACGGCCTCGTGCCGTGGATCTGGACCGCGGTCGTCCTCAACGTCGGCGGCACGCTCCTGTTCTTCGCCCCGGCCGCCCTGGAGCGGGGGTGGACGCGGGTGGTGGCGTGCGGGATGGTGATCGTCGGCATCTGGATCGAGAAGGGGATGGGCCTCATCGTGCCCGGTTTCATCCCGTCCACCCTGCACGAGGTGGTCGAGTACGCCCCGAGCCTGACCGAGTGGAAGGTGACGGCCGGCATCTGGGGGCTCGGCCTGCTGCTGCTCACTGCGATGCTGAAGGTGACGGTGGCGGTGTTCACGAATCAGATGTCGGCCGGCCCGTCCGCCGACCGCCCCGCGAATTGAGGAGCGTACCATGATTCACGAAGTACACGGCGACATCCTGCTGACGAAGGCCCAGGCGATCGCCCACGGCGTGGCCCCCGGCGACCACTTCACCCACGGGCTGGCCCTCGCCCTGCGGGAAAAGTACCCGGCGATGGCGAAGGACTTCCGCCACTACGCCCACCAGTGTCACCCGAAGCCGGGCGAACTGTGGGAGTGGGGCGGGACCGCCGGCGTCCGCATCTTCTGCCTCATGACCCAGGACGACGAGACGGGCCGCGGGGGGCAGCCGGGGCCGGCCACCGAGGCGACCGTCAACCACTGCCTGAAGCGGTTGCGGCACGAACTCGACACGGGTGAGGTCAAGAGCCTGGCCCTGCCGCGGCTGGCCACCGGCGTGGGCGGGTTGGCCTGGGAGGGGGTGTTCCCCCTCATCCGCAAGCACCTGGGTGACTCGCCGGTGCCGGTGTACGTGTACACCCGGTACGAAGCGGGAGTGGCCGCGAACGAACCCCAGTAACCGGATCAACCCGACCCCGACCGGCTCACCATGTCACCGTACGGCAAGACCGCCCAGACCGCCATCGCCGCCGTCAGCCGGCTGGCCGAAGTGTACGACCCGGCCAGGCGGGTGAAGCTGAACTCGGCCGACATCGCCGAGAACCGACACCTGCCGCAGCCGGTGGTGGCCAAGGTGCTCACCATCCTGTCGCAGGCGGGGGTCGTGAACGGCTCGCCCGGGCCGGGCGGCGGGTACTGGCTGGCCCGGCCCCCGGAAGGGGTGACGCTGTACGACGTGGTCGCGCTGTTCGAGCGGCTGGACGACAACGTCAGTTGCCCCTACGGCCCGCAGTACTGCGGCACCGGCCCGCACTGCCCGCTCCACTTCGACATGCTCAAGGTCCGCGAGCAGATGGTGACGTTTCTGAAGACCAGCACGTTCGGCCGGTTCGTCGGCTACACCCCGCCGGCGGCGCCGCCCGCCCCGCCGTCGAAGGGGGCGAAGCGGTCCCTCAACGTCCTGCCCAAGTCCTGAAACCGTTCGGCCGGAGGGCTACCTGGACGCCGCCCGTGGCCGAGTGAACGGCCCCTTCCGACCGCCCGCCGATCGCCACCGCCAGCTTCACCAGCCGGCACGCCTTCGCGTCCAGCGGGCCGGCCCGCTCGGCCTGCCGGGCCGCCTCCCACGCCCGCCCGAGGTCGGGGAAGCGGGTGATGAACTCGACGAACGTGTCCGGCGGCTTCGGGAGGGCTGGCACGGCATCCTCGGGTCGGGTCAAGGGCGGTCAGGCCGGCTGGAGAACGCGGGCCAGGTCCTGCTTCGCGTCCTTCCCAATGATCCGCAGGTCGAACTTGTCCTGCAAGATCTTGAACACGTTGGGGGTGATGAACGCCGGCGGGTTCGGCCCCAGGTTGATCCCCTTGACGCCGAGCGACAGCAGGGTGAGCAGCACCGCCACCGCCTTCTGCTCGAACCACGAGATCACCATCGTCAGCGGCAGGTCGTTGACCGTGCAGTCGAACGCCTTGGCCAGGGCGACGGCGACGGCGATGGCCCCGTAGGCGTCGTTGCACTGGCCCATGTCCATCAGCCGCGGCAGGCCGAGGTGCTTGCCGTACTCGTGGGCGTTGATGCGGAACTTGCCGCACCCGAGGGTGAGGATGAACGAGTCCGGCGGGGTGGCCTCGGCGTAGTCGCTGAAGTAGTTCCGGCCGGGCTCGTACCCGTCGCACCCGCCGATGACGAAGAACCGGCTGATCTGCCCGGCCTTCACCGCGTCCACGATGGTCCCGGCGGCGCTCAGCAAGACCTGCCGGTGGTAGCCCACCTCGTGCGCGCCGTCCACCCGCTTGGTCAGCGGCGGGCACGCCCTCGCCTTGGCGATGACGGCCGAGAAGTCGTTGCCGGGGATGCGGGTGCCGCCGGGCACGGCGGTGAACCGGGTGGTGAAGATGCGGTCGGCGTAGTTCGCGTGCGGGATGAGGATGCAGTTGGTGGTGGCGACGACCGGCCCGCCGAACGCGGGGAACTCGCTCTTCTGCTTCTGCCACGGGCCGCCGTAGTGCCCGGCCAGGTTCGGGTGCTCCCGCAGCTTCGGGTACATGTGGGCCGGCAGCATCTCGCCGTGCGTGTACACGTTGACGTCGGTCCCCTCGCACTGCTTGAGCAGGTCCCACAGGTCGACCAGGTCGTGCCCGGTCATCAGGATGCCGGGGCCGGCCTTCGTGCCGACGGTGACGACCGCCGGCGACGGGTCGCCGAACGCCTCGACGTGCCCCTGGTCGAGCAGCTCCATGACGCGGAAGTTCTTCCGCCCGAGTTCCATCGCGATCTCGAACAGGGTGGGGACGTCGAAGTTGACGTTGGTCATGGTGCTGAACAGGGCCTCCTCGATGAAGGCCGACACCGCCTCGTCGTGCTTGCCCAGCCGGCGGGCGTGGTTGGCGTAGGCGGCCATCCCCTTGAGTCCGTACAGGATGGTCTCCTGGAGGCTCTGCACGTCGGCGTCCTTGCCGCAGATGCCGGGGCTGTGGTGGCACCCGGTGCCGCCCATCGTCTGCTCGCACTGGTTACACGACATCGGGAGGGTGGTCATGACACGTCCTCGGGAGAGAAGAGGAGGCATTCGCCGAATTCACGATATTGTTATCTTTTATTCTGCGGAATTGTCAAGTTGCATTTCTCTCCCCCATTCCGCTCACGGGCTGAGTGATTCCCCGCCGCCGGCGCCCCGACGAACCGCCCGCTCGCGCCGACAGGAACCGGCTGGCCACCAGCCTGCAATCCGTCGACGGGCGGGGGGTGACCGTCTACCGTTACCGCCTGAACCGCCCTGAAATGAGACGGTGCTCGGCTGCTGAAGCCGGAAGGACACCCTGTACGGCACCGACGGGAACTGCGTCACTTCGACCGGAAACCTCCGCGACCAGCTCCGCCCAGTGATGGCGATGCCTCCAGAGCGACGACCGCCTCCAGTATCACCGGACCCCACCCCTCCGGTCGTCTGCAAGCCTGTCTTCGACCTGCCCCCGCCGGATCGGCACATTACCGAAGGCAGCTTCTTCGTCGGCGGCGACCGCCGCGTTTACCAACTCCTCGACGGCACCAGCACTCCCGTTCCCGTCGTACCTGTCCCCGTCGTACCTGCCCTTCGCCTTCGAGTTCTGCGGGACCGACGTGCCAAGAACACGCGGGCTGAGGCGATCTCCGCGCGACGCAACTGGAGTGGATCGACCTGATCGAGAGGGATTCGCAGCGGTTCAAGTCGCCGGAGCAGTTGAAGAAACCGTTCGACGATTCCGGGAACAAGCTGGACCACCCGACGGCCACTACCAGTCCGGAGGCCGGGCCTCGGTCGTGTCCAGACTGGGCTACGCCGAGCGAGGAGCGATATGTTCGGCCAAAGTTCGGCCCCCGCCCGTGCTCGGGCTCAGCGCGTGAGAGAAACACCCCGCTCGGACCGCCCATCGGGGCAGAAGTTCCGTCGCGTTCATGACTTGTGGCAGTGATGCGGTGTTGGGTCCAAATCGGCTCAGAGTTGCTATGGAGTTGGGTCGGTCGGCCCAAGAGACCCAATTCTCCCAACGATGCGCCGGCACATCAGCCACAAGGTCCTGAAAAATATGAGTTTCGAGTTACCCGGCCTGGATTCGAACCAGGACAAAGAGAACCAAAATCTCTTGTGCTACCGTTACACTACCGGGTAAGGACTGGAAGCCCGTCGGAGCCGTTTTATACGCTCCGACGGGCCAAGATTCCAGGGGCCGCCACCCGGCGGTTCGCTCACGCGAACACCTCCCGCGCCACCGTCCCCGCCACGTCCGTCAGGCGGAAGTCGCGGCCGGCGTAGCGGTACGTCAGCCGCTCGTGGTCGATCCCCATCAGCGCCAGCAGCGTCGCGTGCAGGTCGTTCGTGTGCATCCGCCCCTCCACCGCGCGGATGCCGTACTCGTCCGTCGCCCCGTAGGTGAACCCCGGCTTCACGCCCGCACCCGCCAGGAACATCGGGTAGCCGGTGATGTTGTGGTCGCGGCCGTCCACGCCCTGCGCCGTCGGGAGGCGGCCGAACTCACTGCCGAACAGCACCAGCGTGTCGGCCAGCAGTCCGCGCCGCTCCAGGTCGTTCAGCAGCGCCGCGGTCGCACGGTCCACCGAGCGGCAGCGGTCGATCAGGCCGGCGTGCAGGTTGTTGTGGTGGTCCCAACCCGGCTGGCAGATCTCCACGAACCGCACCCCCGCCTCGCACAGCCGGCGCGCCATCAGGCACTGCCGGGCGAACGACTGGTTCGGGGCGTCCGTCGCGCCGTACTCCTCGCGCACCCGCAGCGGCTCCTTCGACAGGTCGAGCAGCTCCGGCACCTTCCCCTGCATCCGGAACGCCAGCTCGAACGACTCGATGACGCCGTCCACCGCGTCCGGGGCGCCGGGGGCCGCGGCCAGGTCGCGGTTCATCCCCTGAATCAGGTCGAGCTGGCGGCGCTGCAGCCCGGCCGCGGTCGCGGGGCGGAGGTTCGGCAACGCGCCGCGGTCGTCGATGCGCGTGCCCTGGAAGTGGGCCGGCAGGAAGGCGCTGCCGAAGTTCACGGCCCCGCCGAAGTTCGGCGGCGGGTTGATGGTGACGTACCCGGGCAGGTCGGCGTTGTCGGTGCCGAGGCCGTACAGCAGCCACGCCCCGATGCTGGGGCGGGTGAGGGCGGCGTTGGCGCTGCCGGTGTGCAGCTGCACCACCGCCTGCGGGTGCGCCGGCGTGTCGGTATGGAGGCCGCGGAGCCAGCACAGCTTGTCCGCGTGGCGGGCCAGGTTCGGCAACAGCTCCGAGAACCACGAGCCGGTCTGGCCGTGCTGCGCGAAGCGGAACTTCGGCGCCGTGAGGGTGCCGCCGCCGGGGCCGGGCTTGCCGTCGTCGGCGAACAGCTTGGGCTTGTACTCGACCGTGTCGTGCTGACTCATCGAGCCGTTCATGTGGACGAAGATGAGCTTCTTCGCCTTCGCGGGGAAGTGCGGCGCCTTCGGCGCGAGCGGGTGCGCGGCGGCCGGCGGGCGGGCCTTCGCCTGCTGGTCGAGGAGGCCGGCCAGGGCGACGAGGCCGAACCCGGCGCTGGCTTGTTTGAGGGCGGCGCGGCGGCTGATCGGGGGCATGGGTCTTCCGTGGTTCGTGGATCGCCCACCGAGCCGGGGCGTCAGCCCCCGGAGTCTTCGGCGCGCGTGATTCGTCTGGGGACGGCTCCGGGGGCTGACGCCCCCGGCTCAGGGGCGGTTACTTCACGTACCGGAACTCCGCGCTGCCGTAGAGCGCCTGCGTCAGCGCCAGCCACGCGGCGGTACGGGAGTCGCGCGGGCGGACCACGTCCTCGGTCACCGCCTCGCCGGTCTGGTCGATCTGGTCGGGGTCGATCACCTCGGGCGTGGGCCCCTTCGGCCGCGGCGCCGCCGGCCGCGGCACCGCCGGCAGCGGCCGCGGCTCGGCCCGGTACGCCGACTCGTACTCGCCCACGAAGCCCAACGCCCGCTCCACCTCCGCCTGCGACGGCGACCGGCCGAGCGTCAGGCGGTACGCCGTCGTCACGCGCTCGGCGTCGTCGGTCGTCGCGGCCAGCAGCCGGTCGGCGAGGGCTAGCGCGTTGCGGCGCACGAACGGCGAGTTCAGCAGGAACAGCGCCTGACCCGGCACCGTCGTCGTGTCGCGCTTCACGGTCACGAGCGTCTGGTCGGCGGGGTCGAAGACTTCGAGCGCCTTCGGCGTCACGCCGCGGAGCAGCGGGAGGTACACGCTCCGCACGCGGCTCCGGTCCGCGGCCTCGTGAACGCCCTTCGCCTCGGGGCCGTTGTCGCGCATCTCGATCATCTTCAGCGCCCGCGCCGGCGAGCCCTCGGGGCGGCTCCGGTCGAGCGTGCCGGCGCTGGCCAGCACCGCGTCGCGCAACTCCTCGGCTTCCAGGCGGCGCGGCGTGTGGCGCCACAGCAGCACGTTGCCGGGGTCGGCCGTGCGGTGGGCCGGCGTCGCCTCGGAACTCAGCCCGTAGGCGCGGGTCAGCACCAGCGTCCGCACCAGCCGCTTCAGCGACCAGCCGTCGCGGACGAAGCGGCCGGCGAGATGGTCGAGTAGCTCGGGGTGCGAGGGCGTGTCGCCCATGACGCCGAAGTTGTCGGGCGTGTTCACGAGGCCGCGGCCGAACAGGTGGAGCCACACGCGGTTGACGGCGACGCGGGCCGTCAGCGGGTTGTTCGGGCTCACGAGCCAGTCGGCCAGCTCGCGGCGGCCGCTCTCCGTCGCGGTCACGGCCGCGGCACCGGGCACGGGGAACGCCGTGAGGAAGCCGCGCGGCACGACGGGGCCGCGCTTCTCGGCCTCGCCGCGGAGCCGCACCTCGGTGTCGGCCACCTTTCCCTCGCGGGCGCCGTGGACGGCGTAGCCGCGGGCAGCGGGGTCGGTCAGCGCCTGGTAGTCGGCCTGGGCCTTCTCGAACTTCAGCCGGAACGGCCGCTGCGTCGGCTGCCCGTCGGCGGCCTTCTTCAGCCCCTCGGGCGTGCCGCGGATCGCGTCCCACGCCTTCTTGTGGGTGTCGAGTTCGGCCTTCGCCTTCGCCAGAACGGCCGGCGGCGCCGCCGGCCCCTCGCCGGAGAGGCGCACGAGCCCGTCCGGGGCGTAGTAGTCGAGCCCGCCGCCGCCCATCTTGTTCCGCACGCCGGCGGTCGCGTCGGTGCTGGTGAAGATGCCGGCCAGCGCGTAGTAGTCGGTGGTCGGGATGGGGTCGAACTTGTGGTCGTGGCAGCGGGCGCAGCTGACCGTCAGGCCGATCGTCGAGCGGGTGACGGCGTCGATCTGCTCGTCCACGTTGTCCATCTCGAAGCGGACCTTGAACCGCTGGTTCACGTCCTTCACGCCGAGGGCGAGGAAGCCGGTGGCGGTGCGGAGGCGGTCGCGCTCGGCGTCGGTGGCGGCCGCCAGCAGGTCGCCGGCCAGTTGCTCGCGGACGAAGCGGTCGAACGGCACGTCGGCGTTGACGGCGTCGATGACGTAGTCGCGGTACCGCCAGGCGTGCGGGTACGGGATGTTGCGGCTCGGCCCGGTGCTCTCGCCGTAGCGGGCGGCGTCGAGCCAGTGCCGGCCCCAGCGCTCGCCGAACGCCGGCGCCGCGAGCAGCCGATCGACGAGCGCGGGGAGCGACGGGTCGCGGACGAAGGCGTCCACCTCCGCGGGCGTCGGCGGCAGACCCGTCAGGTCGAACGTGACGCGGCGGACGAGCGTGACGGGGTCGGCGTCGCCGACCGGCTTCAACCCCTTGGCGTCGAGCGCGGCGAGGACGAAGCGGTCGATGTCGTCGCGCGGCCAGGCGGCGTCCGTCACCGCGGGGACGGGTGCGTTTGCGACGGGCTTGAACGCCCAGTGCTCGGCGCGGAGCTTGTCGTAGCCGGGGCGGCCCTTGCCGAGCGTCGCCGGCACGCGGACCGCCGGCCACACGGCGCCGTCCTTCACCCACTGCGTCAGGTCGGCGATCTGGGCGGGGCTGAGCTTCTCGCCCTCGGCCGGCATCTGCTTCTTGGCGTCGTGGGCGACGCGCTTCAGCAGCAGGCTCTTTTCCGGCTGCCCGGGCACGACCGCGGGGCCGCCGTTGCCGCCCGTCAGCAGGCCGTGGTGGTCGTCCACGCGGAGGTTGCCGGCGGGCTTGGTGTCGGCCGAGTGGCACTGGTTGCAGTGGCCGACCAGGACCGGGCGGACCTTCTTCTCGAAGAACTCGAGCTTGGCGGCGTCCGGCGGCGCGGCGCCGGCGACGCCGGCGGTTGCGAGCAGCCCGAGGAGCGACAGGCGCATGGGGTGAACCCGGGGGTACTCACGTTCTTGCGTCATAGTCTCCACGATGGCGGGCGAGGGGGCAAGCGCGTTCCGCCGCTTACGGCGTGGCGCTTGCGTGTGCTGAGCCGGCGTGGGGACAGGTCGAATCGGCCGCCGAGCTCGGCCTGTCTGCCGGGCTCCCGAATTTTCTTGCGATCGTCATTACCAGTCGGTACGCTCCAGCGGACGGCCGGTGCCCGCCGCGGAGCCGTACCGGGGATTCACCCACTCGCGGCGAGTACGCCGAAACACTGTTCGGCCACAGAAGGTGCCGATGGCACGTGTGACGATACGCGGAGCCGATCTCTACTTCGAGGAACACGGCACCGGGGCGGAGGTGATCGTCTTCGCCCACGGTTGTCTGCTCAACTGCCGCCAGTTCGACGCGCAACTGGCCGCCTTCCGCGGTCGCTACCGCTGTATCGCCTTCGACTTCCGAGGCCAGGGGCGGAGCCAGGTCACGCGGCGAGGCTACGACATGGATAGCCTCACCGAAGACGCGGCCGGCTTGATCCGGGCGCTGGGCGGTGCCCCATGCCACTTCGTCGGTAGCTCGATGGGCGGGTTCGTCGGCATGCGGTTGGCCGTCCGGCACGCCGAGCTGTTGCGCTCCCTGGTGCTCGTGGGGTCCTCCGCCTCCCCGGAGCCGAGCCCATGGCGCTTCCGCCTGATGAGTTGGGCCGCCCGGCTTCTGGGCGTCCGGGCTGTCACCCCCGGAGTCATGCCGGTGCAGTTCGGGCCGCACTTCCTCCGTGACCCGCGACGGGACGACGAACGCCGGGCCTGGTTCGAGCGGATCGCCACCGCGAGCCGCGCCGGGGCGGTCCGCTCGGCCGGCGGAGTCATCTCTCGCCCCGACTTTACGGGACAGCTCGGCCGGGTCCGGGTTCCGACTTTGATCGTCGTGGGCGAGGACGATCGGGCCACGCCTCCCGAAGAAGCACGGCGGATGCACGCTGGCATCGCCGCGTCGGATTTGGTCATAATCCCGCAGGCCGGGCACGCGGTAGTCGTTGAGCAGCCCGCGGCCGTTAATCAGGCCGTTCAGCGGTTTCTGGAGCGTAACTGCGACCGCAACCGGGGTGGTGTAAGCGAGGCCGAACCACACGCTACAGCAGACCGCGGCCTCATCAGCGAGTAGCATCTGGGTAGCGCCAGCGGCCGCGACTGCTGAGCTGGGTGTTCGGCCACGAGCGGAGCGGGGGCGAGCCATGCCCGATACGGAGGGCTGAACACGGGGTGGTCGCTCACCGAGAGTGCGCCGCCCCACGAGAGCACGCCGGTGCGCGGACGGCGGGCTCGCTCACTCAACCGAAAAGGACGGACCATGAAAAGTGTGCTGGCGCTGGCGGTCGGGGTGGCCGCGTCTCTCACGTGGGCTGCCCCCTCCCGGACGCATGCGACCCAAGACAATCCCGAGAAGGGCCGGAAGACGGAGTGGGACGGGTACCACACGTGGCACCGCCTCACGAAGGGCCGGGCGATCACGGGCGACCCGACCGGGTTCCTGGGGAACAAGGAGTTCGAGAAGGGCTACCGCGAGGTGTACGTGAACGCGGCGGGCGCGGCGGTGAGCCAGGGTCAGTCGCCCTACCTCTACCCGGCGGGGACGGTCATCGTCCGTGAGGTCTACGCGGACAAGAAAGCCTGGGAGGAGAAGAAGACCCCGGCCCTGACCATCAGCATCAAGCTGAAGGCGGGTGCCGCGCCGGAATCGAAGGACTGGGAGTACGTGCTCATCCCGCCGGGGGAAAAGGAACAGCGCGGGCGTGGGAACTCCGAGACGGGGCAGTTCTGCACCAAGTGCCACCTCAACGCAAAAGCGAGCAACGACTATCACTTCACCAACGCGTCGTTCTTCGAGGGCCTGAAGAAGAAGAACTGACGCGCCGTGCCCGCGGGCCGGAGACCCCGCCGAGCCCCGCGTCGCACCCGCCCGCGGCAGGTGAGCCCAGCGCAGGCGCTGGGCTTCGAAGCCCGGCCTGATCGCGTCAGTTCACCGCCCGCGGGGCGGGGGCCAGCGGCGGCGCCGTGATGAACCGCGCCAGGTCCTCCTTCAGCCGCTGGTGCGACTCGCGGACGGTGTACATCATGTGCCCGCCGTCGTAGTACCCGAACGACACCCGTCCCTGCAACTCGGCCGGGCCGCCCAGGTTCGCCAGCGAGTACCGCGCCGCCGCGTACGGCGTCGCCAGGTCGCAGTACCCGCACGCCACGAACACCCGCAGCTTCGCGTCCGCCTCCATCGCCTCCCGCAGCCGCGGCACCACCGTCGCCTTGCCGCGCGACGGGCCGAAGTTCCACCGCACCGGCACCAGCGAGTTGTACTTCAGCTCCGTCTTGATCCCCAGGTCGCCCGTCAGGTACGTGTTCAGGCACTCGGCCAGCGGCGGCGACGTGAGCGCGCTGCTCGGGTCGCCGAACCCGCCCTTCCCGCCGGTCACCAGCTTCGCCTTCACCCGCGCGTCGTACCGGCCGATCAGCTCCTGGCTGTCGCGCAGCAGCTCGGCCCGGAACGCACTGGCGCTCACCCGCAGGTTCGCCTTCAACACGACCGCCTCGCTCAGCCCCGAGAAGCGCGCCACCTGCTTCGCCACCGCCGCCTTCTCGTCGTCGGGCAGGTCCTTCCCCTTCTTCAGCGCCGCGGCGTACTCGCCGTGCGCGAACTTCTCCGCCGCCGCCAGCAGCGCGTCGCGGTCGCCGGTGATCTTGCGGTGGTGCAGCGCCGCGGCGGTGTACGCCGGCAGGAACAGCACGTTCGGCAGGGGGTTGTCGGGGCCGAACGAGATGGTGGCGTAGTCGAGCACCGTCGAGATGAGGAGCACGCCGGCGAGGCTCACGCCGCCGCGCTCCTGCAGGTACTTCGCCAGCGCCGCGGCCCGCAGCGTGCCGTAGCTCTCGCCGGCGAGGTACGCCGGCGACGCCTTGCGGTCGTAGCGGTCGGCGTAGGCGCGGATGAAGTCGCCGACCGAGTGCGCGTCCTCGTCGATGCCGTGGAACAGTTTCGCCTCCTCGGCCTTCTCGGCCCGGCTGTAGCCGGTGCTGACGGGGTCCACGAACACCAGGTCGGACACGTCGAGGATCGAGTTGTAGTTGTCCACGAGCGTGGCGGGCTTGGGGACGGTGGTGCCGTCGTCGCCCATCGAGACGCAGCGGGGGCCGAACGCGGCGAGGTGGACGAACGACGACGACGCGCCGGGGCCGCCGTTGAAGCAGTACGTGACCGGCCGGGCGGCGGCCGGCGTGTCGGTCTTGCGGGTGTAGGCGACGAAGAAGACGCCGGCCTCGGCCTTGCCGGTCTTGTCGGCGACCTTGAGCCGGCCGGTGGTGACGGTGTAGTCCACCTTCTGCCGGCCGATGGTGGCGGAGCGCGCGACCTGCACCGCGGGCGCGTCCGGCGGCGGCGGGTCGGCCCAGGCGGCGGGGGCGGCGGCGAGCGCGACGAGGGCGAGCGCCCCCCCGAGGCAGCGGAACGGGTACGGCGGCATGGCAGCTCTCCTCGCGGGCGCCGGGGCGGCGGCCGGGACACGGGACCGGAGAGGGGTGGATGGATGCGGGAAAGTGTAGCCGCGGGGCGGGCCGCGCACAAGGAGCCGGGGCCCGCCCGCCCGGGGCGCGCGCCCCGGGCGAACGGCGACGGCCGCTACCGCAGCACTTCGAGCCGGATGTCCTTGAAGCGCACCTCCGTCGGCCCGCCGCTGTGGACCTGGAGGCCGATCACGCCGCGGCGCGACAGCTGCGCGTCGGTGTAGTCGCACACCAGCTGCCCGTTGATCCAGATCTTCACGGTCGCGCCCTTCGCCTCCACCACGTAGTCGTTCCACTCGTCGGCCTTCACGTGCTGCTCGCCGCCCTCCTTCGCCAGCAGGCCGCGGCCGCTCTCCTCGTACAGCTTCCCCCACCAGCCGGCGCCGACGTCGGCCTGCGGGCCGCGCATCTCGCCGTCCGGCAGCGGCTCGCTGCGGAACTGGATGCCGCTGTTCTCCCGGTTCGGCGTCAGCTTCACCTTCACGCTCAGCCTGAAGTCGGTCACCGCCAGCGACGACTTCAGGAACGTGTTCCGCTTCAGCCCCGTCGCCGTCTTGCCGACGATCTCGCCGTTCTGCACGCTCCACACGTCCTTGTCGCCGTCCCAGCCGGTGAGGTCCTTGCCGTTGAACACGTCCTTCACGTTGTCGGCCGTCGCCAGCATCGGCACCTGGTTCGGCGCCTGCAGGTACGCCATCAGCGACCGCACCTCGAACTCGGTGGTGTTCTTCGTGATGTCGTCCGGCATCATCGACAGCGCCGACGGCGCCCGCTTCTCGATGTCGGCGGCCGGGATGGTCAGCGTCTCGTTCTCGGTGAGTACGGTGACGGCGTTCGGCGTCTGCCCCTTGAGGATGCCGGTGACGACGCGGCCGTCGGCGAGGTTGAACCGCGTCGCGGCGTACTCGTTCGGGATGACGGCGCTCGGGTCGAAGACGTTCTCAAGCAGGTAGTCGAGGTTGGCGCGGTTCGACCCGGTGATGTCCGGCCCGACCTTGCCGCCGACGCCGTAGAGGGTGTGGCACTGCTGACACGTCTTGGCGAACACGGCCCGGCCGAGGTTCAGGTCGGGGGCGGTGCGCGCCGGCGTCGTCAGCTTCGCGCGCCACTCGGCGATGAGTTTGAGCCGGTCGGCGGGCGTGGCGCGGACGACGCCCCACAGCTTGCCGATCTGCTCGTCCACGCCGGCGTCCTGCAGGTTGCGGAGCTGGCGCACCGTCTCGGCGGTCACGTCGGCGACGGGCACGCGCTTGTCGGCGACGGCCGCCATCAGCGCCTTGCCGTAGGCGGTGCGGGCCGAGAGCGTGGCCAGTGCGTCCCGCTTCTCGGCGGGCGTGTACGAGCCGTACCCGCCGAGGATCACGCCGGGGGTCTTCTCGTCGTCGAACGATGCGAGGCCGCGGATGGCCGCGCCGCGGAGCGCGGTCTCCTGCACCAGCGTGTGAAGCACGGGCGGGAGCTCGGCGTCGCGCGCATCGACGAGCGAAGTCAGCGCCGAGGTGCGGGCGCCGGCGTCGGCCTTCGCGTCGGCCACGACTCGGCGCAGCGCCGCGAACGCCTTCTTGTCGCCGAACACCACGGCGAGCGCCTGTGCCTGGCTGCGCACGTCGGGGCTCTCCGACTTCAGCAGCGCCGGGAACGCCGCCTCCCACTCGCGCGGCATCGGGTACTGGCGCTTCCCCTTGAGCCCGTCCTGGAGGCCGCGCAGCAGCGCGAGCTGCTTGGTGGCATCGTTCGACTCGCCGGCCGACTTCACCAGCAGGTCGATGGCGTCGGGCGTGCCCGTCGCGCCGATGCGGCGGGCCATCAGCGGCAGGAGTTGCGGCAGCTTGGCGTCGGCGGCGAGCATGAGGGCGCGCGGCGCGTCCACCTCGGCGAGCGGCTCCATCGCGTACCAGTACAGGTGCGGCAGGTTGTGGTCGGTCGCGTCCTCGGGGAACGCGGTCAGCGCCTCGACGATCTTCCACCGGTCGGCCGCGCGGAACTGCTGGGCGAGCGACGCCTGGAAGCGCCGGGAGACGGGCGACGGCATCGCGCGGGCGGCGGCGGCAAGCGTGTCCGCGTGCTCCTGGGCGTTAAACATGTGCAGCGCGTAGTGCTCGTGCATCATCCGTGACGCCCACGACCGGACGTGCGGGTCGGCGTCCTTCCACAGCGCCTGGGAGTTGAGGCTGGTCAACTTCCCGCACGCCGCCAGCGTCCACAGGGCGTTGAGGCGGCGGAGCGGGTCGGGGTGGGTCAGCATCGCGGCCAGCGCGCCCTCGGCCTTGGCGTCGCGGAGGCCGCGCTCCTGAAGGACGCGCCGCGCGTGGCGGACGTACCACACGTTCTCGTGCAGCTGGAGCTTCACCAGCTCCTCGTCGCTCAGCTTCTTCAGGTCGAGGCCGGCGACGGTCTTCGTGCCCTTGTAGCTGATCTTGTAGATGCGGCCGTTGGTGCGGTCCCAAATCTCCGGCTCGTTGCGGTGGCAAATCTGCTTGTCGTACCAGTCGATGGCGAAGGCGTTGCCGTCCGGGCCGCTGCGCAGGTTCACCAGCATCGACCACTTGTCGTTGGTCTTCAGGAAGTCCGGGTTGCGGTCGGCGACGTAGCCGCTCCCCTTCGGCGTCAGCACGTCCACGTTGATGCGGTGGCCGTGCAGGTTCCCCATGAACAGCTTGCCGTGGTACTCCTTCGGCCAGTGGCCGCCCTGGTAACACATCAGGCCGCTGTGCGCGTGGCCGCCGCCGACCGCGTCGCTCACGTTGTTCCCGGCGTGCGGCGTCGCGCCCTGGTAGTGGCGGTGCAGGGCGATCGTCGGGATGTCGGTGAACGTGAACGGGTTGAAGTGTTGCCCGCCCTGCCGGTGGTAGCGCGCACCCTGGATGATGTGCCACATGTGCGGGATCACGCACGCCTCGACGAAGAACTCGCCGTGCGCGTTGTAGTCCAGGCCCCACGGGTTCGACGTGCCGTGCGCGAACACCTCGAACACGTGCCGCGTCGGGTGGTAGCGCCACACCCCGGCGTTGATCGGCGTGCGGTCCTTGTCCGGCGTGCCCGGGACGCCGACGCGGCTGTGCGTGAACACGCCGTGGCATCCGTACAGCCAGCCGTCCGGCCCCCACACGAAGGTGTTGAGCGTCTCGTGCGTGTCCTGGTAGCCCCAGCCGTCGAGGAGGATGCGTGGCTCGCCGGCCTTGTCCGTCGCCTCGTCGTGCGGGATGAACAGGAAGTACGGCGCCGCGCCGACCCACACGCCGCCGAAGCCGACTTCGAGCCCGCTGACGAGGTTCAGCCCCTCCATGAACACCGTCTTCTTGTCGAACTTCCCGTCGCCGTCGGCGTCCTCGAAGATCAGGATGCGGTCGCCGAGCTTCTTCTGCGCCTCGGGCAGCACCGGCCCGGGATGCGGGTTCCGCTTCGGGTAGGTGAACGCCTCCGCGACCCACATCCGGCCGCGGTCGTCGAAGCAGAACGCGATCGGCTGGTGAACGTCCGGCTCGCCCGCGAACAGCGTGACGCTGAAGCCGGGGGGCACGGTCATCGCCTTCGCCGCGGCCTCGGGCGCCAGCCCGGCGTGCGCCACAACGTCCTGCTTCGCGGGCGGCGCCTTCTGCGGCCGCGCGGCGAACTTCGGCTGCGCCGCGTGGAAGCGGAAGTCGTCGAAGTTGACGTGCCCCCAGTGCCCGGTGTGCCGGTCCACGACGCGGACCTGGATGTCCTTCCCCTGCACCTTCGCCAGGTCCACGACGACGCGGCGCAGGTCTTCCTCCTCCAGGCCGGCGGCGCGGAAGAAGACGGCCTTCGTGGCCACGTCCACCAGCTCGACGCACGTTTCGAGCTGGTGCGGCCCGCCGCCGACGAGGAAGCTGGCCCACGGGTGCGTCACCTTGAACGGGGCGCTGGTGAGCGTGCCGGTCCCCTTGTCGCCGTGCTTCTCGTAGCCGCCGACCCAGAACTGCCCCTGGTGGCGGCTCTTCATGTCGCCGCGGCGGGCGGCGACGGTGTCGCCCTTGATCGGCTGGTCGCGGAAGGCCGTGCCCTCGGCGGTCCAGTCCTGGAGAGTGCCGGTCTCGAAGTCGAGGTTGAGGGGCCGGCCGTCGGCGGCGGCGGGGAGCACGCCGGCGTCGGCGGGCGGCTGGGCGGGGGCGACGAGGGCGAGGGAGAGGATCGCCGGGAACATGGGGGGTCTCGCGTGGGGGCGGCGGGCGGGCGCCACGCTCCCAGCGTACCGCGGGGCGTGCGGGGTGGCGACCCCGCGTCACGAGTACAATGGCGGCGGGTTCCGAGTCGCCGGGCGAGACGCCATGCCACTTCACGACTGGGCCGCGCTGACGGGGTGGGACGGCGTCCACCAGGTGTGGGGCGTCGAACTGCTGTACGCCCTCAAGCCGCTCCTGCCGCCGGCCTACCGCGCCTACATCGGCACCACCCCCACCTTCGCCATCGGTGGCCCGGACGACGGGCGGCCGGACGTCGGCGTTCGCGACTGGCCGCCCGGCGGGCCGACGAGCGCACCGGCGCCCGACGGCCCCGAGCCGGACGAGGAGGTCGCCGTCGCCACCCTCGCGGCCGACACCGCCGTGCTCGTCGAGCGGGCCGGCCGGCTGGTCGCGGCGATCGAACTCGTGTCGCCGCGGAACAAGGACCGGCTGTCGGCGCAGGGGGCGTATGCCGCGGCCTACGCCGGGTACTTGCTGCGCGGCGTTCACCTGCTGCTGGTCGATGTCCACCGCCGCCCGGCCGGGTTCTCGTTCGCCGACGAGGTGGCGCGGGCACTCGCGCTGGCGCAGCCGGCGGTGGCGGCGCCGTTCGCGGTCGGCTACCGGGTCGGCGGGCCGGCGCCCGGCGGTGGGCGGTTCCTGGCGGTGTGGCGGCGGCCGCTGGCCGTCGGCGACCCGCTGCCGCCGATGCGCCTGCCGCTGTCGGCCGACGAGTCGGTGGTGGTCGATTTGGAGGGGACGTACCGCCGCGCCACCGAGGCGGCGTACCTCGGGTAGCCGTCACCCCTTCGCGTACTTCGGCTGGTACAGCGGTACCGCGAAGTCGCCCGGCACCTTCACGAACGTCACCAGCCCGTACCCGTGGTCCGCCACCGGGCCGGAATGAGTGCGCCTACCCACGCCCGCCGCGGGTTCGTACCTCATCCCAGACCGCCGGCCGCCGCCGGCCCACCCCGGACCGCCGCCTCATGGCCCACCCGACGACCGCCCCGCGCCCCGGCGTCACCGTCGTGGTGCCGACGCACGACGCCGCCGACAAGCTCGAAAAGATGCTGCCGGCGTGGGGCGCCGTCCTCGCCCGCGCCAAGCGGCCGTACGAAATCCTGGTCGTGGACGACGGCAGCACCGACCGCACGCCGGCCGTGGTGGAGGCGATGGCCGCCGGCCGCGTGTCCCACGTCCGCGGGCTCCGCCACGACGCCCGCAAGGGCTTCGGCGCCTGCCTCCGCACGGCGCTGGCCGAGGCCCACCAGCCGCTGCTGTGCTACGTCTCGCCCGACTACCCGTTCACGCCGCACGACCTGTTCGGCATGCTCGACCGCATCGAGCTGCGCGACGAGATCCTCGGCAAGCAGGCGGACCTGATCAGCGGCGCCCGCCGCGGCCGCCGCGCCCCGCTGCTGGCGCAGGCCGCGAGCTGGCTGTGGCGCGGCTTCTGGCGGCTGTTCGCCGGCATGCGAATGGAGCCGCCGGAGGTGTGGCCCGGCTACCGCAACCGGGTGTACGGCGTGTTCGTCGGCTGGTTCTTCGGCGTGCCGATGGTCGACGTGGGGAGCCCGTTCAAGCTGTTCCGCACCGACTTCCTGCGGCGGGTGCCGATCCAGTCGGACGGCGACTTCGTGCACACCGAGCTGGTGGCGAAGGCGACGTTCCTGACGAGCATCATGGACGAGGTGCCGCTGACCCCGCAGCCGGACGCGCCGGTGCCGCGCGGCGACTTCTTCTGGCGCGAGCTGTTCGCGGTGTTCTCGAACCCGCAGTTCGCGCACCCGCCGGCGCCCGCCGCGCCGCCGGCGCCCGCCGTGTCGCCGGCCTGACCGGCTCTCACGTCACCGCCCCGCGGACGCCGACGTACCCGCGAGCACCACGAGCGTGGCCACGGCGCACGCCCGCGCGACCGCGCCACGACACACGTCAGCAGGCCGGCCCGATTCCGTCAGGGGTGCGGCACCATCCGCGTGAACGGGGGGACGAACGCCTGCCGCGCCGTCACGCCGTCGGCCGTCGGAGGTAAGCCACGACGGTGCCGTACACCAGCCCCGCCACCCCGGCCGGCGTCGCGTGGCCCACGGTGCAGTCGCGGCCCAGCTTGCTCGACCAGCGGCCGCCCGCCACCTGCCGGGCCACGTGCGTCGGCACCCCGGCCCGTGCGTACACCGCCGCCTTCTCGAACCCCGGCTCGTACCCGCCGTCGGCGCACGGCACGTAGCCCACCGTTCCCAGCGCGGCGACGAACGCCGCTACGGTCAGCTCGTCCGGCGCTCCCGGCGGCCAGTACCCGTCCGGGTCGGCCGGCCACCACAGCACGTCGGTCACGCCCGCGGCCCACGCCACGCAGTTGTACGCCGGGTCGGCCGGGTGGGTGACGGCGCCGCCGTCGGCGTCCAGGTCCGGGAAGGCGGCCTGAAGAAGGGGCGAGAGCATGGGTCAGGCCAGCCCGCGGGCGCGGCCCCACGCCAGCCAGTGGTCGGCCGCGGCGCGCGGGCGGCCGCGGTCGGCCGGCGGCACGGGGTCGGCACCGGTCAGCTCCCTCAGCGCGGCGAACCACGGCTCCGGCGTCGCGGCCAGTTCCGCCAGGATCAGCGGCACCACGTCCGGCCCTAGCGCCACCACCGCGCGGTACGCCGGGTGATTCGCTGTGGCGGCGGCCGACGACAGGAACCGCGTCGCGGCCTGCCACTCGGCGGCCAGCGTGCGGAAGCGGGAAGCGAGCGCCGGCGAAGGTACGGTGGTCGTGGCCATACCGTCATTCTCCCCGGCCGCCTGGGGCACGTCCAGCCCGCGTCAGGGGTGCGGCACCATCCGCGTGAACGGGGGGACGAACGCCTGCAGCGCCGTCAGCGCGCCGACGACGCTCGCCAGGAACACACTGTGCCAGATCACCGCCTTGAAGATGTCCGCCTCGCGGCCCAGCTGGTTCGTCCCCGCCGTCGCCACGCAGATGCTCTGCGCGTCGATCATCTTCCCCATCACCCCGCCCGTGCTGTTCGCGGTGCACACCAGCACCTGCGTCTGCTCCAGCGTCAGGTTCGACAGCGCCGCCGGGTGGTTGTTGAAAACCTCAGTCGCGGTGATCTTCTGGAGGCTACCGAACAGCGCGTTGCTGCCGGCGTCGGTGCCGGTCAGGAACACGCCCAGCCAGCCCAGCATCGCCGCGAAGAACGGGTACAGCACGCCCGTCTCCGCAAACGCCACGCCCAGCGTGGCGTCGACGCCGGCGTACTTCGTCACGTAACTCAGGCCCAGCATCAGCGCGATGGTCGGGATCGGAATCTTCATCTGCACCGCCGTCTTGCGAAACACGCCGGCCACCTGGCGACCGTTCATGCGCAGGAACGCCATCGACGCCAGCGCGGCCAGGAACACCGCCGAGCCGGGGGCCGTCACCCACGGCAGCTTGAAGACCGCGGCCTCCTTGCGGGCGTCGCCCACGGCGCCCGGCGGCAGCAGCCGGTCGGCGCGCTCCACCTGCTTGTGCAGCGTCGGCACCTCGAACTCGTAGAAGGTTCGCAGCGGCCCCACCTCCAGCGCCCGCTTGGCGTCCGTCTCCGCCCCGCGGACCACGCCGGCCGCCGCCAGGAACGCCGCCATCACCAGGAACGGCGACCACGCCACCGCGATGCTTCGCGCCGTCAGCGGGATCTCGGTGTGCGGGTTGCGGAACGACGAGTCCAGCAGCCGCTTCGCCTCCTCGACCGCGGCCTCGGCGTGCGGGTCGTGCGGGGCCGTCTGCGCGGGCTTCGGGATGGCGCCGTCGCCCGCCGCGGGGAACTTCCACTCGTCCTTCGGCTTCCACACGAACCGCAGGAACAGCGCCAGCGTCACGAGCGAGAACAGGCCGCCGCCGATGTCGGTCAGCGGCCAGATGTACACGCCCGGCACCCACGTGTGGAAGGTGGCGAACACGTACTGGAACGCCGCGAACGACCCGCCGCCGACCAGCAGCGCCGGCCACACGGCGAACGTGTCGCGCCAGCCGCACATGCAGCGCACCATGTACAGCGGCACCAGGCACGACAGCAGCGGCAGCTGGTGCCCGCACATCACGCTCACGGTCGCGGGGTCGATGCCGGTGACGTTGCCGAGCGTGAGGATGGGCACGCCGAGCCCGCCGTAACACACCGGCGACGTGTTGGCGATCAGGCACAGCACCGCGGCGCGGAACGGCGGCACCCCGAGGCCGACCAGCATCGCGCCGCAGATCGCCACCGGCGACCCGGCCCCGGCGGCCCCCTCCATGAAGGCGCCGAACGCGAAGCCGATGAGCACCGCCTGCACGCGGGCGTCGCCGCTCAGGCCGCCGATGCTGCGGCGGATCACGGCGAACTGGCCGGTCTCGACGGTCACGTTGTACAGGAGCATCGCCGCGAACACGGTCCAGCCGATCGGCATGAGGCCGAACGCGGCGCCGTACAGGAACGACCACGACGCCTGCTCCACCGGCATCTTGTAGACGAGCCACGCGATCAGGATGGCGGTCGTGGCCCCGGCGACGCCGGCCCAGCTGGCGAGCCAGCGGCGGCCGACGAGGAGGTAGAACAGCACCAGCACCGGCAGCGCCGCGACAACTGTCGAGAGCAACTGGTTGCCGAGCGGGTTCAGGTCCTGGACGTAGGCGAAGGGCATGGAGAGGGGCCTCGCGGCGGCGGGTCCGATCCGGCGATGCTACGGCGGGCGGGGCGCGGGTGCAAGGAGTTGGGACGAGTCGGGCCCGGGCCCGTGCGCGATCCGCCGGTCGGGTTCTGCCGGCTGGCGCGGCCGGTGGGGGGCGGGGCAAGGGGTAACGGTCCGGGAAGCAGGCAGATTTGCGTAAGTCGCGGGCTCCGGGCAGCCGAGAGAAGATGGGTCGATACCCGCCGCCACGATCTTCCCCGCTGCCGGAGACCGGCCATGACGCGATCACACAAGGTTCTCGGCTTCCTCCTCGTCGCCCTGCTGGGCATCTACGGCTGCGCCAAGGCGCCCGGCGGCGGCGACCCCGCCGCGACGGACGCGAAGGTGCAGCGGCTCGAAGAGGACTTCCGCGCCGCGGCATCGGCCCGGGACAACTTCCGGGCGCAGCTGGTGCAGGCGCACGAGAAGCTCAGCCAGCAGCAGCGGCAGCTCGAACAGGCGAACGCGGCGGCCGCGGCCGAGCGGGTGCAGAAGGACGCGGCCCGCGCCGACCTCCGCGCCCGCACCACCGAGCGCGACAACCTCCAGACGCAGTACGATGGCTTCCGCCGCACCATCCGCGACCTGCTCGGCCAGGCCGACGCGGCGCTGTCGAACCCGTCGGCCCCGCTGCCGGCGTTCGCGGGCGGGTCGGGGCTGCACGCCCCGACGCCGTCGCCGACCGCCGCGGCCGCGAACTGAGTCTTCCGCCGCTTGCGGCGTAGCGCCCGCGGGCGCTACGCCGCAAGCGGGCGTGTCACTTCAGCTCGATCCCCAACTCCGCCGGCGGCGGCACCGCCACCGCCGGCACTTCCAGCTTCACCCCCAGCGATTCCGGCGGCGGTACGGCCACCGGCCGCACCTCTGGGGGGCGTACTTCGGGTGGCCGCACGGCCACCGGCGCCGGCCGCACGGGCGCCGGCCGCACGGGCGCCGGTCTCGGCGGGGGCTGATAAACGGGGCGCTGGTAAATCCAGGGGTCGAAGGCCGGCAGACCGCCGGCCGGGCCGCAGCCCACGGGGGTTCACCCCGCCCCGGATTCGCTCGGGAACACCGTCACCCACGCGGCGCCGACCACCACCACCGCGGCCGGCACCCCGACCCACCACATCAGCTTGCGCATCCGCCGCCTCCTGCCGAGGGGCGCCCGTTTACCCGCCTTCCCCCGCGGCGCGAAGGCCGGATTGCTGCGAGGTTGTGCTTACGGTTTTCGGCCAGCCGTTAGGCCGGGGCGCGAGCCCCGTCGGGGTTCAGACGCCCGACGGGGCTCGCGCCCGAAACACTGCTCCACAGGATGAATCGGGGTGCGCGCGTGGCGCTGGTCCCCATCGATCGTGGTTAACCCCCTCACCCCGCGTGCTTCGCCGCGACCCTCTCCCCCGAGGGGAGAGGGTGGGCCTGACCCGCGCCCGTCACGGGCGGGCATCGACCCGCCGCGCAGGCGCGTGGCCACCCGCCCTCGATGGGTGTCGTGTGGCTCACACCCTCTCCCCTCGGGGGAGAGGGTCGCGGCGAAGCACGCGGGGTGAGGGGGTTAACCACGATCGATGGGAACCAGAAGTCACGCACCGCCGCGAATCACGAACCCACCCAACGCAGTGTCCCGACCCCTCGCCCGCCGGTCAAACCAATAGCCGACCGAGAATCCGCGCCGAATTTCTTGACACCTCCCATTCAGGAGGCCATTGAACTTTTGTTCACCATATCACCCCCAACCCCCGGGTGCCGCCATGACCGCCACCCTGAACGCCCTCCCCGACCTCGACCCGCTGCCGGACGCGCTCGGCGAACTCGACGACGACGCGCGCGTCGGCGGCGCCGTGCAGGCGCTGCGCGGCGTCATGGCCGGGGGTACGCCCGCGCAGGCGCTGCGGGCGGCGGAGATGGTCTGTCGGGTGTGGCTGGCGGGGGAGCGGAAACGCGGCGAGCCGGGGACTGACGCCCCGGCTCGCCCGAAGAAGGCGAAGTCAAACGAGCTCGCGGATCGCCGGGGTGCCGGGGTCGATCGGGTACTGCGGCCGGCCGTTCGGGTCGAACTCGCGGATCGGGTTCAGGTCGATGCCGAGGTTGTGGTACAGCGTGGCGAACACGTTCTGGTGGGTGACCGGCCGCTCCACGGCGTACTCGCCGAGGCGGTTCGAGGAGCCGATCGCCTGCCCCGTCCGCATCCCGCCGCCGGCCAGCAGGCAGGTGCTCAGTTGGGGCCAGTGGTCGCGGCTGGCCATGTTGTTCAGCCGCGGCGTGCGGCCGAACTCGCCCCACACCAGCACCGTCACGTCCTTGTCCAGCCCGCGGTCGTGGAGGTCGCTCACCAGCGCGGTGACCGCGCGGTCGAGCAGCGGCATGTCCTTCTTCCCCTGCACGAAGTTCTTCCCGTCGCCGCCGTGCCAGTCCCAGCGGGTGAAGTTCAGCGTTACCACGCGGGCGCCGGCCTCCACCAGCCGGCGGGCCATCAGGAAGTTGCGGACCATCCGCGGGGCGCCGTCGCGCTCGAACGCCGGGTCGTCGAAGCCGTAGCGCTCCAGCGTCTTCGGGCTTTCCTTGGTCAGGTCGAGCGCGTCCTTCAGCTTCGACGACGTGAGGATGTCCAGCGCCTGCCGGTTGAACGTGTCCATGCCGTCCATCAGGCCGCTGCGGTCGATGCGGCGGTCGATGGTGTCGAGCGAGCGGACCAGCGCCGTGCGGTCGCCGAGTTGCTCCAGGGTGACGCCCTTGAGCGTCATGCTGTCGGCGGGGCCGGTGCCCTTGCCGGCGCTGAGGCGGAACGGGGCGTGCGCCAGGCCGAGGAAGCCGCCGTCGCCGGGGTAGCCCCAGCGCTGCTCGCCGGTGCGGTACATGAGCGTGAGGTGCGGCGGCACGGCGGCGTCGGCCCCGCCCTGGGTCTTCGACACCCACGCGCCGAAGCTCGGCCAGTAGCCGTTGTTGGCGGGCGTGCGCGGCCGGCCGGTCATGCACTGGTAGGCGTCGTGGTCGCCGCTGCTGCCGACGAGCGAGCGGACGACGGCGAACCTGTCCATCATCTTCGCCATCAGCGGGAAGTGCTCGCAGATGCGGACGCCGGGGACGTTCGTGTCGATCGGGTTGAACTCGCCGCGGACCTCGGCGGGGGCGTCGGGCTTCATGTCCCACATGTCGATGTGGGGCGGGCCGCCCGGCAGGTAGACCATGATGACGGACTTGTGGCTCGTGCGGGTGCCCTGGCGGGCCTCGGCGGCGAGCAGGTGCGGGGCCGCGAGGGCGCCGCCGAACAGGGTGCCGCCGATGGTGAGGAAGTCGCGGCGGGTGCGGCCGTCGCAGAAGCCGCCGCCGCGGTGGGGGGTTCCGAACAGGTTGAGCATGAACGTGGTCCCGGGCGGAACGGTGGGGCCGCGGCCCCGGCAGGTGCTGCCATCTTCGGCGATCGTGCCGATCGGGTCCAGCGGAAAATCGACCGCATCACCCACCCGAGCCGGCCCCGTCAGGGGTCGGAGCGTCCCCCGGTCGGACGCGACCGCGTCGGGAGTGGGTGCGCTCCGACCCCCGACGGGGCCGGCTCAGAAGCCCGTCCGCGGGTTCCTTGTTCGCACGCGAGCGCCTCCGTACACTACCCGCCGCTGTCCCGTTGCGCCCCGGCCCGCCCGGAACCGGCCCCGATGCCACCGACGGTCCTGGACTGGAGCCCGACCGTCGATCCGTCGGACTTCGTCCGCCGGGTGCGCGAGGAGCTGGCGGCCGGCCGGGTGGTGATTTACCCCGGCGATTCCGGGTACGTCGCCCTCGCCGACCCGACTTCGCCCGTCGCCCCGACGATCCCCGCCCCGGCGGTGCTGGTGTACGGCCCGGACGACCCGCCCCGGCTGGGGGTGAGCGTGCCGACGGCCGCCCGCCGGCTGATGTTCCGCGGCTGGCCGTCGCCGCTGACGGTGGCGCTGCCCGCGGACCCGACGGCGGTCCCCGAGGGCTGGCCGGCGGCGGCGTGGGAGGCGGTGACGCGGGACGGCGTGGTCCGCTTCCGCTGCCCGGAGCACGCGCTGACGGACGCCCTGCTGCCGGCGCTGCCGGGGCCGGTGCTCCTGAGCGAGACGCACCAGCCGACGGCGAGCGCGGCGGCGGAACCGTTCGGCGACGCGGTTCAGCTGGCGGTGAGCGCCGGCGGGCTGAGGACGGACCGCCGGCCGACCGAGGTGGCGGTTTCGGACGCGGGCTGGCGGGTGACACAGGCCGGCGACTTCCCGGCGGACGAGGTCGAGCGACTGACGGCGCGGATCGTGTTGTTCGTGTGCACGGGCAACACCTGCCGCAGCCCGCTGGCCGAGGGGATCGCCAAGGCGCTGCTGGCGGAGCGGCTCAGCTGCCCGGCCGACGCGCTGCCGGCGAGGGGCATCTGGGTGCTGTCGGCGGGCGTGGCGGCGTACGGCGGCGGGCCGGCGTCGGACCTGTCGGTGGCGGCGGCGGCGGAGTTCGGCGCCGACATCGCCGACCACCGCAGCCGGCCGGTGAACCCGCAGCTACTGGCCGCCGCCGACGACGTGATCGCCATGACCCGGTCGCACGCCCACGCCCTGGCGGAGCGCTACCCCGGGGTCGGCCCGGCGGCCCGACTGCTGTGCGGCGACGCCGACCTGGACGACCCCATCGGCGCGGGGCCGGAGGTGTATCGGGACTGCGCCCGGCGGATCCGGGAGCACGTGGGGCGGTTCTTACAGGAGTGGGTGGCCGCATGCGAGTAGCCGTCGGCAACGACCACCGGGGCGTGGCCGTGAAGTACCGGGTGGTGAGCCTCCTGAAGGAACTCGGTCACGAGGTCACCGACCACGGCACGGACGCGCCCGCCGGGTGCGACTACCCGGACTTCGCGTTCGTGGTGGCGAAGGCCGTGGCCGGCGGGGCGGCCGACCGCGGCATCCTGCTGTGCGCGACCGGCCACGGCATGTGCATCGCGGCGAACAAGGTGCGCGGCGTCCGCGCCGCCAACTGCCGCGACGCCCTCGACGCCGAGATGAGCCGCCGGCACAACGACGCGAACGTGCTGTGCCTGTCGGCCGACCTGATCGGCGAGGAGGTCATCGACCGGATGGTGCGGGCGTGGCTGACCGCCGACTTCGAGGCCGGCCGGCACCAGCGGCGCAAGGACAAGATCACCGCGTTCGAGCAGGCCAACCCGCTGCCGGCCGCGAAGACCCCGCCCCCCGCCGGCTGACCGCCGGCGTCGCCCTCTTCCCGCCTCCGACCGTCGGCTTGCCGTTTGACGGCCGCCCGCCGCCGCGGTAGCCTCAACACACCCGCACTCCGAGGCCGCGATGGTCCGCCCCGCCTGGCTGCTCGGCCTGGTCCTGCTCGCGCTGCCGGCCTGCACCCGCCCGATCACGCCCGAGCAGGCCTCCGCCCGCCTCGTCGGCATCTGGCAACACGTCCGCCAGAACGGCCAGCCGGTGCCGCCGCGGACCGACGTGTCCGGCCTGATGGAGATCGAGCCCGGCGGCGTCCTCAAGCGCGAGGCGCCGGTCGAGGTGTACGCGGCCGGCGTGCTCCAGTCGCGCAACGTCCAGAAGGTCGAGGACCGGTTCCGCTTCCTGGACGGCGAGACGATGGAGGTGACCGGCAACGACCGCGGCCAGGTGCGGACGTGGCGGGTGCGGGCGGTGCTGGCCGGCACCCGGCTGACGCTCCACAAGCCCGACGGCGTGGTGGACGACTACGACCGCATCAAGTGACCCGCCCTCGCTCTCCCGAGGTGCCGCCCATGCCCGCCCGCACCGCCCTCCTCACCCGCCGCCGGCTCCTCCACGTCGGCGCCGGCGGCTACCTCGGCCTGAACCTCGGCGGCCTCCTCGAAGCCCGCGCCGCCGCGCCGCCGCCCGCCGCCCCGAAGCCGATCCGCGCGTGCGTCCTCGTCTTCCTCTACGGCGGCCCCAGCCACCTCGACACGTTCGACCTGAAGCCCGACGCGCCCGCCGAGGTCCGCGGCGAGTTCCGGTCGGTGGCCACGAGCGTCCCCGGCCTCCGCGTGTGCGAGCACCTGCCGCGGGTGGCCCGCGTGATGGACAGGGTGGCGCTCGTCCGCAGCGTCACGCACTCGGCCCGGCTGCACGACTCGGCCTCGATCCACGCGCTGACCGGCCGGCCGCTCGACGGCCCCGACCGCGAGCTGTTCGCCCCGCAGCCGCAGGTGTACCCGAGCTACGGCAGCGCCGTCGCGTACCTGACCCGCGGCCGCGGCGTGGACGTGCCGTTCGCGTCGCTGCCGTTCCCGTTCCACAACGTGGTGCCGACGCCGTGCCAGGGCGGCGGCTTCCTCGGCCGCGCCTACGACCCGCTGTGGGTGGACGTGGACGCGGCCACCCGCGAGTACCGCGCCGGGGCGCTGCGGCCGGCCGCCGACGTGAGCCCCGCCCGCCTCGGCGAGCGCCGCCGCCTGTTGGACACGCTCGGCAAGCCCGCCGCGGTGTACGAGACGGCGTACCGGCTGCTCGAAGCCGAAGCGGTGCGCGGCGCCGCCGACGTGTTCCGCGAGCCGCTGCGGGTGCGCGAGCGGTACGGGTTCGGCGCCGCGCCGGCGGCGGTCGGCGAGGGCGGCGGCGGCGGCAACGGGGCCGAGCTCGGCGTCGCCCGGCAGATGCGCGGCCAGAACTTCCTGCTGGCCCGGCGGCTGGTCGAGGCCGGCGTGCCGTTCGTGACCGTGTACGACTTCAAGCAGCAGGGCCAGAACTGGGACGCACACTTCAAAGGCGCGAACCAGCACCGCACGCACCTGCTGCCGCAGTTCGATCAGGGGTTGTCGGCGCTGATCGAAGACCTGGACACGCGGGGCTTGCTCGACAGCACGCTGGTGGTGGCGATGGGCGAGTTCGGCCGGACGCCGCGGGTGAACCGCGACGGCGGCCGCGACCACTGGCCGGACTGCTACACGGCGCTGTTCGCCGGCGGCGGCGTGACCGGCGGCGCGGTGTACGGCGCGAGCGACCGCCTGGGCGCGTACCCGGCCCGCGACCCTGTGACGCCCGGCGACCTGGCGGCGACGATCTTCTGGCGGTTCGGCCTGGACCCGGCGGCGGAGGTGTTCGACCAGGCCGGCCGCCCCCACCGCCTCGCCGCCGGCGAGCCGCTGCGGCGGCTGTTCGGCAGCTGACCCACCCGGAGGCCGGTCGTGTCTACTGCCCCGCTCCGCGAGATCAAGCCGGTCGTCGTTCCGGCACAGTTCGTCGTGCTCGGGCCGCTCGTCGCCGGGTTCGTCGCCGTCTTCCCCGCCACGTTCGCGTTCGTCGTCGGCGGCATGTTCGGCGACCCGTTCGAACGCCTCGAGCGCGGCCCCGACCACTCCCTTGCGGTGGGCGTGTACGTCGCGGCGTTCATGATCGCCCTCGGGCTCTTCGGGCTGAAGTGCTTCCAGGAGCCGCAGCAGACGACGTACCGGGTGTTCGCCGACCGCGTGGAGTGCGACGAGGGCTTCTTCAACAAGCACCAGCGGACCGTCGTGTTCGACCAGGTCATCGACGTGGAGCTGACCGAGGGCGTGCTCCAGCAGACGCGCGGCGCCGGCACCGTGTCGCTGGTGACGCAGCAGCTGGTGAGCGGCTCCGACGGCAAGCTCTCGAACCGGAAGGTGGCGCTGGTGAACGTGCCGCAGCCGCGCGAAGTGTACGACCTGATCCGCTCGCTGGCGCTGAAGAAGACCTGACGCTACTCCCGCACCAGCGTCCCCATCGCCTGCCGCAGCCGGGCCTCGGCCCGGTGCCAGTCGGACGCCGCCTCCAGCAGCGCGCCGCGGGCCTTCAGCAACTCCAGCCGCGCCGCCGTCAGCTCGGCCAGCACCGACTGCCCGGCGGCGGCCTGCTTCTCCAGGTCGGCCACCCGCGCCGCCGCGTCCGTCACCGCCGCCGCCCGCGCGCCGACGGCGGCGCGGTGGCCGTGGAGCGTCGCCACCGCCGCCCGCACCTCGGCCTCGGCCTGCCGCTCCCGCCCCGCGAGCGCCGACGCGAGCCGGTCCCCGGAGCCGTCGTCCTTCCCGCACAGGGCCGAGAGTAGCGCCAGCAGCGGGTGCCCGCTCGCGGCGGCGAGCAGCGGGTTGAGGCTCGTCAGCGCCTGTTGCGACAGCCCGCTGTCACTGCCGTCCCGGCAGCCGATCAGCGCCCGCAGGAAGTTCAAGTCCGGCCGGTAGTGCAGCGCCGTGCGGACGGCCTCGGCGGCGTCGACGTCCTCGCCGCGGACGCGGAGCGGGTCGGCGGGGCCGAGCGGCATGGGGTCGGCGGCGTCGAGCGCGAGCCGGCCGCGGAGGCTGGCGTTCAGCGCCCCGATGCCGCCGCCGAGCTGGCCGAGCTGCGCGTCGAACTCGTGCAACTGTACCCGCAGCGGGTCGCCGCGGTCGCGCAGGCCGTGCTTCGCGGCGGCGTCCGCCTCCGCGAGCCGCGCCGCGACCTCGGCGCGGGCGGCGACGAGCAGGTCGAACTGGGCCTCGGCGCGGGCGAGCTTGTAGAAGTCGTCGAGGGCATCGCCGGCGGCGCGGTTGCGGAGCTCGTCGGCGGCGTACCCGCGGACGAGCCGGGCGCACGCCGCCTTGTCGGCCTTCTTCGGATGAAGCCGCGGGTGACTCGGGCCGCTGTTGCCCGGGTGCTTGTCGAGGTCGTCGGCGAAGGGCGCGTTCTGCGCCGCGAGCGCGCGGCACTCCTCGGCGGTGAGCCGCCGCACGGTCGCGGGCCGCGCCGGCGTCGTGGCTCCCGATACCGCTGTGGCGTCCACTGCGACCGGTTGGCGTGCCGCGGTCGGCAGTTCGACGGGGGCGTGGGCGTGGGGGGAGCACTGGCGGGCGTGGTGGCACCCCGCCGCGATCAACAACAAGCAAGCGTAGGAGGTCGCCCCCCGGCGCATCTCCGCCCCCGCGGTGGAATCGGCACCCGCGGTAAGATCGGCAAACTCGGCACGGCGTGGTGAGCCGAATTGCCGCGCGGCTACGGCAACAGGTCGGCGACGGCGACGGCCGAGTTGGGGGCGGCGAGGGGAACGACGGTGTCGGCGCGGCCGAGGTAGCGGATGCTCGTGTAGCCGTGGCCGAAGCGCGCGGCCGCGTCCGGCTTCGGGTCGCGGAACACGATCAGGCGGTTGTGGACGAGATCGACGACCCAGTAGTCGGCGATGCCGCCCGCGGCGTAGAGGCTGGCCTTGTCGCCGGTGTCGTAGGCGAGCGAGCTGTCAGCCACTTCGACCACCAGGAGCGCGGTCGTGGGGTGTCGGCGCGGCTGACTCCGCGGCGGTCCGGCTTCGACCGCGATGTCCGGCTCCGGGTCGGAGGCCTGCCCGAGGTTCAGGGGCATCTGTTGCCGGTACGTCATCTCGTCGCCGAACGCCGCGTGGAGGGCCACCGCGGACACGATAATACCGGTGGAGTGCGGTTCGTTCTGGGGTGTCATGGCGATGATTTCCCCGTCGATGAGCATGACTCGTTTGCCGGCGAAATAGCCGGCCTCGGCGAGGCGGTAATACTCCTCCCGCGTCCAGCGGAGCGGCGCGACCGGCGGCAGGTGCGCGAACGGGTCGGCCGGCGGGGCCGGTGGCGGCGCGGGGAGCGCGACAGCAGACATGCGGGGAACCTCCACGAACCGGAGCCATTGTACCGGCGAACCCTACTTCGCCGCCAGCGGCACGACGCCGTCCCAACCCGGCGGCGGGGCGTGGTTGTGCTGCAAAATGAAGCCCGTCAGCAAGTCCTTGCCGCGGTCGCGCGGGGGCAGCCGGTGCAGCCGGTCGTCGGCCGCCGACCAGTCGCCGGACATGAACGCCTCCAGCGCCGCGGCGTACTCGGTCAGGTGAACGTCGGTCAGCACCGCGTCGGGGCCGGCCGGCGGGAGCAGCTCGCTCACGTCCAGCGGCGTCTCCAGCCCGGCCGGCTTCACCCGCGCCAGCCGGCGCACGCGGGCCACGTCCGCCGGGAGGTGCGCACGCACCGCCGCCGCCGTCGCCTCGTCCAGCAGGATCGGCACCCGCAGCGGCTTCGTCATCCCTTCGAGCCGCGACGCGAGGTTCACCACCGGGCCGAACACGCCCACCTTCGCCTGCTCCGCGGTGCCGATCCCGCCGGCGACCGCCCGGCCGGTGGCGATGCCGATGCCGGCGCGGAAGCCGAACAGCGGGTGCGACCGGTCACTGCTCACCGCCGCGAACCCGTCGCGGATCGCCAGCCCCGCCCGGCACGCGTTCTCCACCTTCGCCGGGTCGTCCAGCGGCCAGCCCCAGAAGCCCATCGCCGCGTCGCCGAGGAAGTCGGCGATCGCCCCGCGGTTCTCCACGATGGCGCGGGTCATCACGCCGAGCGCGGCGCTCACCCGCGTCAGCACGTCGAGCAGCTGGCCGGACGCCTCCTCGACGGTGCGCGAGAACCCGCGCAGGTCGCAGAACAGCACGGTCGCGTCCACCTCGCGCGGCTCCAGGGCGCGGGCGGCGTCGCGGCCGGCGACGACGTGCAGCACGCCCGGCGAGAAGAACCGCCGGAACACGCCCTGCCGCTCGCGGAGCACCTGCACCTGCCGCAGCGAACTCAGGATGTCGGCGACCAGCTCGGCGAACTTCACGTCGTCGCGCAGGTCGGTCGCGCGGGCGGGGAACGACAGCGCCGGCGCGTCGTCCGTCGTGAACCGGCCGGCGGCGACGAGCCCCCAGCCGCGGCACGCCTCACCCCCGACCGGCGTGCAGAACGACCAGTCGAACCCGCCCTGGACCGTGAATTCGCCCGCCGGCTCGTGTGCCCGCGCGGGGCCGCGCCAGACGTGCAGCACCGTCGCCTCCCGCGCCGCCACCGCCTCCACGACCAGCCGGCGGCTCGGGACGAACGGGCCGTCGGCGGCGCGGCGGCGGTCGGTGTGCAGCACCCGCACCGGCACCTCGGGCACGCTCCCGGCCGGGCCGAACAGCTCGACCGCGCCGACCTCCGTGGCCACCAGCGCGACCGCGTCGGCCCGCGGCAGGCCGGCCAGCAGCATCTCGCACACGCCGGCGAACAGCTCGGGGTCGGACGCGGCGCCGGCGATCACGTCGGGCAGCTTGCTGAGCACGTCGAGCCGGTGCGGGGCGTCGCGGAACGGCAGGTGCGCCAGGTCGCCGTGCGCCACCGTCAGTGACTCGTGCCGCGCCCCGGGCGCGGACGAACTCGGCGCGTCGGGCACGACCGTGAACGTGGTGCGGCCGACCACGAACGCCGCGCCGAGGCCGAGCTCGAACGGCCCGTCTACGGGGTCGCCGTCGCGGAAGACGGGGTTGCGGGCGGCGCTCGGGCGGACGTGGAGGCGGCCGGCGGACCATTCCAGCTCGGCGTGCCGGCGCGACAGGAACGGCTCCCACGCGGCGCCCCAGCCGTCGCGGCCGAGTGTGACCGGGCCGGCGGGCAGGCGGCGGCGCCAGTGGTTCTCCGGCTGCGGCCCCTGGGCAATCAGGTCGGGCATACGCGGGTCGGCGGCGGGGAGGGCGACGGACACCTGTAGTGTAACCGCCGATCGGCCCGCCGCGACGGATCGCCGGCCGGAAAGGCGTCCGCCCCGTGTGGCGTTCGGGACGAGGCGGTCGCGGACGGGAAATGACAGGGGCCGGCCCGAGGGGGCCGGCCCGAGAGCGGCGGGAGGTCGGTCCCGCCCACGACACCTTTGGTTGCCCGAATCAGTTCGCTTCGGCCGGCAGCGGCTGGCCGTCTTGGGCGCTGCCGAGCTGGTAGAACGCCAGCTGGGAGATGCTGTCGCGGAGGAACCGCACGGTGCCGTCGCCCATCGCCGCGTTCACCCCGCCGGTGTGGGCGCTGCGCGCCGTCGCCACGGTGTTGCTGCCGTTGGCGCACCCCAGGTTCAGCGCCGCCGCCGTCGAGCCCGGGCACGTGGTGATGATGTCCGACAGGTCGTTCTTAGCGTTCGGCGTCAGCGCCGCGCCCTTGCCGTAGGAGCCGATGGTGCTGGCGCCGATGTGGCCCATCGCCCAGACGCCGCGGCTGTCGGTGGCGTTCAACCCCGACAGCACCTCCGACATCATGATCGTATTCGAGCTGCCGTCCTGGATGCCCTGGATGGTCATGCACTTGTGCGCCGCCTTGGTGGTGAACCAGAACGGTCCGCGGCCGTTGAGCGACGTGGTCACGCCGTTGATCGTGAACGCGAACGAGGTCGAGCCGCCGTCGTTGGCCTCCTGCCCGGTCGGCCCCAGGTTGGCCGCGTAGTTGCCGCGCACCCAGCTCCCGCCGGCGCCGGCGTACGGCGTCGTGTTCCGCGGGTCCGACGGGCACTGGGCGTAGTTGAAGTTCGCCGTCCGGACCAGCCGCCAGTTGTGGTCGGTGTTCACGGTGTTGAGCCACGACGTGATGCTCGTCACCTGCTGGTTGTACAGCGGCGCCTGCTCGATGTACGGCAGGATGAGGGTGATCCAGTTCGGCCCGTACCCGGTGGTGTTGTCCGGGGCGGTGCTGAAGGTGGCGCCCGGCACGACCATGGCCGGCGGCAGGCCGCCGACGGTGTCCTGGTAGCTGTGGGCGGCCAGCGCCCACTGCTTCAGGTTGTTCTGGCACTTGACGCGGGCGGCGGCCTCGCGCACCTTCTGCACGGCCGGCAGCAGCAGGCCGATCAGGATGGCGATGATGGCGATCACCACCAGCAGCTCGATGAGCGTGAACCCGCGGCGGGTCCGGGGGCGAGCGAACGGCGTCATGCACAACTCCATGCGGGAACGGGGGTGCCGATCGGGGTGGGGAAGACGAGGACAATGACCGATCGCTCGGTCTTGTGGATGCCGGATTAGGAGAGAGGGGAGAGAGACCACGACGGAGCGTAGTCCGTCGTCACGATCCCGTGGTTGCGCCGGAGTGGGAGATGAGAGGGCTGGCGCGCCGCGGGACCACAGCAGATTTTAACTTGCGGCGCGGGGCGGCGGCTTTCAAGAAGGATCCGAGAATTTCGGCGCGATTCCCGGAACGCGACCGGAGCCGTGGGGTTGCCACGGCTCCGGGTGTAGTACGTGGGGCACGTGTACAACGTGCCGGGATGAGGCGCCCGGACGGGGCCGGCAAGGCACGTTGAACACGTGCCCCACGTTCCGACTAAGCCGGTACCGGCTTCCGCCGCAGGCGCGACCGGCCGATCAGGGCCACGACGCCGATGCCGCCGAGCAGCGCGCCGGCGGGGGCCGGCACGGCGCCGACCGACCGCATCGTGATCTGGTCCTGCACCTCCATCGTCTGCTTGCCGCCCACCGACGACGCCGGGGCCACCAGCGCCACCAGCTCGTAGCCGGCGTACTTCTTCGAGAAGTACGAGGCGTCGCCGGTCGCGGTCAGGCTGTTGAGCATCTTCTGGGCGTTGGTCGCGGCCGTGTACGTGGCGTCGGGCAGGAAGAAGTTGCCGGTGGTCAGGTTGTTCGACTTGCCGTCGTAGATCAGCTCCCACAGGGCGATCTGGAACGAGATCGAGGCGTCGGTCACGCCGCTGCTCTTGAACGAGCTGCTGTTCCAGGCGGTGTCGTAGTACTTGCCGTACAGCTCGGCGATGAGGTTGGCGTTGGCCGCGGCCGGCGACGGCGCCTTGCTCAGGCTGAACACGCCGAACTCGACCGTGGTGCCGGGGGCCGGCAGCGTCTGCACGGGCGGGCCGGCGTTCAGCTCCAGGCAGAACGTGGCCGTCGGCGGCGGGAAGCTGCTGTTCGGCGGCAGCTGGTTCTGCGTCCAGTAGAACGGCCCGGCCTCGGCGTCGAGGCGGTTGTTGCTGATGCCGGGGTTGCCGGACGTGCCGTTGTACGTGAGGAACACGAATTCGGCCGAGGCGCGCGGGGCGCCGGCGGCGAAGGCGGCCAACACGAGTGCGGCCGCGAACGGACGGGTAAGACGGGCGCTCATATGGGCGGCTCGGGGCTGAATGACGGCCGCGCAGGCGGGGGGGCGACGGCGCGACCGGGGCAATGCTCCCAACACCTCGATTTGTACCAACCGCTACCGCCCCTGTAAATGCGACAAACCCGAAACTCTAGCATAAAATACCGCCGCGGGGTCGGTTTTCCCGGCGCCGCGATTGGACAATTGGCGTTTTGTTAAGCCCGGGAAGCGCCACGACCCTCGGCGGAGGCCGGACGATGCTCGCAACCCTTACCATCGCGCTCGCCCTGGCCGATCCGGACGCACGGCCGGAGGTCGCCCCGCCGCCCCGACTCGTGGCCCCCCTCGTGGAACTCGCGCCGCTCCCGAACGGCTACCGCATCACCCTGAGCCGCCGCGGCGTCGAGCAGTTCCGCGACTTGCTGGAGAGCACCGACGAGAAGCAGGCCGCGGCGCTGCTCCGCGACCGGGCGAAGAACATGCGTGCCGGCGAGACGCCGGACGACGCCACGGCCGGCAAGCTGGAGCTGATTGCGTTCGTGGCCGGGTCGCAGATTCCCGCCCTGCGGACGGAGCTGCGCGACAAGGCCGGGCCGGGCGGTGCCGTCATCACGGTCAGCGGCTTGCAGAAGGCGGACCTGCCGATCCCGGAGAACCGCCCGCTACTGCGGCGGGTCGCCGGGGTGGTGCAGGGCGTGGCCCCGCTGCTGCCGGCCGACGCCCGCGACACGCTCCTGGGCCTGTCGGCGATGTCGCGCACGACGCCGCTGACTTGGCGGGTCGAGCCGCGGGAGTAGACTCCCAGAGGCTCCCAACTCCCGAAGACTGTCATGCAGCCGTCCGACGTGACCCGGCAGATGCTGCGGGACTACCTGCACGACGCCCTGCCCGAGGCCGAGCTGGCGGCCGTCGAGCGGGCCGTGCGCGCGTCCGCCGAGGTGCGCCGCGTCCTCGACGAGGTGCGCGAGGAGGAGGACCGCGGCGAGCACACCGTCGGCGCGATCTGGCGGCGCGAGCGCGTCAGCTGCCCCGGCCGCGACCAGCTCGGCGGCTACCTCCTCGGCGCCGGCGACCCCGACCTGCACGACTACGTCACGTTCCACCTCACCGTGGTCGGCTGCCCGTACTGCCAGGCCAACCTCGACGACCTGAAGAAGCTCGGCGGCCACTGACGCCGCCCGCGGCGTTGCTCGGTCGTCCGCAGTAATCGGGTTCGGCTTGCACCCGGCGGCGGCGGTGGTATACGGCCCCCGCTTCCACACAGCGGAACGGACGTCGGGGAACCACATGCGGGGCAAGCTGCCGGCAGCGTTCGGGCTCGCGGTCGCGCTCGTCGCGGCGTCGGCCGGCTGCCACCACGACAAGCACGGGCTCATGTTCAAGCCGAAGGAGGAGGTCGTCCTCCCGGCCGACGAGGCCCGGTTCAACAACCCGCCGACGGCGCAGTACAAGAAGCGGCCGGCGAAGAGCGCCGACGACAAGGCGCTGCTCGGCCGACAGATGGGCGGGCCGGGCGGCGGCATGGGCGGGCCGGGCTTCTAGGAAATGACGAATGACGAATGACAGAATCTGACGGGGTTCCGTCATTCGTCATTCGTCATTCGTCATTTCCGAAGTCATTTCAACACGCCCCGAATCACTTCGCCGTGCACGTCGGTCAGCCGCATGTCGCGGCCGCCGAACCGGTGCGTCAGCTTCGTGTGGTCGAAGCCCAGCAGGTGCAACAGCGTCGCGTGGATGTCGTGGACCTGCACCTTGTCCTGCACCGCGTGGTAGCCGAACTCGTCGGTCGCGCCGAACGCGGTGCCGCCCTTCGCGCCGCCGCCGGCCAGCCACATCGTAAACCCGAACGGGTTGTGGTCGCGGCCGTCGGAGCCCTGCGCGACGGGCGTGCGGCCGAACTCGCCGCCCCACAGCACCAGCGTCCGGTCGAGCAGGCCGCGCCGCTTCAGGTCCGTCAGCAGCCCGGCGATCGGCTTGTCCACCGCCTTCGCGTTGGCCTCGTGCCCGGCCTTCAGGCTGCCGTGCTGGTCCCAGCGGTCGAAGCCAAGGGTCTGGCACAACAGTTCCGTGAACCGCACGCCGCGCTCGACGAGCCGGCGAGCGAGCAGGCACTGCCGGCCGAACACCTCGGTCTTCGGGTCGTCGAGGCCGTACAGCTTCTTCGTCTCGTCCGTCTCGCGGCTCAGGTCGGCGAGCTCGGGCACGGCCGTCTGCATGCGGAACGCCAGCTCGTAGTTGGCGATGGCGGCCTCGACGGCGTCGGCGTTGCCGAACCGCTCGCGGCTGCGGGCGTCGAGGGTGCGGATGAGGTCGCGCTGGGCGGCCCGGCTGCGCGGGCTGGCGCCGCCCGGCGGCGTCAGGTCGGCGACCGGCTGCGACCCGTGGCGGAACAGCGAGCCCTGGTACGACGCCGGGAGGAAGCCGCTGCCGAAGCAGTCCACGCCGCCGGGCGGGATCATGCCGCTGCCGAGGACGACGAACCCCGGCAGGTCGCGGCACTCGCTGCCGAGGCCGTAGGTCACCCAGCTGCCGACGCTCGGCCGCCCCTGGAGGCCGCTGCCGCTGTGGATGAAGTAGTTGGCGTTCGTGTGCTCGGAGAAGTTCGACGTGACGGAGCGGATCACCGCCAGGTCGTCGGCGCACGCCCCGACGTGCGGGAACAGGTCGCTCACCGGCAGGCCGCTCCGGCCGTATTGCTTGAACTTCCACGGGCTCATCAGGGTGGCGCCGACGTTGTTGAACTGCGTCGGCTCGACCCGCGCCGGGAAGGGGCGGCCGTGGTACTTCTCCAGCGCCGGCTTGGGGTCGAACGTGTCCACCTGCGACGGGCCGCCGTCCATGAACAGGAAGATAACGCTGGTGGCCTTGGGGTCGAAGTGCGGCTTCTTCGGCGCGAACGGGTCGGGCGCGCGCCCCGAGCCGGGGGCGTTAGCCCCCGGAGTCTGCGCCCGCGCCTCGTCGTCGGCGAGCATCGTGGCCAGGGCGGCGCCGCCGAACCCGTTGGCGGATCGGACGAGGAGGTCGCGGCGGGTGAGTGGTCGGGTGGACCGGCGGCAGGGGAAGTCGTGCATTCGGAGGTGCCGGTGCGGGAGGCGGGATACGTTCTGTTATACCCGCCCCGCGGCCCGGGGTGAAGCGCTACGGCGTGCCGAGGAGGTCGTCCCACCCGGCGGCGTCGAGGAGGCGCTCGGCGATCCGTTCGAGCCGTTCGCGGTCCGCGATGGCGTCCAGGGCGGCCGGGGGTGGGGTGCCGAACTTCTTGGTGCCGAGCCGGGCGAGGATGCCGCGGGCCTCGGCGACTCGGCCCGTGGCTTCCCCCACCGCCTTCCCCCGCGCCTCGCCGCGCGCCTCGCCACGCTTCAAGATCAGCTGGTACGTCGTCGAGTCTTCCAGCGTCATGCTCAGCCTCTCGTAGATGGCCTCGACCCGTGCCTCATCATACCGCATGCCGCACAGGATGAAACTCGAACCGAACAGCGCCTTCGCCAGGTGCGGCGGCACGTCGGGCTCGGTGAGCCGGTCGCGGAACCGCTCGACCGCCGCCTCCAGATTCCCGGCGGCCTCGTTCGTCAGTACGGCCAGCGGCGCCAGGCCGGGGCCGGCGGCGAGAAACGACGCCACCGACTCCTGCCAGACGCGGACGACGGTGTAGCGGAACGTCAGGTACGGCCGGCCGTCGGCCCCCGGCACGTCCAGCACCCCCGTCAGGTCGGTGGCGGTGGCCTTCGGCCGCAGCAGCACCAGTACGGAGTGAACGGGCAGGCCGACGGCCCCGAGCGCGGCGACGCTGTACCGCAGCAACTCGGTCGGGATGCCGAGGCGACCGGTCGATTCGAGTTCGAGGTGGAGGACGAACGGCGGGTCGGCGCGGACGCGGAACAGCCGGTCAGCCTGGAGGGTGGCCGACAGGTCGGTGTCGAGCGGCTCGGCCGGGCCGACCGGCAGCCCGGCGCGGGCGGCGAGGTACGCCGTCCACTCGCCGAGGTGGCCGACGATCAACGTCTTCAGAATGGTGTCGAACGGCTTGGACACGCCAGACACCTTAGCCGCCCTGTGAGGCACGGTCAAACGGCTCGTTGCGCCCGGGTTGCGCAACGCTGCTTGCGTTCCGGCCCGCCGTCCCGATAATCTCCCACGCCCGGCGGCGAACCCCCCTTCGCCCACCGGTCGGAGGCCACCCGGCGGTGACCATCACCTGCACCCGCTGTCGGCGAACGCTGTCCACCGCCGACCCCGGCGGCCCGCCCGCGTTCTGCATGTACTGCGGCCAGAAGCTCTCCGCCGGCCCCGCCGACCCCAACACGCCCGTCCCCGCCGGCATGGTCACCGGCTCGTTCGTGCCGTTCTCCGACACCGGCGAGCCCGCCCCCGAGCCGCCCCCGGCCGTCGTCGGCGGCTACCACCTCCGCCGCTTCCTCGGCGCCGGCGGCATGGGCACCGTCTACGAGGCCGAGGCGCCCGACACCGGCGCCCGCGTCGCCGTCAAGCTCCTGTCCGGCCGCCTCGCCGCCAACCCCGGCTCCGTCGACCGCTTCCGCCAGGAGGGCCGCCTCGCCAGCCAGCTGGCCCACCCGCGCTGCGTGTTCGTCCTCGCCGCCGACACCGACGCGGGGCGGCCGTACATCGTCATGGAGCTGATGCCCGGCCGCACCCTCAAGGACGTGGTGGACGAGCGCGGCCCCGTCCCGCCGGACCAGGCCGTCGCCCACATCCTCGACGTGGTCGAAGGGCTCGCCGAGGCGCACCGCCTCGGCGTGCTCCACCGCGACGTGAAGCCGTCGAACTGCTTCCTCGCCGCCGACGGCCGGGTGAAGGTCGGCGACTTCGGCCTGTCGAAGTCGCTCGTCGGCTCCTCCGACCGCCAGCTCACGCAGAGCGGCGCGTTCCTCGGCACGGTGCTGTTCGCGTCGCCGGAGCAGCTGCGCGGCGACCCGCTCGACTACGGCTCGGACGTGTACTCGGTGTGCGCCACGCTGTACTACCTGCTGTGCGGCGAGGCGCCGTACCACCACGAGAGCATCACCGCGGCGCTGGCCAAGGCCGTGACCGAGCCCGCCGTGTCGATCCGCGACCGCTGCCCGGCCGTGAGCGCGGCGCTCGACCGCGTGGTGATGAAGGGGCTGGAGCGCGACCCGGGCCGCCGCTGGGGGTCGTTGGAGGAACTGCGCGAGGCTCTGATCGACCTGGTGCCCGCGCGGCAGACGCCGGCCCGGCCGCGGGCGCTGATCGGCGCCTTCCTCCTCGACGCCATCCTGCTGACACTCCTGGTGACGCTGCCGGTCGAAATCCTGCGGAAGCTGATCGGCTGGGGCCACGTCGCGCTGGCCGGCGTGCCGATCGACCCGGTCGAGGACGCGGTGACGCTGGCGTACTTCGCCACGCTCGAAGGCCTGTTCGGCCGCACACTCGGGAAGGCGCTGCTGGGCCTGCGCGTGAGCCGCGTCGGCGCCACGGGGCCGCCCGGCCTCGGCCGGGCGTGGCTCCGCGCCGGCACGTTCGGGGCGATGATGCTGGCGCTGATGTACGCCCCGGCGGCCGCGGGGCAGGTGCTCGGCGGGTGGGTCGGGCTCGCCGTGCTTGCCGCGGGGCTGGCCGTGTTCGCGGTGCAGTTGCGCCGCTCGCCCGGCGGCTACCGCGGCGTCCACGACCTGGTCAGCGGCTGCCACGTGACACAGCGGCCGTTCCGCTCGCGGCGGCCGAAGCTGGTGTCGGCCCGGCCGAACCCGCTGGACGCGCTGGTGCCGCCGGACCCGTCGCAGCCGCTGCCGGCGACGCTCGGCGGGTACGCGGTCCGCGGCCGGCTGTGGGCCGACGGCGCCGGCGGCGAGGTGTGGGCCGCGGAAGACCGAGCGCTCGGCCGCCGCGTCGTCATCTGGCTGACGCCGACCGCCGTGGTGGGAACGGACCCGGCGCGGCCGACGCGCCTGCGCCGCCTCGGCAGCGGTCGCGTGGCGTGGGCCGGCGCCGACTGCGCGTGGACGGCGTTCGCCGCCCCGGTCGGGGCGCCGCTGGCCGACACGATTCACCCGCGGCGCCCGTTGCCGTGGGCCGACGCGCGGTTCCTGCTGGAACAGCTGGTGGACGAGTTCCGCGCCGCCGCCGCCGACGGCACCACGCCGCCGCGGCTGGGGCTGGATCAGGTGTGGGTGGAGCCGAACGGCCGCGTTCAGCTGCTGGACTTTCCCGGCGGCCCGGTGACGGCCGCGGCCGGGGGGGCACCGTTCGCGCTGCTGCGGGCCGTGGCCGGGCTGACGCTCGAAGGCCGCCCGCGCGACGCCGACGCGGGTGGGGTTCGCGCCCCGGTTCCGCCGCACGCGGTGCCGGTGCTCGACCGCCTGTTCGACCCGCGCGGCTACCGCGCGCTCGACGCCGTTCACGCCGACCTGGCCGCGACGCACGCCCACCCGCCGGAGGTGACGCCGTCGATCCGCGCCGCGCAGCTGACGCTGCAAGCCGCCGTGCTGGCCGGCGGGCTGTTGCTGATGTTCGTGAGCGCGGCCGCGGTCGGCGTGGTGGTGACGGCGCTCGCCGGGCTGCAGGCCGACATCTCCGACCGCACCCTGGCGGCGCTGCGCGACCCGGCGCAGGCGCCGCACCTGGGGCGCATCGACGGGGCGGCGAAGGCGCTGAACGACCCGCGGGCGGCCGGCCGGGTGGAGCGGCTGCGCGACCGCAAGCGCGACGAGGCCGGCGCCCGCCGCGCGGAACTCCTCGGGGTTCAGCGGAAGGCGCTGGACCGGATCGAGGACGTGGTGCTGGACCTGTCGCGGCAGCCGGCGGAGGAGGCCCGCGAGATGGGCGTGGTGCTGGCGTGGGCCGCCGCCCCCGAGAAGGCCGGCCGCGGCGACGTGACCTCGCCGTGGGGCTCCGAGGCGGGGCCGGTGTGGGTGCTGCTGGCCGCGGTGCCGCTGGTGTGGGTGCTGACGGCCGGGCTGCTCCGCGGCGGCGTGTCGATGCTGCTGACCGGCATCGCGGTGGTGCGGGCCGACGGCCGGCGGGCGTCGCGGCGGCAGTGCGCGTGGCGGGCGCTGCTGGTGTGGCTGCCGGTGGCGGGGCTGCTCACGGCGTCGGCGTGGGTGCAGGTGTACCACCCGGCGCGGTCGGGGGCGGCGGTGGCGCTGTGGCTGCTGGCGGCGGCGCTCCTGCCGGTGTACGTGGCGGTGGCGCTGAAGTTCCCGACGCGGCCGCCGCAGGACCGCCTCGCCGGAACGTACCTGGTGCCGGCGTGACGATCAGCGGCTTGCGGCGTGGCGCCGCGCCGCACCGACGAGCCGCTCCGCGAGCCACGTCCCCGCGAGCATCCCGCCGACCATCCCGACCGTCATCCCCGCCAGCGCCACCGCCACGGCCCCCGCCAGCGGCGTCACCTCCGCCGCCGCCGCGAGCCGCCCGCCGGCGGCCATGCCGACCAGCATGCCGACGTTCCCGCCGCCGAACATCGCCGCCGCGTGGTCGCCGCCCGGCAACGGCCGCCGGCCGAGCCACAGCATCGCCGCGTTCGCCGCCACCAGCATGCCGAACCACATGCCGGGTTCCGCGCCCGTGCAGCAGCGCGCGCACGCCAGCGGCGCGAACCCGGCGTCGGCGAACCAGCCCGCGAGCATGCCGAGGTTGCCGACGGTGAGCATCCCGAACGCCATGTCCGCGCCGTGCGCCAGCGCCGGCCGCCGCACCCACCACGCCGCCAGCAGCCCGCCGAGCACCACTGCCGCGGCCACCGTGGCACCCGCGACCGCGGGCGTCGCCCCGGTCAGCAGCGCGAACAGCAGCCCCTGCAGCGCCACCGCGGCGCCGTGAACCACGCCGCGGCCCACGCCGCACACGACTTCGCGGTTCCCCCCACAATCCGGCCGCACGCCGACGCGCCCGGCGAACACCACCATCGTGACGCTCGACAGCACCATCAGCAGCACCGCGGCGACGGGGTGGAGCAGCCCCGCGGCCGCGAGCGCGACGCCGACGGCGTTGTACGCGACCGCCGCGGCGAGCCCGCGCCGCACCGCGCGGACGCCGGCCCGGCACAGTTCCACGGCCCACGGCAGCACGCGCAGGTCGCCGTGGTAGAGGGTGGCGTCCGCGGCCGCGACCGCCAGGTCGGTGCCCGACGCCAGCGCGACGCCGGCGTGCGCCGCGGCCAGCGCGGCGGCGTCGTTGATGCCGTCCCCGACCATCAGCGGCCGCCGCCCCGCTGCGGCTAAGGTGTTGATTCGCGCCAGCTTGTCGGCGGGGAGGAGGCCGCCATGCGCCGCGGGAAGGCCGAGCGCGGCGGCGCGGGCGGCGGTGTCGCCGGTGAGCACTTCGACGGGAAGCGCGAGGCGGTCGAAGGCGGCGAGCGCGTCGGCGGCGGAGTCGCGCAGCCGCTCGGCCACCACGGCGACCGCGGCGAGCTCGCCGTCGACCGAAACGGCGACGCGGTGGTGGAATTGGCTTTCATCGTGCGGGGTTAACCACGTCGGACGAAGCCCTTCCCCGCCCTCCCCCGCCACCCACCCCGGCCGCCCGACCCGCAGCGTGCGCGCCACACCGTTCGCCACCACGTCCGCCTCCACGCCGCAGCCCGGCACCGCCGTCAGCCGCTCCACCCGCACCTCCGCCTGCGGCAGCCGCGCGAACGCCGCCGCCACCGGGTGCTTGCTCCGCTCCTCGACGGCCGCCACCCAGCCCAGTAGCTCCGCGCGGGCCTCGCCGGCGCACGCCGTCTCCACGTCCACGAGGGAAAACTGCTCGTCGGTCAGCGTCCCCGTCTTGTCGAGCAGCACGACATCGACCGCCGCCAGCCGCTCGACCGCGTCGCCGGAGCGGACCACGAGCCCGCGCTCGGCCAGCCGGCCCAACACCGTCCACACCACCACCGGCGTCGCCAGCCCGAGCACGCACGGGCACGCCACCAGCAGCACCGACATCGCCCGGAACAGCGCCGCCTCCCACCCCAGCGGCGTGAGGACCGCCCAGTAGCCGAACGTCAGCGCCGCGACCGCCACGACCAGCGGCACGAACGCGGCGCTCAGCCGGTCCGCGCGGTGTTGCAGTGACAACGGGATGTCACGCGCCGCCGCCACCGCCGCGAGCAGGCGGTCCACCTGCCGCGCCGTCCCGGCCGCGGTCGCTTCCACGCGAAACGTGGCGTCGTGCGACGCCACCCCGGCCAGGACGCGGTCGCCGGGCCGCCGCACCACCGCGAACGGCTCGCCGCTCACCGGCGCCTCCGACACGTACCCCACGCCGGCGACGACCACGCCGTCCACGGGCACCGTCTCGCCGGGGCTCACCTCCACCACGTCGCCGGGAAGCACGTCCGCGGCCGGCACCGCGCGCGACCGGCCGGCGGCGTCCACGACGCGCGCCGTCGCCAGCTGCCCGGCCCAGGCGTGCGCCCCGGCCAGCGCCGCGGCGCGGGCGCGGGCGCCGACCAGCTTCCCGAGCGTCCACACCACCAGCAGGATCGACACCACCTCGAAGTACACCGCCCCGCGGCCGGTGACGTGCGCCTGCACCGACGCCGCGGTCGCGCCCAGCCCGGTGACGACGAACAGCGCCTCCAGCGTGACCCGGCCGTGCCGCAGTTCCGCCCACGCGGCGCGGACCAGCGGCCCGCCGAGCAGCGCGAACACGACCGCGGTGGCGCCGAGCATCAGCGACTGCACGACGCGGCGGACGTCGGCGGGAACGTCGTCGTGGAGGTTGAGCGCCAGCCCGAAGATCATCGACTGCCCGACGACGAGCAGCGCCGCGGCCAGGCGCATCCCCAGCGCCATCCCCGGGCGCGGCGCGGCGTCGCGCTGGCGGTCGGCCTCGCCGAGGCTGAGGCAGCCGTAGCAGCAGTACGCGGCGGCGGCGCGGCCGGGCCACGGCCGGCCGGCGAGGCCCGACCCGCCGACCGGCCCGCCGCAGTGGGAGCAGTGCGACATCGTTCCCGCTAGGTTACGAATGCCCCCGCCGCTCGCGGCGTTGCACGCGCCCCCGGTTCGGCTTGACCCGTTTTCCGGAACCGCCTATGTCCCCAGCCGACCCGGTCGCCCGGCACGTCCCCGTCCTCGCGGACGCGGTCGTCCGCCTCCTCGACCCACAGCCCGGACAGCTGTGGGTCGACGGCACCGCCGGCGGCGGCGGGCACGCGAAGCTGATCGCCGACCGCGTCGGCCCGACCGGCCGCGTGATCGCCCTGGACCAGGACCCGACCATGCTCGCGCGCGCCGCCGTGCGGCTCGCCGGGCTGCCGGTCGAACTCGTCCACGCGAACTTCGACCAGCTCCCGGCCGTGCTGGCGAACCGCGGCCTGACCGCCGTCGACGGCGTCCTCGCGGACCTGGGGTTCGCCTCGGACCAGATGGACGCGGCGGACCGCGGCCTGAGCTTCCGGGCCGACGGGCCGCTCGACATGCGGCTCGACCCGACCGGCGGCCGGCCCGCCGCGGACCTGGTGAACACGCTGTCCGAGGCCGGCCTCGCCGACCTGTTCTTCGAACTCGGCGAGGAGCGGCACAGCCGCCGGGTGGCGCGGAAGATCGTCGAGCGGCGCGCCACGAAGCCGTTCGCCACGACCGCCGACCTGGCCGACGTGGTGCGGCGGTGCGTGCCGCGCAGCGGCGGCATCGACCCCGCCACGCGGGTGTTCCAGGCGCTGCGGCTCGCCGTGAACGACGAGCTCGGCGCGCTCGACCGGCTCCTCGCGGCGCTGCCCGCGGTGGTGAAGCCGGGCGGCCGGGCGGGGATCATCAGCTTCCACTCGCTGGAGGACCGGCGGGTGAAGCAGGCGTTCCGGACGCCGGGCGTGTGGAGCCCGGTGACGCGGAAGCCGGTCGAGGCGGACGCCGAGGAACTGGCCCGCAACCCGCGGTCGCGCAGCGCCAAGCTGCGGGTCGCGGCGCGGGAGCCGACCCAACCCTGAAGACGAGGGGCACGGATGGACCCGATCGCGGTTGACCTGCCCGCCGCGGCGAAGCCGGCGGCCCCGAAGCCGGCGGCCCCGAAGCCCGAAGCGAAGCCCGAGGCGAAGGCCGACGCGGCCGCGCCGTTCGGCCTGCTCGGCTGGGTGAAGTCGTTCACGAAGAAGCAGGCGATCGGCGCCGCGGTCGCGGGGCTGAGCCTGTGCGCCGGCGTCGCGGTGGTGAAGTACGGCGCCCCCGTCGCGCCCGACCGGCCGACCGAGAAGCTGACCACGCCGGAGACGGCGAAGGCGACGCCCACGCCGGAGACGGCGAAGGCGAAGGCCGAGCCGCCGGCGGTGCCGTTCGGCCCGCCGGGCGTGCCGGCGCAGACCCAGCAACTCCCCGCGGCGGTGCCGCTCCTGCCGGTCGAGTCCGGCCGCGGCCCGGCGCCGGTCGTCCCGCCGACGCCCGCGGCCGCGGTGCCGCTGCCGGCCGCGCCGCAGCTGTACCCGGCGGCGCCGCAGGTGCCCGCGGTGCCGGCCGCGCTGCCGCCCTACCCGCCGCGCGTGACGCAAGACGTGCCGCAGTTGCCGTCGCCGCCACTCGTGACGCCCGCCGAGTTCACCGCCCCCGGGGCGGCGCGCACCACGCCGGTGGTGCCGGCAGCCCCGCCGCTGCCGCCGGCCGTCGTTCCGGTCGCCGGCATCGATCCGAAGTCGTTCCCGACGGCACCGCAGGGTCCGGCCGCGCCGCCCGCCGTCACGAAGGTGGAACTGCCGCCGCTGCCGTCGGCCCCGGCCGCGCCGGTCGGGCTCCCCGCGGCGCCGTCGGTGGTGCCGCCCACGACGCCGGCTCTTGTGCCGACGGCGCCGCCGCTGCCGAGCGCCCCGCCGCTGACGCCGACGGTGCCGAGCGCCCCGCCGCTGACGCCGACGGTGCCGAACGCGCCGCCGCTGACGCCGACGGTGCCGAGCGCGCCCCCGCTCACGCCGTCCCTTCCGACTGCGCCGCCGCTGACGCCGACGGTGCCGAACGCGCCGCCGCTGACGCCGGCAGTGCCGAACGCGCCGGTGTCCGGCGCGCCAGTCACGCCGACGCCGCTCGTGCCGGCGCCCACCCTCACGCCCACGCCACCAGCTGCGGTTCCGAACCTGACGCCGACGCCGAACCTCACGCCGGCGCCCGCGGCGCTGCCGCCGACGGTGACGCCCGCGGCCGGGGTGCGGTCGCCGGCAATCACCGACCGGGCGCCGCAGACCACGTTCGACGTGGACCTGCACGAGCCGAAGGCGGGCGACAGTTACGAGTCGATCAGCAAGGCGTTCTACAACGACGCCCGGTACGCGGGGGCGCTGGCGGCGTTCAACCGCAACCGGCCGCTGACCGGCGGCCAGGCGGTGGAGGTGCCGCCGGTCCACGTGCTGCGGCAGCGGCACGGGCAGCTCGTCGGCACGACCGGCGGGTTCCAGCCGCCGACCGCGACCGACCCGGCGCCGGCGTTCCGCGCCGGCGGCACGAAGCGGTTCGTGGTGCCGGCGGGCGGGATGTCGCTGGACGCGGTAGCGCAGCAGACGCTCGGCTCGCGGGCGCGGTGGCGGGAGATTTACGACCTGAACGGCGGCGTGACGCCGGAGATGGTTCCCGCGGGCACGACGCTGGCGCTGCCGCCGGACGCGACGGTGCGGTGACGGCGGAGGCGGTCGTGGTGCCGGCGTAACCCGTTGCTCCGACGTGGCTTCCGCCTGCCTGTCGTCCCAGCGATAATTTGTGTATTTGACTCAATGCGTGCCTCGACCCCCCGGGGGGGTCGCGTGCACACAATGAACCCCACCCGAGCGTCGCCCCGCGGCTCAGAACAGCTCGTGGATCGGCTCGGGGTCGTCGAGCACGTTCACCGGCCGGCCGCTCGGGTCCAGCAGCATCAGCTTCGGGTCGATCCCTAACACCTGATAGATCGTGGCGTGGATGTTCGACGGCGTCACCGCCCGGGTGTGCGGCCGCTGACCGAGCCGGTCGGTCGAGCCGACCAGCTGGCCGCCCTTCACGCCGCCGCCGCCCATGAGGCAGAAGAAGGCGTTGCCCCAGTGGTCGCGGCCGGGCGTCCCCTGGCTGCGCGGCGGGCCGCCGTTGCCGCCGTCGTTCATCTTCGGCGTCCGCCCGAACTCGCCGCACAGCACCACCAGCGTCGTGTCCAGCAGCCCGCGGTCGTCCAGGTCCTCGAACAGCGTCGCCACCGCGGCGTCCACCTGCGGCAGCATCCGTTCGTAGCTCGCCTTCAAGTCCCAGTGGTGGTCCCAGCCGCCGGAGTGGACGGTCACGAACGTCGAACCCGCCTCGACGAGTCGGCGCGCCAGGAGGCAGCTCTGGCCGAGGCCGTTGCGGCCGTAGCGGTCGCGGAGGCCGACCGGCTCGCGACCGATGTTGAACGCCGCCCGCGCCGTCGGCCCCATCACGAACTCGAGCGCCTCGCGGTTGAAGCGGTCCATCGCCTGCGCCGTCGCGTTGCGGTCCAGGCTGCGCTGCGCGGTGTCGAAGTGGGCTAGCAGGTCGCGGCGGCTGTCGAGCTTCTCGACGGTGAGGCCGGCGGCGAGGTTGAGGTTGCGGACCTGGTAGTTGGCCGGGCTCGGGTCGCCGGTCAGGAACGGGTCGTGGTGCGTGCCGAGGAAGTTGCCGCCGAAGTAGCCCGGGGCCAGCCCGATGCTCGCGGCGTGCGGCGCCCCGACGTAGGCCGGCATGCCGGGTACGCGCGGCCCGAGTTCGCGGCTGACGATCGAGCCGATGCCGGGGAACTTGCCCGGCGTGTTGGCGCCGCTGACGCCCATGTCCTTCGCCGTGAGCATCCGGTGGCCGCCGGCGAAGTGGTCGCCGGTGTCGTGGTGCAGGCTGCGCACCACGGAGAACTTGTCGGTGATCTTCGCCTGCTTCGGGTAGAGCTCGGTGACGTCGAAGCCGGGCACCCGGGTGCGGATCGGGCGCCAGAGGCCGCGGTACTCCTCCGGGGCGTCGGGCTTCATGTCGTACATGTCCATGTGGCCGGGGCCGCCGTCCAGCCAGATGAGAACGACCGACGTGTTCTTGCGGTCGGACAGCGACGGCTGGGCCTTCGCCTTCATCAGCGCGGGGAGGCCGACCGACGCCATGCCGGCGACGCCGAGTTGGAGGAAGTCGCGGCGGGTGCGGCCGTCGCAGTACGGGCCGGAGCGGCCGAGGTCGAGGCGGAACATGCGGGCTCCGGGGCGGGAAGGGCAGACCGGCGGGTACTGGAAATGTCGCATTCGGACGGGCCGGCGTCAAGCGGCAATGTCGCCGACCCGGCCCTGGCCGGGCTGTCGGATGCCGACGGCCGTCGTCACGCCCCCACCTCGCGCGTCACCGGCATCGACGCGCGGAAGGACAGGTCGCCGATCAGGCACGGGTGCTTGTACTGCTCCGCCGAGCCGCCGGTACTCGCCAGCCGGGCGCGGTCCCACGCCGCCCACGCCCCCGCCGGCAGCAGCGCCGCCCGCACCGGGCCGAGCCGGTTCCCCTCCCGCTTCGACGCGTACTCCACGTTCTCCTCGCCGAGTGCGCGGTCGAGTTCCGCCAGGAACGCCGGCAGCGCCGCGCCCGCGTCCGGCTCCTCCAGGAACAGCGCGTAGTACGGCCGCACGTCGTCCCACACCGGGGCCAGGGTGTACGCCGTCAGCGGCTGGGGCACCCGTGCCGCCGCGGCGTCCACCGCCCGCGTGACGTGGTACTCGCTCAGCTTCTCGCCCGTCAGGTTGGCGAAGCGGTGGCCCTTCCCCAGGAACTCGACCTCGGGCGTCTGGCCGTAGAAGCCGGTGACGCGGACCAGGTCCGAGATGTGGTAGCGATACAGGCCGTACAGCGTCGTCGGCAGGATGTAGTAGCTGCGGCCGAGGAGCAGCTCGTGGGCGCCGAGCACCGTCGGCTGCGGCGAGTCGATCTCGGCTTCCGGCACGAACTCGAAGTAGTGCGACCAGATGTCGAGGACGCCGCTCGCCGTGTGGTTGGCGAACGGGATCGTCATGCGGCCCTCGCTGGCCAGCAGCCCCAGGTCGCGCACCGGCGGCTCGCCGTAGTAGCGCGGCAGCTGCCGCAGGTACGGCCCCATGCTGCCGCCGGTCCACGTGTTGATGATCGTGCCTTCGGTGGGCCACACGTCCATCGGGTACAGCCGGCCCATCTTCGCGGCGACGGCGGCGAGCTCGCGGGCGCGGACGGGGTTCGGCTTCAACCCGCGCGTCAGTTCGGCGCGAATCTCCGGTGACAGGTCGATGTCACTGCGGAGGGTGCCGTTCTGCAAATCCCGCAGCAGGTGGTCCTTCTCGGCGTCGAGGGTGCGGGCGAGTTGCACGAGCGTGCTGGGGTTGGCGGCGGCGTGCTGCGACACGTCGCGGCCGAGGGCGAACCGCAGGGCGACGTAGTAGCGGGCGGTGGCGTCCTTGATCTTGCCGGCCTGGTACGGCACCGCGTACATGCGGCGGATCAGGCGGCGCTGCACCATCGCGGTGTAGCCGCTGAGGTTGCCGCACGGGATGCCGGCCGGGGTGCGGTACTCCTCCGGGTCGCCGCCGAGTTGGATGATCGGCCGCATGGCGATGCGGCGGCCGCGGTGGTCGCGGTACATCCGCACGCCCCACATGTTCCACCCGCGCCGGTACGCCGCGAGGTAGTCGTCGGTCACCGGGATGAGCTTGCGGCTGGCGGTGGTGCCGCTTGTCAGCGCGAACAGGCGCACGGCGCGGTCGGCGAGCAGCGCGTTCAGCTCGCCCTTCTGAACGCGCTCGATGTACGGGGCGACGCGCTCGTACGGCGCGATCGGCACGCTGCGGCGGTAGTCGGCGACGGTGCGGATTTCGGCGAAGCCGTGGTCGCGGCCGAAGCCGGTGCCGGCCTGCTTGCGGAGGATGTGGAACAGCAGCGCCGTCTGCACGGCTTCCGGGTCGTGGCAGGCGGTCTCGAAGTGGCGCAGCTTGCGGCGGACGGGGTAGGTGAGGAGGCGGCCGAGGCGGACGAGCAGGAAGCGCTTCAGCGACATGGAGATTTCCGCCGAATGACCAATGACCAATGACCCACCAATGACCAAGGAAACCCAGCGACGTCTTTCTTGGTCATTGGTGGGTCATTGGAAATTGGTCATTCCCGCGGCGTCAGTCCGCCCCGGCCGGTACGGTCGGCTCCGCGTCGACGCGCGCGAGGTGCCGGTCGAAGAACTCGACCACGCGGCGGTGGTACTCGTCGCCGGCGACGTGCAGCGCCTGGTTGTGCTTCGCCTTCGGCACCACCCACAGCTCCTTCTCGCCCTTCGCCCGCTCGAACAGCGCCCGCGCCATGTCCGGCTTGATGTACGTGTCGCCCTCGCCGTGGATCATCAGCAGCGGCTGCCGCATCCGCCCCACCGCCTTCTCGACGCTCGGGTACGTCACCCCGCGGTTCCGCCCCACCCGCCGCACCCCGGACAGGCCCAGCAGCCCGTAGAACCAGTTCGGCAGCGCCTTTTGCAAGTTGCTGCGGCTGCTGTAAATCTTGACGAACTTCTGCATGTACGGCACGAGCGTCGTGTACGTCGCGTACGCCCCGTCGGTGACGACGCACCGGATGCCGCGGTCGCCGGCGGCGGCCACGAACCCGGTGCTGCCGCCCTTGCTGATGCCGAACAGGCCGATGCCGGCGGGGTCGGCGTCGGGTCGGGCGCGGAGGTACTTCAGGGCCGCGGACAGGTCGGCGGTGTCCTTATCGGTCACCCACTGGAGCGGCTCGTAGGCGGCGTCCTTGTCGCTGTCGCCCTGGTTCCGCGGCTCGTAGGTGAACACGTCGTACCCGGCGGCGACCAGTTGCTCGCAGTACTGCCGACACGCCCACCGGTCGGAGCCGAACTCGAGGCCGAACAGGATGACGCCCTTGCGGGTCGGCGCCGGGGTGCGGACGTAGCAGCCGCGGAGGGTGAGCCCGTCGGCGGCGGGGAACGCCACCGGCTCGGCGGCGTCGGAGGGTTGGCCCTTCGGCACGATGAAGAGCGGCTTCTCCTGGAAGATGCGGACGAGGAGCGGGACGTACTTCCAGCGCAGGTACAGGTACAGCATGGCCAGCCCCAGCCCGACCGCGACGGGCGGGGTGGCGACGACCGCGAGCGTGACCCACAACCAAAAGACCACCTTGGCTTCTCCCGGTGCTTAACTTGCTGTCACTTCGCGGGAGCCTCCTGCTCCACGTTGATGATTGGTGATTGACGATTGATGAATGCCGGACACAGGAACGGTGCCACATCATTCATCAATCACAAATCACCAATCATCAATCATCAGTCCCGAAACCGGCTGACCACCAGCGCGATGTTCTGCCCGCCGAAGCCGAAGCTGTTGCTCAGCACGTGGTCCACGCGCTTCTCGCGGGCCACGTTCGGGATGTAATCCAGGTCGCACTCGGGGTCCGGCGTCTCCAGGTTGATCGTCGGCGGCAGCACGCCCTTCCGCAGCGCCATGACCGAGATCACCAGTTCCACCACCCCCGCCGCGGCGATCAGGTGGCCCAACATGCTCTTGCTGCTCGACACCGGCAACTGGTACGCGTACTCGCCGAACACGGCCTTGATCGCCGCTGTCTCCGCCGAGTCGTTCGCCTGCGTGCTCGTGCCGTGGGCGTTGATGTAGCCGATGTCCGTCGGCTTCAGCTTCGCGTCGGTCAGGGCGTCGGCCATCGCGCGGATGGCGCCCTTCCCCTGCGGGTGCGGGTCGGTCATGCGGTAGGCGTCGGCGGTGGTGCCGTAGCCGGTCACCTCGGCGTAGATCGTGGCGCCGCGCTTCCTGGCGTGCTCCAACTCCTCCAGCACGACGATGCCGCCGCCCTCGCCGATGACGAAGCCGTCGCGGGTCAGGTCGAACGGCCGGCTCGCGGTCCGCGGCGACTCGTTCCGCTGCGACAGCGCCGTGAGGCGGTTGAACCCGGTGATGCCGAGCGGGTGGAGCATCGAGTGCGAGCCGCCGGCGGCGATCACGTCGGCGTCGCCGGCGCGGATGAGTTCCGCGGCTTCGCCGATGGCCTGCGAGCTGGCGGCGCACGCCGTCTGGCAGGCGAAGTTGGGGCCGTCCAGCGCGAACAGGTGCGCCAGGTGGCCGCAGGTGGTGTGCATCTCCACCTCGGCCTCGCGGTCGCGGCTGAGCACCTGCAGGATTTCCCGCTGGAACGTCGCCGGGTCGGCCTTGCCGCTCGGACCCGTGGCCAGCGCGATGCTGTTGATGAGCGCGGGAAAGTCCTCCGCACCTTCTCCCGAGCCGAGGTAGACGCCGATGCGGCTGCGGTCGCCGGTGCCTTCGTCGAGGAGGCCGGCGTCGGCGAGGGCGTCTTTCGTGGCGCCGATTGCGAACTGCGTGTTGACGCCGCAGTGGGCGTAGCGGCCGCGGTCGTCGACGTACTTGTCGAGCTCGAAGCCCTTCACCTCGGACGCGAACGTGGTCGGCATGGTGCGGGCGTCGAACCGGGTGAGCGGACCCACGGCCGTGCGCCCCTCCAGCTGGGAGGCGAACAGCTCGGCGACGGTGTGCCCCAGCGGGGTGATCACGCCCATCCCGGTGATGACGACCCGACGACGCATCATGCCCCCCCGTCCCAACGCTTCACCACCACCACGGCGCACTGGCCCAGGTCGGTGGCGCTCACCTTCACCGCGTAGGGTTTCGTCACCGGCCGCGGCGACCCCGTGTGCACCGTAATGGGGCAGCCCGGGTACGGGGCGGCGTGGTTCAGCGTGCCCGGCAGCCTGCCGTGCTTCAGCGCCAGCAGGCTGCACGCCAGCTCGGCCGCGCCGGACGCGGCGCCCATGTTGCCGAAGCGGCTCAGCGGGGCGAACACCGGCACGTCCTTGCCGAACACCGCGCCGATGCCGTTAGCCTCGAACCGGTCCAGCGCCGGCACGCCGACGCCGTGCGCGTTCACGTGGTCCACGTCGGCCGGTTGGATGCCGGCCTCGGCCAGCGCGGTTCGGATCACCCGCGCCAACCCCGGCCCCGCCAGCGGCCGGTCGACGCCCGCCGCGAACCCGACCACTTCCGCGAGGATGTTCGCGCCGCGCGTCTTCGCGTGCTCCAACTCCTCCAGCGGGAAGGCGGCGCCGCCCTCGCCGAGCACCGAGCCGCTGGCCGCCTCGTCGAACGGCCGCACGGCCGCGCCGCCGAGCTCGTTGCGGCGCGTCAGCGGGTAGAAGCTGTTGAACCGCGACATGCTCAGCGGGTTCACCTTCGCCTCGCTGCCGCCGACGAACATCACGTCGGCGGCGCCGCGGCGGAGGATGCGGAGCGCCTCGCCCAGCGCCATCACCCCGGCGGCGTCGTTCGGGATGATGGTGTTGCTCGGCCCCTGCATGTCGAACACGATCGTGACGTGGCACGCCGGCATGTTCGGCAGGTACCGCAGCATCCACATCGGCGGCACTTCGGGGAGCCCCTTCTCGCCCCACACCGCCATGTCCACCGCCTGCCGGGCGCCCACGGACGAGCGCTTGCTCGCCCCGGCCAGGTCGTCGATATCGGTGGCCCCCATAACCGACGCGAACGAGATGCCGATCCGCTCCGGCGCCACGGTCCCCTTGGCGAGCCCGGCGTCCTGCATGGCGAACTGCGACACCACCAGCCCCATCTGCACCGGCCGCGACATCGCGTTCAGCGTCTTGCGGTAGGCCTTCTCGACAACGGCCTTGGCGTTGAAGTCGGGCACCTCGCCGCCGAGCTGGCAGGGGAGGGGGGTGGGGTCGAAGGCGCGAATCCGACCGACGCCGGGCGTGCCGGCCTCGAGCGCGGCCCAGAATGCGGCGGGCGTGCTGCCGATCGCGGAAATCACCCCGAGCCCCGTTACGACGGCCCGGCGGCGGGGGGTCTCTACCATACGGGCGGCTCGGCACGGAGAGGGCAAAACATCGGCGGCCCTGGGTGCGGGTGTAGCATCAAGGTAGTGTATTCGGCCGGCGGACTTGCGCCGTTGGAGCCGCGACACCCCAGTCTGATAAGCCAGGAGGGTTGGGGGGTGCGGGAAACTCCGGTTGTCGGGGCCGCCGTTAAACGCGGAAAGCCCCACACGGGGCCTCCGGCTGCGTCGGCGGGTGTCGAACTCGGCCGTTAACCCGCTGTTGTGGCGGGGGTTACGGCCACGGCCTCGGCCGTCTTCAGGAGCGTCTGCAGCTCACCCGTGAACACAAACTTCGAGTCGGTAACGCCGGGCGGCAGCTGGTCGGGGCCGACGTGGGCGAACAGGATGTCGGCCTCGGCCACCAGGACGTCGCCGCTCTTGACCGTGCCGCTGACCCGCCCGCCAGTCGCCCCCAGGTCCACGAGGGTGGCGGTGTAGGTGAGCTGCTCGCCGGGATACGCCTCGCGGGCGAACTTGGCGCTCATTTTGGCCAGGACGACGTTCTCCTTGAAGCCGTTGGCCTCGCCCACGAGGATACCGCCGGTCTGGGCGAGTCCTTCAAGGATGAGCGGCGCCGGCATGACGGGGAAGCCGGGGAAGTGGTCGGCGAAGTGGTCCTCGGCCAGGGACAGGCACTTCACCGCCGTCGCCGCCTTCCGCGACTCGAACGCCGTGAACCGGTCGATCCACGTCCAGCGCATCAGCCGCCCAGCTTCTTCTGGAGGTAGTTCACGATCAGGTCCACCGTGAACAGGTCTTCCATCTTGTCGAGCCGCGGGTCCTTGCGGAACTCCGTCAGGTCGGCGAACGGCATCTGCTTGGCCAGCTCGTCCAGCCCCTTGGCCGTCACCTTGCCGTCGGCCACGTAGTCGGCGTCGCCCTGGAAGATCGACTCGGGGAAGAGCTCCTCCCGCGGAATCTTCACGTTGAACTGCTTCTCCAGCCGGAACACGATGTCGAGGAAGTCGATCGACTCGGCGTTCAGGTCGGCGCGGAGCCGGCTCGTGAGCTTCACCTCGTCGTCGTCGACGTTGAGGGCGTCCACCAGGGTGGTGCGGACCTTCTCGAAGATCTCGTCCTTCGTCGGCATGACAGGAACCTCCGGTGGCCCGCAGGGCGGGGGGTGTCGGTGCGGGTCACGCGGTCACGGCACCCAGGCTGAGGCCGCCGTCCACGGTGAGCACCTGGCCGGTGACGTAGGCGGCCGCGGGGCCGGCCAGGAACGCCACCACCCCTGCGATGTCCTCGGGCTTGCCGAGTCGCCGCAGGGGGACCAGCTTCTTGGCGATGAAGTCCCCGCCCTTGGCGCGGACCGCCTCGCTCATGTCCGTCTCGATGAACCCGGGCGCGACCGCGTTGACGGTCACGCTCCGGCTCCCGAGTTCCACGGCCAGGGCGCGGGTGAAGCTGTTCACCGCGCCCTTGCTGGCCGCGTAGTTCGTCTGGCCGGCGTTCACGTGGCTGGCCGCGACGCTCGACACGTTGATGATCCGCCCGCTCCGCTGCTTCAGGGCCATCTGGTCGGCGACGGCCCGGCAGAAGTAGAACGTGCCGTTCAGGTTCGTGTCGATCACCGCCAGCCAGTTCTCGGGCTCCATCCGCACGAACAGCCCGTCGCGGATGACGCCGGCGTTATTCACCAGGATATCGACCCGGCCCCAGTCCGCCAGCACCTGGTCCACGACCCGGCGGGCGGCGGTCGGCTCGGCCACGTCGGCCTGGATGGCCTTCGCGGTCCCACCGGCGGCGGTGATCTCCTTCACCAACTCTTCGGCAGCGGCCTGGCTGCCGCGGTAGACGAAGGCGACTTTCGCGCCCTCGGCGGCGAGTTTCTGCACCACCGCCCGGCCGATCCCGCGGCTCCCGCCCGTCACCAGCGCGACTTTGTCGGTCAGGGTCATCGGAGAGCCCCAGTCAGGAGAGCCCAGCGCGTCTTCCAGTGGTCTTGCAGCTTGGCGTCGGCGGCTTCCCCGGCCGGGCCGCGGTTGGCGAGGGCGTAGCCGTGCAGCACGAACTGCGCGGCCACGGTCTGCAGGCCGGCGTCGTTGGTGCCTTTGCCCTTGAACGTCGCCGTATCCCCTTCGTGCTTCACGAGTTCCACCGACACGCTCATGGTGCGGCCGGGGAGCATGAAGGTGCCGTACTTGACGCTCTTCACGTCGCGGAGCACGACGACGGGGTGGCGGTAGTCGGTGGTGGCGCGCCAGAGCCACGAGGCGGCTTCGACCACGGCCTGGAGCATGAGCACGCCGGGCATGACCGGGCACTTGGGGAAGTGGTCGGCCAGGTATTCTTCGCCGAGGGCGAGGCGCTTGGTGGCGGTGAGCGCCTTGCCCGGCTCGCAGCTGTCGATCCGGTCGATCAGGTGGAACCGCATCGCTCTTTACGTTGTCCGGCGGCCCGGCGGTCGCCGGATGTCGTTTCGAGAGAGGGGAGTATAGGAAGGCCCGGGGAACGGGACAAGCCCGGGGTGTCGGCGCAACCCGGGCCGACGTTCTGGCCGAAATCATTGTTTCCGGCCGAGGGGGGTCGATTCCCGGAATCATGTCACCGACTCATAAAGATCAGCGTTGGAGCGATTCCGGCCGGTTGCGGGCCACGTTTGGTCGTGATAGCATCGGTGCGACTCCCACGGGACTCGCCCTCATGCCCAACGACCCGCCGGCCGCCCCGCCCGCCGCCGGCCTCACCGCGCGAACGCCCGACCCGGACGTTACCACCCGCCGCGGCGACTCGCTCCCGCCCGTCGTGCTCCCGCCGCCGACTGGAGGGCGGTACGTCCTCGGCGCCGAGATCGCCCGCGGCGGCATGGGCGCCGTCTACCGGGCCACCGACACGGCGCTGGGCCGCGAGGTGGCGGTGAAGCTGCTCCAGGAGCAGTTCGGCCCGGACAGCGGCACCGCCCGCCGGTTCGCCGACGAGGCCCACATCGCCGGCCAGCTCCAGCATCCGGGCATCCCGCCGGTCCATGACTTCGGTACCCTCCCCGACGGCCGGCCGTTCCTGGCGATGAAGCTCATCAAGGGCGACACCCTCGACGATCTGCTGCGCACCCGCCGCGACCCGGGCGACGACCGAGGGCGGTTCGTGGCGGTGTTCGAGGCGGTGTGCCAGGCGGTCGGGTACGCCCACGCCCACGACGTGATCCACCGCGACCTGAAGCCGGCGAACGTGATGGTCGGCGCGTTCGGCGAGGTCCAGGTGATGGACTGGGGGCTGGCGAAGGTGCTGCGCCCCGGTACCGCCGCCGACGGCACAGTCGCCGATGCCGCCGCCACCGCGCCGAACACCGAGGTGCGTTCCTTGCGCGACTCGGACATCGAGCGCACGCAAGCGGGGGCGGTGATGGGGACGCCGGCGTACATGCCGCCGGAGCAGGCGGCGGGTGCGGCGCACAAGGTGACGCCGCGGAGCGACGTGTTCGGCCTCGGCGCTGTGCTGGCGGTGATCCTGACGGGTCGGCCGCCGTTCGAGGCGGGGTCGGCCGAGACGACGCGGGTGAAGGCGGCGCAGGGGGACGTGGCCGACTGCCTGTCGCGGCTGGACGATTGCGGGGCGGAGCCGGAACTGGTGGCGCTGTGCAAGCGGTGCCTGAGCCCGAAGCCGGCCGATCGCCCCGCAACCGCCGGGGAGGTGGCCCGGGAGGTCGCGGACTTCCGGGCGGACGCCGAGGCGCGGGCGCGACAGGCGGAGCTCGACCGGGTGAAGGCCGAGGGGGAGCGGGCGACGGCCGAGGCGAAGGCGGCGGCGGAGGCGGTCACCCGCCGCGAGGCGGAGGCGCGGGCCGCGGAGCAGCGGAAGCGGCGGCGGGTGCAGCTCTGGCTGGCGGCGGCGGTGGTGCTGCTGGTGACCGGGGCCGGCGGCGTGGCGGTGTGGCGCGTGGACGAGGACGGGAGGAGGCGGACCGCCGCGGCGCGGTCCGCGGACGCGGTGAACGACCTGCTGGACCGGACGAAGGCGGCGCTGGAGGCGGGCGAGGCCGCCCGCGCCGCCCCGCTGCTCGCCCAGGCGGAGCGCCGCGCCGCCGACGACGCCGTGACCGACCACGCCGACCGGCTGGCGGCCTACGCCCGCGACCTGGCGATGCTCCGCGCCCTGGACGGGGTGAACGACTACCGCTGGACGCCGCACGACTCGAAGAACTTCCCGCCGCCGGAGCGGGTGGCGGAGCGGTGGGCGGAGACGTTCGCCGGGTACGGGATTGTCCCGGGCACGACCCCGCCGGCCGAGGCCGCCACACGCATCAACGACTCTCCCATCCGGACGGCGCTGGTGGCGGGCCTGGACGGGTGGCTGGCCTTGGCGCAGTCGGCGGCGGTCTGCGATCTGCTGGCCGCGGCCGACCCGCACCCGTTCCGGGACGAGGTGAGGCGGCTCCTGGCGGCCGGAGACGCGATCGCGCTGAAGGCTCTGGCCGGGCGGGGAGAGTGGGCGACGCAGCCGTCGGGGCTGGTGGTGGCGTACGGCGGCTCCCGGGCGGTGCCGGCCGCCGCCGGGCGGGAGCTCCTGCTTCGGTTGGCGGTCGCGCGGCGGACGGATTTCCCGCTGCTGATGCAGCTAGGGGCGAGGTACCCGATCGCCCGCACGGAAGGGTCTGGCGAGCGAGCCCAATATTTCCAGGCTGCGGCGGCGCTCCGCCCCGAGAATGCGGCCGTGCTCAACAACCTGGGGGTCGCCCTCCGCAACCGGAAGGACCTGGAGGGGGCGGCGGCGGCGTACCGGGAGGCCATCCGCCTCGACCCCAACTACGCCCTCCCGCACAACAACCTGGGGCTCGTGCTCGTCGACTGGAAGGACCTGGAGGGTGCGGCGGCGGCGTACCGGGAGGCCATCCGCCTCGACCCCAACTTCGCCGCACCACACCACAACCTGGGGCTCGTGCTCTACGACCGGAAGGACCTGGAGGGGGCGGCGGTGGCGTACCGGGAGGCCATCCGCCTCGACCCCAACGCCGCCGACCCGCACACCGGCCTGGGGAACGTGCTCCGCGGCCGGAAGGACCTGGAGGGTGCTGCGGCGGCGTACCGCGAGGCCATCCGCCTCGACCCCAAGGACGCCCTCCCGCACAACGGCCTGGGGAATGTGCTCGTCGACCGGAAGGACCTGGAGGGTGCGGCGGCGGCGTTCCGCGAGGCCATCCGCCTCGACCCCAACTTCGCCCTCCCGCACAACGGCCTGGGGAACGTGCTCGTCAACCGGAGGGACCTGGAGGGTGCGGCGGCGGCGTACCGGGAGGCCATCCGCCTCGACCCCAACTTCGCCACACCACACTACAACCTGGGGCTCGTGCTCCGCGGCCGGAAGGACCTGGAGGGTGCTGCGGCGGCGTTCCGCGAGGCCATCCGCCTCGACCCCAACGCCGCCGACCCGCACAACGGCCTGGGGAACGTGCTCCGCGGCCGGAAGGACCTGGAGGGTGCTGCGGCGGCGTACCGCGAGGCCATCCGCCTCGACCCCAAGGACGCCCTCCCGCACAACATCTTGGGGCTGATCTACGAAGAACAACTCCGGCTGGATCAGGCCGAGGCGGCGTACCGGGAGGCGGTGCGGCTGAACCCCCAGTTCGCCGTCGCCCGCGCCAACCTCGGCGTCGTGCTCCGCAAGCAGGCCCGTCACGCCGACGCCATCGCCGCCTACCGCGCCGCGCTCGCCATCCAGCCGTACATCGGATACGCCCATGAGGGGCTCGACTACTGCCAGCGCGTCCTCCGCGGGGAGGTGCCGACCGCCCCGCCGCCGCGGGCGGTGGGGCGGTAGAATACCCCGGCCCGTCCCCCGCCCGCGAGGACCGCTCATGTCCGCGGCCGCACCCGCCGAGCCGGCCTGGCAGACCGCCCTCGAAGCGTCCGTCGCCGCGCTCCGCCGCGTCGCCGGGTACGCGCTCGACCCGGCCCTCGATCAGCGCGTTCTCGAACTCGGCGAGCGGAAGGAGTTCCTCACCCCCGCCGAGCACCAGGAGCTCCTCGCCTGGGTCGCGTTCACCGAGCAGCGGGCGCTCGACAAGTTCACCGCCGAGCGCGCCCTCCGCCGCCTCCTCGCCCTCCGCCCCGACCTCGGCGGGGCGCCGTGAGCGTCGTGTCCGACGCCGTCCGGGCCGCCGTCGTCGCCCGCGCCGGCGACCGGTGTGAGTACTGCCGCCTCCCGACCCGCGGGCAGGTCGCCACGTTCCCGGTGGATCACGTCCGCCCGCGCACGGCCGGCGGCACCGACGACCCGAACAACCTGGCGCTGGCCTGCCCGCGCTGCAACGGGCACAAGTGGGCCGCGACCGACGCCACCGACCCGGACACGGGGGCGGTGGCCCCGCTCTTCAACCCGCGGGCCGACGTGTGGGCCGATCATTTCGCGTGGTCGGCCGCCGCGCCCGGTCAGCTCGTCGCCCGCACCCCAATCGGCCGGGCCACCGTCGCCCGCCTCCGGATGAACGACCCGACCGTCGTCGCCCTTCGGGTACTCCTCGCCGACATCGGGCTGTTCCCCGAGGTCACCGGCGGCGAAGACGTAGAAGCGCGGCGAGGTGCCGACCGCCCTGCCGCGGGCGGTGGCGCGGTAAGCACCAGCCCGTCAGGTCCGCCGTGAATCCCGCCGGCCATTCCCGCCCGCCCTGAACCGCCGCTCCTCGCCCCCCGTGGCCGCACCCGGCACAACCCGCACCACCCGCAGCGATTCCGCAATCGGACCACGTCGCACCACCCCGACATGGGGATTTTTGCTCCCAGCCGACACGACCTGAATCGGTGTCCTACACATCAGCAGCGCCGTCGGAAGTTCCGCCACTGGACTTGACGGAATCGGCGAATAAAGCGGAAGAACTGTTGCTCCCGGAACAGCCGGGTCGTTAGAAAAAACTCTCCCATCCGGGAAAGTCGTCCACGCCGCAGCCGGCCCCGAGCGCCGGCGCGAGAACTCGTCGCCCGCGCGGCCCGCCGCGCGGGGCCGGTCGTCCACGCCCGTCAACTGGGGCCCTCGATGCGGAACCGGACCGACTCGCCCCCGCGCGCCCGGCTGACACTCGAACACCTCGAAGCCCGCGACACCCCCGCCTTCGTCGTCCAGATCGACTACTCGCTCGACGCCCTCGGCTTCTTCGCCGACCCGACCCGCCGCGCCGTCCTCGAGCGCGCCGTCAACGACGTGGCCGCCAACCTCAGCGCCAACCTCCCCGCCCTCACCCCCGGCAACGGCAACACCTGGGACGCGACGTTCTTCAACCCCGCCACCGGCCGGGAGGTCCGCGTCTCCAACCGGACCATCCCGGCGAACACCATCGTCCTGTACGCCGGCGGCCGCGACCTGGTGGGCGCCGAGGCCGGCCTCGGCGGGTACGGCGGGTACGCCGCCGGCGGGTCGCAGGCGTGGTTCGACCTGATCCGCTCGCGCGGCCCCGGCTTCACCCTGTGGGGCGGCGCGCTGGCGTTTGACACCGCCGGCACCAACTGGTACTTCGGCACGAGCGCCGCCGGCATCGGCCGCAGCCAGGTGGACTTCTATTCAGTAGCGGCGCACGAGTTCGGCCACGCCCTCGGCCTCGGCACCGCCCCGACGTGGACGTCGCAGGTCCGCAACGGGGCGTTCGTCGGCCCGCAGGCGTCGGCGCTGTACGGCGGCCCGGTGCCGCTGGCCGGCACGTCCCACTGGGCCGACGGCATCAGCGTCGGCGGGCAGGTGGTGGCGCTGGACCCGACGGCCACGCTCGGCGGGCGGGTGACGTTCTCGGCGCTGGACTACGCCGCCCTGCGTGACGTCGGGTGGAACGCGTCCGCGGCCGCGCCGCCGCCGGCCGCGCCGTCGCCGCCGCCGTTCGTGCCGGTGCCGCTCAACAACCCCAGGACGGCCCCGGCCCCGGTGGTGCTGACCGGCCCGGCCGACGGCACCGGCCGCGCCTACACCCTGAGCGCCGACGGCTTCCTCCGCCCGGCCGGCGACGCCGTCCCGGCCTTCCCCGGGTACGCCGGCGTCACCCGCGGCGTGGCCGCCGACTTCACCGGCGACGGCGTCGAAGACCTGGCGTTCGGCACCGGCCCCGGGGCCGCCGCGGGCGTGCGGATCGTGAACGGCGCGACCGGCGCCGACGTGGCGTCGGGGGTGGTGCTGGACGGGTTCGGCGGGGGCGTGTTCCTGGCCGCGGCCGACGTGGACCGCGACGGCCGGGCCGAGCTCGCCGTGTCGGCGGACGCGGGCGGCGGCACCCGGGTGAGCGTGTACAAGGTGACCGGCGGCCGGCTCGTCCCGCTGGCCGACTTCCTGGCGTTCGGCGACCCCGGCTTCCGCGGCGGCAGCCGGGTGGCGATGGCCGACATGAACCGCGACGGGGCGGCCGAGCTGATCGTCGGCGCCGGCCTCGGCGGCGGCCCGCGGGTGGCGGTGTACGACGGCGCGGCGCTGGCCCGCGGCCAGGCGGCGCGGCTGGTCCCCGACTTCTTCGCGCTCGACCCGGCGCTCCGCAGCGGCGTGTACGTGGCGGCCGCGGACCTCGACGGCGACGGCCGCGGCGACGTGATCTACAGCACCGGCGTGACCGGCGGCCCGCGGGTGCGGGTCGTGAGCGGGGCGCTGCTGATCGCCAACCCGGGCGCCGACATGGCGGCGCTGCCGGCGCTGGCCGACTTCTTCACCTGGGACTCGCGCGACCGCAAGGGGCTGCGGGTGGCGGCCCGCGACCTCGACGGCGACGGCAAGGCCGAGCTGATCGCGGCGTCGGCCGACCCGGCGAACCCGTTCGTGCGGGTGATCCCGCTGGGGCAGCTCGGCAACCCGACGGGGCCGCTGCAGAACCCGCTCGGCACCGGCGTGACGCTCGACGGCGTCTACCCGGGCTGAGGCGGGGGCCGCGGGCCGAGCCCGGGACCCGCGTCACGCCAGCAGCTTCGTCACCACCTTGCCGCCCACGTCCGTCAGGCGGAAGTCGCGGCCCTGGAAGCGGTACGTCAGCCGCAGGTGGTCCAGCCCGAACAGGTGCAGCAGCGTCGCGTGCAGGTCGTTGATGTGAACCGGGTCTTTCGTCACGGTCCAGCCGATCTCGTCCGTCTCGCCGATCACCTGCCCGCCCTTGATGCCGCCGCCGGCGGCCCACACCGAGAACGCGAACGGGTGGTGGTCGCGGCCGGTCACGCCCGGCCGGCCGGCGCGGTTCTCGCCCAGCGGCGTCCGCCCGAACTCGCTCAGCCACAGCACCAGCGTCGTGTCCAGCAGGCCGCGCTGCTTCAAGTCCTTGATCAACGCCGCCACGGGCTGATCCGCCATGCCGCAGTTGAACGGCAGCTCCACTTCGAGGTTGGAGTGGTGGTCCCAGCTGGCGTGGAACAGCGACACGAACCGCACCCCGCGCTCGACCAGCCGGCGGGCCAGCAGGCAGTTCGCGGCGAACTGGCGGTACTGCCCGCGGCCGCCGCCGCGGTCGGCCTTCACGTCCGGCTCGCGGCGGTCGAGGCCGTAGGCGTCGAGCGTCCGCTGCGACTCCTTCGACAGGTCGATGAGCTCCGGCGCCGCGGCCTGCATGCGGAACGCGAGTTCGTAGGCGGCGGTGCGGGCGTTCACCTCCGGGTCGCCGACCGCCGCGGCGCGGGTGCCGTTCAGGTCGCGCACCGCCTCGATGGTGCGCTGCTGAATCTCGTCGGACACGCCGGGCGGGTTGCCGAGGTTCAGCACCGGGTCGCCGTGGTTGCGGAACAGCGTGCCGGCGTGCGTGCTCGGCAGGAAGCCGCTGCCCCAGTTGCTCGTGCCGCCGCTCGTGCCGCGGCCGGCGTTCAGCACCACGTACCCCGGCAGGTTGCGGCTCTCGCTGCCGAGGCCGTAGGTGAGCCACGCCCCCAGGCTCGGCCGGCCGAAGGACGTGCTGCCGGTGTTCATCAGCAGCTGGCCGGGGTGGTGGTTGAACGCCTCCGTGTGCATCGAGCGGATCAAGCAGATGTCGTCGGCGACGGAGCCGAGGTGCGGCAGCAGTTCGGACAGTTCCATGCCGCACTGCCCGTGGCGCGTCCACCGCCGCGGGCTCCCCATGACGGTGGCGGTGTCCTTCTGGAGGAACGCGAACCGCACGTTGCGGGTGAGCGACTCCGGCAGCTTCTGGCCGTGGAGCTGGTTGAGCCGCGGCTTGGGGTCGAACAGGTCGAGCTGGCTGGGGGCGCCTTCGAGGTAGATGCAAATGCAGTTCTTGGCCTTCGGCGCGAAGTGCGGGGCGAGCGGCGCGGCGGCGAGGCGGCCGTCGTCCGTCAGCAGCGACGCGAGAGCCAGCAGCCCGACGCCGTTGGCGCTGGTGGCGAGGAAGTCGCGGCGGGCCTGGAGCGCGGCGGGGTACATGGCGTTCCGGGGGTGAGGGTCAGGCGACGCCGGCGAGTTCGGACGGGTGGAGGCTGAGGAACTCGCGGACCTCGCGCTGCATCCGGTCGATTTCGGCCAGGAACCCGGCCGCGGCCGCGCGGTAGTTGGCCGGGTTCGCCACCGTCCTCCGCAGGTGGGCGACCTGCTGCTGGAGCCGGGTAATCCGGTCCTGGGTGACGGTGAGTTCGCGGTCGTCGGCGATCATGACTGCTCCGGGACGATTTCCAGGATACCGCGCAGGCGGCCATCGCGGCGGGTCTGCCAGTACTCGATCATGGCCTGCTCGCCGCCGAACGCCCCGGACCGCGTGGCCCAAAACACGCTCGCACCGAGCCGGGCGTCGGCCTCGGCGTGGTCGAACACCGCGGCCACGTCGTCGGCCGTGGCGGTCACGTCGAAGCCGTCGTCCATGAGCAGCACGACGTCCACGTCCCGCGGGTCGGGCTTGGCGGTCACGAACGACCCGAACACGACGAACCGGGCCAGGCGGCCGGTGGAGGCGGCGAGGCCGTGAATCCTGGCGAGCCGGCCGGCGACCACCTGCCGCTGTGCCGACCCGCGGCCGAAGCGGGCAAGGGCGTCGGCGAGCGTCACCAGGTACACGCCCGGAGGCAGGTCGCCGTCCGCGTTGAACGCCGGTAGTCCCATACTCAGCGGCCCGATCGGTCGCGCGTACCCCCGGTGCCGCTGGTGGCGAGGAAGTCGCGGCGGGCCTGGAGCGCGGCGGGGTGCATGGGCGGGGTCGGGGGTTGGTGGTCAGTCGGTGTCCGGCCACCCGACTTCGCGGAGCACGTCCGCCCGGAGTTCCTCGGGGTCGACCCCCAGGGCCCGTAACACGTCCGCGGCGACCGAGTCCTCGACGGCGAGCAGGGCGATCATCAGGTGCGTCGGGCCGACGAAGTTCTGTTCCCGCATCCGCGCCTCCCACACCGCCCGCTCGACGACCTGCTTGGCCAGGGGGCTGTGCGGCAGCCGGCCGGCCGGCGCCTCGGACGGCCCCGGGGCGGTGAGGCGACGGACCTGGGTGCGGAGCGTCCCGACGTACACCCCACGTTCCGCCAGGGCCCGCGCGGCGGGCTCGTCCGGGGCGGCCGTCAGGCCCAGGAGCATGTGCTCGGTGCCGATCACCGCGTGCCCCAGCGCCACCGCCTCGGCGTGGGCCAGCCGCATCACGTCCGATGCCGGGTTTGACATCACCGCTTCTCACCGGATCTTGGCGTCACCCGCCGACGGTCGCGTAACCCTCGGCCCACTGGTCCTGGTCCAGCCGGTACTCGTCGATGTGGAACCCGGCCGCCGCGTCCACGAACCCGGGCCGGCGGGACATCCGGTCCACCGCCGCCGCCGCCGCCGCACGCGACGAATACACGCCGATCAACTTCACGTCCTCGGAGCCGTCGTCCCGCTCGTGGACGTGCTGGAGGATGAACACGCTCGCCATCGTCGGCCCTCCCGTCACTCGAACGCCCGGTCGCCCCACTTCTTGATCTTGCTGAACTCGCTCCCCGGCCCCGTCGGGTAGTTGCCCGCCCCGTACTTGTCGTCGAGCAACCGCTTGGCAAAGTCGCGCCCGGTTTCGGTGGCGAGCGGCCGGGTTCCCTCCGCCCAACTGGGGATGTCGTCGGCCGCGTCCTTGCCGCTCAGGCCGGGCTTCTTCTTCTTGTGCATCGGGCGAACTCGGTCGCGGCACGCCGGGCACTTACCGAACCCATGATACCGCGCCGGTTACCGGTACGCGAGCGGTGCGCGGTTTGCATCGGTCCGCCCCACGACGAGCCTCCCCCCTGTCAGGACGCACCCCATGCCCCCGCCGAACGACCCCGCCCCGCCCCGCAACCCCGGCGCCGGCGGCGAGACGCACCAGCAGGCCGGCGGCACCGTCCCGCCGCTCACCACCCAGCAGGGCGTCCCCGTCGCCGACGACCAGAACACCCTCCGCGCCGGGCCGCGCGGGCCGGCGCTCCTGGAAGACTTCCACTTCCGCGAGAAGCTCTTCCACTTCGACCACGAGCGCATCCCCGAGCGCGTCGTCCACGCCCGCGGGTTCGGCGCCCACGGGTTCTTCGAGAGCAACGGCGAGCTCGAAGGCGTCAGCCGCGCCGCCGTGTTCAAGAAGGGCGCGAAGACGCCGACGTTCGTGCGCTTCTCGACCGTCGCCGGGAACAAGGGCTCCGCCGACCTGGCCCGCGACGTGCGCGGGTTCGCCACCAAGTTTTACACGACAGAAGGGAACTGGGACCTCGTCGGCAACAACATGCCGGTGTTCTTCATCCAGGACGCGATGAAGTTCCCCGACATGGTCCACGCCTTCAAGGACGAGCCCGACAGCGGCTTCCCCCAGGCCGCGACCGCGCACGACAACGCCTGGGACTTCATCAGTCTCACGCCCGAGTCGATGCACATGGTCATGTGGGTCATGTCCGACCGGGCCATCCCGCGGTCCTTCCGGTTCATGGAAGGGTTCGGCGTCCACACCTTCCGCCTCGTGGACGCCCAGGGGAAGAGCACGTTCGTGAAGTTCCACTGGAAGCCGAAGCTGGGGATGCAGTCGGTGGTGTGGAACGAGGCGGTGAAGATCAACGGCGCCGACCCCGACTTCCACCGCCGCGACCTGTGGGACGCCATCGGCGCCGGCCAGTTCCCCGAGTGGGAGCTCGGCGTGCAGCTGTTCGACGACGCCTTCGCCCGCAAGTTCGAGTTCGACATCCTCGACCCCACCAAGCTCATCCCCGAGGAACAGGTGCCGGTGAAGGTCGTCGGCCGGATGGTGCTCGACCGGCGCGTGGACAACTTCTTCGCGGAGACGGAGCAGGTGGCGTTCTGCACGCAGAACGTCGTCCCCGGCATCGACTTCAGCGACGACCCGCTGTTGCAGGGGCGGAACTTCTCGTACCTGGACACGCAGCTGAAGCGGCTCGGCGGGCCGAACTTCACGCACATCCCGATCAACGCCCCGAAGTGCCCGGTGATGAACTTCCAGCAGGACGGGCACATGGCGATGCGGAACCCGAAGGGCCGCGCCAACTACGAGCCGAACTCGTGGGGCGACCAGGGCGGCCCGCGCGAGACGCCGGCCGGCTTCAAGACGGTGCCGGTGCCGTTCCCCGCCGACGCCGCGAAGGTGCGGCAGCGGCCCGAGACGTTCAGCGACCACTACAGCCAGGCGCGGCAGTTCTACGTCAGCCAGACGCCGGTGGAGCAGACCCACATCGCCGACGCGCTGGTGTTCGAGCTCAGCAAGGTGCAGACGGTGGCGATCCGCGCCCGCATGGTGTCGCACCTGCTGAACATCGACGCCGGCCTCGCCGACAAGGTGGCGAAGGGGCTGCGGCTGGAGCCGGTGCCGGCGGCGATGCCGGCCGCGAAGCCGACCCGGCAGGACCTGCCGCCGTCGCCGAAGCTGAGCATCCTGAAGAACCCGCCGGCGTCGTTCGCCGGCCGCAAGGTCGGGGCGCTCGTGACCGACGGCGTGGACGCGGGCGTGCTGGCGGCGCTGCGGAAGGCGCTGGAGGCCGAGGGGGCGATGCTGGCGCTGGTGGCGCCGCAGGTCGGCGGCGTCACCGACTCGGCGGGCACCCGCCACCCGGCCGACGAGAAGATCGACGGCGGCCCGTCGGTGCTGTTCGACGCGGTGGCGGTGCTCGTGTCACCGGCCGGGGCGGAGGCGCTGGCCAAGCTGCCGCCGGCGCGCGACTTCGTGGCTGACGCGGCGGCGCATTACAAGTTCGTCGGCTACTCCGCGGCCGCGGCGCCGCTGTTCGAGAAGGCCGGCGTGCCGCTGGACGAGGGCTTTGTCCGCCTCGACGACGCCGGCGCGGCCGCGGGGTTCGTGACGACGTGTCGGAAGCTGCGGTTCTGGGACCGCGGCGCGGCGAAGAAATAATTCCGACCCCTCCTGGAGGCGCACATGCTCCGCGACCGCCGGTCCGTCCTGGCCGCCCTCGGGCTGGCCGTCCCGTTCGGCATCCCCGCCCGCGCCGCCGCCACCGGCCCGGCGCCGGGGTTGCGCTTCCGCTCGTTCGAGGACGCCGTCCGCGAGGCGTTCGCGTCCGCCGCCGCGGCCGGGGGGTCGTGGCGGCGCGTGGAGGTCGGCCACTCGGACGAGGTGCGCGCCGGGGTGCAGGGGTGCCACAACGACCGCCCGTTCGCCGGCTTCCCCGCCGGTCACCTGCGAATCGTCCGCAGCGGGTGCGAGCCCGGCCCGGTCGTGCGCGGCGTGCGGCTGTACGTGGCGACGGTGGACGTGGAACTCGCCGTCGGCCCCGGCGGGCGGCCGCTCGACTTCGCTTCCATTCCGCCCGCGCCCGTGTTCGCCGAGCCGGCTGTCGTGGGGCCGGTTCCCACCCGGCCGGGTGGCGGGCAGGTGGGAACCGGCCCCACGACAGCGGCCACCGCCCCCCGCGGCGCCTAGACCACCCGGCACCCGCCAGGAGGTCCGCCATGCGCCGCCTGCTTCTCGCCGCCGCCTTCGCCGCCGGCTGCGCCCAACCCGCGCCCCGCCCCGCCACCGGCAACGTCCGCGACCACGGCGCGAAGGGCGACGGCACCGCCGACGACACCGCCGCCCTGCAAGACGCCGTCGACCGCGCCGCCGGCGCCGTGGTGCTGCCGCCCGGCACGTACCGCATCACCCGCCCCGTCGTCGTCGACCTCGACAAGACCGGCCCCGCGTCCATCTCGGGGAACGGCCCGGCGCGCGTCGTGATGGCCGGCCCCGGGCCGGCGTTCAAGTTCGTCGGCACCCACGCCGGCACCGCGGCCCCGGCCAGCGTCAAGGACAACGTCTGGGACAAGCAGCGGATGCCCTGCCTCGACGGCGTCGAGGTCGTCGGCGACCACGCCGCGGCCGTCGGCGTCGAGGCGACCGGCACCCACATGCTGACGATCCGCCGCGTGCTGGTCCGCAAGTGCCTCCACGGCATCCACCTCACCGGCCGCAACCGCAACTTCGCCATGTCCGACAGCCACGTCTACCACAACCGCGGCGTCGGCGTGTTCTTCGACCGCGTCAACCTCCACCAGGCGAACGTGAGCGGCAGCCACGTCAGCTACAACGGCGGCGGCGGAATCGTGGTGAAGGCCGGCGAGGTGCGGAACCTGCAAGTCACCGGCTGCGACATCGAGGCGAACCACGACAAGGACGGCCCGCCGACGGCGAACGTGCTGATCGACAGCACCGGCGGGTCGAACGCGGAGGTGGCGGTCACCGGCTGCACGATCCAGCACACGCGGGCCGCGCCGGGCTCGGCGAACGTCCGCGTCGTGGGGCCGAGCAACCCCGACAAGGGGACCAACGAGACGCGCGACGGGCACGTTACCATAACGGGGAACGTGCTCAGCGACGTGAAGGTGAACGTCCACCTGGCGCACGCCCGCGGCGTCGTGGTCACGGGGAACACGTTCTGGACGGGGGTCGAGTACAACCTGCTGGTCGAGCACAGCACGGGCGTGGTGGTGGGGCCGAACGCGATGGACCGCAACCCGCGCTACCACCGCGAGGAGGACGGGGCCGCGAACGCCGTGCGGTTCCGCGACTGCGCCGACTGCACGGTGACCGGCCTGTTCGTGAAGGGCACGCGCACGGCGCCCGCCGGCGTGGCGCTGGTGACGTGCGACCGGATGCACCTGTCCGGGCTGACGGTGCTGGACTGCGACGGCGGCGGGCTGCTGCTGGACGGGCTGACGCGGAGCCGGGTGACCGGGTGCGTGGTCCGCGACGACCGGCCGGGGGCCGGCCCGGCGGTCCGGGTGGTCGGCGGCAGCGGGAACGTGGTGGCCGACAACACGGTGGCCCCGGCGCCGTGATTCCGCCGCTCGCGGCGGTGCGAATTGCTTCCCCGTGCGGCCCGGAGTATGATCCCGTAACCCCCTCCCCCGAGGACACGACATGCGCCGCCTGTGGTCCCTCCCGCTCCTGGCCGCCGCGCTCGTCGCGCTGAGTTTCGACGCCACGCCGGTGGAGGCGCAGGCCGCCAAGCCGACCGAGGAGGCGTTCACCACGGCCGACGGGGTGCGGCTGAAGGGGCTGTTCCACAAGAGCCCGAACGGGCCCAAGCAGGGGAACGCGGTCGTCATGCTCCTGTACCCGCCGGGGGCGGAGCGGACGATGCTCAAGGGCGACTGGGACGGCCTCGTGGACGCCCTGAACACCGAGGGCTTCCACGTCTTCCGGTTCGACTGGCGGGGCCACGGCGGCAGCACCGACATCGTGGACCCGGTCGGCGACAACATGCCGATCGGCGGGGTGCTGTACAACGGGTTCTTCTCCAACGGCATCACCGGCGGGTGGAACGTGAGGTACGTCAAGGGTGGGGCGCTCGCCAAGAAGCCGAACGAGCTGCGGGTGAAGGGCGGCATCACCCTGCCGGCGTACCTGCCGGTGTTCGTGAACGACCTGGCCGCCGCCCGCCTCCACCTCGACCAGAAGAACGACAACGGCGAGGTGAACACCAGCTCGCTGTACATCGTCGGGGCGGGCGAGACGGCGTCGCTGGGGATGATGTGGCTGGCGTCGGAGTGGCAGCGGCCGGGCGTGGCCCCGCTCCTCGGCGGCGGCCTCCAGTACAAGGCGACCCCCACCCCCGGCATCGTGGTGGACCCGCCGGCCGGGGCCGACATCGCCGGCGCCGTGTGGCTGAGCGGCAGCCGGCCGCCCGTCTTCCCGCAGACGACCGTGCAGTGGTGGGCCAAGTCGTCGGTCAAGCTCCGCGACAACAACAAGATGCTGTTCCTGTACGGCGGCACCGACGCGGCCGCGAAGAAGGACGCCGACTTCTTCTTCGACCAGGTGCTGGTGGCCGACGGCCGCAAGGGCGCGGCCGGCGTCGCGGCGGTCGAGCAGACGTTCAAGGCCGACCTGGGGAAGACGAACCTGAACGGCGTGGCCCTGCTCGGCAAGGACAAGGACCTGAAGACCGAGACGAAGATCCTGGAGTACCTGAAGGCCCGGCAGAAGGACCGCGTGGACATGATCCGCAAGAGCCGGAACTACGTCACCCCGTACTACGTGAACGTGAACCACTACCTGAGCCCGCGCTAGACGCGGCCCGGGTTCGGAACCCCGACGGGGCGACGGCCAGTAGGCCGGGGCGCACGCGCATCGTTCGGAGCCCCGAAGGGGCGACAGCCAATAGCCCAGGGTGTCAACCCTGGGCAGCCTGCGGCGGGGTTCGTGGGGCCACGCACCCGTGACACCGCCCACGCTGCCCAGGGTTGACACCCTGGGCTATTGGCTGTCGCCCCTTCGGGGCTTCGAACGACGCGCTTGCCGCCCCCCAATTCCCGCAACACCCCGCCGGCCGGCGGGCATATCCTGGCGACGGGCGGGGGCGGTCCCCGCCCCACCCCCGTCCGGGGACTCTGCCATGACCCCCGCCACCGCCCGCGGCCTCGTCCGCCGCGTCGAGCCCCACCCCGACCCGTCGGCCGACGCCGACCTCGTGGGCCGGTTCGCCCGCACCGCCGACCCGGCCGCGTTCGCCGCGCTCGTGCGCCGGCACGGGCCGATGGTGCTGGCCGCCTGCCGCCGCATGTTGCCCACCCCCGCCGACGCCGACGACGCCTTCCAGGCCGTGTTCCTGGTGCTGCTGCGGAAGGCGGGGGCGGTGCGGCCGGCGGGGGCCGTCGGCGGGTGGCTCCACGGCGTGGCGGTGCGGACGGCCCAGAAGGCCCGGGTGGCCGCCGCCCGCCGGCGGAGGCGCGAGATGACACGCGTGCTGACGAGCCCCGAGGAGTCGTCCCTGTCCCCCGCCGAGCACGCCGAACTGCGGGCCGTGCTGGACGAGGAGCTGGCGAAGCTGCCCGAGCCGCAGCGGGCAGCACTGGTGCTGTGCGACCTGGCCGGCAAGACGCGCGCGGAGGCCGCCGCCGACCTGGGCTGCCCCGAAGGCACCGTCGCGGCGCGGGTCCACCGCGCCCGCAAGGCGCTGGCCGAGCGGCTGACGCGCCGCGGCGTGACGGCGCCGGCGGTGGTCGCGGCCGCGGCGGTGCCGGCGGAGCTGGCCGCGGCCGTGGCCCGCTTCGCCGACGGCGGGCCGATCCCCGCGGCGGTGCGGTCGCTGGCCGACGGCGTGGTGCGGGGCATGGCGGCGCACCCGCTGTCGCTGGCGGTGGCGGCGCTGGCGGCGGCGGCGATCGCCGCCGGGGCGCTGTGGGCGGCGGGGCCGGCGCCGGCGGAAGCGGTCGCGGCCGCCGACCCCGTACCGGCCGCGGCGCGGCCCGTCGTCGATCTGTCGTTCAACGCCGACGGCACGCGCTACGTGGTGCTGGCCGGCGGCGCGGCGGCGGTGAAGGACGCGGCGACGGACCAGACGCTGTGGACCGCCCCCGCCGAGGCCGTCCGCTTCACCCGCACCCCGGCCGGCCGCGACGACCTGACCACGCTGACGGCCGACGGCGTCGTACAGCGCGGCGGCGCAGACGGCACGCCGCACGGCCGCACGGCGCCGCGGCCGAAGACGGCCACCCCGTGGCGCGCCGTCCGCTTCTCGGCCGACGCCGCGCGGTACGCGGTCCACACCGGCGCCGGCGTCCGCGTGTACGAGACGACGACCGGCGCCGAGGCGGTGGAGCCGGCGGAGCAGCACGGGCCGGGCGACCGCCCCGCCGCGGCGCACGCGGCCGACGTGCTGTTCTCCCCCGACGGCAAGGCGCTGGTCGGGCTGGGGGTGATGATCGAGCCGGGGAACGTCGGCCTCGCCGAGTGGGCGATGGAGAACGGCCACCGCCGCCGCGCCACCGGCGGCGACCCGCGCCCCACGGCCGCGGCGTATTCGCCCGATTCCGACATGATCGCGGAGGGCTTCGCGGACCGCATCGTGCTGCTGTCGAACAAGGCGACGGAGGCACCGGAACCCGAGGGCGGGCGGGAGCGCACGCGACTGCGGCCGCACAAGCAGTTGCCGCCGGCGGCGCCGGTGACGGCGCTGGCCTTCAGCCCGGACGGGAAGGTGGTGGCGGCCGGCGTCCGCGGCGGGGCCGGCAAGCTGGCCGCGGCGGTGCAGTTGCTCGACGCGGCGACCGGTAAGGAGCTGCGCCGCTTCGGCGGGTTCGCGGCCGACGCCGCGGTGACGGCGCTGGCCTTCAGCCCGGACAGCCGGACGCTGCTGGCCGGCACCGCCGGCGGCGAGGTGAAGCGCTTCGCCGTGGCCGACCCGCCGCCGGCGTCGAGCCACGTCTCGGCGCTGCAGTTCGCCCCGGACGGCAAAACGTACCTCGTGGTCGCAAGCGAAAAGGCGCGGGTGAAGGACGCCGCCACCGACCGCATCCTGTGGGACGCCCCCGCCGAGGCCGCGCGCTTCACCGCCGACGGCACCGCGGTGGTGACGATGGGGAAGGACGTGGAGCGCCGCTCGGCCGCGACCGGCGAGGTGCAGACGGCGGCGCGGCGGCCGAAGACCGAACTCGGCTGGCACGCCGTCGCGTTCAGCCCGGAGGGCGCCCGGTACGCCGCCCACTTCGGGTTCGAGGCCCGCGTCTACGACCGCGACCCCGCCGCCGAGCCGTTCCGACTGGAGCGGTCGTTCGGGCCGCCCGGCGGTGCCCTCATCGGGGTCCACGGGCGGGACGTGCGCTACTCCCCGGACGGCAAGTTGCTCGCCGCCGTCGGCGTGATGCTGACGCCGACCGACATGGGCACGGCGGTGTGGGACGCCGAGACCGGCAAACGGCTGCTCGCGTACCCGCCGCCGGGGAACCTCGGCGAGTGGCAGGGGGCCACGGCCGCGGCCTTCAGCGCCGACGGCAAGCGGTTCGCGGTCGCGCTGGAGAAGCGCGTTCACGTGTTCGACGTGCCCGGGTTCAAACACCAACTCCGGCTCGACGACACGCCCGGCAGCGGGCCGGTCACGGCGCTGGCGTTCGCGCCCGACGGCAAGAGCCTCGCCGTCGGCTACCGCCTGCCGTTGCTCCACGGCGGTGAAGTGAAGCCGTCGGTCGTCGGCCACAAGACCGAGGTGCAGCTGATCGAGCTGGCGACGAGGAAGGAGCTGCGCCGGTTCGACGGCTTCGGGGGCGTCAACCACATGGGGCCGACGGTGCTGCCGGTGACGGCGCTGGCGTTCAGCCCCGACGGCAAGACGCTCCTGGCCGGCACCGGTCTGTCACACTTGTCCACACCGCCGGCCGGGCCGATTCCTCCCGGCGAGGTGAAGCGGTTCATCCTGGCCGACGAGCCGCCGGCGAAGGGGGCCGCGGCCCCGGTGTGGCGCGAGACGGGGAAGCTGCCGCGGTTTGAGGACCGCGTGCAGTCGGTGACGTTCAGCGCCGACGGCAAGCAGCTGGCCGTCGGCGGTCGCGGCGGCGCGGCACAGCACACCGTTACCATGTGGGACGCCGCGACGCGCCGGCAACTGTGGGCCGGCGGCCCCGTCCCGGCCGGCACCACCGGCGTGAGCTTCAGCCCGGACGGCAAGCTGCTCGCCGCCACCTGCGACACGACGACCGGCCTCTACGACGCACGGACGGGCCAACCGGTGCCGATGAACCCGCCGCTGCCGGGCGGCAAGGCGGCGGCGTTCAGCCACGCCGCGGAGCGCGTCGCGGGGCAGGCGCGGCGCAAGCTGGCGGTCACCGACGGGCGCATGGTGGCCGTGCTGGACTGGGCCGAGGGCGTGCCGGTGTCGAGCGCCACGTTCGGCCCGCTGAAGGACGGCCCGAAGGTCGAGGGCGAACTGCCGGCCGGCGTGGCGTTCGCGCCGAGCGGGCGGCAGCTCGTGTTCATCCCCAACCACAAGGTCGATCCGGCGTTCTTCGCCGGGAAGGCCGCGGCGGCGGGGCCGGCGACGCACTGGGTCGCACACGTGTGGGGCGGCGGCAGCGGCGAGGCGATGTACCCCCTGCCGCACGGCACCGCCCCGGTCACCGCGGTCGCGTGGTCGCCGGACGGCAAGACGATCGCCAGCGGCTGCCGGCTGGGCGACGTGGTCGTGTGGGACGCGAAGACGTTCCAGGAGCTGCGCCGCACCCGGCTCGGCGGCCGCAGCGGCGAGGGAATCATCCGCGCGCTCGCCTTCGCCCCCGACGGCCAGACGCTCGCCGCCGCCGTCAGCTTCGACGCGGGGAAGAACGCCGAGCGCGTGGTGATGCTCGACCCCGCCACCGGCGAGCGCCGCGGCAACGACCTGCAAGGCTTCGGCAGCTTCACCCCGGTGGCGCTGGCGTTCGCGCCGGACGGCCGGCCGCTCGCCGTGGGGCTCGCCGACTTCCTCCCGCAAATCCAGCTGCCGCCCGGCGGCGAGGACCGGCCGCTCGGCTCGGTCGTGCTGTTCACCACCGACCCGGAGCCGAAGGAGCCGCCGGCCGCGCCGGCGGCCGACGACGTGAGCTTCGCCCCGGACGGCCGCACGTACCTGTTCGTTCACGGCGGCACCGTGCAGCTGGCGGACGCGGCCACCGACCGCGTGCGGTGGGACGCCCCCGCCGACGCCGCCCGCTTCACCCCGGACGGCAAGACGGTGCTGACCGTCGGCGACGGCCTGATCCGCCGCGACGCCGCCACCGGCAAGGTGCTGACGGGCTTGCCGCGGCCGAAGCACAGCCACCCCGTTCGCGCCGCGGCGTTCAGCCCGGACGGCAAGCGGTACGCCGTCCACCACGGCACGTTCGCGCAGGTGCTCGACGGGGCCTCCGGCTTCGAGCTGGAGCGGCTCGGCCCCGACCCGATCTTGCCGCAACGCATCCTGCCGGCGGGGGCCGTCGCCCGGGTGGCGTGGTCGGCCGACGGCAAGCGGCTGGCGGTCGTCGGGCTGCCGGCGCGCGCCGACGGCAAGGTCGGCGTGCTGCTGTGGGACGCGGCGCGGCCGCTCTCCGTCGAGCTCGACGGCTTCCCCGCGGCCGAGGCCCGCGCCGCGGCCTTCTCCCCGGACGGCAAGACGCTCGCGGTCGCCACGCAGCACGACGTTTACCTGTGGGCCGACGGGGCGAAGGCGCCGCGGCGCGAGGCGCTGCTCGGCGACCTGGGCGCGGTCGGTTTCCTGCCGGACGGCCGCGTCCTCGTCGCCGGCGAGGGCCGCTACGCCGACGGGAAGTCCGACCCGCCGGTGTACGAGCGCCGGCTGTTCGCCCACGTAATCGACCGGAAGCAGGCGTTCGGCGGCATCTCGGCGATCGACATGACGACCGTCCGTCCGGCCGGCGCCCCGCCGGTGACAGCGCTCGCCGTGAGCCCCGACGGGCGCTCGGTGCTGGTCGCCGCCGGCGGCGGCGTGACGCGGCTGACGTTCGCGGAGCCGCCGGGCCGATAAGATACCCGCCGCATGGACGCCCTCCCGTTCCTCGCCGCCGTCGCCAAGTCGAAGCGCCAGCCCGTCTACGTCCTCGCCGGTGACGAGGACTTTCTCAAGCGCCGCTGCCGCGACGCCATCATTCACGCGGCCCTCGGCGACGCCGACGCCGCGTTCGCCGTCGGCACCTACGCCGGCGACAAGCTCGACTTCTCCACCGTCCGCAACGAGCTGGACACGCTGCCGTTCCTCAGCCCGTGCCGCGTCGTCGTGGTGGACGCGGCCGACACGTTCGTCACCGCCCACCGGCCGGCGCTGGAGCGCTACGCCGCCGCGCCGTCCGCGGCCGGGGTGCTGGTCCTCGACGTGAAGGCGTTCCCCGAGAACACGAAGCTGGCGAAGGCGCTGCCGGACGCGGCGAAGGTTCACTGCAAGGCGCCGCCGGCGTACAAGCTCGGCGCCTGGGTGCAGGAGTGGGCGCGCGCCGGCCACGGCAAGAAGCTCAGCCCCGACGCCGCGGCCCTGCTCATCGACCTCGCCGGCAACACGATGGGGCAGCTCGACCAGGAGCTCGAAAAGCTCGCCGTCGCGGCCGGCGCCAAAAGCACGATCGAGGCCGCGGACGTTCACCGCCTCGTCGGCCGCAGCCAGGGCGCGGACGTGTTCCGCATCCTCGACGCCATCGGCGAAGGCAAGCCCGCCGCGGCGCTGACGATCCTCGAACGCCTGTTCGCGGAGGGGGTGGCGCCGATGGGCGTGCTGGCGCCGATGATGGCGCAGCTGCGGAAGCTCGCCGCGGTGGGCCGGCTGACCGCCGACGGGCAGGCGCTCGGCCCGGCGATGGACGCGGCGAAGGTGCCGGCGTGGCCGCAGGCGCGTGAGAGCTTCCAGCGACAGGTCCGCTGGCTCGGCCGGCGCCGGTTGGACGCGCTCAGCGGCTGGCTCGTCGAGATCGACCGCGACCTGAAGGGCGGCAGCCCGCTGCCGGAGAAGGTGCAGGTGGAGCGGCTGGTGGTGCGGCTCGCCCGCCCGCGGACGTAGGGGCGAGGGTCATTGTGTGCCGCCGACCCCCCCGGGGGGTCGAGGCACGCAATGAGTCAGTGACACGAAAGTATGTTGGAGTGTCGCGACCGGGTTTCGTAGGTCGGGTTGAGTCTGCGAGGCCCGACGCGGGGCGCCGGACGCGAACGGCGCAGGGTTAGAAGCAAACCCCGGTCAGGGATCGGTTTCCGCCATTTCCACATTCGCCGCTGGCTCCCCGCGTCGGGCCTCGCAAAGCCTCGACCCGACCTACGAAGTCCGAGGCCCGCGTCAGTCGGCGTACCCCGCGGGGTGCGTGCGGTGCCAGTTCCACGCCGTCTCCACGATCGGCCGCAACTCCGCGTACCTCGGCGCCCAGCCCAGCTCGCGCCGAATCAGCGCCGCGTCCGCCACCAGCTCCGCCGGGTCGCCGGCGCGGCGCGGCGCTTCCACCACCGGCACGCGCAACCCCGTCACCTCCTCCACCGTGCGAATCACCTCGCGCACGCTGTACCCGCGGCCGGTGCCGACGTTGTACCGCAGCGCCGCCCCCGGCTTCAGCGCCCCCAGCGCCAGGACGTGCGCCTCGGCCAGGTCGTCCACGTGGATGTAGTCGCGGACGCAGGTGCCGTCGGGCGTCGGGTAGTCGGTGCCGAACACGCTGATGTGCGGCCGGCGGCCGGTCGCGGCGTCGATCACCAGCGGGATGAGGTGCGTCTCGGGGTCGTGGTCCTCGCCGATGGTGCCGTCCGGGCTGGCGCCGGCGGCGTTGAAGTAGCGCAGGGCGCAGAACCCGAACGGGTACGCGCCGGCGTAGTCGGCGAGGGCGCGCTCGAACGCCAGCTTCGTGTTCCCGTAGGGGTTGATCGGCGACTGCTTCTCGGCCTCCGTGATCGGCACGCGGTCGGGGGTGCCGTAGGTGGCGCAGGTGCTGGAGAAGACGAACTTCGTGACGCCGTGGCGGCGGCAGGCGTCGAGCAGCGATAGCGAGCCGACGAGGTTGTTGGCGTAGTACTTCGCCGGGTCCGTGACCGACTCGCCGACGTAGGCGAACGCCGCGAAGTGGACGACCGCCTCGGGCCGCTTCTCCGCGAACAAGTGGTCGAGGCCCGCGGCGTCGCCGATGTCGCCGACGACGAGGCGGCCGGCGGGGACGGCGGCGCGGTGGCCGTAGACGAGGCTGTCGAGGACGGTCACGTCGTGGCCGTCGGCGAGCAGCCGGCGGACGGTGTGGCTGCCGATGTACCCGGCGCCGCCGGTGACCAGGATGCGTGGCATGGGATCGCTCCGGCTTGGGGCCTCGCCGCTTGCGGCGTAGCGCTGCGGCGCTACGCCGCAAGCGGCGAGGCCCTATACCTTACCCTCCGCGAAACTGCTCTAGCACTTCCCGCCGGGTTTGCCTATTCCCCCGGGTCGAACGTCGTCCACGCCCGCCCCCGGGGGTTCCCGCATGACACGCCGGCTCCTTGCCCTCCTCGCCCTGTTCGCCCTCGCCCCCGCAGCCCACGCACAGCCGCCCGTCGCGTTCGCCGACGCGGCCGTCCGCGCCGTGCAGTTCGTGGACAAGGACGAAGGCTGGGCGGTCGGCGACGACGGCGTCGTCTGGCACTCCATCGACGGCGGCGCCCACTGGGAGCGGCAGAAGACCGGCAGCCGCGCCAGCCTCCGCGGCGTCCACTTCCAGAACCCGTACACCGGCTGGGCCGTCGGCCGGCTCGACGCCCCGAACGGCGTCTCGGCCGGCGTCATGCTCAAGACCGCCGACGGCGGCCTGACGTGGGAGGAGGTCGGCGTCAACGTGCTGCCGGGCCTCCACGCCGTCCGCTTCTTCGACGACAAGAACGGCTTCGTCTGCGGCGACGGCTCGGACGCCTTCCCCACCGGCATGTTCCACACCGCCGACGGCGGCAAGACGTGGCGCCCCGTCAGCGGCGCACGGTCCCCCGGCTGGCGCGCCGCCGACTTCGACGCGCAGGGCACCGGCGTCGTGGCCGGCGTGTGGTCGCGGCTGGCGGTCGTCCGCGGCGGCGCGCTCGCCGACGCCGACCTCGACCCGCTCGGCGGCCGCGCCGTTCACGCGATCAAGAACACGCCCTTCCGCTGGGTCGCGGCCGGCGACGGCGGGCTCGTGATGACCAGCGACGACGGCCGCCGCTGGGGCGCGGTGAACCTCGGCGTGCCGGCGGCCGTGGCGATGTCGTGCGACTTCCGCGCCGTGGCCGCGAGCGGCACGCACGTGTGGGTCGCCGGCCGGCCCGGCAGCGTCGTGTTCCACTCGCCCGACGGCGGCAAGACGTGGGAGACGCAGAAGACGAACCTGACCACGCCCGTGCTCGGCATGCACTTCCTCGACGCGACCACCGGCTGGGCCGTCGGCGAGCTCGGCACCATCGCCCGCACCACCGACGGCGGCCGCACGTGGACCGCGAGCCGCACCGGCGGCGGCCGCGCCGCGGTGCTGTTCCTGAACGCCCACGGCCGCGGCGCCCCGCTCGACCTGGCGGCGCTCGTCGGCGCCGCCGACGGCTACCTCTGCGCCGCGGTCAACGTGATGAGCGCCGACCCGGCGACCGCCCACCCGCGGGCCGGGGCCGACGCGGCGCGGTTCGCGCAGGCGGTGCGGCTGGCCGGCGGCGCCGCGGCGGAAACGGCGTGGGCCTTCCCGCTGCCGGGCCACGCCGCCGGGCTCCCGCCGCGCGAGCTGCTCGCCACCTGGGACCGCCTCCACGACGGCAAGGCGAACGAGCAGCTGCTGCGGCAGGCGGTGCTCGCCGTGCGGATGTGGCAGCCCGAGGTGGTCGTCACCGACCCGGCCGCGGCCGACGCCGGCGCCGCCGAGGTGCTGGTGCTGCACGCGGCCCGCGAGGCCTTCCGCCAGGCCGCCGACCCCGCGTGCTTCCCCGAACAAATCACGGCACTCGGCCTGCACCCGTGGGCGCCGAAGAAGCTGTACGCCCTCGCCGGCAGCGACCCCGCCGCGGCGGTGAAGTACGACCTGACGGAGTTCGTGCGCGAGCTCGGCGAGTCGGCCCGGGACGCCGCCGAGCCCGCGGCGCGCGTGCTCGGTGTCAACCCGGTGTCACAGCGAAGCCTGAAGCTGATCGCCCACCGGCAGGACGGCGCCGAGGCGCATTCGAAGCTGACCGACGGCTTTGGCCTGGCCCGCGGCGGCGTCGCCCGCCGCGCCGAGAGCGGGGCGAAGTTCGACCCCGTGGCCACCGAGGAGCGGAAGGCCGCGGCGCAGAAGCGGCGGCACCTCGAAGGGCTGGCGTTCGCCGACAACCTGGACCTGGCCGGCGCCGACCGCGCCCTCGGGGCGCTCGGCGCCGAGCTGCCGAAGCTGCCCGACGACATCGCCGCGCGGACGGCGCACGCCGTCGCCACGCGGTTCGCGCAGACGGGCAAGTGGGCCGAGGCGCGGGAGGTGTTCGCGCTGCTGTCGATGAAGTACCCCGGCCACCCGCTCGCCGTGGACGGCTACCGCTGGCTCCTCCGCTACCACGCCGGCACGGAGACGCGGCGGCGCGTCGAGGTGCAGCAGAAGCTCGCCTTCGGCCGCGTCTCGTTCGACCCGCTCGGCGGCGGCAAGGTCGTGCAGGCCGGCGCCACCGGCGGCTCCAAGACGATCGTCGAGGAGGACGTGTACCGGCTGCACGACCCGGCGATGATCGTGAAGTGGCACCAGGCGTGCCTCGACATGGAGCCGAAGCTGACGGCGTTCGGCCCGCTGTACAGCCGCGACCCGGCGGCGTGGCTGGCGCTGCTGGCGGCGCGGCGGCACGTCGGCAAGCACGCCGAGGCCGACGCCTTCCTCCGCGAGTACTTCAAGGGCTCCGACGCCGCGACGATGCCGCCGGGCCAGGACCACTGGCGCGACTGCCTCGCCGCTGAGCTGTGGCTCGCCGACCGCACGCTCGTGCCGACGCCGCCGAAGCCGGTCGCCGGCAGCGCGTTCACCGAGACGCGCCCGCTGCTCGACGGCAAGCTCGACGACCCGTGCTGGCAGGCCGCGAAGGTGCTGCCGCTGACCGCGACCTCGGCGAGCAACCGCCCCGACGACGCGGCCGCGTTCGCCGCCGGCTACAAGACCGAGGCGAAGTTCGCGCACGACGGCCAGTACCTGTACGTGGCCGTGAGCTGCGCCCACCCGGCGGGGAAGGCCGTGGCCGCGGTGGCGAAGCGCGACCGCGACGCCGACATGACCGGCCGCGACCGCGTGGACATCACCCTGGACCTCGACCGCGACTACCAGACGTACTACCGCTTCCAGGTGGACCAGCGCGGCTGCCTGGCCGAGGACTGCTGGGGCGACCGGACGTGGAACCCCAAGTACTTCGTGGCGTTCGTGCCGGGCGAGGCCGGGTGGACGTGCGAGTTCGCCATCCCGCTGGCGGAGCTGACCGGGGACCGGCTCGGCGGCCGGGCGTGGGCGGTGAACGTGTCGCGGGTGGTGCCGGGCGCCGGCGTGCAGACGTGGAGCGGCCCGGCGGACGCCGAGCCGCGGCCCGAGGGGCTGGGCCTGCTGCGGTTCGAGGGGCGGTAGCCGTCCGCCGCTCGCGGCGTAGCGAGCCCGCGGGCCGCTACGCCGCAAGCGGCCGGCGCGTCACTTCGTCTTCAGCCGGGCCGTGCCGTCGATGGTGATCGGCCCGGACAGGTCCAGGTCGAGCTTCTGGCCGTCCTGGTCCACCGTGCCCGACATGCGGATGCGGCCCTTCGCCTGGTCCTTCACGTCGATGCCGGTCTTCAGCGCCCGCCACGTCAGGCCGTCCAGCTCCATCTCGACGTTCAGGTCGCCCTCGTCCTCCTTCGCGACCCCGGTCACCTTCCCCTTCGACGAGATGACGGCGCACTCCTCGTCGCCGAGCTTCTCGACGCGGACGAACTTCATCTTCAGCTCGCCCTTCAGGTCGCTGATCGAGCCGCCGAAGATGCGCTGGAGCGCCGCCGCCTTCACCTTCCACTCGTGGCCGACCTTCACCTTCTCGGCCGGGTACAGGTCGTCGTCGCTCTCGGGGCCGACGCGCTTGTCCAGCTCCTTCTTCTGCTTGGCGGTCGGCCGGCCGTCCACCAGCGTGTGCTTCCACTTGGCCTGGCCGACGCGCTCGCTGACGATGATCTCGCCCTGCAGGTCGCCGTCCTTCGACTCGTCCATCTCGTTGCCGCCGACGTCGGTGACGGTGTCCACCTTCTCGACGACGACGCGGGTCTGGGCCTTGGTGACCTGCCGGCCGTCCACGGCGAGGTACTTGATCTCTTCCTCCTCGTAGGCCTTGAGGGTCTGCTTGGCGTCGATGCCCATGCCGGCGACCTTGATGGCCACGGCGGCGTTCTTGATCTGGAACGTGGACTTGTGGGCGACGACCTGCCCCTTCTGCGGGGCGGGGCCGCGGAGGTCGTACTCCGCGTCCTGGCGGGCGGTGCCGGTGCCGACGAACCCGGCGACGACCGCGACCGCCCCGACGAGCCACCTGGACTGCCGCATCGGCTGCTCCTGCTGGGGGTGCTCCCGCGTCTGCGGGGTCGGGTACATGATAGGGCGGCGGGGAGCCTGTGAAGGGGTGAAGGGGTGAAGGGGTGAAGGGGTGAAGGGGTGAGGAGGAACGCTCACCCGTTGCGACGGGTGGGCCGTCTTCCTCACCCCTTCACCCCTTCATGGCGGCATCAGAAGCGAAAGAGCAGCGTCGTGAAGTAGTTCAGGTCGTTCCGCTTGGCGTTGCCCGGGCTGGTGTCGTAGCGGTCCTGCACGCCGAGCCGCAGCACCATGCCGCGCTCGGGGTTCAGCACGATCTCGTACCCGACCCGCGCCCGCACGCGGTACTGGCCCAGCTGGCTCAGGTTCGGGAACACGTCCAGCCCCGACAGGAAGCTCTGCCGGTCGTTGAGCCGGTGGTTGAAGTCGCCGCCGATTACGGCTTCCGGCACCCACCGGTCGGCCGGGCCGTTGTTGTCCGTGTCGATCTCGCGCACCGCACCGGCACCGAGCCGCGTCTTGAACAGCGTCGTGTCGGTCTTCAGCCAGCGGTACGACATACCGGCGTAGGCACCCGCGCGGAGGTCGTAGGAGCGGAACTCGTCGTACTCCACCTGCACGGCGCTGAACACGCTCCACGGGCTGCCGGGGAACAGGATTTCGTCGCGGACGTTGAGGATCGCCTGGTTCTGCCTCGTGCTGCCGTCCTGCCGCGACAGCGTGTACAGGGCGTTCACGTGGAGGGCGTTCCGCTCCACCTTGGCGTCGAAGGTGGTGCCGAGGCGGAGGCTGAGGATGTCCGAGTTGCCGTCGGCCCCGTTGAGGCCGAACTCGAACCCGCCGCGCCACTTCCGCGGCGGCGGGGCGGTCGGCAGCGACCCGTCGGGGATGACGACCGGCGGCCCGGCGTCGGGCGGCGGCAGGAGCCCGGCGGGGGGCTGCGTGGTGGGCGGGCCCGGCGGCGGGACGTCGAGCTTGACGGGGTTGGGGAACAGCGACTTCTCGTTGAACGGCTGCGACACCGCCGGGCCGAAGTAGTCCGGCACCTTGACCTCGGGCGCCTTGACCTCCGGCAGCTTCGCCGGCGCGGCCCACGGGTTCGGCTCGGGCGGCGCGGGCGGCGCGGGCGCTTTGACGACGGCGGGTTCGGGGGTCTGGGCGTGCGCCGCCGCGGTAGCCGCGAGGAATCCGACCACGACCGCGAGCCCGCGCATGCCCATCTGCCCTCCGGGGAGGGGCGGACGATACCGACCGGCCCGGATTCGGACAACCCCGGGCGGGGCGGGTATCCCGTTAGGCCGGGGCGCAAGCCCCGTCGGGCGTCTGATCCCCGACGGGGCTTGCGCCCCGGCCTAACGGGCTAACGGGCGGCGCCGTCACTTCAGCAGGCCGGGGCGCTCGCGGAGCTCCTTCACCTCGGCGGCGGTGAGCGGGCGGCGGAACAGCGCCAGCTCGTCCATCAGGCCGATGTAGCTGACCGCCACGTAAATCCCCGTGCGGTCGATGTCCCAGTTCATGGCGATCGCGCGGTCGCGGACCTCGCCGATCAGCCTGCCGTCGATGTACAGCTGCGACACCGCGTCCGCCTTGCCGGTGTCGAACCCGGACCACGACAGCACGACGTGGTGCCAGTCGCCCAGCTTCCACGCCACCCGCGGGACGCGGACCAGCGGCGCCTTCGGGTCGTCCTCGCCCACGCCCTTCTGCCCGGCGGGGACGGCCGGGAACGCCCCGTGCCGCAGGTCGCGCGGCTTCGCGTCGTTGAAGTCGAACCACAGCCCGCCGTTGTTGGCGCCCTTCTCGGTGATCTGCACGGGGTCGCAGAACGACGTCTTGAGCGACGTGTTCGGGTCGGTCTGGCACCACACCGAGAGCGCCCCGCCCCACCCCTTCGGGTCGTAGGCGAGGTTCCCCCTGGCGGGGAAGAAGACGCGGCCGTTGCGGGGGAGCACGTCGGTAACTTCGAGCGCCCCGCCGCCGGCGACGCCGCGGCCGCGGGCGACGTGGAAGACGTTGTCGTTGAACCCCGGCTCGACGAGGAACGTGCCCGGCCGCGACGGGTGGTTGAAGCGGGTGTTGAGCATCTTGCCGCCGCCGGCGACGTCGGCCTGGACGTGCTCGTCGAACGAGGCGTAGAGGGTGACGGCCTTCTTGAGCGCGTCGGGTTCCGGCTGCGCCGGCGCCGGCGCGGCGGCGAGGACGGCGGCGACTGCGCAGGGGACAAGCAGGGGGCGCATGGGCGGCTCCGTCAGGTGCGGTCGAGCCAGTAGCCGGGCTCGCGGCTGGCGTGGGCCACGGCGACGACGAGTACGTCCCCGGCGTCATCGACGCGGTAGATCACGCTGAACGGGTAACGGTTGAGAATTGCTTCACGGAACGGCGGGTCGTACCAGCCGTACCGGTCCGGTTGGGCGGCGATGGCGGCCGTCACCCGATCGACCTCGGTGACGAACCGCCGGGCAGCCGCCGGATTTCGTTGCCTGTACCAGTCGAAGGCTTCCCGGAGCTCCCGCCGGGCGCCGGGGAGGAACTCGAGGTTAGCCACCACCCGCCCCCGCGTCGAGTTCGGCCTCCAGCTCTCGACGGATCTCCTCCCACGGGATCGGCTTCACCTGCCCGGAATCGACTTCGGCGGCGCGGCGGCGGATTTCGTCCTTCCAGGCCGGGTGAAGCGAACTCGGCGGCGGCTCGAGCGACGCGGCAAGCAGATCGACCAACTCCGCCCGCTCGTCTTCTGGGAGGGCGAGCGCGGCATCGAGTAGCGCGGCGACCGTCTGGGACATCACGCACCTCCGGTTCACGTCACCGAGCATACCCGAATCGCTACCCGATCACCACCCGGTCGCCCGGGGCGGGAACGCCCACGTCGGCGAAGCCGAGGTCGCGCAGCGTGTCCGACAGCGCCAGCGCCTGCTCGCGCTCGCCGTGGATCAGCCGCACCTTCCCCACCTTCCCCGCCAGCGGGCCCAGGTACGCCAGGAAGTCGTCGCGGTCGGCGTGGCCGCTGAAGCCGTCCAGGTGCACCACCTCCACCCACTTGTTCCAGTCGCGGCCCTGGAACCGCACCGTCGGCTTGTTCTCCAGCAGCCGCCGGCCGGTCGTGCCCGGCGCCTGGAAGCTCACCAGGATCACCGTGCAGCGCGGGTCGTCCACGATCTGCTTCAGGTGCTGCTGCACCCGGCCGGCGTCGCACATGCCGCTCGACGCGATCACCACCGCCGGCCCCGGCCGCGTCGCCAGCAGCGTGCTCTGCTCGAAGTCGCGCACGTAGTTCACCCCGTCGCCGCCGAGCAGGCCGTGGCCCTCCCGCAAAGCCTGCGCGATGTCCGCCGACAGGCTGTCCGGGTGCGCCCGGTACACCTCGGCCACCTCGCTCGCCAAGGGGCTGTCCACGAAGATCGGCAGGTGCGGGAACTTGCCCGCCCGCAGGCCGAGCTGCAGCACGTGGATGATGAGCTGCGTCCGGCCGAGGCTGAACGCCGGGATCAGCGCCTTGCCGCCGCGGGCGACGGTGTCGCGGATCGCCGCGTACAGTTGCTCCACCGTCTCCTCGAACGAGCGGTGGAGGCGGTTGCCGTACGTGCTCTCGCACACCAGCAGGTCGGCCGGCGGCACCGGGGCGGTCGGCTTCAGGATCGGCATGCCGCGGCGGCCCATGTCGCCGCTGAAGCACAGGGTGCGCTCGCGGTCGGGGCCGGTCGCGGTGATGAGGACCATCGCCGAGCCGAGGATGTGCCCGGCTTCCACGAACTTGAACTGCACGCTCCGGGTGGCCTCGGCGACGCGGCCGTATGGCACCTGCACCACCTGGCGGAACACCTGCTCCACGTCCACCTGGCTGTACAGCGGCTGCACCCACGGCTCGGCGTAGTTGCGGGCGATGTTCAGGTGCGCGGCGTCCTCCTCCTGAATCTTCGCGGAGTCGTGGAGCATCACGCGCAACAGGTCGCGGGTCGGCGGGGTGCAGTAGATCGGCCCGGCGAAGCCCTGGCGGACGAGCGTGGGGAGGTTGCCGCAGTGGTCGATGTGGGCGTGGCTGAGCACGACCGCGTCGATCTGGTTCGGGTGGAACGGGAAGTGGGCGTTGCGCTGGCGGGCTTCTTCGCGCTTGCCCTGGTTGAGGCCGCAGTCGAGGAGGACCTTGTGGTTGCCGACTTCGAGCAGGTGCATGGAGCCGGACACGCTCCCGGCCGCCCCCCAGAAGGTGAGGGTCGGCTCGGTGGGGTGGTGCGGCTCGGGCGGGGGGGCGGGTGGTGTCATCCGGGTATTGTACCCGGTTCCCGCGGCGGGGCGTCACTCCGGGCCTTCCGGCCCGCCGAAGACCAGTTCCAGCCGCGTCGCCACGAACCATCCGGCCACGACGCCGACCAGCGCCCCGGCCGCGGCGGCGCCGGCCGACTGGCCGAACGAGTGCGGGTCGCCGGCGAGCCAGTACCCGACTGCCGCGCCGCCCAGGCTCGATGCCAGCGCGGCGTGACCGGCGAGGGTGGACCAACGAAACAGCGGGCCGGCCAGTTTCAAGGCGGCGCCGACGGCCCAACCGACCGCCAGGCCGAGACCACCCTCCGCGTGGCCGCGATAGAGCACGACCTGCGGCGGGGCGAGTGCGTCTCCGAGGATTTGACCGCCGATCAGCCCGCCGAAGACGCCGGCCACGACCCGCCACCGCGCCGCGACCTTCCATCGTCGGCGCAGCTTCGCCTCGTCGGCCGCTTCGACGCGGCGGACCTCGGCCGAGTTCCGCATGAACTCGGGGCGCACGATTTCGGCACCGGCGTCGGGAAGTTGCGGGATGGGCTGGTCCGGGCCGACCGCGCGGACGACGTAGCCGGTCGGGTCGCCGCGCAGCACCACGACGGCGGCGCCGGCGGGGATGGGGGCGCCGTCGGACCGCGCGTCGAGGCGGCGGCCGTCGAGCTCGACCACGCCGCTGGGGCTCATCGCGGTGAGCGCCGTCCCCAGGTCGCCGACGCGGACCACGCGGGCGGACATGACTTACGCTCCGACGCGCCGGGGTTTTCCGCTTGCGGCTTAGCGCTGGGCAGCGCTAAGCCGCAAGCGGAAAACCCCGGCGCCTCACCCCACGCTCAGCGACCGGCCGTTGTCCTCCGCGCCGAGCGCCAGCAGGAACGGCGCCGCCCGCTCGGCCCACTTCTCCGCCTTCGGGTACGCCGACGCGCCGTCGGCCCACGCCTGCCGCAGCATGTCGGTGTCGATCACGCCGGGGTTCAGTGGCACCGCCGCCATGCCGCGCGGCAGCTCCTGCGCCAGCGCCAGCGTCAGCCCCTCCACCGCGTACTTGCTGGCGCAGTACGGCGCTACCTCCGGCGACACGCTCCGCCCCCACCCGCTCGACAGGTTCACGACCACGCCCGACTTGCGCGCCACCATCGCCGGCACGAACCCGCGCAGCACGTTCGCCACGCCCTTCACGTTCACGTCGATGACGGCGTCGAACGCGGCCGCCGGCACCTCCCACAGCGGCGCCGGCGCCGCCATCACCGCGGCGTTGTTGATCAGCAAATCGGGCGCGCCGTGCGACTTCAGCACGCTCTCCGCCCAGGCGGCGACGGCGGCGGAATCGGTCACGTCGAGTGGGTCGAAGCGGTGCGGCGCGCCGAACGCGGCGGCCAGCTCGGCGACGTGGGCGGCGCTGCGGCCGCAGCCGACGACGGTGTGCCCGGCGGCGGTGAACCGCGGCACCAGGGCGCGGCCGAGCCCGCGCGTGGCGCCGGTGAGGACGATGAGTTTCATGAGCGAAATCAATTTTTGACGGGATGAACAGGACAAGACAGGATGGAAGACAAAGACCGAATTTAAATTAATTCTTGTCTTTATCTTCCATCCTGTCTTGTCCTGTTCATCCCGTCAAAAATGCCTTCTTAGAGGCGCTCCGAGTAGCGCTTGCCGCGCTTGCCGAAGACCGGCTTCTTCGCCGCCGGCGCTCCGGCCGCGGGCCCCGCCGGCATGTCCGGGTCGCGCGGCGGCGCCTCGCCCTCGGCCACGCCCAGCTTGCCGCCCTCCAGGTCCTGCTCGTCGATGCCCCAGCCGTCGTCGTTGCGCAGCACCTGCGTCGCCGCCCGCGCCACGTCCGCGTTGCCGGTGGTCACGTCCGCGGTCCGCTCGCTGCGGCGCACCGCCGTGTACCACGGGCCGCCCGGCACCTCGTCCTGCTCGATCAGCCGGTTGATCATCACCTCGATGTCCGTCAGCAGGCCGCCCTGCTCCGGCGTCGAGAACGAGATGGCGATGCCGTCGCGGCCGATGCGGCCGGTGCGGCCGATGCGGTGGACGTAGCTCTCGATGTCCTGCGGCAGGTCGAAGTTGATGACGTGCGACAGCCCCTCCACGTCGATGCCGCGGCTCATCACGTCGGTGGCGATGAGGAACTTGATCTCGCCGGTGCGGAACGCCGCCATGATCTTCTCGCGCTGCCCCTGCGGCAGGTCGCCGTGGATCACCGCCGCGCCGCGCACCACCCGCTTCAGCCCGCGGTACAGGTCGTCGGCCCACCGCTTCCGCTCCACGAAGATCAGCGCCTGCCGCGGCTGCTCCCGCTCCACCACCTTCACCAGCAGCTCGAACTTCTTGTGCTTGTCCACCGTGAAGTAGCTCTGCCGGATCTTGTCGACGGTCATCACCTCCGGCGTCATCTGGAGGTGGACCGGGTTCGTCATGTACCGGTGGACGAGCTTCTTGATCGGCTCGGGCACCGTCGCCGACATGAGGAGCGTCTGGCGGGTGAGCGGGCAGCGGCGGAGGATGCGCTCGATGTCCGGGCGGAAGCCGATGTCCAGCATCCGGTCGGCCTCGTCGAGCACGACGAACTTCACGTCCTTCAGGTCCATCGACCCGCGGCTGAGGTGGTCGAGCATCCGGCCGGGGGTGCCGACGACGAGGTCGCAGCCGCGGCTGAGGCCGTCGAGCTGCTTGCCCATCTTGGCGCCGCCGTACACGGCCACGGTGCGGAACCGCTTGCTCGGCGCCAGCTTGTCGGCCTCGGTGGCGATCTGCAGGGCGAGCTCGCGGGTCGGCGTCATCACCAGGCCGATCGGGCCTTTCAGGTTGTGCGGCCGCCACCGGTTCATGAACGGCAGCAGGAACGCGGCCGTCTTGCCGGTGCCCGTCTGGGCCTGGCCGATCACGTCCTGGCCCTTCATGGCCACGGGGATGACGGCCTCCTGCACCGGCGTGGGGTGGATGTAGCCGGCGCGAGACACGGCGTCGAACAGCGGCCGCATCAGCTTCATGTCGGCGTAGGTGACGGCCGGGTCCGTCTCGGGCGGGAGTTCGTGCTCCGGCGGCTCGGCGTCGAGGTCGAGGTCGGCGTCGGGGTCGGCGTGCGGCGGCGCGGCGTCGTCGAGTTCGTCGTCGGCGTCCGCGGCGGGGTCGGGGGTCAACTCTGGCTCCGGTGCGGGTTGGCGGGCGTCCGTCGCGTTGCGGTTTATGTTATGGACCGGGAGGCGGGCGCCGGTATTCCGTTGCCGCGGGCCCCGCGCCCGGCCAGAATACTCCGACCCTCCCCGCCCGCACCCCCCGGAGACTCGCATGCCCTCGCTCCCGAGGCCCGTCCTCGCAGCCGCGCTCGTCGTCGGCCTCGCCGCCGCGGCGCGGACCGCCGACCCCGTCAAAACGATGCCCCCCGCCGAGCTCGACCAGGCGCTGCTCGCCGAGGTCAAGGCCGGCTCCGAGGTCGCCAAGAACCTGCAGCACCTCTCGGACGTGATCGGCCCGCGGCTCACCGGCTCCAAGCAGCTCGAGCGCGCCAACAACTGGACCGCCGAGATCATGAAGAAGTACGGTCTGGAGAACGTGAAGCTCGAGCCGTGGGAGATGCCCTACGGGTGGGAACGCGGCACCGCCAGCCTCAAGGTCGTGGAGCCGGACACGAAGGTGAACTGCGTCGTCGCCGCGTGGGGCTGGACGCCCGGCACCAAGGGGAAGATCACCGGCCCCGTCGTGGTGCTGAAGGTGGCCACCCGCGCCGACCTCGACAAGTACAAGGGGAAGCTCAAGAACGCCGTCATCATGACGGCCGAGCCGGCGAAGGTGGCCCCGGTGACCGACCTGAACTACGGCCCGCTCCCGCCGCCGAAGAAGGTCGAGCCGAAGACCGAGCCGAAGGACGAGAAGAAGGCGACCCTCGGCGCCGTGTTCGCGCAGGTTCAGCCGGAGAAGAAGAAGGAGGCGCAGCCGGAGAAGAAGGACGAGCAGCCGAAGCGGTCCACGTTCACCGACGACGTGGAGGCGTTCCTCGTGGCCGAGGGCGCGGCGTGCCGGCTGCAAGACTCGGGCAAGCCGCACGGGCTGCTGGCCGTGTCCGGCAACTGGAAGGGGACCGACCGCGTGCCGTCGCCGAACATCATGCCGCGGCTCACCGTCGCCCACGAGTACTACGCCATGCTGTGGCGGCTCGCCAACCGCCCGGAGCCGGCCGAGACGCGCGTCGAGGTCGAGATCACCAACACGCTCGTCCCCGGCCCGGTGACGTGCTTCAACACCGTCGGCGAGGTGAAGGGCTCGGAGAAGCCGGACGAGTTCGTCGTCGTCGGCGCGCACCTGGACTCGTGGGACCTGGCGACCGGCACGATGGACAACGGCACCGGCACCTGCTCTGTGCTGGAGACGGCCCGCGTCGTGGCGGCGATGGCGAAGAAGGGCTACCCGCCGAAGCGGACCATCCGGTTCGCGCTGTTCACCGGCGAGGAGCAGGGGCTGTGGGGCTCGCGGAAGTACGTCGAGCGGCACAAGGACGAGATGCCGAAGACGTCGATCGCGCTGGTCCACGACACCGGCACCGGCAAGGTGTACGGGTTCGGCGTGCACGGCCAGGCGAAGGTGAAGGAGATTCTGGAGCGCGAGCTGACGACGGTGGCCGCCGGCGAGGGCTGGAAGGGGATCGACATGGGCGGCGTGTTCGGCAGCGACCACCAGGCGTTCCACCCGGCCGGCGTGCCGGGCCTGGCGTGCCGGCAGGACATCGACGAGTACCGGCTGACGCACCACACGCAGACGGACACGTTCGACCACGCCAAGACTGGCAACCTGTCGCAGGCGGCGGGCGTGCTGTCGATCACCGCGACGCGGATCGCGAACCTGCCGGAACTGCTGCCGCGGATGACGCCGTTCACGCGGCCGAAGAAGGACTGATTCGACTCGCCGCTTGCGGCTTCGCGCTGCCCAGCGCGAAGCCGCAAGCGGCGGAACTGGAGCCCCGATGCACCCGCCCCAGTGGCCCGCCGGCCCCTTCGTCGCGGAGGGGCCGCTCGCGGCGGCCCGGCGCGCCGAACTCGTCGCTGAGATCGTCGCCGCGCCGGCCGCCTTCCGCACCGCGACCGCCGGCCTCAGCGCCGAACAGCTCGACACCAAATATCGCAACTGGACCGTCCGCCAGATCGTCCACCACGTCGCCGACAGCCACGTGAACTGCTACGTCCGGTTCAAGCTGGCGCTGACCGAGGACGTGCCCACGATCAAGCCCTACGACGAGACGCGCTGGGCCGCGCTCCCCGACTCCCGCGGCGACGTGGCGGCGCCGCTGGCGCTGCTGGAGGCGGTCCACGCCCGCTGGGCGCTGCTGCTCGACACGATGACCGACGCCGACTTCGCGCGGACGTTCTTCCACCCCGAGAGCAACAGCACGGTGCGGTTGGACGAGGCGCTGGCGCAGTACGCCTGGCACGGCCGGCACCACGCGGCGCAGGTGCGCTGGGTGCGCGAGCGGAATGGGTGGTGAAGACGTGAACGAAAATCCGCTTGCGGCTTCGCGTCGGGCAACGCGAAGCCGCAAGCGGCAACGGAACTGATTGCTACATCCCGTCGGTGGCCGCGCCGCCGCCCTTCGGGGTCTGCGCCGCACCGCCGCCGGCGGGCGCGTCGCCGAGCTTCGGCAGCGCCGGCACGGTCTCCTTCGTCGGCTGCGTCTTGCCGTACTCGTCGTAGTCGAGGAACAGCAGCGCGCACCCGGCGGCGATCGCCACGAACGTGACGAACGTCATCACCGTGTACACCGGCTCGGTGCGGCGCGCCGGCTTCGGCTTCTTCTCGGGGGCCTTCGACGACTTCTTGGCCATGTCACGTCCCCAGTGCGGCGGTGTGCGGAGTTACGGGGTGGGGCCGCTGCCGATGCGGCCGATGCGGTCGCCGGCCTTCGGCAGCTCCTCGGGGCGGAGCGACCGCAGCGGCCGCCGCGGGTCGGCCGGGCGGAACGTGCCCACCGACGACTGCGGCCGCGCCCGGTCCACCACCACCGTCCCCAGGTAGCGGGTGTCGGCGCCGGTGCGGAACACGTCGAGCGTGGCCCCGTCCGTCACCCCGTGGTCGATGCCGAGGGTGAACTGGATCGACCCGTCGCGGTACGTCTCGATGGTGCCGCGGGTGCCCTCGCGGATCGGCACCGGGCGGTTGGCGAACAGGCTCGCGCCGCCCGACCCGCCGGCCCCGGTGAAGCCCTGCGCCTTGGCGTCGGCCAGCAGGTTCGACACCTCTTCCAGCTTCTTCTCGGCGGTCAGCTTGTCCTGCGTCGCCTGCCGGGCGACCGTCTCGGCCGCCTGCTTGTCCTTGACCGCCTGCTCGCGCTTGATCGTGTCGTCCACCTTCTCCGTCTCCAGCGTGTTGACGCGCTTGGTCTGCGTGTCGGCCCGGCTGGTCTCGGCGGCGAGGCTGGCCTGCAGGTCGGTGATGGTGGCGTCGCGCTTGCCGGTGGCGTCGTTGAGCACCTTGATCTGCTCGCCGTTCTTGGCCACGTCGGCGGCCAGCTGCGTCACGTCGGTGGTCAGCTTGGCCACCTGCGCCTGCTCGGACTTCAGCTGCCGCAGCAGCGCGTCCTTCTCGGCGAGGTACGTGCGGTACTCGCTGTCGCGGGCGGCGACGGCCTCCTCGCGGCCCTTCTTGAACGCCTCGGCCTGCGTCTTCCAGTTGGTCCGCGCGGCGAACACGGTGACGGTGAACCACATCCAGACCAGCGCCAGGAGCAGCACCAGCACGGCGAGAATCTTGCCTAGCCAGCTCATCGCCCGACCCCCCGCAACGTGCCGATGTGGATGGAACGCCGCCCCGTGTCTCAGTTCTGCGGCCCGAACGTCTTCAGCCGGAGGTCGAGCTGCTTGAGCCGCCGCTCGGCGGTCCCCTGCTGCTCGGCCACGTTCACCCGGGCCGCCCCCAGGTACGCCGCCTCATTCTGCAGGTCCTCGCGGATCGTCCGCTGCCGGGTCAGCTTCGCCTGCACGTCCGAGATCTCGCCCTGCAGCCGCTTGACGTCCACCAGGTGCTTCACGATCTTCGGCGTCAGGTCGGTCGTCATCCGGTCGATGGACTTGGCGATCTGCGCCTCCAGCGTGTCGGCCCCGGCCAGGTTCTTGCCGTCCGGCCCGATCACCGCCTTGCCCGGCGTCGTCACGTTCAGCAGCCCCGTGGCCGGGTCCTCGGCCAGCTCGGCGAACCCGTTCGGGGCCGTCCGCGCCGCGGCCAGCAGCTTGACGTACTCGGCCTTGCGGCTCTTGCGCAGGTCTTCGGCGTCCTGCAGCGCCTTGAGCCGCTGGCCCCACAGGGCGGAGGCGGCGCCGGCCACCTTCCCCTGGGTGTCCGTCTCGCGGGCCAGGGTCTTGAAGTTCATGACGACGTGGCCGCGCGGGACGGCGCCCTCGGGCACGTCGTCGCCGAACCAGCCGGGCCGCTGGGTGTAGACGGCCGTGGCGAACACGACCGCCCCGACCCCCGCGACCAGGGTGAGGAACACCAGTGTCTTGGCGATCGCCGTCATCGTGGTGCCTCGTGCCCGCCCGCCCGTCGGTCCGAACCGCCGCCGGTCACTTCTTGTTCGAGTACCGCTGCCGCTCGACGTTCGTCAGGGCCGCTTCCATCCGGTAGATCTCGTCGAGCGTCTGGGCCACCTGCCGCTGGATGGCGAACAGCTCCTGCTCGGTCAGGTTCTGCTGCGCCAGCATCTTCGACACGTCGGCCTTCACCTGCGTCAGCTGGGCCTTCAGGCCGACCGTCGGGTCGTCCAGCTGCGTCTCCAGCGCCTTCACGGCGTCGGCGTTGCGGCTCTCCTCGGCCGCCATCCGCACCTCCTGGTCGGTCACGTCGCGGAGCCGCTGCGTCCGGTCGATCGCGAGCCGCCGCAGGGTGGAGTACTCGCCGACGAACGTGTTCTGGTCGTCGGCGGTGAGGTGCTGCACGCGGGTCACCATCTCGCCGAGGCGGACGGCCTGCGCGGCCACGGTGCGGGCGTAGCGGCGGGCGCCGACCACCATCAGCACCCGCTTCTGCCACGCGGCCGACTGGTCGAGGTGGGCCAGCAGGTGCGCCAGCCGGGCGCGGCGCTCGCCCTCGTCCTTCGTCGGGCCCTCGCGGAGGACGCCGGCCTTGTCGAGCCGCTCCTCCGTCTTCTTCGCGTCCTCGGCGTCGGCCGGGGCGTCGATGGCGGACGTGTCGGGCTTGGCGTCCGGCGCCTTGAGCACGCGGTCGAACCGGGCGTACAGCCGGTCGCGGAGCTCGTCGGTCTTGTTGGCCGCGTTCAGCGCCTGGAACTGCTGCCGCTCGTCGAGCGTCTCGGCCTGGAGCTTCAGCAACTCGAACGCGACGGCGGGCTGCGCCTCGACCTGGGCCTTCACCAGGCCGTACACCCGCCGCACCTCGGCGAGCTGGTTCGGCACGGCGTCGGCGCCGGCGAGCGGCAGCCCCCCGGGGGCGGCGCCCCCGCCGGCGGCCTTGAAGTAGTCCTTCAGCAGGGCCGCGCTGACCGTGCTGGTCGGCTTGCCGCCGGGGCCGGTGACGACGAACGGGATCTCCGCCTCGGCGTCGGTCGGCATCGTCTCCGGGTCGTCCTTCGATCCCCCGAGCGGGAGGCCGTTGAGGAGGACGTTGTGGCGGAGGCCGGCGGCGGTGATGGTCTGCCGGCCCTGCCAGTCCTGGAGGGCGAGGTACGCGAACCCGCCCCCGACGAGGAGGTTGAGGACCAACAGAACCTTGCCCAGGGTGCTCATGACGGGCTTTTCCCAGGGACGGGCAACGGCCGACCCCGCCGCGGGGCCGCTACCTCGTGATTGTGACGGACGCCGGACACCGGGACAAGCGCCGAACCGCGAGAACCCGCGGGAGATCAGTCGGCCGCGGGGGTTCTCCGGGTTGCGCCGCGCGGCACCGTTCGGCATCATACCCGCGCCGCCGGCGCAATCCAACTCCTTGTGCGGCGCGGACTCCCGTCCGCGCCGCCCGCGGCGGCGCGCGGCGCGCGGCGGACCCCATCCCTCTCACCGACTGCCTCGTCGTGACCTATAGATGGTAGTGCCCCAGCCCGCCGGACGGAGTCGTCTCCATGCCCCCCCCGCCGGACGCGACCGCCGCCGACCACCCGCTCACGCTCGGGCTGTACGAGGTCGTCAGCAAGATCGCCGAGGGCGGCATGGGCACCGTCTACAAGTGCCGCGACCCCCGCTCCGGCCAGCTCGTCGCCGTCAAAGTCATCTCCCCCGGCACCACCCGCAACCCGGTCGTCCTGCAGCGGTTCGAGCGCGAGTTCACCTCCGCCCGCGTCCTGGAGCACCCCAACGTCGTCCGCGCCATCGAGTTCTGCGGCACCGGCCCGAACCCGTTCCTCGTCATGGAGTTCGTCGACGGCGAGTCCATCGGCCAGATGGTCGAGCGCGCCGGGGCGATGCCCGAGGACGAGGCCGTGCGGCTGATCGGCCAGGTGTGCGACGGGTTGCAGCGGGCCCATAAACAGGGGCTGATCCACCGCGACGTGAAGCCGGACAACGTGCTCGTCACCAAGGGCGGCGTGGCGAAGCTGACCGACATGGGCCTGGTGAAGGACGTGGAGGGCGACACGAACCTGACCAAGACCGGCCGCGGCCTCGGCACCCCGCACTACATGGCGCCCGAGCAGTTCCGCAACGCCAAGGGGGTGGACGCCCGCGGCGACGTGTACAGCCTCGGGGCCACGCTGTACTGCATGGTCACCGGCGTGGTGCCGTTCAACAACTCGAACCCGCTCGACTGCTGGATGAAGAAGATCCGCAACGAGTTCCCGCCGCCGCGGGAGCTGAACGCGGCGGTGAGCGAGCGGGTGGACTGGGCCATCCGCCGGGCCATGAGCGCCGACCCGGCCAACCGGCCGTCGAGCTGCCGCGAGTTCTACGAGGACCTGACCGGCCAGAGCCGCGGGTCCGGGCCGGTGAAGGGGACCGCGGCCACGGCGGCCCCGGCCGACAACTGGTACCTGGTCTACCGCGACGAGAACAACCAGCCGACGACGGTGAAGGGGACGACGGCGAGTATCCGCGACGCGCTGAAGAACTACCTGCTCGGCGACCCGAACCAGATCCTGGTGGGCCGGTCGAAGACGGGGCAGTTCGTGCCCCTGGGGTCGGCGCCGGAGTTCCGCGACCTGGTGGTGGCGCCGGCGGCGCTGGGGCCGGACGGGAAGCCGTCCGGCACGCCGCGCCGGCCGGTGCCGGTGCCGACGCCGCGGCCGAGCTCCGACCCGACGGTGGACCCGGCGGAGGCGTCGGGCCGGAACCCGAAGCCCCCGGCGCCGCCGTCGGGCCGGTACGTGCCGGCGCCGGCGAGGGTGCCGAAGCGCGACGCGCCGCCGGCCGAGGACCAGGCCGCGAAGAAGATCGACTGGACGACGTTCGCGCTGATGATGCTGGTGGCGCTGCTGTCGTCGGTCGTCGGGTACCTGCTGCTGACGCGCTGACGAGCTCGCCTCACGTCCGCCGCTCGCGGCGGACCCCTTCTCGAAAAATCCGACAAACTCCTCCCCGATTTTCTTGACAGCCCCGGAACGGGAGCTTATCACCAGTAGTGTACAAAATAACACTGCCCGCCCGGGTGGTGGTCCGGAGCCCTTCCCGAGTGCCGGGCGGGGGGTGAGGCCGTGAGGGCGCCCGACCCCCCGCCCGGTCCCTTCGGGGGCCGAGCCGGGAGGGAGCCGATGCCGCCGATCCTCGGGTTCAGCCAGCACGCCGAGAACCACCCCGGGAGCGACTTCACGCCCGCCGAGTGGGAGTTCGCGGCGGCGGTGGCGGCGTACCAGAAGCGGTGGGGCCGCCGCTACCCGTCGTGGCGCGAGGTGTTCGGCGTGCTGGTGGCGCTGGGCTACCGCAAGGTGGCGCCGCCGACGCCGCTGCGGCGGATGACCGCCGCCGAGCGCGAGGTGGTGGCGCAGGCGCGGAAGGCGTTCGCGGAAGCCGTTCCGAAGGCACCCGACGCCACGCCAACGCCGCCCGGGGTTTCCACCCCGGGCTAAGAACGTCCGCCCCTCCGGGGCTTAAATCCAGGTTCTTGTCTTGAGCCGCGGAGCGGCGGCCGTGCGTAGCCCGGGGTGGAAGCCCCGGGCGGCGTAGACGGTGCGCCGGTCACATCCGCACGTCACACTCCCCCACGAGGGTCCGCTCATGCGCGTCCTGTCGAGCCTGTTCAAGGCGCTCCGCCCGGCGCCGCCGAAGCCGGCCCCGCCCAAAGTCGCCGGCCTGTTCGCCCCCGCGTACGGCCCCGCCGCCGGGTGGTGGCAGTCCGACCCCGCCGAGCAAATTCGCAACTTTCGATCCTGGGTGTACGCCGCGGTCAACGCCATCGCGCAGGAGGCGGCGAAGCACCGGCCGCTGCTCTACCGCAACACCGGCCAGGCCGACCACGAGCTGACGCCGCTGCCGCACACGCACCCACTCGCACGGCTGCTCGACCGCCCGAACCCGTGGCTCACCCCGTGGGAGCTGTGGTACCTGACGGTGGTGTACCTGGAGCTCACCGGCAACTGCTTCTGGTACGTCGCGCCGCAGTCCGTGGGCGACACCCGCCTCGGCACGCCCGGCGAAATCTGGCTCATCCCGACGCCGTGGGTGACGGTGCTGCCCGACGCCCGCGAGTTCGTGAAGGGGTACCGCGTGACCGCCCCCGGCGCCGCGGCCGAGACGTTCGGCCCGGACGAGGTGATCCACCTGAAGTACCCGAACCCGCTCGACCCGCACCTCGGCCTGTCGCCGCTGCAAGCGAACGCCCTGGCCGTGGACGCGAACACCGAACTGCTGCGGGCGCGCGTGCAGACGTTCCAGAACGGCCCGCGCCCCGGCGTCGTGCTGCGGACCGAACAGACCCTCACCGACCAGACGGTGGCGCGGCTCGAAGACAAGATTCAGGCGAAGTTCGCCGGCCGCGACAACTGGCACCGGCCGCTGATCCTCGAACAGGGCCTCGCCGCGAGTCCGTGGACGCTGACGCCCGCGGAGATGGACTTCCTCAACTCGTCGCGCATGACCCGCGACGAAATCCTGGCCGTGTTCCGGGTGCCGGCACCGATCACGGGCGTGGTGGAGAACATGGGCCTGGGCGCGGACATCTGGTTCGGCGCGCGGGTGATGTTCTGCGAGGGCGCGGTGCAGCCGAAGCTCGACCTGATCGGCCAGTGCCTGACGCGCGACCTCGGCCGCCGCTACGGCCCGGACGTGGCGATGAGCTTCCCCGACTGCTCGCCGCGCCACGCCGACCAGCGCCGCAAGGACGACGAGACGGACGCGCGGTTGGGGCTGCGGACGGTGAACGAGATCCGCCGCGGCCGCGGGCTCGAGCCGTACCCGGATTCGCGGTTCGATCGGCCGTTTCAACTCGGCGAGCCGGGAGCGTGAGCGACCGGAGTCCGACGCATTTCGAGATGCGTGCCACTCCGGTCGCTCACGCTCCCGGCTCGCCCTATCCCCCATATCAGGAGCCTCCCATGCTGACCGCCATCCGCGCCGACCCCGGCATCCGGCCGCTCCCCGACGGCTCCTTCGGCGCCGCCCACCCGGCGGCGCTCACGCTGTCGATCGACCCCAGCAAGATGCGCGTCCGCAGCGTCATCACCACCGCCGAGCCCGACCGGGCCGGCGACGTGATCCTCCCCAACGGCCTCCGCAACCTCGACGAGTTCATGCTGAACCCCGTCGTGTTGTGGGCGCACAACCGCACCCAGTTCCCGCCGGTCGGTACGGCCGAGTGGGTGGACGTGCAGCCGCGGCGCGTCGTCGCCGAGACGCGGTTCGCCCGCGGCGTGCCGTTCGCCGAGGACGTGTTCCGCCTGTACGAGCAGGGCGTCCTCCGCGGCTGGAGCATCGGCTTCGTGCCGCGCCGGGCCTTCCGCCGCGGCGCCGGTCCGACCCCCGGCCTGCGGGTCGAGGAGTGGGACTTGCTCGAGTACTCGGCGGTGCCGATCCCCGAGAACCCCGGGGCGCTGACGGTGGCGCTGCAAAAGGGCTGGGTGACCGACCCGTCGCTGCGGCACTGGCTCGGCCAAATCCCCGACGACCGCGGCGGCCGCTTCTTTCGCACGTCCGACGTGCTGGCCGAACTGGTGGCGCCGCTCGCCTGAGCCCCGCGCGATTCACCTCACGAGCCGCGACCGCAAGGGAGCGGCTGATGCCCAAAGCAGACCGCGTTCGCGGAAGTCGTGTTCAGCAGCCGCTCCCTTGCGGTCGCGGCTCGTGAGGTTGTTCGTTCCCTGTCCCCTGTCTCCCACAAGGAGTTCCCATGTCCGCGACGACGATCGACACCCCGGCCCCGGCGGCCGACCGCTTCCAGAGCCGCGACGAGCTGGTGACGTTCATCGAGCAGCAGGCCCAGAGCGCCCTCGACCGGGCCGCCCGCGTCGAGCGGCGGGTGCCGTGGACCACGTCCGGCCCCGTCGGCCAGGACTCGGCCGGCTACTCGGTGCTGAAGGCCGCCGCCTTCGCCCTCGGGTTCGTCGGCCCCGAGCAGGCGAAGGAGGAGATCCACACCCACCACCAGCTCCGCGACCTGTACGCCGCGTACGGGTTCACCCCGCACCACGGGCAGCAGTCGTTCCTGGTGCCGCTGGCCAGCTCGCACCTGCCGGCGTTCGAGCCGCAGGGGCTGCGGTTGCAGAACGAACTGCGGCAGAAGATGACCGCGCACGCGGTCCGCTTCGACCCCGAGGAGGCCGACTGGCTGTGCCGCCGCACCGGGTTCCGCACGAAGGCGCTCGGCACGTCCACCGACACCGCCGGCGGCACGCTCGTGCAACTGCCGATGCTCGGCGAGCTGATCGACCTGCAGCGCAGCATGGAGGTGTTCGCCGCCGCCGGCGCGCGCGAGGTGGCGCTGCCGCCGAACGGGCGGGTGCAGTTCCCGAAGCTCACGGCGGCGAGCACCGCGTACTGGGTCGGCGAGGGGAGCAGCATCACGGAGAGCCAGCCGACGACGGGGAACTTGGACCTCCAGGCCAAGAAGTTGGGGGTTCCTGGCTTATAGAGTCCGCATTCCGGTTGAGGTCGGGTTCGCCGTCTGGGCGGATCATGTGAATGTCGCCGCCGCGGAACACGATCCGGGTCCGGCCGCCCTCGCGCTTGGCTGGCGTCCGGTCGAAGTGTAGCACCACCTTGCTGACGAGCGACTGGAGCACGGCTCGCACGTCCGCCGGGCTTCCGGTGTCGAGGATGTCCACGAGCCGGTGTATCCGGCCGGTGATCTCGTCAATGGCCCGCTCCAGGTCGAGCGTCGGCCGCGCTTGAGCGTCGATCCTCACCAGTTCCGCCTTGACCCCCTCCCGCTCCACCTTGAGCTTGCGAACGCCCTCCACGGCCCCGGCCAGCACGTCTGTGGGCAGCTCCAGCAACCGCTCCTCGCCGCGGCTGATCTGGCCGTCCAGGTCCGCCAACCGCTTCGCCAGCGTCTCCCGGGTGAGCGGGTCGTGAAGCGTCTGTTCCTGCCGGGCGACTTCGGCCCGCAGCATGGCGATGGTGTCCGGGTGGACGAACTCCGCGGCGAGCTTCTTGCCAATGGCTTGGAGTAGCGGCTTTTCGCGGACGGTGTTGGAGTCGCACCCCATGAGCCGCCGCTGGGCGTACCGGGAGCAGCGGTAGACGATCCCGCCCTTCTCCTTCTGGTGGGAACCGTACAGGAACGAGCCGCACCGCCCGCATATCAGCAGCTTGGTGAGTCGGAAGTCGCCCCCGTCCCGGTGCGGGGTCGTCCAGGTCTTGTTCCCCTTCAACCGCTCCTGGACCGCCTGGAACACGTCCCGCGAGACGATGGCCGGGGCACCGTCACGCACCAGCACCCAATCCTCCCGCGCGTTGAACCGCGTGCCCTTCTGGGTCTTCACCGTCGGCTGGCCTCCGGCGAGCCGATGGAACCGGCCGCTCGTCTTCCGGTTCCACACCAGATCGCCCGCGTATACCGGGTTCCGCAGCATGTAACTGAGCCCGGCCTGTGAGTACGGCTTGCCCGTCTTCGGGCTCATCACGCCGCGGTCCGCGAGCTTCGCGGCGATGGTGGTGAGCCCGACCTGCCCGGCGGCGTAGTTCTCGAATGCCCAGCGGATCGCCTCCACGACTTCCGGCGAACCGAGCGCGAGCCGGGGTTGCTTCGTCTCGGGGTCGGTGACGGCAACGTAGCCGCTCGGGATACTCCCCACCTTCCCACCCGCCGCCGCGGACTGCCGGAGTCCGCCCAGCACCCGCCGGGAAAGCGCCTTCACTTCCGCGGATGACTTGTCCGCGTTCACCACGGTGAGGATGAGCCCCACAAGGTCGTTCCAGTTCGTCGGGCCGGTGCTGACCGCCTCCACACTGACCCCGGCTTGCTGGAGCGGGTAGATCGTCTGGGCGATGAGCGCCAGCGGCTCGGAGCGGGAGAGGCGGCTGGGCTCGTCCACCAGGATCACGTCCCACTGGCCGCTCGTGGCATCCGTTATGAGCTGGCGGAATCCGGGTCGATCGTCCTTCCACCCCGAGACACCGAGGTCGCTGTATTCCCGGGTGACGACGTAGCCGCGACCCGCGGCGTACTTCTCGATGGCGGCCCGTTGGCGATCGGGGCTCGCGTCTTGCCGCTCCGTGCTCATGCGGATGTAGGAGCACACACGCGGGGTGGTCATTGGGCACCCCCTTCCCGCTTCCTGATCTTGTCCGCCAGCATCGCCGCGGCGATGCGGATGGCGTCCGCCCGCGACTGCTTCTTGCGGCGTTCCGCCGTGTAGTGGGCGGCAATCGCGTCCAGGTCCGCCAGGGTGTCGTCACCCAGCCGGAACTGGCGCGGCGTCGTGGCCCCGACCTCGCCCGCCGTCCTCGCCTTCTTCTTCGCCATGATGCCCCCAAGTGTGTGCCGGGTCATTGTAGCTACACGGGTAGCTGAAATCAAGGCGGGGAAGTTGCGAGGTTATGTATTGACTTGTGTAGCTACACATGGCATGATAGGGATGTCGGCGGGTGATCCGCCGACGACGCGGCCCGCGGGTGGCGGCAACCACCCGCGGGCCACTTCCCAACCCCTGGTGAGAGGGATCAGGCCATGACAAGTTACGCGACCGAGACGACCCCCGTCCAGCCCGCCGCGGCTCTGACGTTCACTGAGGTTCTCCCGGCCGCCCCGGGAGTGCGGCCCGCGGCTCTCCGGTGGACACCGGGGCGGATGGTCGGCACCGGCCTTCTCTGCATCCAGACACCGGCGGGGCGGTGCAACTGCGAATACCTCGCAGTCGAGCTCCCCGGCGGCGACGGCCGCGGCGGTCGCGCCGCCCTGTTCGCCAAGACGACGCCCGGAAGTGACGCCGAAGCGGACAGCTACACGGCCACCGTGAGCCGCGACGGCCGCGGCGGGTGCGAGTGCCGCGGGTTCCTCCGTCACGGTCACTGCAAGCACGAAGCGGCTCTCCGGGCGCTCCTGGCGAACGGGTGGATGGACTTGCACCTGAGCAACCCCGACGCGGATACCGGCTGCACCGAGCCCATCGAAGACCAGCCCGAGCCGGTCCGGCCCGCCCGCCCGTCGTGGATGGACCGGGCGGAAGCCGCCGTCTGAGCCGCCCCAGCGAGCGCCTCAAATCGCTAAGGCGCTCACAAGTGTCAAGTTTTATTATCTCGATCTGACACCTCTTGACTCGGCACTAGCGACCGCCTACAATAACTCCCAACATACCGCTGCGCGGCCACTCTGCCGCGCGCCATTGAACTGGAGACCCGTACCCGCATCACCCCACAGGGGACGGGCATGGCTCCGCTCTCGACCGCTGACGCTGCCGCAATCTTGGGCTGGTCTGTCTCTCAGGTCAAAGGCTTCGCCCGTGCCGCCGGTATCCGACCGCTGCGCATCGGCGGGCGCGACCGGCGGCCCCGCCGCCTGATGTGGTCCGCCCGGCATCTGCTCGCGCTCATGCTCGCGGCGCCGCTCCGGCAGCTCGGCGTGCGCGACGAAGACGCCATCGCGTTCATCCGCGGTATCGCCAACCTGTCGTCTGACGAAGCACTGGAAGCGGTCGTGAAGGATCGGCCGTTCGCGCTCGTCGCGGCCCCGCACCTCTGCCCTCATTTGCTCGACGCGGGTGCCGTGCGCGCCGCCGGTGAGGCAGGCGGTGAGGCGCTGATGATGCAGGGTCGGCAGCTCACCGCGGTCAGCCTGAGCGACCTGTACGCCGACCTGATCGCGCGGATGCGGCGCGCCGCCGTGGGGGGCGCTGCCGATGCCAAGCGCTGAACCCCGACCGACCCCGAGCCCGGCCGGCATCGCCGCGCTGGCTCGATTGCTTCGCAGCACCGCGCCCGCCGCGGTCTGCGAGCTGAATCACACGAGCGACCCCGGTCACGGCCGGTCGCCCTCGATGCTGCTGAATGTCGTTCCGCCGACCCACGAACGGGGCGGCCGTGACGAGTATTGGACGGGCTCAACGAATTGGGGCGTGCAGAAATGAAACAACCCGGCCGGGATGGCACACCGGCCGGGTCGAAGCGGAGGGTGTCATCACCCATCCCCCGTGCTCGCATCTTAGCGAGCGAAGCATCAATCGTCAATGGCGATTGATGTGCCCTACGAGGGTAGCTAGTTCCGATGGCGGTGGTGTCGGTCCGCTGGTCCGCCGACGAGTCGAGGGACCAGTAGCGTTTGTCTCTGACGCGAGTCAGAGATGCACCCGATTTCGGGTGGCACACAGGTGGGCGGGCACAATACCCGATACCCGGCTGCGGCCGGGGAATGATGGCACCCCACTCATGGCGACAGGTGAAGCGCGGCGGGATACCCTCCCGCTCCCACGGATGGGGTGAGGCGCCAGTCCGAACCGAAGAGGATCGGGTCCAGGCCCGGAGAGGCCAGCTACCCGAGCCGGTGGCGACGTGAGCCGAATCAACGGCGGGGCACCGTCACGAGTGGGCGGTAGGCCGGGGTACGTCCCGAGGCAGCCGGGTTCGGCTGGGTCTCTGAGTCAGAGACACATGCGGGGGACGCTAAACATGCCGCGGGGGAGAGAACCGATCACTGCGTCTGTAGTCACTGCTCGCGGTTGCCTTCGGGAACCAAGATGTGTTCCCGCGGCGGGATGATGAAAGTGAATGCCGCTGGTGAAGTGATGCAGCGGCAACCGGGAAGGCGATCGCCACTGCCACCAGCACAGGGGCGGTTCCGAGGGGGCAGGACATTCCACCCCGCCGCGGCCAGCACAACACGAACCCAGAGGCTGAGTGATGGCAACCAGCTACGTCGTACCGGCCGGAACTGCTGCTATCGTGACGCGGGCCGGTAAGCCCAGCGCCGAGCGGCTGACGGCACCGTTGGAATTCGAGCGATTGCCTCCCGTTCGGGTCGTGTGGGTCACGATCCCGACGGATGACGGGAGTGTCCAAGTGCCGCTGTCGGCAGTGCGGCCAATGTTGCGTGAACGCCATCGGATCGACGCCCACGGCTTCCGGGATCGAGACGACGACTGAGCGCGCCGGGGCGGGTGGGGTCACGGCGCCGACTGGTGAACGGCTGCCGGTGGCTGAAACCCGGGGAGTGGGCGGGGCTTAGTCCTTTCGACCGCCCGCGCCCTTGACCCTGCCCGCCTGCCGGATGCGCGAGACCGACCAACACCACCACGCCGCGGAACCTTTGGGAACCGAGAGGCTCCCGCGGGAGCCGCTGCGCGCTGAGGAGAACGGACCATGCGAGTGCTCAAGCGGATGCGGGTGCGGAAGGGCGCCCCCGCGCTACGAAACGTGCCGGTCCGCCCGGACTTCGGGGACGCCTACTTGGCGCTCCGAGCCGCGGCGGCCGACGGGGTGCCGGGCGCCGCCACGGCGATCCACCAACTGACCGTTCTCGGTGCCGTGCTCCCTGACGTGAGCGGCTTCACGCCTGCCGTGGCCGCCGCCATCCTCCCGAACCCCACCCACACGAGGGCAACCGCGATGACGACGAAGCTCAAGAGCAACACCCCGTCCGGGCTCGCCCCGGACAGCAAGGCCGCGAAGCTGGCCGGCGCCGCCCGCGTCAAGGACGCCGGCGCGCGGCTGAGCCAGAAGCGGTACGACGTGAAGCGGCCCGACGGCAACCCGCTCATGTTCGGCTGTTCGCCTGTGGAGCGCCCCAGCGAGTACGACAACGCGCTGATCGGCGTCTACTTCAAGTCGCAGCTTCGCCGCCAGGGCGTCGCCGTCGAGCTCAGTGACTGGGAGCGGGCGCTCCTGGCCGAGAGCGTGACGAAGGACAAGTGGGTCGGCTCGCTTCCGAACGGGGACTACTACGGCGGCGGGTCGCCCGGTGACTACGTTCCCGCCCACCGCGTCAAGGCGCTGCTGGACGACACGATCAGCGGCGGCATCTACCTCAACCCGGTCGTACTCGACACCGCGGTCATCACGCGCCCCTTACTGAGCGGCCAGCTCTTCCCGTTCATCGACGTGAAGCCCATCACCGGCCGCCGCGTCCAGGTGCCGGTGATGGAGAATCTCTCGGTGTCGTGGGGGACCGGGCCGGGCACGGCCGTCGCCCCGTTCAACACCGCGTCGCTGGTCTCGCCGCTGGACACCGCCGTCCAGAACGTCCAGGGCTTCATCGAGCTGTCGAACGACCTGCTGGCCGACTCGCCCGTGAACATCGGCACGGCCGTGGTCGAGCTGTTCGGCGAGCGGCTCAAGTCCGAGCTGGATCGGGTCATCGCCGTGGGCAACGGGTACAACGAGCCGCTCGGCATCACGCTCGCGTCCGGTGTCGCCGCGGTCAACAGCGATAACGGGACCGGCGGGCCGGTCACGGTGAGCGACGCGGAATCGCTCATCTTCTCCATCCCGGTCCAGTACCGCCAGCAGGATTGGGGGCCGTGCTTCATCGGGTCGGACGTGGCCTACAGCCGGTTCCGCGGCCTCCCGGTCGGCCCCGGCGACGAGCGGCGGGTGTTCGGGCAGGGGATGATGGGGACCGACGACACCCAGCGTTACCAGCTCTTCGAGTACAAGTTCCGGGTCGCCAACGACCTGCCGAACACCCGGCTCGCGTTCGGCTGCCTCAAGCGCTACCGCATGTACCAGCGGCTCGGCATGGAAATCGTCCGCGAGTCCGGCGGCCGGACGCTCGCCCTGTCCAACACGTCCCTCGTCGGCATCCGGGCGCGGTTCGGCGGGCGGCCGATCGACACCAACGCCTTCGCGGTGATGACCGATCTGCAAAACTGACCCCGCCGCGGGCGCCTCAATTCGTTGAGGCGCCCGCCCCACCCCCACCCACAGGAACACGCTCATGGCCGTCGAAATCGAAGTGGACACGCCGACGAACGCGGACCTGCTGTTCGAGCCGATCCGGGAGCGGGTCCGCGGGCGGTTCCAGCCGTCGCGGGTCAAGCTGGAGGCGGCCGGCGGGCTTGCCATGCGTCTCCCGGAGGCAGGCCATTCACGGTGACGCATCCCGGTCGTAAGCCGTCCGCTGGCAGGGACTTGGCCAAGCCAGGGAGAGGGCGCGCCCATGCTGTTCGGTGGGGTCTTCGAGCGGTTCCTAGAGGAGAGCCCGCTCAGCGTGATGTCCCGGGCGACCATCGAGCACGCCCTCTCGGCCTCGGCCCTCGACGCGCTGTTCGACCGGACCGCCGAGCGCGGGTACACCCGGGAGTTGCTGTTCTCCACGACGGTCGATCTGATGACCCTGGTGGTCGGCGGCAAGGCCCTCCACGTCCAGGCCGCCTACCGGCACCTGCGGGACCGCGTCCCGGTCACCCTCAAGTGCGTCTACGACAAGCTCCGGAACATCGAGACGGGCGTGTCCGCGGGGCTGGTCGCGCACGTGTCGGGCCGGTGCGAGGGGCTGATCACCGCGCTGGGCGGGGGGTGCAAGAGCCTGCTGCCGGGCTACCGGGTGCGGGTCCTCGACGGCAACCACCTGGCCGCCACCCAGCGGCGGCTGGGCGTCACCCGGGGGCACACCGCCGGCCCCTTGCCCGGGCAGAGTTTGGTCGTGCTCGACCCGGCCCTGATGCTGGTCACCGACATCGTCCCGTGCGAGGACGCCCACACCCAGGAGCGGGCGCTGATCGACCAGATTGTGCCGCTGGTGCGGGAGCGGGACGTGTGGGTCGCGGACCGCAACTTCTGCACGGCGGAGTTCCTGTGTGAGGTGGCCGCCCGGCGGGCCTACGTCGTCATCCGACGCCACGGGAACCTGAGCGTCGAGGCCGAAGCCGGGTACGGGGCCGAGGTCGCGACGGACCGGGGCTGGGTGGGCGAGCGGCGGGTCTGGGTCTGCTGGGGTGGGGCGCGGTTGGTGCGCCTGCGGCAGGTGCGGGTGCGGCTGCGGGCGCCGACCGCGGACGGGGACGCGGAGGTGGAGATCCTGACCAACCTGCCGGCGAAGGTGCCGGCCAAGAAGGTGGCCGAGATCTACCTCAAGCGGTGGAAGATCGAGGGGGCCTTCCACGAGTTGACAGTCGCCTTGAACTGTGAGGTGAACACCCTGGGGTACCCCAGGGCCGCGCTGTTCGGGTTCTGCGTGGCGGTGGCCGCGTACAACGTGCTGGCCGTACTGAAGGCGGCCCTGCGGGCGGTGCATGGTGAGAAGAAGGTGCAGGAGGAGGTGTCGGGGTATTACCTGGCGCTGGAGTGGGCGATGGTGTACGCGGGGATGATGATCGCCCTGCCCGCGTCGGAATGGGAGGCGTTCGGTCCGATGCCCAGCCCGGAGTTGGCCGGCCACCTCCGCGAGTGGGCGGGCAAGGTCGACCTTGGGAGGATCAAGAAAGCGCCGCCCCGGAAGCCGACGAGGACGGCGACCCGACGGATCAAGGACAAGAGCCCACATGTTTCCACGGCCCGGTTGCTCGACGAGGGGAAGAAGACCCGTCAGGCGAAAGTCAGCCGGAATCCGTGAGTCTCACACCGTGAATGGCCTGGTCTCCCGGAGGGCGTCCCCGGGCAGCGCATCCGGCTGGATACCGCGGCGGACGGGACCGCGCGCGGGACGATCCTGGAGCCGCTCGCCGGCCCGGAGCACGCCGCCACCCGGGCGACCCTGGCCCGACTCGTCACCGGGGACGCTCACGCGACCGGGGACCGGCTCGGGTTCGCCCCGGCCGTCCGGGAGTACCCGACCGCCCACGCCCCGACGTGGCTCGGCTGGATGCTCCGGGCCGTCCGGGCGGGTTACGCCCGGGTGGTGTCGGGCACGCTCCCGGACGCCGTGCCGGCCGACTGCAAGCCGCGGGTGCTCTCGTCCATGTCCCAGCCGAACCAGCCCGACGCCCGCGACCTGCTCATCGGCGAGCTGATGCGGCGGCTGGACGCGCTGGAGAAGGCGAAGAAGTAACCCCACCCGGAACCCCCGAGAGGCGGCGCGATGCTCGATTGGCTCACCCGCCTCTGGCGGGGCACACCCGGCGCGGCGGACCCGGCGGGCGGACTGGTGCCGAAGGCGCCCCGGTCCGCCACGCTCACGACCTACATGGGGACTGGCGGGTTCGGGATGAGCCCGACCTGGAACGACGTGGACACCGCCCGGTTCAACACGGGTTGGGTGTTCGCGTGCGTCCGCGCCATCGCCGACCGGATCGCCGGCCAGCCGATCCGGGTCGGCCGCGTCACCAGCACACCCCGCCGCGGTTCAGGCCGGCGCGGCGGCCCCGGCACGGTCAAGGCCGCGTCCGCGGCGCCGCCGTGGATGCGGGCCGGGTCGGTCGAGGAACTGGACGCGCACCCGCTCCTGGACGCGCTCCACGACCCCAACCCGTACCTCGTGCCGTACAGCCTCATCGGGCTCACCATCGCCAGCCTGCGACTCGCCGGGGTAGGGTTCTGGTGGATCGACCGGGAGCGGGACGGCACGACGCGCATCTGGTATCTGCCGGCCGGGTGGGTGACGGAAGACCCGGACGCCACGGTCCCGCTGTCCAAGTTCATCGTCCGGCCTGCGCACTCGGCGGATGAGTTCCACCTGGATGCGACCGAGCTGATCCGATTCAGCACCCCGGACCCGGCCAACCCGTTCGACAACCTCAGCCCGCTCAAGGCCGGGCTGGCGGCCGTGCAGACCGACCGGGAAATCCAGACGGCGCAGCTCCTGGCGTTCCGCAACGGGGTGCTCGGGGGCACGCTCGTCACCGTGGGGCAGCTCCCGGAAGCGGGCGGGGCTGGCGCCGTAGGCGACCCGGACGGCCGCCCGCTCCTCACCCGGCACCAGCGGAACACGCTCGCCCAGCGCATCCAGGAAGCCTACGCGGGAAGCGCGAACACCGGGCAGCCGATCATCCTGGACGCGCTCATCCGGGACGTGAGGAAGCTGTCCGACAGCCCGGCGGAAATGGACTTCGGCGGGTCCAGCGGCATCACCAAAGAGCGGGTCACGCAGCTCTTCGGGGTCAACCCGATCATTCTCGGGCAGGTGGAGGGCGCCAACCGGGCGAGCGCCACGGTGGCGGATGAGCACTTCTGCTTTACCACGCTGGCGCCGCTGTGTGTGCTGATCGGCCAGACGCTGACGAAGTGGTTCCGGGTCCACCACGACGACCCCGGGCTGGTGGTGTGGGTGGAGCCGCCGCGCCCCCGCGACCCGGACGGCAAGCGCGCCGACCTGGAACAGCTCGCACGATACGGCGCCATCCGGGTGAACGAGCTGCGGCAGGAGCACGGGCTGCCGGCGGACCCAGACGGGGAAGGGTGGGTGAAGGGCACGGCGGCCGTGGCCGCGGGAGCGAGCGCCGACGGGGAGCGGCGGGCGGGGGTGGCGCGTGCCGACTCAGAATGACGCACCCCTGACCGCCCGGGACCGTGAGCTGGCTGCGCTCCTCGCGGTCGGGATGACCGACGAGGCAGCCGGGGCGCGGCTGAACGTGTCCCGCCGCACCGTCACCCGCGCGAAGGCCAAGCCCGGGTTCCGCGGGCTCGTGGACTCCCTGCGGGACGACGCCGCGGACCGGATCGTCGGGGCGCTGGGTGAGGTCGCCGCCGAAGCGGTCGGTACTCTCCGGGAGCTGCTCACCGCCCCGGGCGCGGCCGTCCAGCTCGGCGCCGTCCGCACCGCCCTGGAGTTCCTGATCCGCGGCCGGGAGCACGCCGAGCTCACCCGCCGCATCGCCGACCTGGAGCGCGCCTCCGATGTCGAGTCAGACGATTCGGTCCCGGCTGACGCGCCTGGAGCGGGTCCGGGCGACCCGACGGGCGAGCCGGCCGGACCGGCAGGCGCTGGACCGACTCCGGGCGGACCCGGCCCGGGTGCTGTCGCGGCCGGACCCGTGGCAGGCGGCGCTTCTGCGGGCGCTCCCCCCGCGCACGCTGGCGGTCTGCTCCCGTCAGTCGGGTAAATCCACGACGGCGGCCGGGTGCTGCCTCACGACGGCGCTTCTGGAGCCGGGTTCGCTCACCCTCATCCTGAGCCCGACCCTGCGCCAGTCGCAGGAACTGTTCCGCAAGGTGCTGACGCTGTACCGGGCGCACGGGCGGCCGGTCCCCGCGGCGGCGGTGAGCAAGACGGCGCTGGAGCTCGTCACCGGCTCGCGGGTGGTGGCGCTCCCGGGCGACCCGGACGGGATCGTCGGGTTTAGCGCCCCGCGGCTGGTGGTGATTGACGAAGCGGCCCGGGTCACGGACGAGCTGTATCAGTCGGTGCGGCCGATGCTCGCCACGAGCGGCGGGAAGCTGCTCCTGTGCAGCACCCCGTTCGGCCGCCGCGGGTTCCTGTGGCGGGAGTGGAGCAGTGAGACCGGCAATAGCGGCACCGAACCGGCCGCTAATTGGCACCGGGTCGAAGTCCCGGCGACTGCTTGCCCGCGGATCGGCGCCGCGTTCCTGGAGCAAGAGCGGCGGGCGCTCGGGGAACGGTGGTTCCGGCAGGAGTATCTCTGCGACTTCGCGGCCGACGCCGGGGCGGTGTTTGCGTTCGATGACGTGCTGGCGGCCGGGGTGGACAGCGCCCCGGATTGGGTCCAGGCGGCATGAGGCTCAACGATTTGAGGCGCTCGTGGACGACCCCATCATACTCGGGCCGTCGGGCCGGCTGGACGGGTTCCGGCCGCTCGCTCTCGCACCCGGGATGCTGGCCTCCTTCCCGGAGTCGGAGCGGGCGCGGCTCGGGTCCGGGTCGTTCGTCGTCGGGCCGTCGGGGCAGGTGTGGTGCCTGTCGGGCCGGTGCCCGGAACTGGTGGGGACATGGGAGCCCACAGCGGAGCGGGTCCGCCCCCTGCCGTGGGCGCTCGACCCGGACGAACGCGCCCGGCTGGACGGGTTCCCGCTGGCCGGGCTTCGCGCGCTCCGCTCAAGGGTCGTGGCCGATCCGGTCGAGAGCGCGCCCAGCGCGCCGCCGAGCGCCCCAGCGGCTCCCGCGGAGTTCCGGCCGGCTGAGGCGCCGATCGGCCCGCCCCGCGCGCCTGAGCGCGAATTTGACGGGGTAGGGGTGACGAAGCGGCGGACGCGCGGGCCGGGGAAGAAGTCCCGGCCGCCGGTTGTGCCGTGGGCCGGGGGGACGGCTGAGGAGCGCGCGGCCGAAATGGCGCGGCGGCGGGAGACCGGGGAAACGTTCGACGCCATCGGCCGGGCATTCGGGGTCAGCGCGGGGACGGTGTACCAGACCATCCGGTCGCACCAGGAGCGACTCAAACGGCGAGAGGCCGTGGCGTGAAGATCATCGCCGCCGACATCGCCAGCGTGAGCGACTACACCGCCGCGGCCGTGCTGGCGGTGTCGGACGCCGCGCCGCGGCGCTACTACCTGTCGGCGCTGGACCGCTGGCGGGAGAAGTACACCGTGACCGGGGAGCGGCTCGCCGCGCTCGCCCGCCGGCACCCGGACGCGGTGCTGGTGATCGACGCCACCGGGGTCGGGCGGCCCGTGCTGGATGCTCTGCGGGACGCGCTGCCGGGCCGGGCGGTGTACGGCATCACCATCACCGGCGGCCGGTCGGTCAACCGCGGGCAGGCGGCAGGGGACGTGACCGTCCCGAAGGCCGATCTGGTGGGGGCGCTCCAGGTGCTGCTCCAGAACCGCCGACTGGCGTGGCCGCGGGAACTGCCGCTGCTCAGGGAGCTCCAGGGCGAGTTCGCCGCGTTCCAGCCTAAGATCACGCCGGCGCTGCACCAGACCTACGGCGGGAAGGGTGAGCACGATGACTTGGTGCTGGCGCTCGGGCTCGGGTGCTGGCTCGGGGAGCACCTGCCGGCGCCGCTGGCAGACGTGGAGAGTTTGGTGCTGGGGCCGTTCCCGGAGCCGCGGCCGGAGCAGAAGAGCGGATGGGAGGCGATCGCGGACGAGTATCCAGACCTTTTCGGCTCACCCCCTGACAGCCCCATGTGTGGTATGGAGCTATGAATATGTGGCATGAAGTAATTCAGGGTTGTCTCGCAAAGTCCAAGTCAGTAGACGCAGGGTTGTCCAGGCGTTAATCACCTTATCCCAATCGTGTCATCGTATCGTTACGTGCCGCTGCCTCGATATTCCCCCACATGCCTCCGAACCCGATGTGGTTGAGGTAGAAGTGGGCGTGGTCGCGGACCCGCTGGATGTAATAGTCCCCCTCTGCCCGGCCGGCATCGTTCCTGGCCGCGGTGTGGATGTCGTTCCAAAGGTTCGCGTACCCGATAGCGGGCAAGTAGAATTGCGCATGGTCTCGAATGCGAGCGTTATAGTACACCTTGTCGGCGGCAAGCACAGCAGTCTCCATTTCCGCCTTCTTCGCCGCCCATGAAGCCGCGATCACCTCACCCCGCGTATCATTGGCGAAGAAGCCCCATATCCAGGACAAGTCTAACTCTCGCTGCTGCGTGGCCGACGCGATTGCGTCAGCGTGCATTTGCGTCCGTTGCGATACAGGCATTGTGATGGTGGTGATCGCCGGGTACGTACGACTATACCCCGTGGATCCCCCCGTGGGCACTCTCACCACCCCCCCAGCCCTTGACAGATGTGCGTGGATTGCTTCTCGACTGACGCCGAGGGGGGCTAGGCGCCGCACAAGTTCGTCGGTATGGATGAGGTAGGTGGGTGAATAGCTGTGTCTCATGTTGTCGAGTCGGCCGCCTGTGTCGTAGATGTTGGAGATGACCGCCGTCCCAAGCATCTCCTCCCGCCACTCCGATAGCATCTGCGTGCTATGGTCGATACACCGCTTCATAGCGGCCCAGACATTCCGTCGCTCACCGGTAGCGGCGGCAGGGAATGCCTTAATTCGTTCGGAAAGGGTGTTCAACCTTAGATCTGCCGCTGTGAGGAAGGATTTGTAGCAGATGCGGCCAAGTGACTTCGCACGGGATAGCGAAAACTCCGCATCCCGATCAAGGAGTGCTAAACGGTCGGTCGAGATAGTAGTTCGGCGATAATTGTCCAACGTGTTAATGATGGCGTCTAGATCTGATGCTAGGCGGTTTCGCTCGTTCAAGTCGAGAGCATCTCGGACCACTTGACCGACCATTGCAGCGAAACGATCAGTCTGAGCGCGTATCAGTGCCGCGATGTCGGACATGCTGGGGTTGGCGTTCCATGCATCCCAGACACGGTTCACCAGGGCACCGAACAACCCGCCAACTACTTGTTCTCCCAGTACCTGGGTGCCCCACGTTAACAGTTCCTCGCCGGTCATGGACCTGACAGCTTTGTCGAGATCTAGGACGTAGTAAGTGACGGATCCCGAACTGTCAGTGGAGCTGTCGGTGGAACTGTCGGTGGAACTGTCGGTTTGTTTGACGGAGGCAGATCTCTTTGCTGGAGCAGCGGGTGGGGGATCGACGGCCCACGACAGGAGCCGTTGCCCCGTCGGCATTCCGATGTCCAGAGAGAAGTCTAGTGGCCGTGGGATCGCCTTCGGGGGATCGGCAAGCAACTTGCCCTTCGCTAGCACATCTGGTTCGGAGGCAGCCTCTAAAAGTTGTTCGATGCGGGCCAGCCTTTCCTCTACACTCACGGGCGGTTTCGATTCAGACATCTGTACGACTCTGTTGGTGTTGCATTGCTCCATCGGCGCCTACCCAACGGGTAGCGCGTCAAGACCACGGTCTGACCGCCAGCCACGGAGCCGACCACAAAGAAAGCTTGAGTAGAGTAGCAGCAGTGTGCCCATGCAAGCCAAATCCTTAAAAAATCAGAATGCCCGATCAATCTGCCAGCGTCAGCTCAGCCGCATTAAAGTGTTGAGGCGCTGCCACGGGGTGATTCCCTGAGATAGACGTGGACGCTGGCGAAGCACACGCCCATCTCGTCCGCGATGTCCTGGAGCTTCCACCCGGCCGCCCTCAGCTCGTGCGCCCGGTCGATCCGGTCCTGGTACGCCGTGCTCGGGGTGCCCACGTCTTCGGCCGTGAACGACACCACCCACGGATTGCTCACTTCATAAGCCCGGGGTGTTCGTGAAGATGACGAACGAGCTCCTCCGGTTCGCCAGCCCGAGCGCCGAGGGGCTGGTGCGGTTCGACATGGCCCGCGCCGCGGCGCTCAAGGCCGACCTGGCGATGCTCGAAGGGACCGGCGGCACGCAGATCAAGGGCCTCACCACCTACAGCGGCATCGGCACACACACGGCGAGCACGACCGGCGCGAACGGCGACACGTTCCAGCCGGGCGACGTGGCCCTGATGGAGAGCAAGCTGCCGGACGCGGTGGACGCGCCGACGGCGTGGGTGATGCGGAAGGCGATGTTCGCGGCGCTGATGAACCGCCGGGCCGACGCGGTGAGCGCCGCCGACGGCAAGGGCGCCTTCCTGTTCCGCGGGTCGAGCTCGTCGAGCACGCCGCCGGGCGAGCTGTACGGCACCCGCGTGGTGCGGTCGAGCCAGGTGTCGGCGGCGCGGGTGAAGGGGAGCGGCACGAACCTCAGCTACGTGCTGCTGGGCTACTTCCCGGACTGGGTGGTGGCCCGGCTGGGGGTGATGGAGTTCCTGGCGAGCGGCCTCGGCGACACGGCGCTGCAGAACGACATGACGTACCTCCGCGGCATCCAGCACATCGACGCCGGCCCCCGCCAGGTGGCGAGCTTCGTGCTGTGCGACCAGCTCGTCGTCGGCTGATGAAGGGGTGAAGGGGTGAGGGGGTGAAGGGGTGACACCCGCTCGTCTTCTTCACCCCTTCACCCCCTCACCCCTTCACCCTTTCACGCGAACCCAACCAGGAGTGACCCGTGTCCACGCACATCAACGACATCCCCAACGCCGCCGTCATCGCGGCCGCGTTCCCGCCCGCGGTGATGACCGAGACCGACGCCGGCCCCGCGATCGACCTCGCCGACGCCGACGGGCCGTGCTTCGCCGTGCAGCTGGTCGGCGACGTGTCCAGCGGCGACACCGTCACCGGCGCCCTGTCCGAGTCCGACGACGGCGACACGTGGACGGCCGTGACCGGCGGCACGTTCACCGTGGCGAGCGCCGCCGGCGTGCAGACGCTGCGATTCGTCCGCACCAAGCGCTACCTCCGCTGGACCGGCACGATCGCCGGCACCGACCCGTCGATCCCCGTCGCCGTGGTCGCCGGCCAGCAGAAGAAGGTGTTCTGACCCGTCCGCCGCCCGGGGCCGTCCGCCCCGGGCGTTCCCTTTACCCCTCCACTCCGATGCTCGACACCTTGTCCAACGTCAAGGACGCGCTGCTGGTCGCCACCGGCGACGACGACGACACGCTGACGCGCCTGCTCGCCGCGGCCGACTCCTTCATCGCCGAGCACACCGGCCGGGCGTTCGGCGGCGGCACGTTCACCGAAGTCCACGCCGGGAACACCGGCCTGCTGTTCCTCCGCAACTACCCCGTGAGCGCGGTCGCCGGCGTCCGCGTGGACGCCGCCCGCCAGTTCGGCACCGACACGATCCTGCCCGCGGCGAACTACGTGCTGCACGCCGACCGCGGGGTGATCGAGTCGGTGGGCGGCGTGTTCCTGCGCTCGCGCGGCCGGCGCGGCTCGGCCGGCGCCCCGGGGACGGTTCAGGTGACATACAGCACCCCGACCGACGCCGTGCCCGGCGCCGTCAAGGAGGCGCTGAGCCAGCTGGTGGGTCACTGGTACCGGCTGGCGAAGACGAGCGAAGACCTCGGCGGCGTGCTGCTGACCGAGACGTCCGACGGCGCCGAGACGAAGCAGTACACTTGGAGCCTGGCGAGCGGCCTCAAGGTGCCGGCGGGCGTGCTGCAAATCCTGGCCCCGTTTCGGGTTCCGGCCGCCTGACGGCTTTCCGCCGCTTGCGGCGTAGCGAGGAACGACTCGCTACGCCGCAAGCGACGATTCTGTTTCCTACCAACGCCCCGTCCCCCATCACGTTACACCTTCCAGACGGGCCGGCCGCGGGGTAACTTGAACTGGCCCCGACCCGCCCCCAGACCCGGCGCCGCGTGTCGCTCGAACCCGACCCCCCCGCCGACGCGGAGGAGGAAGACTGGCTCCGGGCCGCCCTCGCCGGCGACCGGACCGCGTCCGCCCGGCTCGTCGAGCGGTACTGGGACCGGCTGTACCGGTGGCTGTGCCACCTGACCCGCGACCGGCACGCCGCCGAAGACCTGACGCAGGAAACGTTCCTGAAGGCCCTCGCGGCGCTGCCGTCGTTCCGGCCGGGGAGCAACTTCCGGGCGTGGCTGTTCCGGATCGGGCACAACAACTTCGTGAACCTCAAGCGGGCCACCCGCCGGACGCGGCACCCGCTGCCCGACGACCTGACCGCCGCCGGCACCGGCCTCGCGGAACTGGCCGTGGAAGACCGCGAGGCGCTGGCGGTGGTCGGCGAGGCGGTCGCGGAGTTGCCCGCCGACTTCCGCTCGGCGCTGCTGCTGCGGGTGGAGGAAGGGTTGTCGTTCCGCGAGGTGGCGAAGGTGCTGGGCACGACCGAGGAGACGGCCCGGTGGCGGGTGTTCAAGGCCCGCCAGAAGCTGATGAAGGTGCTCGCCCCCGAGTTGCTGCCCCCCGGGGCTGCCGCCGGGGAATGAAACCCAAGAGAATGGCCACAAAAAGGCACGAAAAGACACAAAAAGGGAACCAAGACCAAAACCGGATTTGAATTTTTCACGGTCTTACTTTTTGTGTCTTTTCGTGCTTTTTTGTGGCCAATGTCTTCTGTCCGTCGGTGATGCCATGACGTGTCAGTCGGTTCAGGCCCGAATCCTCGCCCTGCCGGACCCGCGGCAGCTGCCGGCCGACTTCCGCGCCCACGTCGCCGCCTGCCCCGACTGCGCCGCGTACTGGAAGCAGGCGGTCCGCCTCGAAACGCTCGTCGCCGCGCTGCCGGTGCCGCCGGCGCCCGCCGGCAAGAAGACCGCCTTCCTCGACGACCTGGCCGCCGAGGCGCTCGTCTTCCCGAAGGTGACCAGCACGCCGCAGCGTGCCTGGAGCATCCCCCGCCCGCCGGCGAAGGCGCTGGCCGGGCTCGCCGCCGCGGTGCTGGTGGCCTTTGGGGTGTGGAACGCGACCAAGGGCGTGAAGCAACCGGTGGTGGCGAAGGGGCCGGCGCCGCGGCACGCGCTGCTGGAGAAGGTGGTGCAGCGCGACGTGGCGCTGGCGAAGGCCCGCACCCCGAACGACCGCCTCGACGCCCTCGCCGGCCTCGCCGAAGACCTGGCGGCCGAGAGCCGCTCGCTGGCGCTGGTGGCCGGCGCCGACGACATGCGTGAAGTCGCCGACTGGTTCCGCACGGCTTCGGACGGCCTCGTCGAGCAGGCCGGTCGGGTGCCGCCGCACGCCCTGACGCCGGACCAGCGGCGGGCGCTCATGACCCGCCTGACGGACCGCCTCGCCGAGGCCGGCCGGGCCGCCGAGCAGGCCGCGAAGGAATCCCCGCCGCACGCCCAGCCGGCGCTGCGGTCGATCGCCGACACGGCCCGGGACGGCCAGACCAAGCTCCGGGTGATCGCCGCCCGGGAAGGCAGCTGACCATGACCCGCCCCGCCCTCACCGCCGTGGTTCTCGCGTCGCTCGCCGCCTGGGCCGGCGCGCAAGGCCCGACCACCGCCGCCGACAAGCTCCGCCTCCACCGCGCCAACCGCACCCTGCTCACGGACCTGGTGGGGAGTGGTGTCCGGCTCGCCGCGGCGGACCAACCCGTGACCCGCGCCGAGGCGTGCCAGCAGACGGCCCGCGCGGTCGGGCTGGCGGTCCGCCGCGCCGCCGAGGCCAACGAGACGGACCGCGTCGCGGAGCTGGCCGACCACTTCGAGGCGCTGGTGCGCGACGGCCTGGTGCCGGTGCTGACGGAGGCCGACGCGGTGGTGCCGCGCGAGTCGCCGGAGGGCGTGCGGCTGCGGGCGGTGCGGGCCGGCGCGAGTGCCGACCTGGACGCGACCGAGGCGGCGCTGCCGGCCGGCGAGCTGCGGGCAAAACTGGCCGGGCTCCGCGAGCGGCTGAAGTAACCTCACCCGCGGCGATGTGCCGGCCCGTTAGGCCGGGGCGCAAGCCCCGTCGGGCGCCATACCCCAGACGGGGCTTGCGCCCCGGCCTAACGGGCCACCGATTTCCCTTTCTCGCTCCCACCCCCGCCCGCTACAATCGCCCCGACCCCCGCCGCGGAGGCCGCATGCTCGCCCGCGTCTACCTGCTGCTCGGTACGGGCCTGCTCGGGCTGTACACCACGGCGTCGTTCCTGGGGTGGGAGCTCGGGGGCTACGCCCGGGAGACGGCCCAGCAGTCCACGGCCCGCCACGCGTCCGGCGGCCACCGGTCGAGCTGGGTGTCCGGGTACCGCGGGGGGAAGTGATGGACTGGACCAAACTCGGCGGCCAGGTCGTCACCATGGTCGTCGCCGTCGGCGTCGGCCTGGCGTTCTTCGCCGCCGCGTTCTTCCTCATCGCCAGGGTCGTGCCGTTCTCCCTGCGGAAGGAGATCGAGGAGGACCAGAACACCGCCCTCGGCGTCATCGTCGGGGCGGTCATCCTCGGCATCGCGATCATCATCGCCGCCGCGATCCACGGGACGTGATCGACTCGGCCGCCGCCCCCCAACCCCGAGGCCCCGATGCCGCGCCTCCTCTCCGCGCTCCTCGTCGCGCTCGCCGCCGGCCCCGCCGCCGCGGCCCCGAACGTCGTCCTCATCGTCGGCGACGACCAGGGGTGGCGCGACTACGGGTTCATGGGCCACGCCCACGTGCGCACGCCGCACCTCGACCGGCTGGCGGCGCAGAGCCTGCGGTTCGACCGCGGCTACGTCCCCACCAGCCTGTGCCGGGCGAGCCTCGCCACGATGATCACGGGGCTCTACCCGCACCAGCACCTCATCACGTCGAACGACCCGCCGCTGCCGCCGGGCCTCACCGGGGCCGCGGCGAACCGCGACGCCGGGTTCCTGGCGCAGCGGGCCGAGATGGTCCGCCTGTTCGAGCGCTCGCCGACGCTGCCGCGGCTCCTCGGCCCGAGCGGGTACGCCAGCCTGCAAACGGGGAAGTGGTGGGAGGGGAACGCCTGCCGGTGCGGCGGCTTCACCGAGGCCATGACGCACGGCGACCCCGACAAGGGCGGCCGGCACGGCGACGCGGGGCTGACCATCGGCCGGCAGGGGCTGGCCCCGGTGAAGGACTTCCTGGCCGCGGCGAAGAAGGACGGCAAGCCGTTCTTCGTGTGGTACGCGCCGATGATGCCGCACACGCCCCACAACCCGCCGGACCGCCTGTTCGCCAAGTACAAGGACAAGACGCCGTCGGTCCACGTCGCCCGCTACTGGGCGATGTGCGAGTGGTTCGACGAGACGGTCGGCGAGCTGCTGGCCGAGCTGGACGCGACGGGGCAGGCGGCGAACACGCTGGTGGTCTACCTGCACGACAACGGCTGGCTGCAGGACCCGAACGCGGCGGTTTACCTGCCGCGGTCGAAGCGCTCGCCCTACGACGGCGGTCTGCGGACGCCGGTGCTGGTGCGGTGGCCGGGCCGGGTGGCGCCGGGGCGGAGTGACACCCCGGTGTCGTCGATCGACCTCGCGCCGACGGTGCTGGCCGCGGCGGGAGCGCGGGTGCCATCGACGCTGCCGGGGGTGAACCTGCTGGACGCCGCGGCGCTGGCGGCGCGGCCGGCGCTGTTCGGGGCGACGTTCGAGCACAACGCCGTGGACATCCGCCGGCCGGCGGCGAACCTGCAATACCGGTGGGTGCTGGCCGGCGGGTGGAAGCTGATCCGCCCGCGCCTCGCGGCGGTGCCGGCCGGGCGCGTCGAGCTGTTCCGCGTGGACCGCGACCCGGACGAGCGCGACGACCGCGCCGCCGCCGAGCCGGCGCGAGTCGCCGAGCTCACCAAGCTCCTCGACGGCTGGTGGGCCGGGGAGTAGCGGCGCCCCTTAGCGCCCGACCGGCCGGGGCGCCGGGGCCGCGGGCAGCGCCGACTCGTCCTCGATCAACGTGGCCGTCAGCACCAGGTACGTCCGCACCGGGACGCGGCTGACGCCCACGTTCGTGAACAGCCGCGACACGTAGGGAATCCGCGACAGGACCGGCGGCCCGAACTCCTCGCGGACCTCCTCCGTCCGCACCGGACCGGGGATCACGACCGCCCGCCCGGCCGGCACCCGCACCGTCGCCTGGGCCGTCGCCGTGCTCACCTCCGGCGCCACGAGCGTCACTACCCCGTTCCGCAGCAACCCGTCCGCGCCGACGTGCCGCACGGTCACCGCCGCGCCCTGCACCACGTCGCCGACGCGCGTGTCGGTGTACTTCAGCCGGGCCGCGACCGCTCCGCCCGCGGCCGCCCGGCCGGTCAGCTCGAAGCGCGTGCCGACCTCCACCGTCTTCGTCGTGGGCAGCACCTGAACGCTCCCGTCTTTCAGGACCGCCTCGACCCCGGTGTCGAACGAGCGCGCCTGGCCGGTGAACACCTTCGCCGTCTGGCCCTCGGTCACCGTCACGCGCGGGGCCGTGAGCAGGTTGCCGCGGGCGCCGACCTCGGTCAGCAGGGTGCGGAGCTGCGCGTCGGTGAGCGGCGCGTCGAGGCCGGCGGGCGGGTCGCCCTGGATGGTGAGCACGCGGAGCTGGAAGATGATGGTCCGCTTGGCGTCGGCCGGGGCCGCGGTGAACTCGGCCCGCAGGCCGGGCGGCGAGACGGCGGCCAGCGCGGCAACGAGGATGAGGGGGTTCACACGGCGCCTCGCACGGGTACGGGCCGCGGCGTGCAGCCCGAGCCGGCGGACGATACCGCGGGCGGCGGCGGGGGCAAGTTGAACCCCCGCCGACGGGTTACGGCTTCTCCGACTTCACCACCGACGGCGTCAGCACGAACAGCAACGCGGTGGGCTTCCCGTCGGTCCCGGTCGTGGTCGGGCCGACGAGCACCACCGTCTCCCCGTCCGCGGCCAGCACCGTCGTCTGCACCGACTGGACGTTCACCGGGAACGCCCGCACCCCGGCCGCGGCGACCACCGGCGCGGCCACCGACCGGACCTGCGGCTCGACCCGCAGCAGCACCTTCCCGTCGGGCATGATGCGCGGCGTGATCCGGGCCGACAGCCCCGTCACGGTCCCGGCCACCGCCCCGGCGGGGACGACCGGCTCGCTCGGGCCGACCTGGAAGTGGCCCGTCTGGCCGTCGCGGACCAGCAGCTCCGGCCGCGCCAGGATTTCCCGCGTCGGGTAGTGCCGCAGCGCGACGTTGAACAGCACCCGCTCCCGCTTCCCGAGCGAGAACACGCCGCCGGCCTTGGTCAGCCCGCAGTCGTCGAGGAACGCCGGCGGCACCTGCGCGACCAGCGCCTGGATGACGACCTGCGGCGGGGTTCGGTCCAGTTCGCCGACCAGCGCCGCCACCGCGGCGTGCGTCGCCGGCGACCCCTGGACGACCAGCTGGTTCTCGGGGAGGTTGATGCGGAACTCGCGGTCGGTGCCGAGGGCGCGGCCGACGGCCACGGCCGCGTCGGCCGCGGCGACGTTCCGCAACTGGTAGGCGGCGGTCACGACGGGCACCTCGCGCGGCGCCGGCGCGGCGGGGACGGCGACCGGCATCGGTTCCAGGTCGAACGAGGCCACGACCGCGGCGGCGCGAGCCTGCATGGCGCGGGAGCCGGAAATGACGAACGCGTTGTTCCTGGCGTCGGGGACGAGCTGGACGGGTACGCCCGACGTGGTCAGCCGCTCGACCGCCACCTGGGCGGCGGCGTCCGCGGAGGCGTGCTGGAGCCGGAACACCCGCAGTTCCGTCCGCGCGCCCTCCTCGACTTGAGGCAGGAACTCGTCGACCCGCGCGTGGGCGGCCGCCGACCCCTGGACGAAGAGGGTGTTCGACGGCAGGTCGAAGGCGATGCGGGCGGTCAGGCCGGCGGTTCGCAGGTCGGCGGCGACGGCCGGTGCCGCGAGTTGGGCGGACGCGGACTTGAGCTGGTACGCTCGGGGGCGCACTTCCTCGATCGGCCGCTCCGCCGGGGCGGCCGTCGGCGGGGCGGGCGGGCCGCCGGCGCCGAGTACGGCCGCGACGAACAGGGTTTCGAGCATCCGCGTCTCCCGGCGGGCGGGGCGGGCGGGGGTGCCCGCCCCGGTCGGACGCGGAAGATAGCGAAGGCGGGCGGCCGCACAAGTCGAAGCCGGGCTACTCGAACAGTTCCGTCACCACCTCGCCGGTGCTCAGCGGGCGCGTCAGGCCGTCGCGCGTCACCCGCGCCTCCCACGGCACGCCCAGCGCGTGGAAGATCGACGCGCTCAAGTCCTGCGGCCGCACCGGCCGGTCCTTCACGTAGGCGCCGATCTTGTCCGACGCGCCCACGATCGCCCCGCCCTTCACGCCGGCGCCGGCCAGCAGCGCCGTGTAGCACGCCGGCCAGTGCTGCCGGCCGGGCGTGGCGCCGCCCAGCTGGTTGATCCGCGGCGTGCGGCCGAACTCGCCCATCACCACCACCAGCGTGTTGTCCATCAGCCCGCGGTCGGTCAGGTCCGTCAGCAGCGCCGACAGCGCGCCGTCGAGCACCGGCTGACACCAGCCCATGCCGTAGGAGCCGGTACCGAAGGCGTTGCCCATCCCCATCTCGCCGCCGTGCATGTCCCAGCTCGAACTCGGCGGGCCGTTGCCCCCGGTGCCCGGCGCCGGCCCCGTCCAGCCGTTCACCGTCACGAACCCGACGCCGGACTCGACGAGCCGGCGGGCCAGCAGCAGGTTCTGGCCGAGCGGGTTGCGGCCGTAGCGGTCGCGGGTGCGCGGCGACTCGCGCTCCAGGTCGAACGCCTCGCGCGGGCCGGTGCTGGTGGCGATGTCGAACCCGCGCCGCTGCACGCCGCGCCAGCCGTCGCCGCTGCCGGCCGGGCCGCGGTCGAGGCCGTCGAGGAGGCCGCGGCGGGCGTTCAGGCGGTCGGCCGGGTCCACGGGGATGAGCGTGTCGGGCGCCTTGAAGCCGGGCTTCGCGGGGTTGTTCTCGGCGGTGCCGACGAACAGCGGGGCGTGGTGCGGGCCGAGGTTGCCGCCGGTGCCGATGTTCGGGGCGCAGAACACCGGGTCGCCGACGCACTTGATGAGCCACACGTACGACGCCAGGCTCTGCCGCGTCGGCTGCACCTTCGACAGGACGGAGCCGAGGTACGCGGCGTCGGGCGGGGCGTTGTGCTGGCCGGCGAGCAGGTTGTGCATCGCGTCGAAGTGGTTGCTGATGTTCCCCGGGTGGGTCATCGAGCGGACGAGCGTGAACCGATTCGCCAGCGCCGACAGCCGCGGTTGCAGCTCGGACAGCCGCAGGCCCGGCACGGCGCTGGGGGCGGGGCGGTAGGGGCCGCGGATCTCGTCGGGGGCGTCGGGCTTCAAGTCCCACAGGTCGAGGTGGCTGGGGCCGCCGCACAGCAGCACGAAGATGCACGACTTCTCGGCGGCGCCGCGGCTGGTGCGGTTGGGGTCGGAGCGGGCTGCGACGGTGCCGGGGAGGCCCATCGTGAGGGCGGTGACGCCGCCGGCGGCGAGCAGTTGTCGGCGCGAGACGCGGGTCGAGGTCATGGGAGGCGCGCCTGGCGGGGAGGGGGGCTGATACGACTGTCCCCGCGCCGCGGCGCCGCGTCAAGCGCATTCCACCCCTGACAATACTGTGGGACGTAAGTCACATTCTGCGCTACGAAACCGCCACCGCTTCTGATATAAGCACACGCACACGGCTCACGTGAACCCCGCCCCCGCGCCGCTCGTCCTTAGCGACACGGGGGGCTGACCTATCCCCGTTCCGATGCCACCGACACTCGTCCTCGTGGACTACGACAACCTACGGCCGTCTCAATACGGGGAACGCCCCCGCTCCGGGCGGCGGCCGAATGCATCCGCTCACACCGATATATTCGAGCGTCTTCGCAGCGAACTGATCGCCCACTTCAGGACCCTTGCCGGACCGCACGACGTGAGGATGCGGCTGTACGGCGGCTGGAGCGACACATCGGGCGGCCGTCGGACCGAGACCGGAGACATGGTTGCCAGTGTCGTCTACAAGCACCGGGTCACGAACGTCGCCAATATCCGTGTACGTGCCGAACTCGTCGAAACGCTGGTGGACGACCGATACCGCGAGTCGCCGCTTTACCGCACATTCCGCCAACTCCCGTGGCAAGGCGCAAGGCTGGAACTCCGCCCACGGCCCGACGCCTGCACCGACTCTGCCGCGGCCTGCGCCGGATATGAGGCGTTCCGCAGTTGGGCGGTCAACGGCCGCTGCCCGAACCGAGCCAGTTGCTCGGCGGCCGTCAATGACTGCGTCGAGCAGAAATCACAGAAACTGATCGACACCATGATCGTGGCCGACGCCATCCTCGGGGCCGCCGACGGGTCGGGGGTCGCGGTCGTGTCCATGGACGACGACCTTGTGCCGGGCCTCCTCGCGGCAGCCCGGTACGGCCGCCCGACGGCCTTGATCCGCTTCGGGTATCGCAACCGGCCGGGTGAGTACGACACCATCCTCGAACACCACGGGGTCAACATTTATGACTACGACGATCTCGGCTGAGGACACCCTCCGCGAGACGATCCAGAAAGACCTGGCGTCCTTTGCCGACCCTCGAACCACGGTTGAGGTGACCGACCGTGAGGCCCACTGGGTACAGCGGCGGCAGGCCCGCACGATCCTATTCTTGGCCCCGCTGAGCCAGTCCGAGGTGCCGCCACGGCTGCGGTACGACGGGACGGAGTACGACTACGCCGCGTTCTTCGCATCCGAGTGGATGGCTGATCTCCGCGGACTGGCCGAGGCCATCCCGCACGAACTGGAGGCATCGCCGAACTTCGTGCGCAGTGGGTACGTGGACGGCAGCGCGGCAGCAGTCGAGGACGGGGCGGCTGTGGCCGAGAAGGCCGGCGAGCTGATGACCCGGTTGGGCGCGCCGGCCGACGGCCAGACCCGATCGAAGCTTGTGTTCCTCCAGGGCCGGGCCGGGGACGGAAAGAGCTCGTTGCTGACGCATTTGGCCCACGCCCATGCCCTCCGCTACCTGCGCGGGGAGACGACCTGGCTGTTCTTCTACATCGACGCCCAGGGGCAGGCGCTGGCCCGGCTCAACCAAGCAATCGCAACCGTTCTCCAGGACCTGCGGGCATCCTTCACCTACCACGGTCTGAGCACACTCACCCGTCTTGGGCTTGTCGTTCCTGTCGTGGACGGGTTCGATGAGCTCCTCAGCAGCGGCGGGTACGACGACGCGTTCGCGTCGCTCGAGGCGTTCGTCCGCCAGCTCGACGGCCGCGGTGTGCTGGTCGCGTCGGCCCGGTCCACCTTCTACAAGTACACCGGCCGGGCGGCCGGTGGCCGGGTGGCCGGCGGCCGTGAGGGACTCGCCGTTGAGACCGAGCCCGTCTTTCTCCAGCCGTGGGGCGATCGGGAGTCCGGGGAGTACCTGTGGCAGAGGGGTCTGGGTACGCAACTCGCCGCCGCTACCCCTGTCGAGGCGGCCGAAAAGGCTCGCAAGCTGCTCGGGGCGGCGGCGGACGAGGTGCTGTCGTCGCCCTTCCTGCTCACCCAGTTCGCCGACGAGGTTGCCGCCGGCAGACTGACAGACGTGGACCACGACCGGTTCCTCCACGGGGTGATCCGGTCGTTCATCACCCGCGAGCTGACCGGCAAGATTCTGAACACGCACGGCGACCCGATCCTGCGCGAGGACGGGCACGTGCGTCTCCTCGGAGCCCTGGCCGAGGAGATGTGGATACAGGAGACGCGGGAGCTGGACCAGGAATCGTTCCGAACGATCTGCGAGATGGTATGCGACGACCTAGGCCTGGACCCGTCGGCGGCCAAGCTCCTCCTCGAGCGGATGCCGAGCCACGCGGTCCTGACCAGGACCAACCGGCCGGTCCGGGTGGCCTTCCGGCACGAGCTGTATTACGGCTACTTCTTCGCCGAGTATCTCGAACGTGCCGTCCGCCGCCGGGACGAGGTTGAGTCCCTCCTTGCCCGGTCGAAGGTCTCGGCGCCGATCGCGGCTGAGTTCGCCGCCTTCGTCCGCCCGGCCGATGTTCCGAAGGTGGTCGAGACCCTCGGGAGTCTGCGAGGCGGGGCCAGCGTCCAAGAACTCCTTGCCGCGAACGCCGGCACTCTCGCGGCGGCCGTGGTCCGCCGCCACCCGGCCGCCTGCACGGGCGTTGAGTTCCGCGGCATGACGTTCGACGCCGTGGACTTGTCCGGCACCGCCCTCAACGATGCCTCGTTCACACGGTGTACGTTCGTTCGGGCCGACCTCCAGGGGACGAAGTGGGAAAACGTCCGGTTCACCAACACCACCCTTATCCGCCCGGTACTGTCGGAGGACACCGTCCTCGGGGTGACCGGGTTGCGGCTGCCGGAGGGCGTAGCCGGGGTCGTCGTGCGGCGCGGCCGCAAGGACGATGAGGAGTACAACCCGGCCCGAGTCCGCGAGTTGTTGGTCGCGCGGGGCGTGGTCCAAGAGACGCCGCCGCCGCCGCCGCTCACCCGTGACCAGCAGGAGCTGGTCAACAAGATGCACGACTTCCTGAACTGCGTGAAGCACACGACCTACTTCACCGAGGACGACTTCCTGCGGAAAGGGCGACCGCTATCCCAGTACGACGGGTTCATGCGGCTCGCGCAGCAGGCCGGGGTGCTCGAGGCGTCCAGCCGGGGAGCCCGGGGCACCAAGACATTCTATCGACTGCTGGTCGATCCGGACGACCTGAAGGCAGGCGAGTCAGGGGCGGTGACGAACGACCGCATCCGGGCCTTCTGGGACCGGGCGCTCGGGGCGTAGCAGACGTGTAGCGGGCGCGGCGTGGCTCGGGGTCATGCAGTTCGCTTTGGCACCGACACGGTCCCGCACAGCGCCGACAGCAGGTAGAACGCCGCCGCCACGCACAGCAGGTACTGGAAGCCCAGCACCACCGACGCGTTCTCCGCCAACCCGCCCAGCAGCGCCCCCGCCACGTTCGCGCCGAACACGCGGTCCGGCCGCGACGACCGCGCGAACGTCGTGGCGAAGATCACCCCCGCGAACGCGATCGGCAGGAACACCAAGAGGCACGCCCCCGCCAGCTGCGCCGCCGGCGGCAGGCCCAGGAAGTGGTCCACCTTCACCACCAGCCCCACGCCCAGCGACGCGAATAGCCCCACGTAGTACGGCAGCAGCGCCCGCGGCTTCACCCACCCGGCGAACAGGTTCCCCGCCAGGCTCATCACCAGGATCGCCGCGAACACCACCGAGTTCACCGTCCACGTGCTGCCGAACAGGAGCGCCATCTGCACCACCGCCTTCGTCTCCACCAGCATGAACCCGGCGCCCAGGAAGAAGCTCCGGCCCGCCAGCCCCCAGTCGGACGGCGTCCCCGCCGCGACCGTGCCCTCCCGCGGGCGGTACACCCACCACAGCAGCGCCGACAGCCCCACCATCAGGGCGATGCCCCGCCACGTCACGCGCGGGATGCCCGGCTCGCGGACGTACAGGAACGGCCAGTCGTCGGTCGCCAGCGGCAGGCCGCCGGTCTCGGCCACGTCCGCGACGCGCACCCCGACCCACGGCTTCGGCGTCCAGTTCACCGGCGGCAGCGGCTCGTCGGCCGGCGGCAGCGCGGCCGGCGCGATCGTGCCGCCCCAGCGCGTCGGGTAGCGGGCCGCGTCCGGGTGCGGGGCGCGGTCGCCGGGCACCCACAGGAAGTTGTCGTGCGCCGCGAACTGCCGCTTCAGCGGGCCGATCACGTTCTCGGAACCCGCCAGGAACGCGGTGAACGCCTCGGGCGCGAAGTCGTCCAGCTTGATGCTCGCGGTCGGCTCCTCGTTCAGCACGAAGACCGCGGGGTCGGCGCTGAACGCCTCTCGCAGCTCGGCGCGGATGCGGGCCGCGAGCCAGCCGTGGCGGAAGTAGTTGTAAACGGCGCACACCCCGCCCGGCTTCAGCACCCGCCGGGCGTCGCGGAACGCTTCGGTGGTGAACAGGTAGCTCTCGAGCCGCAGGTTCGAGTAGCCCGAGTGCAGCACCAGCGAGTCGACCAGCGCGAACACCACGAGGTCGTACGTCTCGGCCGGCGCTCCGCGGAGGAAGTTGCGGCCGTCGTTCAGCACCGGGTTGATCCGCGGGTCGGCGTACGGCGTGTCGGGGTGGTGCGCCTTGCCGATCGACTGGATGACCGGGTCGATCTCCACGGCGTCGATGCGCGCGTCCGCCGGGAGCCACTGGAGGGCGCGGGCCAGGTCGTTGCCGCTGCCGGCGCCGATGACGAGCACGCGGCGGATCTCGGGCCAGTCCTTCCCCGGCAGGTCGCGGCCGAACAGGTACGGCAGGGCGTAGTTCGCGTACCGGGCCACCGGCACCCGCTTCCGCGGCTCCACCACCTGGTGGCTGACGAGGTTCGTCTCCAGTTCGTCCACCCGCTCGCCGGTCTTGGTGGTCTGGCGGTGGAAGTCGATGCGGTAGTACGGCGACCACGCCGTGTCGCGGCTGCGGAGCGTGAAGAACCCGGACGTGGGCACCGTCAGCAGCACGGCCGCGGCGAGGAACAGCAGCGACTGCGTGCCCGACTTCGCAACGGGGGCTTCTTCGGGGTCGCGGCGCAGCAGGAAGTACCCGACCCCCGCGGCGACGGCGGCGAACCACACGACCGGCGGCAGTTGCAGGTGCGAGCAGAGCGAGAACGTGGCGATGCCGGCGAGGCTGCCGAGGAGGTTCGCGGAGTAGGCGCGGGTGCGGCTCGTCACGCGGGTGAAGGCGCGGCCCATCTCCTGCCCCGGCCCGATCAGCAGCACCGCGATCAGCACGAAGAACACGCCGGCGATCGCCTCGACGGGGACGCGGAACGGCAGGTTCACGAGCATGTCGCCGGCTTCGGCGCCGAAGTACACCACGTCCACGTCGGCCCGGTCGCCGACGGCGAGGAACTTCATCAGCGTCTGGCGGAAGCGCTCGGCGAGCAAGCCGAGCGCGACGGCGCCGGCGAGCCACAGCGGGGTGCTCGCCAAATAGCGGGTGCGGTTGCCGGCGGCGAGGCAGCCGACGGACATGCCGACGAAGCACGCCAGCAGCACAATGTTGGTGAAGAACGTGAGGAACATGACGTGCGACGGGAACCACCGGATGCAGGCGAGTTCCAGGAACAGGACGAGCCAGGAGACGAGGAACAGGTCGCGGGTGGGGCGGTCGGTCATGGGCTCGGCCGGTGGCGTGCGGGTGCGGGCGGACGTGTGTAAACCGTAGTTTACAATCGGCCGCGGCGAAAGGCGCGTACCACAACTGGCGCGGCAGGCTACGGTTGCGGCGCGGTGGTTGAGCCGGGAGGGCGTCGGCGAGTAGCCCGGGGTGCAACCCGGGGCGGGCCTCGGCGGAGTTCGCGGGTGCCACGGACAGCGGCACCGCCCGGGCCGGCCGGGGTTCCACCCCGGGCCTCACCCGTCGCCCGACTTCGCCTTGCGGCGGACCGGCGGTTCGGCGTCTAATCCGCGTCCGCCCGTCACGGAGGACGCGCCTTGCGGACCGACACCCTCCCCCTCCGCGCCCCCGCCGTGGAGCCCGACCCGGCGTTCGCCGCCCGGCCCGGGCTCGTCCGCCTGCGCGACGCCCTCCAGACCGCGGCCGCCCCGCCGCCCCGCCGCGGCCCGTGGAAGGAACCCCCCGTCTTCTTCTTCGACCCCGCCCGGCAGGCCGAACTCGACGCCGCCCGCGCCCCCCTCCCGCCCGCCGACCGGCACCCGCTCGACGCCCGCGTCGCCGCCGAACTGCCGGCGCTGATCGACTCCGTGGACGTGCGGCGGGTGGCGCGAACGATCCCCGGGCTGCGCGAGGCCGCGGCCGCGCTCGCGGGTCGGCTCCCCGCCGCGACGGACTTGTTCGACCTGCTCGCGGTGCCGGACGACGAGGTGGTGGTGGCGCTCGACCCGGCCCGCGGCGTCGGCGTCCGGCTGCTCGTCCGCGGCGTCGCCGACGTGGGCCAGCTACAAACGCTTCTCGCCGACGCGGTGCCGGAGCTGGTCGGTCGCGGGCCGGGGCGGTGGCAGGCGTACCGGCCCGCGGCGCTGCGGGCGGACGGGACGCTACCCGAAGGGGTGAGCGGGTACGAGCACTGGCTGTGGCCGCACGCGCCGCTCGCCGCGGTGCCGCTGGTGCGCGGCGAGCGGGTGCTGCTGCTCGGCCCGCCGGCGTTCCCCGCGGCCGACGCCGGGCCGCGCTTCCCGGAACTGGCCGCGGACGTGACGGTGCTGGCGGTGCTGGCACCGGCCGAGGTGGCGGCGCGGCTCGGCCGGCCGGCGCCGCGGGTGCTGGCGCGGGCGGCGTGACCCCGCCTCACGCCCGCCGGTCGTCGCGCCACAGCACCAGCAGCGCCGCCAGCCCCGCGAGCGGCGCCAGCCCGGCGATCACGAACCCGGCGTCGTAGCTCTTCGTCGCCTCGATGTGCGCCCCGATCCGCCCCTGCACCGTCCCCACCACCACCCACGTCACCGCGGCCAGCGCCCCGGACAGCACGCCCATGTGCTTCGCGGGCAGTTCCTGCGCCAGCGCGTAGTACACCGGGTGCAGCCCCAGCACGCCCGCCCCCACCAGCATCAGCGCCGGCAGCAGCACCCACGGGCTCCCGCCCAGCGCCGGCACCGCCACGGCCAGTGCCGTCAGCCCCGCCCAGCCGGCGTACACCAGCACCCGGGCCGGGTGCACCCCCCACCCGCGGCCGGCCAGCCACTTCACCGCGAACCCCGCCAGGATGCACCCGACATCCGCGGCGATGTAGTACCCGGCCACGGCCAGGTCTGCGAGCCCGGCCGGGTACTGGTGGTACTCCTTCAAATACTTCGGCAGCCACGCCCGGACGAACTGCCAGCTCACGCCGATGCACGTCACCACCGTCACCAGCACGGCCACCCGGCGGACGAACCCCCACACGTCGGCCGGGCCGGCGTCGCCGGACGCGGGCGGCGGCGGCGGGCCGTCCAGGTCGCCGCGGCGGACCAGCGCGAACCACACCGGCACCCACAGCAGGCCGACCGCGCCGACCGTCCAGAACACGACCTCCCACCCGAGCCCGAGCGCCCGCAGCAGCATGACGTACAGCGGCACCAGCACGGCGCCGACCGTCGCGCCGCTCTGCAGGAGCCCGTTGCCGAACGGCCGGTCGGCGGCGGTGAGCACCTGGCGGGCGGTGATGAGCGCGCACGGCCAGTGCCCGGCCTCGAAGAACCCGAGCACGGTGCGGCACAGCACGAGCCACCGGAACGCCCCCTCGCCGGGCTCGTCGCCGGGTGATTCGAGCCGCCCCGAAATGCTGGGATCGGCGGCGAACGGGGTGACGATGCCCGCGAGCGACCAGCCGACGAGGACGAGCGGGTAGAGCCGCCACGGCCCGAACCGGTCGGCGAGGAGGCCGAAGACGACCGACCCGACGGCGAAGGCGTAGCTGAACCACTTCTCGACCTGCCCGTAGCGCGCGTCGTGCAGGTGGTACAGCTGCTTCAACTCGGTGGCGGTCTGGGCCAGCGCCTGCCGGTCCATGTAGTTCAGCAGCGTCGCCAGCAGCAGGACGCCGCAGACCCACCACTTCCACGAGGAGGAACGAGCGGGAGGCGTCACGGCGGCCGGCTCCGGGTTGCGGGTTGGTGTCTTCGTAGGTCGGGTCGAGTCTTCGAGGCCCGACGTTATCCGTCCCACCCGCGTTCCCAGGCGACTGCCCGTTCCAGGAATCGAGAAACGCCCAACGAGAAGTGCGCGAACAGCGCCTCGCCCTTCTCCGCGGTCGCCGCCGCCGGCGTGCCGATGTGGCCGGGCTCGCTCCGGTCGCCCATCACCCACCCGCGGTAGCCCGGCGCGAACCCCGCCCCGAACGGCACCTCCGGCACGTCCTTCACCGGCCCCGCCACCAGCGCCGGGTTCAGCCGCAGCACCATCGACGTCTCCCACTCGCAGGCGTGCCCCATCTGCGTCTGCACCAGCCCGGGGATGCCCGGCACGCCGGCCGCGTCCCAGTACGTCAGCGACAGCAGCAGCAGCTCGCGGGTCGTGCGGTGGTCCTGGCGCAGCTCGAACAGCGCCTGCTGGAGCGGGCCGGTGTTGCCGCCGTGGCCGTTCACGAACACCACCCGCGTGAACCCGTGCGCGACGAAGTTGTTCGCCAAACCCTTCAGCAGGTCGAGGTACACCCGCGGCGACGCCGACAACGTTCCCGGGAAGTCGCAGTGATGGTGCGAGTTGCCGAGCCACTGCAGCGGCGCGAACAGGCACCGCCCCGCCACCGGCGTCAGCTTCACCCGGCGGACGACTTCGCCAAGCAGCAGCGAGTCGGTGAAGACGGGCATGTGCCGGCCGTGCTGCTCCAGCGCGGCGACGGGGAACACGACGGGCGTGGTGCGCGGCAGCGCCGCGACGGCGGGCCAGGTGAGGTCGGTCAGGTCCATGAAGTGCGTCTCGGCGGGGCGGGGTGGGGTCAGTGTACCGGGTTCCCGGCCGGGCGGAACCCGGTAGAATCGTGGCATCCCGACCACACGGAGCGACGACGATGGGCGACCGCGAGAAGCGCCTCGAAGCCGCGGGCTACCCGCTCGACCGCGGCCCGAAGGAGGGGCCGGTCATCGACCTCCTCGCCGTCCTCGGTAAGACGGTCTACGCCTCCGGGCAGGTGCCCTACGACGCCGGCGTCCTCACCAGCAAGGGGAAGGTGCCGTCGCAGGTGTCGGTCGAGGACGCGACGAAGGCGGCGGCCCTGTGCGCGGCCAACATCCTGCGCGCGGTCGTCACCAAGCTCGGCACGCTGGACCGCATCGCCCGGGTGGTGCGCGTGACCGGCTACGTCAACACCGACCCCGACTTCGCCGACTGTCACCTGGTCATCAACGGGGCGACGAACCTGTTGAAGGAGGTGTTCGGCCCCGAACTGGGTCGGCACGCCCGCACGGCGCTGGGCATGGGCCAGTTGCCGCTCGGCACCAGCGTCGAGGTCGAGGCGATCTTCGAGCTGGCGGAATAGATTGGGATTTGAGCCCCGGAGGGGCGGCCTTCGTTAGCCCGGGGCGGAAGCCCTGGGCGGCGTCGGCGGTGTCCGATCCACGTTTCTCCCACGAACCACGCCGTCGCCCGCCCGGGGTTCCCACCCCGGGCTACACAAGGCCGCCCCTCCGGGGCTCAAGACCCGAGCCGACCCATGACCCCGTACTCCTCCCGCCGCGACTTCCTCGCCCGCGCCGGCGGCGGCCTCGGCCTCCTCGCGCTCGCCGACCTGCTCCACGCCCAGGACGCGCCCCGCGACCCGCTGGCGGCGCGGCCGAGTCACTTCCCCGCGAAGGCCAAGAGCGTCATCTGGCTGTTCATGAACGGCGGGCCGAGCCAGGTGGACACCTGGGACTACAAGCCCGAACTCGAGCGCCGTCACGGCCAGGCGCTGCCGAACTTCGACAACACCACCGGCTTCTTCGCCGGCCAGGTCGGGCCGCTGATGAAGTCGCCGTTCAAGTGGGACCGCCACGGCCAGAGCGGCAAGTGGGTCAGCGAGCTGTTCCCGAAGATGAGCCGGCACGTCGACAAGATGGCGTTCCTCCACTCCCTGTGGACCGACTCGAACAACCACTCGCCGGCGCTGTTCAAGATCAACACCGGCATGGGCCGCATGGGCTTCCCGTGCGTCGGTAGCTGGGCCACCTACGGGCTCGGCGCCGAGAGCCGCAGCCTGCCGGCGTTCTGCGTCATGTACGACACCCTCGGCCGCGGCGTGCCGAAGGGGCACAGCCAGAACTGGGGCGCCGGCTTCCTCCCCACCGTGTACCAGGGCACCGCCTTCGCCCCGCAGGGGCAGCCCATCGACAACCTCGCCCGCCCCGCCGACCTGCCGGCCGACCGCCAGCGGGCGCAGCTCGATCTGCTGGCGCGCCTCAACCGTACCGCCGCAGAGCGGCACCCGGGCGAGGCCGACCTCGCGGCGCGGATCGAGTCGTACGAGCTGGCCTACCGGATGCAGACGGCCGCGCCGGAGGCGCTCGACATCGACCGCGAGACGGCGGAGACGAAGAGCCTGTACGGCCTCGACGTGCCGAAGTCGGCGCACTTCGCCCGGCAGTGCATCACCGCCCGCCGGCTCGTCGAGCGCGGCGTGCGCTTCGTACAGATCTACTCGGGCGGCATGGAGAACGAGCGGTCGTGGGACGGCCACGTGGACATCGCCGGCAACCACCGCGGCTTCGCCGCCGAGACCGACACGCCGATCGCCGGGCTGCTCGAAGACCTGTCGCGCCGCGGCCTGCTGGACAGCACGCTGGTGATCTGGGGCGGCGAGTTCGGCCGGCTGCCGGTGACGCAGACGGGGCCGAACCCGGGCCGCGACCACAACCCGCACGCGATGACGTACTGGCTCGCCGGCGGCGGCGTGAAGGGCGGCACGGGCTACGGCGCGACCGACGAGGTGGGCCTGCGGGCGGTCGAGAACCGGGTGAGCATCAACGACCTGCACGCGACCGTGCTCCACCTGCTCGGCCTGGACCACAAGCGGCTGACGTACAAGTACAACGGCCGCGACTTCCGCCTGACCGACGTGGCCGGCAACGTCGTCCGCGAAGTGCTAGCCTGACCATCGTCCCAGCGACGGGGTGTATTGTGTGCACGGCTCCCCCCCGGGGGGTCGAGGCACGCATTGAGTCAAATACACAAAAGTATGCTGTGGTGACGCCGTCCGCTCGCCTACCGCTGCTTCGGAACGACAACCGGCGCCGGGCCGAGCAGCAGCGGACTGAGCACGCACGTGGCGAGGTCCACCGCCCCCCGGCGATGACGGCCCAGCGGATGCCCGATGCCGCCTGCGCCTCCGTCATCGCCGGGGGTTCGGGCGCGCGCCGGCGCCGCCGCGGGGGCGGCGGGCGGACCGGAATGGCTTTGAGGACTTCGTCGGCGACCGGACGGGTGCCGTCGGACGGAAGGGGGTCGAACGGCCAGCCGCACCCGCGGCACACGCTCGGCTCGCCGGGCGGCGGGGCACGGCGGCCACGGGTCACCCCGCGGCGGCGTTCTTCGCGGCGACCGACTTCATCCCTTGGGCGCGCTCGCGGGCGCGGTCCTTGTTGGCGCGCTCGACGGCGTTCCCGCCCGGCAGCGCGTCGGCGGCGGCCGCCGCCTGCTCGGCCGACGCCGCGGTCACGCTCGCCGCGGGAAGTGCCTTCGCCGTCAGCACGGTCACCACGTCGGCCCGCACCTGCGCGAACCCCGGCTCGACGTAGAACCGCGTCGCCGCGGCGCCGCCGGTCATCAGCCGCAGCTCGCCGGCGCCGAGGCGGCCGATGAGCGGGGCGCGGCCCGGCAGCACGCCGAGTTCGCCGTCGTACATCGGCAGCACCACGAAGTCGGCGGTGCCCTCGAACGCCGCCTTCTCGGGCGTCACCACCACCACCTGCACCGTCTTGCCCGTCGCGTCGGCCATGGCTGGGAGCCCAATTGATGATTGGTGATCGAGGATTGATGATTGCCAACCGGGGATCGGTGATTGAAAATCATCAACCCCCGGTCATCAATCATCAATCTCGTTACTTGGCCGTCTTCATCTTCTCGGCGGCGATCGCCACCTGGTCGATCGCCCCGACGTACATGAACGCCGCCTCGTTCACGTTGTCCCACTTGCCGTCGCACAGCTCCTCGAAGCTGCGGATCGTGTCTTCGAGCTTCGTGAACTCGCCGCTCTTGCCGGTGAACGGCTCGGCCACGAAGAACGGCTGGCTCAGGAACCGCTCGATGCGGCGGGCACGGCCCACGATCGCCTTGTCCTCCTCGCTCAGCTCCTCGACGCCGAGGATGGCGATGATGTCCTGCAGCTCGCGGTACCGCTGCAGAATCCGCTTCACGCGGTCGGCCACCGCGAAGTGCCGCTCGCCGACGAACTGCGGGTCGAGCAGCCGGCTGTTCGACGCCAGCGGGTCGATGGCCGGGTAGATGCCCTTTTCCGAGATCGACCGCTCCAGGTAGATGAACGCGTCCAGGTGCTGGAACGTGTTGGCGGGGGCCGGGTCGGTGGGGTCGTCGGCCGGCACGTACACGGCCTGCACCGACGTGATGGCCCCACTCTTGGTCGAGGTGATGCGCTCCTGGAGCTCGCCCATCTCGGTCGAGAGCGTCGGCTGGTAGCCCACGGCGCTCGGCATACGCCCGAGGAGCGCCGACACTTCCGAGCCGGCCTGCGAGAAGCGGAACACGTTGTCCACGAACAGCAGCGTCTCGGTGCCGGTGCTGTCGCGGAACCACTCGGCCATCGTCAGGGCCGACAGGGCGACGCGGAGGCGGGCGCCCGGCGGCTCGTTCATCTGGCCGAACACCATCGCGGTGCTCTGGAGCACGCTCTTGGCGTCGGCCGCGGCGCTGGTCTTCGTCTCCTGCATTTCCAGCCAGAGGTCGTTCCCCTCGCGGGTCCGCTCGCCGACGCCGGCGAACACCGAGTACCCCTTGTACTCCTTGGCGATGCGGGTGATGAGCTCCTGCAGAATCACGGTCTTGCCGAGACCGGCCCCGCCGAACAGGCCGGCCTTGCCGCCGCGGACGAGCGGCGTGAGCAGGTCGATGACCTTGATGCCGGTGACCAGCACCTCGGCCTTCGGCGACAGGCTCTCGAACGACGGCGGGGCGCGGTGGATGCCGCGGGTCTCCTTGTTCCCGACCGGCCCCTGGCCGTCGATCGGGTCGCCGAGGAGGTTGAAGACGCGGCCGAGCGTTTCGAGGCCGACCGGCACGCTCACCGGGCCGCCGGTGTCGGTCACGTCCAGGCCGCGGACGAGGCCGTCGGTGCTGCCGAGGGCCACGCACCGCACGCGGCTGCCGCCGAGGTGCTGCTGCACCTCGCCGGTGAGGTTGATGGCAACGCCCTTGTCGCCGGTCGTCTCGATCTTGAGGGCGTTGTAGATCTCGGGGAGGTGGCCCTCCTCGAACTCCACGTCGAACGTGGAGCCGATGATCTGGACGATCTTGCCGACCTTCGCCACGGTGCTGACCATGCCTACCTCCGGTGATTCGGGCAACGCCGCGAGCGGCGGAGTTAACGCTTCGGGACCAGGAAACTCAAGTGGTGCGCGGCGTGGGCCAGCTGCACCTTCAGCGCCTCGTCGCGGGTCAGCGGGCCGAACAGCGGCGACGGCAGGTAGTCGCCGGCGTGCGCCTCGAACCGCTCCGCCGCCGCCTTGAACCGCCCCAGCGCCGCCGCCGGGTCGCCGCCCGGCTGGCCGACCGACTGCGGCATCGTCGGCTTCCCCGCGGGCATCCCCTCGCGGAGGTACTTGTTCAGCATCCCCCGGCCGAGCGTGGCCCGCACCAGGGCGAACAGCGGCCGGAGCAGCAGCGGCATCCGCGGGAAGCCGCTCACCGGGTACGTCAGCCACGCCGCCAGGTGGTCGAGGCACTGGGCCAGGTCCCAGCTGCCGGCCCGGTCGTAGCCCGCGGCGAGCAGGTGCTCGGCGTCGCGGGCGGCGGCGCCGAGCGTGTCGAACGTCAGGGCGCGGCGGGTGACCATCGGGGCTCCAGGGTTTCGCCGCCTGCGGCTTCGCGTCGGGCAGCGCGAAGCCGCGAGCGGCGAAAACGTCTGTTACTTCAGCGCCTCGCTCCCGGCGATGAGCTCCGAAATCTCCTTCGTGATGTTCGCCTGGCGCGTCCGGTTGTACAGCCGGGTGATGTCCTTGATCAGGTCGCCGGCGTTCTCGGTCGCCGCCTTCATCGCCACCCGGCGGGCGATCTGCTCGCTCACCGCCGCGTCGAGGAAGCACTTGAACAGCCGCGCCTTGAACGCCGCCGGCACCAGCTCGCCGAGGATTTCGGCGGCACTCGGGATGAACTCGTATTCCACCCGCGGGCCGGCGCCGGCGGAGGTCGTCGCCCCCACGCTGCCGAGCGGCAGCAGCGTCTCGACCACCGCCTCCTGCCGGGCGGCCGACACGAACCGCATGTACGCCACCTTCACCTCGTCGATCTGGCCGGTGATGAACAGGTCGATGTACCGGCCGGCGACGGCGTCCACCTGCTCGAACGTCGGCTTGTCCTCGAAGTGGCTGTACTCCCGGCTCCGGGGCACCCGCTGGAACTTGAAGAACGCCTGCCCGCGCTTGCCGCTCACCTCCAGGTCGAACGGCGCGGCCGCGGCCGTGAGGCGGCGGATCTCGCCGTTCGCCTCGCGGAGGATCGACCCGTTGTACCCGCCGCACAGCCCGCGGTTGCTGGTGAGCACCAGCAGCAGCGACTTCTTCACCGGCCGGGTCGCCAGTAGTGGGTGGCTCACCTCGCCGGCGTTCTGGCTCAGGTCGGCGGCCAGCTCGGCGATCTTCTTGGTGTACGCCGCCGCCTCGGACGCCCGGTCGAACGCCTTCTTGAACCGGGCGGTGGCGATCAGCTCCATCGTCTTGGTGATCTTGCGGATGTTCCGCACCGCCTTGCGGCGCTTCACCAGGGAGCGGAGGTTTGCCATTGTTCGTCGGGGGTTGTAATTGGCAGTTTGGTATTAGGGTCCGGGGCGGTAATCGGGCTTCGTCGTCCACCTACGGGAAACACAGGTTAGCCGCGGCGGACGACGAAGCCCCCAAATTACAACCCACCAATTACAACCGACTAAGCCTTGAACTGCGGCCCGAACGCCGCCAGCGCCGCGTCCAGCGCCTTGGCCACGTCGTCGGTGATCTTCTTCTCCTTCGCCAGCAGCGCCCGCGCCTCCGGCGCCTGCTCCTTCATGAACTTCGTGAACTGCTCCTCCCACGCCTTCACCTTGCGGCGGTCCACCTTGTCCAGCGCCCCGCTGTTCCCGGCGTAGATGATCATGATCTGGTCCAGCACGTGCATCGGCTTGTACTGGCCCTGCTTCAGGATCTCCACCATCCGCTGGCCGCGGTCGAGCTGCTTCTGCGTCGCCGGGTCGAGCTCCGTGCCGAGCTGCGCGAACGCCTCCAGCTCGCGGAACTGGGCCAGCGTCAGCTTCAACCCGCCGGCCACCCGCTTGTCCTTCATCGCCGCGATCTGGGCGTTGCCGCCGACGCGGCTCACCGAGATGCCCACGTCCACGGCGGGGAGGATGCCGGCGTTCTTGAGGTCCGGCTGGAGGTAGATCTGGCCGTCGGTGATGGAGATCACGTTGGTCGGGATGTACGCCGACACCTCGCCTTCGAGCGTCTCGATGATCGGCAGCGCCGTCAGCGACCCGCCCGAGCCGGGCACCTTGGCGATCTTGTGGCCGGGGAAGCTCTTCAGGTCGTGCTTGGCCTGGTCGCGGCCGCCCATCTCGCCGGGGCCGACGTACACCTTCCCCGCGGCGCCCGGCTGGCGCTTCTCGGTCGGGTGGCTCGCCGCGTTCACGCCCCAGTCGGCCGTCACGTCCGCGTCCTTGGCGTCGCCGGGGACGATGACCCACTTCTCGGCCAGCTTCGCGGAGCGCTCCAGGAGGCGGCTGTGGCAGTAGAACACGTCGCCGGGGTAGGCCTCGCGGCCCGGCGGGCGGCGGACCAGCAGCGACAGCTGGCGGTACGCCGACGCCTGCTTGGAGAGGTCGTCGTACACGCAGAGCGTGTCCATCCCCTGCTCGTACATGAAGTACTCGGCCATCGCCGTGCCGGCGTAGGGGGCGTAGTACTGGAGCGGGGCGGGGTCGGACGACGACGACACGACGACGATGGTGTACTCCATCGCCCCGGCCTCGCGGAGCCGCTCGACGACGCCGGCGATCTTCGACTCCATCTGCCCGCACGCCACGTACACGCAGATGACCCGCTCGCCCTCCGGGTTGTCCTTCTGGTTGATGATCGTGTCGAGGGCGATGGCCGTCTTGCCGGTCTTGCGGTCGCCGATGATGAGCTCGCGCTGGCCGCGGCCGACGGGGGTCATGGCGTCGATGGCCTTGATCCCGGTCTGGAGCGGCTGCTTCACCGGCTGGCGGTCCACGATGCCGGCGGCCGGGCTCTCGACCGGGCGGCGGTGGGTGGTGATGACCGGCCCCTTGCCGTCGATCGGGTTGCCGAGCGGGTCCACGACGCGGCCGATCAGCGCCGGCCCGACCGGCACGCTCAGCAGCTCGCCGGTGGTGCGGACCTCCATCCCCTCGGTGACCTGCAGGTAGTCGCCGAGGATGATGACGGAGACGGACGACTCCTCCAGGTTGAACGCGACCCCCTTGACGTTGGCGGCGGGGAAGTCGACGAGCTCGCCGGCCATGACCTCGGAGAGGCCGTAGCAGCGGGCGATGCCGTCACCGACTTCCAGGACGCGGCCCGTCTCGCGGGTGTCCACGGCGGCCCGGAAGTTGGTGAGCTCCTCGCTAATTACGGAAGCGATCTCGTCGGCCTTGAATCTCATGGGAGCCTCGTGCCAGGAGTTTGGTGCGGACGGCCCGGAGCTTCGACCGGACCGAGGTGTCGTAAATCTTGTCGCCGACGTGGACGACCAGCCCGCCGATCAATTCCGGCGCCGGCCGGACGACGAGGACGGGGGTCTTGCCGGTGAGCTCGGCGAGGGCCCGTTCCAGCGCGGCGGTCTGGTCGGCGTCGAGCGGGGCGGCGGTCTCGACCAGGATGCGCAGGCGGTTGGCGTCGTTGTCGCGGAGCGACCGGTAGGCGATGGCGATCAGCCGCAGGATGCCGAGCCGGTCCTTCCGGTTCAGCAGCCGGAGGAAGTCGAGGAACAGCGGGGTGGCCCGGCCGTCGAACAGCTGGGTGATGACCGCGTCCTTCCGCTTGCGGCTGACCGACGGGCTGTCCAGGAGGGCCTCGAGCCCGGGCATGGCGGGGAACACGTCCTTGCCGAGCGAACGGAACTGGTCGCCGACCGCGTCGGCCTCGCCGCGGGCCTCGGCGGCGGTGAGGAGGGCCTCGGCGTAGGTCCGGGCGACGCGGCCGGTGACGCGGCTGCTCTCGGTGCGGAGCAGGATGTCTTCGTACCGGTGCTGGGCCTTCTCCATGTCCTCGGCGGACATGTGGTACCCGGTGGACATCACCTCTTCGACGTACGACGAGTACTGGCTCACGGTCGCGCCCTTCGGGTCCGCCGTTTCGGGGTGGGGCCGGCGGGACGCCGGCCGGTCGGGCGGGGCCGGCGGGGAGCCGGCCCTACCGGGCTACAACCTTACGCCGAGCGGGCCGACTGCCGCAGCTCCACCAGCGACTCGTCCAGCAGCTTGCGGTGGTCGTCGGCCGAGATCTGCCGGCCGAGCGTCTTGGCGCTCAGGCTCGTCGCCAGGTCCACGGCGGTGCGGTAGATCTCGTCGAGGGCCGTGTCCTTGGCGACCTCGATCTCGCGCTTGGCCCGCTCGCGCTCGGCCGCGGCCTCCTTCACGCCGGCCTCGCGCTCGGTGGCGCGGAGGGCGCTGGCGTCGTTGCGGGCCTCGTCGAGCATGGCGCGGACCTGGTCGGCGGCCTTGGCCAGCTCGGCCTGCACCTGCGCCCGCATGGCGGCGGCCTCGTCGCGGGCCTTCTTGGCCTCCTCGATGGCCGCGTACTGGGCGTCCTCGCGGGCCTTCAGCCCCACCAGGATCGGCCCCCAGGCGAACTTGTACAGGACGGCCAACAGCGCGCCGAACACGATCAGCGTGACGACCGAGTTGACGAGGTCCGGCTCCATCACGTTCTTGGTCCCGCCGGCGTCGGCGGCCAGCGCCAGGGCGGGGGTGACCAGCAGGGCGGCGACGGCGGCGGCCGCCCGGCGGGTGGTGGTCGCGGGCATGAGGTCGGTCCTCGCGGCGCTCGGGGCGGGGTTAAATCTTGCCGACGAGCGCGAAGCAGATGACCAGCAGGGCGATGATCGCGGCCCCTTCGACGAGGGCGGCCATCACGATCATGTTCACCTGGATCTTGCCGGCCTGCTCCGGCTGGCGGGCGATGCCGGCGAGGGCCGACCACCCGATCAGCCCGATGCCGATGCCGGCCCCGATGATGGCGAGCCCGGCCCCGACGCCGGCCCCGATGCCGATGCCGCCCTTCGAGGCGTCGTCGGCGGCGAAGGCCGGGGTGGAGACGGCGAGCAGGACGACGGCGGCGGCCAGGAGACGGCAGGCGAAGTTCATGGTCGGCGGTCCTTGTTACTGGGGGAACGGGATCAGTGTTCGGGGTGCAGCTGCATCCCCAGGAAGATCGACGTCAGCAGCACGAACACGAAAGCTTGCAGGAATGCGACGAACAACTCGAGCATGCTCAGGGCGGTCCCCATGACCACCGCGGCCACCGTGCCGCCGGCGGACATGCCGCCGATCGTCGCGTCGGCGACGGAGAACGACACGATCACCGCCAGCGCGACGTGCCCGGCGAAGATGTTGGCGAACAACCGGATGGCCAGCACCGCCCCGCGGATGACCGCGCCCATCACCTCGATCACGGTGATCAGCGGCACGATCAGCACCATCAGGAACAGCTTCATCGGGAGGTTGTCGGCCTCCAGGTGCGGGATGAAGGACTTCACATACGGTCCGACGCCGTTCTTGATGATCGCCGAGACGTGGATCACCAGGAACACGACCGCGGCGAGCACGATCGTCACGCTGATGTCGGCGGTCGGCGACCCGAGGAACGGCACCATGCCGAGCAGGTTGCAGGTGAGGATGAACAGGAACAGCGTCCACAGGAACGGCAGGAACTTGTCGGCGTCGTGCCCGTGGATGTTCGGCCTCACCACCTCATCGCGGATGTACAGCAGCAGCGACTCGAAGAAGTTCCACAGCGGGCCGCGGGGCGGGGTGCCGTCCTTCACCTTGCGGGCGAGCAGGACGAACGGCACGGCCACGACCACGGCCGCGACGACGAGCAGCACCTGATACTTCGTGATCGGCCCGATCCAGGCGTGATCGACGACGTGATCGATGGGGCTGTGCGCCATGGCTCGTAAGTCCGTGTGGCTACTTCGCCGACTCGTCCCGACTCATCCGCCGCGCCCGGCCCGTTAGGCCGGGGCGCAAGCCCCGTCGGGGTGCTGACGCCCGACGGGGCTTGCGCCCCGGCCTAACGACCTTCGTCCCGACTCATCCGCCGCGCCGTCAGGAACAGGTGGCCGATCCCGCCGACGACCCCGATCACCGACCCGACCGCCAGCCCCCACGGCGCCCAGCCGTACTTGCCGTCCAGCCAGACGCCGAGGACGATCGGGCCGACCATCTCGCCGATCGCCGTGCCGGCGAGCGCCAGGCCGCGGTAGTCGCCGGGGCTGCTCTTCGGCGCGGTCACGGCGAGTCCGCCGGGGGTGTCGGGCCGGGGTGTAACAACAACACCGACTCGGCTGTCAGCGTCATTAAGTAGAAGAACACCGCCCACCCGGCGAACCGCTCCCGGCCGATTCCCGCCGCCGTCACCGCCCCGTCCAGGAGGAACACGCCGGCGGTCACGCCGACGAACCTCAGCCCGATGCCGACCAGGATCACCGTCGTCGTGGTGTCCGGGTCACCCGGCCCGACCGCCCCCGCGAGGAGGAGCGTGCCGACGGCGGGGATCAGGCACAGCGCCGCCGCCAGGGTGCCCGCCGCCGCGTGCCTCGGGTCGTCCAGCAAGGCCAGCGGCAGGACCGTCAGCAGGCCCGCGCCGGCCGTGGCACCGACCAGGATCAGCACGCGCACGGTGGCTCCCGAACGCCCAGTGTGAGCTGGTGCCGTCCAGTGAGCGTATTGAAGGGGGGAGCAAAGGGAACGTCAATTGCGGCTTCGTGAAATATTTCACTAACTCGGCCGGGATGCGTCCGAAGGTCAACCCGGGTGTCCGGTTAGCTCCGATTCCCGGAAATGAGAGGCGTTCGGAGTCGCCCAGAGGTTGTGCGGTGGCGCCGGGAACACTGCAACATTCCCGCGCAAGTGCGATGACGGATGCGCCGCGCGGGCCGGTCGCCGCGCCTGGGCGAGCGTGGTAAATCGTGTTGACGCATGGAGTACGAATTCTCTAGTATGTCTGTACAACCGGCGAGTAAAACCTTGCCGAGAACGGGTCGATCGGCCCCGCCCGGCCGCGACCCGCACCGGTCCCCCCGCCCGTCGGACCGTTCCGACTGGACCGGTAGCGCTAGAATGGCCCGGCTTCCACCGGTGCCCCTGTCCGGGTCGGACCCCGGACCCCGACCCCGGCTCGGACGCCGAAGCCCCGTCCCGCGACCGCCGGCCCCACCGGCGAGACGGAGTGGCCGCACGATGAAGACCGCAGGTGCGCTCGGCGACCGGTCGAAGAAAGAGTTGGCCGACATGGCCAAGCGGAAGGGCGTCCGCGGCTGGGAGCGGATGGCCAAAGACGACCTCGTGAAAGCGCTGGGCCGCCTCACGGCCAAGCCCGCGCCGAAGCCGGCGCCCCGCCCCGCGGCCAAGCCGGTCGCCAAGTCGGCGGCGAAGGTGACCAAGCCGGCCAAGCCCGCGGCGACGCGTGCCCCCAAGCCCGCGGCGACGCGCGCCCCCAAGCCCGCCGTCAACGGCACGCACCGCCCCGCGGCCCGAGTCGCGCTCCCGCCGCCGAAGCCGGCGCCGGTCGCCGCCAGGCCCGTCGTACCCGCGGCGAAGCCGACGCCCCCCGCGGCCGCGCTCAAGCCGCCCGTCAAGCCGCTGATCAAGACGAACGCCCCGCCGCCGGCGGCCATCCCGCCGGCGAAGGACCTGTCGGCCGCGGCCGTCGGCGCCACCAAGGACCGCATCCTGCTGATGGTGCCGGACCCGTTCTGGCTCCACGCGTACTGGGAGCTGACGCACCAGTCGGTGCAGCGCGCCGAGGCCGCCCTGAAGCAGGACTGGTACGGCGCCCGGCCCATCATCCGCGTGTTCGACGTGACCAGCACCGACACGACGAGCACGTCGGAGACGCCGGTGCGCGACGTGCAGGTGCACGGCGAGTGCAACAACTGGTACATCGACATCCCGCAGCCGCCGCGGTCGTACCGGGCGGACATCGGGTACGTCTCGCGCCGCGGCGAGTTCTTCGTGCTGGCCCGGTCGAACGTGGTGACGCCGCCGAAGGCCGGCAGCACCGAGGCGCTGGACGTGGGGATGGGCGAGCTCGACCCGAAGAAGGCCGAGCGGCTCATCGCCATGTCCACCGGGTTCGACAACGGCGGCGGCAGCGCCGAGCTGAAGGAGCTGTTCGAGGAGCGGCTGCGGCGGCCGCTGGGCGCCCCGAAGGACACCGGCTTCGGCACGGGCGCGGCGCTGCCGGCGAGCCTGAAGAAGTTCCAGTTCGAGATCGACGCCGAACTCATCGTGTACGGCAAGACGGACCCGGCGGCCCACTGCACGCTGCAGAACGAGCCGGTGAAGCTGCGGCCCGACGGCACGTTCACGATGCGGTTCAGCCTGCCGGACAGCCGGCAGATCATCCCGGCCGTGGCGACGAGCGCCGACGGCGGCGAGGAGCGGACGATCGTGCTGGCCGTGGAGCGGAACACGAAGCACCTCGACCCGATGATCCACGACCCGATGGGCGAGCAGTAGGCCGCCGCCCGTTCGGCCCGACGAAGCCGGGGGTTTTCACCCCCGGCTTCGTCGTTTTCCGGGGGGTCACCCCGACGGCCCGAGTACGGCGCCGAGGACGAGCCCGGCGAGGCCGCCGACGTAGACGAACAGCGGGTTCTTCGTGGCCGGCCAGTGCATGATGAGGAACACGAGCCCGACGAACGGGACGAACAGGCACCCGAGCCCCCACAGGATGCTCTCCTGGAAGGCGAGGACGAGCATCCAGATGCTGCCGGCGATGCACGCGATCAGGCCGACGAAGTAGATGATCGTGCCGATGGTCTCCATGGGCGGTCGGCTCCGGGGGTCGAAGTGGCGGGTCGTGCGTGAGGCTACCCGCCCGCGCGGCCGGCGTCAAACGCCAACCCCCGCGGGAGTCTAAACCCCGTCCAGCGGCGTGCTCAGCTCGCGCGGCGGCACGGCCGCGCGGAACCCCAGCGCCGTCGTCACGCCCCAGCCGCCCACGCCGACGCGGCAGCGCAGCCGCGCGTCGCGGTCCGCCCCCAGCAGCGCCGCCATCCGCCGCGCCGCGAAGCTACGGTACAGCACCACCGGGAGCGCGAGCCCCGCCGCCACGCCCGCCGCCGCCGCGGCCGCGAGCCAGGGCGGCTCCGTCAGCGCGGCGGCCACCACCAGCACCGCCCCCGCCACCGCCCACGCGCCCAGCCACGCCAGCGCGGCGAGGCGGGCGCGCCCCACGGCGGCACCGCGGCGGAAGCAGCGCGGGCAGCACACGGCGCGGACGTTCGTCCAGGTACGCCCGACGGCGTGCCGCTCCGCGACCCGCAGGCAGCACTCGCGGGTGCCGGCGGCGTCGCTGCCGCAGAACCGGCAGCACAGGTGTTCGGCGTGGCCGGCCGGCGCGTCGGACAGCACGGCGCGGGCGACGGCGTCGGAGAAGAGCGCGTCGGTAGACACGGTCGTGCCTCCCGGTGAGGGGGGAGAGGGGCACGCGAGTCGATCTGAAGTGGCAGGCTACCCGGGCGCCGGGGTGGTGTCAAACGGTAACCGTGATCCGCCCCGCGCCGCGGCCGCTGATGCGGCCCACGACCGCGCCCGTCACGCCGGCGTCGGCGAGCGCCCGCAGCGTCGCGTCGGCGTCCGGCACCGCGGCGAGGAGGCCGCCGCTGGTCTGCGCGTCGCACAGCAGCAGCCGGTCGGTGTCGGGCACGTCGGCGGCGTAGCTCACCCAGTCGGCGAGGAAGGCGAGGTTGGCCCGGGTGCCGCCGGGGGCGATGCCGGCCGACACGTACTCCCGCGCCGCCGCCAGCACCGGCACCCGCGCCGCCCACACGTCGGCCGTCACGCCGCTGGCCGCGGTCATGTTCCGCAGGTGGCCGAGGAGGCCGAACCCGGTCACGTCCGTGAGCGCGTGCGCGCCGTGTGCCGCGAACACCTCCGAGGCGGCGCGGTTGATCGTGGTCATGACGCCGATCGCTTCGGTGATGGCGCCGCGGGAATCGCGGTCGTTCTTCGCCGCGGTGGTGATGATGCCGAGGCCGAGCGGCTTCGTCAGGATGAGGGCGTCGCCCGGCTGCGCGCCGGCGTTGCTGAGCACGCGCTCGGGGTGAACAGTGCCGGTGACGGCGAGGCCGAAGATGGGTTCCTCGCTCTTGATGGTGTGCCCGCCGACGATGGCGGCGCCGGCCTCCGCGGCGACTTCGTGGGCGCCGGCGAGGATGGCGCCGAGGACGGCGGCGGGGAGCGTGTCGGGGAAGCCGACGATACTGAGCGCGGCGAGCGGCTTGCCGCCCATGGCGTACACGTCGGACAGCGCGTTCGCCGCGGCGACGCGGCCGAAGTCGCGCGGGTCGTCCACGATGGGGGTGAAGAAGTCGGTGGTGAGGACGAGCGCCGTGTCGGCGGTGAGCCGGTAGACGGCGGCGTCGTCGGCGGTGCTGCTGCCGACGAGGACGTTGGGGTCGGTGGTGGGCGGGAGCAGCCCGAGGAGCGGCAGCAGGAAGCCGGGCGGGTGCTTGGCGGCGCACCCGGCCCGCTTGGCCAGCTTCGTCAGGCGGATCGGCTCGGTCACGGTCAGTTCCCCATCACGTTGTAGCCGCAGTCCACGTACAGGATCTGACCCGTCACCGCCGACGCCAGCGGGCTGCACAGGTACAGCGTCGCGTTCGCCACCTCCTCCGGGCCGATCGGCCGGCGCAGCGGCGAGTGCGCCGCCGCGTGCTCGATCAGCTTGTCGAAGTCCTTGTTGATCGCCCGCGCCGCCCGGCTGGCGTACGGCCCCGCCGAGATCAGGTTCACCCGCACGTTCCGGTCGCCCACGAACCACGCCAGCTGCTTCGCGTCCATCTGCAGCGCCGCCTTGCACGTCCCCATGCCGCCGCCGTAGTGCGGCACCACCCGCTCCCCGGCCACGTAGGTGAGGCCGACCACGCTCGCCCCGCCGGGCCGGTTCGCCATGTACGGCGCCGCCGCCCGTGTCAGGCTCACCAGCGAGTACGACGAAATCCCCATCGCCTCGTGGTACGCCTTGCGGCTCGTGTCGATGAGGCTCTTGGTGATCTCCCGGCTGAACGCCACCGAGTGGATCAGGATGTCGATGCCGCCGAACTCCTGGCCGATCGCGTCCACGGTCCCCTTGATGGAGTACTCGGGGAACTTGGCGTAGCGGCGGTCGGCCTTCACCTCGGCGGGCACGTCGTCCATCGTGTCGTAGCTGGCGTCGCACGGCAGCACCTTCACCGGCTTGAACTCGGAGCCGTCCGGCAGGAGGCGGCTGTCGCGGTCGCCGTCGCGGGTGAGGATGCTCTCGACGATGCTCACCATGCGCGGGTGACAGGCCAGCGCCACCTTCGCCCCGGCCGCCTGGAGCGCCTTGGAGATGAACCACGCGAAACTCTCGTTGTCGCCGACGCCGGTGACGAGCGCGATCTTGCCGGACAGGTCGATCGAGGTCATGGACGACTCCCTGGAATTCGATGTCGTTGTTTTACGGCGCTGAGGGGGTGAAGGGGTGAGGGGGTGAAGGGGTGACGAGCACTGCTTGCTCACCCCTTCACCCCCTCACCCCCTCATCTGCTGAGCCGCCCAGATGGTGCGCACGCGGCGCAGGTCCGACAGGTCGGCAAAGGCGTGGTCCGGCTCGCACGCCGTCAGCTCCTCCAGCGGGTGCCACCCGGTCGCCACGGCGACGGCGTTCGCCCCCACGGCGCGGGCGCAGCTCACGTCGAGCGGCGTGTCGCCGACGACCCACACCGCCCGCGGGTCGAAGTCGCGCCCGGCCGTCTGCCGCGCGCTCGCCACGGCGGCGCGGGCCACGTCGTCGCGGTCGTAGTGGTCGTCGCCGAACCCGCCGCAGCGGAAGTGGTGCCACAGGCCGTAGTGCCCGAGCTTCGTCGCCGCCCCGGCGCGGACGTTCCCCGTGAGCAACCCGAGCAGCGTGTTCGGGCACGCCGCCAGCTCCGCCACCAGCTCCGCGACGCCGGGGCACACCAGCCCCGGGTAGCGGCCCAGCGTGTGGGGCAGCTGCGCCAGGTACGCCTCGCGCAGGGTCCGCTCGTTGGCGGCGGTGTCGGGGATGCCGTGGACCCGCAACAAATCGCGGGCGATGGCCCGGTCGGTGCGGCCGCTGTACGGCACGGTGTCTTTGATGTCGCGGACGGCGAACTCGGCCCGGAGGGCGTCTTCCATCGCCGCCTTGCCGGCGCCGCCGGTGCGGACCAGGGTGCCGTCGATGTCGAAGAGGATCACGCGCATGGGCGCATTCTACGGGTCGGGCGTGACACCCGCCCGCCGCGCGGGTACAGTAGCGTCACCCGCCGACTCGCCCGTTCCCGCCCCCCGCCCTCCCCGGGCCCGCCTGATGACCCGCCTCCCCCGCCCCGCCGCCGTCGGCGTCCTGCTCGCCCTGCTCGCCGCCCCCGGGCCGGCCCAGGAGCCGCCGACCCGGAAGGACCGCACCGCCAAGGGCGAGGCGTGGGAGCAGGAGCAGTTCGAGGAGAAGTCGATCGCCCGGGCGGCCGAGCGCGCGGCGAAGGCGGCCGACAACGAGGCCACCCGCTGGCACCGCGAGCTCGGCAAGGCGTACCCCGGCAAGGTCGCCGCCGGGCTGACCGAGGACGACATCAACGCGTGGTACGACCTGCTGGCCGGCGACGCGAAGGAGTGGCGGCGCGACGCGGCCCCGACCCGGCCGCTGGCCGAGCTGTTCGACCGCGCCGCCTCCCGGCTCGAACTCGGGCCGGTGCCGTCGATCCGCCGCGACGAGTTCGCCGGCCTGGCCCGCCGGCTGGCCCGCGACGTGCCCCGGGCGCCGAAGGACGGCGAGCGCCCGCCGGACGCCGACCGCCTGTTCCGGGTGCTCGACCGCGACGGCAGCGGCGAGCTGGAGTCGCCGGAGTGGACCGACCGCCTCCGCGCCGACGCCCGCCGGGCCGACGCCGACGGCAACCGCCGGGTGACGGCCGAGGAGTACCGCGAGTACTTCGACTTCCGGGTGGGGGAGGCGCTGGAGGGGCAGGCGAAGGCGGCCGACGCGCAGGCGAAGGCGGCCGCGACCGCGGCCCGCAAGGGCGGCCTCCCCGCGTGGTTCGACCAGTACGACAAGGACATGGACGGCCAGGTGGGGCTGTACGAGTGGCGCCTCAGCGGCCGCCCGCTGGCCGACTACCGCACCATGGACCTGGACGGCGACGGCCTCCTCCCGCCCGAGGAGTACCACCGCTACGTCCGCCTCGCGGAGGCGGCGGCGAAGGGCGAGCCGCCCGCGGCGGGGCCGCCCCCGCCCGAGCGGCGCGCGGGGATGATGCCGCGGTAATGACGAATGACGAATGACGAATGACCGCAGCAGCCATTCGTCATTCGTCATTCGTCATTACCGCGGCGCCCCGCCGCTAAGATGTCCTCCATGTCCGACGAACCCCGGAAGCGCCGATCACTCAGTCATGTCGGCGGCCGCGCCGACACCGCCGGCCCCCGCGCCGAGGCCGACCTGCTCGCCCACGCCCTCGACGTGGAGCCGTCCACCGACGACGACCGCGACCCGGCGCGCAGCCACGTCCACGGCTTCCACACCTACCCGGCGCGGATGCACCCCACCACCGCGGCCCGGCTCGTGCGCGCGTTTTCGCCGCCGGGCGGCCGCGTCTACGACCCGTTCTGCGGCTCCGGCACGGTGTTGGTCGAAGCGATGCTTGCCGGCCGCGCCGCGCTCGGCAGCGACCTGAACCCGCTGGCCGTGCGCCTGGCCCGCTGCAAGACGCGGCCGCGGACCGAGCCCGAGGTGGAGTACCTGGTCGCTCGCGCCGCCGAGGTGGTGCAGCACGCCGACGACCGCCGCCGCGCCCGCGCCGGCGCCACCCGCCGCTACCCGCCCGAGGACGTGGAGCTGTTCGACCCGCACGTGCTGCTGGAACTCGACTCGCTGCGATCGAAGATCGAGAGCCTCCCCGACGAGCCGACGACGCTGGACCTGGGGCTGGTGCTGTCGGCGATCCTGATGAAGGTGTCGCGGCGGCCGGGGGACACGTCCGGCGGGGTGGTGGTTCGGCGCATCCGGGCGGGGTTCCCGTCCAAGGTGTTCACGCAGAAGGCTGAGGACTGGGCGACGCGGCTGGGGGCGTTCTCGCGGGCGCTGCCGAGCCCGCTGCCGCCGCGCGGCGACGTGAGCCTCGACGACGCGACGGTGCTGAAGGCGCCGCGGGACGGCGTGGCGGACGCGGTGATCACGTCGCCGCCGTACGCGGCGACGTACGACTACCTGTACCACCACGAGCTGCGGCTGCGCTGGCTGAACCTGGACGCGGGGATGATGGTGCGCGGCGAGATCGGCAGCCGGGCGCAATACCGGCGGATGAGCGCGGCGGACGCCCCCGCGGCGTGGGCGTGGGAGCTGTCGCGGTTCCTGAAGGCGGTGCGTCGGGTGCTGAAGCCGGGCGGCCCGCTGGTGCTGGTGGCGGCGGACTCGGCGGTGCGGGACGTGGCGATCCGGGCGGACGAGATCGCGGCGGACGTGTCGCGGGACTGCGGGTTCGAGCCGGTGGCGCGGGCGAGCCAGGCCCGCCCGCACTTCCACGAGCCGAGCGCCGCGGCGTTCCACGACCGCCCGCGGTTCGAGCACGCACTGCTGCTGCGGCGGACGGGATGACGCCGCTCGCGGCGGTGTACCGCCGCGCGCGGCGTCACTCGGGCGCCCGCGGGGCGGGCGCTCGGTTCTTCGTTCGTACCCTTATAACCGCCCGAACTCCCACGCCCAGGTGACCCATGCCCGTCGTCGTCTGCCCCGGCTGCGGCGCCCGCATGACCGCCCACGACGCGGCTGTGGGGAAGAGCGTGAAGTGCCCCGAGTGCCAGACGGCCGTCCCCGTCGGCGCCGCGGAGCCGGCCGACGAGTTCCCGCCGTGGCGCCGCGGACCGGTTGACGACAACGAGCCGGACGACCGTCCGCGGCGCAGGGGGAAGTCGCGGCCGAAGAAGTCAGGCGCCTTGGTCGCCCTGATCGCCGGGCTGCTGGCGGTCGCGGTGCTCGCGGGCGGCGGCTTCGCGGCGTACTGGTTCGGCTTCCGCGACAAGCCCGATGTCCCCGCCCCGGCCGCCCCGGCCGCCCCGGCCGCCGCGACCACCCCGGAGACCCCGGAGGCCCCGGAGCCCCCGTCAAACCCCGGCGACAGCCCCCCCGCCCGGACGACGAAGACGCCCGTGCCGGACGGCTGGATGGTCTACGACGTGCCCGGATGCGGCTTCCGCGTCGCGCTGCCCGCCCCGCCCTCCGAGGAAGCGTACCGGGCCCGGGAAGCGGCCGACGCCAGCGCCACCGGGCGGATGTTCCGCAGCCCCTACGGAGGGTTCGCGGATTCCCCGTCGAAGGTGCTGTGCGCCGTCGGCCGCGTCACCCCGCCTGCGACCGTCCCGGCCGACCGGCGGCGGCGGGAGGGGGTGGAAGCCTTCCGGTCCGACTTCGACTTCCGGAATCGGCCCGGCGCCAAGGTCCTCCGACGGGCCGCGCCGGTCGGTTTGAAGTACCAGGGCAAGGAAGTCGTCGCCGAGACTTCTTCCGGCGACCGCAAGTGGGGCTGGGTCGTCCGCTCGGCCGTGGTCGGCGACGACGTGTTCGTCATGGCCGTGTCGAAGGAGAACGAGCTCCCGCCGGCCGCGATCGTGGACGGGTTCTTCGACTCGCTCGAAGTGACCGGCGGCGCGGACTGGGCGAACAAGCCGGCGCCGAAGCCGGCGGGCACCATCCTGCCGACGAAGACTGTGGCGTACCAGGAGACACTCCACCCGATGCTGAAGACGGTCAGCCTGTCGGCGGACGGCGGCACCGTGGGCGTGTTCGGCCTCGGCAAGTTCGGGGTCGGGAAGAACGGCCCCGGGCTGGCCCCGATGACAGCGTTCTACGACGTGGATTCCGGCAAGCGGGTGGGCGTGCCGATCCTCCAGTTCGAGGGGCACGGGCCGATCGCCGCCGGCGGCAAGACGACCGTCTACGACAACACGTCCGCCGTGTTCGTCCACGACATAGCCACGGGCCAGAAGACCGAGGCCGCCACGTTTGGCCGGTCGCCGGGTCGCTACTCGTTTGCCCCGTCCGGGCGGCTACTGGTGACCGCCCAGAAGTCGACGCTGCGGTTCCAGCCGTGGCCGGCCGGCGCCGCATCGGTGCCGGAGGTGGACGCGGGGAGCCCGGTGTACGGCCTGTCGCAGGTGTTCCAAGGCGGCACCCGCGTCGCGGCCGTGCAGTACGACGCCGACGACGTGGTGGCGCGGGTGTGGGACGTGACGGCGGGCCGGGCGGTCAAAACGGTGCCGCTCAAGCGCCCGCGGAAGACGGGCGACGACCCGGGCGAGCCGGTGCTGGTCGCCGAGGACGGCAAATCGATGGTCGTGCGGACGGAGAAGGATGCGCAGGCGGTGTGGGACCTTAGCACCGGCGAGCGGATGACGTGGTGGGACAACCTGTGGGGCCGGCTGCCGAGCACCCGGCTGAAGCCGATGACCGGCGGCCGCATCCTGTACGCGGTGCAGGGGCGGAAGCGGCTGCCGGAGGGCGGCGGCTGGCGGGACATCCGGCACGTGGTCATCGCCGACCACCGCACGGGCGGCGTGATTCACGACCTGGAGTACCCGCCGGAGGTGACGGACTTCGCCCTGGTGACCGTCGAGTGCACGCCCGACGGGCGGCGGGTGGCGTCGCAGTGCCCGGTGATGCGGAAGGTGTACGTCTGGGACGTGCCGGAGTAGCCCCGTTGCCGCCCGGGGCTTCGCGCCGCGGCGCGAAGCCCCGGGCGGCACAACCCGCCCGCCTCCACCCCGCCCGCACGGTCCGACGGCGCCGGCGGTGCCGGCCGGGGCGCCGGCGCCCGGCGCGCCATCTCACGGATTCCCACAACCCGCCAACGTCGCTAGATCACCGCCGTTACACAGGTTAGACTGGACGGAAGCGGCACGCCGGACCCGGCCCCCGCACGTCTTCGGCCCGTGATTTCCCGAAGGAGCGCCTGGCTCATGACACTCCTGACCCGACTCCGGGTGGTCCCAGCACTGCTGGCCGTCGCCGCCGCCAGCGTCTCGATCGGCACCTCGCTGTTCGGCGACTTCCGCGGCGGCACCGCCAAGACCGCCGTCCCCGTCGAGAATCCGAACGCCCGGCCGGTCGCCGAAGACCTCGCCGTCACCAAGTTCACCAACCTCCCGGCGCTCACCTACAAGAGCACCACCGGCGACACCCTGTTCGCCTGGCAGGTCAAGCCCGAACTCGCCGCCGCCCCCGCCCGGCCGCGCGACATTCTGGTCGTCGTGGACACGTCCGCCAGCCAGGCCGGCCGGCCGCTCCAGCAGGCCCGCCAGATCATCATCGGCCTCGCCGGGGCGCTCGCCGCCGACGACCGCGTCAGCGTGTGGACGGCCAACACCCCCGCCGCCACGCGGAACCTCACCAAGGACTTCCAGCCGGCCACGTCCGACGACGTGAAGGCCGCCGCCGCCGCGCTCACCGAGACCGAGTACGGCTCGGGTGCCACCGACCTGAAGGGCGCGCTCGCCAAGGCGCTCGGCACCGTCGCCCCGAACCGTGGCCGGCAGCAGCTGGTGCTGTTCCTCGGCGACGGCGACAGCTCCTACGACCCGATCAACGAGAGCGACCGCGTCGCCCTCGGCGGCCGGATGGAGCAGAGCGACGTGTTCTTCTTCGCCGTGCCGCTCGGCGTCAAGGTGAACGCCAACAACCTGCACGGCCTCGCGGCCCTCACCGGCGGCACCGTCGTCCGGGTGCAGGAAGACCTGGCCAACGTCAGCAAGCGCGGCGAGTTCGTCGCCCGCCTCAAGACGGCCCTCGACGTGCCGGTGCTGAAGCCCGAGAGCGTCAAGTTCGGGGCCGACGTGGCGGAAACGTTCCCGTCGAAGCTGCCGCCGCTGCGGGCCGACAAGGCCACGCTCGTCATCGGCAAGCTGGCGAAGGCCGCCCCGCGCGTCACCGCCGAGGTGAAGGGCGTCGTCGGTACCCGCGCCGTCACGCTGAGCCTGGGCCACGACCTGCCGGCGCCGCTGCCCGAGCACTTCTTCCTGAACCTGATGTTCGCCCAGTGGCGGGACGCCCCGCACAAGGACGCCCCGGCGATGCTGCAGGCCGACCGGGCGCTGGCCCTGGCGTCCACGCAGATCAGCCTGTACCGCGAGGAGTACATCACGCAGGCCACGTGGGCCGTCAGCCTGAACAAGCTCGACGACGCCACCAAGCTGTACGAGGCGGCCGCGAAGATCGACCCGAGCAACACCGAGGTCGCCACCGGGCTGGCGCTCGTGGGGCGGATGAAGACCGGCCAGATCACCAAGGCCGACATGGACAAGCGGGCCGCGGCGAAGGTCGAGGGCCTGAAGATCGACAAGGCCGGGGCCGTGCGGATGGTCATCCAGGAGGGGGCGAAGGAGCCCGCCGCGCAGCCGCCGGCCGGCGGCCAGCCGGGGCTCACGCCGCGCGCCCAGACGGACCTGATTCAGGAGGCGGCGGACCTGAAGCGCGTCGAGGAGCAGCGGTACCGCGTGCTCGTGGACGCCACCATCCGCCGCGCCCGGGAGAACCTGAAGGTGGACCCGGACGGCGCCTACGCCGAGCTGAAGCGGCAGCGCGACGACATCCAGGCCTACGCCGGCATCGGCGACGCGGCCCGCGGCCGGTACGTCTCGGACCTGACGGCGGTGATGCAGGAGATCTTCCTGAAGGGCGCCGAGATCAAGCGGCAGGCCGCGGCCGAGCGCGACCAGATCGCCAAGACCCGGCAGCGGCTCAACGAGTTCGACCGCCAGCAGGCCGAGGAGGACCGCACGAAGGCCCGCATCGACGCCTTCCGCCAGCTGATGCAGCAGGCCCGGTACGAGCTCGCGTACCAGGAGGCGCAGCTGATGATCCAGGAGCGGGTCAGCCGCGGCCAGACGGTGCCCTCGACGGCCGTCGCCAGCTACATCATCGGCCAGCACGCCACGCAGCTCCGCGAGTGGCGCGAGCTCGTCCGCATCCGGGAGGACCGGTTCCTGCTCACGATGATGCAGGCCGAGAAGAGCCACATCCCGTACCCGGACGAGCCGCCGGTCCACTTCCCGCCGGCGGCCGTGTGGCGGCAGCTGACGGAGGGCGACGGCCAGCGGCCGGGCCGCCGCGACCGCTACGGCAACACCGCCCTCGGCGCCCAGCCGAGCCCGTCGATGCTCCGGCTGCGGAGCATCATCGAGGACGGCCTGCCGGTCGAGCTGCAGGGCAAGGACCTGAAGACCACGCCGCTGCAGGAGGTGCTGGCGGACCTGTCGAAGCGGTACGAGATCACGTTCGTCATCAACCAGAACGCCCCCGGCATGGAAGGGCTGGACCAGAGCACGGCCAACGCCAACAAGCTGAGCGCCAGCACGCTGAACGGCCTGCGGCTCGGCACGTTCCTGGACGTGTACCTCCGCGGCCTCAGCGTGCCGAACATCACCTACGTGGTGCGGCCGGACTACATCGAGATCACGTCCTACGAGGCGAGGTTGACGGACAAGGTCACCACGACGTTCGCCGTGGCGGACCTCGTGATCCCGATCCCGTCGGCCGTGAACCAGGCCACCCTGCAACAGACCCTCGGCGTCCAGCAGCAGACGCTGGCGATCTTCGGGGCGGCGTCGGGGGCGGCCCAGTTCCTCGGCGGCGGCAACTTCCTCGGCGTCGGCGGGAACGGCGGGGCTCAGCCGTTCGGCGGCGGCGGGGCGGCCCCGCCCGGCGGCGGCGGCGGGGCGGGTAACCCGTTCTTCGGCGGCGGCCAGAACGGCCAGGGCGGCATCGTCGGCCTGGGCGGCAACGGCGGCGTCGGCCAGTTCGGCAACCTCGGCGGCCAGTTCGGCCTCCAGGGCGGCACCCAGGAGTCGCTGCTGATCGGCGTCATCGTGGAGACCGTGGCCCGCGGCGAGTGGGACGCCCGCACGATGGGCCTGGCCGGCTACTCCAGCCAGCAGAACCAGGCGCCCGGGGCCGAGGTCGAGGCCTCGTTCCTCGACGCCAAGCAGCAGAACTCGCTCGGCTACTACCCGCCGGCGCACGCCCTGATCGTCCGCGGCACCGGCAAGTACCTGCCCTACGCCGGCACCAAGCTGGAGAAGGTCGGCGGCGGCATGGCCGCGGGCCCGAACCCCAAGGTACTCGTCATCGGGCCGAACACCCCGGTCGCCCCGAAGGCCGTCCAGCCGAAGGCGCCGGCGGCCGTGGCCGCCGGGACGCCGGCCCCGAAGTCGGGCATCGTCAACCCGAAGAACGACGCGGCCCAGCTGGCCAAGTCGCTCGACTCGAACCCGAAGAAGAAGTGGAACCAGGCCGTCGAGTGGACCGTGACCGACCCCGGGCTGATCGTGGCCGCGGCCGACTTCCTGATGGGCTTCGACGAGTACGGCCACGCCGCCGAGGTGCTCAAGGCCGGCATGCGGAAGGGGCTGACGACCGAGGCGTGGACGCACGGCGCGCTGCACGTCGCCCTGCAGATGTCGAACGCCGCCCCCGAGGAAGTCGAGCGGGCGGCGCTGTCGGCCATCGACCTGGACCCGGCCGACCCGGGCGCCTACATCCGCGCGGCGAAGGCCGAGGCGGAGCTCGGCAACCACGACGTGGCGGTGGCGCTGTGCCGCCGGGCCGCCGACCGCGACCCGGACCAGCCCGCGGCTTACGCCAACGCCCTGGCCTACGCCGAGAAGGCCCGCAACGTGTCGCCCGACACGGTGGAGTGGGCCGCCAGCAGCCTGCTGCGGCGCGACTTCGGCCAGACCGACGGGGTGGACTACCACGGCCGGGTGAAGGAACTGCTGCCGCGGTTCGTGGCCCGGTTCGACGCCGCCGGCACCCCGACCCCGGGGCTCCGCCGCACGGTGACCGAGCAGACGCAGCGCGACCTGACGATCGAGCTGCTGTGGCAGGGCGCCGCCGACCTGGACCTGACGGTGACGGAGCCGGGCGGCTCGGTGTGCACGACCCTGACGCCGCGGTCGGTGGGCGGCGGCGTGCTGACCGGCGACCGGATCGAGCAGACGGACGACGGCCGGGCCGAGGCGTACACCGCGGCCAGCGCGTTCAGCGGCGTGTACCGGGTGACGGCGCGGACGGCGTTCGGCCGGCCGGTCGGCAACACGGCCACGCTGAAGATCACGCGGTTCAAGGGGACGCCCCGCGAGTCGCACGACCTGGTGACGATCGACCTGGGCTCGGCGACGCCGGTGGAAGTGCGGCTCGACGGCGGCAGCCGGACGGAGCTGGCCCCGGTGAACCCGGACGTGACGACGCTGCGGACGGCCGCGATGAACGACCGGGCGGCGGTCCCGACCGGCACCCGCGGGTTCGGCGGCGGCGTGGCGGCGGCCGGCAGCGCCTCGACCTCGGCGATGGGGTCGGCGGCCGGCCCGGACGCGCGGCTGCCGCTGGTGGTGCAGCCGTGGGACCAGGTGATCCGCGGGACGGGGGCGTCGGCCGACATCCGGGCGACGTACCGGCTGAACCCGGACCGGCAGACGTACAGCGTGTCGGCGCAGCCGGTGTTCGCCACCGGCGGCCGCGACGTGCGGCTGCCGCGCGTGTCGCTGCTGCCGGGCGGCGGCGACTGACCCGCGACGGTGAGTCGTGACGCGCCGCGGCCCGCCCGGGAAAACCGGGCGGGCCGCGGTGTTTCGTGGGGCCGGTGCCCAACCGGCCCCACGACCGCGGCGTCACCCCTCGTACTCGACGCGCCCCTCGCGGCGCTTGCCCATCAGGTTCACCTGCCAGTAGCGACCACTCGCCGCGTCGAGGCACGTCAGCCATCCGCCGCCGTGCGCGTGCGTGTCGATGCACACCGCCCCCGGCACCACCTTCGGCACGCCGCCCTTCTGCGACGTGTGGCCGCACACGATCGTCTTCCCCGACACGTGCCGCATCGCGGGCGGCAGGAAGTCCCAGTACAGCGACTCCTCCGGCTGGTCGCCGAGCGCGAACCCGCACAAGACCCCGGCGTGGACGAAGATGTGGGTGTCGGTCTCGAAGTACGGCGCGAGCTGGTATTCGAGGAAGTCCCAGTGCTCGGCCGGCACGTCGGCGAGGGTGCCCGAGCGACCGGGAGCTGCGCCGTAGGAGCCGAGCGTCTGGAGGCCGCCGACGCTGAACCAGTCGGCGGACGCCCCGGGGTCGCCGCTGCGGGCGGCGAGCATCATCAGCTCGTGGTTCCCGCGGAGGCACACGAGCCGCGTACCCTCGCGCTTCATGCGAATCAGCCGGTCGAGGACGCCGCGGCTGTCGGGGCCGCGGTCCACGTAGTCGCCGAGGGTGACGACGGTGTCGTCGGCGGTCGGGGCGACCCACGCGAGCAGGTCGTCGAGCATGAGGGAGCAGCCGTGAACGTCGCCGATCGCCAGGACGCGCATGCGGGGTGCTCCGGAGTCCGCTCTATCGTACCGGCCGGGGCGCTTCCCCGCCGCGCCCGGCGCCGGTAAACTGACCTCATCCCGCCCCCCGGCACGTCGAGGCTCCGCCGATGCTCGGTCTCTCCCCCCGGCTGCTGCCGCTCGCCGCCCTCGTCGCCCTCGCCGTCACCGCGACCGCGCAGCCGCCCGACCACGCCGCGAAGATGGCGAAGGGGACGGAGCTGTTCAAATCGGCCGTGCGCGACGTGCTGGCGAAGAAGTGCCAGAGCTGCCACAGCGGCACCCGCGTCGAGGGCGAGTTCGACCTCGGCACCCGCGAGGCGCTGCTGAAGGGCGGCGCCGGCGGCCCGGCCGTGGTGCCCGGCGACCACAAGAAGAGCCTCCTGTACCAGCTCGTCGCGCACCAGCGCGAGCCGCACATGCCGCACGAGCGGGCCAAGCTCCCCGCCGCCGACATCGCCCGCATCGCCGAGTGGATCGACCTCGGCGCCCCCTACGACCGCCCGCTCCTCGGCCAGGACGCCGCCTCCGCCTGGACGCGCAAGGTGGTCGCCCCCGAGGCCCGGCAGCACTGGGCGTTCCAGCCGCTGAAGCGCCCCGCGGCCCCGGCCGCGATCGACGCCTTCGTGCAGGCGAAGCTGAAGGAGAAAGGCCTCGACCTCGGCGCGCCGGCGGAGCCGCGCGTGCTGCTGCGGCGCGTCTACCTCGACCTGATCGGCCTGCCGCCGACGCCCGAGCAAATCGACGCCTTCGAGAAGGACCACTCGCCGGCCGCGTTCGAGAAGGTGGTGGACGAACTCCTCGCCAGTCCGGCCTACGGCGAGCGGTGGGCGCGGCACTGGCTCGACCTCGTGCGGTTCGCCGAGAGCCACGGGTTCGAGCACGACTACGACCGGCCCACGGCGTACCACTACCGCGACTTCGTCATCAAGGCGCTGAACGCCGACCTGCCGTTCGACACCTTCACCCGCTGGCAGCTCGCCGGTGACGAACTCGCCCCGACCGACCCGCTGGCCGTGATGGCCACCGGCTACCTCGCCGCCGGCGTCCACAGCACGCAGATCACGCAGAACGAAGTGGCCAAGCACCGCTACGACGAGCTCGACGACATCGTGGCCAACGTCGGCACCACGTTCCTGGGCCTGACCGTCGGCTGCGCCCGCTGCCACGACCACAAGTACGACCCGGTCCCGGCGCGCGACTACTACCGCATGGTGAGCGCGTTCACGACCGCGGTGCGGACGGAGATGGAGTTCGACCTGGAGCCGGAGAAGTACCGCCGCGACAAGGCCGCGTTCGACGCCGCCCACGCCCCGCTCGCCGCGGCGGTCACGAAGTACGAGGCCGAGGAGCTGCCGGCCAAGCTCGCGGCGTGGGAGACGGCCCGCGGTGACACCCCGCTGTCATTCCCGTGGGTGTTGCCGGAAATCACCGGGCTCACGTCGGCCGGCGGGGCGACGACCACGAAGCAGGGCGACGGTAGCGTTCTGGTCACCGGCAAGAACCCGACGACGGAGAACTTGAAGTTCACGCTCGTCACCACCGAGACGGGCGTGAAGGCGCTCCGGGTGGAAGCGCTGACGCACCCGTCGCTGGTGCGCGGCGGGCCGGGCCGCGCCACGAACGGCAACTTCGCGCTGTCGAACGTGCAGGTGCAGGCGGCGCCGAAGGACAAGCCGGCGGAGGCGAAGCGGGTGAAGCTGACGGCCGCCCGCGCCACCTTCGAGCAGAAGGGGCTCGGGGTCGCGGATGCGATCGACGGCAACGTGAACAGCGCGTGGGCGATCGACCCGCAGTTCGGCAAGGACCACGCCGCCGCGTTCGCGTTCGAACAGCCGGTCGGCTTCCCGGGCGGCACGGTGTTCACGGTCACGCTCGCGTTCAACAACAACACCGGGCACGGCATGGGCCGCCCGCGCCTGGCCGTCAGCACCGACGCCGGTGCGAATCTCACCGCCCCCGCGGCGACGGAAGCGGTTCGCGCCGCGTTCGCCGCCAAGGAGCGCACGCCCGCGCAGACGGCGGCGCTGCTGGCGTGGTTCGCCCCGCAGGACGCCGGCTGGCGCGAGCGGAACAAGGCCGCGGCCGACCACCTGGCGAAGGCTCCGAAGCCGAACCTGACGAAGGCGCTTGTCACCAGCGAGGGGCTGCCGCCGATCCGGCTCCACTCGCAGGGCGACGACTTCCTGAAGGAGACGCACTACCTCCGCCGCGGCGACGCGGCGCAGAAGGACGGCGTGGCCGACGTGTCGTTCCTCCAGGTGCTGATGCCCGCGGCCGACGCCCAGGCGAAGTGGCTGACGCCGCCGCCGGCCGGCAGCCGCACCCGGCACACCCGCGCCGCCTTCGCCCGCTGGCTCACCGACGCCGACGGCGGCGCCGGCAACCTCGTGGCGCGCGTCATCGTGAACCGCCTGTGGCAGCGCCACCTCGGCCGCGGCATCGTCCCCACGGTGTCCGACTTCGGCGTCCGCGGCGAGCCGCCGTCGCACCCCGAGCTGCTGGACTTCCTGGCGTCCGAGCTGGTCCGCGGCGGCTGGAAGCTGAAGCCGATCCACCGGCAGATCGTGCTGAGCCGTACGTACCAGCAGGGCTCGGGCCGCGACGCGGCGAAGGAGAAGGCCGACCCGGACGGCCGGCTGTTCGGGCGGTTTCCGGTGCGGCGGCTGGAAGCGGAGGTGATCCGGGATAGTATTCTGAGCGTCGGCGGCATCCTCGACTCGACGCCGTTCGGGCCCGGCAGCCTGAACGACGGGATGACCCGGCGCAGTGTTTATTTCACGATGAAGCGCAGCCGCCTGATCCCGGCGCTGACGGTGTTCGACGCCCCCGACGGCACGGCCGGCGTGGGCGAGCGGCCGAGCACGACCGTCGCCCCGCAGGCACTCCACCTGATGAACAACCCGCAGGTGCGGGCCGCGGCGAAGGGGCTGGCGAGGCGGGCGCTGGCGGCCGGCGACGACGCGGCGGTGGCGACGCGCGCCTACCGGCTGGCGCTGGGCCGCGCCCCGAGCGCGGGCGAGTTGGCCGACGCGACGGCGTTCCTCCGCGGCACGACCGGCCCGTCGCGCGAGGCGGCCGCGGCCGACTTCTGCCAGGTGCTGTTCTGCCTGAACGAGTTCTTGTACGTAGAGTAACTGCGCGGTTCTGTTGCCGCTTGCGGCTTGGCGTTGCCCGGCGCCAAGCCGCAAGCGGCAACGGAACCGCGAGCCATTCACCCCGTCTTCTCCTCCGGCGGCGGGGCCGCCGGGTCGGGCACCAGCTCCGGCAGCGCCACCGCAGGCGGCTCCGGCTTGTGGTGGTGCGCCACGTGCGCCACCACCTCCACCGCCTTCTCCACCGCGTGGACCACCGCCCCCGCCGGCTTGGCGATGATCGGCGGCACGTGCGGCGCCTCGCCGGTGCTGATCTTCCGCGTCAGCACGTACTTCTGGAACAGCGCCCCCGCCACCGCCGACAGGATCGCCACCATCACCAGCGGCCGGTACTGCTCCAGCTGCCGGAACACCACCAACACCTGATCCGTCAGGAAGTAGGACAGCCAGAACAGGACGTTCACGCCGGGGATGGCGTACAGGCCGTCGGCCAGGATGAACCGGCCGAACGGCACCCGCAGCACCCCCGCCATGATGAAGATCGGCGTGCGGATGCCGGGCAGCAGCCGGGCGAACAGCAGCACCATGACGCCGCGGTCGTGGAAGTTCTTCTCGATCTCGGCGCGCTTGTCCGGCGGCACCAACGTCCGCTGCACCCAGCCGATCTTCAGCAGCCGGTCGCCCCAGAACCGGCCCATGCCGTACAGGAACACGTCGCCCATCACCACCCCGGCGATGACCACCGGGAGCATCAGGTACCACTTCAGGGTGGTGCCGTCGTGCCCGACGATGATGCCGGCCATGATGACCGGCAGCTCCTCCGGCAGCGGCACCCCGCACCCCGCCGCCAGCAGCGCCAGGAAGATGCCGATGTAGCCGTAGTCGCTGAAGTGCTCGAGCATCCCCGGGGGCTTCCTCAGGAGACAGGGGACAGGGGACGGGAGTCTGGGACCAGGGGACAGGGAACAGTCCGAGAGTGTACCCCCGGGGCGCATCCGTTCCTAGCCCGCGGCGCCCGGGGAGCGTACCCAAAAATCGTATTCTGTCCCCTGTCCCGTGTCCCCTATCTCCCGGGTGACCCATGCAGCTCGGCCTCATCAACTCGGCCTGGGTCCAGGCCGGCAAGGGTACCGCCTACGGCATCCGCCAGACGAAGGCCATCGGCTTCGACTCGATCGACGTCTTCGCCGACCCGCTCGACCTCGACGCCCGCGAGCGCGCCCTCATCCGCACCGAGTGCGCCGCCGCCGGGCTGCCGGTCGTCAGCGTGGCGTGCGTCGCGGTCGGGCTCATCGACTTCAACCCGAGCGTGCGGCGGTTTCACCTGGAGCGGTGCGAGGCGTACCTCGACTTCTGCTACGAGCTGGGGGCGAAGAACCTGCTGCTGGTGCTCGGCGAGTACATCTGGGACCGGCAGGTGATCCCGCCCGCGGAGCAGTGGGCCGCCGGCGTCACCGCGCTGAAGGACCTCGGCGCCTACGCCGGCGGGCTCGGCCTGAAGATCGCGCTGGAGCTCGAACCGTTCAAGCTGTCGCTGCTGAACGACGTGCCGAACATGCGCCGCTTCCTCGACGACGTGAACCACCCCGCCGTCGGCGCCAACATCGACGTGAGCCACCTCCAGCTCGCGGGGACGAAGCCGGAGGAGTTGCGGTCGCTGAAGGGGCGGGCGTTCCACGTCCACATCAGCGACTGCGACGGGAAGGTGCACGGCGACCTGCCGCCGGGCCGTGGGGTGGTGGACTTCGCGCCGTATCTGCGCGAGATCGCGTCGCTGGGCGTGGAGGACGCGGGCGGGGCGGTGAGCATCGAGCTCGAATACTCGCCGGAGCCCGAGAAGATCGTGGAGTGGGTGACGGAGGCGTACGCGGCGACGGCGGCGCTGCTGCGCGACGCGGGTATGCGGAGTTGAACCGCCGAGACGCCAAGTCGCCAAGCAGACAACAGACTTAAATTTGGATCGGTGTCTTGCTTGGCGTCTTGGCGTCTCGGCGGTTCACAACGGCTGCCACCACGTCCGCCACCTCGGCCATCGCCCCGACGCCCACGTCGCCGCACGCCAACAGCTTCGTGATCGGCGACACCACCCGCAGCGTCGGGCTGCGGTCGTTGATCTGCGCCAGCAGCGCGGCGCCGTCGAGGTGGGCGGGGATGTGGCCCGCGCCGAAGTCGGCGGCGAGCGACCGGAGGTGCCGCCGCGTGAACGGGTGCTCCCACATCAGCGTGTTCATCGCCGGGGCCAGCACCACCGGCCGCGTCTGGTCCCACGCCCGCCACACGCACGTGAGGCAGTTGTCGCACAGGCCGACGGCCAGCTTGGCGAGCGTGTTCGCGTCCAGCGGCGCGATCAGGAACAGGTCGGCCCACTTCCGCAGCTCGACGTGCAGCACCGAGTCGCCGCGCCCGTAGCGCTCGCCGGGCCACTCGTCGGCGTCGCGGTACAGCCGGCCGGCGAGCGCGGGGTCGGCCGGGTCGAAGAAGTACGCGGCGGCGTCGGTGGCGACGACCTTCACGTCGTGGCCGGCGGCCGCCAGCGCCGCCGCCAGCGCCGGCACCCGCACCGCGGCCACGCTCCCCGTCGCCCCCAGCAGCACGTTAGCCATTCGCCACCCGCTTCTGGTACAGCTCCTCGACCGCCAGGATCAGCCGGTCCGGCAGGTCGCGCCGCGGCACCCGGTCGTAGCGGTCGTTCAGCGGCCCGAGGTACGCGAAGTGCGCCGCGCCCTCCAGCGTGTTCGCCACCATCAGGTCGGCCCCGCTCGCCAGCCGGGACTCGTCCGCCACCGCCACCAGCTCCTCGTCGCCGAGGCCGACCTCCAGCTTGAATTTTACGAGCACGCCGGCGAAGCCCCACGGCTCCCGGAAGCGGTCCACGAGCTTCGGCGCCCGCACCAGCCGCACCCACAGCTCGGGCTCGCTGCTCTTGATCTTAGGCGCCGTCTGCTCGGCCAGCCGCGGCGGCCCGATCATCGCCTCCCACTCGCCGAGGCGGGCGTTGAAGAACGTACCCGGCTCCGGGGCGAACGTGCCGGCGGGGAGGTAGTCGCTGACGGCGGCGGCGTGGCAGACGGCGTCGAACGGTACGCCGCGGAGCTGCTGCTGGAGGATCCGGGCCAGGTCGTCGAACGTGCGGTACGGCAGCACGGTGAACCGCTCGCCGGGGTCCTTCGGGTTGACGCCGAACTCGGGCAGGCTTTCGGGGTTGGACGTGGCGAGGGTGACGGTGTGGCCGCGGCCCCAGGCGGTGCGGGCGACGGCGGCCCCGGTGCGGCCGGTGAACACGTTCGTGACGCACCGCACCCGGTCGATCGGCGACTGCGTGTTCCCGGCGGTGACGAGGAAGTTCATTCGCGGGCGCCGTCCGTGGGCGAGTGGTCCGGGGGTCAGGATACGCCCGCGGGCCGGCGCCGTCCCCGTGCCCGCGGAAGCGGTCGGCCGGCTCCCCGGAGCGGGCGGAGGTGGGGAAGGAGTCGGGGGCGGCGGAGGAGCCGAAGGCGAGACGGTCGGCGGGTGCCCCCGGTACAGGTGCGGCCCGCGTCGGGGGTGTCGGTCAGGGGTTGAATTCGACGTAGGCGACCCACCCGTTCGTCCGCACCAGCAGGGCGCGGCCGTTCGGGTGCGGGACGTAGCCGACGCCGTTGTTCACGCCGCGGTCGTCGCCGCCGAGCTTCGAGTCGCCGCGGTGGGTGCCGTTCTCGTCGTACACCCGCAGCGGCAGGTCGTAGTTGTGCGCGTAGACGCGCTTCCCGACCGGGTCGAACCCCATCACGTTCGGGTACGCCCCGGACTTCACCGTGGCGTGCGGCCGGGAGAGGTCGTCGGCGCGGTACACGAACGTGGAGTACGGCCCGTCGGCGTTCGAGTTGCCGCCGCCGGACGGGTACGCCACGAGCTTCCCGTCCGGGCTGACGCACGCCCCCACCTGCGCCCCCGAGATGATCCGGTCGGTGGCCGTTTCCAGCACCAGCTTGTTCGGCTCGATGCGGTAGCGGCCGAGCGACGAGATGCCGACCTCGGCGTACAGGTACTTGCCGTCCGGGGCCAGCGCGGCGCCCGAGAGCCGGCGGGACGGCTGCAGCATCACGTTCTTGCGGTCGCCGCGCTCGGGGAGCAGTTCGGCGAGTTTGCCGTCGGCCAGCCCGACGCGGACGACCGCATCGGTGCCGTTCTCGCGGCACAGGGCGAAGGCGTCCGTCAGGCCCGGCCCGGTGAGCACCCGGTACAGCCCGGACACGCCGACCCGCCGGGTGACGGCGAGGGTGTCCGGGTTCACCACCCACACCTCGTGCAGCTGCGGCAGGCACGCGACGAGCCCGGCCGCCGACCACCCGAGCGAGCCGGCGTCCTGGTCCCAGTCGGCGACGCGCTCGGCGGCGCCGCCGGGGTGGCGGAACCGCGTCAGCTTGCCGCGGCCCGTCAGCACGAACCCGGCGTCGCCCTTCGGCGACCAGCACACTCCGGGGTAGCCGACCGTCTCGAACGCCCGGTTCTGGGGCGGCGGCGGCGGGTCGAGGGCGAGCCTGGTGAAGCGGAGGATGCCGTCCGACTGCATCGGACCGAACAGCTTGACGGCCGTGGACACGCCCGCGGCCGGCTTCACGTCGGCGAGCGGGCGCGACCAGTCGCGCGGCGCCGCGGCGGGCGGCACGGGGAAGCCCGTCGGCGGCCGTACAAACGGCGGGGGCGTGAACGCCGGCGGTGGCACGAACGGCGGGGGCGTGACCGGCATCGGCGGCACGGTCGCGGACGGGTCGAACCCCGGATCGAGTTTGGTCAGGTCCGGCGGCGGTGGCTCCAGGTCGATCCGGGGCACGACCTGCGCCGGCGGTGCCGGCATCGGCGCGGGTCGCTCGGGCTGGCGCGGCGGCGGCAGCGCGGCGACCTCGGGCGGCTGCTCCGGCGGCTCGTCCCGGTCGCGCGTCACCGCCACGAACACGAAGCCGGCGACGATGACGCCGACGGCCGCGAGCGACACCAGCATGAGCACGCCGACGATGCCGAACACGAGCCACGCCTCGTTGCCGCCGGGCAGGTCGCGGCGGCGGCGCGGGCGGTCGTCATGCTCGGGGCGGGGGCGGGGCGGCATCGCGTCACCCGGGCGGTGGGGGGGCGTGGATTCTACCAGCCTCACGGGCGGACGCCAGCGTCACTTCTGCGGCGGCCGGAGGCGCCGCGACTTCGGCAGCGCCCCGAACACCGACTCGCCGCTCGGCGGCGGCGCGGCGGGCTTCACCACAGGTGCCGGCGGCGGCGGCGAGCCGGTGAACAGCGCCGACGGCAGCACGCCCTTGCGCATCTGCCGCTTCGCGTCGTGCGTCCGCACCGCCGCCTTCATCCGCCCCACCGCCCGGAATAGCGCCTTGTGCCGCCGCTTCTCCTCCGCCGGCATCGTCGCGCACTCGTCCACCAGCGTCCGCATCTCCGCCACCACCGCCTCCGACGGCTCGGGCGGCGCCGTGACCGGCGCCGCGGCCGCGACCGGAGCGGGCGCCGCCTGCCGGGCCATCAGGTCGAGCATCGCCTGGTACATCTGCCGCAGCTGCTCGTTCTGCTGCGCCATCTCCGCCTTCAGGGCCTGCACGTCCGTCTGCACCGCCAGCCCCACGTCGCGCGTCTCCGCGGCCAGGGCGTGCGTGTCCTCCAGGAGCGTCATCGCGTCGGCGAGCAGCTGGTCGAGCCGGGCGCCCTGCGCGGCCACGGCCTGCTGCAACCCGGCGAACCCGGCCTCCTGCCGCTGCGACAGCTTCTCCACTTCCTGGAACTGGAACTCGGCCGCGAGCTCGGTGTCGGCCTGTACGTCCTTGCGGAAGAAGTACTGCACCGCGACGACGAGCAGCGGCTGCCCCTGCGGCGGCTTCAGCGCCACGAACCGGCCGAGCTCGGCGAACCCGGCCTGCTGGAGCTCCTGGCTCGTGCGGCGGACGGCGGCGAGTTCGGCGTCGAGGACGGCCTTCGGGTCGTCGAACCGGGCCAGCGACTTGGCGGCGGCGTCGAGCGCGGCGGGGTCGCCGAGCTGGTCCCCGGGGAGGAGCCGGGCCTTGCGGGCGGCCTTCAGCTCGGCGAGGCAGCGCTTGCGGAACTCCGGGCCGGCGTCGGGCAGGTCGTCGCACGGGGTGGCCTGCAGGAACGCGGCCACTTGCGTGCGGAAGGCGGCCTGCTCGCCGCTGGACACGGCCAGCTTGCACTTGTCCCACCACGACGCGCCGGCGAGGGCGATCTCGATGGCGCGCCACGCCTGGGCGTTGGCCCCCTTCAGGGTTTCGAGCAGGCGCGCGCTGCGGTCCTGGAAGCGGCTGCCGACGGCCATGAGCGCCGAGTCGGACCCGGGGCCGAGCACCTGCCGCAGCGCCAGCGCCGACACCTGGAACAACACGCGCATGGGACGCTCCCGCTCGTACCGCCAGGCTTGTGTTCGGAGCCCCGGAGGGGCGGCAGTCAATAGCCCAGGGTGTATAAACCCTGGGTAGCCTACGGCGGAGTTCGTGGGAGCCACGCCCCTTGGACCACGCCTACGCCACCCGGGGCTGACGCCCTGGGCTATTGGCTGCCGCCCCTCCGGGGCTGCGGACAAAAGCCAGACCCCCTCACCGCAGCCGCTGCCGGACCCGCTGCCCCTCGATCTCCAGCTCGAACCAGTCGCTCCCGGCCGGCACCCGGAACGTCACCTTCGCCGGCATCCCGTCGGTGAACTCGCGCGCCAGTCGGCCGGCCGAGTCGTACAGTGCCGCCCGCGGCGCCACGATCTGGTTCTCGTCCACCACCTCGGCGAAGATCTCCGTCAGCGCCCGCATCTCGGCCGCGATCTTGTGGTCCCAGATGTCCACGTCGGTGCCGGTGTCGAGGTCGTCGAGTTCCTCCATCTGCCCCTCGTCGATCGCTTCGCCGACGCCGATCAGGACGCACTTCACCGGGTTCCGCTGGCCCGCGGCGATGCGCTTCGCCAGCTGCGTGGTCGCGCGCTTGACGGCGTCCAGGTCGTCGAGCCGGCCGTCGGTCACGAACAGGTACATGCCGCGGGCGGCGTCCGCGAACCGCGTCAGGAAGTAGTCGAGCGCCGGCAGCAGGTAGGTGCCGGTGCCGAAGCGCGCCGCGGCGGGGCCGCCGAGGGCCAGCGTGCGGCACTGGTCGGCGGTGAAGTCGCCGAGCACCTCGACGCCGCGGCCGTCGTCGCACGCCCAGTACACGACGGTGGTGCCGCCGTCGGCGTCGAGGTTGCCGGCGAGGTACGAGATGAACTCCCGGGCCCGTGGCTCGACGACGTTCTCGCCGAACCGGAGGTAGCCGCGGCGGACGGCGTCGTCGTGCCCGGCGGCCTTCAGCTTCAGCGTGGACTTGCCGTCTTCGACGCGCTCGGCCATCCACCCGCGCGCCCGGTACTCGGCCTGCACGGCGACGGGTATGGTGCCGGTGAGCTGCCGGCCGTAGGCCTTCCGCATGGACGCGCTGGCGTCGAGGGCCACGCCGGTCTGCCAGCCCTCGGCGTCGACGCCCTGCGGCTCCATCGCCACGGTGAAGGTGACCTCGACGGCGCCGCCGGCGGGGCGGACGTTCACCTCGCCGAACTCGGCGGCGACCATCGAGCTGGGGAGTTGTCGGCTGTCGGCCATCGGCGGTCTCCGGTCGTGCCGAGTGACGGTCGGTCGAAGCCACGGCCCGGTCCCAACGTCTCACAGCCCCTACGGCAGCTCCACCGCCACCTCGGCGCTGAACATCAGCCGCGGGTCGCCGCGGCCGGCCAGCGTCTTCGCCAGCACCGCCGCGGTCCGCGGCGGCGAGCCGGCGTAGAGCTCCTTGCCGTCGCTCACGACCCGCACCGGCCGGTCCAGGTCCGCCACCCGGTCGTCGAGCCGCACCAGCACCCGCTTCACGCCGACGCTCGCCACCTCGATCGTCTGCCCGGCCCGCTTCGCCGTCACCACCGTGTGCAGGCCGCCGAGCTGCGGCACCGCGAGCCAGTACGAGCGGTCGTGCAGGTTGCCCGACTGGTGCCACACCACGCGGTCCGGCACCGGCGTCCGCGTGAACTTCGCCATCCACGGCAGGGCCAGCTTGTCCTCGCGGTCCATCCAGTGGCCCTTGCCGGGGTGAATCTTTACCAGGTGCTCGTACCCGCCGGGGTCGGCCAGCCGCAGCTTGTCGAGGTGCTCGCCGAACTCGCGGCCGACCTTGCTGCGGTTGTAGGCCGTGTCGTTCTCGCCCACCTGGAGGGCGAACGGCACGTTCCGCAGCGACAGCGGCGACACGCCGTTCGGGTGCCCGGCCATCATCGCCGCCGCGGCCCACCGGTCGGCCATCCGCGGGGCCATCTGGTAGACGCCGTCGCCGCCGGCGGAGTAGCCCAGGATGTAGACCTTGTCGGGGTTCACGCCCTCCAGTGCCACCATGTTTTCGATCAGCCGCGAGTACAGGGCGTCCATGTGCCCTTCGTGCCACAGGTTCCACGTGTTCGTGGGCGCCCGCGGGGCGACGTACACGCCCTCGTCGAGGGTGTAGAGGCGCTTCTGGTTCTCCCACTGCTGGTCGTTCACCTTCTTCGGGGCGCCGCCGCCGCCGTGGAGGGAAATCCACAGGCTGTGCCCGCCGGCGGGGGCCGTGCCGAACGTCTTCACGTCGAACGGCATCTGCAACTCGCCGTGCTTCAGGACGCGCTCCTTCATCTCGGCGGCGCGCTCGACCTTGAGCTTGGCGACGTGCGCCTTCCAGATGAGGTCGCGGGCCGATTCGGCGTCGGCCTTCGTGAGCGGCACGGCGGCGATGTCGCGCTTCTCCAGGCCGGTCAGGGCCGCGGGGTCGGCGATCGCCGCCTTCAGCGCCGCGAGCGCCGCCGCGGAGCGCGTCGCGTCGGTGGCGGCGGCCGTCGTGTAGCGGTCGGTGACGTTCACGCCGGGCACGGCGCGGCTCTTGCGGTCCCACACCAGCGGGAAGGCGGTGCCGGTGGCCTTGAAGCTGGTGGCGAAGATGGCGTGCTCGGGCACGTCCTTCTGGGCGCGGGCGGCGTCGGCGACGAACCACCCGCGGTCGAGGCCGTTCGGGTCGGGCTCGCACGCCCCGGTGAACCGCCACCGGCCGTCCCACACCTCGACCCACGTGTGGTTGCCGCGCTTGTCGGACCAGTTGGCGGTGCCGGCGAGCCGGGCCGGGATGCCGACCGCCCGGCACGCGTCGGCGAGCAGGATCGACAGCCCGGTGCAGGACGCCTTGCCCGATTCGATCGTCTCGAACGGCCCCTGGTTGGGCGCCCGCCGGCCCGTGGAGTAGCCGACCTTCAGCTGCGGGAACAGGGCGGTGTTCAGCTTCTGCACGGCCTCGGCGGGCGTCTTGCAGTCCTTGACGAGCGGCACGCAGCGGTCGAACAGCTGCTGCCGCCAGGCGTCGCGGGTCTCGTCGACGTGGCAGTACGGCAGCACGTCGTTGAGGAACAGCTCTTCGGGCACGTCCTTGCCCCACGGCAGTTCGCGGCGGGCGCGGTAGGCGAGCTTGGTGTTCGTGAGGAGGAACTCGGCCGTGAGCGTCTTCAAATCGCGATCCGGCATGTGGGCGACGAGGAAGGCGACGCCGGGCCGCTCGTCGGCGGGCGCGGCGGCGAGGGCCTTCTCGAGCTGCGCGCGGTTGGCCCCGGCGCGGGCGAGCGCCTTCTCCACGTCGTCCGGCGACTGGGCGAGGGACACGGCGGCGACGACGGCGAGCACGGCGAGCGGGCGCACGGCGCGGCCCTCGGGGAAGGTGTGTTGCCTGCCAGTATATCGCGGCGGGGCGTGCCGGGCGGGAAGGCGCCCTTCCCCCCGCCCGCCGCGCCGGTGTAGCATCGCCGCCGGTCGCCACCCACGGATGGGTCGCCATGCGCCGCCTCTGCCTTCTCGCGCTCCTCCTCGCCGCCCCGGCCCGCGCCGCCGACCTGCCGCCCGGCGCCGCCCGCCGCCTCGGCGACGCCCACTTCCGCGCCGGCGGGCCCGTCGCCGAACTCGTCTTCTCCGCCGACGGAACCGAACTCGTCTCGCACGTCGCCGCCGCCGCCGGCGACCGCGTGACGGTGTGGGACGCGACCACCGGCGAGCGGCTCCGCACCGGCGTGCCGCCGCGCACCGCCGGGGCGCGCGTCCGCTGGGGCGCCAGCAGCATCCCCGGCACCGACCTGGGTGTCGTCATCGGCCCCGACGGCACCGCCGTGGTCCGCGACTTCGCCGCCAAGCAGGACCGCGCCCGGCTCGCCGGCCACGCCGCCCGCGTCACCGCCGTCGCCGCGTCGCCCGACGGCAAGCGCCTCGCCACGGGCTCCGCCGACGGCCTCATCCGCACCTGGGACGCGCGGACGTTCCGCCCGCTGTCGGCGCCGGTCGGCCACCTCGGCCCGGTCCGCACGGTGGAGGTGTCGCCCGACGGCCGGCTGGCGCTGACCGTCGGCACCGACCGCAGCGCCCGCGTGTGGGACATCGGCACCGGCCGCGAGGTCCGCGTGTTCGCGCTCGACGAGGGCGGCGCCGCGACGTTCACCCCGGACGGCGCCGGGCTGAAGGTGCGCACCGCCGAGCGCGTCCTCACCCGCGACATCCTCACCGGGCTGGAAACGGTCCGCACCGACGTGCCGACCGTGGACCCGCTGACGCCGCTCCGCGCGGTCACGCCGGCGGCGCTGGCGCTGTCGCCGGACGCGCGGGTGGTCGCCGTCGGCCGGCCCGGGGGCGAACTCGACCTGATCGAGACGGCGACGCTCGGCGTGCGCCGGCGGCTGGCCGGGCCGGGGGCGCCGTGCCGCGACGCGGCCTTCACGCCCGACGGCTCGCGGCTGCTGACGGCCGGCCCCGGCGCCGGCGTGCTGGTGTGGCCGGTGCGGATCCGCGACCTGCCGCTGACGGCCGAGCTGAAGCGCGAGACGAGCGCGGCGAGGTTGTGGGACCGCCTCGGCTCGCCGGACGCGGCGGTCGCGTACGGCGCGATCGCGCGGCTGGCGCTGGAACCGACCGCGGCGGCGAAGATGGCCCGGCTGCGGGTCGGCGGCGCGGCCGACGCGCTGACCGAGGCGCGGGCGGTGGAGCTGCTGGAAACGCTGGACACGACCGAGGCGCGGGCGCTGCTGCGCGAACTGTCGGCGGCGGGCACGCGGTCGGCGGCGCGGGCGCTGGCGCGACTCGGGGCGCCGCCGCCGGCCGGCGACATCCGCACGACCGGCGGCACCCTGCCGTAGCCGCCCGCGTTCGGGTTGCGGCACCGCCACCCCCGCGGTATGCCTCCGCCCCCGCATGATGCGGGGTTCAGCGCACGGAGGCGCGTCATGATTCGCACCACGCTCGTGGTCGCCGGCTTGCTCGCGGCCGCCGCCCCCGCCGCGGCTCAAGAGGTCCGCTGGCGGACCGACTACGCCGCCGCCCGCAAGGACGCCGCCGCCGCCGGCAAGCCGCTGCTGCTGGACTTCGCCGCCGAGTGGTGCGGCCCGTGCAAGCGGATGGAAGCCACCACCTTCCGCACCCCCGCCGTCGTCGCCGCCGTCAGTGCCGCCGTCGTGCCCGTGCGGGTGGACGCCGACAAGGACGCGTGGCTCGTCAAGGCCGCCGGCATCCAGGCCTTCCCGACGCTCATCCTCCTCACGCCCGAGGGGAAGGTGATCGCCCGCCGCGAGGGCTTCGCCGACGCCGCCCAGGTGACCGAGTTCCTCCGCCAGGCGCCGGCCGCGCGGCCCGCGGCGGTAGTACAGCCGGCGGTCGCGTTCCAGCCGGCGGCGGTGGCGCCCCCGGCGGTGCAGCCGGCCGCGGCCGTGGTGCCGAGCGCCGCCTCCGAACTGCTCGCCGCGGCGCGGGCCGACTTCGCCGCCGAGCGGTACCTGGCGTGCGTCGAGCGGTGCGACCGGATCAGCGGGGTGCACGCGGCGGCGCCGGAAGCCGCCGAGGCGCGGCGACTGTCGGCCGCGATCACCGCCGACCCGCAGAAGTGGAAGCGCGTGCTGGATCAGCTCGAAGCAAACCTCACCGCCGCCCGCCGCGGGCTGCCGTCGCCCTGACCTCGCGGGCGGACATCCCGCCTACCGCCCTTCCCCGAGCAGCCGCAGGGTGCGCGTGTCGAGCTCGCCGTCGAAATACTTCGCCAGCAGCTGCTCGAACACCGACCCCGGCGGCGCCACCCGCGCGAACAGCGTGGCGAACGACCGCAGCTTCAGGTCGTCCGGCGTACCGAACACGTCGAACGCCGTGCGCCCCTCGACGGCGAGCGCGGCGGCGGCGATCTCCAGCAGCCGCGGGCCGAGAACAGGGTGGGCGAGGTACGCCTCGGCTTCGGCGCGGCCGGACACGCCGTACTTCCGGGCCGTGGGGCTGGAGCCGAGTCCGGCCAACTGCGGGAACACGTACCACATCCAGTGCGACTCCTTCCGCCCGGCACGGACCTCAGCCAGCGCGGCGGAGTAGTCGTGCGCCTGGGCGCGGACGAACCGGGCGAGGTCGAACGGGTCGGACATGGGGGCCTCCGGCTCGGGCGAGACCAGCTTACGGGTCGGCACGGGATTCTCATGCACCCGGGGGGGACTACCGGAGGGCAGGCATGGCGGGCGAGTACGGCGGCGCGGGCGGGGCGTGGCAGGTGAGCCGGGTCGAGTCGCCCGGTCGCCCGGTCACGCCCGAAGACGTGTGGAACGCCGCCGTCCGCGCCGGCGCCGACCCGGCGCGGCTGGCGCTGTCGCTGTCGCACGTGCTGGGGGAAGTGAGTTACGACGAGATGGTCGCGGGCTGCGAGTGCGACCCGGCCGCGGTGCGGTACACGCTCACGACCGGCGAGGTGCTCGAGTACGACGCGGGGTTGTTCAACCCGTTCCGGCGGTAGTCAGCGGTCGAACTGGTGGGCCAGGCGGCGGGAGTTGACGTCGAGCGCTTCGAGGATCTCAACAACGGTGTTGAGGTCGATGTCTTGGGCGCACGCCCAGTGGATCACGTCCAGGTTTTCCTTCCCGCCCTTGAGCCAGCCGAGGATTTGGTTCAGCAGCGGCTGGCGGTCGCGGAACGCGCGCTGGAGGAGGCCGTAGTCGCCGCGGTCGAGTTCGAGCCAGAAGCACGAGCCCTGCAGGTGCTCGACCCACCGCGCCCGCAGGTAGCCGTTCCAGTGCTCGCGCACCCACTGCCGGATGGCCGCCTCGCCGAGGTCGTACCCGGCCTTCTCGCTGGCGATCCACTTGTACCGGTTGGCTTCTTCCAGACAGTCCGAGTAGACGCTGCGTTGCATGAGCGGAACCCCCGGGGAGAGGTTTGCGGGGTCGGCCTCGGTCGGGCTGACGCAGCACGCCACCATGTTCCACACCTCGGACCGGGGAGAGCGGGCCTCGCCGCCGGCGGGAGCCGCGGCGCGGGTGGACTGACCAATTCTACGGCGCCGGCGTCCGTGCGTGCAACATCGGGCAGAGCGTCCGGCGTGCCCCGACCGCCTAGCGGGCCAAATAGCCCCCGTCCACGAACAGCGTCTGGCCGGTGACGTAGCTGCCGGCCTCGCTGCACAGCATCAGCACCGGGCCGACCAACTCGCGCGGGGCGCCCCACCGGCCCAGCGCCGTGCGGTCGGCGAACGCCTGTTTCTCGGCGTCCGACAGCACCGACATCGGCATGTCGGTCAGGAACGGCCCCGGGGCCACGCAGTTCACCGTCACGCCGAACGGCCCCAGGTCCAGGGCGCTGGCCTTGGCCATGCCGATCAGCGCCGCCTTCGTCGCCGAGTAGACGTTCCGCCGCTCCTTCGACACCTGCCCCATGATGCTCGACACGTGAACCACGCGGCCCCAACGCCGTTCCTTCATCTGCGGGACAAGGGCTCGCGTCATCGCCATGACGGACGACAGGTTCACCTCGACGACGCGGTCCCAGGTGGCGTCGTCGATGGCGTCGATGGCCTGGGGGGCGTTCATCCCGGCGTTGTTGACCAGGATGTCCACCCGGCCGAACTTCGCCAGCGCCGCCTTCGCCAGGGTGTCGGCGTCGCCGCGGACGGACATATCAGCGACGAAGTAGGCACCCTTTTGGTTGGTGCCGGCGAGAATCTCGTCGAGCGCGGCCCGGAGTTCGTCCTCGTGCCGGCTGGCGATGACGACGTCGGCCCCGGCCTCGGCGAAGCCGCGGGCCATGGCCTTGCCCAGACCCTTGTTGCCGCCGGTGACCAGGGCGACGCGGCCGGTCAGATCGTAAAGGCCGACCGGCATTGGGAGAGGGCTCCGACTCACGGGGGATTCCGTAATCTTGCCGCGGGCCGCGGAGGGGTGCAAGTGAAAAATTTCACGAACTCCGTCACGGGACGGTGATCGTCACCTGCCCCTCGCGCCGCAACCGCGGCAGCAGGCCGGCGCGGAAGTCGTCGGCGTAGGCGTCGCGCACGTCCTCGACGCACCGGTCGAACGCCGCCGGGGTGCCCGGCGTGCGCGCCGACACGCGGATCAGGTGGAAGCCCACCGGCGTCTCGACGACCGGGCTCAGCTCGCCCACCTTGAGCGCGAACGCCGCCCTGGCGAACGCCTCGTCCTGGAGGCCGCCCTTGCGCGGCACCGGCCCCAGGTCGCCGCCGCGGGCGGCGCTGGGGCACTGCGAGTGCTTCCGCGCTGCCGCCGCGAAGTCGAGCCGGCCGGCCGCGATCTCGGCGCGAATCGCTTCGAGCCGCTCGCGGGTCCGCGCCCGCTCCACCGGCGACCCCTGCGGCCGCAGCACGATGTGCGCCGCCTGCACCTCCACGCCGTCGAAGTGCTCGCGGTTCGTCTCGAAGTACTTCTGCAACTCCGTCGGCGGGACGTGCTGGCGGACGTAGGCCTGCATGGCGATCAGGTCGGCCCAGGTGTCGCGGAGGGCGGCTTCGGTCTGGCCGGTCTGGCGGGCGTAGCCGGCGAGCGTTTGGCCCTTCGCCTTGAGGCTGTCGGCGAACGCGCCGAGCTGACGGTCCACCTCGGCGGGATCGACCTTCGGGCCGTTGGCGCGGAGGAACTGGCGGACGAGGAGGTCGTCCACGAGGTCGTTGGTGACTTCGGTGCGGAGCGCCTTGAGCTGCGACGCGGTGAGCGGCGCCCCGGGGAAGCGGGCGCGGATGAACGTGTCCACCTGTTCGAGCGTGACCTTCTCGCCGTTGACGGTGGCGACGGTGGCCGCAGGCGGCGGTTGCGCGACCGCGGCCCCCGCGGCGAGGACGACCCCGAGCAGTGCGACGCGAACCATGCCGTACCCCCTGCCGGTGCGGCGGGGGAATAGCACGGCACGGCGGCCGGGGCAAGATCGAGCCGCCGCCCGCCGCCGAGCCGATCCGACGGAATCCGGTGGCGACCTCCCGTGGAGGTCGATACGCTCCTGGAGTTGGTCGGGCGAAGTCTGTATCGCGACCGGCGAGTAAGCCCAAACCACGATTCGGTCTCCGAGGGTCTGGAGTGGCGATCAGCGAATTGCACGCATCGCACATCCGAAAAGTGGAGGTCTCGTTCTGCCTGATCGGGCCAGACCTCGATCCGGAAGTCGTGACCACCAGGCTCGGGCTAACACCGGACCAAGCCGAACGCCGCGGTGACGAGCGTCGGCACCAGCGCTCGGGTGCGGTCCTCGGATTGTTCCACGAGGGGCTGTGGGCGCTGGGTAGCCTGCCGCGTGTGGACTCGAAAGATGTCAACGACCACTTCCGGTGGGTGCTCGGCCGACTGCTCCCGCACAAGGAGGCGGTCCTGGAGCTCGCCCGCGGTGGGGAGGTGTTCTTTAACGTGCTGTGGAAGTCCACCTACCTCTATGCCGGTACCGGACCGTTGATCGACGCGGAGTGCTTGGCCGGCGTTGCCGCGTTAGGCGGTGGAATGGGTTTCGACATCTACCAGGTAGACGAGCCAGAGGCCGAACGCCGTGCAGTGGCTGACCACGGCCCGGATACCGTGTAGTATCAGACAACGGTCACGGCTGCAGCCGCCGGGATTCTCGTTCGGCCGGGTCGCAACACTTGTCGAGATGTGAAGCCGGGCTTGGGCCCTGACCGAACGGACCGAGGGCCCGGTGGGACAGGTGTCCCACCGGGCCCTCGCTCTGCGTCAGCTCACCGAGCCGGCGTCACTTGATGAACAGCATCTCGCGGTAGGTCGGCAGCGGCCACAGGTCGTCGGCCACCATCGTCTCCAGCTTGTCGCCGAAGGTGCGGAGCTCGGCCATCTTCGGGATCACGCTGTCCTTCATGTACTTCGCGTGGGCGTAGGCGTCGCCCTCGGCGTGGTGGCCGGCCGCGTCGTCCAGCGCCTTCGTCGCCGCCTGGAACTTCGACAGCACCCCCGTCAGGTCCTTCAGGTGCTCCAGCTGAGCGGCGTTGTCCACGCCGGCCGCCTTCGTCGCGTTCACCGCCGCCGCCACCTCCGCCTGGTACCGCAGCGCCGCCGGCAGGATCATCGTCTTGGCCATCATCACCATCATGTTGGCCTCGATGGCGACTTCCTTCACGTACTTCTCGGCGTAGATGAAGTACCGGCTCTGCAGCTCCCGCTCGGTCAGCACCTTGTACTTCCCGAACAGCTCCACCGAGTCCTTGCGGATGAGCACCGGGAAGGCGTCGGTCGAGCTCTTGAGGTTCGGCAGGCCGCGCTTCTCGGCCTCCTTGTGCCACTCCTCCGAGTACCCGTCGCCGTTGAAGACGACCTTCTTGCTCTCCTTCAGGATCGGCGGCAGCAGCTCCTGGATCGCCTTGTTCAGGTCCTTGCCGCCCTTCGTGGCCTTCTCCAGCTCGGTGGCGATGTAGTCCAGCGACTCGGCCACGATCGTGTTCAGCACCACGTTCGGCCCGCCGATCGAGAAGAACGAGCCGACGGCCCGGAACTCGAACTTGTTGCCGGTGAACGCGAACGGGCTGGTGCGGTTGCGGTCGCCGGCGTCGCGCGGCAGCTTCGGCAGGATGCTGACCCCCACCTCCATGAACCCGCCCTGCTTCGTGCTCTTCAGGTCCGAGCGCTCGAGCTGGTCCATGACGTCCTGGAGCTGGTCGCCCAGGAAGATGCTGATGATCGCCGGCGGGGCCTCGTTCGCCCCGAGGCGGTGGTCGTTGCCGGCGCTCGCCACGCTGACGCGGAGCAGCTCCGGGTACTTGGCCACGGCGCGGATCACGGCGACGCAGTAGACGAGGAACTGCGCGTTGTCGTGGGGGTTGTCGCCGGGGTTCAGCAAGTTCTCGCCGGTGTCGGTGGACATGCTCCAGTTGTTGTGCTTGCCGCTGCCGTTGATCCCGGCGAACGGCTTCTCGTGGAGCAGGCACGCCAGCCCGTACTTCTCCGCCGTGCGGCGGATCACGTCCATCGTCAGCTGGTTGTGGTCGGTGGCGAGGTTCGAGTCCTCGAAGATCGGGGCGATCTCGTACTGGCTCGGGGCCACCTCGTTGTGCCGGGTCTTGACCGGGATGCCGAGCTTGAACATCTCGGCTTCACAGTCGGCCATGCACGCCAGCACCCGCTCCGGGATGGTGCCGAAGTACTGGTCCTCCAGCTCCTGCCCCTTCGGCGGCTTGGCGCCGAACACGGTGCGGCCGCAGTTGAGCAGGTCGGGGCGGGAGTACAGGAAGTTCTTGTCGATCAGGAAGTACTCCTGCTCCGGGCCGACGGTCGTGAACACCTTCTTGACCTCGGTGTTCCCGAACAGCTTCAGGATGCGCAGCGCCTGGATGCTCAGCGCCTCCATCGACCGCAGCAGGGGCGTCTTCTTGTCGAGCGCCTCGCCCGTCCACGACACGAACACGGTCGGGATGACCAGCGTGGCGCCGTTCGGGTTCTCGCGGATGTACGCCGGGCTGGTGGGGTCCCAGCCGGTGTACCCGCGCGCCTCGAACGTGGCGCGGATGCCGCCGCTCGGGAACGAGCTGGCGTCGGGCTCGCCCTTGACGAGCTCCTTCCCGCTGAACTCGGCCAGGGCGCTGCCGGTGCCGGTCGGGCTGAGGAAGCTGTCGTGCTTCTCGGCCGTGAGGCCGGTCATCGGCTGGAACAGGTGGGTGTAGTGGGTGGCGCCGTGCTCCAGCGCCCAGTCCTTCATGGCGCTGGCGACGGCGTCGGCGACCGCCGGGTCGGTGAGCTGGGCGCCCTTCTTGATGGTGTTCTGGAGCGCCTTGAAGACCGGCTTCGGCAGCCGGGCCTTCTGCACCTCCTCGCTGAACACGTTGACGCCGAACAGGTCCTTCAGCTGGTTGGTGCGGAAGTCGAGTTGGTTGAGGTCGTACTCGGTGTTGGCGATCGCGTCGATGGCCTTCTGGCGAGCGGTTCCCATCGGTCGGAGACTCCTCGGCGCGAGAGCGGGGCGGGGGTGTGGAACGAAGCCCGGGGGGGTGTACCGGCCCGCGGCGCGGTGGCGCCGGTTGGGCTGGTGGGGGAGAGGTTCCTGTCGTTATAACGGCCGGCCGATCGGCGGCAAGGAGAAACCGCAACGGAGGCCACGACATGCGACGGATCGCCGTCATCAACCAGAAGGGCGGCGTCGGCAAGACGACGACCACCGTGAACCTCGCCGCCGCGCTCGCGGCCGCCGGCAAGCGGGTGTGCGTCCTCGACCTGGACCCGCAGGCCCACGCCAGTACGCACCTCGGGTTCGAGCCCGACGGCAAGGCGCCGTCGTTGTACGACGTGCTGGTCGCCAACACGCCGCTGTCGGCGGTGCGTCGGGAGGTCGAGCCGAATTTGACCCTGTGCCCGTCGGACATCAACCTGGCGGCGGCGGAGGTGGAGTTGGCCGGCGTCGTCGGCCGCGAGGTGCTGCTGCGCGAGGCGCTGGCCGCGGACGGCGCCGCCTTCGACTACCTGCTGATGGACTGCGGCCCGTCGCTCGGCGTGCTGACGCTCAACGCCCTGGCCGCGGCCGACGAGGTGTTCATCCCCCTGCAGCCGCACTTCTTCGCCCTGCACGGCCTGAGCAAGCTCCTCGAAACGACCGCGCTCGTCGCCCGCCGCATCAACCCCGCCGTGAAGGTGAGCGGCGTCGTCATCTGCCTGTACGACGCGGCGACGAAGCTGGCGCAGGAGGTGGTGGGCGACCTGGCGGCGTTCCTCGACCAGAGCCGCGCCGCGAACGTGCCGTGGGCGGCGGCCAAGGTGTTCGACACGAAGGTGCGGCGGAACGTGAAGCTGGCCGAGTGCCCGAGCCACGGCAAGTCGATCTTCGCCTACGCGCCGCGGAGCCCGGGCGCCGCCGACTACGCGGCTCTGGCGAACGAGGTGCTGGGCGTGGCGCCGCCGGTAGTGCTGGGGCCGCTGAAGGTGACCGACCCGGTCGAGGCGCGGATGGCGGGGGCGGCGGTGGCGTGAGCAAGCCCTACGACGCGACGCTGAACGCGCTCATCGACGCCCGGCCGGACGACTGGGCGGCCTTCCTTGCGGCGCGCCTCGGCCTGCCGCCGGGGCCGGCGACGCTCCTGGACACCGACCTGTCAGTGACGGCGCAGTCGGACAAGGCGTTCCGCCTGGCCGGCCCGCCGCCGGCGGTGATTCACCTCGAAGTGGAGTCGAGCGCGCACGCCGGCGTGCCGGCCCGGCTGCTGCGCTATAACGTGCTGCTCGGCCACCCGCGGCCGGGCGCCGCGGAGGAGCCGGTTCACACGGTCGTGGTACTGCTGCGGCGCGAGGCGAACGTGGCCGACCTGACCAGCGTCTACACCCGCGCCGGGGCCGACGGTGTGCCGTACCTGGAGTTCCGCTACACCGTGATCCGGCTGTGGGAGGAGTCGATGGCCGGGCTGCTGGCGGGCGGCCCAACTCTGGCGCCGCTGGCGCTGGCGACCGCCGAGTCGAAGGCCGACCTGCCCGACGCGGTGGCGCGCTTCGCCGAGCGGTTGCGGCGCCCGGACGTACCCGGTAACGTGAGGGATGAGTTGGCCGGCTACGGGCTCGTGCTCGCGGGCTTGGTTCACGAGCCGGACGACGTTGTGCCGCTGCTGCGGAGGATGAGCATGACCTTCGAGGGAACCGCCGGGTACGAATGGATCAAACGGCAAGGCTTGGCGGTCGGCCGGGCCGAGGGCTTGGCTGCGGGCAAGGCCGAGGAGGCCCGGCGGATTCTTCAACTCGTCGCCCGGCAGAAGTTCGGCGCCTCGCCGGTGGCGGACGCGGCGCTCGGCGGGATCACCGATACCGAGCGCCTCGAACGGATGGCGTTGCGCGTCCTCGCGGCCGCCGACTGGTCGGACCTGCTCGCCACGCCCTGACGACCGCTTGCGGCGTTGCACCGCGGTGCAACGCCGCAAGCGGCGGAACTCACCGCCCGACGCAGAACAGTGTCTTGTCGGTGCGGATGAACAGGCACCCGCCGCTGATCGCCGGCGTGCCCAGCACCTCCTCGCCCAGGTCGTTGTCGGCCAGCACGTCGAACTCGTCGGTGCCCGCCCGCAGCACCGTCGTCACGCCCTTCTCGTTCACGCAGTACACCTTCCCGTCGCCGCCCACCGGCGACGCCGAGAACGGCGCCTTCTTCCGCTCCTTGAACAGCGTCTTGCCGGTCTTGGCGTCGGCCGCGGCGATGAAGCCGTTCCCGTCCACCGCGTACACGCGCCCCTTGTACACCAGTGGCGAGCCGTGCCGCGACGCCATCTCCTTCGCCTTCATCAGCGGCTCGCCCGTCACGCCGTCGGGGCCGAGCTTCACCGCGCTCACGCCGCCGGTCGGCAGGAACAGCGTGTCGCCGATCAGGCTCCCGGTCGGGATGGCGCCGCCGCCCTCCTTGTAGAGCCAGCGCTTGCCGCCGTTGTCGGCGTCGTAGGCGGTCAGGCCGTTCGGGCCGGCGAACAGCACCTCCGTCTTGCCGCCCGTGTCGCGGACCAGCGGCGTCACCCAGTTGATCGACCGCGGCCGGTCCACCTTCCACACGTTCTTGCCGTACTTCACGTCCACCGCGGCGAGGAACGAGTCGCCGTCGTTGTCCATCGGCACGATCAGCTTGTCCTTCGCCAGCACCGGCGACGCCGCCATGCCGACCTGGTTGGTGATCGCCGGGTAGTCGCCCACGAGCGACCGGTACCACCGCAGGTTGCCGTCGGGGTCGAACGCGGCCAGGTCGCCGGTGGCGAACAGGGCGTACACGCCGGTGGCGTCGGCGGCCGGGGTGGGGGCGGCCATGCACGTCATCGGGTGGCACGCGGTCGGGCCGGTGGCGTTGAGCTGGCGGTGCCACAGCTCCTTGCCGGTGGCCGCGTCGAAGCACAGGACGTGGAGCCGGTCGTCCTTCTTGCCCGACGAGCAGGTGACGTAGGCCTTGCCGGCGGCGACCACCGGCGACGACACGCCGCGCGCCGGCAGCTTGGCCTGCCACTTCACGCCCTTGTCCTTCGACCACTCGGTCGGGAGGGCGGTTTCCTCCGACACGCCGGACGCGCCGGGGCCTTTGAACTGCGGCCAGTCGGCGGCGCCGGCGGTGACGGCGAGCGCGAGCACGAACGCGGAGCCGATGAGGGTGCGGGTCACTTCTTCGTCTCCGGTTGGGGGGTCGCCCCGAGGGGCAGCTTGCGGCCGTCCACCACCTGCGTCAGCCCCGCGATCGGGCCGCCGGTGGAATCGCACACGCGGGCCTGGAACTGCCACCGCTGCGCCCAGCTGTCGGTCTGGTTGTTCTGACACACCTTCACCACCACCGTGTTCTCGCCGGCGGCCAGCACGCCCTTGCCGACGTGGTAGTCCATCTGGTCGCCGTGGTGGTACTCCTCGCGGCCGAACAGCTTCTTGCCGTTGAGGTAGATCGCCACCGCGTTCGGGCTGCCGACGCGGATCTCCGCCGGCGTGGCCTTGTCGGCGTGGACCGTGGCGCGGGCGTAGATACAGGCGTTCTTCAGCCGGCCGACCTTGTCGTTCAGGTCGAGCTGGCCGTACTTGTGGGCGGTGCTCTGCGGCTGCCACGCCACCTTGCCGTCCTTGCCGTCGTACTCGGCGGCCGCGGGCGTAGTCTCGGGCGGGTAGTTGAGCGTGAGCGCCTTCCCCTTCTCGCTGAAGAACGGGCCGACGACGCGGAAGTGCGTGAGGAACGCGAAGTGCTCGGTGACGCTGACCGTCTTGCCGGCCTTCTCCAGTTCCTTGGCGATCGCCTCGGCCTGCTCCTTGTCGCGGGTGTAGTCGAACAGCTTGTCGAGGGTGAGCGCCTGGCCCATCCCCGTGAGCCGGGTGAGGCCGTCGGCGATGGCCTCGCGGCGGAGGTCGGGGTGCGGGTCGTCGAGGAGCTTCGGCAGGAGGCGGGCCGCCGTCCGGTCCTGGGCCGACAGCACCTCGTACGCCAGCCGCCGGGCCGACGGGGCGTACTTGGTGTCGAGGACGAACGCCTCCAGCGCCGCCTCGTCGATCCGCTTCCGGGCCGTCTTCTCCTTCTCGGTGATGGCCTCGGCGGCGCTGCGGAGCCAGTTCGCGGCCGTGGGGTTGGCGTCGTCCACGGCCGCGAGCGCCGGGAAGAACGCGGGCGCGCCGGCGTCCACGACGGCCTTCCACGCGGGGCCGGCGGCGTCGTTGCTGGCGCCCTCCTTGGTGACGCCCTTGAGCGTGGCGAGCGCCTTCACCAGGTCGTCGGGCTGGGCGGGGGCGGGCGCCGCGAGCAGCGCCAGCACCACCGCCGCGGCCCACCCGGGCCGGAACCGTCGGAGCATACGAGGGGTCTCCTACAAGGAACGATCGGTTCGAGTTTCGTAGGTCGGGTCGAGTCTGCGAGGCCCGACGCGGGGTGCGAACGACGCACGGAGAAACACCCGTGACGTTGGCGTGGCTGGGTTGTGGTCCGAGCTCACTCGCGCCCCGCGTCGGGTCTCGCAGACTCGACCCGACCTACAAGCCCCGAGCCGGGTGGCGAGTCAGTGCAGCGGCACCCGCGCCGCGGCTTCCATCTGGCCGCGCAGGTCGGCGAAGTACGCCGTCAGCTCCGTCGCCGACTTCACCGCGCCGCGGGAGCACGAGCCGGTCGAGCAGCCGCCGCCGGTGCCGCACCCGCCGGCGCCGGAGCCGCAGTCGGGCTTGCCGCAGCTCGTCGCGGGTTCGGGCGGGTCGGGGTTCGCAGGCGTGCGGGAGAGGTCGAGCAATCTTACGGGTAGGCCGAACCGCTCGGACAGGGCCACGAGAACCGCGTCGAGGTCGCACCCGGCCCACGGCAGCGCGTGCAGCACCGCCGCGGTGCCGTCGAGCGCTACCTCGGCGTCCGGGAACGCGACGGGCAATCCGGCGGCGAGCTCGTCCGCGGCGGCGAGCAGGTCGCGGGCCAGCGCCGCGGAACGATCGGCGGCCGCTTCATCGGCGGCGGTCGCGGCCCTCAGCAGTTCGCCTTCGTCGTCGATGCCGCTGACGCCCGCGACGGCCGCGCACAGCACCGTGCCGAGTTCCAGCCCGCGCGGCCCGCGCAGCACGACACAGGCGCCGCGCACCGCTTCCACACTCGCGCGGAAGCGGCCGACGTAGCCGGGCCGGCCGTACTGCACCAGCAGGGCGGCCGTCACGGCGCCTCCTCGAAGCCGAAGAACTCGCGCATGTGCTTGTCGTACTCGTTGTGCCCGAACTCCGAGCTCAGGTCGAGCCGCATCTCGTTGATGACCTTGATGCTGAGGTCCTTGAACCACAGGTTCCAGCAGCCGGCGCAGACGTTCTGGTGGATGCGCTCGCCGATGGCGTCGGGCACCGGCGGCGCGGGCAGCTGCTTGGCCCGCTTCCCCTCCATGCACCCGGGCCGCTGGCAGCGGAACCCGGTGTCGGGGCCGTCGTCGTCGGCGACCGCGGTCGGCGCCGCGGCCTTCGGCACGGGGGCGCCGATCTGCGTCAGCAGCTTCGCCATCGCGTCGCGCGGCATCTTGTCGCCGCGCTCGTCGGCGGTGGTCCAGCCGGTGGTCAGCACCTCGGCGGCGCGCGGCTTCTGGTCGAGCTTGATGAGGCACTCGCCGAGCAGCTGGTACACCTTGGAGAACTGCGGGCTCAGTTCCAGGGTGCGCTCGAACGACTTGGCGGCCTCGGCGGGCTGGCCGTCCTCCAGGAGTAACTGGCCGAGGCGGAAGTGCCCGAGTTCGTTTTCCGGGTCGTCGGTGGCCATCTTCCGGAACTGGGCGATCCGCTCGGCGAGCTGACTCATTTCGGGCACCTGGGGGTGGGTGGGGGAATTGTAGGCACCCGGTGGGGCGTCATTCGTCATTCGTCATTCGTCATTCGGGGGCACTGGGCGCGTCCCGAATGACGAATGACGAATGACGAATGACGACAAGTCACTGCGGCGGGTCGACGCGGATCGGCAGCTCGAACTGCGCCCGCTTGTTGGTCACCTTGTCGAGCGCCGACACCCGCACCGTGAACCGCCCCGGCCGGCTCAGGAACACCGGCACGTGCTGGCCGAACACCGCGTCCTTCTCGTCCACCCCGCCGGTCTGCGCGTCGCGGATCGGCTGGCCGAGCGTCGCCACCCCCTTCTCGTCGAAGAACTCCAGCGTGAACTCCACGTTCGGCTGCTTCTTCTGGGCGTCGCGGCCGAACCCGACGACGGTGAACTGCACCCACAGCGTCTCGCCCACCGAGCCGGCCGCCGGCGCCACGATCGTGCCGCGCACGTCCCGCGTCGGGTTGATCGCCACCAGGCCGAAGTCCGCCTTCAGCACCTCGAACTTCACGGTGAAGCTGTTCGTCGCCTTCGCCTTCGGGTCGGTGACGGTGAGCTTGCAGGTGTACGCCCCGGCGGGGGTGTCGTTGCCGATGGTGACGAACGCCCGCGCCGGCATCTTGCCGCCGCGGAGCGGCACGGTGTCGCGGCTCTCGCGCGGGTCCTGCTTGAACAGCAGCTTGTTGGCCGCGTCGGTCACCTCCATGCCGACCGTGTAGACGGTCTGGCCGTCCGGCGCGATGGTGAGGCCCTCGATGTCGAAGGCGATGAACAGCACGTCGCCGGGGAGGAGCTTGGCGTCCTTGCGGGCCGGGCCGAGCTCGCCGGTGGTGAGGCGGACGTTGTTGAGCTGGAGGCTGCCGGCCGGCGGCTGGGCCGGGGCGAGCGTGGCCGCGGCCAGGGCGAGGGTGGTGAACATCGATTGTCCTCGGCGGGGTGGCGGGCGGCGGCGCCCGTCAGACGGAACCGCGCTATTGTTGCCGGCGTTGGCGGTGCCGACCAGTGGAACCGCCGCGGACGTTTGCGACTTGGTTGGAGGGCGCGATTTTCTGTTCCCCGCGGGGCGGGTGTGTGTCTATAGTGGGGTGTCGGTCGGATGTCCCGCGGCCGTGGCGGGACGGGCAAAAGGCCTCGGGCGGTCCGCACTGGTACGCGGGTCGCCCCTGGCGTGGCCTTTCACAAAGGGGGTGGTCCTGTGAGTTGTTGCGACCAGGTTCAGAAGGGCCGGCTAGCTTAGCGGCTACGTAACGGGTTGTCCGTTAAGCCGGCTACCCAGATAGAAGCGATCCCGCGGGTGCCCTGTGCCCGCGGGGTCGCGTCATTTTCCGCCCGCCGCGATAAGCTACCCCCGTCTCCACGGGGGTTCGCGGGCATGGCCGATCCGGTCCGACAGGATGTCATTGAGCGGGCGCACACGGTCGTCGTGAAGGTCGGCACCAACGTCCTCGCCGACCCCGCCGGTCGGCTCGACGCCGGCCGCATCCGCGCCCTCGCCGACCAGCTGCACCGCGTCCGCACCGCCGGCCGGCGCGTCGTGCTGGTCACGTCCGGGGCCATCGGCGCCGGCGTCGGCAAGCTCGGCCTCGGCAAGCGCCCCACCGACCTCGCGCAACTCCAAGCCTGCGCCGCCGTCGGCCAGTCGGCGCTGATGCAGCTGTACCAGGAGAGCTTCGCCCCCCACGGCGTCCACACCGCACAGATCCTTCTCACCGCCGGCGACTTCGACAGCCGCGCCCGCTACCTGAACGCCCGCAACACCGTCCGCACGCTGTTCGAGTACGGCGCGCTGCCGATCATCAACGAGAACGACACCGTGTCCGTCGCCGAGATCAAGTTCGGCGACAACGACCACCTCGCGGCGATGGTGTCGAACCTGCTCCGCGCCCCGCTGCTGGTGCTGCTGACGAACGTGGACGGCCTCTACTCCGCCGACCCGCGCACCGACCCGGCGGCGGAACTGGTGGCGACGGTGCCGCACATCGACCACGCGGTGACGGACATGGCCGGCGCCAGCAAGAGCGACCTCGGCACCGGCGGGATGCGGAGCAAGCTGAAGGCGGCCCGGGTGGCGACCGACGCCGGCGTGGCGGTGGTGATGGCGAACGGCTCGCTCGACGGCATCCTCGACCGCGTGTTCGCGGCGGAGCCGGTGGGGACGCTGTTCCTGCCGCACCGCGACGACATCCCCGCGTGGAAGCGCTGGGTCGGCTACACGGCCCGGCCGGTGGGCACGCTCACGATCGACGCCGGCGCCGTGCGGGCGGTGGTGGAGTTGGGGAAGAGCTTGTTGCCGGTGGGGGTGGTGGGGGTGGGCGGCGAGTTCCGCAAGGGGGACGTGGTGTCGGTGTGCGACGCGGCCGGCCGGGAGGTGGCCCGCGGGCTGACGAACTACGCTGCGGCCGACGCGCTGCGACTCCGCGGCAAGGCCGGCGCACCCTACGCCGAGTTGATTCACCGCGACAACCTGGTGGTGACGGCGCCGGGCTGACTACGGCAGCAGGTCCGCGACGCGAACGGCGGCACCCGGCGCGGCGAGGGGGGTCACGACATCCGCGGAGCCGAGGTCGAGGTGGGTGCGGTACGCGGTGCCGCCGAGGCCGGTCGGCAGTGGGGCCGGGTCACGGAGGACGTGGAGCCGGCCGCCGGCCACGTCGAGCACCCAGTAGTCGGCGATCCCGGCGGTCGCGTACAGTTCCGCCTTCGTCGTGAGGTCGTACCCGAGTGACGAGTCGCTGATCTCGACCACCAGCTCGGCCGTGGTCGGGTGCGGCCCGAGGGTCGGCGCCCCACGGACGACGGACACGTCGGGCCCGGGGTCGATCGTCAGCCCGAAGACGAGCGGCTTGTGCACCCGCACCCGCCACCCGGGGCCGAACGCCGCGCGGACGGCGTCCTCGGCCTTCTCACCGGCAATGGCGTGCGGCGGGTTCATCGGCCCCTCCTCGATGATCTCCCCGTGGATGAGCATCGCCCGCCGGCCCTCGAACATCCCGAGGTCGCCGAGGTAGTGGAACTGGTCCACGGTCCACACCTTCGCGGCCGGGCCGTGGGCCGGGGAGGGGCCAGGGCGGAGTGGGGCGGGCGGCGGGGTCGCGACGGACGCGGTCATCGGGTGTCCTCCGTCGGTCAGGGTAGCGTCAGGCTTTTCCGAGCACCAGATCGACCACCCAGCAGCCGCGGACGTGCGGGCCGCCGTCGCGGCAGTGGGCGAGCACGTCCGCGTTCGCGCAGCCGGCGTCCTCCAGCGCGTCGGCCAGGACCGGCATCGTGGCGAAGTCGCGGCTCTCGTACATCCCGCGCGCCAGGCCGACGACCGCCTCCGTCCGCCAACTCGCATCGAACACGACGGGAGCGAACGGGTTGCCGAAGACGTCGCGGATCAGGTCGCAGTGGGCAGGTGAGGGGAGCCGGAAAGGATACCCGTCGAACGGACCGGACCCGGTAAACGTGTTTCGCCACTCGTACACCGAGGCGGTCAAGGCTGCCGCCTCAGCCAACCACACCCGGTCATCGTGGTCCGCGGGCCCGGCGTCCCACAACTCGTCTCGCACGTCCCACGCGTCGTTCACGACGGCCTCCAGTGCCGAGGCGTCTACGTGCCCGTCGGCGAACGCTTCTGCCGTCAGAACGGCTCTGCGGGTGCGATCGTCCTCGATGCGGTCCCAGGATGCGCGGGCGATCGCTACTCCCAGCAGCCGCAACTTCCGATCGCCTAACTTGCCTCGAAGAAACGTGAGCATCGGGGTCGGATTGGTCGCCACCATCCAGTCGGCTTCATTCATGGCGGATCACCTCCCGAGCGGGGTCGCGTCAGCGCCCCGTGCGAACCCGCAACTCGAAGTTATGGGTTCGCACGGGGCGCTGACGCGACCCCGCTCGGTGGCGTTACCTCACTCCCGGATCGTCGGGCGGAAGTCGAGCGTGCGCACCAGGAACGCCCACTGGTCGGCCACCTCCTCGATCACTTTGGCCGTCGGCTTCCCGGCCCCGTGGCCGGCCTTCGTCTCGATGCGGATCAGCACCGGCGCCGAGCCCTTCTGCATCGCCTGCAAGGCCGCCGCGAACTTGAAGCTGTGACCCGGCACCACCCGGTCGTCGGTGTCGGCCGTCGTCACCAGCGTCGCCGGGTAGTCGCGCGGGCCGCTCCGCAGCAGCGTGTGGTACGGGCTGTACGCCAGCAGCGCCTTGAACTCCTCCGGGTTCTCGCTCTCGCTGCTGCCGTAGTCGTCGGTCCAGAAGCGGCCGGCGGTGAACTTCTGGAACCGCAGCATGTCCATCACCCCCACCGCCGGCAGGCACGCGCCGTACAGGTCCGGCCGCTGCGTCATGCACGCCCCCACCAGTAGCCCGCCGTTGCTGCCGCCCTGGATCGCCAGCTTCTTCGGGCTCGTGTACTTCTCCTTGACGAGCCACTCGCCGGCCGCGATGAAGTCGTCGAACACGTTCTGCTTCTTCGTCTTCGTGCCGGCGCGGTGCCAGTCGTCGCCGTACTCGCCGCCGCCGCGCAGGTTCGCCACCGCGAACACGCCGCCCATCTCCATCCACATCAGCCGGCTCACCGAGAAGCCGGGCGTCAGCGAGATGTTGAAGCCGCCGTAGCCGTACAGCAGCGTCGGGTTCGTGCCGTCGAGCTTCAGCCCCTTCTTGTGGGCCACGAACATCGGCACCTTCGTGCCGTCCTTGCTCGGCACGAACACCTGCTTCACCTCGTAGGCGCTCGGGTCGAACTTCACCTGCGCCTGCCGCAGCAGCGTGCTCTTGCCCGTGGCCAGGTCGTACTTGTAGGTGCTCGGCGGCGTGGCGAAGCTGCTGAACGAGTAGAACGTCTCGGTGTCGGTCCGCTTGCCGTTGAACCCGCCGGCGGTGCCGATGCCCGGCAGGTCCACCTCGCGGACGAGCTTCCCGGCCATGTCGATCACCTTCACGACGGTCCGGGCGTCCTTCAGGTAGCTGCACACGAACTGGTTGCCGAACAGGTCCGCCCCTTCGAGCACCTCCGCGGCCTCGGCGACGATCGTCTTCCACCCCTTCGGGTCCGGGCTCTTGGTGTCGATCGCCACCACCTGGTACTTCGGCGCGTTGTAGTCGGTGAGGAAGTAGAACAGCCCGCCGTCGTTGCCGAGGAACGAGAACTTGTTCTTGTGGTTGGCGACGAGCTCGACCGGCTGCGCCTTCGCGTCCGTGAGGTCGCGGTAGACGACGCGCGACTTGCGGCTGGTGGTGCCGTCGCCGACGCTGATGACGAGGTACTTGCCGTCCTCGGACACGGTGCCGCCGACGGTCCAGCGCGGGTGCTCGGGCGTGCGGTACACCATCACGTCGTCGCTCTGGGGCGTGCCGAGGCGGTGGTAGTAGAGGGTCTGGTTCTCGTTGAGCGCCTGGAACGCGGCGTCCTTCTGCGGCTCGGGGAAGCGGCTGTAGTAGAAGCCCTTGCCGTCGAGGGTCCACGCCGCGCCGCTGAACTTCACCCACTCCAGTTTGTCGTCGAGGAGCTTGCCGGTGGCGACTTCAAGGACGTGCCACGTGTTCCAGTCGGAGCCGGCCGCGGCCTTGCCGAAGGCGAGGTACTTGGCGTCGTCGCTGATCGCCATGCCGGAGAGGGCGACGGTGCCGTCCTTGCTCCAGGTGTTGGGGTCGAGGAGCATCCGCGCGGGGCCGTCGAGCGTGTCCTGGGTGTAGAAGACGCTCTGGTTCTGAAGGCCGTCGTTCTTGCTGAAGAAGTACCGGCCGCCGACCTTCGACGGGGCCGAGATCTTCTCGTAGTTCCACAGGTCGGTGATGCGCTTGCGGATGGCCTCGCGCTGCGGAATGTCCTTGAGGAAGGCGTCGGACACCTTGTTCTCGGCCTCGACCCAACTGGCGACCTCCGGCGACTTGCGGACGTCGTCTTCGAGCCAGCGGTAGGGGTCGCCGACGGTGGTGCCGTGGTAGGTGTCGGTGGTGCTGCCCTTCTTGGTATCCGGGTAACTCAACTTCCTCTCCTGGGACGTCGCCGGGACGGCGAGCAGAACGGCGGCGACGAGGGCGACGGTCGCCCGTCGGGCGGTGCGCATGGGGTGGCTCCGTGGGGGCCGGGGTGAGGGGCGGCCGGGGTGCGGGTCGGAGGGATTGTAGGGGCCGGGCGGGGCCGCGGGACGGGGCGGACGGGGCGATGGTGAACAAGTGTAAGGTACGCCTTTGGGTAGTCAAACGAGCCGGATGTGCTTTGCCCGCGATGGAAGACGAGTACCGCGATGGCGAACGAGGTGCTGGCGAAGGTGGTCTGTCACAACGTCGTGTGCTGTATCCACGCGGACCACGAGTTGCGGATCGACGTGGGGGTTCGGCGGGGTGAAGCGGGACGAACCGGACAGCGGCGACGCGCCGTGGCTCATTCGGTTTCCGGGGGCGTGATCCAGGGGTAGCGGAGGCCGCCTCTCTCCCGCAACCCCACCACGTAGGCGTAGATCGCGCTTTTTTCATCGATCTGCCAGTAGGAGATCAGGTCGCCAGCGTCGTCCCACTCCCGGGACTCAATCTCGACCCCGTACTCGTACTGCCCGACGGCCTTGAGCGCGCCCCCCGGGTGCCACTCCGTCTTCACCCCCGTTATGGTGCCCTGGGCGGCAATCCACTCACACCGGAGCCGACCATTCGGGTGCCACTCCCGGCACAGCCCGTCTCTAAACCCGTCGCGGAACGGCGACTCACTGCGAAGTGATCCGTCCTCGTACAGGTCGAAGCCGACTCCCGAGAACGGCACCCCGGCCAAGAGCAGCATGTCCTCGTCCAGCTCCAAATCGTTCTCGTTAACCCGCACGTCGTCTGCCATTCTCCCTCCCGGTCGCGGGTTGATCTGGCGCCAAACCAAGCACCGACAGCGGAGCAAAATCTCGTCACGTCTAACAATGTCTATTTAACTGCTCTTATGCCGCCCACAATCGGCTACTAATCCCGTCTCGCCCGCCACCAAAAGGCGAAATCCGCCTCGAACTCGAAAAAGTCGCCGGAATTCCGTTTGACACGCATACTGAACATGCGTATAACTTGTGTGTCGGCCGCTACTGAGGAGTTTCAACCCTCACCGCGGAGCATGACGCACGCCCTTCGACCGAGGAACGACCATGGAAAGCTGGCGTCTCGTGTGGCGGGATGGGTTCGCTCCGGTCCTCTCCACCACCGGCCTCGAAGCCCTCCGCGACGCACTCCTGCTCGACGACCCGCGACTCACCCAGGGGAGCACTACCACCCCGCCCCCGCTCATGTGCGTCCAGGACTGGCCCGTCGAGGCCGCCTGCGCGCTCGGCTACTGCGGCTGGCAGGGCGACACGCTCGACACCGTCGGGCAGGTCGAAGAGTTCTTCGCCCGCGTCTGCTTCGAGGCCGACCAGCGGCTCGGCGAGCCCGCCGCCTGCCGGTGGTTCCTCAACTGGTTCGACGACACGCCCCGCGCCCAGATGCGCCGCGAACTTCTGGCCGAGGTCGAACTCGCCCTCGCCGAGCGCAACCCGGTCGAGGAGCTCGCCGAACTGGACGCCGTGGCAGCTTAACACCCGTACACCTGCGTCGCAACCGAATTCCCCCCGAACCCGTGCCGGAGCCCGCCCATGACCGCCTGCTGCCGCCACTGCTCGAAGTCGAAGGTGAACCGCCCGCGCGGGCTGTGCTGGAGCTGCTACTACACCCCGGGCGTGAAGGAGCAGTACCCGTCCACCAGCAAGTACGCCCGCCGCGGCGTCGGCAACTTCACCGGCAACGCCCCGCTCCCCGACGCCCCGACCAGCGCCGCCCCCGGCAGCCCGGAGAAGCTGGCGGTGCTGGAGCAGCGGGCGAAGCTGAAGCAGGCGCTGTTCCACCCGGCCGACGCCACGTTCGTCGGCGACCAGCGACCGCTGGAGTTCCTGCGCGGCACGTTCGCCCCGCTCGGCGTGTGAGGAGGCTTCCGATGATCGCAGCAACCGAGATGTACCTGGACGCCGTGCGGGTGATCGCCGCCGCGACCGCGACGGGCGAGCCAATCCTGACGGCGGTGCTGACGCTCGGGGCGGCGCTGGGCTGGCCCGGCGAGTGAGACGCGAGGGCGCGGGGGAGGAAGCGCCTCCCGCCCTCCGGGGCCGGGCCGTGCGAGCGGCCCGGCCCCGTGCGTTTGGTGAGGAGAAGAGTTTTGACAGGATAACAGGATGAAGCAGGATGCCGATCCAAGACAAGGCTTTGGTTCGGCATCCTGCTTCATCCTGTTATCCTGTCAAAACTCTTCGTTCTCCGCGCGTGCATCAGTACTTCGCCAGCTCGCCCGCCGCCTTGCCCAGGCCGAGGCCGTCGGTCACCTTCTTCGCCGCGTCCAGCATCAGCTTCAGCTCGCTGCCGACGGCGATGAACTGCCAGCCGTCCGCGATCCGCTGCTTCGCCTCCTCCACCGAGAACGTGTGAATCCCCGCCGGGATGCCCAGCTCCTTGCAGCCGGCGAGGATCTCGGCCAGCGCTTGCTTGAACACCTCGGGCGTCGGCGGCGTGCCGTCGGCGGCGCGCATGCTCGCCATCAGGTCGTTCGGCCCCACGAACACGGCGTCCACGCCCGGCACGCTGTACACGTCGCGGAAGTTGCGGACGGCGTCGATGTGCTCGCACTGGAGCACGACCAGGATTTCGTCGTCGGCCTTGGCGTAGTAGTCGGCGGGGGTGGCGGCGAAGTTCAGGGCGTGGGTGGCGCCGCCGACACTGCGGGTGCCCTTCGGCGGGTACAGGCACGCGGACACGGCGGCCTCGGCCTCCGCGCGGGTGTTTACCATCGGCACGACGACGCCGTGGGCGCCGGTGTCGAGGACGCGCTTGATGTGGTCGTGGCGGTTCGACGGCACGCGGGCCAGGCACACGCCGCCGGCGTCGGCGACGGCCGCGAAGCAGGCGGCGGTGGCTTCGATGCCGATGGCGTTGTGCTCGGTGTCCACGGTCAGGTAGTCCCAGCCGCTGCGGGCGAGGAAGCGGGCGGCGACGGGGCTGCCGAGGGACAGCCAGGTGCCGACGGCCGGGCGGCCGGCGCGGAGGAGCCGCTTGGCGGAGTTCGGGCGCATGGGAACGCTCTCGGAGAATGCGGGCGGGTGTGAATAGGGTACGGCCGCCGTCCGCTCACGGCGTCGGCACCGGGTCGTCGCGGCCGACCGGGGTGCCCTCCCACGTCACGGCGCCGGTGCGGGCGTCGTAGGTGAGCACCCGCTGGGCGCTGCCGGGGGCGTGCGGCTCCTCCTTCGCCGGCAGCCACTTCGCCAGCTCGCGCTTCACGCCGATCAGGGAAGGGTCGGCGGCGCGGTTCGTCCACTCGTTCGGGTCGGTGACGGCGTCGTACAGCTCCTCGCTGCCGTCGGCGTAGCGGATGTAGCGCCAGCGCTCGGAGCGCACCGTGTGGTTTCCGGGGTTGTGCGTCGTCAGCGCCGGCCGGTCCCGCGGCGCCACCGCGTCCCGCAACTGCGGCACCAGCGACAACCCGTCCAGGTCCGTCCGGGCAGGCAGGCCCGCGAGCTCCAGCAGCGTCGGGTACACGTCCAGCAGCTCGGCGGGCCGGCCGCAGCGGCCGCGGTTCACCCCGGGGCCGGCGAACACCAGCGGCACCCGCGTCGAGCGCTCCCACAGCGAGTTCTTCCCCGTGATCCCCTTCTCGCCGAGGTGATAGCCGTGGTCGCTCCACACCACCACGACCGTGTCGTTCGCCCGGCCCGTTTTCTCCAGCGCGTCCAGCACGCGACCGAGCTGGTGATCCATGAACGCGGTCGAAGCCAGGTACCCGCGCACGAGCGGCCGCCACTCGTTTGCAGCTTCCAGCGTCGCCAGCCGCGGCTCCGGCAGCTTCCAGTGCAAGTACCACGAGAAGCGCGGCGTGTCGGCGCGGTCGTCGGCGCGGACCGGCGGCAGCTGCACGCGGTCGGCGGGGAACTTGGCGAACCACGCCGGCGGGGCGAAGCACGGCACGTGCGGCAGGCGGAACCCGCACGCCACGAAGAACGGTTTGTCCTTCGGCGCCCGGTTCAGCGCCGCAATCGCCGCGTCGGCGATCTGGTGGTCGGCGGCGTCCGCGTCCCGCTCCGGGAACGGCCCCCAGTCCATGAGCGGGTGCGGCGTGCCGGGCAGTTTGGCGAACCGTTCCTTGGGCCGACCCATGCCGGGAGCCGGCCCCCACTCGGCGAACTCGGCCGGGCGGTCCTTCGCGGCGACGGAGCCGTCGTGGAAGATTTTCCCGCAGGTGTACGTGCTGTACCCGGCGCGCAGGAACGACTGCGGCAGCGTGACGCAGCCGCGGGCGGCGGGCGCGGCGCGAAAGCCGGGGGCGAGGCCGTACACGCCGGTGGCGGTGGGGCGGCGGCCGGTGAGGAGGCTGGTCCGCGACGGGTTGCACAGCGGCGCCTGGCAGTGGGCGTTGGTGAACGCGGTGCCGCGGGCGGCGAGGCGGTCGAGGTTCGGGGTGCTCGCCTGCGGGTGGCCGTGCAAGTGGCCCACCCAGTCGTTCAGGTCGTCGATTGCGACGAACAGTACGTTCGGCGCGGCGGCCGCGGGGCCCGCGAGGAGCGCGAGCGCGGCGGCGGCAAGGAGAGGGCGCATGTCGCTAGCCTACGAACCAGTTGAGCCGCTACACCAACGAAGACTCCGGAGGGCGGCGCGATGCGATTCCTGGTGGTCGGCGCGGGGGCGGTCGGCGGCTACTTCGGCGGGCGGCTCCTCGAAGCCGGCCGCGATGTGACCTTTCTTGTGCGACCGGCACGCGCCGAGGCGCTCGCCGCCACCGGCCTCGTCATCACCAGCCCCGCCGGCGACGTCGCCATCCCGGCCCCGCCGACGGTCGTCGCCGCCGAGTTGCGGGCGCCGTTCGACGTGGTGCTGCTGTCGTGCAAGGCCTACGACCTGGACGACGCCATGACCGCGTTCGCGCCGGCAGTCGGGCCGACCACGGCGATCATCCCGCTGCTCAACGGCCTGCGCCACCTCGACGCCCTCGACGGCCGCTTCGGCCCGGCCCGCGTCCTCGGCGGGTCGTGCTTCATCTCGGCGAAGCGCGACGACGCCGGCCGCATCGCCCACGTCAGCGACCCGCACCGGCTCGTCTTCGGCGAGCGCGGCGGCGGCCGGTCGGCGCGCGTCGATGCCATTCTTGCCGCGATGACGGGGGCGAAGTTCGAGGCCGACGCCAGCGACGACATCGTGCAGGAGCTGTGGGAGAAGTGGACGTTCCTGGCGGCGCTCGCCGCGGTGACGTGCCTGACCCGTGCGGCCGTCGGCGACGTGGTCGCGGCCGGCGGCGCCGACCTGACGCTGGCGCTGCTCGACGAATGCCGGGCGGTCGCGGCGGCGGCGGGTCACGCGCCGCGGCCGGGCCCGTGGGAGGCGGCCGTGAAGCGGCTGACGCACCCGAAATCGACGGTGACGGCCTCGATGCTCGGCGACGTGGAGCGGCGCGGCCCGACGGAGGCCGACCACGTACTCGGCGACCTGCTGCGGCGCCGCGGCCCGGTCGAGGGCGACCGGTCGCTGCTGCGCCTGGCGTACACCGCGGTGAAGGCGGCGGCGGCGCGGGCCGCCCGCGAGGCGGGGTGACGGCCCGCTACCGGTCGGGTCGGGTCGGTCGGGCCGGTTCGCGCCGCGCGTCGGATCGTGTACGATAGCCGCCGGTTCCCCACGCCCGCCAGCCCCACAGGTCGCCATGACTCGCGCTCTTCTGGCACTCCTCGTGCTCGCCGCCCCCGCATCCGCACAAGACGGCTGGCACGCCGGGTTCGCCGCCCAGCGGATCACGCCCGCCGAACCGATGTGGATGTCCGGGTACGCCAGCCGCACCGCCCCCGCCGACGGCACCGAGACCGACCTGTTCGCCAAGGCCGCCGTCCTCCGCGCCCCGGACGGCAAGACGTTCTGCTTGGTCACCCTCGACCTCGTCGGCATCGACCGCGACACCTCACGGCAAGTCGTGACCGCGATCACGGACAAGCACCGGCTGCCGCGCGAGGCCGTGGCGCTGGCCGTGTCGCACACGCACTGCGGGCCGGTCGTCGGCAAGAACCTTCGCTCCATGTACTTCCTCGACGACCACCACGCCCGCCTCGTGGACGCCTACACCGACGCCCTTCCCGGCAAGGTGTTGAAGGCCGTCGACGGCGCCGTCGCCGCGCTCGGCCCGGTCACGCTGTCGGCCGGCGTCGGCAGCGCGACGTTCGCGGTGAACCGGCGCGAGAACAAGGAGGCCGACGTGCCCGCGCTCCGCGAGGCGGGCAAGCTGAAGGGGCCGACCGACCACGACGTGCCCGTCCTGGCCGCCCGCGACGCGCAGGGGAAGCTCAAGGGCGTCGTCTTCGGCTACGCCTGCCACGCCACCGTGCTGAGCGCGCAGAAGTGGTGCGCCGACTACCCCGGGTTCGCGCAGCTGGAGCTGGAGAAGGCGCACCCCGGGGCGGTGGCGTTGTTCTGGGCCGGGTGCGGCGCCGACCAGAACCCGCTGCCGCGGCGCACGGTGGAACTGGCCCGCGGCTACGGCAAGCAGCTGGCCGACGCCGTGGACGCGGTGCTGGCGAAGCCGATGCCGGCGGTCGGCGCCGGGGCGGCGGCGGCCTACCGCGAGGTGCCGCTCCCCCTGCACGAAATCCCGTCCCGCGAGGCGCTGCTGAAGCAGGCCGAGAACCCGAACAAGTACGAGGCGGCGCGGGCGCGGCACCTGCTGAAGCAACTCGACACCCCGCGCGGCATCCCGGCCGACTACCCGTACCCCGTTCAAACCTGGAAGCTCGGCCGCGTGACCTGGGTGCTGCTGGGCGGCGAGGTGGTGGTGGATTATTCGCTGCGGCTGAAGCGCGAGCTGGGCGCCGGGCTGTGGGTGGCGGGGTACGCGAACGACGTGATGGCGTACGTCCCGTCGGCGCGGGTGCTGCGAGAGGGCGGGTACGAGGGGGCCACGTCGATGGTGTACTACGGGCTGCCGTCGGTGTGGGGGCCGGAGGTCGAGGAGCGGGTGGTGGCGGAGGTACGCCGGCAGGTCGGGGCGAAGTGACGGCGGGACTTGAGCGGTTTCCCAATTTTCCCCTGGCACCTGCCGGCCGGCGCGGGTATGGCCGACGCCCTCTCGGGGAACCGTTCGTCGCAGAAGGGGGGCGGAAGATGCTCCGCAAGCTCGTGCTCGGGCTCGGCGCCGCCGGGCTGTTCGGCTCCGCGGCCGTCGCGCAGTTCGCCGCCGACCGCGTCGGCACGCCCGCCGCCCCGAAGGCGGCCCCGCCCGTCGGCGGCTACGTCCCCCCGGTCGGCGGCTTTACCCCCGCCCCCGCGCCCCCCGGCTTTACCCCCGCCCCCGCGCCCCCCGGCTTTACCCCGGCCCCCAAGCTCGCCCCGACGACGCCCCCCGGGGCGCCGCCGATCCTCACCCCCACGCCGACCGCGGCGCCGGCCGAGCCGCTGAACATTCCCACCGCGCTGCCGGCCGACCACCCGTGGCTGCTGCGACCGGAGCACGGGCCGTTCGTCATCCTCGTTCGCAGCTACAGCCGACCCGCCCGGCCGAGCGCCGCCGACCCCGGCCTCACCGCCCGCCAGCTGGCCGAGGGGCTGGCCGACGAGATCCGCCGCCTGCCGCAGACCAAGGGGCTCGGCGTCTACCTGTACGAGCACATCTCGGAGGAGCGCAAGGCCGAGGCGCAGGCGCTCGCCGACGCCCGCCGCAAGGCCGCCGAGTTCGCCACCCGCGTCAACGACTTCCGCCAGAAGGCCGAGCTGAACAGCATGACGTTCCTCGACCCCGAGCACACGCTGCGGTACAAGTCGTTCAACTACCGCGACCAGATCGGCGTCGTGGTCGGCGGGTACCGCACCGAGGACGAGGCCGTGCGGGCGCTGGCCAAGGTGAAGGCCTGGCCGATGCCGTCGGACACGCGGCTGCTCGACGGCGGGGCCATTGCCAAGCAGGGCTCGGACGGCAAGGCCACGATCGAGAAGACGTTCCTCAGCCCCTACGGGCAGGCCATGGTGGTCGCCAACCCGACGATCCCGCGGCAGCTGCCGGCGCCGGGCACGGTGTCGCAGCTCGACCCGTTCATCGTGCGGCTGAACGAGGGCCGGCCGTACAACCTGCTGCGGGCCACGAAGACGTGGACGCTCGGCGTGAAGGCGTTCAACGCGCCGGTGCGGGTGCAGACCCGCGACGAAGAAAGTGTCGGCATCCGGCTGTTCGCCACGCCGAAGGGCGGCGACGCGATGGCCGCCGGGGCCGAGGCCGCCGAGCAGATGGCGAAGGGGCTGCGCGAGATGAAGCGGCAGGACGGGACGCCGCTCGGGCTGGAGGCGTTCGTGCTGCACCACCGCAACGGCAGCATGGTGACGGTCGGCCAGTTCGACGGCCCGACCGACCCGGCCCTGCACACGACGCGGCGGTTGCTCATGGGGATGCGCTTCCAGGCGGCCGACCCGCGGGCCGCGGAGAACGCCAGCCACTACCTGCACGAGAGCATCGTGCCCATCCAGATTCCGAAGCCGTGACACCGGGCTTGACACCCGCGGCGCGGGCGGCGGATACTCCCGCCCCCCGGGCCGCGTTCGGCCCGCGACCACACGGAAGTGAGTCGCCGTGCCCCACCTCGCGCCCGCCCGCCGCGCCGCCCCGCCGGCCGCCGCCTACACCACCGACCGCGGCCGACTCCTCGTCGGCAAGGCCGAAGACCTCCTCGCCGACCCGGCGCTCGACGACCTGCGCGGCCGCGTGCAGCTCGTCTTCACGTCGCCGCCGTTCCCGCTGCTGCGGCCGAAGAAGTACGGCAACCGCCAGGGCGACGAGTACGCCGCCTGGCTCGCGTCGCTGGCCATCCCGCTCACGAAGTTCCTCACGCCGACCGGCTCGATCGTCATGGAGCTCGGCAACGGCTGGAACCCCGGCACGCCGACCGTGAGCACCGTCGGCATCAAGGCGCTCCTGGCGTTCCAGGAGGAGGCCGGGCTCCACCTGTGCCAGGAGTTCATCTGCTACAACCCGGCCCGGCTGCCGACGCCGGCCGAGTGGGTGGCCGTGCGCCGCGAGCGGGTGAAGGACGCCTTCACGCGGGTGTGGTGGCTGAGCCCGACGCCGACGCCGAAGGCCGACAACCGCCGCGTGCTGACCGAGTACAGCGACGCGATGCGGAAGCTGCTGAGCCGCGGCACGTACTCGTCGGGCCGGCGGCCGAGCGAGCACAAGGTGGGGCGGCGGTCGTTCCTGGCGGACAACGGCGGGGCCATCCCGCCGAACGTGCTGGTGGCGCCGGCCGAGGAGCCGCAGGCGGTGCTGCCGATCCCGAACACGGCGAGCCGCGGCGGGTACCACGAGAAGTGCCGCAAGGGGAACGTGCCGCGCCACCCGGCGGCGATGCCGGAGCCGCTGGTCGAGTTCTTCGTGAAGTTCCTGACCGACCCCGGCGAGCTGGTGCTCGACCCGTTCGCCGGCAGCAACACGACCGGGGCTGTGGCCGAGAACCTGGGGCGCGAGTGGGTGGGCTTCGAGGCGGACGCGGAGTACGCAGCGGCGTCGCAGGTGAGATTTGCGGCCTGATTTCCACCGCTTGCGGCGTAGCGGCGTGTACGCCGCTACGCCGCAAGCGGCAAAACCCGTTAGCTAAACCGCTTCTTCGGCTTCGCCCCCGCTTCCACGTCGAGGTGCTCGGGGAAGCGGTACGTCAGTGCCGTCAGGAAGTCGAGCAGGTCGGACACGTCGCGGACGTGGATCGGGGCGCCGCCGGCGCCCGAGCCCTTCGTCAGGAACGCCACCTCCTCCACGCGGCACCAGTCGAGCGCCGCCTTCATCGCGCCGCGCACCTCCTCCAGCCGGGCCACCGGGTCTTCGTGGCCGCTCTTGCCGGACAGGCCGAGGAACGTCGCGGCGCCGGCCCAGTCGCGCGGCTCCTCCGGGTTGTCCTGCCAGCGGCGGAACTCGGGCTTGCCGGCGTACACCGCCACGGTGTCGTACAGCTCGCGCACCGTCACGGCGCGCCGCACCGGCTTCACCTTCGCCCCGCCCCGGAGCTTCGCGGCCGCGGTCTTCCCGGCCGGCGTCAGCTTGTAGACGTTGGGGCGGATCTTCTCCAGGTACTTGTTCACGACGGGGCTGCTGGGCTTCTGGCCCATGATCTCCATCATCACGCGCTTGTGGTCGGGGTACGACTGGGCGTACCCGCGGAGGCCGAACCGGAAGCGGTCCAGCGACCACGCGGCGACGGTGAGGTCGAATTCGGTGAACTCGTCCTTGCCGGCCGAGGCCAGGTCGTCGGCGGCGAGGAGCACAGTTTCGGACGCGGTTTGCTTCGGCTGGGTGGTGACCACGGGGGGTGCCCTTGACGGGGCTCCGGTGCGGGAGCGGGGTGCCTGTCTGATTCAGGCTAATGGTCCCTACCGCGCCCGCAGCGCGAACGTGAGTCAAAGTGAGCGAGCTCCCGAAGCCGGGGCCGCGCGCCGCCGGCAGACGTGGCAAAACCGCTACAGTCGGGGGAATCGGAAAAGCGCCGCCGCTCGCGGCGGAACTCAGGGGGTCACGATGCTCTTGCGCACCGCGGCCCGGTTGCGCATCTCCTGCTTGTCGATGCCGAGCGCCAGCAGGATCGGCTGGTACACCTCGGCGTAGAAGTTGTCCTCGTTGAAGATGTTCAGCGACTTCACCGCGGCCACCCGCCGGCGGCTGTCGGCCAGCAGGTGCGTCGCCGGCATGGCGAAGCCGTTCAGCACGCGCTTCAGTTGCTCGATCGTGCCGGCCCGGTCGTCGGCCAGGTGGAGCTTCAGGATCTTGACGTAGAAGTCGTAATGCGCCCGCTCGTCGGTCGCCACCAGCATCAGCAGCTTCGACAGCGCCGGGTCGGACTCGCCGACGAGCAGCCGCAGGTTGCGGTAGTGGAGCCACGTCGCCAGCTCCTGCGACATGGTGTAGCACGCCAGCCCGCGCACGTCGTCGGTCGGCAGCTCCCACTCGCCGATGACGGCCCAGCTCTGCACCTCCTCGATCTGCTCCTCGGTGCGGTGGCCGCTCTTCACGAGCCACTCCTGCATCACCATCGAGTGCTTCGACTCCTCGTAGCCCCAGTTCGCCGCGAACCAGGCCCGGCCGCGGGTGCCGCGGACCAGTGGCAGGAACTTCCCCACGTAGTCCGGGAGGAACAGCTCGACGGCACAGAACGACTCCACCACGTCGGCGATGGCGTGGCTGGTGTTCGGGTTGCACTGGTCCCAGGGGATGTCGAGGCGCATGTTCCAGCGCCGCCGCCGCTCGGCGAGGTCGAAGAACTCCTGGTAGATCTTCCAGATTTCCCGCTCCATCGCGGGGCCGTACGGGGACGACGCGGACATGGCGGCTCCGGCGCGGGCGGTACGGCTCAGTATACGACGCCGGGCGTGCGACCCCGCGGACAATCAAAGCTCAGCCCGAGTGCGGTGTGTACACGGGAGAGGGGGTGGGGTTCCCCGGACGCATTAGAGGGGCGCCGCAATAGCCGGGTAAGGGGTGGGGTTCTAACCTGGCTGAGCTCACGGCTCCGACCCCACACCAACACTCGCCCATGATCGCACGTCTCGACCGCCTCCGGAAGAACCCGGCCGTCTTCCGGTCCCTCACCGGGGTCACCCCGGACGTGTTCGACGCCCTCCTCGCCGACGTCCTCCCGGCCCTGGCCGACGCCGACTTCGCCCGCCACGACCGACCCGACCGGAGCCGCGCCGTCGGCGGCGGCCGCACCACCGGGCTCGAACACCCCGACCGCATCCTGCTCGCCGTCGTCTGGCTCCGGGTGTACCCGACCTACGCCGTCCTCGGGTACCTGTTCGGGGTTTCCGAGTCGGCCGCCCGCCGCCTCGCCGGGTGGTCCGTCCCGGTCCTCGCCGCGGCCGGGAAGGACACCATGCGAATGCCCGACCCGGGCAAGCACCACCGCCGCGACCTCCCGGCCGTGCTCCGGCACACCCCCGGGCTGGCCGTCCTGGTGGACACGTTCGAGCAGCCGACGCACCGGCCGAAGCGGCGGCAGCGGGCCGACTACTCGGGGAAGAAGAAGCGGCACACGGTCAAGAGTCAGGTCGGGGTGGACGAGGAGACCGGGCGGGTCGTCCACGTCCCGCCGAGCGTGCCGGGGCCGACGGCCGACCTCAAGCTGTTGGGGCGGTCGCGGCTCCTGGGGCGGCTGCCGAAGGGGGTCGGGTTGATCGGGGACAAGGCGTACATCGGGGCGGGCGAGTTGCGGCCCGGGGTGGTGTGTACGACCCCGCGGCGGAAGCCGCGGGGGAAGCCGCGGCCGGCGGCGGACGTGCGGTACAACCGGGCGGTGTCCCGGCGCCGGATCGTGGTCGAGCACACGATCCGGCGGCTGCGGGTGTTCCAGTCGCTGACCCAGGTGAACCGGCACGGGCGGAAGAGGCACGAGGTCCGGGTGCGGGCGGTGGCCGGGCTGGTCAACCGGATGATCGACGCCCGGCCGGCGGACTGACCCGTTCTCGGGGAGGGGGACGGTCGTGACCGCCACTATTACGGCGCGCCTCTATTGCGTCGGCGGCACGACAGAGTATCAGACCGACCGCCGCCGGCACGTTCGGCCGAAAGTCGGGATTGATGCGTATCCGGCGACAAGTTATGCCGCGCCCCCACTGCCCTGGGGGACCGCCATGCGCCTGCCGCTCGTGTTGCTGACGCTCGCCGCCGCGGCGGCCGCCGCGCGGGCGCAGGACGCGCCGCCCGCCGCGCTGCCGCCCGCCGCGCCGGTGAACGTGAACCAGACGGTGGTCATCGCCGCCCCGGCCCCCGACCCCGGCGAGCCGGTGCTGGGCCTCGACCTGATGCTCGGCCAGCTGTCCGGCATCCGGCCGAGCATCGCCATCCACCGCGGCGACCGCACGGCCCTCGTGGTGGAAGCCTTCTACGGCGGCATCCTGACGAAGCTCGGCACCTCGGAAGGCGCCGGGGCGGGGCTGCGGTACAACGTCAGCCGCGGCAACCGCGACGGCGTGACGGTGGGGCCGGGGGTCGACGTGCTGTTCAACTTCCGCGACGGGCAGGCGGTGATCTTCGCGCCGACGGTGGACGTGGCGTGGCGGCGCGACTTCGGCGACCGCGTCGGCTGCTCGCTGGGCATCCAGGCGGGCGTCGGCGTGGGGCTGAGCGGCCGGTACAGCGGCCGCGACGACAAGGCCGCCGCCGGGCAAGTGACGCCGCTCATCAGCGTGTTCGGCGGGCTGCGGTTCTGACGGGGCGGTGCCTTCCGTAGTAGTCCGGCTACCGATCGATGTCGGGTGCGTGTTAGGCCGGGGCGCAAGCCCCGTTGCGGTCCAGAACCCCGACGGGGCTTGCGCCCCGGCCTAACGGCTCGCCGGTCCTCCCAGCGACGAAGCCCGACGTCGATCGGTAGACGGACTAGTCGGTCGGGTCGAGGCTCTGCGAGGCCCGACGCGGGGCACGACGTGCGTTGGATGAAGAACCGCGGCGATAGCGCCTCCGGGCTACCTCCCTAACTCCTTTACGCCCCGCGTCGGGCCTCGCAGAGCCTCGACCCGACCTACCAGACCAAGCCATCTCTCAATACGGGCTCTGGAACTCCAGCCGCGCCAGGTACAGCATCCGCCGGTCGCCGCGCTGGTAGTAGTCCTCCAGCATCACCGCCGCGTCCGGCTCCAGCACCCGCGGCCGCCAGCCCACCGCCGGGCTGCCGTTCAGGTTCACCCGCACCGGCTTCGACCAGTCGATCATGTCGCGGCCCAGCCACACCGAGATCGTCCGCACGCCCCGGCCGCGCAGCTCCAGCAGGTTGTTCCCCTTGATGTCGCCCATCAACTCGGCCGGCGTCACGTTGCGGTTCGGCGCCTCGCGGTTGGTCAGGTTCGCCGCCGCGATCCGGTCGGCGCCCAGCCAGTAGAAGCGGTTGTCCGTCTCGCGGTTCGTCTGCCAGCCGTACCGGGCGCCGCCGCCGAACTGGAGCGTCGCGGTGCCGTTGGCCCGCCGCTTCCGCCCCATCCAGTCGAACATCACCGGCACCTCCGCCGGGTACCACTCGATGCCGCGGCCCTTGTACACCACCTGAATTGCCGGGAAGCCGTTCGCCGTCCACCGCTCGTAGAGGTAGCGGAGGTTCTGGTTGGCGTCGCCGGCGAGCTGGCCGCTGACCACGTAGAACGGCAGCTTCTGGGCGTTCTTCCAGTAGTTGATGAACAGCCCCTGCCACTTCGGGTTCGGGCACACGGCCACTACCCCGGCGAACAGGTCCGGGTGCGATGCGCCCACGTCCATCGCCATGTCGGCGCCCTCGCCGGCGCCCATCAGGAACACGCGGTCCGTGTCCACGGTGAAGTGGCGGATCGTGTCGCGCAGCACCTCGGTGACGAGGTCGTGGTCCTCGCCCTTCCACTCCCACTGGTTGCGGTTGCCGAACGCGGCGGCCCAGTCGGGGGCGACCAGGATGTAGCCGTGGCGGTCGGCGTCGGCGGCCGCCGAGCCCAGGAACTCCTCGGGCTTCACGCCCGGGTAGGTACACATGACGACGACCGGGTACGCCCGGCCGTGGTGGTACTCGGCGGGGAGCCGGACGCAGTAGCCGACGCCGACGGGCCGCTGCCCGTGAGGGGCGCTGGTGCGGCGGTACACGTTGTCGGGCACGTTCGGGCCGGCCTTCACCGCCTCGCCCGTGCGGGCGCTCAGGTTCTCGGGCTCGGCCGGCGGCAGCAGCGCGATCACCTGCGCCAGCTCGTCGAGGCCGACGGTGCTGGCCTGCTGGTACTTCGTGAGCGCGGCGTTGCGGGCGTTCACGTTCGCCCCGCGCTGGTACTCCAGCGCCGCCTCGCGGGCGTTCCACACCTTCTGCGCCCGCACCGGGTCCGGCGTCGCGCCCGTCTTCCCCTTCGCCCACCCGCTGATCGCCGTCGCCAGCAGCTCGGCCGGGTTGCGCGTCGGTGGCTTGCCGGCGGCGCGCTCCTTCTCGGCCTGCGCGGCGAGGTTCACGAAGAACTCGATCCGCCCGGCCGAGTCGGGGTGCAACTCCGCGGCGACCGTCTCGGCCGCGGCCGCGAGCGCCGCCGTCTTCGCGTCGATCTTCGTCGGCAGGGCGAAGCGCGCCAGCCCGCCGCCGGCGGCGACGAACGGCGCCGCCTTCCCCGCGCCGGTCAGGTCGTCGGTGATGGCCGTGAGCAGCCGCTTGCCGAGGGCGTACTGGTCGCGGGCCGTCTCCCACCTGGCCTTCGCGGTCGTGAGCCGGTCGAGGCTCTTGGGGTCGGCGGTCTTCTCGGGGAAGGCGCGGAATAGCAGCCCGGCCCGCTCGTACCGCCCGGCCGCGACCGCGACCTCGGCCTCGACGGCGACGTACTCGGCCTCCGCGTGGTCGAGCTCGCGGGTGACCTTGTCCACCTCCTCCTGCGCCTCCTTCGCGTAGGGGCCGGGGTTGGCCTTCGCCAGCGCTGCCAGCTCGTCGCGGGCGTCCTTCAGCCAGCCGGCGTCCTTCTGGAAGCGGGCGATGGCGGCGCGCTTGAGCGGGTCGGCCTTGCCGTCGGCTTCCACGAGGTCGGGGTGCGTGCTGAGGAGCTTGCGGACCATCTTGGGGTCCATCTCGGACGTGCGGTACGTGAGCGTCCACTGGTGCGACCGCGACGACACGAAGCAGCAGTACGGGTCGAGGTACGTGACCTGCTGGTCCACGCGCTCGAACCCGGCGGGGACGTTGAGTTCGAGCGTGCGGCGCCAGGCGGCGTCGAAGTCGGGCGTCTTGCGCGGCGACCAGGCGACGGGCGGGGGGTAGTTGTTGGTGCGGACCTTGAACAGGTTGCGGTAGGCGCGGTAGTCGGGGCGGACCTTCACGTCCTTGCCGACCTCGCCGAGCTGCTTGTGGTGCGACGAGAAGATGACGACGCGGGCGCCGTCGTCGAGGAAGTCGAACCCGTTCCCCTTGGCGACGACGAACGCCTGCCCGGTGGCCGGGTCGCGGATCGTCTCCATCTCCTTGCCGACCTTCCCCTGGACGACGAAGCCGTCCTTGAGGATGACGACGTCGCCCGGCGCGGCGCCGGCGAACACGGCGAGGGCGAGGCCGGCGAGGAGCGGGGTGCGGGGCATCGGCGGACCTCGGCGGGGCGACTCGGGTTCATTGTCCCCGGGCGGGGGCGGGGCGCCAATGACGAATGACGAATGCCGAATGACAGAACGCGAGCCGGCGGGCCGCGTGAGCGCCGCCGCGGTCGTTCGGCATTCGGCATTCGGCATTCGGCATTCCCGCCGCCCCTTCACCGCGGCCTGAGTCGTCGGCTACAATGCGCACGCATTCCCCCGCAAGGGTTTTCCCATGCCCAGTCCGTTGCCCGGAATGGACCCGTATTTGGAGCACCCGAAGCTGTGGCCGGCGTTCCAGCACCAGCTGCTGGCGTGCCTGTACCAGGTGCTCCTGCCCGGCCTCGTGGACCGCTACCGGGCCCGCGTCGGCACCCGCGCCTACACCACCGAGATGGCCCTGTTCACGTCCGTCGTGAAGGAGGACCACAGCGAGGAGTACATCGAGGTGCGCAACCGCACCGACGGCCGGCTCGTCACGCTCGTGGAGGTGGTGAGCCCGACGAACCGCACCGCCGCCGCCGGCCGGGCCGCGTACCTGGAGCGCCGCCGCGACGCGCTGGCCCAGCGCGCCGGCGTCGTGGAGATCGACCTGGTGTTGCAGGGGACGCCGACGCTGACGTTCAACCGCGACGGCCTGCCGGAGTACGACTACGCGGTGACGGTGACGCGCGGCGCCGCCCCGGACCGGTACGAGATTTACACGACGACGCTGGCGAAGCGGCTGCCGAAGTTCAAGGTGCCGCTGGCCGCCGACGACCGCGACGCGCTGCTGGACCTGCAGGCGGCGTTCGCCCGCGCCTACGACCTGGGGAACTTCGGGGCGCAGGTGGACTACAGGGCCGCGCCGCCGCCCGACGTGCCGCTGGCGGACGCCCAACGTGCCTGGCTGGACGACCACTTGAAGAGTTTGAAGCTGCGCTGAGCGATCAGCCGAGCAGTTCGGCGGCCGGGATGTCGGCGACGCGGCGGCCGTCGAGTTCGAACGGCACCGCGTCGGCCGGGCCGTACTGGTCGCGGGCCGCGTACCCGCCGGCGGCGGGCTGCCGGTACACGATCACCAGCCGGTTCGTCACGTCCACCACCCAGTCCGCGGGTACGCCGGCCGGCCCGTACATCCGCGCCTTGTCCTGCGTGTCGCGCACCAGCGACGTGTTCGACACCTCGACCAGCAGCCCGACGTCCGCCGGTTCGGGGTGCCGCTGCCGGTACGCTGCCGCCGGCCCCCGGACCACCGCGAAGTCCGGCTGCGGCTCGCTGTCCGACAGCCGGAGCGCCGACGGGATGCGGTAGCACCACCCGGCTGGGCGGCGGGCGTAGAAGGCGTCGGCCACCCCCTGCACCGCCCCGTCGTGTTCCGGGTTACCGGGCAGCTTCAGCACCACGTAGCCTTCGAGTAACTCCACCCGGTCCGTGTCGTCGATGATCCCCTCGTCCACCATCCGCTCGTACTGCGCCACGCTGAACCGGGCGATCGACGCGACGCTTCCGTACGTCACCGGGGTCGCCGGGATCGACGGCGGGGGCGTGGCGGCGGGTGCGGGGAGCGTGGCGGCGGTGATCGGAGTCCTCACGCGGTCGGGGCCTCGGCGGGGCTCGCCGGCGGCGGGGCGAACACCGCCTGCACCAGCAGCAGCCCCGCCCCGACCACCAGGCAGCAGTCGGCGAAGTTGAACACCGGCCACTCGATGCGGTAGAAGTACATGAAGTCGCGGACGCCGCCGAAGACCACGCGGTCGTAGAAGTTGCCGAGCGTGCCGCCGAGGATCAGGCCGAGGGCGATGCTCAGCCACCGCTCCCGGCTCGGCTGGCCGCGCAGGCCCCACGTCAGAATCGCCACCGCCGCCGCCAAGCTGACCACGGCGAAGAACCCGTTGGCGAACCCGCGCCCCGCCCCGCCCATTCCGAACAGCGCCCCGTGGTTCACCCGCGGCATCACCTCGTCGCCGCCCGTGCTCCAGGTTTGCAGCGCCCGCAGGGCGCCGTCGCTGACCGGCGCGGACGAGTCGTACTGGGCGATGAACTTGAACCACCCGGGCACGAGGTCGTGCTCGCCGCGGTGGTACAGCTCGCGGAACGAATAGTACTTGGAGCCGAGGTCGGTCGTGAGGGCGAACGCGGCCAGCCCGAGCAGGAGCCACCGGTAGGAACGTCCGGTCATGTCGGCCTCGGTGGAGCAAGCGAACCAACCGTCACGCTAGACGCCCCCGCGGGGCGCGTCAAGCGACGGGGTATACCGGCGGCGCGGGCGGGGTGCGAGAGCGGTTGGCGCGAAGCTGTGCGGGTCGCCCCGGTTCCCCGGCCCGCCCCGGTTGCCCGGTCGCAGCGGCCCCGCGGGTGGGCTTGACCGCGACGCCCCTCGCCGGAAAGATGCGCTGAGCCCGGCGGTCGGCTCAATCGGGGGAAGCCATGCGGCGCGGCGGGGGCGTTCTCATCGCGGCGGTCCTCGCACTCTCGGGGTGCAAGTGGGCCGGCACGCGCCCCGCCGACAAGGACAAGGAACTGCCCGCCGCCGCCGCCAGCCGGCCGAAGGGCGGCGAGGTGCCGTGGCTCGACGAGGCGCTCGGCAAGCTGCCGGGCGGCGACACCGGCGTGCCGAAGGCCGGCTCGTGGGCGCACCCGAAGGACGGCAACTTCAACCCGACGGCCGAGAACCGCGGCGTGCTCGCGGGGCGGGTGCTCGACCCGTACAACCAGCCGGCCAAGAACGTGTTCGTCCGCATCGAGGCGGCCGACGCCCGGCCCGGCGAGAAGGCCGCCGCCGGCGTCTACGCCGACGGTAACGGCTACTTCCTGGCGAACGGCCTCCGCGCCGGTCAGGCGTACACACTCACCGTCAACGCGTCCGCCGACGGCAGGCCGCTGTTCGCCACCGTGCAGACGCGCCCCCCGCAGGCGGCGCTGGTGCTGGCCCTGCGCGACGACCTCGCCCCGGGCGCCGCTCCGTCAACGGCCGCACCGGTGCCCCCGGGCACGACGGTCCTTCCGCCGCCGGCGCCGAGCACCGGGCTTCCGCCGCCGTCGGACCAGCTGCCGCCGGTCGCCGTGCCGCCGCGGCCCGCGGACGGGAGCTGGTCGCCGAGCGGCTCGGCACGGCCGGGCGCGGCGGGCGTGCCGCCGACGCTCGGCGGGCCACCCGCCGCGCCCGCGGCCGTGCCGCCGGCGCTGCCCGCACCCGACCGCACCGCGGAAGGCCCGACGGTGCCCGGTCGGCCGCCGGCGGCGAACCTGCCGGGGCCGCCGCCGTTCCCGCCGCTGCCGGTGCCGCCGGCCGTGACACCGCCGGTGGTGGCGCCGCCCGCCGGCCCGACGGGTCAACTCATGTCGCGGCCGCGAAACGCGGCGAGCTTCACGCTGCTCGACCCGCTGGACCGGCCGTGGGACTTCGCCACGCACAAGCACGGCAGCCTCGTGCTGCTCGACTTCATGACCACGACGTGCGTGCCGTGCAAGCGCGCCATGCCGACGCTGAACGAGCTGCAGGCGAAGTACGCGGGCAACGGCCTCGAACTGATCGGCGTGGTGTGCGACGACGCCTCGCCGCGCGAGCGGACGGAGCGGGCCGCGCGCTACGGCCGCGAGCAGCGGCTGAACTACGTGCTCTACACCGAGCCGGGCCAGGACGCCGGCGCCGTGCGCGACCGGTTCGGCGTCGAGGTGTACCCCACGGTGGTGCTGCTGGGGTCCGACGGCTCGGTGCTGTACAAGGGGAACCCGAACGACCGCAGCGGCCAGCTCGAAAGCGTGATCCAGCGGAACCTCCGCCGCTAGCGTTGCACCTCGCCCGCACCCCGGCTACGCTTCCCCCATGACCCCCTCCCATCCCGCGGCGATCGTCGCCCTGCTGCTCGTGCTTGTCGCCGCGGGCTGTGGCCGACCGCCCGCCGCGCCCGACGCCGCCCCACTGTCGCGGGAAGAGGTCGAGCAGAACCTCCAGGCGCAGGCCGGTGAGTTGGGGCGGGCCGTCGTCGCCGAGGACCACGAGCGGGTGGCCGGGCTCACGCACCCGGAACTGGTCAAGAAGCTCGGCGGCCGGGACAGGTACGTCCAGCGCCTCGGCGAGATCGCGGCCCAGATGAAGGCCGGCGGGTTCCGGATGGCGGCGATCACCCCGGCGCGACCGTCCGCGCTGGCCGAGACCGCCCGTAAGTGGTTCGGCGTCGTGCCGACCGAGGTGGAGATGACCGGCCCCGGCGGGGCGCGGACGACGCTCCGGTCGTACCACATCGGCGAGTCCGGGGACGGCGGCCGGGCGTGGCGGTTCGTCGACGCCAACGGCGTTAATGGTGACCGCCGGAAGTTGACGCTGATCATCCCCGACTACCCCGCCGACCTGCCGGTTCCCGTGAGCCCGCCGCCGCAGTAGGGCGCTCGCCGGCCCAGGACGATTGCAAAGTCGCAGGTATCAGCGGGTCATGAGGTTGATGGCGCGTTCGATGTCCCAGTTGAGGGCGTCGGCTTGCGCCTTGAGCGGCTCGCCCTTACCCCCGGGGTTGAGTACCCGCAACACGCTCACGGCCGCGCTCAGCAGGGTCGTGAAGCGCTCGGCCAACCCCGGCCGGCGGCACACGTGCCGGTCCTCGTCCCACCACCGGTCCTTCTCGAAGTGCAGGCTGTTCTCCACCGACCAGTGCCCGCGAACGAGCCGGAGCAACGCGGCGGCGGTCACCACGGCCGGGTCGAGACTGGTGGCGAAGTACCGCGTCTCGCACGTCCGGGCGCCGTCGGCCCCTCGGGTCTCCCGGTCCACCCGCACGACCGCCCGCAGGCCGGGGACGTTCAGCGCCTCGCGGGCGTAGTCCGCCGTCGCCGCGTCGCACCAGACCCGCCGGGTCTCGACCGCCCCGCGTTTTTTCCCCGCGCCGTCGCGCTCGCCGACGCCGGGGTGGCGTCGGCGAACGCGGCCCGGATCGTCTCGTGCAGGTCGGGCTGGTTGTCCTTGACCGCCAGCACGTAGTCCCGCCCGGCCTCGACGATCGCCCGGGCCAGCGGGCGCTGGCAGAACAGGGCGTCCCCGGTCAGCACCCGGAGCGACGGCCAGGCGGCGAACAACTCGTCCAGGTGGGCCTTGAGGACCTCGGGCTCGGTCTCCTTCCCGTCCCCGATCGGCCAGTCGGCCAGGCACACCCGGGCGTCGTGGGCGAACACGTTGAGGACGTGGATCGGGTCGCCGTCGGCGTCGTGGGCCTGCTTGCTCGTCTTCCCGTCCACCGCGGCCGCGGTCGGGGCGTCGGCCATCACCCGGGCGAGCCACCCGGCCAGGGCGCCGCGGAACTCGTCGATCGAGAAGGCGGCGGCCGCGCGGCTGTAGGTCGTCGCGTGCGGGGCGTACGGGCGGGTCAGCCCGAACGCCTCCCGGAGGGCCGGCCAGTGCCGCTTGGCCCACCGGGCGAGGGAGGCGAAGTCGGGGTGCCGGCTCAGCAGCCCCAGGAAGACGACGGACAGTAACCCCGCGAACGGGTGGCGGACACCACGGCGGTGGCGAGGGTCCGTGAGTTGGCGGAACGCGGCGACCAGTGAGTCGGAAGTGGGTGACATCGGGGCTCCATCCCGAGGTGAGTAACTCGCAACCCGTCAACACGTTAACCGGAATTCTGGACTTTGCAATCGTCCTGCTCGCCGGCCCCCGCCCGTTGCACCTCCCGCGCTCCTCGGCTACCCTTCACCTCCACCCTCCCCACGGGAGCGCCCGATGCGCCTCGCCGCCGTCGCCGTCCTCTTCGCGGCCACCGCCCCCGCCGCCGCGCAGATGCGTGCCCCGAACGTCGTGCTGATCGTCGCCGACGACCTCGGCCAGCGCGACCTCGGCTGCTACGGCAGCACGTTCCACCGCACCCCGCACCTCGACTCGCTGGCGAAAGCCGGCGCCCGCTTCACCGACTGCACCTCGTCGTGCCCCGTCTGCTCACCGACCCGCGCCAGCATCCTCACCGGCATGTACCCGCAGCGGTTCGGCATCACCGACTGGCTCCCCGGCCGGCCCGACCAGCCGGGGCAGATGCTCCGCCGGCCGGTGCCGACGATGCAGCTGGCGCACGACGCCGTCACCCTCGCGGAGCGGCTCCGCGCCGCCGGCTACGCCACCGCGCACGTCGGCAAGTGGCACCTCGGCGGCGAGGGCTTCGGCCCCGAAACACAAGGCTTCGACCTGAACGTCGCCGGCGACCACACCGGCACGCCGCTCAGCTACTTCGCCCCGTTCCAGAACAAGAAGTCCGTCATGCGCGGGCTCGAAACCGCCCCCGCCGGCGAGTACCTGACCGACCGCCTCACCGCCGAAGTGGAGAAGTTCATCACGCGCAACAAGGAGCGGCCGTTCTTCCTGCACCTGGCGCACTACGCCCCGCACACGCCGCTCCGCGCCCCGGACGACGTGGCCGCCCGCTACCCGTCGCCGCCCGTGCACGGTCGGCAGAGCCACGCCGTTTACGCGGCCATGGTCGAGCGCCTCGACGCCAGCGTCGGCCGCGTCGTCGCCCTGCTCGACGAACTGAAGCTGAGCGACAACACGCTCGTCATCTTCACGTCGGACAATGGCGGCCTCGCCACCCTGGAGGGGATGCCGTTCGCGCCGACGTTCAACGGCCCGTTCCGCGAGGGGAAGGGCTACCTGTACGAGGGCGGGCTGCGCGTCCCGCTGCTGGTGAAGTGGCCGGCCCGGGTGAAGCCCGGCACCACGTCCGGGCTGCCGGTGAACAGCATCGACCTCACCCCCACCATCGTCGCCGCTTCCGGCGTTACACCGGACCCGCGCCCCGACGGCATCTCGCTGCTGCCGCTGTTCCGCGGCGAGGCGCCGGCGGCGCGCGACCTGTTCTGGCACTACCCGCACTACGCCAACCAGGGCTCGCGGCCCGGCGGCGCCGTCCGCAGCGGGCCGTGGAAGTTCGTCGAGTTCTACGAGACGAACCGGCGCGAGCTGTTCGACCTGTCGCGGGACCCGTCTGAGAGCAACAACCTCGCCGCCGCGCGGCCCGAGGTGGTGACGGAGCTAGCCGCGAAGCTCGACGCATGGCGCAAGGGCGTGGGCGCGAAGATGCCGACGCCGAACCCCGACTACCGGCCGAACCCCGCGAACGGGAACGGCGTGTACACGCTTCATGCCCGCACGGCGCAGGTGTTCGGCACGATGCTGCGGTACGAGCCGCTGCCGCACAAGGAGACGCTCGGGTTCTGGGTGCGGCAGGACGACCACGCGGCGTTCCCGTTCACGGCGGGCGCGGCCGGCGAGTACCGCGTCGAGGTGTTGCAGGGTTGCGGCAAGGGGAGCGGCGGTGCGGAGGTGGAGCTGGCCGTCGGCGACTCGAAGCTGACGTTCACGGTGAAGGACACCGGCGGCTTCCAGGCGTTCGAGGCCCGCGACGTCGGCGTGCTGCGGCTCCCGGGTTCGGGCCGGCACGAGCTCACCGTCCGCGCCCGCACGAAGCCCGGCGTCGCCGTGATGGACCTGCGACAGGTCGTGCTGCGGCCGGTCCGATAGAACGGGAAGCGTCCTCCCCCCGCAGGCGCGCCATGATTCGCTTCAAGTGTCAGAGCTGCGGCGAGCCGCTGACCTCGCCCGACTCGACCGCCGGCGAGACCGGCCGGTGCCCGCACTGCCGCGAGATCTTCGACATCCCCTCGCCGCGCGCCGCGGCCAAGCCGGCGGGCCTGCTGCGGCTGGTCTGCCCCGGGTGCGACAAGACGCTCGGCGTCCCCGCCGCGGCCGCCGGCAAGCCGTGCGTCTGCCCGTCGTGCTCGCTCAAGTTCCTGGTCCCCGCCGACGCCGAGCCGGAACCCGCGCCGGCGCCGCGCTCCCGGCGGGGTCGTGACGACGACGAGGACGACGGCCCGGCCCGCCGCCGGCCGCGCGACGACGACGAGGACGACGACCGCCGCCCGGCCCGCCGCCGGTCGCGCGACGACGACGAGGACGACGACGAGCCGGTGAGCCGCAGCCGCCGGCCGCGTGACGACGACGAGGACGACGAGGACGACCGCCCGTCGCGGCGGTCGCGGTCGAAGCCGAAGAAGCGGCGGAAGTCGCGCGGCGGCGGCGGTGGGCTGCCGGACTGGTACCGCGGCCCGCTCGGCCGGCTGGCCGAGAACGCCGTCATCACGGTGCTGCTGGGCCTGCTGGCGCTGGCCGTGCCGGGCCTCGGCGGTGGCCTCCTGACCGCGTGGGGCTTCGTCCTCATGATGGGCGGGTCGATCTGGTTCCTGGTGCTGTCGGCGAAGGAGGGTGTCGACCAGCTGCTGCTGAACCTGTTCATCCCGTTCTACTCGCTGTACTACGCCATCAGCCGCTGGGACAACGTGAAGCACCCGGTAACGCTCTACCTGATCGGGCTGGTGCAGTACCTGATTGGCGCGTTCGTGTTTCTCCTCCCGCTGCTGGCGATGGCCCAGCAGCAGCAGCAGATGCGGTAACACCTCACACCCGGAGTCGTCATGACCGCCGCCCGCCTGACCCGCCTCCCGGCGTGGGCCGCCCTCCGGGCGCACCACGCCGCCGTCCAGACCACCCACCTCCGCGAGCTTTTCGAGGCCGACCCGACGCGCGGCGAGCGCCTCACCGCCGAGGCCGCCGGCGTCTTCCTCGACTACTCCAAGAACCGCGTCACCGACGAGACGCTGAAGCTGCTCCTGCAACTCGCCGAGGAGTGCCAGCTGCGCGACCGCGTCGAGGCGATGTTCGGCGGCGAGAAGATCAACGTCACCGAGAACCGCGCCGTCCTGCACACGGCGCTGCGGGCGGCGCGCGGCAGCACCGTCAACTTCGACGGCAGGAACGTCGTGCCCGACGTCCACGACACGCTCGACCGCATGGCCGCGTTCTGCGACCGGGTCCGCTCCGGCGACTGGAAGGGGCACACCGGCAAGGTCATCCGCAGCGTCGTGAACATCGGCATCGGCGGCAGCGACCTCGGGCCGGTCATGGCCTACGAGGCGCTGCGGCACTACACGGACCGCACCCGCACCTTCCGCTTCGTGTCGAACGTGGACGGCACCGACTTCGCCGAGGCCGTCCGCGACCTGGACCCGGCCGAGACGCTGTTCATCGTCTCCTCCAAGACGTTCACGACGCAGGAGACGATGACCAACGCCGCCACCGCGCGGGCGTGGCTGCTCGCCACCCTGAAGGACGACGCGGCGGTGGCGAAGCACTTCGTCGCGGTCAGCACGAACGCCGCGGAGGTGTCGAAGTTCGGCATCGACACGGCGAACATGTTCGGCTTCTGGGACTGGGTCGGCGGCCGCTACTCGATGGACTCGGCGATCGGCCTGAGCACGATGCTCGCCGCCGGGCCCGATGGCTTCCGCGAGATGCTGGCCGGGTTCCGCGCGATGGACGAGCACTTCCGCACCGCTCCGTTCGCGCAGAACCTGCCGGTGCTGCTCGGGCTGCTCACCGTGTGGTACGTGGACTTCTTCGACGCGCGGTCGGTGGCGGTGCTGCCGTACGACCAGTACCTGAAGCGGTTCCCGGCGTACCTCCAGCAGCTGACGATGGAGAGCAACGGCAAGTGCGTCACGCTCGCCGGCGCGGAGGTGGACTACGCCACCAGCCCGGTGTACTGGGGCGAGCCGGGCACGAACGGGCAGCACAGCTTCTACCAGCTCATCCACCAGGGGACGAACCTGATCCCGTGCGACTTCCTGATGTTCGGGAAGAGCCTCAACCCGGTCGGCCGGCACCACGACCTGCTGACGGCGAACGTGCTGGCGCAGGCCGAGGCGCTGGCGTTCGGCAAGACGGCCGCCGAGGTGCGGGCCGAGGGCGTGGCGGAGGCGCTCGTGCCGCACAAGACGTTCCCCGGCAACCGGCCGTCGAACGTGCTGGTGGTGGAGAAGCTGACGCCGTTCGCGCTGGGCTCGCTGATCGCCCTGTACGAGCACAGCGTGTTCACGCAGGGCGTGGTGTGGGACGTCGGCTCGTTCGACCAGTGGGGCGTGGAGCTGGGGAAGGTGCTGGCCCAGCGGATCGTGCCCGAGCTGAGCGGCGCCGGCGAGTTGAAGCACGACTCGTCTACGAACGCGCTGATCCGCCGCTACCGGGCGGGGCGAGGGGCGTGATATAATCGCGGTGAGGAGGGTACGCCGATGGTCAAGCTGTACATCGCCGGCCGACTGGCCGGCACGATGGACGACGCACTTCGGGTGATGCGCGAGGCGGCGGCGAGTCGCCAGCCGGTCGAGTACCGTGAGGCGGACGGCAGCGTCTTCGGCGTATTTACCCCGATCACTGTGCCGGCCCCGTTCAGCGAGCCGCCGTGCCCGTGGGAGCCGTCGCTCACGTGGGAGGATATCGAGCGCCGCCGACAGGGCGAGATGCTGACGTTCGAGGAACTCAAGACGCGGCTGGGCTGGGAATGACCAGGCCATTCACGGTGTGAGACTCACGGATTCCGGCTGACTTTCGCCTGACGGGTCTTCTTCCCCTCGTCGAGCAACCGGGCCGTGGAAACATGTGGGCTCTTGTCCTTGATCCGTCGGGTCGCCGTCCTCGTCGGCTTCCGGGGCGGCGCTTTCTTGATCCTCCCAAGGTCGACCTTGCCCGCCCACTCGCGGAGGTGGCCGGCCAACTCCGGGCTGGGCATCGGACCGAACGCCTCCCATTCCGACGCGGGCAGGGCGATCATCATCCCCGCGTACACCATCGCCCACTCCAGCGCCAGGTAATACCCCGACACCTCCTCCTGCACCTTCTTCTCACCATGCACCGCCCGCAGGGCCGCCTTCAGTACGGCCAGCACGTTGTACGCGGCCACCGCCACGCAGAACCCGAACAGCGCGGCCCTGGGGTACCCCAGGGTGTTCACCTCACAGTTCAAGGCGACTGTCAACTCGTGGAAGGCCCCCTCGATCTTCCACCGCTTGAGGTAGATCTCGGCCACCTTCTTGGCCGGCACCTTCGCCGGCAGGTTGGTCAGGATCTCCACCTCCGCGTCCCCGTCCGCGGTCGGCGCCCGCAGCCGCACCCGCACCTGCCGCAGGCGCACCAACCGCGCCCCACCCCAGCAGACCCAGACCCGCCGCTCGCCCACCCAGCCCCGGTCCGTCGCGACCTCGGCCCCGTACCCGGCTTCGGCCTCGACGCTCAGGTTCCCGTGGCGTCGGATGACGACGTAGGCCCGCCGGGCGGCCACCTCACACAGGAACTCCGCCGTGCAGAAGTTGCGGTCCGCGACCCACACGTCCCGCTCCCGCACCAGCGGCACAATCTGGTCGATCAGCGCCCGCTCCTGGGTGTGGGCGTCCTCGCACGGGACGATGTCGGTGACCAGCATCAGGGCCGGGTCGAGCACGACCAAACTCTGCCCGGGCAAGGGGCCGGCGGTGTGCCCCCGGGTGACGCCCAGCCGCCGCTGGGTGGCGGCCAGGTGGTTGCCGTCGAGGACCCGCACCCGGTAGCCCGGCAGCAGGCTCTTGCACCCCCCGCCCAGCGCGGTGATCAGCCCCTCGCACCGGCCCGACACGTGCGCGACCAGCCCCGCGGACACGCCCGTCTCGATGTTCCGGAGCTTGTCGTAGACGCACTTGAGGGTGACCGGGACGCGGTCCCGCAGGTGCCGGTAGGCGGCCTGGACGTGGAGGGCCTTGCCGCCGACCACCAGGGTCATCAGATCGACCGTCGTGGAGAACAGCAACTCCCGGGTGTACCCGCGCTCGGCGGTCCGGTCGAACAGCGCGTCGAGGGCCGAGGCCGAGAGGGCGTGCTCGATGGTCGCCCGGGACATCACGCTGAGCGGGCTCTCCTCTAGGAACCGCTCGAAGACCCCACCGAACAGCATGGGCGCGCCCTCTCCCTGGCTTGGCCAAGTCCCTGCCAGCGGACGGCTTACGACCGGGATGCGTCACCGTGAATGGCCTGCTGGGAATGACCTACGCCGTCGTCTGGACCGTCGCAACGGTTCAGGAACTCGCCCGCATTCAGGCGGCGGAGGCCGACGCCGCGCGGGTGGCCGCCGCGGCGAATCGGATCGACTTCGCGCTGCGCCGCACCCCGCACGACATGGGCGAATCCCGGGAGAAGGGCTACCGGCTCTGGTACGAGGACGTACTCGGGGTCCGGTACTATGTGGACGACGCCGCCATGCGCGTCGAGGTGCTCTCCGTCGGCCCCGCACGGCGCCGGTAGCCGGTCGCGTCACCCGCCCCGAATCCGCCCGCCGGAACTTGGCACATCCCCCCGGCGGCCTACCATCTTGGACACACCGCCGAGCCGAGAGGACCGGATGAATCCCGAGCGCGCCCGCCTGGCCGAGGCCGAGTCGAAGACGGCGTGGTGGAAGAAGTGGGGGCCGTACCTGTCCGAGCGGCAGTGGGGCACCGTCCGCGAGGACTACTCCCCGCGCGGCGACGCCTGGGACTATTTCCCCCACGACCAGGCGCGCAGCCGGGCCTACCGGTGGGGCGAGGACGGCCTCGCCGGCGTGTCCGACGACCGCCAGCGGCTGTGCCTGTCGCTGGCGCTGTGGAACGGCGCCGACCCGTTCCTCAAGGAGCGGCTGTTCGGCCTGACCAACGAGCAGGGGAACCACGGCGAGGACGTGAAGGAACAGTACTACTACCTCGACAGCACCCCCACCCACTCGTACATGCGGTTCCTGTACAAGTACCCGCAGCGCGAGTTTCCCTACAGCCTCCTCCTGTCCGAGTCCCGCCGCCGCACCCGGCTCGAACCCGAGTACGAGCTCGTCGATACCGGCATCTTCGACGACGACCGCTACTTCGACATCGAGGTCGAGTACGCGAAGGCGGCGCCGATGGACCTGCTGATGACGGTGACGGCCCACAACCGCGGGCCGGACGCCGCCGAGCTGCACCTCGTTCCGCAGGCGTGGTACCGCAACACCTGGAGCTGGACGCCCGACGCGGCGAAGCCGCACGTCAGCCGGTGCGGCCCGGCCGTGGCGCACCTCGACCACCCGGCCTGGCTCGACTTCCGCCTCCACTTCGACGGCGCGCCGGACCTGCTGTTCACCGAGAACGAGACGAACGCGCCGCTGCTGTTCGGGTCGGCCGACACCGGCCACTTCAAGGACGCCTTCCACGAGCGGATCGTCCACCAGGACGTGAAGGCCGTGAACCCGATGGGCGAGGGGACGAAGGTCGGCGGGTGGTACCGCTTCACCGTGCCGGCGGGCAAGTCCGTCACCGTCCGCGCCCGGCTGCTGCTCGCGCCCGACATGCCGGGCCAGGCCATCGCCGACCCGTTCGCCGACTTCGACGCCGTGGTCGCCGCGCGGAAGCAGGAGGCGGATGCCTACTTCGCCGATCTGCAAGACGGGATCGACGACCCGGACGAGAAGCTGGTGCAGCGGCAGGCCTTCGCGGGGCTGCTGTGGACGAAGCAGTTCTACGCCTACGACGTGACCACCTGGGAGAGGGGCGACGCGCTCCCGCCGAAGCCGCCGCCCGGCCGCGGAAAGGTGCGCAACGGCGACTGGGAGCACCTGTACAACGACGACGTCATCTCGATGCCGGACAAGTGGGAGTACCCGTGGTACGCGGCGTGGGACCTGGCGTTCCACTGCGTCCCGTTCGCGCTCGTGGACCCGGAGTTCGCCAAGAGCCAGCTCCTGCTCCTGACGCGCGAGTGGTACATGCACCCGAACGGCCAGCTGCCGGCCTACGAGTGGAACTTCTCCGACGTGAACCCGCCCGTCCACGCCTGGGCGACGTGGCGCGTCTTCCAGATCGACCGCAAGCGCCGCGGCGACGGCGGCGACGTCGCCTTCCTGGAGCGGGTGTTTCACAAGCTGCTGCTGAACTTCACGTGGTGGGTGAACCGCAAGGACGCGCAGGGGCGGAACCTGTTCCAGGGCGGGTTCCTGGGGCTGGACAACATCGGCGTGTTCGACCGGAGCAAGCCGCTGCCGACCGGCGGGTACATCAACCAGGCCGACGGCACCGCGTGGATGGCGATGTTCTCGCTGAACATGCTGCGGATGGCGCTGGAGCTGGCCCTGCACAACCAGGTGTACGAGGACCTGGCGAGCAAGTTCTTCGAGCACTTCCTCCACATCGCCGAGGCGATGGCCGACTTCGGCGGCGCCGGCCGCGGGCTGTGGGACGAGGCCGACGGCTTCTACTACGACCAGCTCCGCTGCGAGGGCCACGCGCCGGTGACGCTGCGGGTGCGGTCGATGGTCGGCCTCATCCCGCTGTTCGCGGTCGAGACGCTCGAACCGGACACGATGAAGCGGCTCCCGGGCTTCACGCGGCGCATGGACTGGTTCCTGAACCAGCGCCCGGACCTGGCGGCGCTCGTGTCGCGGTGGAACGAACCCGGCGTCGGCGAGCGCCGGTTGCTGAGCCTGCTCCGCGGCAGCCGCATGAAGAAGCTGTTGCGCCGGATGCTGGACCCGGCCGAGTTCCTGTCGCCGTACGGGGTGCGGGCGCTGTCGAAGTACCACGAGGACCACCCGTACACGTTCACGCTGAACGGCGAGACGCTGAGTGTGAAGTACGTGCCGGGCGACTCGGACTCGTGGCTGTTCGGCGGCAACTCGAACTGGCGCGGCCCGGTGTGGTTCCCGGTGAACTACCTGCTGATCGAGAGTTTGCAGAAGTTCCACCACTACTACGGGCCGGACTTCCAGGTCGAGCACCCGTTCGGCTCGGGGAAGACGGCGAACCTGGAGGACGTGGCGGACGAGCTGGCGGGCCGGCTGAGCGGGCTGTTCCGGAAGGGCGCCGACGGCCGGCGGCCGGCGTTCGGCCGGCACCCGAAGTACGCCGACCCGCACTGGCGCGACCACGTGCTGTTCTACGAGTACTTCCACGGCGACGACGGCGGCGGCCTGGGGGCGAGCCACCAGACCGGGTGGACGGCGCTGGCCGCGAAGCTGCTGATGCCGCGCCGCCCCGACCCGGTGCAGCACCTGTGCACGGTGCCGCTGGCGAAACCGACCATCGTCGGGTAACCGACTTCAAGTGTCGTTGCCGCTCGGGGCTTCGCGCTGCGAGGCGCGGAGCTCCAAGCGGCAACGACACTTCCCCCCCCTCCTGACCCCTTCACCGGAATGACGCCGACCGAAGTCATCGCCTGCCCGGCCTGCCGGCACACCGTCCGCGTGCCGACCGACTGGCTCGGCCAGACGGTGCAGTGCCCCGAGTGCAAGGCCACGTTCACCGCCCCCGTCCGCGAAGGCGGCCGGCTCACCGAGCCCGTGCTGCTGTCGGCGACGCCGCGGGTTCGCGGCCCGTCGCCGAAGCGGAACCGCGTCATGCTCCGGTTCGCCGGCGCCGGCCTCGTCCTCGTCGGCGTGGTGTCGTTCGTGGCGAACGCGCTGGTGCTGTCCGACTTCCTGCGCGGCCCGGACGGCGGCAAGGAGTGGCTGAAGGAGCGGCTGCCGGGCGTGCGCCAGATGGGGCTGGCGCCGCCCGCCGCGGAGGGCGGCGACGAGGCGGAGGACGACCGCGCCGCGGCCGAACTGGCGCCGAAGCTGACGTGGGTGTGGCCGGCGGCGATGGGGCTGGCGGCACTGAGCGCGGCCGGCGGCGTGTGCCTGATCCGGCGGAAGGGCTACCGGCTCGCGCAGCTCGGGTGCGCCGCGGCGGCGCTGAACGTGCCGCACCTGTGCTGCATCCCCGGCGCCGTGTGCGGCTTCTGGGGGATGCTCGCGCTCCTCGCCGACGACGGCTTCGGCCAGCCGGACGCGCCTTCGCCTTGACACCCCGGCCGGGTTGCCGCACCCTGTGCGCCGTCGCGGGGGGCGGGCATGGGCGTGGCACGGGCGGTGCGGCGGAAGTGGCGGGCGGTGCGGACCGTCGGGGCGCTGTGGCCGGCGCTCGTCCGCGGCGGCCGACTCCTGGCCCGCGGCCGCGTCCGCGAGTTCACGGCGAAGCTACTCAGCGAACGCCCCGCCGCCGTGCCGCAGCGCAGCGGCCCGCCGCTGGCCCTCGCCGGCATCGCGCTGAAGCCCGGCGGGTACGACCACGTCGTCCTCGAAGTCGCCCGCGGCCTCCTCGCCCGCGGCGTGAACGTCGTCCGCGACCCGACCGCCGTCGTGTCGCTGCTCGCGCTTCCCGAAGCCGATTCCGCCGCGCCGCGACTCGTCGCGGCGCCGCCGCACCTGCTCCACCGCTTCGCCCCGTGCGGCCGGTCCGTCGCGTACACGATGTGGGAAACCGACACGCTGCCGCCGGGGGCCGTGGCGGCGCTCGACCGCTGCCGGCTCGTCGTCGTGCCGAGCGCGTGGGGCGCCGCGTGCTTCCGCGCGAACGGCGTGCGCGTGCCGATCGAAGTCGTGCCGCTCGGCATCGACCCGGCGGCGTTCGCGCCGGCGCCGGCCGGCGGGTCGGTCGTGTTCGGCACCGCGGGGGCGCTCGACGAGGGCGGGCTGCGCAAGAACGTGCAACGCGTCGTGGACGTGTTCGTCCGCGCCTTCCCGGCCCACGCCGACGTGCGGCTGCGGGTGAAGATCACGCCCGCGTCGCCGCCTGTGGACACGCACGGCGACTCGCGCGTCGAGGTGACGCGGCACACGCTCGGCGCGGCCGAGCTGGCGGCGTGGTACCACGGCCTCACGGCGTTCGTGAACCTGTCGCACGGCGAGGGCTTCGGCCTACACCTGCTGGAGGCGATGGCGTGCGGCCGGCCGCTGGTGTCGGCGGCGTTCGGCGGCGTCGGCGCGTTCTTCGACGGGTCGGTGGGGTACGCACTGCCGCACCGCTTGGTAGTAGCGCGGAACGCGGTGTACGCCGGCCGCTGGGCCGACGTGGACGACGGTGACGTGGCGCGGCGGATGCGGGAGATCGTGGCCGACCCGGGCCGCGCCGCGGAGTTGGGTGCGCTCGCCGCGGCACGGGCCGCGCGGTTCACCTGGGAAGCCACGGTGCAACAGCTCGCCGCGGCGCTGGCGCGGCACGGGGTGCTGTAGCGACCTACCCGTTCAGCCACGCCGCGAACTGCGCGGCCTTCGCCGCCCACCCCTCGGCGTTGAGCCGCTTCCGCCCGTCCGCCTGCGCCGCCGGCACCCCCGTCGCCAGCCGCTCGCGTACCGCGGCCGCGAAGGCCGCCGGCGTCGCCGCCGCGTCGAGGCAGTCGCTCCACTCGCGCGTCGCCGGCAGCTCGCGGACCACGACCGGCTTCCCCGTCGCCAGGTACTCCTTGAGCTTCAGCGGCTGCATGGCCCGCGTCACCGGCAGGTCGGCGTAGGGCATCACCAGCACCGCCGCCCGCGCCGCCAGCGCCGGCAGGTCGGCGTAGGGCACCGGCGGCAGTGTCGCCACCCGCGGTAGCGCCAGCAGCGCCGGGTCGGGGTCGTCCTGTGGGCCGACCAACAAGACGGTCCCGGCATCGAGCGAGGCGGCGAGTACCCGCACGAATTCGGTGTCCATCCGCCGGTCGATCACGCCCCAGAACACGACCAGCGGCCCCGCCAGCGCGTCGAGCCGGCGCAGCGACTCGGGCAGCACTTCGGGCGTGCGGCGGAAGTGGTCCAAATCGACGCCGTGTGTCAGCAGGTGCGACGGCCGGCCGAGCGCCGCGAGGTGCCGCTGGAGCGTCTCGCTGACGGCGACCACGGCGTCCACCTTCGCCGCCAGCTCGGCCTCCATGTCGCGCATGGTGCGACCGTCGAGGCCGGGCCACACGGCGAAGTCGTCGACGCAGTAGTACACCCACCGCGCGGCGGGGAACGTGCCGACGAGGTCGGCGGTGATCGGCAGTGTGGTGACGACGACCGGCGGAGCGGCCAGGTCGGCGAGTGCGGCACGGACGGCGCGGCCGAGGACGTGGCGGTTCAGCCCGCGGGCAAACCGGCCGCGGAACGACGGCCACATGCGCGGGTTCAGCACGCGCGGCGCCGGCGCCTGCGCCGGGCTCGGCGGGCGTCCCCACTGTTTGAGCTTCTCGACGACCCGCGCCAGCGTCGCCCGGTCGAGCCGCGGCGGGCGGGTGCCGATCGTGTTCACCCACACCACCGGCCGCGTCGGCAGCAGGTGCGAGATCAGGTGCTGGCAGCTCGACGGGTGCCGGCCCCAGTCGTCCGAGAAGACCACCAGTGGCGTCGGGTCAGGCATCGGGGGCGCCCCCGAACCGCGGCCGCAGCACCTTCGCGGGAACGCCGGCGGCCACCACGTAGTCCGGCAGCGGCTTCGTCACCACCGACCCGGCCGCGACCACGGTGCCCTTGCCGACATCGGCCAGAACGATGGCCCCGGCGCCGACCCACGCTCCTTCGCCGATGGTGACGAGCGTCAGTTCGCCGCCCTGGTCGCGGATCGGTACGTCGGGGTCGTCGAACCGGTGCGTCTTGCCGCCGGACGGCACCTGCACGCCGGACGCCAGTAGTGCGTCCTTGCCGACGCGGACCAGACCGAGGATGCAGCGCGGGCCGACGTACACGCCTTCGCCGAGTTCCGCGCCGGGCTCCGAGAACAGCACGCCGAACTCGACCCGCGCCGACGGGTGGCACCCGGCGAGCGTGTGGGTCAGGAAGGCGCCGCGCATGTAGATGCCGGGGAGGCCGGGGAGGAGCGAGACGAACTGCACGGCGCCGCGGAACGCGGCGTGGTGGCCGACGACGAGCGACCAGAACCAGTAGTGCAGCAGCACCGGCAGTACGGCGACGAGCGCGGCGGCGCGGGCGAGGCGCTTCGCGGTTTCGCGGGTGGCATTCACGGCGTGCGTCCGGCGAGGCGGCAGTACAGGCGGAAGTATTCGTCCACGGTGCGGTCGAGCTGGTAGCGCTGCCGCGCCCGCTGCCGGGCCGCGGCGCCGAGGCGGGCCGCGAGCGCCGCGTCGGCGAACAGCCGACGGAACGCGGCGGCGCAGCCGGCGGCGTCGCCGCGCGGGAACAGCAGCCCCTCGCGCTCGTGCCGCACCAGCTCGGGGTTGCCGCCCACGGCCGTCGCCACCGAGGGCAGCCCCGTCGCCATCGCCTCCAGCAGCGTCAGCGACGCGGCCTCGCTCACCGACGTGAGCGCGAACACGTCCGCGGCGCGCATCAGCTCGGCCACGTCGGTGCGGATGCCGAGGAAGCGCACCCGCTCCCGCACGCCGAGCCGCGCCGCCAGCGTTTCCAACTCCTCGCGCAGTAGGCCGTCGCCGGCCATCAGCAGCTCGACACCCTCCAGCTCCGCCGCGGCGAAGCCGCGGAGCAGCGTCGCCTGGTCCTTGACCGGGTGGTGCCGGGCCACATGCACGACGTACCGCCGCGCCGGGTCGAGGCCGAGCGCCGCCTTCTGCGCCGCGGGGTCGGCCGCGGGGCCGTACCGGTCCACGTTGATGCCGTTCTCGACGATCTCGATGCGGTTGCCGCGGAAGCCGTCGGTGCGGGTCAGCCCCTCGGCGCTGAAGTGACAGCACGCTGTCACGGCGTCGGCGAGGCGGTCGAGCGCCAGCCGGTTCACGGCCCGCCGCAGCGGCGACACGCGGTCCGGGTAGTGCCGGCCGTGCTCGGTCAGGATCAGCCGCCAGCGCGGGTTCAGCACCTTCGCCAGCGCCGAGTAGAAGAACGGCGTGTACTGGTGGGCGTGCATCACCTCGACGCCGCGCTCGCGGGCCGCGGCGGCGAGGCGGCGGGCCACGCCCCAGTCGCGGCCGGGCCGGCGGCCGAAGGCGATCACGTCCGCGCCGTCGGCCGTCATCTCCTCGCCGATGCGGCCGATCGCGTCGAGGCAGAACACGGTCGCCTGCACGCGCCCGGCCAAGCGCGCCACCGTCTCGCGGACGAGCACCTCGGCGCCGGCCACCTGCATGACGTGGACGACGAACCCGACGCGGAGCGGTCGGGTCATACGCGGACCACCCCGATCCCCATCCCGCCGCTGGTCCGGCCGGGCGGGTCGATGAACTCGCGGGCGTCGTACCGGCCGCGCAGCTCGGCCCAGAACTCGGGCACCTGGATGTGCGCGTTCCCGGGGTCGGGCAGGATGTCGTGGAAGGCCACCAGCCCGCCCTTCCGGACGAGCGGGCCGTACGTCTCGAAGTCCTGGCGAATGCCGGCGAGCGAGTGGTCGCCGTCGAGGAACAGGAAGTCGATCGGCCGGCCGGCCAGCACGCCGACCAGCCACTCCCGCGAGGCGGGGAGGTGTGAGTCCTGGCGGAGCGTTTCGAGCCGCTGCCCGGGGCGCAGGAACTCGGCCAGCCGCGCCAGCACGGGGTCGCCGGAGCCGCCGCCGAACGAGCCGGCGGGCAGGTCCATGCTCACGAGCAGGGCGCCGTCGGCGGCGACGGTCGGCCAGCACGAGAAGGTGCCGCCGTGGCGCGTGCCCACCTCGACGACCACGTTCGGCTTCAGGGCGGCGACCATGCTCACGAGGCCGGCCAGCTCGGGGAGCCGCTGCACGGCCTGGTGGCGGCGGATGGCGTGGTCAGCCAGGCGCGTGGGCCCCCAGCCGTGGCGGGCGGCCGTGGTCAGGCGGCGGACCGGGCCGAGCAGGGAGGACGGGAGGGACACGCGACGATCCTCGGTGGGTCAGTCCGCCTTCGCGCGGAGCAACTGGTACAGCGAATCCTTGTCGCGGGTGAACTCGGCCGGGTCGTCGCGCACCGGGGTGATGTACGGCCCGTCGTACACGGCCAGGTCGGGCAGGAACTGCGGGTCCTTCCAGCGGTGCGGGAACAGGTCGAACAGGAACGTCGGCAGGCCGAAGCGGGTGGTGCGCTTGCCGTCGCGGCGGGCGTACAGGTTGGCCAGCACGTTCCGCCACTTCTGCCGCAGCCGGGCCGGGTTCCGCACGAAGCCGAAGTGATGCACCGCGAACTTCGCGTCCACCGCCGGGCGTGTGGCCGACTCGCCGACGCGCCGCACGTTCGACCCGTCGTTGTAGACTTCGATGTCGGGCTTGTTGCGGTGAACGTTCCACTTCACGTCCGGCCACGGCACTTTTTCCGGGTGCCGGTGGTAGACGCGGTAGCTGCCGTAGAAGTTCATCATCCGCAGCGGCAGCACGTCGGCGTCGGGCGGCGCCTGCGCCAGCCACTCGCGGAACGGCGCGAAGTCCCACTCCGGCAGGAACTCGTCGCAGTCGAGGTTGATGGCCCAGTCGCCGGTGCAGCGCCGGCGGGCGGCGTTCTTGAAGTTGGTGATCCAGTCCAGGCCGGTCGGCTTCCCCCAGTCGGAGCGGAACAGCTTCACCTTGTCCGAGCCGATCGCGGCCACGGCCTCGGCGGTACCGTCGGTCGAGTTGCCGTCGTGGACAACGATCTCGTCGGCGACCGCGAGGTGGTGGCGGATCATCTGCACGACGTGGTAGTCGTGGTACAGCCCGTCGCGGACGCAGGTGTAGATCGACAGCCGCATCGCAGCTCAGCTCCGGGTGGGCGTGCCGGGAACCGGCGCGGCGAAGTACGCGAGCCGCAGTTGGGCCGCGGCGAGGAACAGCCAGTACTGCGGCTCGAACGCCTCGGCCGACAGGAACGTCGCCCCCACCAGGAACGTGACGATCGCCCCCTGGAAGCCGGCCGCGGACACGTAGGCGCGCACGGAGTCGGGGTCGTCGAGGGGGCGGGACCGGCGGATCACCTTCTCCAAGTCCCACATGGCGAGCCCGACCACGGCCAGGTAGCAGGCCAGGCCGACGTACCCGTTGTCGGCGGCGATCTGGATGTACTGGCTGTGGATGACGCGGCCTTCCATGTCGGCCCCGTACGAGTACGTGAGCAGCGGCGAGTTGCGGATGCCGACGCCGAACACCGGGTTCTCGTTGGCGATCTGGACGCCGATCTTCCAGCTCGTGAGCCGGCTGTTGGCGCTGTTGTCCTGTTGGTACTTCTCCACGGAGAAGAAGCGGTCGCGGATCTCCTGCCCGGCCAGGAACGGCAGGCACGCGAGCACGCACACGCCGAGGGCGATCTTCGGCTTGCGGTAGCGGCCGCGGAGGATCCAGAACGGGGCGGCCACGACGAGCGCGACCATGGCCCCGCGGGAGTACGTCATCAGCACGGCGTGGAGGATGACGGGGATGAACGCGGCGAACGCCCACCGCCACCACCGGGTCGTGCTCTCCCAGGCGAACGCGCACAGCGGCACGCCCATCGCCAGGAGCATGCCGGCGCCGTTGTTGTCGGCCCCGCCGTAGCCGTTCGTGGCGATGCCGAGGTAGCCGTGCCGGAAGTACAGGAAGTTGACCTCGTACGCGATGTACGCCAGCGACAGGGTGTACGTGAGGTACAGCGCCCACACCTGCCCGACGGACCGCGTCACGACCGCGCCGACGCCGAACATCAGGAACATCTTCCAGTAGTCGCCGACCATGCGGTCGCCGGCCTCGGGGACACGCGCGGTGAAGTAACTGGCGACCAGGCACAGCCCGAACAGGAACATGGCGACGTGCAGCGGGGCGATCGTGACGCGGCTCGGCGGCAGCCGGCCGGGCGCGGGGCGCGGCGGGCGCGGGCCGAACACGGCGGTGGCGAGGATGGTGGCCAGCGCCACGTACAGCGACCAGTTGACGCCCACGGGGAGCGACCACTGCCACATGTACTGCGGGCGGAGGACGGCGTAGAGGACGTAGACGCAGAACCCGACGAACGGGGTGCTGGCGAACGACCCGACGACCGCGAACCCGGTCAGGGCGGCCATGAACAGCGTCTGCTTCACACACCCCCCGGGCCGGACGGAGCACCGAACTATACTACAGCGCTCCCGGAACGAAAGGCGGCCCCGTGGAATCGCCCCGCGTCGTGCTGACGGTGACTACCCCGGCCGCCGGCCGCGGCCCGGTGACGGCCGGCGTCCCGTGGCCGCGCGGCGTCGTGACCGACGCGGCGCGGCTCGCCCTGACCGATGCCGCCGGCCGCCCGGTTCCGCTCCAGGCGAAGGTGACCGACCGCTGGGCCGACGGCTCCGCCCGGTGGGTGCTACTGGACTGGATCGCGGAGTCGGGGGCGGGGCCGTACACGCTGTTCGTCGGAGATCAGTCGAGGCTTGAGGGACGGAACCTCGCCGAGCGAACCGGCAATGCCGTGTGGGTTCACCCGGGAGCGGCGCTATTCATCGTCCGACCGGGTAGTTGTTTCCCGTTCATGAGCGTCGCCCTCGCCGTGGGCACGGGCGTATCGCCCGAGCCGAGCCCACGCGGGTTCCTGGTGACGGACGGTAACGGGCACACCTGGCTGGCGGATGTACGGACGGTCGAGATTGAGGCGCCCGGCCCGTGCCGGTCGATCTTGCATCTGACGGGTCAACTCGTTTCGGAGCAGGGGTCGCGATCGGACTCACTGCTCGACTTCGACGCCCGGATACACTTCTTCTCCGGCTCAACAGTTGTGCGCGTCGAGTTCACGCTGCGGAACCCGCGCCGCGCCGAGCACCCTGGCGGCCTCTGGGATCTCGGCGACCCGGGCTCGGTGTTCCTGAAGGATGCGTCGATCACGTTCGCGCTGCCGGAAGGGCGCGGCGGCGAACTCCGCTACTCCCCAGAGCGCGGCGCCCCCGTCGTGCCGTACCCGCTGCCGTTCGAGCTGTTCCAGGCGTCCAGCGGTGGGGAGAACTGGAACGGCCGCAACCACGTCACCCGCGCCGGCACTGTCACGCTCCCATTCCGCGGCTACCGGCTCAACGCAGCGAGCGGCCGCCGCGCCACGCCGATCGTCCTGCTGCCGGGTCTCGGCGTCACGACGGAGCACTTCTGGGAGAACTTCCCGAAGGCGATCGAAGCCACCGCCGACGCCATCACCCTGCGGCTGTTCCCGCAGCAGGCCGGCGACCTCCACGAGCTCCAGGGCGGCGAGCAGAAGACGCACACGTTCGCCGTCGCCTTCGGGGCCGACGCCACCGCCGAGGCGCTGGAGTGGTTCCGCACGCCGCCGCGCGTCACGCTGCCGCCCGAGTGGGTCGCCGCCACCGGGGCCGTGCCGTACCTCACGCCGCAAGCCACCGACCCCCACGCCGACTACCTCGCGCTCGTCGGTGCCGCCCTCGACGGCCCGGACACCTTCGTTCAGAAGCGCGAGACGATCGACGAGTACGGCTGGCGCCACTTCGGCGACATCTGGGGCGACCACGAGGCCGTCTACGACGCCGGCCCGGCGCCGATGGTGTCGCACTACAACAACCAGTACGACCCCGTGTTCGGCTTCGGCGTGCAGTTGCTCCGCTCGGGCGACCCGCGCTGGGCCGAGCACATGGACGCCCTCGCCGCGCACGTCGCCGACATCGACATCTATCACACAACCCGCGACAAGGCGGCGTACAACGGCGGCCTGTTCTGGCACACCTACCACTACGCCCCCGCCGACACCGCCACGCACCGCTCGTACCCGAAGCTGCTCCGCACCCTCGGCGGTCCTGCCGGACTCGACCCGAACGATCCGAAGGCGAAGAAGTCGAAGCACGTCTACGCGCTCGGCGGCGGCCCCGGCAACGAGCAGAACTACGCCGCCGGCCTCGCGCTGCACTACTTCCTCACCGGGAGCGAGCAGTCGCGCGCCGCCGCAATCGGGCTGGCGCAGTGGGTCATCGACATGGACGACGGCTCGAAGACCGTCTTCCGCTGGCTGGCCCGCGGCGACACCGGTCTCGCCAGCCAGAGCCGCGGGCCGGAGTACCACGGCCCCGGCCGCGGTTCGGGTAACTCGCTCGCCGCCCTGCTCGTCGGCCACACCCTCACCGGCGACGCGAAGTTCCTGGCGAAGGCCGAGCGGCTCATCCGCCGCGTCGTGCATCCCGCCGACGACGTGCCGGCGCGCAAGCTTCTCGACGTGGAGAACCGCTGGTTCTACACGATGTTCCTGCATTCGCTCGGCAAGTACCTCGACCACAAGGCCGAACTCGGGCAGCTGGACGCGATGTACGCCTACGCCCGCGCCAGCCTGCTGCACTACGCCCGCTGGATGGCCGACCACGAGGTGCCGACGCTGAGCCGGCCCGACATCCTCGAGTACCCGAACGAGACGTGGGCGGCGCAGGACGTGCGTAAGTTCGAGGTGCTCCGCCTCGCCGCGCGCCACGCCGGCCCCGACGCCGAGCGCTTCCGCGAGCGGGCGCGCTTCTTCTTCAGCGACTCGATCGCGCGCCTGACGGCGTTCCCGACGCGGACGCTGTGCCGGCCGGTGGTGCTGCTGCTGTCGCTCGGCTACACCGCGGCGTGCCCCGCCGACGCGGCGCCCCCGCCGGCGGTGGCGGTGACCGACTTCGGCCGGCCCGAGCGGTTCGTGCCGCAGAAGCAGACGGCGCTGAAGCGGGCCAAGCTCCTCGTCGCCGCCGGGGCCGTGGTCGGGTTCGCCGCGGTGGTCGCACTCGGCGTCTGGCTGCTCGCCGGGTGAGCGGGTAGAATCCGCCTTCGACTCCGGAGCCCGCCCCATGAGCCGCGCCGACGACGACGACTACGACGACCGCCCGCGCCGCCGCCGCCCGCGCGACGACGATTACGACGACGACTACGACGACCGCCCGCGCCGCGGCCGGGCCAGCGGCGGCGGGAGCGGCGGGGGGGCCGGCGCCGCGGCCGGGATGAGCGTTGCGGCCATCGTCGGCATCGTGGTGGTGATCCTGTTCTGCTGCGCTGGGGGCGGCATCGCTCTGTTGCTGCCGGCGGTGCAGAAGGTCCGCGAGGCGGCGGCGCGGACCAAGGACATGAACAACTACAAGCAGGTGGCGCTCGGGTTCCACAACTACCACGACACGAACGGCCGGCTCCCGGCGGCCGACGGCCCCGTGAGCTGGCGCGTCCACCTGCTGCCGTTCCTGGAACAGGAGAACCTGTACCGCCAGTTCGACGTGACGCAGCCGTGGGACGACGGCAAGAACCGGCCGCACGCCAACGTGCCGGTACCGGTGTACGTCTCGCCGTCCGACCCGGGAGACACGAAGCAGACGCACGCGCGGGTTTTCACCGGGCCGGACACGCTGTTCCCGCCGGGCCGCCCGCCGCTGAGCATTAACCCCCGGAACGGCCAGATTCCGGACGGGACGAGCACGACGTTCCTGGTGGTGGAGGCGCGCGAGACGGTGCCGTGGCCGCAGCCGCGCGAACTGACGTACACGAAGGACGGCCCGCTGCCGCAGCTCGGCCAGGTCCACCGGAACGGGTTCATCTTCGCGATGGCCGACGGCAGCGTCCGGTTCGGCCGCGAGAGCACGCCCGACGCCGCCCGCCGGATCGCGGCCACCGTCAACGACGGCCTGCCGCTGCCGCCGGACTTCTGACGGCCGTGCCGCTCGCGGCGTGGCACCGCGGTGCTACGCCGCGAGCGGCGGTCAGTCGCGCCACGCCCCGCGGAACAGCGTCCGCCGCGCGCCCGGGTGGTCGGCCAGCAGCAGCTCGTGCGGGTCGGCGGCGTCGCGGTCCGGCAGCGGCACCGCCACCGCGTCGGCCGACTTCCCCGCCTCCAGGCTCCCCGCCTCGTCGGCCCAGCCGAGCGCCTCCGCGCCGGCCAGCGTCACCATCTTCAGGATCAAGTCGGCAGCAACGTCCGGCCGGCGGGCGCGGACGAACCGCGCCTCGGCGAGCGGGTCGAGGTCGGGGTTTGACGCGAGGCTGTCGGTGCCGAGGCAGACGCGGACGCCGCGCGCCAGGAAGTCGCGGACCGGGTGCGGCGGGTGGCCGAACGCCGCGTGCGTGCGGGGGCAGTACACGACCGTCGCGCTCCGCGGCAGTCGTCGCGTCGGGGTCAGGTAGTTGGCGTGGACGTACAGGTCGGGCGCGCGGCGAAGGCGGCGCACCAACCACTCTTCGTGCTCGTGAGCCAACCCGTCGGGCTCCCAGGCGCCGACCCGCTTGAGGAATTCGACGAGCGGCCCGCGGCGGCGGCGGAGCAGCTCGAGTTCCGCCGGCGACTCGGCCAGATGAACCGCGACGGGGAACCGGGTCTCGCGCGCCAGATTCACCGCCTCCTTGTGCAGCCGCGCGTTGACGCTGTAGGGGGCGTGCGGGCTCAGGCCCGGGCGGCACAGCGGCGTCGGAGTTCGACCACTCACCCACCCCCGGGCCGTCGCGATCCCGAGCACCGCCCGGGCGTGCGGCAGCCCGATCAGCTCGTGGAACACCACCGCCCGCAGCGGCGTCGCGGCGACCGCGTCCCAGCTGGCCCCCTCGGCGGCGATGTCGCCGAGCAGCGTCGTGCCGGCCCGCAGCGCCTCGGCGAGGCCGACCCGAATGTCGGCCTGCACCTGCTCCGGCGTGCGGCCGCGGCGGTAGGCGATGACGCCGCGGAGCCAGTCGGTGAAGTGCGCCGCGTCGGCCGGCGGGACGAGGCCGCGGGCGCCGCTCAGGTCGAGGTGCGTGTGCGCGTTCACCAGCCCGGGGATCAGCGCGACGTTGCCGAGGTCCACGTCGGCGGCGCGGGCGCCGCGCGGCTCGACGGCGAGGATGCGGTCACCGGCGACGGTGAGCGTGCCGCCCGGCAGCGGCGGCCCGGCGACCGGGAAGACGACGCGGGCGGTGTACGTGACCGCGAACCCGTTGGCGGCGGCGGCCGTCTGGTGTGGTGGGTCGGTCGCCAAGTGGTAAGGCCCCCGTCTGATACGCGGGGAAGCGCGGGTTCGACTCCCGCCCGACCCACTGCCGGGTAGAATAGCAAAGTCCCTTTGGCCGAAGCATTTTCTGCTTACCCCGGTGCGTGACCGGGTGCGGCTTCCGAACGACGGTTTCGTGGAATCGTTCCACGGAACGGATCGAGGAACCGCACCATGCCCCGTCCCCGGAACCTGACCCCCACATATTCCCGCCACAAGCAGTCCGGCCGCGGCCGGCTCACGTGGACCGATATCGCGGGCGTCCGCCACGAGAAACTCCTACCCGGGCAGCACGGCAGCACCGAATCACTCGCCGCGAAGGCCCGGCTGGAGTTGGAGATCGCCACCTCGCCCACCCACTCCTCGGTCACCCCGACCGACATCACGCTCGCCGAGGTGTTGGCCGCGTACCTCACCCACGCCACGCGGTACTACGTCGATGCCGCGGGGAAGCCGACGAAGGAACTCGACAACATGAAGTCGGCGATCAAGCCCGCCCGCGAGTTGTACGCGGCGACTCCGGCCGCGCAGTTCGGCCCGAAGGCACTGGCTGCCGTGCGGCAACACATGGTCGGGCTCGGGTGGTGCCGGTCCCTCGTCAACCGACAGGTGGACCGCATCCGCCGGGTGCTGCGGTGGGCGGCGAGCGAGGAGCTGATCCCGGGGAGCACCTACGAGGCCCTCCGCACGCTTGCCGGTCTCCGCCGGGGCCGGACCGAGGCGAGGGAAAGCGAGCCGGTCCGGCCGGTGGCCGACGAGGTCGTCGCGGCGACGCTACCCTACCTGCCGCACCACGTCCGGGTGATTGTGGAGCTGATGATGCACACCGGGATGCGGCCGTCGGAGGCGTGCAGGCTGACGCTCGACCGACTCGACCGCGGCAGCGAGGTGTGGGTGTACCGGCCGGAGAAGCACAAGACGGCGCACCACGGCAAGCCGCGGGTGATCCCGTTCGGGCCGAAGGCTCGCGCGGTCCTCTCGGCATTCCTGGCGGGCCAGGAACCGAGCGCGACCGAGCCCGTCTTCTCACCGCGGCGCGCGGGAGAGGAACGGCACGCCCGCCTCCGGGCCGCCCGCAAGAGCAAGGTGCAGCCGTCGCAGGTGTCGCGGAAGAAGGCACGCCCGAAGCGGCAGCCGGCGGTACTGTACACGGCCCGGGCGTTGGCCCACGCGGTCCTCGTCGCGGCCGAGAAGGCGGGGGTGCCGCACTGGCACCCCTACCAACTACGGCACAGCTACGCCACGAAGGTCCGCCGACACCACGGTCTGGAGGCGGCGGGGGCGGCACTCGGCCACACGCGGATGAGCGCCACGGAGGTTTACGCGGAGCGGGACGAGCAACTCGCCGTGAACGTGGCCGCGAAGATCGGGTAACGAGACTGCACGGGAAAAGTGCCCTACGCAAGCCTCGCAAGGCGGTGGTATACTTATGGTCAGCAAGCCAGTCGGCGGGCGACGACCACTCGGTCTCGCTCCGCCGGTCGGCCCGTGCCGTAGGTGTCCAGCATGTCCCGGGATTGGCAGGCACCCTTCCGCCTCCTCCGCGAACAATTCCTCACCGCCGCGAACGAGCCCCATCGGGTTAAAGTCGCACTCACGGCGTTTCCGGATTACGACACCTACTCGGCCTGGTACGACCGAACGGTCCGGCGCGATCTGGATTCGGAACTGACCAGCGCGATGAACCAGCACCCCGGGCGTCCGACCCGGGCCAGTTCGCGCGGGACGGTATGGGGCTTGGAGGCACGGCCAGCGCGCATAACTGGGCAATCTGGGGGGCATTGCGCGAGGGGCCGCATCGGCGTACACCAGGGCCTGGGGCCGGGGCCGTCGGGCCACACGACCGTCGGGGGCATCCCGGCACCGCCCCGCTCACCGAGGGGCCACCGGCATGGCGACCACGAGGGTCAACGTCGAAGCCATCGGCTCCTACTTCGAGTCGTTGTCCGACCCCCGGCACGTCCGCAACCGGAAGCACCTCCTGGTTGACGTCGTGGTGATCGCCGTGTGCGGCCTGGTGTGCGGGTGCGACGGCCCGACCGCCATCCACCGGTGGGCCGCCAACCGCCGGGATTGGCTCGACGAGTTCCTCACGCTGCCCAACGGCGTCCCCTCACGGGATTGCATCCGCCGGGTGCTGATCGCCCTCCAGCCCGAGGCTTTCCAGCGCTGCTTCCAGGAGTGGATCGCCGACGCCCTGGCACCCGCCGGGGGCGGCCCCGGCCGCCTGGTCGCCATCGACGGCAAGACGCTCCGGCGGTCCCACGATGCGGCCAACGGGCTGGGTCCGCTGCACGTCGTCAGCGCCTGGGCGAGCGAGCACGGGGTCGCGTTGGGCCAGGTCGCGACCGGGGAGAAGTCGAACGAGATCACTGCCATCCCCGTCCTGCTGAAGCAGATCGAGCTCGCCAGGGCCGTGGTCACGATCGACGCGATGGGGTGCCAGAAGGACGTCGCGCGGGACGTCGTGGCCGGCGGCGGGGACTTCGTGATCGCCGTGAAGGACAACCAGCCGAAGCTCGCCGAGGCCATCGGGTCGGTCGTCGAGAAGCACCTGGACGGCGAACTGGAGGCACGCAAACGCCGGCGCCACGAGACCGACGAGCGTGGGCACGGCCGGCGTGACGAGCGGTTCTACTTCGTGGCCCAGGTGCCGCCGGATTTTGCGGCCCGAGCGGAGTGGCCGTGGGTCAAGGCCGTCGGCACGGCGGTGCGGGTCACCACGCACGCCGACGGGACCCAGAGCGACGAGGTGCGGTACTACATGCTGAGCCGGTTCCTGAGCGGCAAACGCTTCGGGGAGGCGGTTCGGGCGCACTGGGGCATCGAGTCGATGCACTGGGTCTTGGACGTGACGTTCCGCGAGGACGAGAGCCGGACGCGCGAGCGGGTGCTGGCGAACAACTTGAGTTGGCTCCGGCGGTTCGCCGTCACGCTACTGAAGCGGCATCCCATCAAGGACAGCATCCGGGGGAAGATGATTCGCTGCCTGATGAATACACAGTTCCTCGACGAAGTCCTGACATTACCAGCAGTCTGATACGCGCTGACCGTGGGGTGCTCCTCCGCACCGACGGCGATCGGACCGCCTACCCGGTGACCCTTGAGGGCTCCCGTCGCCGCGTCCTGCACGTCGCCGCCGCTATCGTCTTCCCGAAACCGGGACACCCGGGACGGGAGGCCGAGATCCCCGTCGAATCCGACCCAGCCTCGTGTCCCGTGTCCGCCACCGCGGTCTCGTACCCGGGACACCGAACCGGGACGAACCCCGCGAGGAACGCGAGCTTCGTCCCGAACATCCCGGGTGTCCCGGCTTCCGCGACGTGGGAGATAGACCCGGCGGCGAGTACCGGGGCCGGCGTGGTTGAGGGCGACGTGGAGGTGTTTGCCCCATGACTCCGTCCGCCCTGCTCTCCGCCCTCCGAGGTCGCGGGTTCGCCGTCGCCGCGACCGGGGGGAAGCTGACCGTGCGGCCGGCATCGGCGCTCACGACGGCTGAGCAGGCCGCGATCGTGACACACCTGTCGGGACTGGTCGCCGCGGTAGCCACCGGTGTCACTCCGGCCGTGGGCGACCGGGACAACGATACCGCGGTCCGCCTGCTGACCGATGCCGACACGCTAGTCGAGCGGCTGAGGGTGAGCGGCACCCGCCCAGAAGTCAACGCGGCGGCCGCTATGGTGTGTCGCGCGTACGCCACCGGCGACCTTGCCGCTGTCCGGTTCGCAGTAGCGGAGTTCGAGCGGGTGGTCCGCCGGCTGGCGGGTCGTCCGCGCGTGGGCGCCGGAGCGGGGCACCCGCCGGGCGCGTAGTACACGCCGCGGGTCTGCAATTGGAGGTCGTCATGGGTTGGGAATTGCGGGGCGGCCGGCGCTACCTGTACCGGAACCGCCGGGTGAACGGGAAGCCAGTCAAGGAGTACCTCGGCCCGGACGACCAGTTCGGGTTCGGGGCAGAGCTGGCCGACAACCTCACCCACGTCCAGCGACGGGCCGCGAAGGCCCGAGCGCTGGAGCGTCGGGCGGACGCCGAGTTCCGAGGGCGGATCGGAGTGCTGCTTGCCGCCGCGGGGGCGGTCAACGCCGCCCTCCGGGTTATCGCCGAGGGAATCCTGACCGCGGTCGGGTTCCACAACCACAAGCGGGGGGAGTGGCGGATGCGCCGGGGACTGAAACATCTGGCCGAGCAGATCGACCTTCTGGAGGCCCAGTTGGCGAAGCCCGGGCCGCTGGTCAACTACCAGGCTCCCGCTGGGGACGCCGAGGCGATCGAGATGTTCGCCAAAGCCCGGGCGGGGGACGCGGCGGCACTCGAGCGTGTGCGAGGTGTGATCGCCGCCCGGGGGTGGACCGGGTGGCTCGGCGACATCGGGCAGCAGGCCACCCGCCAGCTCATCCGGGCTGCGGCCGCCAACGACCCGGTGTGGGAGGCCGGGATTACCGAGAAGGTGGCGGCCCTGCGGCGTGAGCTGCTCGGGCCGAACCCGACGGCGCTGGACGACTTGCTGGTCCGGCGGGTGGTCAACGGGTGGGTGGCCGTTCACGCCCTGGAGTTGGAACTCGCCGTCCGCCCCCCGGGGGAGCGGAAGGCGCGAGACTACCTCGACCGGGCGCTGACCCGCGCCCAGAAGCGGATGACCGATGCCGCCCGCGAACTCGCCCGCCTCCGCCGTCTGTCGGTGCCGGCGGTCCTGACGCGGGCGACCATCACCCCGCCGCCGGCCATCGCGCCCTCAGCACCAGCGGCCCTGCCCCCGGCCCCATGGCATGGTACGGGTGGACTCTGCGGAATGGCCGGCAACGAGAACGCACCGATCAGGACGGCCGCACTTGCACCCCAGGGCGATGATCCCGCGGCGTGAGAGACCCAATTGATTTCGGAATAACGGAAGGCGTCATGGGCGGGCTCGGGAGTGGCGAACGCTGGCGAAAGAAGCGGACGGCCGACAGCTGCATGTGGCTCGACACCCGGGCATTTCGGCAGTGGGGGTGGCTTGCCGCCCCGGGTTCCCGGTCTGGTAGCCTCGGCTGGGGTGCGGTCCGCGCCGGGCGCCACGAGGCCGAGATCCAGTACGACCTGACGGTCGGGGAGTCAGCGGGATCGGTCGGCCTCCGGTATGCGCTGGCCGGCGACCCAAAAGCCGTGATCGACTACCGGGTGTCGCTGGTCACGACGGCATGCCACCTCGGCGGCCGTCGCTGGTGGTTCCAGTGCCCCCTCGTCCGGGGCGGGACGCCTTGCCGGCGGCGCGTCCGCAAGTTGTTCCTGGTCGGCCGGTACTTCGGGTGCCGAGGCTGCCACGACCTGACCTACAGAAGCCGTCAGCAGAGCGACAGCCGGGTGTACGCCGCCGTCCGCACCGGCGTGGGGTTGGGCCATGCCAGCTTGCTCGATCGGCTGTCGGTCGAGCAACTCGGCTTCATGTTGAAGGTTGCGACCCTGCGCGAGAAACAACGCGGCCGTTCCACCCACTCGTAGCGGAGGAAGGGCTTCGGCCCTGCGGACACGGGCGTGTCACCGCGACTCAATTCGTTGAGGCGGCGGGAAGGGTGTTGCGGAATATCGACCGATCCTGCACGGCGGTCACCCCGCCGCGGGAGTTCTCGCCCCGGGTCCGGCTCCCGGCCGCGATGTACCACACTTCCGCTTCCAGCTGGTCCGGCCGACCAACTCGGCCGGGGTCCCCGCGGGTCGTAGGCGGTAATGGCGACGACCCCGAACCGGAAGCTGCTCGTCCCGGACATCCTGCCACCGTGGTGCCGGAAACGGCGAACCGACCGGTGCGCCGCTACCGACCGTCCCAGACGGTCTTGCTGATGACACAGCGGAACCCGATGTGGGACATCCCCGTGTCGAACGGGGTGCCGCGCCGCGCCGACGGGCGGTAGCTCTCGCAGTACGAGGCGTGGCACAGGAACGACCCGCCCCGGGTCACCCGCCGCTGGGACGACGCCTCGCCCGGGTCCCACGAGGTCTTCGGCCCGGTCGGGTCCGTCGTGACCCCGACGCGGCCGATGTAGGTGTTCGGCCGGTACCAGTCGCCGCACCACTCCCACACGTTCCCCGCCATGTCGTACAGCCCGTACCCGTTCGGCGGGTAGCGGCGGACCGGCGCGGTCCGGTCCCACCCGTCGGCCTTGGTGTTCAGGTGCGGGAACGTCCCCTGCCAGATGTTGGCCCGGCCGTCGGTGTCGGTCGCGGGCTCGTCACCCCAGACGTACCGCTTGCCGGCGAGGCCGCCGCGGGCGGCGTACTCCCACTCGGCCTCCGTCGGCAGGCGCTTCCCGGCCCAGAGGGCGTAAGCGGTCGCGTCGTCCCACGAGACGTGGACGACCGGGTGCTCGTCGCGGTCGGCGAGGTCACTCCCCGGGCCTTCGGGGTGCTTCCAGCACGCCCCGGGGGTCCACGTCCACCACCGGGCCATGTCCGACGTGGGCACGGCCTCGGCCGGGGGCGTGAACACCATCGACCCGGCCACAAGCTTCTCGGCCGGGGGCCGCGGCGTCTCGGGCGGGAACTGCTTCTTCATCACCTCCCAGTCGGGCGGCTTCTCGGCCGTGGTGACGTACCCGGTGGCGTCGACGAACGCCCGGAACTGGGCGTTCGTCACCTCCGTCTGGTCCATGAAGAACGGGGACACGACCGCCTTGTGGGCGGGCATCTCGTTCCGGTGGCGGAGGTCGTCGGCCCCCATCACGAACTCGCCGCCGGGGACCGCCACCATCCCGGGCGGGTTGCCGCGGCGGGTGAGGAGCGTGACGCCGTAAGCGGCGCCGAACGCGGCCGTGAGGAGGGCGAGGTACACGAGCGGTCGGAGGACACGCCGCCACCACGGTGGTGTCGGTACAGCCGGGACGACCGCGGTCGGGGTCTGTTTCTTCGCGCGGCGCTCGCGGTTCTTGGCGGACATGGCCCTACACGACGTTGTGGAAGTGGAAGAAGACGACTACCGGGGCGGGAACATCGTGGCCCAGTCGTCTTTCATACTGACCACGGACCAGCCCCGCGCCGGGGCTTCGTCCAGCGCCCTGGCGAGCCGCCCGATGTGGGACGTGCGGTCGTAGGCGTACTCGCGCGCGGCGTCGGTGTGGTGGACGATCAGGCCGAACCGCGGGCCGGCGCCGGCCGTCGTGTACCGGAGCATCTCGTAGTCGCCGTCCGAGTTGCCGAAGCACATCACCGGCCGGCGGCCGATGAACTTGTTGATGGCGACCGGCTTCCCGCCCTTGTCGTCGTTGAAGTCGAGCCGGGGCAGCCGCACCAGGACCGGCACGCCGTCCCGCTCCTGGTATTCAGTGGCGATGGTGCTGCCGATTACCTGCTCGGGCGGGATGCCGTACACCCGGTCGGCCCACACCCGCATGAACTCGACCCCGCCGCCGGACACGATGTACGTCTTGTACCCGCTCGCGCGCAGGTGGCTCAGCACCTCCAGCATCGGCTGGTACACCGTCTCGGTGTACGGCCGGTCGTACTTGGGGTGCCTCGCGGCGGCGATCCAGGCGGCGACGATCGCCTCGAACTCGGTCGTGGTGTTGCCGGCGTGCGTCGCCATCATCAGCTCGACGACTCCCTTCGTCCCGCCGGCCGCGAGCGCCTTCACGTCTCCGGCGAGCGCCGCCTTGAACGGCTCCTTGTCGGCCCATTCGGGGTGTTGGGGGGCGAGCGCCTTCACCCGGTCGAGGGCGAAAACGAGTTGGGGGACGATCGGCTGCTCGCACCACAGCGTGCCGTCGTTGTCGAACACGGCGATCCGCTCCGCCGGGGGCACGAAGTCGGGGCCGCCGGCCTTCGTCGTCTTGGCGACGAAGGCGAGGACGGCCCCCTTGCTCGCGGTGTCCTTCCACGACGGCAGCGGGTCGGCGGGGGCCGAGGTCCACAACCGCTTCTGGGCCGTGCCGAAATTCCCGAGTTGGTAGACGCTGACCGCCCGCGGCTTGAAGGTGAACGAGTCGAACGGTTCGGCCTTGAGCTTGTCGACGAACGCCCGCGTGCCGATGCCCACGGTCACGTGCGGGTTGTACTTCGCGCCGCTGCCCGCCGGCACGAACCCGGCGACGTAGTCGATAGTCGGCTGGTTGATGGCCGCGCCGGTGGGGTCGGGGGCGAACGCGGCGCCGGTCCCCTTCGCGACCGTGTACGGGGCGACGGCGTCGATCACCTTCTGTTGGAGGCGGAGCAACTCGGGCGTCGGGCGGACCACGATCCCGGCCAGGCCCAGCTCCTGGAACGGGATGTCGTAGTATCCCGTCGCCCGGAGCTCCAGCGCGGTCGGGTTCTCGTCCGCGGCGACCTTCGCCACGGCGGAGTAGACCTTCTCCAGGTCGGCGGTGCGGACGTACCGCTGGACGATGGTGACGTGCGGGGCGTGGTCGGCGTCGAGGGCGAAGCCCTTCGGGAAGTCGCCGCGGAGTCGGGCGTTCGCCGCGCCGGCCCGGTCCGCCATGACCGCGTCCGGGTCGAGGAGCACGTCGATCGCCGTCACCCCGGCGTCTGCCGGCGGCTGGGCCGGCACGACCGGCGCGAGGCCCGCCAGCAGACAGGCAGCCCCCAGCATCGCGGCCAATAGCGATCGCATTGCCTGCTCCCGCAGAGATGTGAACCGATCACTCACGTTGTACGACGGGGCGCCCGGCCGGTCGTGCGACCGGCCGGGCGCCCCCGAGCATTACGGCGTCACCGGCTCCCGTGGCCTTCCGACAGGCGGCGCATCACGTCGTCGAGGTTGAAGCTCGCGGCCTTCTGCCGCTGCGGGTAGTCGCGGAACGTCATCAGAAACTTGCCGATGTAGTCCTGCGCCGGGACCAGCAGGAACACATGGTCCATCAGCCAGTCGTAGTAGGTGTTCGAGGTGATGTCGGCCCGCTCGTACGGGTCGAGCCGGAGGTTGAAAATCTTCGGCACCCGCAGCATCACGAACGGCTCGGCCCAGATGCGTAGCGTTCCCTGCACCCGCTGCTCCATGAACACGATCTTCCACTGGTGGTACCGCAGGCCGGTGACCTGCTGGTCGTCGTTGCAGTAGATGAACGACTCGCGCGGGCTCTTCGGCACCTGCCCGGTCAGGTACGGGACGAGGTTGTACCCGTCGAGGTGGACCTTGTACGTCCGGTCCCCGACCCGCAGCCCCGCCAGCAGCTTCTGGGTGATCTGGTCGTCGCCGGCCATCGCCGCGAACGTCGGCAGCCAGTCGAGGTGCGCGACCATCTCGTTGGACACGCTCCCCGGGCGGATCCGGCCGGGCCACCGGACCATGCACGGCACCCGGTAGGCGCCCTCCCAGTTCGAGTTCTTCTCGTTCCGGAACGGGGTCATGGCGCCGTCCGGCCACGAGTTCATATGCGGGCCGTTGTCGGTGCCGTACATCACGAACGTGTTGTCCGACACCCCGGCGTCCTCCAGCGCCTTGAGGACGGTGCCGACGTTCTTGTCGTGGTCGATCATCGCGTCGATGTACGCGCTCATCCCCGGGCCGGACTGGCCACGGCTCTCCGGCTTGACGTGGGTGCGCAGGTGCATGTGGGTAAAGTTCACCCACACGAAGAACGGCTTGCCCGCCTTCGCCTGCCGCTGAATGAACTCGGCCGACCGGGCGGCCACGTCGTCGTCGATCGTCTCCATCCGCTTCTTGGTCAGCGGGCCGGTGTCCTTGATGACCTGCTTGCCGACCTTGCCGAACCGCGGGTCCACGGTCGGGTCGTCCTTGTCGCTGGCCTTGGTGTCGAGCACCCCGCGCGGGCCGTACCGGGCGCGGAACGCCGGGTCGCGCGGGTAGTCCGGCAGCTCGGGCTCCTCCTCCGCGTTCAGGTGGTACAGGTTGCCGTAGAACTCGTCGAACCCGTGGACGGTGGGGAGGAACTCGTTCCGGTCGCCGAGGTGGTTCTTGCCGAACTGCCCGGTCGCGTACCCGAGCATCTGGAGGATGATCGCGATGGTCGGGTCTTCGGCCTGGAGGCCGAGGGTGGCGCCGGGGAGGCCGACCTTGGTGAGCCCGGTGCGGAGCCCGTGCTGGCCGGTGATGAACGACGCCCGGCCGGCGGTGCAGCTCTGCTCGGCGTAGTAGTCGGTGAAGATCATGCCCTCGCGGGCGATCCGGTCGATGTTCGGGGTGCGGTAGCCCATCAGCCCCATCGTGTAGGCGCTGACGTTCGACTGCCCGACGTCGTCGCCCCAGATGACGCAGATGTTCGGCTTCTTCCCGTCCTTCTGCGCCTGGGCCACGACCTGCTGGTTGTGGATGGCGACCGCGGCGGCGACAGGGTCGGCCGGGGCACAATCGACGGGACCGGCGGCGGGGCCGGGCCGCGCCGCGGGCGCGCGGAGCGGCACCGCGACGGGCTGCTCGGCAGGCTCGGCGGCGACCGTGCGGGCGAACGGGAGGCTGAGGCGGTCGGCCCCGGCCGCCCACCCGAGTGTGGCCGCGAGGGCGACGAACGCCCCCGCGACGAGGTTGGAGCGAGTCATCATGTTGTGTCCCGTGGAGACATGTGGGGCGGCGGTGCGAGCGCGTCCCACGGTCTGCCATACGTGCAAGACCGGTAACTCCCAAAGTCAAACCAGTCGACTATCCACAATCGGCAAACGGCTGGGGTAAGCGACCCACACCGATTTCGAGCACCTCGCCACGTTCGTTACCCGCGAGGGCTGGCCGGGCTCGCACGCCGGCGGGCTCGGGCGGCTCTCATTGGTTCCAGGGACGGAGACACCCCGTCCGTGGAAGCACTGAGTCGTCTGGAAGAAATACTGTTGGAACGATTCGTTCGGGTCGGCCGCGGCGGGAGTCTCTGGCCCGACGACACTTGCGACTACCAGCCGCGGATCTACCCGCTCTGGTATCAATTTGCCCGCGGCGGGTGTGTCGGTGGCGGCGCCCGGAAGCCGACGGCGGCGAAGTAGCCGACGGTGTAGATCACCACGGTGGCGTCGACCGCGAACGGAACCCAGAACCCGCTCACGAACGGCTCGCCGGCGTTGGACAGCACGAGCCACACCATGAACGCCTTTTCCAGCGCGCTGTAGAGCAGGATCGGGACGCGCCAGGCCGGGACCACGGCGGCGAGCATCATGGCCGCGCCCATGAGGCCGACCATGATCCCCCAGTGCTGGACGATGACCGTGTAGTCCCGCAGGTAGGGCAACTTCGCCACGTTGGGCATGGCCCACGCGGGGGCGACGGCGTAGAGCCCGACCAGCGCCGTCCCGGCCCCCGTGAGCAGGAAGAACGGGCGGACGGTTCGGACGAAGAATTGCCCGATCGGCCCGACGGGTGTGGCACTCATCGTGGGAGTCGGTTCGGGTGAGGGTCAACGGGGGAGCGGCCCGGCGGGTGTTCTCCGCCGGGCCGCTCGCGGGACGGGTCAGTTCCGCGGCGTCGCCGGCGCCTCGAGGCGGCGCATCAGCTCCTGGACGCGGATCGAGTTGTAGTTGATCCCCGCGGCGTTCAGGCTGCTCCCCTCCTGGCGGGGGAACTTGTCGTAGTCGGCGAAGAAGTCGCGGATGACCCCCTGGATGGGGACGAAGATCCACATGTTGTCGGCGTACCAGCGGAGGTACCCCATCTCGCCGTGCTTCCACATCATCTCGTACGGGTCGGCCCGGAGGTTGATGATGAGCGGCCAGTTCGACACCTGCCGCACCCCGGTCGCGATGTTCCCCTGGAAGGTGGCGAAGTGGACCTTCCAGTTGCGGTAGCGGACCGCGTTCAGCTCGCCGCCCTGGCCGAAGTACAGGTACTCGTTCCGGGGGCTCCGCGCCTCCCGCCCCTGGAAGAATGGTAACCAGTTGTACCCGTCCAAATGGACCTTAAAGTCTTTCCCGTTGGCTCGGTGGCCGGTCTTCAACTTCTCCTTGACGTCCGGCTCGCCGGCCGCGGCCAGGAACGTCGGGAGCCAGTCGTTGTGGGCGATCGGGTCGATGATCTTGCTCCCCGCCTTGAGCACCCCGGGCCACCGGACCAGCAGCGGCACCCGGTGCCCGCCCTCCCAGGTGGTCCCCTTCTCGCCGAAGAACGGCGTGATCCCGCCGTCCGGCCACGACCCCGACTCGGCCCCGTTGTCGGTCGAGTACATCACGATGGTGTTGTCGGCGATCCCCAGGTCGTCGAGCTTCTTGAGCAGCTGGCCGACGTGGCCGTCGTGCTCGACCATGCCGTCCGGGTACAGGCCGATGCCGGTCTTCCCCTCGCTCTCCTTCTTCAGCCGCGTCCACACGTGCATGCGGGTGCTGTTGTGCCACAGGAAGAACGGCTTCTGGGCCTTCACCGCCCGGTCCATGAAGTCGAGGCTGGACGCCAGCATCTCCTCGTCGATCGTCTCCATCCGCTTGCGGTTGAGCGGCCCGGTGTCCTTGATCTCGCCGCCGGCGGTGGACTTGATCACGCCGCGCGGGCCGAACTTCTTGCGGAACTCGGGGTCCTTCGGGTAGTAGTACGTCTCGGGCTCTTCCTCGGCGTTCAGGTGGTACAGGTTGCCGAAGAACTCGCCGAACCCGTGGGCGGTCGGGAGGTGGCTGTCCTGGTCGCCGAGGTGGTTCTTCCCGAACTGCGCGGTCAGGTAGCCGTGGTTCAGCAGCAGGTCGGCGATCGTCGGCGCCCAGGGCGGGATGCCGTGGGTGCTGCCGGGCATGCCGATGGTGAGCATGCCGGTGCGGAACGGGTGCTGGCCGAGGAGGAACGCGGCCCGGCCGGCGGTGCACGACTGCTCGCCGTAGGCGTCGGTGAACAGCGCGCCCTCGCGGGCGATGCGGTCGATGTTCGGCGTCTGGTAGCCCATGATGCCGTGGTTGTACGCCGAGATGTTGTGCACCCCGATGTCGTCGCCCCAGATCACGAGGATGTTCGGCTTCTTCCCGTCCTTCTGCGCCTGGGCCGTCACCTGCTGGTTGTGCGCCAGCAGCGCCGCCGCCTCGGCCGGGCTCACGTTGGGGGCACGGCCCCCGCCGACGTCGCAGCAGGCCGGCGCGCCCGGCGTCGCGCGGGCGACGCTCGGCGTGGGGAGCGGGACCGACACTTCCGGGGCCGCGGCGACCGGCCGCAGCTCGAACTTGCCCGACGCCGCCGCCCACCCGAGGGCGCTGCCGAGCGCGACCAGCGCCAGGCTACCGAGGTACGATCTCTTCACAGCTGCGACCTCACGCGGGAAAGGGGATGACAACACGCCCGACCGGATTGGCTGAATCTTATCCAGCCCAGTAGGGTAATTGTGTTCGGACACCGGTGCAAGCAGCGGGTGGGTGGGTTATCCAAAAACGGCAAGTGTTGCAGAAGAACGGATGAAGTCCGGTTGATGTGTTGGTGATGCGGACGACGGCCGGCCACGAACCCTCCTCGGGAGGACACGCGCGATGGCGGTTCGCTCCAGGCTGACGAGCTTCGAGCAGGTGCCCATGTGCTTCGCGGGGTGGGACGGGACCATCGAGCAGGTCACGTGCGGGCGCTTCGAGGGGTCGCTCCAGGTGGTGCGGAGCCGTGCGGTGCGGGTCATCCGCATCACCGGCACGCAGAGCCTCCGCCTCCGCGGACAGGAGAACGGCACCATCGTCTCGCTCACCCCCGTGCTCCCGGGCAACGCCGCCGGGGTGTGGCACGGGCAGCGACTGGACCCCGGGCAGGTGGTCGTCCGCGGCCCCGACGCGGGCATCGATCACCGGTCGGCGCGGACGTCCGAGTACCTCAACGTCTCGGTGCCCGTGGCCGCGCTGGAGGCCGCGACGCGCGCGATCGGCGGCCCCGACCCGCTCCCCGCCCTGCGGGCGTGGGCCGTGCTCACGCCGCGCCCCGACGACTACCGCGCGCTGGGACTGGCGACGGACCGGTTGCTCGGCGCGACCGGCGACTGGCCGGTCCTCAGCGACCCCGAGGCCGGGCAGTTCGAACAGGAGTACCTGCGGCTGGTCGCCCGGGCGCTCGGCACCGGGGAGGAGGCCGGGCGTAGCCCGACGCTCCCGGCCCGGCTGAGCCTGCTGAGCCGGGCCGAGGAGTTGATGCGCGGCAGCCTCCGGAGCCCGCTCGGCGTCCTCGACCTGTGTGCCGCGCTCGGCGCGAGCGACCGCACCCTGCGGCTCGTCTTCAAGGAGCAGTACGGGTGCGGCCCGATGACCTTCTACCGGCGGCTCCGGCTGAACGCGGTCCGCACCCGGCTCGCGGCGGACGCGGGCGTGCCGGTCGCCGCGGCGGCACGGGAGTACGGGTTCACGCACCTCGGGAACTTCGCCGCCGACTACCGCCGCCACTTCGGCGAGCGGCCGTCGGAGACCGGGCGGGGGTGACGGGCCGCGAGCGCCCGCCCCCGCCGTCGGCGAGGTCAGAAGTCGAGCTTCAGCCGGAAGCCGCCGATGTACGCCATGTCAGCGATCGCCCCGGCCTCGGGCTTCACGATCTGGAAGTCGGGGGTGAGGCTCATCCAGGGGGTGACCCGCACGTTGTAGAACACTTCGAGCCCGTACCCGTCGCGCGGGCCGAAGGCCGCCCGCGGCCGCGGGCCGAATTCCTGGCTCAGCCCGGTGTAGTAGAAGCCGACGCCGAACTGGTCGCCCTGGCGGTGGCGGATCGGGCTGTACCCGCCGACCCCGGCGCTGAGGAAGTAGCGGATCGGGGTCGGGTTCCCGTCGCTGATCGACGCCCGCCCGAACAGCCCCCACCCGCGCTTCGTGTCCTCGGAGTACACCTGCACGTACTGGTCGAACCCGTAGTAGACCGTGTACGAGTCGTTGAGGGTGGGCGACCCGCCGACCGCCTGGTACGGGTAGACGCCCGGCGGCGGCTCGTTGAACGCCAGGTTCGTCAGCGCCAGGTGCTTCCAGATGCCGCCGACGTGCTGCTCGCCCGGGAGTTCGAAGAAGTTCGTCTTCAGTTTCACCTCGGTGCCGACGATGACGCCCGTCGAGAACAGGTCGTCGAACCGGAAGAAGTCCTTGGTCCGGTTCTGCGGGTCGTACACGTACGCGGACACGGCCCCCCACTCCTGCGGGCTGACCACGCCGGCGGTGAACCCGGTGTACGGGAGGGCGAGCAGGAACGCCGGGTTGGCGATGAACGCCTGGTTCATGAACTGGACGGTGCCGTTGCCGCCGGCGAAGTCGTCCTGGTCGGCCGCCCCGATCACGTTCTTCTTCCCCGCGAACACCACGAAGTTCGGCGAGAAGGGCTGGGTCACGAAGAAGTCGGTGAGCATCGGCACGCCCGGGTCGTTCGGGACGGGCGGCAGGGCGGCGGGGAAGACCGCCGGCGGGAACGCCCCGGTGTTCAGGCTCACGTTCCCGTACTGGCCCCACCAGTTTTGGGCGCGAACGGTGAGGGTTCCCTTCGGCAGCCCGCCGAACTTCTCCAGGTCGAACAGCAACTCGTAGTCGCCCCGGCCGGTGTACGCGCTCGTATCCCCCTGCCCGAGCAGCGGCGGGACGCGCGGCGAGTTAATCCCCCCGCCGAGGCCGAACCCGAACTGGGTGACGCTGGCGTTGAACTGGACGCCGTGGTCCCGGAGGTTGGGCCGCAGCCCGCCCCAGTCGCCGGTCAGCGTCGGGCGGGTCCAGAGGTCGTGCCCGCGCAGGTCGCACGTCGGACAGGCGGCCGCTCCGCCGGTCGGGAGTGGGGCGACGCCCTCGGCCGGGCGGATGGTCGGGTAGAGCCCGTTCAGGCCGGGCGGGGCGTCCCCGGGGGCCGGCTGGACCGCGGGGACCGGTGGCACGTCGGCCGGTGCCTGGGCTCGGGCCGCCGGGGCGACCCCCAGCAGTGCGGCGCACGCCGCCAAAAACGCTCGCCGTGACATCACGCACTCCGTTGCGGGTCGTTCGAGTGCCGCCATCCTGGCGACCACCTTCTTCTCAATCGCCCGCATGAGGTCGGATTCGGGACCGGAACAGACGGGAACGTGATTGCCGCTTTTGGATGATCCGCTCCCTTCGTGGTACAGCCTGCTCAAGTGGCGTAATTCACCCAACCGATATTCCTGCTGTGATCCCACTGTTCGGGAGAGGGCTATGACACGAACGTGCCGGCTCGGGCTCGGCGTTGCGGTACTCCTCGCGGCCGCCCCCGCCACGGCGAACGCTCAGCCGGGCGTGTACCTGCCCGGCGCGGGAGCGACGCACGCCGGCATGGCCGGCGTCTCGACCGCGACGCCGATCGACGCCATCGGGGCGCTGTACTGGAACCCCGCCGCCATCGGCCGGCTCGGGCGGAACGAGGCCTCGATCGGGGGCGCGTTCGTGTACCCCGAGATCTACGTCTCGTCGAGCCGCCCGGCCCCGCTCCAGGGCACCGTCCTGTCCGGCCGCACCCGGAGCGACAACGGCTTCCCCCTGATCCCGACCCTCGGGGTCGTGTCCAAGCTGGACGAGGAGAGCCCCCTGACCTTCGGGACCGGGCTCATCGCCCTCGGCGGCGGCGGGGTCAACTTCCCCGGGGACGCGAACAACCCGATCCTCTCGCCGACCGGCCCGTTCGGCCAGGTCGTCCTCGGCCCGACGTTCGCGAACATGCAACTGCTGCAGCTCACCCCGACCGTGTCGTACCAGGTCACCGACCGGCTGGTCGTCGGCGTCGGCCCGACGGTGGACATCACGTTCGTGTCGTTCGACCCGGCCTACTTCGCCCCGCCGAACCAGATCCCCGGGCAGCCGAACACGTTCCTGGCGGCGACGGACTCCCGGCCGTTCTGGGGCGGCGGCGTCCGGGCGGGTCTGGTCTACTCGGTCACCGACGCCCTCGACGTCGGCTTCGGGTACACCAGCCCGCAGTGGCTGGAGACGTGGAAGTTCAACACCCGCGACAACCTCGGGAACGCGCAGACGCTGTCGCTCAAGGCGAGCCTGCCGGCGATCTACTCGTGGGGCGTGGCGTGGCGGGGGATCGACCGGCTGACGCTGGGGGTGGACATGCGGTACTTCGACTACGCGAACACGGACCTGTTCGGCACCCCGACCAGCGAGGGCGGACTGGGGTGGGAGAGCGCCTTCGCCGCGGCCGTCGGCGGCAACTACCAGCTCACCGACCGCGTCGCCGTCCGCGCCGGGTACCAGTACAACACGAACCCGCTCGAGAACACCCGCGCCCTGTTCAACCTCCAGTCGCCGGCGATCATCCAGCACACGATCAGCGTCGGGACGACCATGAACCTGACCGAGGCGATGGCGCTGTCCGTCGGCTACGCCTACGGGTTCCAGAACGAAATCAACGGCGTGGTCGACCGGATCCCGAACACGAACGTCGGCCTCGAGGCGTCGAGCCACTCCCTGCTGTTCAACCTCCAGATCAAGTTCGGCGGCGCGTGGGGCGGGGCCGCGGCCTGCCCGCCGGCCGGCGAGGCGGTCGTGGCGGCGCCGTGACGCGACCAGGCGTTGACCGCCCGGTCGGACCGGGTTATTCCCCGGGGTCGGTGCCGACCCGCTGATCCCGCGAGGGCCCCATGACCCGTGCGGCGCTGCACGCACTGCTCGCCGTCCTGACCGGGGTTGGGACGGTTCGCGCGGAGCCACCGCCCGAGCCGCCCGCGAGCCCCGTCGCCGCGAGACCGCCCGAGGCCGAAGACCCGCCGGCGGCGGACCGACTCGCCGGGCTGCTCGACCTCAAGCCGACGATCCAGATGCGGGGCCGGGTCGAGGCCGACGCGGTCCTCGCGTCGCAGTCGGAGCAGAGCAAGGCGACGCTCGGCGACCTGATGAACGGCTACGGCTTCCGCCGCGTCCGGCTCGGGGCGCAGGGGACCGTCGGCGACTCCACGAGCTGGGTCTCGGAGGTCGAGTTGGCCGGGGGAAACGTCCGCCTGCGCGACGTGTTCGTGGGGCTGGACGCGATCCCGGGGGTGCGCCAGGTCCGCATCGGGCACTTCCGCGAGCCGTACAGCCTCGAAGGGATGACCAGCTCGAACTTCATCACGTTCCTGGAGCGCGCCCCGCAGAACGTCCTCGCCCCCGCGCGGAACTGGGGCGTGTGCGGCTTCTGGTGGCCGGACGACGAGCGGGTGCTGTTCTCGGTCGGCGCCTTCCGGGACGGCACCCCGAGCAACGGGCAGAGCCTCGGCGACGACGGCAACTGGGCGGTCACCACGCGGCTGACCGGCCTCCCCGTGTACGAACCGGACGAGGACGCTTTCCGGCTGGTCCACCTGGGCGGCGCGTTCTCACAGCGGGTGCCGCCGAACGGGGTCATCAACTTCACCCCGCGGACCGGGTCGAACCTCCTGTCGGTGGACGACAACCCGGGGTCGCCGTTCCTCGCCCCCGTGGACATCCCGGCGAATGGGTACCAGCTGTACAACCTCCAGGCCGCCGGCGTGTGGGGGTCGTTCTCGGCGCAGGCCGAGTGGTCGGCGGCCGGGGTGCAGCAGACGGACGCGGGGTCGGTGTTCGTGCACGGGAGCTACCTCGCGGTAAGCTACTTCACGACCGGCGAACATCGGGGCTACAACCGGACCCGCGGCTCGTTCGACCAGGTGGGGGTCCGGCGGCCGCTGATCCGGTCGCGGACCGACCCGCGCGGCGGGTGGGGTGCTGTGGAGTTGGTCGCGCGGTTCGCGTACCTCGACTTCACCTCCCCGAACCTCCCCCCCGACGCCAACGGGTTCCCGGCTGCCACCCGCCTCTACGAGTTCACCACGGGGGCGAACTGGTACCTGAACAGCTACACCCGGGTGATGCTGAACTACACCGCCGGGATCCCGTACCCGGTCGGCGCCCCGTCGACGGTCGCCCACATCTTCGGCGTCCGGTACGCGCTGTTCTTCTGACCACGACCGGGCGGGCACCCACGGGGCGTGCGAATGAATCGCACCGTGAACGAGATCATCCGCGACTGCCTCGTCGAAACGCACGAGTGCCTCGCACAACTGGACCCAGGCCGATCGCTGAGAAGACGGCTACCCGGCGGAGGTCAGCCCGCCGGAATCTTGTCGTCCCGGTTTCGCGTGCCGGGTTGCTTTCCGGATTGGCGCGAACCGGGACAAGAGTTCCGCTCTCGTTCGCATGACACACTACACCTGTCCCGGTTGTCCCGGTGACTGGAACAGAGGGGTGGTGTGGGAATACTGTGATGCGGCCGCGTGGCGCCGACGAACGCGTTCCCTGTCTTCACTCCGACCAGTAACCGGCAAAATTGTGGTGGAGAGGACAGCCTGCCACTGAGGCCAGAAAGGTACCACGGCATTCCGCGGAATGCCGTGGAGCATCCAGAAATCCTAGGAAATCCACGCAACGGTTCTGGCACCGTGCAAGACGTGTAGGTAGTATCAAAGTCCTGGAAAACGCAGGCGTTCGGAGCGTTTTCGGGGGCAATTGCAGTCTTCCTTTTAAGCGGGTGGTTGTGGGTTCGACTCCCGCCCGACCCACTGCGAATAGCGCCGGAATTCTTGGATCAACGGCCACGAAAATCGGTCTGGCTCCGGCCCCGGAGTACAGTTCGATTCGGTCCGCGGACCGGAAGCACCCGGTGGCGCTGCCGTGGCCCGTCCCCGCAACCCCGTCCCGACCTCCGGCACGCACCCGTCGAGCGACTCCGCCCGCTGATCGGTCGGCGGGGAGTGGGTCTCCCGCGCCCCGTGGGATTCTACCGAGTGTGCCTCGAAGCCTATCCCGTTCGTGGACCCCCTCGCCGGCGCGTCCCCAACCGTCGCGTCGCCCGCGGGGGATGACGCCCCCGTGCTCGACCCTTCCATCGCCGACACCCACCCCCATAAGTTAAGGAGCTACAGCCGGGCACCCGCGTGAAGGTCCATGACGCCGGCTGGCTGGCCGGTCGGCGGACGATGGGGCTTCGAGTTTCGACAGTAGCATGATCCGCGGCGAACCGATCGGCTTCGTGCTCGACCGGGTTCGCACGGGTTGGGAGGACGGCATCCCGGGAATGAAGCCGGGTGGCGTCCGCGTACCGAGAGGCCCGCCATGACCCGCACCGTCACCCGCCGTACCGTCGTCGCCGCCGGGGCCGCGCTCGTCGCCGGCCGCGCCGCCGGCCAGCCCGCCCCGCCGCGGATCAAGGTCGGCCAGATCGGCGTCGGCCACGCCCACGCCACCAAGCTCGCCGCCTACCGGGCGTCGCCGGACTACGAGGTGGTCGGCGTCGTCGAGCCGGACGAGGAACTCCGGACGCGGGCCGCGGACCAGCCGGCGTACCGCGGGCTCCGCTGGCTGACCCGCGACCAGCTGCTCGGCACGGCGGGGCTGCAAGCCGTGCTCGTCGAGACCCGCGTCCGCGACCTGCTCGGCCACGCCGAGGCCTGCGTCGCGGCGGGAATGCACGTCCACATCGACAAGCCGGCCGGCGAGTCGCTCGCCCACCTCGCCCGCGTCCTCGCCGTCGCCCGACAGAAGAAGTTGCTCGTGCAGCTGGGCTACATGTACCGCTACAACCCGGCGGTCGTGCTGCTCCGCGACTTCCTGCGGAAGGGCTGGCTCGGCGACGTGTTCGAGGTGCACGCGGTGATGAGCAAGGTCGTGGACCCGGCCGGGCGCCGCGAGCTGGCCGCGTACCCCGGCGGCATGATGTTCGAGCTCGGCTGCCACGTACTCGACCTCGTCGTCGGCGTGCTCGGCAAGCCGGCGGCGGTGGCGCCGTTCAACACGCGCACGGGGGCCGACGGCCTGCTCGACAACACGCTGGCGGTACTGTCGTACCCGCGGGCGACGGCGACGGTGCGGTCGACCGCGCTGGAGGTCGAGGGCGGCGACCGGCGCCACCTCGTGGTGTGCGGCACCGCGGGGACGTTCCACGTCCAGCCGCTCGACAACCCGGCCGCACGGGTGGCGCTGTCCCGCGACCGGGACGGGTACAGGAAGGGGACGCAGGCGGTGACGTTCCCGCGGTACACCCGGTACGTCGCCGACGCGGCCGACATGGCCCGGGTGATCCGCGGCGAGAAGCCGACCGACTTCCCGCCGGCCCACGACCTCGCGGTGCAGGACACGCTGCTGAAGGCGAGCGGCCTGCCGGGCTAGTGCCCCGGGTCGGACGTCCGGCGAAACCTTGCACTCCGGGAGCGCCGGGCGGGCGGATCAGCGTGAGGTCGTCCACCACGCCGGCCGTGTGCGGGATCAGCTCGGACAGCTCGATGCCGCCGCGGCCGTGCCGGCGGAACGCGAACGGGCTGCCGGCTAGCGGAAAGCCCGGCTGGTCGCGCGTCATCGCCGTGGTCCGCTGGTCGCCGCGGACCGACGGCGGGATCTCGCGGCCGTGCATCTCGGCCAGCTTCGGCTTCGGGTCGAACAGGTCCGTCTGGCTCGGGCCGCCGGACTGGAACAGGTAGATCACCCGCCGCGCCCGGGCGGGGTTGTGCGGCCCCGGGTACGCGCCGCCGTCGCGGCCGAGCAGCCCGGCCGCGGCTAGCCCCCGGAGGAACGTCCCGCTCCGGGCGAACTAGTCCCGGCTCGTCAGCGCCAGCGCGGGCGCCATCGGCTACTCCAGGGTGATCGGTTCGTCGAGGTTGAGGAGCAGGTGCGCCGCGACCGTCAGGGCGGCGAGCTCGGCCGGGTCGGCGCCCGCGGGAGGTTCCCGTCGTCGCGGTCGCGCTCGAACGCCTCCCAGGCCGCGAGCGACTCGGTCCGTGCCGACCACACTACCCCGACCGCGAGCCCGCTCACGCCGTTGCCCGCCGGCAGCCCGACGGCCTCGGCCGGGATTTCGAGCCGCACCCACGCGCCGGCCGGCGGGAGCGGCCCGAGCCGGTGCCGGCCGGCCGACCCGTCCAGCCCGCGGGCGATTCGGTTCTCGCCCCAGAACGCCCGGTGCTCGGCGGTGTCGACGCGGAACTCGACGAGGAGTTCGGCGGGCGGCGCGGCCGGGTCGAGGACGACGTTCACGACCAGCACGTCGCCCCGCGCGACCGCCTGCGGTGGCGAGGCGTCGTCGAACGCCAGCCACGCCTCGCCGCTCGCGGCGGTCACGCGGGCCGCCCGGGGCCGGCCGGGGCCGGGGCGAGGTCCGGCCGTGCCAGCATTTCCCAGGCTGACGCTCCCCAAGTATCCTAGTCTCCAGGTGAGGGGTGTGGGCCCCGAGGGGGAGCACCCTCAACGTCTCCGCCGTCAGCGGATTCTGACCCCTCCGGGTCACGCGGACGGCTCGTGGGACGTCAAGGAGTGGCTGGCAAGCTCTGCCGCCTGCGCCGGTCGCGCCGCCCGCCGCACCGCCGGTGCCGCGCAGTTCGACTCCACACAACCGGCGCCGACGGTCGATCCCACGCGGCAGGTTGGGGCACGGCACTTGCGGGTGTACGCCGCCCCGTCCGCCGACTTCCCCCGAGCTCGCATGACCCTGCGCACCCGCCTCGCCGTTGAGCCGCTCGACGCCCGCGTCGTCCCCGCCGTCGGCGGCCTCGACCCCACCTTCGGCACGGGCGGTGCCGCCACGGTCGTCGGCGTACCCGTCGCCGACATGGCCGTGCAGGCCGACGGCAAGGTCGTCACCGTCGGCACCGCCGGCGACAACATGGTCGTCACCCGGTTCAACGCCGACGGCACCCTCGACACCACGTTCAACGGCACCGGGCAGCGCGCCATCGACTTCGGCGGTATCGACATCGCCCAGGCCGTGGCCGTCGGCCCCGACGGCTCCGTCGTCGTCGCCGGCGGCGCCGACGGGCCGGGCGGCTCGGACTTCGCCATCGCCAAACTCACCCCCACCGGGCAACCCGACGCGACCTTCAACCCCGGCTCCGGCGGCCGACTCGTGCTCGACCTCGGCGGAACCGACTTCGCCCAGGCCGTCGCCGTCCGGCCAGACGGCCGCATCGTCGTCGCCGGCGGCGGCGGGGCCGGCGCCGACTTCGCCGCCGTCCGCCTCACCACCAGCGGAGGCCTCGACGGCACGTTCAACGGCGGCGGCATCCAGCTGATCGACCTCGGCGGTGCCGACGGGGCCTTCGCCGCGGCGCTGCAGGCCGACGGCAAGCTCGTCCTCGCCGGCACCGCGGGGTCCGACGTCGGCGTCGTCCGCCTCACCGCCCTCGGCACGCTCGACGGCGGGTTCGGCACCGGCGGCGCGGTCGTGATCGACGCCGGCGGGGCCGACGCCGGCAACGCCGTGGCCGTGCAGCCGGACGGCCGCATCGTCGTTGCCGGCAGCGACGGCACCGACCTGGTCGCGGTGCGGCTGCTGGCCACGAACGGCGGCTTCGACCCGTCGTTCGGCACCGCCGGCCGCGTCGTCCTCGGCCTCGGCGCCGCCACGTCCGCGAACGCCGTCGTCGTCCAGGCCGACGGCAAGGTCGTGCTCGTCGGCGACGCCAACTCCGACATCTTCGCGCTCCGCCTCGACGCCGCCGGCCGCCTCGACCCGGTGTTCGGCACGAGCGGCGCGACGCTGGTGGACCTGACCGCGTCCGACATCGGCTCGGCGGCGGGGCTGGCGCCCACGGGCGAACTCGTGATCGGCGGCGGGGCCGCCACCGACGGCGTGCTGGTGCAGCTGTTCACGGCGCCGGCCGGGCCGGGAAACACGCTCACCGTCACCGGGCAGGGCGGCGGACAGGCGCTGGTGTACACCGCCGACCCGGCGACCGGGGCGTTCGGCACCACGCCGACCGCGACCGTCGGGCCGCTCGGCGGCCTCGGCCTCCTCGGGCTCCGGGGCGCCAGCGGCGACGTGGACGGCGACGGCGTCCCCGACACGGTGCTCGTCAGCGGCCCCGGCACGGCGCTGCGGGTGGCCGTCGTCAGCGGCGCCACGGGGCAGCCGCTGGTGCAGCCGTTCGACCCGTTCGGCGGCGACTTCCAGGGCGGCGGGTACGTCGCCGCCGGCGACCTGGACGGCGACGGTCGGGCCGAGTTCGTGGTGACGCCGGACGAGGGCGGCGGCCCGCGCGTCACCGTGTTCAGCCTCGCCGTCGGGTCCGCGGCCGTGGGCGTGCGGGCGAACTTCTTTGGCATCGACGACGCCAACTTCCGCGGCGGCGCCCGCGCCGCGCTCGGCGACGTGAACGGCGACGGCACGCCCGACGTGGTGGTCGCGGCCGGGTTCGGCGGCGGGCCGCGCACCGCCATTTTCGGCGGCGCCAGCGTCCTGGCCGGCGGGCCGACGCGGCTCGTCGACGACTTCTTCGCCTTCCCCGGGTCCGACGCCGTGAACCTGCGCAACGGCAGCTTCGTGGCCGCCGGCGACGTGACCGGCGACGGGTTCGCCGACCTCGTGTTCGGCGGCGGCCCCGGCGGCGCCCCGCGGGTGTTCGTGCTGAGCGGGGCGCTGGTGAGTGTGGGTCAGGTGGACGCCGCGCAGGCGAGCCCGGTGGCGAACTTCTTCGTGGCCGGCGACGCCGACGACCGCGGCGGCGTGCGCGTGGCCGTGGCCGACGCCGACGGCGACGGCGTCGGCGACGTGGCGGTCGGCAGCGGCGCGGGCCGGCCGGCGCGGGTGCGGGTGTACTCGGGGGTGAGCCTCGGCGGCGGCGGCGAGCCGGCCGTGCTGCAAGACCTGGCGCCGTTCGGCGGCGCGTTCCTCACCGACGGCGTGTACGTCGGGTAGGGCGCGGCTCGTCGCCGCGCGTCCGCCGTCACGGCAGCGGCAGGTTCGACAGCCGGAACGGCACCGCCACCGGCACCACCCGCGGGCCGACGACCACGAGCCGCGCCGGCATCACGGGGTAACTCAGCTCCCACGCCACCGACTTCACCACGCCGTCGTCCGACACGCGCGGCGTCGGGCGCGTCGCCGCGGGCAACTCGCGGCCGGCGGCGTCCGTGGCGCGTACCGCGTACCCGGCGCCGACCGGCGTCGCCACGTCCGGCCACAGCGGCCCGTCCGGCTGCCGCCGCCGCAGCCGCTCCCACGGCGACGGCGCTTCGAGCTCCGCCGTCAGCCGCACGCCGCCGGGGTGCGTGTCCACGCCGCGCACGACCAGCCGGCCGCCGCCGCCGACGCCCACCCGGCCCGTGGCCACGTCCGTCAGCGCCGCCAGCTCCTCGCCCGCGGCGGCGACCTCGCCGAACACCTCGCCTTCGACCACGGTCAGCACCCGCGCGTCGGCCGAGCCCGGCCGCACCGGCACCGCGACCACCCGCGGGTTCGGCCGCGTCGCCGGCGGCTGGATTTCGACCGGCGGCAGCGGCGCGATCAGCACCCGCCCGGCGGCCGGCGGCTCGAACGCGAACACCGGCAGCGGCGGCGGCGCGGCGTCGTGCCCGCGGGCGCCCGCGCGGCCGGTGTCGTCCACGACGCGGGTCAGGCGCACGCCGGTGGTGCCCTCCCACTTCACGCCGGGGAGCGGCGTCACGTCGAGGTGCAGCGTGCGCTGCCCGTCGATCCGCCCGCCGGGGAAGCTCGGCGGCAGCGCCGTCACGCGGACGGCACCGGCGCGGACCGCGGGCAGCTCCGCGGAGCCGTCCACGAAGCGGACCGGCACGTCGGAGGGGCCGAGCGGCGGCGGCGGGGTGTAGTACGAACGGTTCCGCGCCTGCGGCGGCGGCGCGGGAATGCCCACCTCGGCGTCGATCGCCTCACGCAACCCCGCGGCGCGGGCGAAGGCCGCGACCGCCTCCCACGGCGGCACCGCGCCCGTGTCGCACGTCACCGGCCGCGTCACGTCGGCGACGCCGGCCAGCTGTACCTCGACGCCGGTGACGTCGCGCAACTTCCCGACGGCGTCGCGGAGCGGGGTGTTGTGGAGGCTCAGCCGAACGGGCGGGACCCGGAGGCGATTCGCGGAGTCGGCGGTGAGGCGGGCGCGGGCCAGCAGCGGCGCCGCGCGGCGGGCGACTTCGGGGTTGGGGCTCGCGGCGGCCGCTTCGAGTGCCGGCAGCGCCGCGGGGCCGAGGGCGGCGAGGGCGCGGGTGGCGGCCTCGCGCTCGGCGGGAACCGGGGCCGCGAGGCGGCGGGCCAGGTCGGCGGGGTCCGCCGCGGGGGCGACCGCTGCGATGCCGACCGCCCCGACCGCCGCCAGCCAGCGCCGCATGGTGTCGTCCCCGGGTGTGCGTCGATCGTACCCGCGGCGGCGGGCCGCGGTCCACGAGCGCGGCGTCGAATGGGGCGCGATTGGTGGCCGCGGGGCGCGACGGTTCGGGTTGTGCCGGTCGGGCGGGATGGGAAGTGTGGGCGAGCCGCTTCCGGCGCTCATGCCTCGCGAAGAAGTGCCTCCACGCGCGGCCGCATCGCCGCGGTCGCGGCCGCGTTCAGCGCCCCCGCCCGGAGCCGGCGGAACAGCACGTCGTCGGCCGTGCGCGCCATCTCGTGCCGCGCCGCCCACAGCACCTCGCCCGCCCGATAAGGCAAGTCCGGGTGCAGCCGTTCGCGCAGCGCCGCGTCCGACTCCACGATCGCCCGCACGGCCGACGCATCGCTCCCGTAGCCGCTGTACTCATCGGTCGCGTCCACGTCCGCGGCGCCGTGCAAGCGCAGCTCCGCGGTTGGGCACGGGCGCGGCGGCAGGTTCGCCAGCCGGGCCGCCACGTCGACGCACTCCTCGGCCATCGCCCGGTACGTCGTCCACTTCCCGCCGGTGATTGTCACCAGCCCCGGCTGGTCGGTGCGGATGACGTGGTCCCGCGACAGCCCCGCCGTGCTCGCCGCGTCGCCCTTCACCAGCGGCCGCACCCCGGCGAACGTCGCCAGTACGTCGGCCCGCGTCGGCGGCGTGGCCAGGTAGCGGCCCGCCGTTTCCAGGATGAAATCGATCTCGGCGTCGCTCGCGGTCGGGTCGGTCGGCGCCGCCGGGATCGGCACGTCGGTGGTGCCCACGACCGTGTGGCCGTGCCACGGTATGGCGAACAGCACGCGGCCGTCGGGCGTTTCGGGGATCAGCAGCGCGTGGTCCGTCGGCAGGAAGCGCCGCGGCAGCACGACGTGGCTCCCCTGGCTGGCCGCGAGCAGCGGTGCCGTCGCGGGGTCGGCCAGCCGGCGCACCTCGTCGCAGAACGGGCCGGCCGCGTTCACCACCACCCGCGCCGCGGCCCTCACCTGGGTGCCCGTCTCGGCGTCGTGGAACATCAGCCCGCGGACGTGTCCCTGGTGCGACAGCAACTCCGTCACGGGGGCCTGGTTCAGCACCACGGCGCCGCGGTCGGCGGCGGTGCGGATCAGCGCGATGAGCAGCCGCGCGTCGTCGAACTGCCCGTCGTGATAGAGGACGCCGCCGCGCAAGCCGCCGGTCCGTACCGTGGGAAGGAGGCGGCTCACGCGGCCGGCCGACAGCAGCTTCGACCGGCCGAACCGCTCGCGGCCGGCGAGCAGGTCGTAGGCCGTCAGGCCGGCGCCGAACTTCAGCAGGTCGAGCCGGCGGTAGCACGGCAGCACGAACCGCAGGTCGTGGACGAGGTGCGGGGCGTTGCGGCGGAGGCGGCCGCGCTCGCGCAGCGCGCCGGTCACGAGGCCGAGGTTCCCCTGCCGCAGGTAGCGGACGCCGCCGTGAACCAGCTTCGTGCTGCGGCTCGACGTGCCGCTGCCGAAGTCGGCGCGCTCCAGCAGCAGAACGGAGTAGCCGCGGGCGGCGGCGTCCACGGCGACGCCCGCGCCGGTAGCCCCGCCGCCGACCACGACCACGTCCCAGGGGTCGCGGCGGTCGGCCGCGCGGGCGAGCATGTCGGCACGGGTCATGGGGGAAGTGTAGCCGCCGGCCGACGCTCAGGTGGGGTTCATTGTGTGCAGCGGACCCCCCCCGGGGGGCTGGCGGCCCGACACTTATTTCGGAGGAGCGATTTCCCTGGGTATTCTGAGGTTGGCGACAATCCTCTTCTCGCGGATGCGGATTGTCGGGATCACCGCCACCCCATCGAATCCTCCGGGAATCCTGGGGCCGGGCGGGCCGGGCGACCGAGCCACGACCCCAGCGTTTCCAGGTCCTCCAATAAGTGTCGGGCCGCCAGCCCGTCGGGGGAGAGGGTCGCGGCGGAGCACGCGGGGTGAGGGGGTTAACCACGTCGGACGGGGACCAACTCCACGCACCCATCCCGAGCAACCTGCGGGTCCGTCACCCGGAACACCCCCCGTCACGGCCGCAGGTTCGACGGCACGCCGCGGAGGAAGACGCGGGCGTTGAACGCGATCACCACCCGGTCGCGCGCCCCGGTGTACGGCAGCCCGCTGTGCCGCAGGTACGACGGGAACAGCACCAGCAGCCCGTCCGCCAGCGGGGCGTCGAGCTCCTCGATCTGGTGGGCGTTGCCGGCGTCGCGGTAGCCGAGCGAGAGGGGGGAGTAGAAGCGCGTGCCGCCGTTCGGGGCGCCGCCGTCGGCCGCGGCCCCGCTGTCGCCCACCTGCACGTAGTACACGCCGCACCACGAGCAGTTCGGGTGGACGTGGGCGTCGTGGAAGCCGCCGCCGTTGGTGACGTGGAACCAGCTCTCGACGACGGCGATCTCCAACTCCGCCGGCCGCACCCGGCCGCCCTCGGCGTGGCACACCGCCGCGGCGAGGCTCTGGCCGATGAAGCCCTTCAGCCGGTCGAGCGCGGGGTGGGCGTGGGTGAACAGGTCGAACCCGCTCTCGTAGAGCCCGTGCCCCGACTTCGCCCGCACCGCCACCCCGCTGGCGACGCGGCCGGCCTGCTCGGCGCGCCGCTGGGCCAGGAACTTCAGCAGCGCCGGCGCCTCGGCGTCGTGGTCGCGCCAGCGGCGGTGGAACAGGAGCGTCGGCCAGCACGCCTCCGCCGCGAGCTCGAACGGCGAACCCTCGGTCGGTGACACAACGCCCTCCCGTCGGCCATCAGCTCTATTCCACCGGTCGCGTGGTTGTACCGGGCGGCCCGTGGTCAGAATGAATAGTCGGAGAAATTACTGGCCTTCTCCGGCTCTTCACGCCGCCGCCACGCGACGCACACACCCCCGCGGACAACAGCACCCGACCCCGCCCCGGCGCCCGCGGCCGGCTGCTGCTCGTTCGGAGCACGCACTCCATGTCCCGCCGGTGGATCCGCTCGCTGTTCGCCCGCCCCGCCCGCCGCCCGTCCCTCCGCGTGGAGGGGCTCGAACCCCGCGACCTCCCCGCCACGCTCGACCTCACCGGCGGCACGCTCACGTACACGGCCGGCGCGAAGGCGGACGTGGCCGTGGGGAGCGGCGCCGGTCGGCCGGCGCAGGTGTGGCTGTTCCCGGGCGCGGGCTTCGGGCCCGGCACGCCGACCGCGGTCGAGCTCGACCCGTTCGGCGGGGCGGTGCTGACCGCCGGCGTGTTCGTGGGCTGACGGCACACGCCGTGGGCCGACGTTCGACTCACGTGGTCTTGGGCCGTGACCCCGGGGGCGGCCGACCAGGCATCCGGCGACGATTCATCAGGGCTTCATTCGCGGCGCGGTAGGTGTAGGTGTGCTCACGCCCCGCCGGCCCGCGCGGGGGACAGGCATCGGAGCCGAAGCATGCCCGTGTCCGACCCAGGCCAAGCGGACGTGTCCCTCCTCGCGGTGGCTTTTGCCGCCGGGGTGGGGCTGTTCCTGGGCGGGGTCGCGAACACGGTACTGGGCCGGGCGCGGCCGTGGGCGCGGGCGGCCGGGTCCGCCGTGGCGTGCTCGGGGGCGGCAGTCGGGGTGTGGGCGGCGGCCGGGTCCGCCGCGTCGGCGGCCGCCGGCGGCGGGTTCGCGGCGGTCGGGCTGGCCCTGGCCGCACCCCGCCGGCCGGGCGCCCGGTGGGCGGTGGCGGGGGCCGCCGGTCTCGTCCTGGCGGTCGGGGCGGTGGTCTGGCACGGGGCGGCGGAAGACGCCGACGACGACCAGGCGCAGGCGGAACTGCTGGCGGCCGCCCAGCGACCCCCGACCCGCCCGGCCCCGGTCCCCGTGTTCACCGACCGGGGCACCCGCGTGGGCGCGTGGCAAGCCACCCGCCCCCGGTCGCGTGCCGAACTGGCCGCCCTGGAGGTCCGCCCGGCCGACACCCCGGCCGTCGCGCCCACGGCGATCCGCTCCTACCCGGCGGACGACCGGTCGAACTGCCACGGGTGGGTGTTCACCCGCGGGCGGTACTGGGTGAGTGAGACCGACGTGGACGTCATCCTGGCCGAGAACGGCTACCGGGCGGTGCCCGACCCGCGGCCCTCCGACCTCGCCATTTACCGCGCGGACGGGGTGGTGACCCACACCGCCGTGGTCCGGTACGTGTCCCCGGGGATGCCGGTCCTGGTCGAGGGGAAGTGGGGCCCCGGGCCGGTCTACCTGCACGCGGCCGACGAGTCGGGGTACGGGACCGACATCACCTACTACCGGGCCGATCGCACCGGCCACGTCCTCGCCGGCCTTGACAGCCACCCCTCGGCGGACGCGCCGGTCGGCGGACAGTGACGGCACTCCGGTGACCGATTCCACCCCCGCCGCTCACCCCGTTACTGCCCGGGCACCGCCCAGACTGCTAACGCGAGTGGCGCGCGCCCTCGAACGCCGACAACTCTGCCGCGGTGGGGAGCGACGGCTGCGCCCCAAACCGGGTGACCGAGAGGGCGGCCGCGGCACAGGCCCGGCGCGCGGCCGCACGCACGTCCAGCCCGGCCGCCAGGAACCGCGCGAGTGCGCCGGTAAACGCGTCCCCCGCGGCCGTCGTGTCGACCGCCCGCACCCGCGCGGCGGGGACAGCTTCGACTCCGGTCGCGTCGGCGATCAGGACGCCACGCCCCCCGAGGGTGACGACCACCGTCCTCACCCCCGACTCAAGGAGGGTGAGAGCGGCCCGCCGGGCGGACGCCTCATCACCGACCGGCACCCCGGATAGTGCGGTCGCTTCCGTTTCGTTCGGCGTCAGCACCGCGACCGCCCGGAGCAGGTCCGCGGGAAGTGGCCGGTCCGGCGCGGGGGCGGGGTTGAGCACCACCGGCACCCCGGCCTCGGCCGCCAGCCGGACCGCGTGCCGGACGGTTTCGAGCGGCGTCTCCAGCTGGGCCACCAGCACGCCCGCGCTCCGGATACTGTCCGCCGCCCGGTCGACGTCGGCGGGGGTCAGGGCGGCGTTCGCCCCGGGCGCGACCGCGATCGCGTTCTGCCCGGCGGCGTCCACGGTGATGACCGCGACCCCGGTCGCGTGGGCCGGGTCCCGCGTCACGTGGTCGGTCCGAATCCCCTCGGCGCGGAAGTGGGCGAGAGCCTCGTCGCCGAACGAGTCGGTCCCGACGCGAGCGACCAGCCCGACGGCCGCCCCGAGCCGGGCCGCCGCGACCGCCTGGTTCGCCCCCTTCCCCCCGTGGGCCTGGAGGAACGTCCCGTCGCCGACCGTCTCCCCCGGCCGCGGCAACCGGCCCGCCCGCACCACCAGGTCCACGTTCACGCTGCCCACCACCACGACGTGTTCGGGTCGGCTCATCGGGCAATCCTTCCGGGGTCACGCCCCGCCTGCCGATTCTCGCAGCCGGGCGTCAACTTCGGGACCCGGCCGCCCCCGGCGCCATGGCCCGCTGTGGCGATACTCGCACCCGCTTCCAGCCCCAGCCGACGAGGCACACCTGGCCCAGCCCAAACCACACGACCACGAAACTCAGGGCCGCGGCCACCGCTCTCGACCAGAAGTGGACCTTTCCTCGCAACTCCTCCAGCTCGCCGCGCGCGTCGACGGAGTGCTGGCGGACCGCGCCGATGCCGTCGGCCACTCGCTCGAGCGGCCCGCGGGTGCGCGCGGCGAGGTCGGTCAGCTTTCGGGGGTCCGGGGCGGCCTTCCGGGTGCGGAGCTCGGCCAGTTCCGCACGGATGCCGGTGAGCACCGCGGCGGCCTGTTCGAGCGCGTCGGCGACGCGCCTCAGAAGCTCCACCCGTTCCGGCGCGCCGTCGAGCTGCGCCGCGAGGTCCGCCACGTCTTCGACCAGCCGCGCGATCACGTCCAGCGTCTCCCCCAACTCGTCGGCCTTCGACAGCGAGCGGTCCAGGCGTTCGACGAGCTGTTCGACCTCCGTCCGGGCCACCACGTCCGCGACGGCCTTTTCGACGAGGCGCGCGGCGGCCGAGCGGACCACGTCCACGTCCACCGTCAGGTCCTTGACCCGGCCTTCCAGCCGGGTCAGCCGGCCCTCGACCTTGACGAGCCGCTCGGCCGTCCGGGCCGCGACCCGGTCGGTGCGGTCGACGACGACGCCCTCCGCCCGCCAGACCGCGACCCCGCACGCGACGAGCAGCACCACGCCGACTCCGCCGAGGAGCATCGCGAGCAGGCCGAGGATCGTCTTCACGGGTGCCTCCTTCGATCAGTGGTCCTGGCGGCCTCGTTCCAGCTCCGCGCGGACGTGGTCGCCGAAGCCGGCGGCGGGGGCGGCGTTCGCGATGTCGCCGACGTACGCCCGGCGGCGGAGAACCTCGAACGGTACCGACCGGTCGAGGCTCCCGGCCTCGTACAGCGCGCGGTCCAGCTTCCCGTTGACGATCACCCGCCAGTCGCGGCGGTACCGGCTGTTCGGCAGGCGGTAGAAGTTGGTCGTGCAGTTCGCGCACACGCCGTGGTACCACCGCGGGGCGGCGTGGATGGCGTTGATGGTCCCGACGTAGTCGAGGAAGACCCGCCGCGCCTCGTCGGCCGGCGTGGTGAGCCGGTACAGGTACGCGTCCTTGCAGTTCCCGTACTTGGTGCGCCGGAGGATCACGTCGCGCTCGTCGGCCGCGACGAAGATCAGTTCCTGCTGCCGGTACAGGCTGTTGACGACCGAATACGTCTGCCCCTTCCGGAAGCGGACCTCGATCGACATGCAGACGCGGCCGTCCGGCCCGAAGTCGAACACGAGCACCGGGTGGCTCATCCACTGGGAGCCCCAGTAGAAGAAGATGACGTCCACCCCCCGCAGGTTCGAGAGGGCGTAGGTGCGCGTCTCGTACCGCGGCGTGAAGTCCTGCAGCGACCGGTACTCGTTGTTGCGGACGTTCTCGATCGTGACGGCGTCGCCGCGGCGCTCGGCCCGCGGCAGCCAGGCGACGCTGGCGTCCCAGTCGCGGTCGTGGCTCGGCTTGAGGGAGAGCCACCAGGCCATGAACAGCGCCGTCGCGGCGAGCAGGGCGAGGGCCGGCTGCCAGAGCGGCTGCCACGCGACGAACGCCGCCACGACCGCGCCCACCCACCCCCACGCGAGGGCCCGGCCCCACCGGCTCCCGCCCCCGACGTCGAAGTAGACGGCGCCGGCCGTCCACGCGGTAACCACGCCCGCGGCGGCGAGCACCAGCACCGTCAACGCCCAGTGGACCACGTCGCCCATCAGTCTCTCGCGTACGACGGTCGCCTTCCGCGCCGGCTCCCCGACCCGCACCGGGACCGGCGCGTCGGGTCAATAGCCACGGCCTTCGGCACCTCCGGCCGGAAGCCGATCACGACCCACGAGTCGGCCGCTTCGGGTAGACCCGCTGGAACGACACCTCGACCGGGCTGGTACTGTGCAACACGCCGCCGACCGTGTCGGGTCCGGGGACCTTCGGGTTTTCTCGACCGCCTGATACGGTATACTACAGCCGTATCGACCGATACTTTTGCACCCGTCATATGGCGTACCCGGGGCGAACCCTCCTGACGTGTTGGCTCGTCGTCGTCCTCACCGGGACGGCGGTCGGGCACCGTCACGCCGCCGCGCAGGCCCACTCGCACGGGCTCGGGTGGGCCGTCATCCCCGGCACGCCCGGGTCTGAGTCGCTCCCGCTCGACCACCGCCACCTCGTACTGCTTGGGATCGAGTTCGGCCCGACCGGCGTCCCGGCGGACGGCGACACGTCCGCCGGGTCGGGCACGGCGGCCGGCATGTTGGCCGTGACCGAGGCGGAGCCGCCCGACGCCGCGACCGCCGCCGAGCCACTTCCGCCGACCCCCGCGTTCGCACCGGCTGGTGCCCTCGCCGCGGTCGGCCGGGCCGCACACGCCCGCCCCGCCACCTCCTGCGCACTCGTCACCCACGCCCGCACCGGCGTCCTCCGCTCGTAGCCCCCTCCAGCTCCGTCGCCTCCGTCACCCACACCCACTCGGGCCTCCGTGCCCGCGTCCACCCATTCCCGAGGAGCGGACCATGTCCGTCGCAGCCCCGCCGTCACCGGCCGGCCCACGGCCGAAGCGGCCGTTCGTCCGCCGGCTCACCGCCCTCCTCCTCCTGCCGGTCGGGGCCGCGCTGGGCGTCGCCGGCACCCGCGCGCTGACCCCGCCGGCCGCGCCTCCGCCCGCCCCGGTCGCCGCCCCGCCGGCCGCCGACGACCCGACCGCGGTCCACTTCGCCCGCGACCGGTGGGAAGCCGCCGGCGTCCGCACCGAGCCGGTGACCGCCACCCCGCTCGCGGACCACGCCTGGCGGTCCGGCCGGGTGGTGCTGAACGACGACCGGGTCGCCCACGTGTCGCCGCCGGTCGAGGGGATCATCCGCGAGGTCCGCGTCCGGCTCGGGCAGGACGTGACCGCCGGGCAGGTCCTCGCCGTCCTCGACAGTAAGGAGGTGAGCCAGGCCAAACTCGACCTCGTCACCACCCGCGTCGCGCTGGCCGCCGAGCGCGAGCGCGAGGAGTGGGCCCGGACGACCGCCGCCAACACCGAGGCGCTGGTCGCCGCCGTCGCCGCCGGGAAGTCGGTGGCCGAGATCGACGCAGCGTTCAAGGACCGCCCGGTCGGCGACCGCCGGCAGCTGTTGATGGCCGCGTACACCGGCCGGAACCAGCTCAAGGCCCAGCTCGCGTCGGACCGGGCCAGCACGGGGGCGATCCCGGGCATCACCCGCCGCAAGACGGAGGCGGACTACGACGCGGCCGAGGCCGCGCTCCAGGGGTTGCGGGAGGAGTTCCGGTTCCAGGCCCGGCAGCAGGCCCGGACCGCCGACCTGAAGCTGAAGGAGGCCAGCGCCGCCCACGACGTGGCCCGCACCCGGCTCCTGACGCTCGGGTACACGGCCGACCAGATCGAGCGGACGGACCCGGTGAAGGAGGGGCCGGCCGCGGCCCGGTACGAGGTCGTGGCGCCGTTCGCCGGGACGGTGGTCGAGAAGCACGCGGTCCTGTCCGAGCGGGTGTCGGCGCAGTTCCAGCTGTTCCAGCTCGCCGACCTGTCGGCGGTGTGGGTGCAGGCCGACGCCTTCGAGGCCGACCTGCCGCTGCTCCGCGGGCTGGCCGGGCGCGGGGTGGTGTTCCGCGCCCCGGCGGCCGGCGTCGCCGAGCGGCCGGCGACGGTGTTCTACGCCGGCGACCTGGTGGACCGCGCCTCCCGCGCCGTCACCGTCTCGGCCGCGGCCCCGAACCCGGACCGCACCCTGAAGCCGGGGATGTACGTCGAGGTGGGGCTGCCGCGCGGCGACGCGGCGCCGGTCGTCCACGTCCCCGCCGCCGCCGTCCAGCGGCACCAGGGCGGCACGTTCGTGTTCGTGCTGCACGGCCGCGACGAGTTCCGCCGCGCCGACGTGGAACTCGGCCGCGAGGCCGGGGACCGGGTGGAGGTGAAGGCCGGGCTGCGGCCCGGCGACGTGATCGCCGTCGCCGGCGGGTTCGTGCTGAAGTCCGAGCTGTACCGCGACCAACTGGCCGGGGACTGATCCCACACCGAACCGGAGACTCCCCGTGACCCGCGTGATCGACTTCGCCCTGGCGAACCGCTTCCTCGTGATCCTCGGCTCGCTGCTCCTCGCCGGCGGCGGGTTCTGGGCGATGACGAAACTCCCGGTGGACGCCGTGCCGGACGTGACCAACGTCCAGGTGCAGGTGATGACCACCGCCCCGGCCCTCGGCCCGCTGGAGGTCGAGCAGTTCATCACCGGCCCGGTCGAGGCCGCGATGAGCGGCATGCCGCGGGTCGAGGAGATCCGCTCCGTCTCGCAGTTCGGCCTGTCCGTCGTCACCGTCGTGTTCGAGGAGGGGACCGACCTCTACTGGGCGCGGCAGCTCGTCGGCGAGCGGCTCGGGCAGGCCCGGGAGCGCATCCCGGCCGGCGTGCCGACCCCGCAGATGGGGCCGATCGCCACCGGGCTCGGCGAGATCTACCAGTTCGAAGTCCGCTCGAAGCCCGGCCACAAGCACAGCCTGATGGAACTCCGCGAGGTGCTCGACTGGCAGATCGCCTACCAGCTGCGGAGCGTGCCGGGGGTGATCGAGGTGAACACCAGCGGCGGCGAGCTGCGGGCCTACGAGGTGCGGATCGACCCGCGGAAGCTGCACGACTTCCGGGTGTCCATCTCCCAGGTCGTGGAGGCGCTCCAGCGGAACAACGCCAACGAGGGCGGCGGCTACCTCATCCTCCACTCGGACGAGCAGCGGATCGTCCGCGGCGAGGGGCTGGTCCGGTCGCCGGCCGACGTCGAGAAGATCGTCCTCGACACCCGGGCCGACGGCACCCCGGTGTACCTCGGGCAGGTGGCCGCGGTCACGTTCGCCCCGGTCATCCGGCAGGGGGCGGTCACCCGCGACGGCAAGGGCGAGGGCGTCGTCGGCATCGTCATGCTCCTGGCCGGGGAGAACTCGCGGGCGGTGGTGCAGCGGGTGAAGGAGAAGATGGCCGAGATCGAGCGGACGCTCCCGCCCGGCGTCGAGGTCGCGCCGTTCTACGACCGCACCGAGCTGGTCGAGCGGACGGTGAGCACGCTGACGAAGAACCTGATCGAGGGCGGCGTGCTGGTGGTGGTCGTGCTGCTGGTGCTGCTCGGCAGCCTGCGGGCCGGGCTGGTGGTGGCGCTGGCGGTGCCGCTGTCGATGCTCGGGGCGTTCGTCGGGATGCTGTACGCCGGCCTGTCCGGGAACCTGATGAGCCTCGGGGCCATCGACTTCGGGCTGATCGTGGACGGGTCGGTCGTGCTGATCGAGAACGTCGTCCGCCGCGTGGCCGAGCACCGGCACGAGCACAAGGCCGACCGCGCCCCGGTCGAGGTGGTCCGCGACGCCTGCCGGGAGGTGGCCCGGCCGGTGGTGTTCGGCGTCGGCATCATCCTGCTCGTGTACCTGCCGATCCTGTCGCTCCGCGGCCTCGAAGGGAAGATGTTCCGGCCGATGGCCCTGACCGTGATCTTCGCCCTGCTCACGTCGCTGGTGCTGGCCCTGACGCTGATGCCGGTGCTGGCGTCGGTGTTCCTGCGCGGCGTGAGCGAGACCGAGCCGTTCCTGATCCGCTGGGCGAAGGCCGTGTACCGGCCGCTGCTCCGCGCCGCCGTCGCGGCCCCGGCGCTGACGTTCGCCGCGGCCGCGGTCGCGTTCGGCCTGAGCGTGGTGGTCGCCACGCAGCTCGGGGCGGTGTTCATCCCCAAGCTCGACGAGGGGTCGATCGCCATCCAGGCCGTGCGGCTGCCGAGCGTGTCGCTCGAAACGTCGGTGGCGATGACGACGAAGATCGAGAAGTGCCTCCTCAAGTTCCCGGAGGTCGAGTCGGTGGTGTGCAAGACCGGCCGGCCCGAGATCGCCAACGACCCGATGCCGGTGAACCTGACCGACATCATGGTCACGCTCAAGCCGGCCGCGGGGTGGCGGTTCCCGGGCAAGGAGGAGCTGGTGGAGGCGATGGAGGCGGCGCTGGAGGCGGAGGTGCCGGGCAACGCCTTCAGCTTCTCGCAGCCGATCGAGCTGCGCGTCGCCGAGCTGGTCGCGGGGGTGAAGTCGGACGTGGGGATCAGCCTGTACGGCGACGACCTCGACCTGCTCCGGGCGAAGGCGGAGGACATCTCGAAGGTGCTGTCGCGGGTGCCGGGGGCGGCGGACGTGTCGGTCGAGCAGACCGGCGGGCTGCCGGTCCTGCGGGTGGTCGCCGACCGGGCGGCGGTGGCCCGGCACGGGGTGAACGTGCGCGACGTGCTCGACGCGGTGGCCGTGATCGGCGGCAAGGAGGTCGGGCAGGTGTACGAGGGGCAGCGGCGGTTCCCGATCCAGGTCCGCCTCGGCCCCGAGTGGCGGGACCGGCTCGAAGCCATCCGCCAGATTCGCGTCGCGGACAAGGCCGGCCGCCCGGTGCCGCTGGAGCAGCTGGCCGCGCTGAAGCTCGAAGAAGGCCCGGCGCAGATCAGCCGGGACGCGATCCGCCGGCGGATCGTGATCCAGTGCAACGTCCGCGGCCGCGACCTGGCCGGGTTCGTCGGCGAGGCCCGGGCCGCGGTGGACCGGGAGGTGGCGCTGCCGACCGGGTACACGGTGGCGTGGGGCGGGACGTTCAAGAACCTCCAGGAGGCGAGCGCCCGGCTGGCGATCGCCGTGCCGGTCGCGCTGGTGATGATCTTCGTGCTCCTCCACTCGACGTTCAACTCGTCGAAGCTGGCCCTGCTGATCTTCATGAACGTGCCGATGGCGGCGACCGGCGGGGTGTTGGCGCTGTGGCTGCGGGGGCTGCCGTTCTCCATCTCGGCGGGGGTCGGGTTCATCGCCCTGTTCGGCGTCGCGGTGCTGAACGGCGTGGTGCTGGTCACCTACATCGTGGACCTGCGCAAGGCCGGGCGCGACCCCGCGGCGGCGGCGTTCGACGGGGCGATGATGCGGCTGCGCCCGGTGCTGATGACCGCGCTCGTGGCGACGCTCGGGTTCATCCCGATGGCCGTGTCGGCGGGCTCCGGCGCGGAGGTGCAGCGGCCGCTCGCCACGGTCGTGATCGGCGGGCTGGTCACGTCCACGCTCCTGACGCTGTTCGTCATCCCCGCCGTGTACCGCTGGTTCGACCCGACCGACCGCCCGGCGGCTTGACTCGCCCGCGTTTCTCCGTTGTTCGGTGACCCCATTCGTTCCCAGGAGACCGTGATGACTCGCAGCAGTGACAGCCGGTTCCGCCCGAGCCTCGACGTGCTGGAGGCGCGGGCCGTGCCCGCGATCCTGTCCCCCATCCCCGACGACTCGATCGCCGTCGGTCCCGACGACGGCGGCATCCCGCGGGTGAAGATCATCGACCCGGCGACCGGCGAGGACGTCGCCGAGGTCGAGGCCTACGAGGGGGCGTTCCGCGGCGGCGTCCGGACCGCCCTCGGCGACGTCACCCGCGACGGGGTGGACGACCTCGTCGTCGCCCCCGGCCCCGGCGGCGGGCCGCGGGTGAAGATCATCGACGGCCGGACCGGCACCCAGCTCGCCGACTTCTTCGTGTACGAGCCGACGTTCACCGGCGGGCTGTACGTCGCGGTCGGCGACGTGAACGGAGACGGGTTCGGCGACATCATCACGGGGACCGGCAACGGCGGCGGCCCGCGGGTGCGGGTGCTCAGCGGGGCCGACCTGGGGCGGACCGCGCTGAACGACTTCCTCGCCTACGAGGGGTCGTTCCGCGGCGGGGTGCTGGTCGCGGCCGGGGACGTGGACGGCGACGGCCGGGCCGACGTGATCACCGGCACCGGGGTCGGCGGCGGACCGCGCGTCATCACCTTCTCCGGGGCCGACGACCGCGTGCTGGGCAACTTCTTCGCCTACGAGGACAGCTTCCGCGGCGGCGTGCTGGTCGCGGCCGGGGACGTGGACGGGGACGGGGACGACGACATCCTGACCGGCACCGGCCCGGGCGGCGGGCCGGTCGTCCGGGTGGTGGACGGTCGCGACGGCCGGGAGTTGCGGCGGCTGCTGGGCGACGACGCCGGGTTCCGCGGCGGCGTCCGCGTCGAGGCCGCGGATATCAACGGCGACGGCCGCGACGACGTGATCACCCACACCCGCCACGGGAACGACGTGCTCCTGCTCGGGTTCGACAGCGTGACCGGCGTTCAGGTCCGCACGTTCACCCGCACGGTGGACGACAACCCGTCGGCGGACGACCTCGCCGAGGGCGGCGGGGGCGGGGGCGGGGCGGGCGGCGGCGGGAGCCTGACCGTCGCGGCCGAGGTGGAGGGGACGATCACCGCGGTGGACACCACGGCCGGCACGGTGACGATCCGCCGGGCGGACGGCACGTCGGTGGTCGTGAAGACCGGGCCGGGCACGCGGGTCGAGCGGAACGACGCCCACGCCACGCTCGCGGCGTTCCACACCGGTGACGCCGGTGAGGCGAAGCTCGGCGCCGACGGGGTCGCCCTGAAGGTGGAGGCGACCGGCCCGTAGCCCTTCACGGGGTTGGATCAAGTTGCCCCCCGGGTCGGGCCGATTGTGAGGGATGAAGCGGTAGTAGGGCCGGCCCCGGAGGGTGAACCTTGACGTGCTGGATCATCCCGTCACGGCGGTGGACGGCGCGCCCCGGGTTCCGGGCCGCCACCCTCGCCGCGACGTGCGCGGTCGGGTGTGCGGCACCCGAGCCGTGGCGGCCGATGACGATTCCCGCCCCGCCACCCCTCTCGGCCCTCGCCCGCGATCCCGCCACAATTCAGCCAGTTCGCCACGAGACGGCTGAGGAGCAAGCCGCGCCCGGTCCCGCGGCGCCGGCCGTGTTCGGGCTCGACGACCTCGTCCGGTTCGCGGTCGAGCGGAACCCGCGGGTCGCGCGCGCCGCGATCGCGGTGGACGCGGCGCAGGGGCGGTACGTCCAGGCCGGGCTGTACCCGAACCCGGACCTCGCCCTGGCGTGGGACGAGATCGGCGACCGCACCGGCGCCGGCGGCATCCTCACCGCCCCGCGCGTCACGCAGACGATCGTCACCGGCCGGAAGCTGACGCTCGCGCAGGCGGTCGCCGGCCGGGAGGTGGACCAGGCCGCGCTCGACGTGCTGGCCGAGCGGTTCGCCGTCATCGGCTCCGTCCGCGCGGAGTTCTACGACGCCTACGCCCTCCAGCAGCGGCGGGAGATTCTCGCCGAGTTGGTGCGGCTCGCCGAGCAGGGCGTCGAGCAGGGGAAGGCGCTGCTCGCGGCCGAACGCGTCGCCCGGCTCGACCTCGTGCAGCTGGAGGTCGAGCTGGAGCGGTACCGGGCGGAGGCCCGCGCCGTCGAGCGAGAGCTGCCGGCCGCCTACCAGCGACTCGCGGCGGTGGCCGGCGACCCGCGCCTCCCGGTCGGCCGGCTGACCGGCCCGTTCGACGCGCCGCCCGCCTACGACCTCGACGCCGCCCGCGAGGTGCTGCTCGCGTACCACCCGCAGGCCCGGTCGGCGCGGGTCGGCGTGGAGCGCGCCCAGGCGGCGATCCGGGCGGCCGAGGCGCAGGTGATCCCGAACGTGGCGCTCACCGGCGCCTACATCCGGCAGTACGAGAATCAGTCGCACGACGCGGCGGTGGGGCTGTCGGCCCCGATCCCGGTGTGGAACCGCAACCAGGGGAACGTTCGGGCCGCCCGCGCCGAGCTGGGGATGGCGGTGCAGAACGTCGGCCGGGTGGAAAACGACCTGGCCGACCGGCTGGCGGCGGCGTTCCGCGGCTACGCCGCCGCGCGGGAGCGGGCCGAGAACTACCGCACGCGGGTCGTGCCGCGGGCGGAGGAGACGTACAAACTGTCGATGGAGGCGTTCCGCGGCGGGCAGTTCGAGTACCTGCGGGTGATCCAGGCCCAGCGGGCGGTGGCCGAGGCGCGGCTCGAACTCAACCGGTCGCTCGGCGACGCGTGGCGGGCGGCGGGCGAGATTTCGGGCCTCCTGCTCGAAGAGGCGTGGCCCGAGCGCCCACCCGGCCCGTGAGCGGCCGACCGCGACCGGCGGCACGCTCGCCCGGTCCGCCGGCTGGACCCCGCCGCCGCCCGCCCCGCCGGCGACGGGGCCGAAGCGGACGCTCGACGTGTTTCCGAAATCCTGAGCCGGACTGTCCGAGGCCTCCCATGTCTGCATCCGCTTCACCCGACCTCCAACCCCTGACCGTCCGGAGCTTCGGCCTGACCGACCCCGGCCGGGTGCGGCCGAACAACGAGGACGTGTTCCTGGTGGGCGAGTTGGCCCGCACCCTGATCGTCCGCCACACGAACATCCCGCAGCCGGACGAGACGCACAGCCGGCACCGCGGGTACGTGTTCCTGGTCGCCGACGGGGTCGGCGGGAACGAGGCCGGGGACGTGGCCAGCCAGCTCGGCGCCGCGTCCGTCGAGGAGTTCCTGCTGAACACGTTCCGCCGCGTCGCCGCCGCCCCGTCCGGGGACGGGCAGGCCGCCCTCCAGGAACTCCAGGCGGCGCTCCGGCGGGCCGACGCCCGACTGTTCGACGCCGCCGGCCGGCACCCGGAGTGGCGGGGTATGGGGACGACGCTCACGCTGGCCCTCGCCGCCGGCCGGCGGCTGTTCGTCGCCCACGCCGGCGACAGCCGCTGCTACCTGTACTCCGGCGACGCCCTCCGGCAGTTGACGGCCGACCACACGGTCGTCGCCGACCTGGCCCGGTCCGGGTTGTTGACCCGGGCCGAGCAAGCCCACCACCCGTGGCGGCACGTGGTCACCAACTTGTTGGGCGGGACGGAACCGGGGGTGCGGGCGGAGGTTCACCTGCTCGACCTGCACGCCGGCGACGCGCTGTTGCTCTGCTCGGACGGGCTGACGGACATGGTGGCGGACGAGGCGATCGCGGCCGTTCTCGCCGCCGAAGCGGACCCCGAGGCGGCGTGCCGGCGGCTGGTCGACGAGGCCAACCGGAACGGGGGGAAGGACAACGTGACCGCCGTCGTCGCCCGGTTCGACGGGCCGAGTTGACGCACGCGCGCCCGCGGACCTGGTGGCGGCCAGAGACCACGACGGCGTCACCCGCGCACGTAGATCGGGTTCGAGTACAGCCACGGCCGCCACTCGTCGTCGAGGCGGAGCCACGCCTCCAGCCGGTAGGCGCCGGGCTCCGTCGGCGTGTACTCGAACGCGGCCGCGTCCTCCGCCCGCGCCACCTCGCGGCCGTGGCGCAGCAGCCGAACGCACGCCGGCTGCGGCAGCCGCGCGGTGAGCTTCGGGCCGGCAGCGAGGCGGATCTCGTCGCCCATCTCCGCCCGCGCGGCGCCGGCGGCCGCCTCGAACCGTAAGCCGGTCGGGTCGCCCATCCAGTCGTGCGAGACGTAGGCGTGGCCGGCCTGGAGCGCGGCACGGATCGCGGGCTCGTCGAGCCGCGGCGCCAGGACGTGGGTGCTGGAGTTGCGGAACGAGCGGAAGTACGGGTCGAAGTCGAGCCGCGCGAGCACGTCGCCCGCCGTCCGGCCGCGCGTCATCTCGCGGATGCCCGGCCGCAGCGCGGCGGAGACGCGCCGCATCTTGTCGTCGGGCTCCACGTTGGTCCCGACCAGCACGGTGTCCGCGTCCACCATCTTCACCAGGAACACCTGGTTGTGGTGGCAGTCGTTGGCGGCGACACCCGTGAGCCGCCGCCGCTTCGTCCCCTCGTCCCACTTGTCCAGGTAGACCGTCGGGTAGTCGCACTGGAACGCCAGCACCTCGTCGGGGAACTGCCGCAGGCTCTTCTCCAGCGATGCGACCTGCCGCGGGTCGGTGAGCATCAGCGCGAGCGCGACGATCGACGCCGGGTCGCGCTTCGCGTCCCAGTGGCGGTTGTAAATTTCGAGCCCGGTCAGGCCGTCCACCGGGTGGCCCTTCCGCTCCTCGACGTGCGACAGGAAGATCATGCCGTCGTCGGCGGTGACGGTGTCGATGAAGTCGGCGCCCTTCAGCTCCATGCGGTTGAGGATGGACTTGCTCGGGTACAGCAGGAACCCGCGGGCCTCGGAGCCGGGGATGAACAGGACGCCGTCCTTCAGGCCGCGCCAGCGGCCGTCGATGAAGTCGGTCGGCGGGCGGTAGTGGTCGGTGAGGAGGACGGCGTGGACGCCGGCCTTCTTCGCGTCGGCGAGCATCTCCGGCAGCGTGCCGCCGGTGTGCGTCGAGTCCTCGGCGTGGGCGTGAAGAATACACTTGTAGTCCGTCAGCCCCGGCCGCGGCGGCACCGCGACGCGCTTCGCGTAAAGGCGCTCCACGCCCGCCCGCACGGCGGCGAGGCGCTCCGGCGCCAGGCGCTCGACGTTGGTGTGCTTCCGGGGCAGCGGCTCGGCGGCCGTCAGCAGGATCACGACCCCGACGGCGACGAGCGAGCGGTGAAGGGGCATCGCGACCTCGGGGTGCATCGTTAGGCCGGGGCGCAAGCCCCGTCGGGGTTTCGACGCCCGACGGGGCTTGCGCCCCGGCCTAACGAGTGGTCCGATATGCGGACCCGTCATCCGATCACGCGAACAGCTCCCGCACGACGCGGCCGTGCACGTCGGTCAGGCGGAAGTCGCGGCCGGCGTGGCGGAACGTCAGCCGCTCGTGGTCGAGGCCGAGCAAAGCCAGCACCGTCGCGTGCAGGTCGTGGACGTGGACCTTGTTCTCGGCGGCGTACCAGCCGTACTCGTCGGTCGCGCCGTAGCGGAACCCCGGCTTCACCCCGCCGCCGGCCATCCACACGGTGAACCCCTCCGGGTTGTGGTCGCGGCCGTCGCGGCCGCCGCCCTCGACCGTCGGCGTGCGGCCGAACTCGCCGCCCCACAGCACGAGCGTGTCGTTCAGCAGGCCGCGGGCCTTCAGGTCCTTCAGCAGCCCGGCGATCGGCTTGTCCACCTCGCGGGCGTTCTTGGCGTGGCCGGCACGCAGGTTCCCGTGCTGGTCCCACTGCACGTTGGCGTCGCTGTGCGTCACCTGCACGAACCGCACCCCGCGCTCGGCCAGGCGGCGCGCGAGGAGGCACTGCCGGCCGAACGGCGCGGTGACGGGGTCGTCCATCCCGTACAGCGCCTTCGTGAGGTGCGACTCCTTCGCCAGGTCTTCCGCCTCGGGCATCGTCTGCTGCATCCGGAAGGCGAGTTCGAACGACTCGATGCGCCCCTCCAGGGCCGCGTCCGGGCCGGAGCGGTCGAGGTGGCCGCGGTTGAGGTCGGCGAGGAGGTCGAGCTGCCGGCGCTGGGCGGTGCGGGTCGTGCGCGGGTTGTCGATGTAGCGCACGCGGGCCTGTTCGACCGGCGTGCTGGCGTTGCCGAGCGGCACGCCCTGGCACGCGGCCGGGAGGAACGCCGAGCCCCAGTTGTTCACCCCGCCGTGGGCGAGCGTCGGGCACACGGTCACGAACGCCGGCAGGTCGGCGTTCTCCGTCCCGAGGCCGTAGGCGACCCACGCGCCCATGCTCGGGCGGACGAAGTTGTCGCTCCCGGTGTGGAGCTTCAGCACCGCCCCGCCGTGCGCCGGGTTGGTGCCGTGGAGCGAGTGGACGAAGCAGATGTCGTCCACGCACCCGGCGACGTGCGGGAACAGCTCGCTCACCGGGCTGCCGCTCTGGCCGTACTGCCGGAACTTCCACGGCGACTTCAGCAGGTTGCCGGTCGGCGCGAACACCACCCGCGGCCGCGAGCCGGGGTACGGCTTGCCGTCGTCGCGGTCCAGAAGCGGCTTCGGCTCGAACGTGTCGAGGTGCGACGGGCCGCCCTTCATGAACAGGAAGATGACCCGCTTCGCCCGCGGCGCGAAGTGCGGGGCGCGCGCCGAGTCGGCGGCGCGGAGCAGGTCGGCGAGGGCGAGCCCGCCGAACCCGAGGGCGGTGTGGCGGAGCGCGTCGCGGCGGGTCATCACGGGCCGGTCTCCGTCACTCAGTTCAGGTGGATGAACTCGTTCCCCGCCAGCACCGCCTGGCACACGGCCGCCCACGCGGCGCGGCGGCCCGCGTCGGCCTCGAACGCGGCCACGCCGGCGACCACCCGCGCGGTCTCGGCTGTCGTCGGCGGGCGGCTGTAGGCGAACTCGAACAGCAGCCGCACGCGGCCCGCGTCGTCGAGGCCCGGGGCGGCGAGCAACCGGCCGGCGAGCGCGTCGGCGGCCCGCGCCGACAGGTCGCTGTTGAGGAAGAACAGCGCCTGCGTCGGTACGGTGGTCGTCGCCCGGTCGCCAGTCGGCACGGCCGGGTCGGGGGCGTCGAACAGCTGGAACACGTCGTACAGGTTGTTGCGGATCACCGGCAGGTACAGCGACCGGCGGTCGCTGGCGTAGCTCGTGCGGTCCTTCGAGGTGTGGTCGAACAGGTAGTCGCGGTTCTTGACGCCCGCGAGCGCCGGGCCGCCGGCGGTGCGGTCGAGCAGCCCGCCGACGGCCAGCAAGGAATCGCGGATCGCCTCGGCCTCCAGCCGGCGCGGGTTCGCCCGCCACAGCAGGCGGTTGTCCGGGTCGGCGGTCGCGGCCTTCGCGTCGTGGGCGGTGCTCATCCGGTACGTGGCCGAGAGCATGATGCGGCGGTGGAGGCGCTTCAGGCTCCAGCCGTCGGCCGTGAACCCGGCGGCGAGGTAGTCGAGCAGCTCCGGGTGCGTCGGGGCGTCGCCGGTGAGGCCGAAGTTGTCCACGGACCGCACCAGCCCCTTGCCGAAGTGCCACCGCCACACGCGGTTGACGATCACGCGGGCGGTGAGCGGGTGCCGCGGGTCGGTGAGCCACGCCGCGAGTTCGAGCCGGCCGCTCTGCCCCTTCGGCAGCGCGGGCTGCCCCGCGCCGGCGAACACGAGCGGGAACCGCCGCGGCACCACGTCCGCCGGGGTGAGGTGGTTCCCCCGGCGCAGCACCCGCACGTCGGTCGGCGTGCCGTCGGCCACGCCCATCGCCGTCGGCAGGTCGGGCGAAGCCGCCGCCAGCGCCGCCGCGGCCGCGGGCAGCGACTTCACCACGGCGCCGGCGGCGTCGATCTGGGCCTTCGCCCGCTGCTCGGCGGGCGTGGCGATGGAGTTCTCGTGCCAGCGGGCCACCTTCTTGAAGTGCTCCATCGTCCGCGTGCTCACGAACACGCCGGCGAGGCCGTAGTAGTCGGCCTGCTCGATCGGGTCGAACTTGTGGTCGTGGCAGCGGGCGCAGCCGAACGTCATCCCCAGCACGGCGCGGCCGACGGTGTCGATCTGCTCGTCCACGATGTCGAGTTCCATCCGCTTCTCGTCGGGCTCGGCGAGCACCTTCGGCCCGAGGGCCAGGAACCCGGTGGCGACGAGCCGCTCGGCCCGCGCGGCGGGGTCGGCCGCGGGGAGGAGGTCGCCGGCGAGTTGCTCGCGGAGGAACTGGTCGTACGGCTTGTCGGCGTTGAGGCTGCGGACGACGTAGTCGCGGTACCGCCAGGCGGTGCCGTGGGCGACGTTCTCGTCGAGCCCGTTGCTGTCGGCGTAGCGGGCCACGTCGAGCCAGTGCCGCCCCCACCGCTCGCCGTAGGCCGGCGACGCGAGCAGCCGGTCCACCACCGCTTCGAACGCGGCGTCCGGCGTGCGGCGTGCGGAATCCCGGAGGAAGGCGTCGATCTCGTCCGGCGTCGGCGGCAGGCCCGTGAGGTCGAACGTGGCGCGGCGGATCAGCGCCCGCGCGTCGGCCGGCGGGGCCGGGGTCAGGCCGGCGGCGGCGAGTTTCGCCAGGACGAAGCCGTCGATCGGGTTGTGAATCTCGGGCTTCGGATTTCGTGCCTGCTGAAGCGGGAGGAACGCCCAGTGCTTCGCCGGGTCGGCAGCGGGCGCCTTCGCCACCGAGGCCGGGTAGGGCGCTCCCGCCTTCACCCACGCCGCCAGGTCGGCGACCTGGGCGGCGGTGAGCTTCCCCTCCGGCGGCATCTTCTCGACCCCGTCGGCGTGACGGACGGCGCGGAGGAGGAGGCTGTCGTCCGGTCGCGCGGGGGTGACGAGCGGGGTGCCGGACCCGCCGCCCTTCTTGAAGCCGTCCGCCGTGTCGAGCCGCAGGTCGCCGCGCTGCCGGTCGGGGCCGTGGCACTTGAAGCAGTTCTCGGCCAGGAGCGGCCGGACGCGGGTCTCGAAGTGCCGCGTGTCCTGGGCACGTGCGGCGGGCACGACCAGGAGCGCGACGACGAGCGGGAGGGAGTGGCGGTTCATGCGCGGGCAGGCCGGGGAGGCGCGGTGCGGAGGGCTCAGGGTATTCTCGCCCACATCGCCGACGGCTTCAAGCGTCGTTCGGTCGGACCCTCGCCGGCCGTGGCCGCGGCGCCGGCGCGGGCTACCGTGAGGGGAACCACCCACGCCCGCCCGCCGACCGGAACGTGCCGATGGCCAGCGCCGCCGTCGCGGCTGCGCCACAACGATCTTTTGTGTACTCGACTCAATTCGTGCCTCGACCCCCCGGGGGGGAGTCGTACACACAATGCCCGCGGTCCGAACGACCCGCGTGGCCTGACCCGAACCCGGAGACCGTCGTGCGTCCCTCTCTCGCCGCCGCCGCCGTCGTCGTGATCCTGGCCGTGGCGAACGCGCAGCCCGCGCCGCCCGCCGCACCCACCGCGGCCGACCCGCGGCTCGTCGTCGAGCGGTTCGCCGCCGCCCCGGACATCGTTCAACCCATCGCCCTCGACTTCGACGCCCGCGGCCGGCTGCTCGTCGTCGAGAGCCACACGCACTTCCGCCCGGCGAACTACGCCGGCCCGAAGGCCGACCGCGTCCGCGTGCTCGAAGACACCGACGGCGACGGCCGCGCCGACAAGTTCACCACCTTCTTCGAGGGTACGACCGCCACGATGGACCTCGCCGTCCACCCGGACGGGTCGGTGTACCTCGCCACCCGCAACGAGGTGCTGCGCCTCCGCGACACCGACGGCGACGGCACGGCCGACGAGAAGACCCGCGTCGCGTTCCTCGACACCGCCGGCAACTACCCGCACAACGGCCTCGCCGGGCTGGCGTTCGACGCCCGCGGCGACCTGATCTTCGGCATGGGCGAGAACCTCGGCGCCCCGTACAAGCTGGTCGGCGCCGACGGCACCACGCTCACCGGCGGCGGCGAGGGCGGGAACCTGTTCCGCTGCACCGCCGACGGGAAGCAGCTGCGCCGGATGGCGACCGGCTTCTGGAACCCGTTCGGCACGGGCCGCGACATCTTCGGCCGCCTGATCGTCGCCGACAACGACCCGGACTCGTCGCCGCCGTGTCGGCTGCTGCACGCCGTCGAGGGCGGCGACTACGGCTTCCAGTTCCGCTACGGGCGCTCCGGGCGGCACCCGTTCCAGGCGTGGAACGGCGAGCTCCCCGGCACGCTGCCGTTCGCCGCGGGCACCGGCGAGTCGCCGTGCGAGGTCGTCTGCTACGAGTCGGACGGGCTGCCGGCCGAGTACCGCGGCGACCTGCTCGTGCCGGCGTGGGCCGACCACCGCGTCGAGCGCTACACCCCGCGGGCGAAGGGGGCGACCGTCGTGGCGGAGCGCCGGCCGTTCGTGCAGGGCGGCCCCGCGTTCCACCCGTCCGGCCTGGCGACCGCCCCGGACGGCTCGCTGTTCGTGAGCGACTGGGGCTCGAAGGAGTACACCCTGCACGGCAAGGGGGCGGTGTGGCACGTCCGCTGGAAGGACGCGAAGCCGGCGCCGCGGCCGGCCGACCCGAAGCTCGCGCTGGCGAGCCCGCACCGCCCGGCGCGCGACGCGGCGGCACGCACGCTGGCGCGCGACGAGGCCGGGCGGTCGTTCCTCCGCGGGCAACTGAAGGCCGCCGACGTGCGCACGCGGGCGGCGGCGCTCGACGGCCTCATCGCGGTGAACGACGGTAGTACCGATCTCGCCTCGGTCGCCCGCACCGACGCCGAGCCGGCGGTGAGGGCGATGGCCGTTCGCGGGCTGGTCGCCCGCAAGGCGGACGTGGCCGAGTTCGCGGCGGACGGGGTGGGCGCCGCCGTTCGCGCGGAGGCGGTCGCCGGGCTGACGGGCGAGGCCACGGTCCCGGTGCTGCTGAAGTTGCTCGCCGACGCGGACCCGTTCCTGCGACATGCCGCGGTCCGGCAGTTGGCCCGTCATCCGGACTTGCTCGTGCGGCTCGACCGCCACCCGCTGACCGAAGACCCGAAGGTGCGCGCCGGGCTGCTGCTCGTGTGGCGGGCGACCGGCCACGCCGACGCGGTGCGGGCGCTGGCCCTGTTCCTCGCCGACCCCGACCCGGACGTCCGCTTCCTGGCGGCGAAGTGGGTGGCGGACGAGCGGCTGGCGCGCTACCGGCCGCGGGTCGTCGAGATGATGGCGGACCCCAGGATCGACCCGCGCGGGCTGACCGGGCTCGCGACGGCCCTGGCCCGGATCGACAACCAGCCCATCGACGAGGACGGGCTGGCGAAGTACTTCCTCGACCGCCTCGCCGACCCGGCCGCGCCCGCGGCGCTCCGCCTCGCGGCGCTGCGGGCGGTGCCGGCGGCGAGCAAGCGGCTGCGGACGGACACGCTCGTCGGGTTCCTGCGCGACCCCTCCGCTGCGCTGCGCGTCGAAGCTCTACGTGCGCTGAAGGACCGGGCCGACCCGGCCGCGGCGGCCGCGGCGAGGGCCGTCGCCGCCGACGCGAAGGCGCCGACCGCGGTGCGGGCGCAGGCGCTCGTCACGCTCGCGGCGGCGGGCGCACCAGACGCCGACTTCCTCCTCGGGCTGGCCGCCGGCGGGGACGCCGTACTGAGCCGCGAGGCGATCCGGTCGCTATCCGGCGCCACACTCACCCCGGTACAGCGCGGGCGACTCGAACCGGCGGCGGCCGGTCAGGCGGAGCGTGAGGAACTGGCCGCGCGGGTGCTCGGGAAGCCGTTCCACGCCGGCCGCCCGCCGGCGACCGACACGGCCGCGTGGCTGAAGCGGCTCGACGGCCCGGCCGACGCCGAGGCCGGGCGGCGCGTGTTCGAGCACCCGCGGGTGGCCGGGTGTGCCCGCTGCCACGCGGCCGACGGCCGGGGGGCGGGCGTCGGCCCGGACCTGAGCCGAATCGGGCGGACGGACCGGCGGTGGGTGGTGGAGTCGATCGTTCAGCCGTCCGCCGCGGTGGCCCCGCACTACCAGGCGTGGCGGGTGGAAACGCTCGACGGCCGGTCGCGGACGGGCCTACTGGTCGGTACGCATCTGGACGAGTCGGTGTACGTGGACGAGAAGGGGGAGCGGTTCCGCGTCCGCGCGGGCGACGAGGCCGGGATCACGCCGGCCCGCGGGTCGCTGATGCCCGACGGCCTGCTCGACGGCCTCACCGACCAGGAGGCCCGCGACCTCGTCGCGTACCTCCTTTCGCGGAAGTAGGTCCGGCGGGATTGGTGTTCGTCCCCGGGCTCGGGTAGGATGAATCCCGTCCCCCCCGCCGGCCACACGGGCCACCCTTGATGCGCTCCGCCTCGCTCACCGCGGTCCTGCTCCTCGCCGCCCCCGCGGCGGCCCAGCCGGACGCCGCCGCGCACTTCGAGAAGTCCGTGCGCCCGGTCCTCGTCGAGAAGTGCGTCTCGTGCCACGGGCCGGAGAAGCAGAAGGGCGGGCTGCGCGTCGATTCGCGTGCCGCCCTGCTCGCCGGCGGCGACCGCGGCCCCGCGCTCGTCCCCGGCGACCCGGGCAAGAGCGTCCTGCTCCACGCCCTCGCCCACGACGGCGAACTGCGGATGCCGCCGAAGGACAAGCTCCCCGCGCCCACGGTCGCCGCCGTCGCCGCGTGGGTGAAGGCCGGCGCCCCGTGGCCCGACTCCGCCCCCACGGCCGCCGCGCCGAAAGCCACCGGGCCGCGCCCGATCACCGCCGAGGAGCGGGGGTTCTGGGCGTTCCAGCCCGTCAGGCGGCCGCCGGTGCCGCAGTCCGCGTTCCCCAACCCGATCGACGCCTTCCTCGTCGCGCGCCTCGCCGAACAGGGGCTCGCGCTCGCGCCGCCCGCCGACCGGCGCTTACTCCTGCGCCGCGTCATGTTCGACCTCACCGGCCTCCCGCCGACGCCCGCCGAGACCGACGCCTTCCTGCGCGACACTGCGGCGGACGCTTACGAGCGGGTCGTCGAGCGGCTCCTCGCGTCGCCGGCCTACGGCGAGAAGTGGGGCCGGCGCTGGCTCGACGTGGCCCGCTACGCCGACAGCAACGGGATGGACGAGAACCTCGCGTACGTCAACGCGTGGCGGTACCGCGACTGGGTGATCCGCAGCCTGAACGCCGACAAGCCGTACGACCAATTCGTGCGCGAGCAGGTCGCCGGCGACCTCCTCCCCGGCGGCACCGACGCCGAGCGCGCCGACCGGCTGACCGCCACCGGGTTCCTCGTGGTCGGGCCCAAGATGCTCGCCGAGGACGACCCGATGAAGATGCGGATGGACATCGTGGACGAGCAACTCGACGCGCTCGGCCAGGCGTTCCTGGGCCTGACACTCGGCTGCGCCCGCTGCCACGACCACAAGTTCGACCCCATCCGCGCCGAAGACTACTACGCGCTCGCCGGCATGTTCTCCTCCACGAAGACGATGAAGAACCACACGGTCGTGGCGGCGTGGAACGAGCGCCCGATCGGCAGCGCCGCTTCGGCCGCGGCGCTGGCGGCTCACGAGAAGACGGTGGCCGCCGCGAAGGCGGAGGTGAATGCGGCTGACGCCAAGCTCAAGGCCGCGGTGGCGGCGCGGCTGACGGAGGAGCGGAAGCGCGCGGCCGAGTACACCTCGGCCGCGGCCGAGGTGGCGCGGCGCTCCGGGCCGCTGAAGCTGGTCGTCGCCGACCCGACGAAGGACGCGCCGGCCGGTACGGTCCGCGTGGAGGCCGAGGCGTTCGCCCGCGGGAACGTGTTGAAACTCACCGACGGCTACGGCGCCGGGATCGGCGTCGTCATCAACGCCGGGCCGCTGCCGAACGTCGCCGAGTACGACGTGGAGGTTCCCGCGGCGGGGACGTACCAACTCGCCGTCCGCTACGCCGCCGCCGAGCCGCGGCCGGTGCGCGTGACGGTCGGCGGCAGGTTGCTCGCCGGGGCGGCGTGCGGGGCGAAGACCGGCTCGTGGAACCCCGACACGCAGACGTGGCACGCCGAGGGCGTCGTCGCGCTGCCGGCCGGGAAGGCGGTGGTGCGGTTCGAGCGCGCCGGCCCGTTCCCGCACCTCGACAAGTTCGCCCTCCTGCCGATGACGCCGGAGCAGGTCGCGGCGGCGCCGCTGTCGGTCGAGCAGCTCGCGGCGGATCGCAAACTCCTCGCTTCGGTCCTCCGCCAGTTCGCTGAGGACGCGAAGACGAAGGGCAACGATTCGTTCCGCACGTCGCCGGCGGTGGAGGCGGAAGCGGCGCCCGAAGCGAAGCGCGAGGCGACGTTGCGGCGCGAGGCGCTCGCCGCGGCCGAGAAGGCGCGGCCGCCGGTAGACGAGGCGATGGCGGTCGAGGACGCCAAGGGCGAGAACCTGCGCGTCCACCTCCGCGGCAACCACCTCACGCTCGGCGCCGAGGTGCCGCGCCGCGTCCCACAGGTGTTCGGCGACGCCGCGGCGCCGATCGGCCCCGACCGCAGCGGCCGGCTCGAACTGGCCGACTGGCTCACCCGGCCCGCGAACCCGCTCACCGCCCGCGTGATGGTGAACCGCCTCTGGGCCGGGCACTTCGGAACCGGGCTGGTGCGGACGCCGGACAACTTCGGCCGCCTCGGCGAGCGGCCCAGCCACCCCGAGCTGCTCGACTGGCTCGCCGCCGAGTTCGTCGAGAAGGGGTGGTCGCTGAAGTACATGCACCGGCTGATGGTCACGTCCGCGGCCTACCGCTCCGTCTCGCAGGCGGACGCGACGGCGCTCCGACGTGACCCCGAGAATCGCCTCCTGTCGCGCTTCCCCCGCCGCCGGCTCGACGCGGAGGAGGTGCGCGACGGGATGCTCGCCGTGTCCGGCCTGCTCGACCGGACCGTCGGCGGATCGCTGCTGAAGGCGACCCCGCGGCAGTACGTCACCGGGACCGGCAGTCGGAACTACGAGGACTACGACCACCCGCGCCGCACCGTGTACCTGCCGGTGGTCCGCAGTGCCGTGTACGACGTGCTCCAGACGCTCGACTTCCCCGACCCGTCGGTCCCGGCCGGCCAGCGGCCGACCACCGTCGTCCCGACGCAGGCGCTGTTCATGCTCAACGGCGGGCTCGTCGATCGCGCCGCGGAGGCGTTCGCCCGCGTGCTTCTGGCCGCGCCCGGCGACGACCCGGCCCGCGTCACCGAGGCGTACCGCCGGGCCTTCGGCCGCGCTCCGACGACGGCCGAGCTCGACCGGGTGGCGACATACCTGACGCGCTCCGAGGCGGCGGCCGACCCGGCGCTGGCGCCGGCCGACCGACGGCTCCGCGCCTGGCGCGGGCTGTGTCGGGTGCTGCTGGCCTCGAACGAGTTCGTCTTCGTGGAGTGACGCCGATGACGCGCCGCGACGCCCTCCGCTCGTCCGCCCTGGGGTTCGGCTGGCTCGCGCTCGCCGACCTGCTCGCCGCCGCCGACCCGCCGCCGCGCGACCCGCTCGCGCCGCGGCCGCCGCACTTCACCCCGAAGGCGAAGCGCGTCATCTTCCTGTTCATGCACGGCGGCCCGTCGCAGGTGGACACGTTCGACCACAAGCCCCGCCTCGCCGCGGACGACGGCAAGCCGCTGCCGTTCCCGCTGCCGCGCGTCGTGTCGAGCGCCACGGGGAGCCTGCTGAAGTCGCCGTTCGCGTTCCGCCAGCACGGCCAGAGCGGCGCGTGGGCGTCGGAGCTGTTCCCCCACATCGCCGCGCGGGCCGACGACCTGTGCTTCATCAAGTCGATGCACGGCTCGAACTCGCGTCACGGCGGGGCGCTGCTCGAACTCCACACCGGGTCGGACACGTTCGTCCGCCCCAGCATGGGGAGTTGGGTGACCTACGGCCTCGGCACCGAGGGCCGCGACCTGCCCGGGTTCGTCAGCATCTGCCCGACGCTCACCCACGGCGGCGTGAACAACTACTCGTCGGCGTTCCTTCCCGCGGCGTACCAGGCGACGCCGCTCGGCAACGCCGGCACGCCCGCCGGCCGTGCCGCGGTGCCGTTCGTCCGCGGCACCACGCCGCCGGCGCAGCAGCGGCTCGAGATCGACCTCCTCGCCGACCTGGAGCGGCAGCGCACGACCGCCCCCGACGCGGCGGCCGAGGGGCGCATCCAGTCGTTCGAGACGGCGTTCCGCATGCAGGCGGCCGCCCCGCTGGCGCAAGACCTGTCGAAGGAGACCGCCGAGACGCACCGCCTCTACGGCATCGACGAGCCGGCGACGGAGAACTTCGGCCGGCAGTGCCTGATGGCCCGCCGGTTCGCCGAGGCCGGGGTGCGGTTCGTGCAGTGCACGCACAGCTACAAGTGGGACCAGCACGAGAACCTGAAGCGCGACCACACCACGAACGCCCGCGAGGTGGACAAGCCGGTCGCCGGGTTGCTCGCCGACCTGAAGCGGCGCGGGCTGCTCGCCGACACGCTGGTGATCTGGGGCGGCGAGTTCGGCCGCACGCCGGTCGCGCAGGGGAAGGACGGCCGCGACCACAACCCGCACGGGTTCACGATGTTCCTCGCCGGCGGGGGGGTGAAGGCCGGCCACTCGCACGGCGCGACCGACGACTACGGCTACTTCGCGGTCGAGAACAAGGTCCACGTCCACGACCTGCACGCGACGATGCTCCACCTCCTCGGCCTCGACCACACCCGCCTGACGTACCGCCACGCCGGCCGCGACTTCCGCCTCACCGACGTCCACGGCGAGGTCGTGCGCGAGGTGCTCGCGTAGCCGCGAACCGACGCGACGTTCGGGCCACGGCCATTGTGTGCCGCCGACCCCCCGGGGGGTCGAGGCACGCATTGAGTCAAATACACAAATTACAACTAGATCGACTCCGCGGCAGGGTTCTGACGTAAGGTTCGGCCTCCTCGACACTTGGGGCGCGGTCACGGCTTGACCGCCTCGACGACGACGACCGCGTCCACGTACTCGCTCTCGCGCCAGTCGACGATCCGGAACCCCGCCCCCTCGACGTACGACCGCACGCTCGACTTCGTGTCGCGGTGGATGGCGGCGTCCATCGCGTCGTGCCGGCGGCGGGCGTCGTCGAAGTTCGGCCTCAGTTGCTCGAACAGGCCCTTCGCCTCCAGCACCTGCCGCATCCGGGCGAACAGCTTCCCGACGTCCGTGTCGCGGTGCGAGGTCGAGAGCACCAGCCGGCCGCCCGACCGGAGGAGCGCGAACACGTCCTTCAGGCACTTCAGCGGGTCGTCCAGGGCGTACAGGACGTTGACCAGCAACGCGCCGTCGTAGCTGCCCGCCGTGAGGAAGTCGCGGACGTCGTCCAGCCGCTGGATGTCCTCCTTCAGGACGTGGAGCCGGCCGAAGTAGTCCTGCCCCGCCTCGGCCCCCGCCCGCTCGACCTTGGCGACCAGCTGCTGGACCATCGCGTGGTTCGACTCGACGGCCCACACCTCCTTCCCGCCCGGCGCGCGGAGCAGGCGGAGGGTGCCGTTCCCGGTCCCGGCCCCGAGGTCGAGCACCTTCCGGGCCCCCGCCAGCTTGCCGACCATCAGGCCGAGCAGGGCAGCGTTCTCGTCGAAGTCGCGGAGGAGCAGGTCGTAGGAGATGGCGTACCGGGACCAGTTCAGGTCGCGCTCGAGCCGGACCCGGAGGTCCTCCCACAGGTCGCCCCGCTCGGTCCCGGTCACGTTGAGGTACACCGACCAGGCCACCAGCTGGGCCCGCTCGTCGATGATCTGGGCGGCCACCTTCAGGAACGAGACCCGCCCGTACCGGTCCGTGCGGAGGGCGAGCGGCTCGGTGTCGATGGCCGGCGGGTTCTCGGGGTCGAACACGTGCTTGGACCGCTTGTAGACGCTGTCCACGTTCTCGAGCTTGGCGACGAAGTCCTCGGCGTGGTTGCGGAGCCGCTTGAGCCCGAGCGGGCGGGCCACCAGCTCGTCGAACGCCGGGTTCCAGTCGAGGAACCAGTAGTTGGCGTCGAGCAGGTAGGCCGGGACGGACTGGTCGAAGGCCGGCGCCCGGGCGGCGGCGATCCGCCGCCACGACTCGTCCGGCCCGGTCGGCCGCGCGGCCGAGCCCGGGAGGCCGAGGTTCTGGGGCTCGAGCGGCGGGGCGGGCGGGTCCGGCGGCGGCGCCGGCTCGGGCGGCCGTGGTCGGGGCCTGACAGCCTTCTTCCCCATCGCTCCTCCTCGGCCGGCGCGCCGCCTAGACCGCGGCCGGCCGCGCCGGTGCGGGCGCGGCCGGCGGGCAGAGCGGGCAGGTCTGCTTGGTGCGGGACTCGTACCGGCCGGTGGACCAGCACGTCAGGTTGTCGCACAGGCACAGGTACGGGGCCGCGAGGGCGCTGGCCGGGCCCAGGGCCAACATCTTTAGGTCTTGCTTGACGACCGCGTCGAGCCGCCCCTTCTGCGGGCGGATCATCATCGCCACCGCCTTCTGGTCGAGGTCCTGGGCGCGGGTGTGGCACCCCTCGATCGCCTCGAACCCGAACTTCTGGTACATCGGCACGTGGCCCGGGACGCACTCCAGCAGGAGCATCTTCTTGCGGAGGTCCATCGCCACGGCGACGGCCGCGCGGACCAGCAGGCGGGAGAGCCCGCACCCCCGGAACTGGGGGGCGACGACCACCCGGCTGAGCTCCGCCATGTCCCCCGCGTCCTGCAGGATCGTCCGGTTGTTGGCCTCGAAGTCCGTCGACTGGAGGATCGGGAGGGTGCCGAACCCCTTCTTCGCCATCTGAGCCGCGAGCACGTCCGCCGATTTCTCGTCCCCCGTCGCCCGCAGGTCGTCCAGGATCTCCCGGATCAGCCGGGACTGGCGGACGAGCGCCGCGGTCGGGTCCGGCCCGAGTAGGGTCGGCCGGTCCTCCTCCGGGATGTGCCGGGCGAAGGCCAGGCGGGCGGCCCCGACCACCTCCTGGTCGACCCCGCCGTGCCGGAGCTGAGCGACCAGGTGGAGCGTGCCCCGCCGGCCGGCGGTGTCGAAGCCGTCGAACCGGTCGAGCTCGAGCCGCGCGGGGCACCCGGAGACGTGGTCGTTCAGGTACCCCATGCGGTCGTAGATCAGGTGGCGGAGTCGCAGGCACGCCCGCAGTTCGGCGCGCGTCGAGGCGGCCTTCACGACGACCGAGTCCCCCGCCAGGAACTCGCGCGGCGGGCCGGGGGGCGCCTTGAGCCGGAGGCCGTCGGCGACCGTCGCCACCGCGTCCCGCAGCACGTCGCGGTCCACGGCCCGCGCGTCGAGCGTCCGGTCCAGGTCCGGGGTGCGCGACGCCGTGCCCGGGACGAGGGCGATCAGCCCGCCGTAGTAGTTGGTCCGGGGCAGGAGCCGCGCCCGGAGGTCGGCCGCCGCCGCGGTCGGCTCGTACCGACCCGCGCCGGCCGGCGCGGCGAGGGTGTCCGACACGACGACGAGCAGGCGGGTGTCGCCCTGGAGGAAGAAGCGGTCCACCTCGGCCGGGAGGGCGGCGGCCGGGACAGACCGCCACTCGACCAGGAACGACTGGTTCGTGGCGAACAGGTGGTAGTCCGGCTCGTCCTCGTGCTTGTGGAACACCGGCAGCGCCGGGTCGTACCGGCGGGCGTACTGCGCGAGCTCCCGCCCGAGCGACTCGTCGGCGCACGCCAGCATGACCAGCACGCGGAGTTCCGGAGTCTTCCAGTACCCCGGCTCGACCGGCGGGGACGACACGGGCGCCGCGACCGGCGGGGGCAGCGGTTGCGGCGCCGGTTCGACGGGGCGAGGCGGGGGTGCGACATCGATCAGCGGCGGAGCCTGGGACCGCTCGGGTTGTGGCACCGGCGCGGCGGCGGGCGGGGCGGGCGGGGAGGCCACGACGAGGCGCGGCGGGGGTGCGACGGGCAGCGGCGCGACCGCGGCCTGCGGGGTGATGCCGAACAGGACGCCGTCCGCGCACTGGGTGTACAGGACCGGCGTCCCCCACTCGACCGAGTTCCGGACGGACATGGCCACGGCCCGCCGCCCCTGGAGGACGGCCGCGTCCACGGGGAGCCCGTCGGCCAGCGCCTGGTAGAACCGCTCCGAGAACTTGACCGCCGCCTTGTCGCTGATCTCGTACTGCATCGCCACCACCGCGGCGACGCCCTCGCGGACGAGCGTGGCCGCGGTGCCCCCGGGCCGGCCGGTCGGGCCGCCCGCGGCCGTCTCGCACGAGCAGAGGGTCACCAGCCGCAGGGCCCGGGAGTCGCCCAGCAGCAGGGCCAGTTGCTGGGCGGACCGCTCGTCGATCCCCCCGGCCCCGTCGTCGAAGAACAACAGCCCCTCGTCGGCGGCCGCGTCGTACCGCCCGTGCCCGATGAAGTGGAGCACGTGCCAGGAGCCGGACTGGAGGGTCGCCTCCAGGCTCTCGTAGGTGGCGGCGTCGAGCCACGTCAGCGCGACCGCCCGCCGGTCGGTCAGGCGCTTCAGCGCCACCTCCATACACGCCTTCTCGGCCGCGACGTCGATCGGGGGCAGGTCGCGCGGGCACGCCACGACGGCCAGGATCCGGAGCGGGCACGCGACCGCGGCGGGGGTCACCGGCTGGCCGGTGTCGAGGTACCGGACCAGTGTCGTGTTCCGGGTGCAGAGGAACTGGTCGGTCGCGCGGTTGTACAGGAACTCCCACGGGAGGCGGCTGAGCTCCGCGGACTCGAGGTCGAGCCGGAGCCGGACCCCGGCCCCCTGCCGGACGGCGTCGCGCCGGACCTGTTCGTACCGCTCGCCGACCGCCCCCCCGAGCAGGGCCTCGTACAACCCGGCCCCGAGTTCCTTCGCCGGCGTTTCGACCCGGGCGACCGCGCCCCGCCGCGCCCCGTCGGACCGGAGGACGGCGTTCTGCAACTCGAGCAGGTGGCGGTCGAGGGCCCCGTCGCTGAACGGGAGCCGCATCCGGCCGGTGCCGTCGCCCCCCGGGGTGAGCGCGCGGACGGTGTAGTCCCGGCCGTCGTCGGCCGGTCGGACCTGGAGGACGAAGTCGAGGTACGACCGCCCGGCCGGCGGCGGCGGCGGGGCGGGGGTTTGCTTCTTGCCGGTGATCCCCCACTCCAGTTGGTCGAGCCCCTCCTCGGTGAGGCCGCCCCGCAGGTCGACCCACAAGACGGTGCCGAGAAACAGCGGGAGGGCCGGCTGCTTGGCGCACCCCGGCAGCAGGAGCGGGATGACGGTGAGCTGGTGGTTGATGAATTGCTGGAGACACAACCGCAGTTCCGGCACCTGCCACGGGCCCAGTCCGTCGGCCCCGATGACCGCGACCGCCGTCCGCGTCGACCGGATGATCGCCTCCAGGGCGTCCAGGATCGGCTTCCCGGGTATCAACTCCCGCTCGTCGAGCCAGACCTTCAAGCCCCGCGACTCGAGCCGGTCGGCGAGCTCGCGGACCTCAGCCTTGTTCTTGCTGTTGTGGCTCAGGAAGACGTCGAATTGATAATCCGCCCGATCGTTTTCCATAAAAGCAAATCCGTATTAATAGAATTGCTCCTACTCAACTCCATCCAGACGTAATGTTCAGCGTCTGCGGTTTAAACTAACAGCCCCCTTCATCCGCTGCAAACGAAAAGTGACGAGTGCTGCCGGCGGGGAGCAGCCGTGACGCGGTGGCCGGGATCCCGAGCGGCGACACGGCGACCGCTCCGGGTGAATCCCCGGCAGCGGACCGGCCGCGCTCCCGGGTCGATGCCACCCGACCGCGGACCCGCGAATCCTGCCTGCGCTACCGGGCCGGACTCGAGCGGTGTGGCGATCCGAACCCGACAACCGTTGCAATCGGCACCCCCTGAACAATCGTCGTGGCGTGCGCAATTTCTCCGACCTTCCCGATCGGAGTGCCTTGTTTGATCTTTGGAAGTCTTGTAGAGGTAGTGTCTACACTGCTGGTTGGGGGGTTTGGTCGGCTCACGCCGGGTCTGCGGCCTATTTCGCCGCGGGCCCCGCCGCGTACCCGCGTTCCCCGGTCGTAGTGTCGCTTGTACAGACCTGAGCCGTCGCGGACTCGCTACTCACCCGTCGCCGGCCGGTTTCCCAGGCGGTTTCCCCCGTCCCACCACGGTCCGATGCTCGTGCCCCGGCTCAGGTCTGGCCGCCGGTGGGGGCACCGTACCGGCGGGGTCGGGGATTCTCACCCGTCCTCTTCTCTCAGAAGGTGCCGGAACATGTCTTCGACCTCGCCCGCTCGCCGGTTCTGGACGCGCCCCCTCACCCGCCGCCCCGCCCCGCGACCCGCGGGCGCCGTCGGCCGCACCCTCGAGCTTCTCGAAGACCGGACCAATCCGGCGATCACTCTGAACTTCACCGCCGGCGTCGCCACGTTCACCAGCGACGGGGCCAGCGACACCCTCCAGGTCCAGGCGACCGCGGACCCGGCGAACATCCTGTACAACTCGGGCGGCATCGGGCTGGCCTCGCTCACCGGCGTGACCCAGTTGGTGTTCAACGGCAACGCCGGCGCCGACGTGTTGATCCTCCAGAGCCCGGCGGGCACCCACTTCGCCCCGGTCAACGGCATCGTCTACAACGCCGGCGGCGACGCCGCCGACCGCCTCGACATGATCGGCGGGGCGGCCACCTGGACCGGCACCTACGCCCCGACCGGCACCCAAACCGGGTCGCTGAGCTTCACCAACGCGCCGGGCACGCTCACCCAGAACATCACCTTCACCGGCCTGCCGACGATCCGGAACTCGATGTCCGGCACCACGATGGCGGTCACGACGCCGGGGGCGAACGACACGATCAACGTCGAGACGGGGCCGAACCTCGGGGACATCGGCGTCGTGCAGCAGGGCCCGGTGCTCATCGACGGCGGCGACCGCGACGACCACGGGTCGTTCGGCCCCGCCCAGAACATCTGGGCGTACACCACCCACCAGCACCTCGAAGATGGCGGGTGGAGCCTGGCGGCGAACGCGAACATCACCGACTCGACGACCGTCCCGCACACCACGGTCACGTCCACCGCGGCGACGAACACCGTCGGGAACGCGGACTTCTACGGCTTCGACGTGACCGTGCCCGGCTCGGTCGGGACGTTCGACATCGACGGCGCCGCGGGGGTGAACACGTTCATCGCCATCTACGACCACCACGGCACGCTGCTGGCGACCAACGACAACGCCGCCGCCGACGCCGGGAACAGCCTCGGGACCGAGTCGTTCCTGACGTACACCTTCCCCGAGGCGGACGAGTACTTCGTCGTCGTGACCCGGTCCAGTGGTGGGGTCGGGGCGGCCGTCGACAACGGGATCCTGACGAGTAACGGCGGCGTGAACCCCGGCGCGTCGTACACCCTGCACGTCTCGATCGACAACCACCCGGTCACCGCCCCGCCGCTCGCCGACTCGGCCCCCGAGGTGGAGCCGAACGAGTTCGCTACCACCAACCCGGCCGGCAACCGTAACGGGTGGAAGTTCATCGAGCAGGGCGTCCGGTTCGTCCGCGACAGCGCCTTCAACGAGGTGTCGCCCGGCGTGCCCCCGCCGCTTGCGAACACGATCCTGGCGATCGGCGTGACGGGCAGCACCGCCCTGAACGCCATCAACAGCGTTGCCTCCGTCCTGGGCATGTCCGTCCAGACGGTCACGGGGGCAGCAATCGGCACCGTCAACTTCAACGACTACCGCGTCCTGTACGTCCCGAGCAACTCCCTCAACACGGGCGGCGGCATCACCCAGCCCGACCTGACCGCACTCAACCTCCGCACCACCGACATCCGCGACTTCATCAACAGCGGCGGCGGCATCTTCGCCCTCACCGAGGCGAACTCGACCAACCCCTACGGCTGGCTCCAGATCCCGAACCCGTTCACCATCCAGTCGTTCGGCGGGGGCGGGATCAGTAACGCCCTGCGGAAGACGCCCGCGGCCCTCTCCGCAGGGGTGACCATCACGGATCTCGAGTTGAGCAACGGCGTCCCGTACCACAACGTGTTCACCGGCCCGGTCGGGTTCAACAACCTCCTCCCGTTCGTCCTCGACACCGGTCCCAACAACGTCGCCGACGGCCTCCCGGCCGGCTTCGGCTACCCGGCCCCGTTCGGCGACGACCGCGTCGTCGCCCTCGGCCTCGGAGCGATCACGAACTCCGGCCTCGGCGGCGCCGGGCCGTCGACCGCCATCACCTTCGGGACCAACCCGACGGTCAGCCCGACGTTCCCGACGATGTACATCACCGCCACCCCGGGGCTGTCGCTCGACGGCGCCGCCGGCGGGGACACGTACAACATCCAGCTCGGCACCCCGGTCATCACCTCCATCGCCGTCGCCGACGCCGGCGGCAGCCCCGACGTGGCGAACCTGTTCGGCACCACCGCGCCCGAGTCGTTCAACGTCAACTCCGCCGCCGCCAACACCGTGTTCTACGTCGGCCCGACGTCCGAGACGGTCACGTTCGCCGGCCTCGAAACCCTCACCATCGACGGCAAGAGCGAGCCGAACACGCCGTCCCCCGTGACCGGCGACACGTTCACCGTCCGCCCCGTCGCCGCCACCGCGATCACGGTCACGGCGGGCGACCCGATCATCTACCCCGGCGACACCCTCGCCGTGGACCTGGTCGGCCTCGTCGGCCTCAACCCGACGATCAGCGACCCCGCGCTGCCGGACGGCAACCTGACGCTCACCGGGTACGGGACGCTGACGTGGACCGGGATCGAGAACTTCCCGGTGCCGCGGGGGCTGGGCGGGTCGTTCGACTTCGGGACCGCCACCAGCCCGGTGCAGTTCGGGTTCACCCAGGTGCTGCCCACGAGCACCTACCCGGCCGCCGCGACCGCCGGCACCGGGTGGTTCGGGTGGGCCACCACCCCGCTGTACGGCAACCAGGCGTACCAGGAGCCGAACCTCCCGCCGGCCGTCGCCGCCTCCCCCGTCGCGGCGCTGCTCCAGGACTTCGCCTACGGCTTCCAGGGCGACCCGAGCAACGGCGTGTTCCGCGTCGACGTGGCCCCGAACAAGCCGGTGCAGCTGACGGCCCTGGTCGGCGTCCCGGTCGGCGGCCGCGACGGGCTGGTGGTCGAGTGGGGCGTCGCCAACAGCCCCACCGGCCTGCCGACGACGTGGACCGCCATCACCCCGGCCGGCGGGCTGTTCACCACCGGCGGCGAGATGACCACCGTGTCGGCGGCGCTGACCGCGGCGGACGTCGGCAACAACCTCAGCCTGTTCGTCCGGTTCCGCGACGTCGTCGGCGAGCCGAACTGGTCGATCTCGGCGCTCGACGTGCGGCCGACGAACCCGACCCCGCCGCTCGGCCAGCTCATCCCGGCCGGGCTGGTCGCGCCGCTGCCGCTGCGGCGCGAGTTCTCCACGAACGGCGTGACGCCGAGCGTCCCCGAGGCCACGTACGCCGACCAGCACGCGTTCGCCGCCGTCGCCGCCGACGGGCTGACCGTCGACTACTTCCGCGGCAAGGACGCCATCCCCGGCTCGCTCGTCACCATTACCGTGTCGAACGGCACGCCGGTGGACGCCGCCTTCACGGCGGGTGACATGGCCCTGGCGACGCGGCTCCTGAACCCGGACGCGGCCGGCTACCTCCAGCAGTTCCAGGTGCAGGCCGACGCCGCCGGCGAGTTCACGTTCGGCGTCCGCCGGCCGACCGGCACCGCCCCCGCGACGGTGACCGCGGCCGACGCCACCGGGTTCCGGGCCGGGGCGTACACCCAGCCGTTCGTGCTCCCGAACGCCCGGCGGCTCGACTTCGGGCCGCTGCCGGCGGCGTCCACGAGCGACTACGGGAACGGCGGCACGGTCGGCGCGGGGTACGTCCCGTTCGCCGCCGCGACGTACACGGACGCGGCGACCAACGCCCTGGGGTGGACCGGGGCGAACCTGCCGGTGCCGTTCGCCTTCGGCGGCACCGGCACCGCGGTCCAGCGGGACGCGGTGTTCGGCGGGTACGCCCCGAGCGAGTTCGTGCTCGACATGCCGGCCGGCGACTACGTGGTGACGGCGACGCTCGGCGACCAGGGCGCCCGGCGGGACGACATGTTCGTCGAGGTGTGGAACGGCTCCGCCTGGGTGGTCGCCCGGGGGTTCAACCCGGCCACGAACGCCTACGACACCGACCTGAACGGCCTGACGTCGCCGCCCGGGGTGGCCCCGGACGCCGGCCAGTCGCTGGTCCGGTCGTTCCTGGCGACGACGGCCGGCGGGCAGATCCGGGTGCGGTTCGGGAACGTGACCGGCAACCCGAACTGGACGCTGGCAGCCCTGGAGGTGCGGCCGGCGCAGGCGGCGCTGACGATCACCCGCGCGGGCGGGGCGCTGACGGCCGACGGGTCCACCGTGACCGCGTACACGGTCACCGGGGCGGCGCCCGGCACGGTGCTGACGGTCCGCACGGCCCTCGGGTCGCCGGCCGGGGCGGACGCGAACACCACGTACGACGGCTTCCAGGTCGTGGTGCCGGCGTCCGGGCCGACGTTCTCCGTCAAGGCGCCGTACTCGACGACAGTTGTGACGTCGGTGATCGAGGTCGAGTCGGTGTCGGGCGGGGAGCGCGGGACGCTGGCCGAGAGCTACGCGGCCACGACCGTGCCGACCGTGCCGGCGGTGCGGCGGTTCGACTTCAACGGCGCGTCGGACGACACGAACCCGAACATGGTGGGCGTCCGCGGCAACCAGCTGTGGACGGCCGGGGCCGACTACGGGTGGCTGACGGCCGTGAACGAGTTCGAGCGGGCGACGACGTCGCTGCCGGCGTCGATGACGGCGGCGCAGAAGGCGCTGTTCCGGGACGGGGCGACGCTGGGCGGGCCGGCCGGGACGTTCCGGGTGAAGGTGGACGCGGGGGCCGACTACGCGGTCCGGTACTACGTGGGCGACTCGTACAAGAAGTGGCCGTGGATCCGGCTGCAGGTCGAGGGCGGGACGGCGAGCGGGCAGCTGGCGACGAACGTCAACCAGTACTGGTCGTACGTCATGTTCGGGAAGGACGCCGACGGCGACGGGTACCTGGACGTGAAGGTGTACGGGACGGCGACGTGGGTGCTGAACGCCGTCGACGTGGCCAAGGGGACGACGGCGGCGGCGCTGCCGCCGAGCCTGCTGGCGGCGAGCCCGCAGCTGGCCGGGTTCGCGGTGACGAGCGGCACCGCCCCGACGCTGACGGCGGCGGAGCTGGCGCCGATCGTCGTCGAGGCGACGCGGCGGCTGGTCGCGGCCGGGGCCGACCCCGGGCGGCTGGCGGCCGTCACCGTGTCGATCCTCGACCTGAACGCCGCGGGCCGGCTCGGCGAGCACGTGCCGGGCTCCGTCCACATCGACGACGACGCGGGCGGGGCGGGGTGGTTCGTGGACCCGACGCCGGCCGACGACGCCGAGTTCGGGTCGTCGGTGGCGTTCGGGCTGGGCGCGACCGACGGCGCGGCCGCGCGGGGGGTGGACCTGCTGACGGTGGTGATGCACGAGCTGAGCCACGAGCTGGGGCTCGCCGACCTGGACCCGACGGCGAACCCGGCCGACCTGATGGCCGAGGCGCTGGACGTGGGCGTGCGGCGGCTCCCGGCCGGGCTCGCGTCGGCGGAGCGGCCGGCGCCGGTGGACGTGCCGCCGGCGCGACCGACGACGACTGAGAAGCCGTCCGCGGGGACGGTGCTCCGGCCGACCCCGGCGCTGTGGTTGGCCGTGGCCGATCCGGTGTTCGCACCCGGGCTGCCGGTGGTGGCGACCGACGACCGGGTGCGGGCGACCGTGGCTCCGGTCGAACCGGTGCTGCTCGACCCGGCGGCGGCGACGCCCCTGGCCCCGTCCCTGGCCGCGACGCCGGCCTGGCCCGACGCCGACAGTCTGTTCGACCTCGACGGCGTGTACGTCGGGTGACCGCCGGGTGCGGCGACGGACGGACCGGGGTGGTTGCCACGGTCCGTCCGTAAGTCTCACCGGGAACACATCCCGGCGCGCTCACGTCGCCCGGACCTGCTACCCAGCCATTCCGGCCGGCGCCGGTTCGTTCCGGAAGAACGACCCGATCGCGGCGGCCAACTCCGGGTAGCGCGCGGCCAGCTCGGCGAGCCGCGGCACCAAGCCGGCCGCGCTGGCCGCCGGGTACGCGGCCGTCACCACGTCCTCGGCACTCGCCCCGTCCACGCCGGGGCAGTGGAACCACGGGCTCGCCAGCAGGTGCCCCGCCAGCAGCCCGACCACCCGGTCGTGTTCCTTGGCGCTCATCGTACGCCCCCCGCGACATGTGTTCGTGGCTTCACCCGGGACATGCCCGCCGCCGCGCCGCCGGGGCCAAAAATCATTCCGCCCCGAAGTTGGCCCCGCGGCGCGGGGGACGGGCATCCCCCTCGGATGAGGACTCGCACGCCGCCGGTTGTAGCCCCCGCCCCGGGGGGGTATGATCCGGCTACCTCCCCCCCGCGCGCGGCATTCCCCATGCCGACCGACCCCATCACCGTCTGGCTCGGCCGCCTCCAGGCGGGGGAGTCGTCGGCCGCGGGCGCGCTGTGGCAGACGTACTTCCACCGGCTCGTCGGGCTGGCCCGGCAGCGGCTCGGGGCGGCGCCGCGGCGCGCGGCCGACGAGGAGGACGTGGCCCTCAGCGCGTTCGACAGCTTCTGCCGCAACGCCGAGGCCGGCCGCTTCCCCGACCTGGCCGACCGCGACAGCCTGTGGCGGCTCCTCGCCGCGTTCACCTTCCGCAAGGCCGCCCACCACGTCCGCGACGCCGGCCGGAAGAAGCGCGGCGGCGGCGCGGACGCCGGCGGCGACATCGAGGCCGTGCTCGGCCGCGAGCCCGACCCGGCGCTGGCCGCCGAGATGACCGAGGAGTGCGAGCGCCTCCTGGCCGCGCTCGGCGACCAAGACCTGCGCCGGGTCGCCGTCCTGCGGATGGACGGGTACTCGGTGGACGAGGTGGCCGAGCGGGTGGGCTGCGCCCCGCGGTCGGTGAAGCGGAAGCTGCAACTCATCCGCGGCATCTGGGAGTGGGAGGCGGGCGATGGCACGGCCTGACCACCCGACCGTGACGTACCCCGCGGCCGGGGCCGGGTTGCCCGTCGCGGACGCGCGGGCCCTCGACCGGGCCTGTGACGAGTTCGAGCGGAAGTGGCGCGCCCGCGGCCGGCCGGACCTGCGGGCCGCCGTGCTCGAACTCGACCCGGGCGTCCGGCCGGCGGGTCTCCGGGAACTCCTCCAACTCGACCTCTACTACCGCCGCCGGATCGGGGAGGCGCCGCAGGCGGCGGACTACGCCGACCGCTTCCCGGAGCTCGACCCCGGGTGGCTGGCCGCCGCCGTGGCCGGCCCGAGCGGGAGCGGCCGCGAGTGCGGGTGGCCGGGCGGCGGCGACCGCGGCGGGCTACCGGCCGGCGGGCGGGTCGGCGACTTCGAGCTGTTGGGGGAGGTCGGCCGGGGCGGCATGGCCGTCGTCTACCGGGCCCGGCAGGTCGGCCTGAACCGCGAGGTGGCGGTCAAGATGATCGTCGCCGGGCCGACCGCCTGGGCGGAGTTTCGCACCCGGTTCCTCGTCGAAGCCGAGGTGGTGGCGGCGCTGGAGCACCCGCACGTGGTCCGGCTGTTCGCGTTCGGGGAGCACGACGGCCGCCCGTACCTGGCGATGGAGTACCTCCCCGGGGGCACCCTGACCGACCGGGTGCGGGCGGCCGGTGGGCTCCCGGCCCGGGAGGCGGCGGCTGTCACGGCCAAGCTCGCCCGGGCCGTCTCCCACGCCCACAGCCGGGGCATCATCCACCGCGACATCACCCCGCGGAACGTCCTGTTCGGGGCCGACGGGGAGCCGCGGCTGACCGACTTTGGGCTCGCGAAGGTGGCCCGGTCCGACCTGACCGTGACCGGGCAGGTACTCGGCACCGCGGCGTACATGGCTACCGAGCAGGCGGCCGGGCGGGCGGCCGAGGTCGGCACCGCGGCCGACGTGTACGGGGTCGGGGCGGTGCTGTACCACCTCCTCACCGGCCGGCCGCCGTTCGACGGGGGCTCGTACCACGCAACCCTCCGAAAGGTGGTCGCCGAGGAGCCGGCCCGGCCCCGGTCGCTCGTCCCGGGTGTGCCCCGGGATCTGGAAACCATTTGCCTGAAGTGCCTGAGCAAGGAGCCGACCCGGCGCTACCCCACGGCCCAGGCGCTGGCCGACGACCTGGGCCGGTTCTTCCGCGGCGAGCCGATCGCGGCCCGCCCGCCGGGGGCGGCCGGGCGGGCCGTCATGTGGGTGCGACGGCACAAGGCCGCGGCCGCCGTCGCCGTCGCCCTCCTCGGTGGGTCGGCCGTGGCCGTGGGGTACGCCGTCCAGGCGGGGCGGGCGAACGCGGCCCTGCTGGAGGTCGTGGCGAAGGTCCGGACGGCGGCGTACCCGGGAGCCGTCCGGGAGGCCCGACAGGCGTGGGAGAACGGCGACTCCACCGCCGCCCGGGAGGCGCTCGACCGCTGCGTCCCCGGCCCGGGGGAGGCAGACCTGCGGGGGTTCGAGTGGTACTACCTCGACGCTTGCCTCCGTCAGGCGGACCGAGTGGTCGCCGGCCACGACGCCAGGTTGCTGACCGCCGACGTGTCGCCCGACGGAACGCTCGTCGCGAGCGGCGACGCGGCCGGGTTGGTGAAGGTGACCGAACTGGCCACCGGCCGGGAGGTGACCGTCTTCCGGTGCCCGGCCCGCGAGGTGACCGTCGTCCGCTTCTCCCCGAACAACCGGACCCTCGCGGTCGGCGGGAACGACGGGTCCGTCTCCCTCCGGAACGCCGCCGACGGGTCGGTGGTATGGTCCCGGCAGGCGCACCCGGGCCCGGCCCTCGGGTTGGCGTGGTCGAAGGACGGGGGCCGGGTGGCGTCCGGCGGGGCGGGGCGGGCGGCGAAGGTGTGGGACGCGGTCACCGGCGACGTGCGCCAGGAACTCCCCCACCCGGACCGTGTGACCTGCCTGGCGTGGTGGCCCAAGTCGGTCCTGTTGACCGGGTGCGAGGACAAAGTAGCCCGCCAGTGGGACCCGGACACCGGGGCCCTGGCCTTCGAACTTCCGGCCCGCGACGACCCGCTGCGCGTCCTGGCCCACAGCCCGGCCGACCGCTGGTTCGCGTCCGCCGGGGAAGGTCCGACGATCGACCTGTTCCACACCGCCACCAATCGGATGCCTCACCGGCTTCTGTACGCCGGCGGTCCGGTCTGGTCGGTCGCCTACGAACCGGGCGGCCGGTACCTGTTCGCCGGCCAGTCCGGGCGAGTGTTGATGTGGGACACGGTGGAAGCGGTGGGCACCGTGTTCCCGTGCCGGACGGTCGCCCTCGCGCGCCGGGTTCGGGCGGTGGCGGTCACCCACCAGGGGCGGTACCTCGTGGTCGCGTCCGAGGAGCCGGCCGAGGTGCGGGTGCGGCCGACCTCCGCCGTCAGCGGGTACGACCGGTGCGGCTACCCCGGCGACCGGCCGGCGGCCAGCCCCGGCGGTGACTGGCTGGCCGTCGTCATGCCCGACGGCGCGGTGAAGCTCCGTGGGCCGGCCGGGGCGGAGCGGCCCCGGCGCCTCCCCGACCACGTCCAGGCGGCCGGGTTTCCGGCGTTTGCCGCGGCGGGGTACCGGTTCGTGACCGTGGACCGAGCCGGCACAATGTCGGCCTGGAACGCGGCGACCGCGACCCGGCTTGGGGTGCCGCTCGGCGGCCCGGTCCGGGTGGCGGACGCGGCCATCTCGCCCGACGGCACCTGGGTGGTCGGAAAGACCCCGACCGGTGAGGTCCACGCTGCCCCGGTGGCCGGCGGGCCGGCCCGCATCCTCCCGGGGGTCCAGGCGCTTTCGGGCGACATGGCCTTCTCGGCCGACGGCTCGGTCCTGGCTTCCGCCACCGGCCGGTTCGTGACCCTCTGGCGGGTCGGCGACTGGGACCGCGTGGCCGACCTCGCCACCGACCAGAACGTCTCGGCCGTCGCCCTGAGCTCGGACGGCGGGTTACTCGCGGTCGGCGGCGGGGAGTACGGGCTGACGCTCTGGGACGTGGCCGGCCGGCGGCGGTTCGGCGTCCTGGCCGAGCACGTCGGCCCGGTCCGGTCCGCCGCCTTTTCCCCGGACGGGCGGACCCTGGCGACAGGCGGCGCGGACGGGACGGTCCGACTCTGGAACATGGCCACCCGGCAGGAAATGTTCGTCCTCCACCGCAACCCTCAGGGGAGTGTGTTCTGGGTCCGCTTCGCGTCCCCGACCCGGCTGCTGGTCGGCGCCCGCGCGATCACCCGGGGGCAGTGCGAGGTGTTGTCGTTCCCGCCGGCCTCCGACCCCGGACCGGGCTGACGGGACCGGTCGGGTGGAGAACCCCCGGGCCGGTGGCCCCGACCGGGGCGGAACGGGCATCCCTGGGTACACGCCGCGTTCGCCCGACCCGCCCGTTCGACCGGGCGACTCGCAACCAGGTCGGCGGGAGCCGCCGCTCACCGGAACGTGGATCGTGAGGCAGTTCGATGGCCGAGCCCGACCGCCCGACCGTGACGCACGACGGCCGCAGCCCGCACACGGCCACGGCCTCGTTCGTCGCCGGCCCCGCCGACCCGCGGGCGAGCCTGCCGGTCGATGCGGCCCTGGTACTCGACGGTGTTTGCGACGCCTTCGAAGCGGCGTGGCGCGGCGGCGAGCGCCCCGACGTCGCCGCCGCGACCGCCGGGCTGGGCGACGCCGTCCGCCCCGCCGCCGTCCGCGAGCTGGTGGCGCTCGACGCCTTCTACCGCCGCCGCGCCGGGGAGGTGCCGCGCACCGCCGACTACGCCGCCCGCTTCCCCGAGCTCGACCCGGACTGGCTCGCCGGCGCGGTCGCCGACACCGACCCGACCGGCGCGGGCGCGAGTACCGGCGTGCCGGCGGCCGCGGCCACGCTCGTCGCCGCGGGCGGGGAGCGGCTGGGCGACTACGAGCTGCTCGGCGAGGTGGCCCGCGGGGCGATGGGGATCGTCTTCCGCGCCCGGCAGGCGAGCCTCGACCGGGTGGTGGCGCTGAAGGTCATCCGGTCCGGCGAGTTCGCCGACCCGGCCGAGGTCCGCCGGTTCCGCGCCGAGGCCGAGGCGGCCGCGACGCTCGACCACCCGAACATCGTCTCCGTCTACGACGTGGGCGAGCAGCGCGGGGTGCAGTTCTACGCGATGCGGCTGGTGGAGGGCGGCAGCCTCGCCGCCCGGATGGCCGAATGGGCCGTGCCGAAGGCCGCCACCCGCGCCGCGGCGAAGGAGCGGCAGGCGGCCGCGGCCGTGCTGGCGGCCGGGGTGGCGCGGGCCGTCCACCACGCCCACCAGCGCGGCATCCTCCACCGCGACCTGAAGCCCGGGAACATCCTCATCGACGCGGCCGGCGCCCCGCACGTCACCGACTTCGGGCTGGCCCGGCGGATCGGCCGCGACAGCACGCTGACGCGCACGGGGGCGATCCTCGGCACGCCGGCGTACATGGCCCCGGAGCAGGCCCGCGGCCGCGACGACGTGACCACCGAGGCCGACGTGTACGGCCTCGGGGCGGTGCTGTACGAGCTGCTGGCCGGCCGCCCGCCGTTCCTCGGCGAGGACGTGCTCGACACGCTGTACCAGGTCCGCGAGCGCGAGCCGGCGGCGGTCCGGGCGTACAGCCCGCACGTGGACCGCGACCTGGAAACGGTGTGCCTGAAGTGCCTCGACAAGACCCCGGCCCGGCGCTACTCCAGCGCCGCCGCGCTGGCCGACGACCTGGACCGGTGGCGGCACGGCGAGCCGATCCTGGCCCGCCGGGCGGGGTCGGTGGAGCGGGCGGTGAAGTGGGCGCGCCGCAACCCCGCCGGCGCCGGGCTGGTGGGAGCCGGCGCGGTGGCCGCCGCGGCGGTGATCTGGGGCGTGGTGGCCCTGTCGTACAACGCCGAACTGGAGCGCCGCCGGCACCTCCTGGAGGTTACCAACGGCGAACTGACCACGGCGAAGATCGGGCTCGAAGGTGCGAACGACGAGCTGACCAAGGCCAAGCTCGGCCTGGAGGACGTGAACGGGAAGCTCCGGATGGCGCTTGCCCAGGTGAATATGGAGAAGGCGGTGGCCGAGCGCCTCCGTGTGGAGGCGGAGCGGAGCGAGAAGCAGGTGGCGCGCATCCTGACCAGCGTGCGGTTCCAGAACGCCGCCCGGCTGTGGCGCGAGGGGCGGCTGGAGCGCGCGATCGAACTCCTCGGCGAGCCGGTGCCGGGGTACTTCGCCGCTGGGACCGGCCCCGAGTACGCGCTGGCCGGGATCGTCCCCGTCCGCATCACCGACATCGGCCCGTCGCCGGTCGAGAAGGGCGTCCGGGGGCTCCTCGACGCGAAGACGGCGACCCTCGACCCGACCGGCGCAGCGGTCGGGATCAACAGCACGAGTCTCCCCGTGCCCCCGGAGGCCCGCGTCCCGGGCGGCCACCCGCCGGGCAAATCGACGACCCTGGTCCCGGACTTCGCCAAGGACACCGGGGCCGAAACCACAACGAGGTCCGCCGACGGGGAAGTCGTCGTGACCCACGGCAAGGCGGCGGCCCGGGTGTGGAACCGCCGCGGCGAGTGGCTGCTGACGTGCGCCCCGGAGTCGGGCCGGGTGCTCGGCGTGGACGTCCGGGGGCCGTGGGTCACGTTCCTGACTCCCGGCGTCGATCGGGTGGTCCGCTTGACGACCGTCCGGATCGACCCCGCGGCCCGGGTCGTCGTCCCGGTGCAGGGGAAGGCGGGGTGCGTCCGGTTCCGTCCCGACGGGGGGGCCGTGCTCGCGGCCACCGACACCGGGGTCTGGTCGTGCGACCTGCCCGGCGGTACCAGCCTGATCGGGCTCGCCGGGCGGAACAGCACGTCCGGGTCCGGCGGGGCCGGTCGCGTCGGGTACAGCGGTCGCGGGGACGTGATCGGGGCCGTGGGCGACCCACCCCAGGTCCGCGACGGGCGGACCGGGGACCTCCGAACACCCCTCGCCGGCGGCCTCAAGTCGGTCCTGGAGGTCGCGGTGTCCCCGGACGGGTCGTTGGCCGCCGCGGCCGGGGCGACCGGCGCCGTGGTCTGGGACGCCCGGACGGGCCAAAAACTCCACCAGATCGACCCGTTCGACAAGCAGCGTCGCTTCGGAGCCTGCTCCGTCGCGTTCTCGCCGACGGGTGAGTACCTCGCGGTCGGGACGTTCGTGTCGATGAGCGACTCCCTCGACGGGCCCGGCATCGCGTCGGTGTGGGAGGCGCGGACCGGGCGGCACGTGCGGACGTTCCCGCCGGACCACTGCGGCGTCTGGCGGCTCGCCTGGAGCCCGGACGGCCAACGGCTGGCGGTCGCCAGCGGCGTCCACTGGATCAGCCGCGGTACGGCGAAGGTCTGGGACGTGCCGACCGGGGAGTTGGTGTACCACCTCCGGGGTCACACCGAGTGCGTCTGGGGGGTGACGTTCTCCCCGGACGGCCGCCGGCTCGCAACCAGTTCCGGGAGCCGCGCCGGCAGAGCCCCCCAGGCGAACGGCGAGGTGAAGGTCTGGGACATGGAGACCGGGCTGGAGTTGGTATCCCTCCCGGAGAACCGGGCCACGGCCTTCGACGCCGCGTTCAGCCCGTGTGGGCGGTGGTTCGGGGCGGGGTACGCCGACGGCAAGGTCCGCGTCTGGGACCTCAAACCGTGGTCGCCTCCGCTCGCGCCGCCGCCACGGCCGGTCAGTCGTTGACATGTGGTTCCGATCCCCCTTCCCCGTTCGGAGGTTCGTCATGTCCGCGTTCACCCTGCGTGTCGGCGCGTTCGCCGCGGCCCTCGGGTGCGTCGCGTCGGTCGGCCCCGCGGCCGCCGACGACGCGAAGCCGGTGGAGCTGAAGGTCGGCGACACGGCGCCCGCGTTCGAGGCGCCGTCCGACGCCGGCCCGACGTGGCTGTCGAAGGACCGGTTCGGCAAGAAGTGGGTCGTCGTCTACTTCTACCCCGGCGACTTCACGCCCGGCTGCACCGCCCAGGCCAACGCCTTCCGCGACGCCATGCACAAGCTCGCCGAGAAGGGCGTCGAGGTCGTCGGGATCAGTGGCGACTCGGCCGACGTCCACGCCAAGTTCCGGGCCGCCCAGAAGCTCAACTTCACGCTGCTGGCCGACGAGGACGGCGCGGTCGCCAGGAAGTACGGGGTGCCGTTCACGAAGGGGGCGGTGGTGAAGGCGCGCGACGCGGACAAGACGCCGTTCGAGTTCACCCGCGCCGGCACCGCCGCCCGCTGGACGTTCGTGGTCGGGAAGGACGGCACGATCGCGTACAAGAACACCAAGGTGACCCCGGCCCTCGACGCGAAGGCGATTACCGAGTTCATCGACAAGGCCGAGGGGAAGTAGCCTCCGCGCCGCAGCGCACCCCACCGAGGGCCGAGCCGTGTCACCCGCCTGCCGCCTCGTCTCCGCCGCCGGCCTGCTGCCGGCGCTGGTCCTCCCCGCCGCGTCCGCCGACTGGCCGACCTGGGGGCGGGACGCCACTCGGAACGCGGTCAGCCCCGAGGCCGGGGCGCCGCACGACTTCCGGTTCCCCGTCCCGGCCGCCGACGGCCGGCCGGCGACGGTCGGGCACGGGGTGGCGTGGGCGGCCGAACTCGGCAGCCGCACGATCGGTACCCCGGCCGTCGCCAACGGGCTGGTGTGGATCGGCACCAACACCCGCCCGCCGGCCGACGAGTCGATCCCGTCGAGCGCCTGGGACGCCGGCGTGCTCCGGTGCTTCCGGGAGAAGGACGGGGCATTCGTATGGAGCCGCCGCAGCCCACGACTGACGGCCGGCTACCCGCAGGACCTGTGGGGCGGGGCGCTCGGGTCGGCCCCACTCGTCGAGGGAGACCGGCTGTGGTACGTCACCAACCGGTGCGAGGTCGTGTGCCTGGACGTCGCCCCACTCCGGGCCGGCAAGGGCGAACCGCGGGACGTGTGGACGCTCGACATGCGGGCGAAGCTGGGCGTGTACCCGCACATCCCGGTGATGCAGGGCGGGGGCGGGGCGGCCGTCGCCGGGCTCGGCGACCGGCTGTACGTCGTCACCCACAACGGGGTGGACGAGGGGGTCTTCAACATCCCCGCCCCGGACGCCCCGAGCCTGGTGTGCCTGGAGAAGGCCACCGGCCGGGTGGTGTGGACCGACAAGTCGCCGGGCAAGAACATCATGCGCTGCCAGCTGTCCAGCCCGGCCGTCGTCACGGTCGGCGGCCGGTCCCAGGTGGTCGTCGGCCAGGGCGACGGCTGGCTCCGCGGCTTCGACCCCAACACCGGCCGGGTGCTGTGGGCGTGCGACTTGAATTTGAAGGGCGCGGAGTTCAACTTCGGCGGCCTCGACAGCAAGAACTACGTCGTGGCGACGCCGGTCGTGTACGCCGGCCGGGTGTACATCGCCACCGGCCAGGACCCGGAGGCGGGGTCCGGGGACGGCGGGTTGTACTGCGTGGACCCGACGAAGACCGGGGACGTGAGCCGTGAGCTGGCCGACGGGCCGAAGAAGGGGCGGCCGAACCCGAACTCGGCGGTCGTCTGGTACACCCCGAAGGCCGTTCCAGACAGCGCCCCGCGCATCGAGGTCGGCAAGAAGAAGAAGCTCGACCTGCTCCGGGAGTCGCGCGACTTCTACTTCGGCCGGACGATCGCCGGCGTGGTCGCGCACGACGGGCTGGTGTACGCGGCCGACTTCTCCGGGTTCGTGTTCTGCTTCGACGCGGCCACCGGCCGGTGCCACTGGGTTGACGACCTGAAGGTGTCGGTCTGGGGTCAGCCGCTGTGGGCCGACGGGAAGGTGTATTTCGGGAACGACAACGCGGAGGTGGTGGTGTACGCCCACGGCCGGGAGCGGCGGCGTCTGGCGACGATCGAGTCTCCCTACGGGATCCGGGCCGGGCTCGTCTTCGCAAACGGCACCCTGTACGTCCCGACCGAATCCACCCTGTACGCCATCCGTGGCGGGAAGTGAGGCGGCCCGTGCCACGCCTGGTCGCCCTGATCGCCCTGCTGCCCCTCGCCGCCGCCGACCCCGATCCGCCGCCGCGCCCGCGGCCGGCGGTGGTGTTCGCCCCGACCCCGCGCGACGTGGTGACGAAGATGTTGGAACTGGCGGCGGTGACGAGGGACGACGTGGTCGCCGACCTCGGGTGCGGCGACGGCCGGATCCTGGTCGCCGCGGCGAATCGTTACGGCTGCAAGGCGGTCGGGTACGAGCTCGACCCGGAGTACGTGAAGAAGGCCCGCGCGGCGGTCGAGGCGGCCGGCGTGGGGAAGCTGGTCCGGGTCGTGGAGGCCGACCTGCTGACGGCCGACCTGACCGGGGTGACGGTGGTGACCCTGTACGTCGGGGCGACCCTCAACGCCAAACTGGTCCCGCGGCTGCACGGGATGAAGGCGGGGGCGCGGGTGGTGTCGCACTCCTTCCCGATCCCCGGGGTGCGGCCGGACCGGGTGGTCCGGGTCGCCTCGGCCGACGACGGCGTCGGCCGGTCGCTGTACCTCTACACCGTCCCCCTCACCGGCGCCGGCCCCGCTCGACCGTGACCGCATTCCACGGCTGTCCCGGCCGCGTCACCAGCCACAGGACTTGCCGCCGGGACTGCTCGGCCGCGTCTTGGTGAACCCTTCCCCCGCCGGAGAGAGAGGGTTACGCATCAGCCGGATTCGGTATCACACACTCGGAATCCGGAGGAAAGCGCCTGACACCGCCCGACGACCAGTGTGACATGCTCGACGTCTGGCTCGGCGGGAAATGGCGAAATCCGACCGTAAGCCGTTGACACGGCAAAGGAAATCTCGGCATATGAAGCGTGTCAGAATCAGTTACGCTGTCTGGCACTGCGCCAACCCCTGACTGCTCCCCGCGGTCCGGCCGGGCGCGCGCCCGTCTATCGGGCCGGGGTGACCGATGCCCGACCCGACGCCCGACGGCCCCCCCACCCGGGTCACTCTCGCACGCCAACTCCACCGGTTGCAGGCCGCCGTCTACACCCAGACCGACCCCAGCGCCGACGCCGGTCTCCGCGCCGAACTCGCCCGCGTGCAATCCGCCCTCCGCGGGGCGGCGGCGGACGTGCCACTCGCACCCCTGCCCGTGGCCCCGCCCCCGCCCCGCCCGCCGGTCGGCCGGCTCCTCGGCCCCGAGACCACCGGCCTGAAGGTCGAGCCGACGCTGAACCTGAACCCCGTCCCGACCGCGATCTACCCCCTCCTCGACCCGGACACCGACCCGCTCCTGACGGTCGCCGTCACCAACGTCTCGCTCGACGCCAAGAGCAAGCGGGTGTGCGTCCGGGCGTGGGTCGAGGGGCTGTCCGCGGAGGCCGTGCGCACGATCGAGCTCAGGCGCGGGGTGAAGGAGCCGACCGTCCTCAAGTTGCTGCCGCTCCTCTTCCCGGAACGGGTGAGCCGGGTCACGACGGCCCAGCGGGCGACGCTGCACCTGCGCGTGGACGACCTCGACGGCCGGCCCGAGTGCCACGACACGTTCCCGCTCGTACTGCTGGCGCGGACGTGCGGGTTCAACGCGGTCCGCGACGCGGCGACGGGCGAGGCGAAGGACCTGACCCGCTACTACGGGGCGTGGGTGACGCCGCACGACGACGCGGTGCAGGAGCGCGTCCGCCGGGCCGCCGCGCTCCACCCGGCGGGGATGCTCGCCGGCTACATCCACGGCGGGCCGGACCGCGTGCGCGAGCAGGTGGCGGCGCTGTACCGGTCGCTACAAGAGGCGGGGCTCGCTTACATCAACGCCGTCACCGACTACGGGGCGCCGGCCGACAGCGTGACGCAGCGGGCGCGGCTGCCGCGTGAGTCGCTGGCGCGGAAGAGCGCCAACTGCCTCGACGGCGCGGTCCTGTTCGCGAGCCTGATCGAGGGCGCGTCGCTGAGCCCGGCGCTGCTGCTGATCCCGGGCCACGCCCTCGTCGGGTGGGAGTCGGACGACGGCGCCGGGGACTGGCAGTTCCTCGAAACCACGATGGTCGGGGCCGCCGACTTCGACGCCGCCTGCCGGTCGGGCCAGCGCCAGTACGAGGAGGCGCGCGAGTTCGCCCCCGACGACGTCCGCCTCCACCGCGTCGCCGACCTCCGCGCCCGCGGCGTCTGGCCGATGGAGTGACCCGTGCCCGACGACGACACCATCTGCCTGAACGGCATCAACGCCCTGACCGGCGAGTACCTGGTCGCGCCGCTGACCGTGGAAGAAGCCGGCCGCCGCGCCGCCGGCGGGGCCGCGCCCACGGCCGAGCGCGCCGGCTGGCTGCGGCGGCTGGCGAAGAAGCTCACCGGCAAGTTCTTCGGCCTCCCGGCGGACGTGGACCCGACCGACCTGGCGCAGGCCGGCTGGGGCGTCGTCTTCGCCAAGGAGACGCCGGAGGACGTTCGGGCCGCGCTGAAGCCGCTCCTCGACCGCCGCGCGGGGCAGGCCGGGCCGCTGTTCCGCGCCCTGGAACTGCTGCCCGGCGAAACCCGCGAGGCGTGGCTGGCGCGGCACAAGGTCCACGGCTCGGACGTGAACCCCGCGGCCGTGCCGTACTACCTCCTGCTCGTCGGCACGCCCGAGCAGATCCCGTTCGAGTTCCAGTACCTCCTCGACATCGACTACGCCGTCGGCCGCGTGTCGTTCGACGACCCCGCCGACTACGGGCGCTACGCCGCGGCGGTGGTGGCCAGCGAGACCGCCGAGGCCGCCCCGCCCGCCCGCGAGGTCGTGTACTGGGGCACCCGGCACCCGATGGACCGCGCCACGCAACTGAGCGCCGACAAGCTCATCGCCCCGCTCGCCGGGGCGGGCACGACCGACCCGACCGTCGCGGAGAAGTACGGGTTCCGCACCCGCTCGTTCCGCGCGGCCGACGCCACGAAGGCGAACCTGCGGGCCGCGCTCGACGCCCGGCCGGCGCTGCTGTTCACCGCGTCGCACGGGATGGGCGGCTGGCCGAAGGGCGACCCGCGCCAGCGGCCGGCCAGCGGGGCACTGCTGTGCCAGGACTGGCCGGGGTACGGCGCCGTTTCCGCGGACCACTACCTCGCCGCCGCCGACCTCGGCCCGGACACGCGGCTCGACGGCACGATCGCCGTCGTGTTCGCGTGCTACGGCGCCGGCACGCCGCGCTACGACCCGTTCCTGACGGCCCCCGCCGGCGGCCCCGTCGAGGTGGCCGAGGCGCCGTTCGTGTCGGCGCTCGGGCAGCGGCTCCTGGCCGCGGGGGCGCTCGCCGTGGTGGGGCACATCGACCGCGCGTGGGGGTACTCGCTGGAGGCGAAGGGGGCGGGGGCGCAGATCCAGCCGTTCCGCAACATGCTCGCCCGCGTCCTCCGCGGCGACCCCGTGGGCCAGGGGACGATCGACTTCAGCCAGCGCTTCGCCACCTACTCGGCGGAGTTGCTGAACCGCCTCGACCCGACCGCGCCCGGCGCCCGGTCGGCGGCCGACCCGAAGCTCGCCCAGGCGTGGGTCGAGCGGAACGACGCGCAGTCCTACGTCGTCCTCGGCGACCCGGCCGTTCGGGTCCGCAAGGACGGAGCTTGATCGGAGGTGTGATGGCCCGCCTCGCGTGTGTCGTGCAGCCGACCCCGGCCGGGGTGAGCGTGACGTGGTCCGACGGGCCCGCCGCGTTCGCCCCGTACGAGCTCCCGGCGCGGCCCCTCGCCGCGGCCGCGGACGCGGCGCGCGCGGCGCTCGGGGCGGTCGTCGAGGGCTCGTTCACCGACGACGGCGGCGACGGCCCCGCGGCGGCGGCCGCGCTCGCGGCGGCGGGCTACGGCCTGTACCAGGCGCTGTTCAAGCCGCCGGCCGAGCAGATGGCGCTCGCGTCCGAGGTCCGCAAGTGGCTCGACACGCTCCAGGCCGAGGGGGCCGTCGAGGGGCTGGAAGTCGTCGCCGAGGGCGGCCCCGCGGTGCCGTGGAACCTCGTCTACGACCGCCGCCCCGACCCCGCCGCGTTCAAGGCCGGCGGCGACGACCCGGCCCGGTGGCGGCCGTTCTGGGGGCTCCGCTACGACCTGTCCGGCGGCCGCCGCGTCAGCCCGCTGCGGCGGCTGCCGGTGCTCCACAACCCGCGCGTCGTCGTCGTCACCGACCCGCTCGTGCTCGACCGACTCCCGACGGAATCGCGCGAGTTGGCGGCGCTGTGCCAGGAGCACGGCTGGGTGCAGGCCCGCACCCGACAGGAGCTCGCCGACGCCCTCCAGGCCGGCCGCCCCGACCTCCTCTACTGGCTCGGGCACACCCAGGCCGACCCGTTCGGCCTCGTCCTCGGCGACGACGCCGTCACGCCCGACGACCTGAAGACGATGCTGGAGGGCGACCCGTTCGCCGACGCCGGCAGCGTGTTCGGCGGGGTGGCGTTCCTGAACGCCTGCGGGACGGCGGTCGCGGAGAAGTCGGGCTCGTTCCTCGACGCCCTCCACCCGCTCGGGCTTACCGGGTACGTCGCCACCGAGCAGGTGACGGTGGACACGTTCGCGGCGCCGCTCGGGCGCGAGTTCCTGACGGCGTTCGCGGTCCGCGGCGAGCCGCTCGGGAAGGTGATGCGCCAGCTCCGCGGCCAGGTGCCGCTCGGCCTCCTGTACGGGTCGTACTGCCCGTCCGCGGTCCACGTCCGGCGCGAGCCTCGTGCGCCGGCCGACGCCGCGCCGATCGTACTCACGCAGGCCGCCGTGGGCACGAAGCTCCGGCGCGACCCCACGCGCGCCCACGCCGATACGCACCCGCTGCCGCCGCAGCCGTACCGGTCGCTGCAATCCTACGGCCCGGCCGACCGCGCCCTGTTCGCCGGCCGCGACGACGACACCCTCCGGTTCGCGCAGCTGCTCGACGAGCCCGGCACGCGGCTGGTGATCCTCCACGGCGAGAGCGGCGTCGGGAAGACCTCGTTCCTGCGCGCCGGGGTGGTGCCGTTCCTGGAGCGCGAGTGCGTCGGCTACCGGTTCGCGCGGGACCGCTCGCACGGCGACGGCGACACGGTGCTGCTGGTGCGGGCGACGAACGACCCGGTGGCGCAGATCGCCGCGGCGCTGACCACGTTCTGCGCCGCCCCGCTCGCCCACCGCACGCCGGCCGGCGCGGCGGCGGCCGCCGACCTACCCGGGGTCCTCCGCGCGGCCGTGGGTGAGCGGACGGGGCGCGACGCCCTCCGCGACGCGCTCCGCGCCGACCCCGGGTTGCTCGGCCGGATTCTCGCCGACCTGGGCCGCGTCCTGCCGTTCACGCCGGTGCTGGTGATCGACCAGGCGGAGGAGGTGTTCACCCTCGCGCGCACGCCGGCCGACGAGGCGAACCGCACGCAAGCGCTGGAGATGCTCCGCCGCGCGGCCGGGGCGCCGGGCGGGTTCAAGGTGGTGGTGTCGCTGCGGACCGAGTACCACGGCCGGCTCACCGACAGGCTGCGGAAGGGGACGCACCCCGCGGCCGGCGTCCGCGACTACCTGCTCACCGACTTCGGGCACGAGGCGCTGACCGAGGTGATCCGGCGGCCCACGTCGCCGACGCCGGTCGAGCACGCGGCGGAAATCCCGGCCGAGAAGTACGGCTTCCGCTTCGCCGACGGCGTGGCCGAGGACATCGCGCGGCGGACCCGGGCGTACTCGATCAACCGCACCGACAGCGTGCTGCCGCTGGTACAGGTGGTGTGCACGCAGCTCTACGACCGGGTGTGCGCCCGCGCCGACAAGGCCGTCACCGCCGCCGACCTGAATGCGATCGGCGGCGTCGAGGGCGGGATGCGGGCGCACGCCGAGGCGCTGGTCGGGCACCTCTTCCCCCACCGCGCCGACCAGCGGGCGTTCAAGCGGCTCCTCGCCGACCCGCGCACCCAGCTGTTCATCCGGCAGGCCGACGGCACGCTCACCACGGCACTGCTGCCGGCGGCCTTCCTGGCCCAGCACTGGCGCGGGCGGATGCCGTTCGAGGAGGTGCTGCGGACGGCCGGCGACGGCGACCGCCGGCTCGTGCGGGTGAACAGCCTGCGGATCGGCGGGGACGAGGAAGAGCAGCGGTACGTGAGCCTCGGGCACGACGCGCTGGCGAAGGTGGCGGCCCGGTGGCAGGAGGAGCAGCGGCGCTGGGCGCAGGTGCGGAAGGTTGCCGCCGTGGCGGCGGCCGTCGTCGTCGTGGCCGCCACCGTGTTCGCGCTTCAGGCGCAGGCCGCTCGGAAGGAGACGGAACTCGCACGGACCAGGCTCGCCGAGGCCGAGCGCCACGAGAAGGCGCGGGCGCAGTTCGCCGCCCTGTTCGCGAAGGCCGAGCAGACCGTGACCGCCACCCCCGCCGCCGCGGTCCCGTGGGACGCCGTCGCCGCCGACCTCCGCGCCGCCGACGCGCTGGCGAAGGCCGACCCGGCGGCGTTCGCCGACTGGCCGCTGAAGCCGTCCGCCGACCAGCTCCTCGCCCGGGCCGACGCCGCCCGCGCCGACAAGGACCGGCGGGAGGCGGAGCGGATGAAGCTCACCCGCCTCGGGAAGCACCACCGCGACGCCGTCTTCTTCAACACCCGCGCCGCCGGCCTCGCGGAGGCGGAGACCCACGGCCTCGTCCGCGCCGCGGCGGCCGCCGGGCTGAAGGAGGTCGGCGTCGAGCTCGCCGGCAGCGGCCCGCCGGGGCTCGCCCCCGGGTACTTCACGTCCGACGAGGAGCGGCTGGCGGCGTACCGCTGCTACGAGCTCCTCCTCATCGACGCCCACGCGGTGGCCCTGGCCGCACCGACCCCCGGTGAGACGACCGGGGAGCGGAAGGAGAAAGTTCGGAACGCCCTCCGGATGCTCGACCGGGCCGACCTGCTCCTCCCCCCCGGCACGCGGACGCGGGTCGGCCTCACGCGGCGCGCCGAGTACCACACCGGGCTGGGCGAGAAGGCGGCGGCGGAGGCGGCGCGGACGGCCGCCGACGCGACGCCCCCGGTCCTCGCCGCCGACTACTACCTGATCGGGCTCGAACACCACCGCACGGAGGAGTACACCCGGGCGATCCCGGCGCTGGGCGAGGCGCTGCGGGCCGAGCCCGAACACTACGGGGCGCAGTTCTTGCTCGCCGTCTGCTTCCTGCAGGACAAGCGCCCCCAGGACGCGAAGCTGGCGCTGGACCGGTGCCTCGGGCTGCGCTCCGACTTCCTCTGGCCGCTCGTCTACCGGGCGTCGGCCGAGGTGGAGCTGGGCGAGTACACGAAGGCCGAGGCCACCCTGAAGGAGGCGATCGAAAGGGGCGCGGGGGACGACGCGGTGCTCTACGCCGCCCGCACCAACCGCGGCGTGCTGGCGTACAAGCAGCGCAACTGGGACGCCGCGGTCGCCGACCTGACGGCGGCAGTCGCCCTCCGCCCGGACGCCCTGCCGGCCCGCATCAACCTCGCCCTGACGCACAGCCACCGGGCGGAGGAGTTGCCCCTGCCGGCGGTCGCGTGGGAGCTGGCCCCGGGCGGGACGGTCGGGTTCGCGGCGGCCGCCGCCGGGCACCGCCACGCCGCGCTGGACGCCGCCGCGGACGTCCTCGACAAGGCGATCGACCTGCAACCCCGGGTGGCGCGGCTCTACCACGAGCGGGTCCACGTCCACCTCCTCCGCGGCGGCGCCGCCGCCGCCGGGAAGGACTTGCTCCTCGCGGTCCAGCTCGCGCCGAACCTGGGGCGGGCCTCGACCCTGGCCGACGACCTGATGGCGTTCGCCCGGTTGAAGCACCAGGCGCGCCAGTTCAAGCACGCGTCGGACGTGTACGGCATCGTGCTCCGGCTCCCCGACACGGCGCTCACCCGCGAGAAGCGGGCGCTGGCGGCACGCCACTCGGCCGACGCGCTCCTCGCCGGCCGGCAGTACGACGGGGCGGTCGTGGCCATCGACCTGTACCTGTCGCTGACGCCGGCCCCGGAGGGGACCGCCCTCTCCCGGACTCAGGCCGACCGGCTCGCCTCCGCCCTCACCACCCGCGGCGTGATCCTGGCCACGAAGAAGGACCACCGGGGGGCGATCGAGAGCTTCACCCGGGCGCTCGTGTACGCCCCTGCCGACCCGGAGGTGCTGACCCTCCGCGGCGGCGCGTACCTCGCTACCGGGGCCACGGGGCTCGCCGTCGCCGACTTCGACGAGGCCCTCAAGGACGGCCGGACCTACCCCGACGCGCTGCTCGGGCGGGCCGAGGCCCGGGTGCGCACCGGGCAGTTCCCGGAGGCGCTGGCCGACGCCGAGGCCGCCGCACGGCAGGCGGCGGCGTCCACCGACCAGCCGGAGCGAAAGCGCCAGCGGTACACCGCGGCCCGGGTCGTCGCCCTGGTCGTCCTCGGCGACCCGAACACGGACGACGCCCCCCGCCGCGTCGCCCGTGTCGCCGCCCTGCTCCGCGCGGCGCTCGCGGACGTGGAGCCGGCCGGGCGGGCGAAGTTCTGGCAGGACTTCGTGCTGGCCGACACGGCCCTGGTCCGCCTCAGCGCCAGCGACCCGCTGGCCGAGCTGGCAACCGAAATCGGGGCGAGGAGCCCCTAGCCCGCGTGGGAACCGACCGCAGACGCACCATGACCCGCCACGCCGACCGCCGGACCGTACTCCTCGTGGAGCTGCTCGAAGGGCGGCTGCCGCCGGCCGCCCACACCCTCGCGTCGGCCGAGGTGCTGGCGCTCGGGCCGCTCGACACCGCGAACGTGGGCGGCTACCTGGCGGCGCCGGACCAGCACGACCTGTACCGGGTCGAACTCGGCCGGGGCGACACCCTCCGCGCGGCCGTCAGCGCCCAACTCGCCGGGAGCGGCCTCCGGCCCCTGTTGCGCGTGTTCGACGCCGCCGGCAACGAGGTGGCGCTGAACAACCAGGAGGGGGGCGACCCGGCGCTGACGGTGCAGGCCGCGGCGGGCGGCAGCTACATCGTCGGGGTGTCGTCCGCCGGGAACGCGGACTACAACCCGACCGCCAGCCGGAGCGGCACCCCCGGCGCCACGACCGGTACGTACACCCTCGCCCTCGCGGTGCGGAAGGGACAACCGCTCGCGGCGGACGTCGTCGGGTCGTCGTTCCGGCTGGCGGAGGCGGCGGCCGTGTGGGGCGAGACGGTCCACGCCTCCTTCAGCGTCAACAACCGCGGCGGGGTGGCGGCCGGGGCGTTCACCGTGCAGGTGGTCGCTTCGACCAGCCCCGGGTTCGACCCCGCGACCACGACACCGCTGCTACCGGCCCCGATCGCCGTACCCGGACTCGCCGCCGGGGGCGAGTGGTCCCTGGCCGACCTCGCGATCACCCTTCCGGCCACACTCCCGGCGTTCGCGTCGGCCCCGGCCGACGGATACCCGGACCTCTTCCCAGACCTCGGCCGACTGGCGAACGGACCGATCTACCTCGGACTTCGAATCACTCCCGCCGCGCCGGGCGACCACTTCGGGCACCGCGGGGCGAGCTGGGAGTCGCTCACGATCGTGAGCCCGACCGGCGCCTCGGTCCGCGCCACGGCGGACGGAGAGTTCCAGCGGAGCGGGGGCGCGGGCTATTCGTTTACAATCAGTCCGGCCGTCGGGGCCGGGCTGTTGACGGCGACCGCCCGACTGGGTCCGGCCGGTGAGCTCCCCCAGCTAATACTCAGTGGTGTAGACGTCCGGCAGGAACTCCGCGTCGTGGTCACCGGGACGCCCGCCAACCCGACCGCGACGCTCAGCCAGTACCTCCCCCCGGGCACCTACATTCTGTCCGTCCACCACGTCGACGCCTTGACCCCGGAAGACCCGGAGAACCACGGCCGGCTGTACGAGTCCCACCTCGACGCGGCGTTCTCCGCCGGCACCCTCAACTCGCGGTCCGACACCCCCCTCGACGACGTGTTCCCGAAGATCCCGGTCACCGTTACGCAGGCCGGGACGTACACGGCAACCGCCGTCGCCAAGGCCGGCGCGCACCCCGTCCTGTCCCTCTTCACCGGCACCACGGGCGACACCCTCGTCTACCAGACTGAAGGCCCGCCCGGCAGCGCCACGGCGGCGTTCTCGCAGTACCTCCGGCCCGGGGTCTACTTCCTCGCCCTCGGGGTCGACCGGCCGGACGACGTCCGGCTCACCACCACGTTCACACCGACGAGCCCGCCGACCGACACCGCCCCGTTGGACGGCGTCCTCGGGCCGGTGGCGTCGGGCGACTTCAACAACGACGGCTACCCCGACCTGGCCGTTCTCCACGGCCCCGAAGGCCCCCTCTCCGGTAAATTCAGCATCCTCCTCGGGCACGGGGACGGCACCCATACCACGAGCTTCTCGCAGGAAACGACTCAGACCCGCTGGACCGCGCTGGCGGTCGGCGACCTGGACGGCGACGGGGCGGCCGACCTGGTGCTCGCCAACGAGTCCGGCGTCCTCGTCTACCCGGGCAAGGGCGACGGCACCCTCCGCCCCGACGCGTGGACGGGCGAACTCGACCCGTACGCGTCCCCGATCGCGGTGTCGATCGCCGACCTGAACGGCGACGGCGCCGCCGACGTGGTCGTGGCCGAAGGGGCCTACAACGCCGTCCGGGTGCTCCTCGCCGACGGGCACGGGGGCTTCCGCCCGGGCGAGTCGATCGCCATCGGCTCACCGTTCGATCTAGCGGACAGCCAGCCCCTGCCACAACTGCGGTCGGTGGCGGTGGCCGACCTGAACGGCGACGGGATCCCGGACATCCTGGCGACGACCGCCGTCGGCGCTCCCTTCTCGAACCGGATCCAGGACATTACCGCCGGTCCCGGCGGGGTCGCGGTGCTGCTCGGCCGCGGCGACGGGACGTTCCAGCGGGCCGCCGACCTGGCCGACGCCCGTGGGCCGGGAGCGGTGACGGTGGCCGACGTGAACGGCGACGGCCTGGCGGACGTGGTGGTCGGCAACGTCGCGGCCAAGTCGGTCGGGGTGTTCCTGGCTACCGGCGGCGGGCGGTTCGGGCCGATGACCGAGGTGCCGCTTTCCGCCCGGCCGATCCGGCTGGTGGTCGCCGACTTCAACCGCGACGGCCGGCCCGACCTCGCCGCCGCCGGCGAGTTCACCGTCACCCCACTCCTCGGCGACGGCCGCGGCGGGTTCCAAGCTCAGCAGTCGATTCTGATCCCGCGGCTGTCGGACGCCGGGCTGGCCGTGGCCGACGCGGACCAGGACGGTATCCCGGACCTGATCGTCGAGATGCTCGGCGTGACCGACGGCCCGGCCGCCGGCCTGGACGTGCTCCGGGGCAACGGCGACGGCACGTTCCGGACCCGGCCCGCGACCGCCGAGCCCGTCGCCGGGGGGCCGGTCGCACTGGCGGTCGGGGACTTCAACGGCGACGGCCTCCTCGACGTCGTGACCACTTTGGCCCGCGAGCCGGCGGTGGCCGTGCGGCTCGGCAACGGGGACGGCACGTATTCCCCGCAGGCGTCGTTCCCGGTCGGGGCGCGGCCGCTGGCGGTGGCGACCGCCGACCTCAACCGCGACGGCCGGGCCGACCTCGTGGTGGCGAACCGCGGGGACGACACCGTCGGGGTGCTGTTCGGCAACGGCGACGGCAGCTTCCGCCCGCAGGTGACCTATCCGGTCGGCCGCGGGCCGTGTGCCCTCCTGCTGACCGACGTGAACGGCGACGGCAACCCGGACGCGGTGGTGGTGAACAACGAGGACGGCACGGTGGTCACGCTTCTGGGGGCCGCCGACGGCACCCTCCGCGACACGCGGGCCGGGCCGGCCGCGCGGCTCCCGGGGGCCGCGCCCGGGCTGGCGCCCGAGGACCTCACACTAACCGGCCTCGTGGACGTGGCGGCCGTCGATCTGAACGGCGACCGGTGGCCGGACCTGGTGACCGTCAACAGCCGTGAGCGGACGGTCGGGGTGCGGTTCGGCTACGGCGACGGGTCGTTCGCCACCGAGGTCGTCACCCGCCTTCGGTTCGTCCCACACGGGGTGACGATCGCCGACGCCGACGGCGACGGCTCCCCGGACGTCGTCGTGCGGCACAACACCGGCAACTCGGTCGGCATCCTCCGGTACGGGGGCAACGGCAGCTTCGACGTGGTCGAGCGGTCGGTGATCGTGGACGACCCGGCCGCGGTCGCGGTGGCCGACCTGAACGGCGACGGCAAGCCCGACCTGGTGGCGGCGGGCGGGCGGGCCGCCGCCGTGTCCGTCCTGCTGGCTGACGGCCGCGGGTCGTTCCAGGACCCACAGGCGCTGCCGGTCGGGCTCTCCCCCCGGGCCGTGCTCGTCCGGGACATGAACGCCGACTGGAACCCGGACCTGGTAATCGTCAACGGGGTGGAGGGGACGCTCTCCACCCTCCTCGGCCGGGGCGACGGGACGTTCGCCGCGGCGAGCAACCAGAGCGGCGGCGGGCGGTCGAACACGCCCTTCCTGGTCAACTTATCCGGCGCGACCGACGCCGCGGGCCGGCCGGTGCTCGACAGTGTGGTGGTGGACGCCGCCGGGAACCTCCTCTACCGCCCCGGGCGGCCCGGCTCGACGGACTTCGGCCCACCGGTCGTCATGAACCCCGGCCTCCCGGCCCGCGACGCCGTCGCGGTGCAGACCCCGACCGGGTGGGTGGTCGCCGCCGCCAGTCGAGCGGCGAGATTTCTCGTCGATTTCACTAAGTCGTACGAAGTCTCGCTGTACACGCTCGCCGGCGGCCAACTCCATCTCGCCGAGTATTTCTTAACCAGGGTTGTCGCGACCCGGATGTTCGCAGCCGACCTGAGCGGGAGCGGCCGGGCCGACGTGCTGATCCTCGTCGATACGCTCGGAAGCGGAATCGAGATCGTCTTCCCGAGTAGCGAGGGGAGGTACAACGGAGGAAACCGCATCTTCCGGAAATCCGGCGGAGCCCCGTCGGACGTGGCGTTCGCCGACTTCAACGGGGACGGCCGGCCGGACATCGCCGTCACGGACCAGGCGAGCGGCGACGTAACCGTCTTCTTCAACGACGCCGACCACTCGTTCGCCTGGAGCACCCGCGTCCGCGGGGGGCTCAGCCCCCTCAACTTCGGAACGTCGTCTTCGGTCTCGACGGTCGTGGGGGGCGTCAGGCGGGTCGGCGACGGCCGGCCGGCGACCGAGAACCCGCTGAATGACGTCTCCGCCCTGACGGTGGACGGCCAGGGGAACGTGTACTTCGCCGACAACCTCCTTGGCGTCGTTCGCCGGGTCGACGCGGCGACCGGGCTCGTCACCACGGTCGCCGGGAACTGGGCCCGACTGGACCCGATGCTGGGCACCTCCCGGGACTTGTACAAGTCGGCGGCCGGCGGCCCGGCCACGTCCGCCCCCCTGTACCCGGTCAACAGCCTGGCCGTGGCCGGGGGGTACTTGTTCATCAACGAACAGCTCGGCTACGCGCCCCGGGAAGACGCGACCCGCCGGGTGGACCTCGCGACCGGGATCATCACGCCCGCCGAGGCTGACCCCGACCGCCCCTGGTCGCGGACCACGGACGATGCCGGACGGACGTACACCGCGGACCAGAACCTGATCGTCCGGACGGACGGCGGTGTGCAGACCACGATCGCGGGCGCCCTGGCGCCCCGGGCGGTTGACCAGCTTGGGCTCGGCGCCGGCGGCACCTACCAAACGGATGTCTACTTCGCGGAGCCGAACCGGGTTTACCGGGTGGACGGGCGGACCGGCGTGATCAGCGTCGTCGCCGGCACCGGGGCGCCCGGGTACAGCGGGGACGGCGGACCGGCGACCGACGCCCGGCTGAACTCCGTCGATGCCATCGCCCTCGGTTATAGTTTCTTCGCCTACCAGCCAGCGCCTTTGTACATCTCCGACCGCACCGACGCTGTGATCCGCCGGGTGGACTCGGGGGCCATCACCACGGTCGCCCGCCTCCCCCAGGACTTCGGGCTGAACGCGGACTACATCGCGGTCGATTCGGCTGGCGCCGTGTACGTCGCCGACGGCCGGACGGTCCGGAAAGTCCAGGGCGACGGCCCGGCCGTCACTATCGCCGAGAACCGCTTCCTCCGCGGGCTCCGGGGACACCTCAGCGACTTTGACGGCTACCCCACTCCCGTGGTGGTCGACGCGCGCCAGGGGTTCCTGTACTTCGCGGACGGCCCGACCGTCCGCCGGGTGAACCTGGTAACCGGCGCGGACACCACCGTCGCCGGCACCGGGCAGTACGGCACCCTCGGCGACGGCGGGCAGGCCACCGACGCCCAGCTCGGCTACGTCCGCGGCCTGGCGCTGTCCGCGTCCGGTACCGACCTTTACATCGTGGACTCGGAAAGCCTGCTCCGGGTCGTGGACACGGTTGGCGGCGTCATCACCACCGTGTTCGACCTCGGCGGCCGGTTCGACACCTTCGGCGGCATCAAGGGGCTGGCGGTCGATGCCTACGGGAACATCCTGGTCAAGGGGCCGGCGCCCGTGCGCTTCCCCGACGGCTCCGGTCGCCTGGTCAACACGGTGCTGAAGGTGACCGCCCCGGTGACGACGTTCGCGTCGGCCGCCCGGCCGGTCGCGGTCGCCTCGGGCGAGTTCACCGGCGACGGCCGACCGGACCTGCTCGTCGTCAACCGCGGCGAGCACTCGTTCTCCGTCCTCGCCGGCAGCGGCCGCGGCGGGTTCGCGGCCCCCACCGCCGCGCTGACCACCTCAACCAGCCTGGGCCGGGCCGTCAACGACGAGGCCGGCGCCGCGGTCGCGGGGCGGTTCACGCGCGGCGGGACGGTGGACGACGTGGCGGTGCTCATGCGCGACGCCGGCGAGGTGTGGGTCTTCGCCAACAACGGCGACGGCACCTTCCGGCGGGGTCAGGTGATCGCCGTCGGGGCGGGGGCCACCGGGCTGTCCCTCGCGCCGGCCGCCGACGGCGGACCGCCCGACCTGCTCGTCGGCAACGGGGCCGGGGACGTGCTCCGGCTCGTCGGCAACGGCGACGGGACGTTCACCCCGCCCCCGCCCGTCACCGGCACCCGCGCCCCGATCGCCGTCCAGACGGGCGGCGGCGGGCCGGTCGCCCTGGTCGCCAACCAGCAAACGAACCGGGTCACCGTGCAGGCCCGGGGGGCCGGCACCTTTACCCCGGTCGGCACCCTGACCGCGGAGGACGCCGGCGCCCAGCTCGCGCCGGGCGACGTGACGTGGTACCCGCTCTCGCGGGGCGACACCCGGGCCGACGCCGTCGTCCTCGCCAGCGGCAGTAACAGCGTGCTCGTCTACCGCGCCACCGCGCCGGCCGCGGACGGCACCCCCACCTTCGCCGCCCCCGCGAGCTACCCGACCGGCACCAACCCGGTTCACGTCACCGTCGCCGACGTCAACGGCGACGCCGTCCCCGACATGCTCGTCGCCAACGCCGGGTCGAACGACGTGTCGGTGCTGTTCGGCAGCTACGGGGCGGGCGGGCGGTGGGTCGGCACGGCGGGGCCGCGGCTGCGGGCGGCCGGGGCCGGGCCGCTCTCCGCCGACCTGGTCGCAAACCCCGCGAGTCCCGGCGGGAGCGACCTGGCGATCACCACCCGGGACGGCAAGGTGACCGTCCTCCCCGGCCGCGGCCAGGGGTTCTTCGACGACCGCAGCCCGCGCGTGCTCGACCTCGGCGCCGCGCTCGCCCCCCAGGCGCCGAGCTACATCCCCGGCCTCCCGGCCGGGTACGTGGTCACCGCCGGCGGGGACGTGATCCGCTTCAACGCGACGGCCGGGACGCAGGCCGTCGTCTCGACGGGCCAGCCCGTGCTGCTCGTGCAGGCCGTGGACTTCTCCCGGGTGATCGAGGTCCGGAGCGGGGGCGGCGTCGTCCTCGCGACGGCCGGCGGCGGATCCACCGACCTGGTCCCCCGCGGGGCGGTCGCGGGGGTTCCCAGCGGACTCGCGGTGGTGGACTTCGCGTCCGCCGTGCTGGAGGTGCTGGTCACCAGCGCGGGGGACGACGCGATCTTCGAGTACGCCGTGCGGACGGGCTCGGGCGGAGACCCGATCACGTTCGAGATTACCAGCGACCTCACCGCCGTCGACACGTCCTCGCCCCTCGTCCCCACCCTGGTGACGACGATCTCGACGGCCGGGGGCGGGCGGGGCGCCGCGTCCGCGACCGGGTTCGGCCTGCTGGACGCGGCGGCCGCCACCGGCCTGCCCGCCGGGTTCCTCTCACGCCTCGGGGAGATGACCGACGACGAGGTGCTGGCGTCCGAGGGCGAGTCGTTCATCGCCGCCGTGGCCTCCACCCTGTCGGGCGAGCCCGACCCCGACCCGTCTCACGGCCCGCGGCCGGCCGCGCCGACCCGGGACGAACTCCTGGACGCGACGGCCGACGTGCTGGAACGGCTCGTCGAGGCGGCGCGGTCCGGCCGGCCGCCGGCCGCCGACGGTGAGGCGGCGCCCGACGGCCCGACCTTGCTGGAGCGGTTGCTGGACGCGCTCCAGAAGCTCCCCGCGGACGTGCCACCGCCGACCACCCCCGCCGGGGATCCGTCACCACCGAGTTCCCCCCCCGCCCCGCCGCCGGGCGAGCCGGACGGACCGGGCGAAGTGCCAGCCGAGCCCGACGACCAGGCGGCCGGCGAGTCCGTTCACGGCCCGGTGGACTGGCGGGTCGTGGCGATCACGGCGTGGCTACTGCTCGAGGCGGCGGCTCTGCTCCACAACCCGGACTTCAAGGCCGCGAAGCCCTCAGTCAGGCCACGTGGCTAGGTCGAGACGATCGCCTGGCCGCACCCGAACGAGTAAGGGCGGCGGTCGTCACCCTTCGACGTCGGCCTCCACCGCGAGCGCGGCGGCGTCGCCGTCGCGCACCAGCAAGGTGATCTCCGTCACGAGCCCCCGTGGGCGGCGGGTGTGGCACGCCCCCTGGTTGTGATCCTGGATTGCGGGTTCGGCACGTGAACTCCGCCGTGGTGACTGCTCCGGGTTCGGGTCAGGAGTATCGGGCGGCGGCTCCGGCGGTCCGGCAGCCGCTCCCGTCGATCGCGGCTCCCAGGCCTCGGCCGGTGCGGCGGCGGTCAGCGCCCCGCCCCCACGCCGCCCCCGGCGGGCCGCAGGAGAACCCAGGACAAACGAGTCGGATGGGTGAAGCGCCTGGCGGGCGTCGGACGAGACCGACCGCAATTCTTACCGACCCCCGCCGCACGTCACGACGGCAGCGGGCGGTGGGGCGGCGCGCAGTGCTGGGGGCCGCGTGACCGGTCCGGCTTCGGGTCGGACACGGGTTGGGGGAAGTGTTCTACAACCGCGTCCGCCGCCACTCCTCCCTGGGGTTCGTCTCCCCGGAGGAGTTCGAGCGCACGTACCACCAGACCCACCGTTAACTTCGACTCCACTTTTCTTGGGGAAGATCAGGGTGTCACCGTCGAGCGCGGTCAGGCGGGCCGGAGGGGTGCCACGTTCGTGTCCGGGCGGACCGGCAGGGTGACCCGGACGGTGGTCCCCGCGCCGACCCGGCTGTCGATCTCCAGGGCGCCGTTGTGCTGCTCGACGATCCGCCGGCAGATGGCCAGACCCAGCCCGGTCCCCTTCCCCTCCTCCTTCGTCGTGAAGAACGGGTCGAGCACCCGGGTTAGGTGCTCCGGCGGGATGCCCGACCCGGTGTCGGCCACGTCCACAACCACGGCCGCCCGCCCGCCCGGCAGCGTCCCGGGGGCGACCCGTACGGTCAGCCGGCCGCCGGAGGGCATGGCGTCGGCGGCGTTGGTGAACAGGTTCAGGAACACCTGCCGGAGTTGCTGCCGGTCGGCGTAAATGACCTGCCCCGCCGGGGTGAACTCGGGCTGGAACCGGATCTGCCGCTTCCGCAGGTGTTGGGCGGCCAACTCGGCCGTCCGGGTGACCTCCTCGCACACGTCCACGGTGGAAACCTGGTCCCGCCCGGCCCGGCTGAACCCGAGCAGGTTGCCCACCAGACCCGCCATCCGGGTGACCTCCTGGTCCACGACCTCGAGCGGCCGCCGGCGGGGGTCGCCCGGCGGCGTTTTCGCCAGCAGCCCCTCGACCCGAAGGTGGACGGTGGCGAGCGGGTTGTTCAACTCGTGGGCCAGGCTGGCGGCGAGTTCGCCGACCCCGGCCAGCCGGGCCGCCTGCCACAACTGCTGGGTCGTGGCCCGGAGCTCCTCGGATTTCGCGCGCAGGTCCTCCTCGGCCCGCTTCCGGTCGCTGATGTCCAGGTGGGACACCACGACCCCCCGGCGGTCGGGGCCGAGTGGGGTGACGATCATCGCGAACCACATCTTCTGGTCCACGAAGTCGCACGGGTATTCGAGGACGAACCGGGGCAGGACCCCGGCGAGGACGTCGCGGATGCCCGCCGCGACGACCGGTGCCTCCTCCGCGAACGGCCCGGACGCCCGCCGGCAGACCTCCAGGTAGTTGGCCCCGACCCCGCACCGGTCCGGGTCCCCCTGCCGCTCCCGGGCAAACGCGTCCCAGGCGGCGTTCACCGCCACCACCGCCCCGGCTCGGTCGAGGACGGCGATGTGTGCGGAGAGGGAGTCGAGGACGGCCCGGGCAAACTCCTGGCTCTCCCGCAACGCGTCCCGGTACCGCCGGGCCTCGACCAGCCGCCCGAACCGGGTGCGGAGTTCGTCCGCGTTCACCGGCTTGAGGACGTAGTCGGCCGCCCCCAGGCGGAACGCCGCCACCGCCCCGTGGAGGTCGTCGAACCCGGTGACGATCACGACCGCCGCGTCCGGGGCGAGCCGCCGGAGGTGGGGGAGCAGGTCCTCGGCGGTCCCGTCGGGGAGTTGCCGGTCGAGGACCACCGCCCCGTACCGGCTCCAGTCGTCGCGGGCCAGGGCGTCGGCGACCGACGCGGCTTCGACCACCGGGTACCGGTCGAGGTCGAGGATGTCGCGGAGGTTGGCCCGGGTGTCCGGGTCGTCGTCCACCACCAGGACGGTGAACGGGGCGGGCTCAAGCATGCGAATCCCCACCGGCCGGCTCGTCCCGGCTCAGCCGCCCGACCGTGTCGAGCAGCCCGGGCACGTCGAACGGCTTGTAGCAGACGGCGTCGGCCCCCGCGCGGAGCACCTCGTGGACCAGGTCGCCGAGCTCCTCCCGGTGTCCGGTGATGAGCACCGTGTGCGCGTCCGGGCAGGACTCCCGGACCATCCGGAAGACGGCCGACCCGTCCCCGGCCGGGAGCCGCATGTCGATCAGCACCACCTTGAACGGCCCGGTGCCCATCCGCTCGGCCGCGTCCGCGGCGTCGTGGGCGATGCAGACCCGGAAGCCGCGCTCGCGGAACAGGTCCCAGAGCGTGGCGCACAGGTCCGGGTCGTCGTCCACCACCAAGACCAGCGGCTGCCCGACGGCCTCGTCCACCAGCCCGAGGAGCCGCGGCAGATCGACCGGCTTGGACAGCACCCGCCACGCCCCCGCCCCGAGGGCCGCGTCCCGGGTGGCCAGGCTGGTGTACGCCGACACGATGATGGCGACCGTGCCGGCCCGGAGCCGCTTGATCTCCCGGTACAGCTCCAGCCCGTCCATCCCCGGCATCTTGAAGTCGAGCAGGGCGACGGCGTACGGGAACTTCCGGACGAGGTCCAGGGCGGCCGGCCCGTCGGGGGCCGTGTCCACCCGGTACCCCAGGTCGGTGAAGATGTCGGCGAGGTTCCGGCAGGCGTCCGGCTCGTCGTCCACCACGAGAATCGCCGGTGCGGCGGTCGTCATACCCGGTCCCCCTCCGCGGTCGTCAGCCGGACGGTAAACGTCGTGCCCTGCCCGGGCGTGCTGGCCACCCGCAGGCTCCCCTTGTTCTTCTCGAGGATGGCCCGGGACAGCGCGAGCCCCAGGCCGATGCCCCGGGCCTTGGTGGTGAACAGCGGCTCCATCACCCGGCCCAGGTTTTCCGGCGCGATTCCGCCCCCCGTGTCGGTGACCGTGGTCACCACCGCCCCACCCCCGGCGGCCCGCCCGGCCAGGGTGAGGGTGCCGGTGCCGCCCATCGCCTCCCGTGCGTTGCGGACCAGGTTGGCGAAGACGATCCGCAGCTGGTCGGCGTCGGCGAGCACGTCCGGCAGGTCGGCCGGCCAGTCGTGGGTCACAACGACCCCGGCCGGCGGCGGGTTCGACTCGACCGCCTCCTCGACCACCCGACGGATCGGGATCGGCTTGAGGTCCGGGGTCGGCATGCGGGCGAAGTTCGACAGGGCGGTGATGACCCCGTCGGCGAGCACGACCTGGCGCTCGATCCGGCCGAGGTGCTCGGCCGTTTTTGCCGGGGTCGGGTGTTTGGCGTTGAGGAGGTAGTATACGGAAGTCTTGATGACGTTGAGCGGGTTCCGCAGCTCGTGGGCGATGCCGCCGCCGACCTGCCCGATGGCGGCCATCCGCTCCGTCCGCTGATGGCGGGCGTGGTACTCGGCCTGGTAGGCGTCCTCGATGATCGCCAGGTCCAGGTCGAGGAGGGTGTTGAGCGACTGGCGGACGGGGAGGAGGTCGCGGAGGTCGCCCGGCCAGGCCTCGGTGACGACCCGGAGCAGGCCGCGGCGGAGGCGGGACAGGGCGACGTTGGTGTACACCTGGTCGAGGCCGATCTCGACGTGCCGCCACCCGACCCGCCACCGCCGGGCGACGTACTCGCGGTCGTACGGGCCGCCCAGCAGCTGCCGGAGCCAGTCGAGCAGTGTCCCCTTGAGCCGCGCGATCTGCTCGGCGCCGCCGGTGATCACCTTTCGGGCGGCCGGGTGCTGCTCGATCTCGGCGTAAAAGTCGTCCACCAACCCGGCCAGGTGCGGGTCGAGGAGGGCGGCGACGGACCGGACGTTCCGGGCGTCGTCGTCCGTCCAGCCGACGTACCGCTGGAGGTCCTGGTATCGGCTGAACTGGGCGTCGGCGGGGGTCATGGCAGGGCCGATGAGGGAGGTCGGTCGGGGGCGGCGTCCCGCCGGCTCAGCTCACCCGGCCGGGCCGGCGTCGGCAACGGACCGAACGACGTCGGCCGTCGGCTTCAAGCCCAGTGTATCGCCGTCACGGCCGGGTCGGCCCGGGTCGTCGGGCTCTGCCCTGCCCGACCACCACCTCGGACCCGCATCATTCCGGCCACCGCCCTCGATGACCGCACCAACGGAGCCAGCGCCGGTGAGCAGGCGGGATCTCGCACTTGACGGCGGGCTGTGAGGAGGCGGCCGAACCGGGAAGGCTGCAAGGGCCGGGAAGACCGGGAGCGAGGTGCGGCGGCGCGGGTCGCATCCCACGCCGTCAGTGGTCAACCACAATCCGGTTCGCGACGACGGCGATCCCGATCCGCCGCGCCTCGTGGAGGGCCATCTGCTTGCCGTAGTACGAGACCGCATGGCCGTGGAGGACCGCGCCGCCGTCACGGACCTCGATGCACAACTCCCGGAGCAGCCCTCGGTGACGGAGTCGGATGTCGGCCGCGAGCAGGAGGGCGGTGGACTCAGGTTCCGCGGCGTGGGCGGGCAGCACGTGAACCGGCCCGGTGGGTGTGTGAAGCATGGGCGCTCACATGTGGTCGCTTCGGCGCGGGACACCGTTGTGCCACCACCGCGGTCTGGCGGGGATGCCGACCCTCGGCTGTCGGCTCACCGCGACTCGGCGGATTCGACCAGCCGCTCGTGGACTTCGGCTCGGTCCACCCGGATCTCGGGCGGGGCCGTGATCCCGACGCGCACCCGGTCACCGCCCACGGCGAGGATGGTGACACGGACGCGGCCGTCGATCACGATTTCCTGGCCGCCCTTCCGGGTGAGTACGAGCATGGCTGGTTCCGTCCAGAGGTTGGTGTTGGCTCCGACCCGTGGAAAGCAACCCCGAGGCCGAAACGGCTCAAGTCCTCAAGACGCCGGGCCGACGCGGTCGCCTCGACTTGGCAAACTGATACCGCCACAGGGGTTTGGGCAAGAACGGGCCGGCAGCAACTCCGCAGGCGGCGCCACGGCTGCGACCACGGCGGTCGTGCGGTGTGCCGGTCTGGCACTACCGCACACCCGAGTGCCGGTCTGGTTTCGCCGCACTCGGCGCCGGTTGGTGTGCCGGGCCGCACACGGCGCCACCCGGGTGTGCCCGCCCTGCACACCCGGGCCGCCGGCGAGGGTGGGGTCGGAGCGGTGGCGCCCGGCGGCGCGGCCCCGGTTCGGACGCGGGCGATTGGCTCCGGACTTGCGTTGGGACAGTCCCATTCCGTCCCGCTACCGCCCGTGCGACACCCTGCGGGTATCCACGCGCGCCCCGTCCGAGGAGCCCCGATGAACCTGTCCCGTCTCGTCCTGGCGCTCCTCCTCGGCGCCGTGGTCGCGGCCCCCGCCGCGGCCGACGACGCCCCGCCGGCCGTGAAGTGGTACGAGGTCAAGGACGGCAAGGTGAAGGTGAACCTGTACCTCTTCTACTCGCGGACGTGCCCGCACTGCACGGCCGCCCGGACCTTCCTCGACGGGCTCCAGAAGCGCCACGACTGGCTGGCCGTGACCGCCTACGAGACGTCCGGCAGCCCGGCGAATATGGACCACTACCGGCGCATGGCGGTGGGCGTCGGCAAGCAGGCCGGGCAGGTGCCGGCGTTCTTCTACTGCAAGCAGATGGAGATCGGCTACCTCGGCGACGCCACGACCGGGAAGCGGCTGGAGGCCGCCCTCGTCTACTACCGGACCGCCCTCCAGAAGCAGGTGGACGACCGCCGCCCGCCGCCACCGCCGCCCGCCCCGCCCCCGCCGGCCGCGGTGCCCCTGATGCTGCTGCTCCTCGCCGCGCCCGACGGCGTCCCGGCGGCCCAGGACCCGGACCTCGACCTGCCGCTCGACCTCGACTTACCCCCGCCGCCGGAGGCGGCGACGGTGGACGTGCCGTGGTGGGGCGCGGTCCGGCCGGAGGAGGTGTCGCTCCCGGCGCTGACGGTGGTCCTCGGCGGGCTCGACTCGTTCAACCCGTGCGCCTTCTTCGTCCTGCTGATCCTGCTCGGGCTGATGTTTCGCACCGGCAGCCGGCCGCGGATGCTCCTCGTCGGCGGGGTGTTCGTGGCCGTCTCCGGGCTGGTCTACTTCCTGTTCATGGCCGCGTGGCTGAACCTGTTCTTCCTGGTCGGGCACATGCGGGCCATCACCCTGGCCGCCGGCGCCGTGGCGACCGCGGTCGCTGTGGTGAACATCAAGGACTACTTCTGGTTCAAGCAGGGAGTGTCGCTGTCCCTGTCCGACTCGGCCCGGTCGCGGCTGGTCCACCGGATGCAGGCGGTCGGCGGCGCGGACGGCCTGCCGGCGCTTGTGGCCGGCACCGCGGCGCTGGCCTTCGCCGCGAACGCCTACGAGCTGCTCTGCACGGCCGGCTTCCCGCTCGTCTACACCCGGGTGCTGACCCTGCGGGACCTGCCGCCGGCCGGGTACTACGGCTACCTCGCGCTTTACAACCTGGTTTACGTCACCCCTCTGTTTCTGATCGTGGTCGGGTTCTCCGTCACCCTGTCGTCGCACAAGCTGACGGAGTACCAGGGGCGGGTGCTCAAGCTGCTGTCCGGGATGATGATGCTGGCGCTCGGGGTGGTTCTCCTTTCCGACCCGGGACTTCTGGGCAACCTCCTCGGAGCCGCCGCGACGCTCGCGGCCGCGATCGGGGGGACGGCCGCGATCGTCCTGGGGCACCGGGTGGTGGCCCGGGCGAACCGGGCCGCCGCGCCGCACCCGCCGTCGCGAACAACCCCAGCGGGTTGATCGCGCCTCGGCGGATGCCAGTTCCGAAGGTCCCGCCTCCCGACGCGAGCGTCGTGTGCGACAGTTCGGCGGTACTGAACCCGGTCACTTCGGGTCCCGCCGTGCGGAAGGACTCGCACAGGGCGGCCACCAACTCCGGCTCGTCGTCGACGACCGCCAACCGCCCGGCGCGGCCGAGCGCGTGATCTCCCCCAGACCGCCCCGCACGGGCATAGCGGCTTGCCGCCGGGGTCGCTGGTGCTCCGAATCGGGAGCGCGGCCCGGCCGACCGCCGCCGTGTGCGGGGCCGGCACACGAACGGGAGAGGTGGCGACGAACGGCACAGCCGGCCCCAGCCGTCCGCACCCCCCGGCGGTCCAAACCACAAGCCACTCCGTCGTATTCCGGTTTTCCCACAATCCTGACGGCACCGGCTACGGCTTTGCCTTTGGAAGCCGACACAAGCCGTTGTCCAACTTCACGCCCCCCGGCGCCGGAAGACGCGGGCGTCAGGCTGTTGACCTCATCACCCACGAGGAACTCCCACATGCCCCCGCCACGCACGGCCGACCGGACCCGTTCGCGCCCCGCGCCCCGCCTGGAGGCCCTCGAGGCCCGCGAGGTGCCGGCCGAGGTCGGTGCCCTCGACCCGTCCTTCGGGGCGGGCGGCCTGGCGAGTCTCAACGTCGGCGGGGGCGATGGCGCGTATGCCGCCGTCGCCCTCGGCGACGGGCGGGTGGTGGTCGCCGGCTTCACCCCAGGAGTGGGCGGGGTCGACTTCCTCGTCGAGCGGGTGAACCCCGACGGGTCGCTCGACCCGACGTTCGGAACCGGCGGGCGGGCGACCATCGACTTCGGCGGCGGGAGCGACGCGGCCCGGGCGGTCGCCCTCGACCCGGCCGGGAACATCCTCGTCGGCGGGAAGTCGACGCCCGGTCTGGGCAACGACCGGGTCGCGGTGGCCCGGTTGACCCCGAACGGGATGATCGACGCGACCTTCGGGCTCGCCGGCCGGGTCATCCTCCCCGCCCCCGTCATCGGTCAGGACATTGAGGCGAGAAGTCTGCTGCCCGAGGCGAACGGCGGGGTGGTCGTGGCCGGGACGCTCACCGCCGGCGGCGTCGGCCGGTTCACGATCGGCCGGCTGACCAGCACCGGGGCCATCGACCCCACTTTCGGGACCGCCGGGAACACGACGTTCAGCTTCGGGTTCCTGGGCGACAGGCTGTACGAGGCCACCCGCGACGCGGCCGGGAACATCGTCCTCGTCGGCGAGACGCAGGTGGGCGCCGTTTACCGATTTGCGGTCGCCCGACTCACCCCGGGCGGCGTGCTCGACGGCACGTTCGGGATCGGCGGAAAGGCGTGGTTCAACCTCGCCGCCGGGACGAGCGACAGCGCGTCCGCGGTGGCGGTGGACGCCGCCGGTCGGCTGGTGATCGCGGGCACGAGTAGCGGCCCGGGCGGACTCCTCATGGGAGTCGCCCGGCTGAACGGGAACGGGGCACCGGACGGGACGTTCGGGACCGGCGGGGTCGTCCGGACCGGCGCCGGGGGGGGGTTCAATCAGGCGAGTTCCGTCGTGATCCAGCCCGGCGGCCGGATCGTGCTCGGCGGAATCACCGGAGGGCCCGCGATCGACTTCGCCGCCGTCGGGCTCACCCCCACCGGCGCGCTCGACCCCGCGTTCAACCCGGCCGGGCCGACCCCCGGCGCCACCGTCATCGACTTCGGCGGCACGGACATCGGCCACGCCCTGGTCCAGTCGGCCGACGGGCGGCTCGTCGTGGCGGGGACGCGGGAGGCGGCGCCGGGCGGCGTCGAACTCGCCCGGCTGATCGGGGACGTGGAGAAGGGGACGGCGGTGGCCGCCGGGGGGGTGGCGGACGGGACAGCGGCCCTCCTCGACCCGACCCCGGCCGGCGCCCTCCCGGGCACGCCGACGGCGACTCTTACGGCGTTCGGGGGCCCGGCGGTGAACGTCCGGACGGCGGTCGCAGACGTGAACGGGGATGAAATCGATGACGTCATCCTCATCACCGGCCCCGGCACCCCGCTCCGGGTCGCGGTGGTGAGCGGGGCGGACAACGTCACGCTGTTGGTGGCCCCGTTCGACCCGTTCGGCGGCGACTTCGCCGGCGGCGGGTTCGTGTCGGCCGGGGACTTCGACCACGACGGGCGGGCCGAGTTCGTGGTCTCGCCGGACGTCAGCGGCGGCCCGCGGGTGACCGTGTTCAGCCGCCGCCCCGACGGCTCGACCCCGGTCCGGGCGAACTTCTTCGGGATCGACGACCCGGACTTCCGCGGCGGCGCCCGGACCGCCGTCGGCGACGTGGACGGGGACGGCACCCCGGACCTCCTGGTCGCGGCCGGGTTCGGCGGCGGCCCGCGGGTGGCCGTGTTCCGCGGGGCGTCCGTCCTGAGTTCGCCGACCCGGCTGGTGGGCGACTTCTTCGCCTTCCCCGGGACTGACGCGGTGAACCTGCGGAACGGGGCGTTCGTGGCCGCCGGCGACGTGACCGGGGACGGGTTCGCCGACCTGGCGTTCGGCGGCGGCCCCGGCGGGGCGCCGCGGGTGTTCCTCCTGAGCGGGGCGCTGGTCGCGGCCGGCGACGTGGACGGGGCCCAGGCGGCACCGGTGTCGAACTTCTTCGTGGGCGGGAACGCGGCCGACCGGGGCGGGGTGCGGGTGGCGGTCGCCGACCTGGACGGGGACACCCGGGCCGAGGTGGTGGCCGGGAGCGGCGAGGGGGTGGCGGCCGGGCTCCGGGCGTACCTCGGGAAGAACCTGTCCGGGACGGGCGAGCCGGCGACGTTTCAGGATCTGACTCTGTTCGGCGGCACGACCCTACCCGGCGGTGTGTTCGTCGGGTGACCGGCGGGGACCGGCCGGCGTGGGCGCGGCCGGTCCCCGCGATTCCACCGCCTGCATACAGCCGCCCTCGGCGGCGTTCACCCGGAGTAACCATGACCCCCGCTCGCACCCGCCGATCCTGCCCCCGGCTGGAATCCTTGGAGGCCCGCGAAGTACCCGCCGCCGTCGGCGCCCTCGACCCGTCGTTCGGCACCGCTGGTCGCCAAACGATCGCTTTTAACCTCGGTAGTTCCAACTCCGACTACGTCAACGCCGTGGCAGTCCAGCCGGACGGCCGGACGGTCCTTGCCGGGCCGGTCGATACGGCGGGCGGGTCCTTGGACTTCGGGGTGGCCCGGCTGAACCCGGACGGAACTCCGGACGAGACGTTCGGGCCGGGCGGCAAACGCACCGTCGCCTTCAACTTCGGCGGCACCAACGGCGACTATGCCAACGCGGTGGCGGTCCAGGCGGACGGCCGGATCGTCGTCGTCGGGGACGTGACCACGGCTGGTGGTGCCGACTTCGGGGTGGCCCGGCTCAACCCGGACGGAACCCTGGATGGGACGTTCGGGTCGGGCGGCAAGCGCACCATCGCCTTCAACCTCGGCGGGTCAAACATCGACTTCGCGCGGGCCGTGGCGATCGCACCGGACGGCCGCATCGTCGTCGCCGGTCAGGTCGATCGGGGCGGCGGCGACTTCGATTTCGGCGTCGCCCGGCTGAACGCGGACGGGACCCCGGACGGGTCGTTCGGGCCGGGCGGCAAGCGCATCGTCGCGTTCGACCTCGGTGCCACCAACTTCGACTCCGCACGGGCCGTAGCCGTCCGATCGGACGGCCGGGTCGTGCTCGCCGGGCAGGTCGATGCGGCCGGGAATGTCGACTTCGGGGTGGCCCGGCTGAACGTGGACGGAACCCCGGACGGGTCGTTCGGGCCGGGCGGCAAACGCACCATCGCCTTCAACCTCGGCGGTGGCAACGGGGACGTCGCTAACGCCCTCGCGGTGTATCCGGACGGCCGGGCCGTCGTCGCCGGGTATGTCACGGCCGTCGGCATCAACACGGACTTTGGGGTGGCCCGGCTCAACGCGGACGGAACCCCGGACGGCACCTTCGGGCCGGGCGGAAAGCGCACCCTCGCCTTCGACCTCGGTGGGATGAACCGCGACCTCGCCACCGCCCTGGCCCTGCGACCGGACGGCCGGGTCGTGCTCGCCGGGTACGTTGATACGCCCGGTGGTACGGACTTCGGGGTGGCCCGGCTCAACGCGGACGGAACCCCGGACGGCACCTTCGGGCCGGGAGGTCAACGCACCGTTGGCTTCGACCTCGGATTCACCAACTTCGACGCCGCCTATGCCGCGGCAGTCGGACCGGCCGGCCGGATTGTCGTCGCGGGTCAGGTCGGCACGGCCGGCGGGGATTCCGACTTCGGGGTGGCCCGACTGATCGGGACGGTCGAGAAGGGGGACGCGCTGATAGCCGGCGGGACGTTGGACGGGACGGCAGAGCGCTTCGCCCCGAACGCCGCCGGTACCCTGGTGACCCCCCCGGCGGCCACCCTGGCGCCATTCGGACCGGCGACGGTGAACGTGCGGGCTGCGATGGCGGACGTGAACGGCGACGGGGTGACCGACGACGTCCTCGTCACCGGCCCGGGCACTCCGCTCCGGGTGGCGGTCATCAGTGGCGTGGACAACGCCACGCTCCTGGTGGCCCCGTTCGACCCGTTCGGCGGCGACTTCGCCGGCGGCGGGTTCGTGTCGGCCGGGGACTTCGACCACGACGGGCGGGCCGAGTTCGTGGTCTCGCCGGACGTCAGCGGCGGCCCGCGGGTGACCGTGTTCAGCCGCCGCCCCGACGGCTCGACCCCGGTCCGGGCGAACTTCTTCGGGATCGACGACCCGGACTTCCGCGGCGGCGCCCGGACCGCCGTCGGCGACGTGGACGGGGACGGCACCCCGGACCTCCTGGTCGCGGCCGGGTTCGGCGGCGGCCCGCGGGTGGCCGTGTTCCGCGGGGCGTCCGTCCTGAGTTCGCCGACCCGGCTGGTGGGCGACTTCTTCGCCTTCCCCGGGACTGACGCGGTGAACCTGCGGAACGGGGCGTTCGTGGCCGCCGGCGACGTGACCGGGGACGGGTTCGCCGACCTGGCGTTCGGCGGCGGCCCCGGCGGGGCGCCGCGGGTGTTCCTCCTGAGCGGGGCGCTGGTCGCGGCCGGCGACGTGGACGGGGCCCAGGCGGCACCGGTGTCGAACTTCTTCGTGGGCGGGAACGCGGCCGACCGGGGCGGGGTGCGGGTGGCGGTCGCCGACCTGGACGGGGACACCCGGGCCGAGGTGGTGGCCGGGAGCGGCGAGGGGGTGGCGGCCGGGCTCCGGGCGTACCTCGGGAAGAACCTGTCCGGGACGGGCGAGCCGGCGACGTTTCAGGATCTGACTCTGTTCGGCGGGACGGTCCTGCCCGGCGGCGTCTTCGTCGGGTAGCAGGGCCCACCGGTACAGGGGCATGTCATGAAACGGCGACCACACCCGGCGGACCGGATCGGGCTGGAGCGGCTGGAGGCGCGAGAGGTTCCGGCCGCGGCCGGAACCTTCGACCCGAGCTTCGGGGTCGCCGGGGTCAGCCCGGACCTGGGCGGGGCGGCCGCGGTCGTCGTGGACCCGCTCGGCCGGGTGGTCCTCGCCGGGACCGCGGACGGGGCCGGGGGGCACGACTTCCTGGTCACCCGGCTGAACCCGGACGGCACCCCGGACACGACGTTTGGGACCGGCGGCACCGCGGCCGTCGACATCGCCGGCGGGGACGACGTGGCGGCCGCCGTCGCCCTCGACGCGGCCGGCCGGGTGGTGGTGGCCGGCGTCTCCACCACCGGCGACCTCGGCCGGTTCGCGGTCGCCCGGCTGACCGCGGCCGGTGCCCCGGACCCGACGTTCGGGACGGGCGGGACGGTCGCATTCCACGTCGCGGCGGGGGCGACCGACACCGCCACCGGGGTGGCCGTGGACCCGGCCGACGGCGGGGTGGTGGTCGGCGGGTACACCACGACCGGCACGATCAGCCGGTTCGCCGCCGCCCGGCTCACGTCGGCCGGCATCCTGGACGCCGGGTTCGGAGGCGGCGGGGTGACGTCGTTCACCATCCGCGGTGCGGACAACGAGAAGGCGTTCGACCTGGCCCTGGACCCCGCCGGCCGGATCGTCCTCGCCGGGCAGTCGTGGAACATCGTGGCTTTCGCCGACCTGGAGGCCTCGGTCGCCCGGCTCTCCCCGGCCGGGGCCCTCGACGCGACGTTCGCCGGGGACGGGACGGCCCGGCTGAGCGGGATGGACTGGGCGAACGCGGTGGACACCGACCCGGCCGGGAACGTGTACGCGACCGGGGCCAAGTTCCTGCTCTCCACCGTCCTCGTTGTGAGCAAGCGCACCGCGACCGGGGCCCCGGACCCAACCTTCCACGGCGGGTCGTTCTCGGGAAACCTCCCGGGGATCACGGCGAACCACTTCGTGGGCACCGGGGTGGCGGTGCAACCGGACGGGAAGGTGGTCGTCATCGGGGTCGACTCGGCCGGGGAGGTGTTCCGCCTGACCGCGGCCGGTGACCTCGACCCGACGTTCGACCCGGGCGGGAGCCGGCCGAACATCGCGTCGCTTTCGCCGATCGTCGGTCCGGCGCGGGTGGTCGTCGCCCCGGGTGGAACGATCGTGGCCGCCGGGACCACCAACGCCGGGACCGGGAAGGCGGTCCGGTTGCTCGGGGCGGCGACCGCCGAGGACCTGGCCGCGAGCGGGACGGCGGACGGCCGGGCGGCCGTCTACACCGCCGACCCGACCACCGGGGCGATCCCGGGCGGCCCGGCCGCCACCCCGATCGTCTTCCCCGGGTTCGCCGGGGCGGTCCGGGTCGCCACCGGGGACGTGAACGGGGACGGGGTGGACGACACCGTGCTGGCGACCGGCCCGGGCACCCCGGTCCGGTTCGCGGTCGTCAGCGGGACGGACCACACGACCGTCCTGGTCGGCCCGACCGACCCGTTCGGGGACCCGAACTTCACCGGCGGGCTGTTCGCGGCCGCGGGCGACCTGGACCGGGACGGGCGGGCGGACCTGGTGTTCACCCCGGACCAGGGGGGCGGCCCGCGGGTGGTGATCTTCTCCCTGCCGGCCGGGGCCGCCCCGGTCCTGCGGGCCAGTTTCTTCGGGATCGACGACTCGAACTTCCGGGGCGGAGCCCGGCCGGCCGTCGGGGACGTGTTCCCCGACGGGACGCCGGACCTGGTGGTGGCCGCCGGGTTCGGCGGCGGCCCGCGGGTGGCCCTGTTCGACGGGAGGACGGTGTTCGACACACCGACCCGGCTGCGGAACGACTTCTTCGCCTTCCCCGGGGCGGACGCCGCGACCCTGCGGAACGGGGTGTACCTGGCGGCCGGGGACATCGACGGGGACGGGGCCGCGGACCTGGTCTTCGGCGGCGGGCCGGGCGGAGCCCCGCGGGTCCGCGCCCTGTCCGGCCAGGTCCTGCTCAACGCGAACCTGGAATCGGCTGAGATGTCGCCGCTGATGGACTTCTTCGTGGCCGGCGACTCGTCCGCCCGGGGCGGGGTCCGGGTGGCGGCCACGGACCTGGACAACGACCGCCGGGCGGACGTGGTGGCAGGGAGCGGGGAGGGGTCGCCGAGCCGGGTCCGGGTGTACCTGGGGCGGAACATCACCGGCCCCGCCGAGCCGGCCGCGTTCCAGGACCTCGACCCGTTCGGGGCCATCCTGCCCGGCGGCGTCTACGTCGGCTGAGACGACACGATCGCTCTCACGAGGGGATGTTATGCTGGGAACAGAGTCTGAGCGCCGCTCGGCACTCCGCTCCGGTGTCGGATCCATGCGATCCCTCAGGATCATCGGGCGGCGCCGCGGCGGGCTCGGGCGCGTTGCCCGCGCGAGTCCGCCGTGGCCGGACCGCAAACGAGGCCGCCTCCTCGCCCGCGCTTCCGACGGACCTCCCCGGCCGCGGGAGCGGCGTCGGACGGGCCGGCCGTCGTGGTTGCGACCTCGCTGCCCTGGCAAAATGGCACGCGAGGTAAATACCGGGCGCCGCCGCCGGCTATAATTCAATCAACCGTCCAGGTCATTCCCGCCTGCTCACCACTATCACCCCACTCACCGCGCGAGCCGGGCAGCTCCCGCCCGGAGTTCGGCCGATGGACCCCAGCCCCGTGCCGCCGCGTGTCCTCGACCACCTCCCACAACTCGTGTGGGCGGCCGGGTCCGACGGGGCCGTCGAGTACCTCAACCGCCGCTGCACCGAGTACGCCGGGCTCCCCGCCGACGACCTGCTCGGGTGGGACTGGGGGTGGGTCGTTCACCCGGACGACCTGCCGGCCGTGCTCACCCGCTGGGCGGCCTCGGTCCGCGACGGGCTCCCGCACCGGGACGAGTTCCGCCTCCGCCGCTCCGACGGCGAGTACCGGTGGTTCCTCGCGCGGGGGGAGCCGGTCCGCGACGCCGACGGGCGGGTGGTCCGGTGGGTCGGGACGTGTACCGACTTCGACTACGCCCGCCGGTCCGTGGCCGGCGCCCGCGACGAGCGGCGGCTGGTGCGGGCGTTCCTGGACCGGAGCCGCGACGGGCACGCGCTGGTCGGGGCCGACCGGGTGGTCCGGTACGCCAGCGCGGGCCTGGCCGCGCTGCTCGGCCGGGCCGTGGACGCCCTCGTCGGCACCGACGCGCGGGACTGGGTCCACCGGGACGACCGGCCCCGGCTGCGGATGGAAGCGGACGAGTTACTGACGCGGGCGGGGGAGCGGGTCGAGGCCCCCGCGCGGCTCCGGCACGCCGACGGGAGTTACCGGCGGGTTCGCCTGCAGGCGACCAACCTCCTCCGCGACCCGGACGTGCGAGCAGTCGCGGTCACGGTGCTGCCGGCCGGCGCCGGGTGACCCGCGTCTACCGGCGGCGGAGGGCGTCGATCGGGTCGAGCCGGGCCGCCGTCCGGGCCGGGTCGTAACCGAACACCAGCCCGACGGTCACCGCCACGCCGCCGGCCGCGGCGATCGGGTCACCGGCCCCGGCCACGGCGAGGAGGTGCGTCACGTCGGCCATGCGGCCAAGCATACCCGCCCGGCGGGCGGACGCAACCAGGTGGGCTGAGGGTTCCCGCTAACTCAATGTGAGTTCGTGGCGGTGGTGGCGGGTAGTCGGGCGGACAGGGTGCGAACTCCCTGTGCACCCACGCGGCTCGGAGTACCGCGGGCTACCCGACGAACACCCCGGTCGACACTCCCGGGAAGGCGTCGAACCCAAACGACTCGGGGGCACCACCACCGCCGAAGTCCTTGCCGAGGTAGCCGGTCACCCGGCTCCCCGCGCCCGCCCCGTCGCCCACCACCACGTCCGCCTTCGCGTCCCCGTCCAGGTCTTTCACTGCCACCCGCACGCCGCCGCGGTTGGTCGCGTCCCCGGCGAAGAAGTTCGCCACCACCTCGTCGCGGCCCGCCAGCAGCGCTTGCCCGCTCAGGGCGTACACGCGCGGGCCGCCGCCCGGCCCGCCGCCGCCGACGATGTCGCCGAACCCGTCGCCGTCCACGTCGCCGACCGCCACGAATGCACCGTTCCGGAGCGCGGGCTCGAACAGGAAGAAGTCCGCCACCGGGTGTACCTTTTCCCCCGCGGCCAGTGCCGCGCCGTCGTACACCGACACGCGCGGCCCGCCGCCGAACCCGGCGCTGAGCACCAGATCGGCCCGACCGTCGCCGGTGATGTCGCCCAGGGCCGCGCGGGCGCCGCCGCGGAAGTTCGGGTCGTCGATGCCGAAGAAGTCGGCGACCTTCCCGAACCCGGACCCGGAGTACACCTGGACCCGTGGGCCGCCCCCCTCGTCGGGTGTGACGACCAAGTCGGCGATCCCGTCGCCGGTCAGGTCGCCGGCGGCGACGTACACCCCGCCCTGGAACGCCGCCTCGAACGGGTCGATCGAGAACAATTCTCGCTGCGTCGCGCCGTCGATGACCACCACCCGGGTGGACCGACCCGGCCCGGTCCCGACGACCAGGTCTTCGACCCCGTCCCGGTTGAAGTCGGCCACGGCGACCCGCACGCCGCCCGCGAACCCCGGGAACGGCTCGACCGCGAGCCGTTCCGCGCCGTCCGGGCCAAGAACCCGGACGGCGCCGGACCCGGCGTCGGCCCCGACGGCGATTGCCCTCGTCCCGATCGGCGTGCCCAGGCCCGGAGGTGGTACGGGCGGCGGCGGTGGGGCGGGCGGTTCCAACCCGAGTGTGACCCGGTTCTCGGCGGCGACGAGTGCCCCGACCGTGTCGGACTGGTAGGCGGTGATCCCGACACCCGTGCCGCCGAGCAGCCTCGATGCCAGCTCGCGAATCTCGGCAGGGTCCGTGAGCGCCACCGGGACGGACGGGTCGAGGAGCATCCCGGCGTACGCCGAGTGAGTGGCCCGGCTCGCGTCGGCCAGGGACACCTCGGCGGTGCCCGCGAGCAGGGTTGCCAGGTGGAGGCTGGTGTCCTTCCAGACGGTCCAGTGGTCGTACACCATGCCCGCGCCGGGGTTGCCCGCGAGGGCGAGGGCGTACACGTCGTGGGCGAGGAAGTCGAGCGCCGGCAGTCCGAGCCGGGTGCGGATCAGGGCCGCCGCGTCGGCCGTGCCGAGGTCGCCCTGGGCCATCACCGCGAGCGTCAGCGTGGAGAGGGGGGAGATGTACGCCGACCCGCCCGGCGCCGCCATCGGGGTGAGTACGGCGCCGCCCGTGCCGCGCACCCCGCCGAGGCTGACGAGCGTTCCCTCGTCCTCGTCGAGCAACCCGTTACCGTTGAGGTCGACGTCGGGCGGCAGCGAGAGGACCGTGTTTCCGAAGCCGTCGGTAACGCCCACCGGCTCGCCCTCGGACGGGAGGCCGTCCCCGTCCGCGTCCACGAACACGGTGGCGTCGGCGACGCGGCTGCTCCGGACCCCCACGAGGACTGTCCCGGTGCCGCCCTGGGCGAACGTCACGGACACCGTCGCCGTCGCCCGCAGCCCGCCCGGGTCGGCGACCGTGTAGGTGAACGAGAACGACGACCGGAGAGCGCCCTGGAGCGTCAGCCTGAGGCTGCCGGGGAGTATATCGACCGTGCCGCGACCGGCGGGCGGCTGCGTGACCGTCACGGCCAACGCGGCGTCGGGCGTCTGTGCGTCGCTCACCACGGCGGTGTATCCGATCGTCACGAGCGCGATTCCGTTCGGCACCTGGACGGCGATGGGAGCGGCCGTCGGCGGCGTGTTCACCACGGGCGGACTGGTCCCGGCTGCGGGCGGCTCCGGCGGGATCACGAGATCGCTGCCGACCTGGATGGGGGCGGGCACCGGCACGACGAGCGCCAGGTTGTCGATGGCCCACTCGCCGCCGCTCCCGCCGAGCCCCGTGAGGCGGAACGTGATCGTCCGTGTTCCGAGCGCAAGGGTCCGTGGAATGTCCAGCCCGTCGAACACGCGGGTGTACCGCGCCCCGCCGGTGGCTCCGTTCGCGATCACGGCCCCGAAGTTGTCGTAGCTCCAGCGGAGCTCCCAGGTGGTCGGCGCGGCACCGGTCCGTCGGGTCCAGAAGTCGATGGCGAGCGGCGGGAGTTCGACCAGCACCGGCCCGCTGATCCCGGGGGCGACGAGTGTCAGGGTGAACTCGAACGGCGTGGACGACGGCGTCGCCACCATGCCGGGGCTGACGTCGGCCTCGGCCGGGAGCCACTTCGGCACCCCGGCGGTGGCGACCGCGCCGGCCGCCAGGGTGTTTGTCGGGTTCGGCAGCAGCGGGCCGGGGACGAGGGTCGGGACGACCGGCGCGGCGGTCACGCCGGTGAGCGGCCGCGCGGTCGGGTAGGTCTTGCCGCCGTACGTCACCGTGGCGGCCTCGCCGGCCGCGTCGAAGGCGTACCCGTTCGCGGTCCGGCGGTCGAAGTCGTACCACAGGAGCGTGTTCGCGGGCTTCTCCGGGTCGTCGTTCTTGACCCGCACCCGCACCGTGTTCGTCATCAGGGTGACGGACTCCATCCCCGACGACGACCCGACCGAGAGCTGGATGTCGAACTGCTCCGGCAGCTCGTACACCGAGTCGGCAACGATCGTGACGGTGGCCCTGCGGCTCGTGGCGTCGTGCGTCAGCTGGAGTTTCCCCGTCGGGACGCTGAACTCGGTGGCGGACGCGGTCGCCGTCGCCGTGTTCGGCACGACCTTCAGGGTGATCGATTCGCCCTCGGGGATGTGCCCGGACGCGTGGAACGTGATCGGGATCGTTACGTTCCCGGTCGCCGGGTTCCCTTCGTGCACCGTGACTTCCAGCACCTGCTTCCCGTTCTCCGTGATCGTCTCCCGGGCGACACGCTCTGGGACGGTGGCGAACACGCGGGCAACGGCGGGGAGGTCGCACGCGGTCGCGGGCAGGTTGGCCGGGTCGAAGATGTTCTGCCCGATCAGGGGCCGGGTCAGGTCGATGAACAAATCGAGTGGCAGCTTCAGGCCCAGCACGTCCAGGTCGGACGTGATCGTCAGTATTCCGCAGTCGGTCAGCTTGGCCGTGAACGAGCCCAGAACCTGGTTGACGGGGAACCCGAACAGGTTCCCGACGAACGTGGCGGTGCCACGGATGTCGAACGTGAGCTTCGGCACGCCGTCCAGCCCGATGCCAAACGTCACCTCGGCGCTGCCGACGAGGGTGAAGCGGTTCCCGCCCCACTCGACGGCCCAGTTCAGGTCGAGTTCGCCGCTCAGTTCGATCCCGCCGACCACCTGGAGCGGGTCCGTGGACGCGGTGTCGAAGCCCGGCGTGTACCCGCGGACGCGGGCGGTGAAGTTCGTGGGCAGGGTAAAGTGGTCGTTCACGAACCCGAACCCGTTCTCGTCCATGACCTCCGCGAACTGCGTCGAGTCGATCGACGCCTCGAACCCGGCCCGCGGCTTGCCCTGGGGGCTGCGGCCGACATCCACGTCCACGTCCACAGCCACCAGCCCGAGCAGGTCGGCCGCGCCGGTGATCCGGTACTGCGGGGCGCCGTTCTCGACGGTGGCGAGGAACTCCACGCCCACCAACTCCAGGCCGAGAACCTTCCCGGTGAACCGACCGACGAAGTACCCGTCGTCCGCCCCGACGTTCGGTATGAACAGTTGTGCCTGCCCGGCGTGGTCGTACAGGTCCACCTCGCTCGCCCGGCCGAGGAACGCCTCGGCGAACCCGACCGGATCCGCGAGCGGGTCGGGGAGTGACCCGGCGATGTCCTCGAACAGCGCCCCCGGGTCGGAGACGAGTCGGTGGAGATAGATGCTCCCGTCGAGCAGCACGCCGCCGCCCGCCACGAGCCTGTCGAAGTGGTCCTCGCTCGGGACGATCACCGGCACCGCGAGTTCCAGGCCCGACTCATTCTCCGCGGAGCCGGGGACGTGGAACACGCGTCGCAGCAGCCGCTCATCTCCGCCCGGGAAGAACACACCCGAGGCCGCGTAGGCCACCGTGCCGAGATTGAACGTCTGGGTGAACCGCAGGAGCCAGTTCGCCCCCGGGTCGATTTCGGGGAGCCGCCCGCGGGCCAGGTCGAGGAACGCGTCCTTGAACGGGAACTGTGCGTCCAGCGTCTGGCGGATCAGGGCCGCGTCCGGGTTCTGGAGTAACAGGGCGAGGGGCCCGAGATGCTGCAAGGACCACAGGCTCAGCGGGTCGAGGTCGATGCCGACCAGGATGCCCCGCTTGCTGAGGCTGAAGTCCGCCGCACGGATGTCCGGGCCGAGGCTCACGCCGAACAGGGTCGGCTTCACGGTGGCCGTGAACGTGAGCGACGGGTCGGCGATCGCGGCGGCCGTGCCGGCGGCGTCGGCGAAGGCGTCCTTCAGCACATCCACCAGCGCCAGGACGGTGCGCCGGGCGTCGGTGTCGAAGAACTCGATCACGCCCTCGGCGAAGTCGCCGAGGTCACCCGGCACCGGCGGCGCGCCCGGCTCGCGGAGGAGTCGATCCATCGCGCCGAACAGGTCGGCGAGGAGTTGTTGCGCGACCGCGCCGACCCGGTCCGCGTCGTCGAGCGCGTCCAGGATGAGATCGGCGAGCGCGCCCACCGTGGCCGGCGGGACCGGCCCGACCTCGAGCAGTGTGCCGAGCACGCCGTTCGGGCTCGACGCGACGTCGGCCCGGACCTGCTCCAGCGCGTCGCGGAAGAACAGGTCGAGGGTTCCGCCCACGGCCCGGTTCACGAACACCTTCAGCCCCTCGGCCAGCGCCGGAGCGAGCCCCTTCGTGTCGATCTTCAGCACGACCGACGACGACAGTGGCAGGACGTACTGGAGCAAACTGCCCGGCGGCGGGAGCTCCAACTTCGCGAACAACACCGGCTCCGAGAGCGAGGTGAAGTCCAGCACCGCCAGCCCGGCCGCGATGTCGGCCATCCCGAAGAGCGTCGCGTCCACGGTGCCGAACAGCCTCAAACTGTCGATCGGCGTTGCGGGATCGATCGTCGCGCCGAGCGCCACCGACCCGCTCACGATTCCCGGGGCGATGGCGATGGTGAGCGTACCCCGCAGCACGACCGTGAGCGGGAGCGTCCAGGTGAACCCCTCGCCGTCCAGCGCCGCGAGCACCGCCGCGTCCAGGTCCACGACCGACTCGAAGAAGTCCGGCACCGCGGCCGTCTCCAGCAAATCGTTCGCCGGGAGCGACGTGTCGATGCCGATGGTCTGGCCGAAGAAGAGACCGCCGTCCACGCCGGTGAGGATCAGGCCGCTCGGCCCGAGCGGGACCGCGAGCGGGGCGGAGACGGTAGCCGCCACCGGGCCGCGCTCGCCGATCGCCAGCGTCAGTCCGGCCCCGATGCCGCCGACCGTGAACTCCCCGCCGATCACGACGTACACCGCCTTCCGGCCGTCCGCCGCCTCGGCCACGTCGAACGACAGCGTCCCGCCGATTTCGAGCTGGTCGCCGAGCTTGAACTTCGGGACAGTGATGCTGACCCCGGTCAGGCTCTCGGGCTTGATCGGGTACTCGCCGTCCCTCAGCGCCCCGAGGTCGATCTCCAGGTTCTCCACGCTCAGGGTGAACGGCCACTTGCCGTCCTCGGCCTCGCTGTCGCCGATCATTCCGCTGAACAGCACCGAGAAGTCGGCGAGGTCCCGGACGACGCCGTCCACCACGTCGTTGAACTGAACCCCGAGTGCGTCCACCGTGAACGGCAGCTTGCCGAGGCCGACCAACTCCGTCAACTCGTCCGGGATGGTCAGCTCGAACGTGGCGCCCGGGAGCAACTTCAGGTCGCCGTCGGCGGTGATCGCGACGTTCTCCACCGCGCCGCCGGGGAGCACCTCCAGCGAGGGGAACGCGATCGACCCCCGCTCCAGCGTGAAGAACGCCTCCGCCCCCTCCGCCTGGAAGTCGATACCCGCCGTCGCCTCGAACGTCATGAACTCGCCGAGCGTCACCGTGAGCCGGTCCACCGAGCCGTTCCGGAGCGTGAGCGCCGGCGGCGCGAGCAGCATCATGTCGCCGTCGAAACTCAGGTTCAGGTCGGCGGTGAGGGTCAGGTTCTCGACGCTCAGCACGTCGCCGGGAAGCGTCGCTGACACGGTGCCGACGAACCGCAGGTCGAGATCGACGCCGCCCCGGCTGTTCGGCTCCAGGGCACCGGTAAAGTCCAGTTGCGCCGCCGTCACCGGGCCGGAGGAAGACTCGACCCGCACCGTGGCGCCGACCGAAGAGACGAACTCGCCGTTGACGTACTCGCCGAGGGTGACGGTCGCGCCGAGGGTCAGCGGGCCGGCGTGCCAGTCCTCGAACCCCAGGGTGATCGGGCCGGGCACGATCACCTGCGCCCGCCCGTCGTCCACGCGGACCGCGAGCGCGAACGGCTCGTTGGGGTTCACGACGGCCGAGTAGTCGCGCCCGCCGACGCCGATCACGGGCCTCGCGGGCAGGCCGTCGAAGACCGAGAAGTCGAACGTGCCGGTGACCGTGATGTAGAAGTCGTCCAGGTCGATCACCTCTCCGCCGGAGATGCTCACTGACCGGACCGTGAGGGGTAGCAGCCCGCCGAGGCCGACCGTCCGCAACAGGTCCTCGTCGGCAGACAGTTCCGCGCTGGTGATGGTGAACTTCTCGGCCTGGGACAACGTGAGGTCGGTGGCGGTGAGGGTGATCGTCTGCCCACCGACCGGCAGCGCGACGGCCGCGTCTTCCACGAACAGGTACGGGGTGATGTCGCCGACGCCGAAGTCGCGGACGTTCACCGCGACGCCCGTGCCCGTGACGGTGAGTGGGCCGACCGTCGCCGTGACGTTCGCCGCCGTCAGCGCGAACCGGCCCCCGGTGTCCACCGACCCGGTAATCGCCGGCTCCCCGGCCTCGGTGGAGAAGATGCGGACCTTCCCGGTACTCGGGGCGGCACTGCCCAACGGCACTTCGGGGAGCAGGATCGCCTCGTCCGCCCGGAACGTCACGCCGCCCGCGAACGACTCATCCCCGATGGCGAAGTTTGCCTCGGCGTGGAAGGAGAGGAACCCCTCACTCACCCAGAGCAGGTGGTCGGGGCCGACGTACTGCGACGTCGGCAGGTCGATCTCGCTGTCGATGACCAATAACTCGTTGTCAAGGAAGAACCCCAAGCCGATCTCGGTCGGTTCGAGCGATCCGGCCAGGATCACGGACAGAATGCCGGCCCCGAACGCATCGACCCCCGCGTCCGTGATGTCCATCTCGAAGGAGAGTTCCTTCACCTCGTAGCCGTGGAGCTTGTACCCGGCGTCGACCTCGCCCTCGCCTTCGAGGTGCCACCCGGCGCCGCCGTACGCGCCGACCAGCACGAACTCCGCCGGCGCCGGCTCGCCGTTGTTGTTGCGGGTCAGCGCCGGAACGGTCAGCCGCCCTTCGAGGCTCGTGGTGTGCGCGGGCGGCTCGACGCCGGGCGTAAATACCCAGACGCCGTGCCAGTCCAGCTTGACGTTCGAGGTCTGCACCGCGACGTCGACGACCACGTCCCCGTCGAGCCGCACGTGGAGCTGGCCGGCGATGCCCGCGAGTTGTGCGACGCGGATCGGCCCGATCTCGTCCGGCCGCACGCGGACCACGAACGGAACGATTTCGTCGCCGGTGTCCTTGCCGACGACGACGGTGCCCTCCAGCGCCTCGCCGACCGCCGCGCCGTTGTTGTCGAGCAGCTTCGAGGTGCCGGTGAACGCGCCCTCGGCCACGCCGTCGTCGTCCACGTCGTTGTCGATCTCGACCAGGACCGAGCTGTCGTCGCTCAGGTAGAACCCGCCGTCCTCGTCCACACCCATCACCAGTTCGAGGACGAGCTTCGCCTCGATCTGGAGTTCGTCGTCGCTCAGTTCGGTGTCGTCGCCGACGCCTTCCAGCACCTCGCCGATGTTGTCGAGCAGCGGGCGGTTGAACTCGGGGTTCACGGCGAGGGTGGCGATCTCCTTGCGGTACCGCACCTGGATGTACTTCCCCATCGGCGACGCGGGGATGCCGCCGAGGCCGAGGTAGATGTGGTCGATGGTGAACCCGGCCGCCTCCAGCTTGGTCCGCAGCGCCTCGGTGGTGTCGGAGGTGAAGTCTGCGAGGTCGCCGTACAGGGTGGCCAGCGCGCCCGGGATCCCGAACAGCGAGCCGATGTCGCTGGTGAGCACCGGTAGCTCGAACGACGGGGTCGGGAGCCCGGAGGCGTCGAACAGGCCCGCCCAGCGCGGCAGGCCGTCGAACGTGAGCGAGACGCCGTTGAACAGTTCGGCGCTCCAGCCGCTCACGCGGGCGTCCGGGGGGAGTTCGTGCGCCTGGGAGAACTCGAACGTGGCCTTCGTGGTGGTGTTCGTGGCCGTGGCGGTGATGAAGAGTTGCTGCGCCTCGACGTTCGGGACGCTGACCCCGGTGAAGGTGGCGAGGCCGCTCGCGTCCGTCGTCACGGTGACGGACCCGAGGTACGTCTGCCCCTCGCCGTACCCGCTCGGGTCCCGGGCGGCGCTGCTGAAGAACTCCGCGGTGTACTCGGTGTTCGCCTGGCCCTGGATCCGCCCGCTGATGTCGAGGTTGCCGCCGTTGCGGACGACCGATTCGAGGACCGGGTGCGGGGTGTGCGGTTGCGGAGTCACGCCGGGCGACCCGTGGTCGACGCCGATGCCGCCGTTCGAGTAGAGCGAATTCTGGGTGATGGTGACGCCGGGCGTTCCGGCGAAGACGCCGTTGTACCCGTTGTGGGCGATCCGGTTACCCCGGATCGTGGCGATGCCGTTCGCCCAGGTGCCGCCCCCGGCCACGATGCCGTCCCAGAGGCCGTAATGCGTGTTTCCGAGCGGCGACACCCCGTCGGCCTGGAGGCCGACGAAGTTGTTCTCGATCGTCAGCGTGTGCCCGGTCCCCCCGACCGACCGGAAGAAGATCCCGGTCCCGCCGTTGCCGGAGACGACGTTCCGGTCCGCCGGGTTCGGCCCGCCGATCAGGATCGACGAGGCGGCGTCGCCCGCGTCGATCTGGATGCCCGCGCTGAAGACCCCGTTGGCCCCGTTCCCGATCGCCGCCGTGCCAGTCCGGTCGGTGCCGACGTAGTTCCCCTGGATGACTCCGTTCAGTTCCCAGTTGGCGGAGATGCCGGCGTAGAAATTCCCTGAGATGAGGTTGCCGAGGATGCGGTTGTCGTTGGTCGGGGTGCCCAACCCGCCGGAAAAGACCCCGTTCGCGCCGTTGGCGAGCTTCGCCATCCCGGTCGCATCCGTGCCGATGAAGTTGCCCAGAACGCGGTTGTGCGAGTACTGCAGGTAGACCCCGGCCCCGGTGTTGCCCGAGATCAGGTTCCGGGCGGCCGGGGTCGTGCCGCCGACGACGGTGCCCACGGTCCAGTAGGCGTTCCCGACGCCGTTCGTGCGGTTCGGCCGCGCGATCGTACCGGTCGGGTCGGTGCCGATGAAGTTCCCCTCGATGCGGACCTCCGGGTCGTAGGCCGCGATCCCGTCGCTGTTGGAGTTGTTCACCACGAGCCCGCGGATCACGGTGCCCCGCGCCGCGGTGGTGAACATCTGGCCGACGGTGAGGAGGCCGTTCCCGCCGCTCGTCCGCAGGCTGCCGTCGATCTCGATCTTCAGCACGGCGTTGGTCCCGAGCGCGCCCGACCCGAGGGCCAGTGGGTTCGTGTTCGGGCTCGCCCCGGGCTGCGTGTAACCGTCGATCACGACCGTGTCGAGGATGTCCGGGAGCGACGTCGTCGGGCGGATCGTGTGCACCCCGCCGCCGGGGATGTTGAACCGAATCTCGTCCGCGCCGGCCGCCGCGTTCGCGTCCGCGATCGCCTGCCGAAGCGACCCAGGGCCGGTATCTGCCGTCGTGGTGACGGTGAAGACGGCCGGGGCGGTGCGGTCTTCGAGCGGCTCGAAGTTCAACGTTCGGAACGGGCGGCGCGTCCGGCGGGGAGTCGGATCGGGCATCGGGGCGATCCCAGGGGTGAAGCCGAAGACAAGGGGGTACAGAACTACCTGCGCTCGGGCGCAGACGCGGACAGGGTGCGGCCGAGAAAGTTACCACCGCGGACCCGCCCGCACGTCGAGGTGGTTGATTCCGCTCACGAGGGGTGCTAAGTTCGGCTCCGGCACACTCGTTCCGCGATCTCGGCACGACATGTCTCACCCCCCGGACCCGACCCTAACCAGGCTGTTCGACCGGATCCGTGCGGGGGACCGCGCCGCCCTGGACGAGTTGCTGGCCGCCCACCGGGACGTGGTCCACCGGTTCGTCGAGCTGCGGATGGACCCGCGACTACGGAAGCGGGTCGGGGTGTCGGACGTGGTCCAGGAGACGCACCTCGAAGTGGCGCTCCGCATCCACGACTTCCTGGCCCGCGAGCCGATGGCGTTCCGGGTCTGGCTCCTCAAGACCGCGCACCAGCAGCTGCTCCGGCTCCGGCGGTTCCACGTCGAGGCGGCGCGGCGGTCCACCGAGCAGGAGGTGCCGCTGTCGGACAACGCCTCGCTGCTCCTGGCGTCGCGGCTGGCGGAGCAGGCCCACGGCCCGCACCAGGCGCTGGCCCGGAGCGAGACGGTCCACCGCGTCCGGGCCGCGCTCGCCGACCTGTCGGGCGTGGACCTCGAGGTGATCCTGCTGCGGACGTTCGAGGGGCTGACGAACAAGGAGGCGGCCCACGTGCTGGACCTGGAACCCGACGCGGCGAGCAAGCGGTACACGCGGGCGCTGCTCCGGCTCCGGCAGTCCCTCGCGGACGGCGCCTGACGCGGTGCGGATTCCGTGTCGGCGGCGGCCGCGGACCGCAGGTACGTCAGCGGTGCCCGGCCGCGCCTCGCATGACGACAACGCCCATGAGTACCACCGCCGAGGACGACCTCTACGAACTGGTGGACGAGTTCACCGACCGGCTGAACCGCGGCGAGTGCCCGGCGGTCGAGGAGTACGTCGCGCGCCGCCCGGGCCGGGCCGGGGACCTCCGCGGCCTGCTCGCCATGCTCGCCGCCCTGCGACCGCTCCGCTCGGCAGTGATGGCGGGGGGCACGGTGCCGCCGGGCGGGGGCGTCACCCCGGCCGCGTCCGCGGCGGGGAGCGGCGAACTGCCGCACGTTCCCGGGTTCGAGATCCTGGACGAGATCGGGCGCGGCGGGATGGGCGTCGTGTACCGGGCGCGGCAGGTGTCGCTGAGCCGCGTCGTGGCCCTGAAGATGATCCTGGCCGGGGACCACGCGGGGGCGGACGCCCGGACCCGGTTCCTGGCCGAGGCCGAGATCGTGGCCCGGCTCGACCACCCGCACATCGTCCGGGTCCACGAGTTCGGGGAGCACGACGGCCGCCCGTTCTTCGCGCTGGAGTTCGCGCCGGACGGCGGGCTCGACCGGCTCCTCGCCGCCGGCCCGCTCCCCGCGCGCGACGCCGCCCGCCTCGCCCGCGACCTGGCGCGCGGCGCGGCGCACGCCCACGAGCGCGGCGTCCTCCACCGCGACCTGAAGCCGGCGAACGTGCTCCTCTGGCCGGGCGCCGTCCCGAAGGTGGCCGACTTCGGCCTCGCCAAGCTCGCCGACGCCGCCGCCGGGCCGACCACGACCGGCTCGGTCCTCGGCACGCCGAACTACATGGCCCCCGAGCAGGCCGCCGGCCGCCCGGCCACGCCCGCCGCCGACGTGTACGCGCTCGGCGCCATCCTGTACGAGTGCCTGACCGGCCGCCCGCCGTTCCGCGGCGCCACCGCCCTCGACACCCTCGACCTCGTCCGCCGCGCCGCCCCGGTGCCGGTCCGGGCGCTGCAACCCGCCGTTCCCGCCGACCTCGAAACCGTCGCGCTCAAGTGCCTGGAGAAGGACGCGGCCGCACGCTACCCGTCGGCCGCCGCGCTGGCCGACGACCTCGACCGCTTCCTCGCCGGCCACCCGACCGTCGCCCGCCCGGTCGGCCCGGCCGGGCGGCTGGCGCGGTGGTGCCGGCGGAACCCGCGGCCGGCGGCCCTCGTCGGCGGCGCGGTCGCGGCCCTCGTGGCGGTGGCGGTCGGGTCGGCCGTCGCGGCAGTCCAGTTCCGCGCGAGCCAGCAGCGCGCGGAACTCGCCGAGGGCGAGGCAGAGGACCGGCTGAAAGCGGCGCTGCTCGCCGAGGCGAAGGCGGCGCGAGTGAGCGGCCGGGCCGGACAACGGCTACGGGCGCTAGAGGCACTCAAGCAGGCCGCCGAACTCGCCCGCCGCCGCGGCGCCACCGCCGCCGAGCGCGCCGCGCTCCGCGACGAGGTGATCGCCGCGCTCGCCCTGTGCGACGTTCGCACCGGCCCCGACGGCGTGGTTCCGACAGTCCCGCCCGAGCTCGAGGTCGAGCAGGGGCGGCTCGCGTTCGACGCCGACTACGAGACCGTCGCAGTGCCCGAGCCGGACGGGCTACGGCTCCACGCCACGACCGACGGGCGGCTCGTCCGCCGGCTCGCGGTGCCGATGAAGGGGGGAGTGCCGAACGGCGCGCTCGGCGGCATCCGCTTCACCCCCGACGGCAGGCACCTCACCGTCCTCGCCGCGAACAACGAACTGCTGGTCCTCGACACCCACACCGGGGCGGTCACCGGCCGGGTCGCCGGCGTCACGCGGGGCGACGCGGTGGACGTCGCGAAGGACGGGACGACGCTGCTGGTCGGCTGCCGGGACGGGACGGCGCGGCTGCTGGCGCTGCCGGACGCGCGCGAGCTGCGCCGGGTGGCGGTCGGCGGGCCGGTGCTGGCCGCGGCGCTGTCGTGGGACGGGACGCGGGCGGCGGTGTGGGGCGACGGCGTCAACTACGTCCACGTCTTCCAGACGGCGGACCCGGCCCGGTTCGTGAACTTGAGGGTGGACGGGAAGTCGAACTGGCCGCACGCTCTGGCGTGGCACCCGCACCCGCACAACCGCTGGCTCGGACTCAACGGCGGCGGGAACGACTACCCGCAACTGCGGGACGTGGACCTCGGCCACCCGATCTGCCTGTACCACGGCCACGGCACGACCGTCGCGTCGCTGAGCTACGACCCGACGGGCGAGTTCCTCGTCACGTTCTCCTACGACAACACGTCGCGCGTGTTCGACGGCCTCAACGGCATCCCGTACCTGCTGCTGCCGGCCCAGGTCGGGCACCCGCGGTTCAGCCGCGACGGCCGCTACTTCGGGTACCAGCCCGGCCCGCGGACGGTGCGAGTGCTCGAACTCGTCCGCCCGGCCGAGTACCACCGCCTCCGCGCCGACCGGGCCGGCGGGTTCCCGGCCGCGTCGGTGGACCCGGACGGGCACCTGATCCTCGAACACACCCCCACCGGCCTCCACGTCTTCGACCGCCGCGCGGCGCGCTGGCTCGCCACCGTCGGCCCGGGGGCGCCGGAGAACACGACGGTGGAGTGGGCGGCCGACGGGCGGGAACTCGTCGCCGCGTCGGAAGCCGGGTACTGGTGGCGCTGGCCGGTGGCACAGGCCGGCGGCGTGCTGCGGATCGGCCCGCCGGACCGGCTCGACCAGCGCGGCCGGGGGGTCGATTTCGTCGGCTACCACCCGGACGGGCGGTTGATCCGCCGGGCCGACGGGCGGGGCGCCGCGTTCGCGGACCCGAGCGGGCGGCGCCCCCCGGCCGCGACGGGGCACGTCGCGTCGAGTGGGTATGTTGCGCTGTCGCCGGACGGCCGGCTGATGGCCGAGACGACGTGGTTCGACCGCTTCGTGGACGTGTGGGCGACCGACACCGGCACGCGCGTCCGGCGGCTCGAAACCGGCGACATGACGGCCGTGGTCTTCGCGCCCGACGGCAAGCACCTCGTCACCTCGCGCGGCGACGGGCTGACGTTCCGCGACACGGCGACGTGGGCCGTGGTGAAGACGATCGACCGCACCGGGGCGACGCAGCCGGCGGCGGTGGCGTTCGACCCCACCGGCACCGTGATGGCGGCGGAGGAGGTGTCGGGCACGATCACCCTGCGCGCGTACCCGACGGGCGACGTGCTCGCGCGGCTGGACGCGCCGCTGGGCGAGGCGACGTTCTTCAACCGCGGCCTCCACTTCACCGCAGGCGGCGGCGAGTTGGTGAGCCACGCCCGGGCGAACAAGGGGCTCCGCACCTGGAACCTGCGGCTCATCCGGTCCGAGCTTGCCGCACTCGGGCTCGACTGGGACGCCCCACCGCTCCCGCCCGACGACGCCCCGCCGGACCGGGTCGAGGTCGTCGGGGTAGAGATGGCGAACGACAAGGCGTGGGAGGCAGCGCAGTTCGAGCGGGACGCGCTGACCCTCCTCGGGAACCCGTTCGACCCGGCCGCGAACGCCCGCTTCGCCGAGCGGACCAACTACCGGTGCGGCGACGCGTTCGCCCGCGCCACGTTGGCCGTGGTGCAGACGCCGGACAACGCGGCGGCGTGGGCGGCCCGCGCACGGGCCGCGGTGGCGCTGGAGCGGTGGACCGACGCGGAGGCGTCGGCGCGGGCGGCGCTGCGACTGGCCCCGCGGACGACCGGGGCCAGCTTCCACCTCGGGCAGGCGCTTCAGAACACCGGCCGGCACCAGGAGGCGGTCGCCGCGTTCACCGCGGAGTTGGCGGCCCACCCGCGCGACCCGTGGGCGCGGAACTGCCGGGTGTTGAGTCTGCGGGCGCTCGGGCGGGTGGCGGAAGCGGCCGCCGACGAGTCCGCCGCGACGGCGCCCGGCTCGCCGGGGTACAGCACCGATCTCCCGATCTACCTGCTCACCCGTCCGGCGGCGTGGTGCGCCGACGACCACGTCGTCCGGCTGACGAGACGGAACTCCGCGGGGCGCGGGTGGGACAACGTCTCCCAGTTCGCCCACGGGCTCGCGCTGTACCGCACCGGCGACCATCTGGGGGCGCTGGCGGTACTGGGCGCGACCGCCCGGCGCACGTCCGGGCACTCGTTCTGGGTGTACGCCGCGTTGTACGTGCCGGTGTGCATGCACCGGCTCGGCGAGCCCGGGGCCGCGGCCGAGTTCGACCGCATCCTCCCGCGCGTGCGCGCCTACCAGCGCGGCGACCAGCGGCACCAGCAGACCGCGTTCTACCTGTCCGAAGCACAGGCCGCCTTCGCCGCCAAGCCGTGATCGACGCCGCCGGCGGCCTACGACCGCACCCGGTACGCGACGCGCGAGTGACGTGGGTGTCGGGCCGGCCGACCCGGCGCCGGCCGTCCGGGCGGCGCCGGCGGCCGACCCGGCGCGGCACCACCTCGGGGTGACCGCCGTTCACTCCCCCCGGCGACGGGCCGGTCAGCCGACCCAGACGCCGAGCCCGAGTGGGTCGGCGAACGGGTCGGCCGGGGCAGCGGGTGCGGACCACCCGCGCTGGAGCGGGGGCGGGGCGGCGAACCCGCGGGCGACGAGACCGACGGCCGAAGCCCGTCCCGGCGGCAGACTCTTGGCGGGCGCCGCATGACCGGGCGCCGCCGCGGCGGTCGCGAGGCCCGGCGGGGGCCCCGCCCGGTCTCCCGTGACCGACAGGACGTACTCTCGACTGTGATGGTCGTCTCCTCGGCGGTCGTGGTCGCGATGCTCCTCCCGGTCGCCCTTGTCCGAATGGTCGTCTCCTCGGCGGTCGTGGTCGCGATGCTCCTCCCGGTCGCCCTTCACCGACAGCATGTACTCCCCGCGGGTCGGCACCGCGGTCAGCGGCGAGGACGTGACCTCGACGTAGTACGCCCCGCCGGCCCCGGCCGGCACCTTGTACCGCAGCACGGCGTTCCGCCCGTCGCCCCCGCCGTTGTCGTTCGACGCGACCAGGTTCCCGGCCGCGTCGTACAGCCGGACGATCGGGTCGAACGTGTTCCCGAACGCCCCGGCCCCGCCGCCCGGCGTCGCCGTCTCGATCTCCAGCATCGCCCGGGCGTCGGCGGTGATCTGGTAGAAGTCCGAGGTCCGGGTGGTGATCTCGATCTGCCGGGTGCCGTTGCCGGAGCCACCGAACGCGAACTCGGAAATCGAGTCCGGGCGGAGCGTGGTCAGCCCCCCGCCCATGGCGAATAGCCCGCCCGCACTGGCCTGGAGGGCGGCCCGGCCGGCCGCGTTCAGGTCCACGGTCACCAGCCCGGGCGTGCCCGCGGCGGACACGGTGGCCGACCCGTACGCGCTGCCGGTCCCCAGGTCGTCGAACACGCCGGTGAGCCCGAACCCGCCCGCGGTGAGCACCCCGACCGGTGTGTTCACGTCGAACAGCGAAAACGTCTCGCTCGGGTCGGGGCTGTTGTAGTTCGGGTTCTGGATCCGGAGCTGAGCGGCCAGCACCTCCCCGTCCACTTCGGACAGGTCGGCCACGAAGAACGACCGGTATTCCAGCGGCGAGAAGCTGGTGTAGCGGCCGGTGATGTAGTTCGTGTTCGACGGGTCGTGGTACCCTTCCGCGGTGTACCAGCCGGAGTCCGCCAGGTCGAGTACGACCGTCGGGTCGATCGCCCCGAGCACCCACCGCCGCCCGGCCACCTGTCCGCCGGTCAGCGGCTGGGCGGTGGCGATCGAGCTGTTCCGCTCCAGGTCGAGGGTGACGTTCCGGGTGACGACCAGGTTGTAACCGGCGTCCGGGGTGCCGGTCACCCGGACGTAGTAGATGCCGTTTGCCGGGGCCGTGAACGCCGGGATCGCCGCCCCGACGTTCGTCGGGTCCGGGCTGCCGGCCGCCAGCACCGCCCCGCCCGGCCCGACGATCTCGACCTGGACCGCCCCGCCGGCCAGCTCCGTCACCGCGGCGGCGACCGACTCGCCCTTCTTGAGCCGCAGGGCGTACAGGTCCGGCGTCGGGAGCTCGGCCGCGTGCCCCTCGACCGACACGTACATCCGGTACACGTCGCCGGCCTCCGGCGGCAGGCCGTAGAGCGCCCCGAAGCCGGGGTCGGTGGCGGCCCCAAACGTGCCGACGCCCAGGTAGTACACGCCGCCCGGGAGCGTGCCGAAGAACGGGCCGAACTGCAAGAATTCGTCCGCGGTGGCGACCACCCGCCCGGCCGCGTCGTACAGGAAGATCCGCCCGAGGGCCGCGATGCCGTCCGGGTTGAACCCGAAGTTCACCAGCCCGCCGCCGGCCGGGACGGTGAACCGGTAGTAGTCGAACGTCCCGTCCCCGGTTCCCGCGATCACGACGTGCGGGAGGGTGGCGTCCGGCACGAACGGGTCGGTGTTGATGACCCACGTCTCGGTGTCCAGGTCTTGCGCGACGGCGGCCAGGTCCACCGGACCCGCGACCGGGTGGTTCGGCTCGGCCTCGATCGCGACCCCGGACCCGCCGGCGGTGACGGCGTGGCCCTCGGCGAAGAGAACGAGCTGGTACGTCCCGCCGGCCGGCGGCGCCTCCCCGCCGAGGAGCCCGGGAAGGGTGTACCCGTCGGAATACCAGGTGCCCACGGCGGCGGTGTAGGTGCCGGCCGGGAAGCTCCCCCACGTCGCGGACCCGAAGTCGTCCCAGAAGCCGACGACGGCCCCGGTGTCGTCGAACACGTACGCCGCCGCCCCGTACGCGCCGTCGCTCACGTCCACGAAGTCGCTGAAGATGGTGGCCGTCATCAATCCGTCGGCGGGGAGCGTGAACCGGTAGTAGTCGAACGTCCCGTCGCTGGTGCCGTCGATCGTCAGCTGCGCCGCCGGCACGCCCTCGAAGGGGTCGATCCCGTCCACCCACTCGGCGGCGTCCACGTCCTGGGCGAACGTGTCGGCGGTCGGCAGCGGCGGCAGGTCGGTCGGCTCGTTCGGCTCGGCCTCGGCGACGAGCCCACTCGACGGGCTCACGTCGGTCCGGCCCAGCACCGCCGCCCGCTGCGGCTGCCGGCCGCTCGGGTCGGCGGTGCCGGCGCGGTTCAACTGGAGGAACACCGGGTCGAGGCTCTGCGCCCCGGCCGGGGTGTCGTTCCGGGTGCCGCCGCTGCCTTCCGCCTCCAGCGCGGCGTTCAGCACGACCCGCACCGAGTACGCCCCGAGGTTCCCGGTCACGCCGCCGACTTCGAGGGTATACGTCACCGGCCCCGGGGTGCCGTCGGCCAGCCGGCCCGGGACGCGGACGGTGTGCAACTCGGCGATGCCGCCGGGCGCCGGGGCGGTGGCGGTCGCCACGGTCGCCCCGCCGGTCGTCAACCGGATGTCGGGCTGGAGGATGGCGCCGCCGTCCACCTGGATGGTGAGCGTTTGCCCGGGATCGACGGTGAAGGTGGTCGTGTCAGCGGCGCCGGGGCCGACCACGGCGATCGAGTCCCAGCCGCGGCCGTCGGTCGGGACCGGGAAGTTGTCGAACTGCTGGAACTTGACGAAGTAGCTCGCCGGGTCGAGCGTCCCGCCCGCCAGCCCCACCCGGGCCGCCACGTCGAGCGTGTACTCGACCCACGCCTCGGCCGCCTGGCCCGGCGGGCTCCAGATCGGGTACCACGTCACCCCGTCGTTGCTGACCGCGATCCCGTCCGCGTTCCGGTGGCCGGTGAACGGCGTCGTCCCGATGGACGTGAACTCGTCGTTGAACTGGGCGTGCGAGAAGCGGAGTAACGGGCTCGCCACCCCGGGCGTCTCGACGTGCCAGACGGCCTCGTTCAGGGTGTTCGCCCCGGAAGGGGTGCGGTCCATGACCAGGGCGAACGCCCCGGCCGCGGTGCCGGACGAGCCGGTCACCCGGACGCGGCCCTGGGCGTCGGACGAGTAGGTGGACCACGCCGGCCCGAGGTCGCCGGACTCGAACCCGTCGGCGGCGACGGTGGTGCCAACGAACCCGGTCCCGCTCGCCTCGTAGACGAGCGAACCGAGTTGGGGCACGACGCTGAACGCGCCGAGCGTGGCGGGGGTGGTGCGGTCTTCCAACTGGGTGAGAGCGAGTGCGCGGCGCGGTGCGGTCACGGTGGGCTCCGTGGAACGTGAGGGGGGGTAGACGGGGCGGCCGGTGCGAGTCCGGGGCGGCGTCCGAAAGGTGATGTTCCGGCGGTGGGCGAAATCCGCCGCGGAATCCGATTATTCCGCAGAACCGGTCCAGCCGGCGCCCGCTGCCGCGGGCGGGAAGCTGTCGCGGTCCCGGGCCGTCGGTCCAACAGTATTTCTTATTGGAGAGTTAATGCTTCTTGGGACGGGGTGTCTCCGTCCCAAGAACCAATGAGAGCCGCCCGCGGATCCGCCCGAACCGCCGAGCTAGTCAGCGGTTGCACCCGCGACCGTTACTCAGGCCGAGGTTTGTGCGCCGTCACGGCACGCCGAGCACCTCCGCCGCCTCCCGACGGACGGTAGCGAATACGATCGTCACCGGGTCGTCCGGCGGGCGGTTCGCGCCGGTCGCCCGGTGCCGCTCGTCCGCCCGGGCGAGGCACCGGCGGGCCGTCGCCGCGTCCCCGAGCCGGTGGTGGGCCATCGCCAGGAACAGGTCGGCGACGGCGTGCGACGGGGCGGTCGGGTCGTGCCGCGCGGCCTCGGTCAGGTCGCGGACCGCCCCGGCGTCGTCGCCCGCCCGGTAGCGGGCCATGCCCCGCAGCCAGAATTGGGCGAACGGGTTCAGCTCGGCCGGGATGGCGGTTTCGACGAGCTTCGTCATGGCCGCCGGGTCGCACCCGCCGGGGGCCATCAGTGCGAGCCGGCAGGCGAGCGACCGCCGGTAGACGTGGGCCGCCGTGAGCGGGCCGAGCACCCGCCCGCCGACCGGGGCGGTGACGCGGTCGCAGAGCCGGCGGTACGAGGCGCGGTCGCCGTCGCGGAGGAGCCGGGCGGCGAGGGGGAACGCGACCGCGAAGTCGTCCGCCTTCGCCCGCCCGGCCAGCGCCGCCGCCTCGGCGGGGGTGAGGTCGTCGAGCCGGCCGGTCTTGGCGATCAGGTCGCCGCGGCGGGCCTGGAGCTCGACGTCGCCGGGGTTCTCGGCCAGCATCTTCCCGACGTGCCACAGCGCGGCCCCGAGCCGGCCCTCGGCCTGGGCCTCGGTGGCGTGCAGGTCGTGCCAGAACTCGAGCCGCCGCCGCCGGGCCTCGGCCGCGACCGCGGGGGCGGGCGGCCCGCCGTCGAGCACCCACACCCGGCCGGTCCGCGACACCACCGCCAGCGACCGGCCGGACGGGTGGAAGTCGAGCCCGACGGCCGCCGCCGGGAGCGGGACGGTGAACAGTTCGAGCCCGGTGTCGGCGTCCCACACCCGCAGCCCGACGGCCCGGGCGTCCTCGTCCCCGAGCCCGCCGACCACCCGCTCGCCGTCCGGGCTGAACGCCAGACTCCGCACCCACTGCCCCGCCCCCTGGAGCGCCCGCAGCGGGCGGCCATCGGCGGCGTCGTACAGCCCGACCACGCCGTCGGTCGTGCTCACGGCGAGCCGCCCGCCGGCCGGGTCGATCGCGGCCACGATCACCTGGGTCGGGAACGCCCGCTCCCACCGCTTGCCGCCGGCCGCGTCCCACACCCCGACCACCTTCTTCACGTCCGCCGTCGCCACCCAGGTGCCGCCCGGGGCGAGGGTCACGAACTGGGTCAGCGCGGTGGGGCTCTTGAACTCGGCGAGCGCGGTGCCGGCCGCGTCGTATAGCCGGGCGGTGCCGGTCCAGTCGATGGCGGCGAAACGGGAGCCGTCGCGAGCGAACGACGCCTGCCCGGTGAACGGGGCGCTGAAGGTCTGCCGCGGGTCGGGGATTGTCGGGGCGGGTACGCCGGCGGCACCCCGACCCTGGACGGACACGAACGGGAACGCCTCCCGTGGGTTGCGGTCGCTCGCCGCCCACCGGCACCCGCCGGTCGGAGTCACGAGCACCACCTCCCCGCCGTCCGGCGCGAAACCGGCCCCGAGGACGTACCGGCCGATCGACTTCGTCGGCTCCGGCCTGGCGGCCCCGGCCCCGAGCCGCTCGCCGGTCGCCGGGTTCCACAGGCTCAGTCCGGTCCCGGCCGTCACGAGCAGCCGGTCGCCGGTGGGGTCGAACCGGGCGGCGGCGTTCGGCGGGAGCCCGGTCGGGCTCGCCGCCATCACCGTCTGGCGGCCGACGGGCCGGGCCTCCGGGGCGGTGGTCAAGTCCCACGCCCGGACGGCGCTGGGCGTGTCGGTGCTGGCCGAGACGAGCGCCCGCCCGGTCGGGTCGAAGGCGACGACCTCCGGCACCCGGTCGTGCCCGCGGAGCGCGCGGACCGGCCGCCCCGAGTCCGCGTCCCACACCCGGATCACCTTGTCGTGAATCCCGGTCGTCGCCACCCACCGCCCGTCCGGGCTGAACGCGACGGCCGTCACCGGGCCGGGGTGGGCGGCGACTTGAAGCCGGAGTTCCCCGGTGTCGGTGTCCCAGAACTTGACCGTGCCGTCGGCCAGACCGGCGGCAACGAGCCGGCCGTCCGGGCGGAAGGCGAGGCCGCGGAGCTGGTGGACCGACACCTCCCCGCCGGCCACGCGGAAGCCGTCGTCCCGGATCACGCGGAGGCTCTTGCCGGTGTCCGCCGCCCACAGCCGGAGCGTGCCGTCCGCGGCGACCGAGGCGACGACCGGCCGGGTCGGGTGGAACGCCACCTGGCTTACCATCTTCGCGTGCCCGGTCATCGTCGCCGTCGGAGCGGCGGTGGCCGCGTCCCACAGCCGGACCGCCTTGTCCCGCCCCCCGGACACGACCCACCGGCCGGACGGGTCGAACGCGACCGCCTCGGTCCCGCCGGTGTGGCCGGCGAACCGGACCCTCTCGGCCAGGGTGTCCACGTCGTGCAGGGTGAACCCGTCGCGGCCCTTGCCCGGCTGCGCATGCAACTGGTAGAAGGCGACCGTGCCACCGGGGCCGATCTCGGCCCGGTTCGCCGGCACCCGCACCGGCACGACGGCGGGGTCGGAGTCCGTGAAGCGGGACAGCCCGCGGGTGTCGGCGACGACGAGCCGGCCGGCGGGGTCGAACCCGAACCCGCGGACCTCGAACCCGCTGAGCCCCGGGACCCGGCCGTCGTCCGCCCGGGCGAGGTGGTCGAGGTGATACCAATCCCAGCGGCGGTGTTCGGGCGGGCAGTCGGCCAGGAGCGCGGCGGCCCGGCCGAGGTTCCCCACCTGCCACTCCCGGAAGGCGTGCGCGACGGTGTGCAACGTGACGGTCCGCTGGGCGGCCGTCCGTGCGGCCTGTTCGGCGGCGAGGGCGGCGTCGGCGGCGCGGCGGGCGTCGGTCTCCTTCCCCAACGCCGCGGTCTCCCGGCCGAGCGCCGCCTCGGTCTCGCCCCGCCGGGCCTCGATCGCCGCGTTGCTCGCCAGCAGCACCCCGACCGTCGCGGCCAGCCCGAGCACGGCCGCCGCGGTCGTCGTCACCACGAGCGGCCGGTTCCGCCGCACCCACTTACGCCCGCGGTCGAGCGGGGTCGGGGGGCGGGCGGTGATCGGCCGGTCGGCCAGGAACAGCCGCAGGTCGGCGGCGAACGCCGCGGCCGTCTGGTACCGCTCGGCCGGCTCCTTCGCCATCGCCGTGAGGGTGATCGTCTCCAGTTCGGGCGGGAGCCCGGCGGCCCGCGTCCGCGGCGGCGGCGGCTCCTCCTCCAGCACCTTCCGCAGCAGCGCCCGGCGGTCGTCGGCCGCGAACGCCGGCTCCAGGGTGAGGAGCTCGTACAGCGTGACCCCGAGCGAGTACACGTCCGCGCGGGCGTCGAGTGCGACCGCCCGCCCGCCCGCCTGTTCGGGGCTCATGTACCGGACGGTGCCCATCAGGTCGGCGGTGCCGGTCAGGTCACTGCCCGGGAGCTTGGCGAGCCCGAAGTCGGCCACCCACACGCCGCCGGCGGCGTCGAGGAGCAGGTTCCCGGGCTTCACGTCGCGGTGGACGATGCCGCACTCGTGGGCGTGGTGGAGGGCGTCGGCCGCCTGGGCGACCAGTCGGGCGACCTCGCGGTAGTACGCGGGGGTGCCGGCCGGGGCGGCGAACGGGCGGCCCGGCGCCGGGGTGGCGGGCGGGGCCGTGTCGGCGGCCGGCGGGGCGGTGGTGGCGGCCGGGGTGGCGGCCCCGGCCCGCAGCCCGGCGACCACGTCGGCGAGCGAGCGGCCGTCCACCAGATGCATCGCCAGGAATGGGACGCCGGCCGCCTCCCCGACCGCGTACACCGGAACGATGTGCGGGTGGTGGAGGGCGGCGGCCGCCATCGCCTCGTGCCGGAACCGCCGCCGCGCCCGGTCGTCGAGCCCGGTCGCCGCCAGGAGCACCTTCACCGCCACCCGCCGGCCGAGCGACACCTGCTCGGCCTCGAACACCACCCCCATCCCGCCCCGGCCGAGTTCCCGCCCGAGCCGGAAGTCGCCGAGCACGGCCCCGGAGCCGACCGCGGCCGGGGGCGGGCCGTGGACCGCCCCGTGGACGAACTCGACCGCCCGCAGGCAGTCGTCGAGCACGCCCGCGAGGTGCGGGTGGCGGGCGAGGTACGCGGCCCGGTCCGGCCGCCGGCCGGCGTCGTACTCGGCCTGGAACGCGGCCACGACGGCGGCCGCGGCCGATTCGGGGTCGGGGGTCGGGTCGGGCATCGGGCACCAGGCGTCGAGCCGTGACACCACCAGTAGTTCCGCCGGCCGGCGGAATCCGCCACCGGTCAGGGGCTGCCGTCGAGGGCGCGTCGGAGGGCGACCAGCCCGCGGACCCAGAGTTTCTGGACGGCGTCCTCGGTCCGCCCCATCCGCCGGGCCACCTCGGCGAACGGCAGCCCTTCGAGCTGGCGAAGGAGGATCACGTCGCGGTAGTCCGGGGTAAGCCGCTCGAGGGCGTCGCCGAGCCGGGCCAGATCTTCCCGTCGGGCGGCGGACTCGCTCGGCGACGTGCCCGGGTGCGACAGCCCGCGGGCGATCGACTGCGAGGACGAGTCCAGCTCCTGCTCGATGGATTGTTCCAGCCGGACGTCCCGGGCCTCCGTCCCGAAGTACCGGCGAACCAGGTGGGCGAGCTGGCCGGCAAGGACGCGACGGAGCCAGGCGGCGAGTGCGTCGGCCGTCTCCCCCCGGAACGCCGGGAATTGCCGGTGGGCGTCGAGGAAGGTGTCCTGCACGACGTCGGCCGGGTCGGCTTTGCTCTGGAGTCGTCGGCCGATTTGGATTCTGGCGAGGAGGAGAAGATAGCTCCGGTACGATTCCAGGAGTCGGCCGAGGGCGGCCGTGTCTCCGGCCCGTGCGGCAGCCAGCCCCGAAACGGCGGACTCCGGTGATGGAGACATGGTTGCGGTGTCGGGATTCGGAACCGATCGCGAGTGCGGTTAAGGTAGCCCGAATCGGTCTCAACGTCTTTTTGGCGCTGTCACGGAGGTCACGACGCGAGCGGCCCGGGCGTTGACGGTCTGCCGCTCGGGCGACGACGCGCGCTACGCTGCCGACCTGACGCCCGACCCGGGCCGCCACGTGGGCGGGTCGAGTCGGGCAGACGAACCGGGGTTCAATCCCGGTAGGACACGACCGCCTGCTGGGTGGTCGGCGGGAGGGGCTGGAACACGCTCCGCACGAACCCGGCCGCGGCGAACACCCGCTCGTACTCGGCGAACGTGTACGCGTCGCCGGCCGCGGTCGTGGCGAGCATCGTCAGGGCGAACGCGGCCGTCGCCGGCGGCGTCACCCGGTCCGGCTCCGGGACGAACTCCAGCGTAACGGCCCGGCCGCCCGGGGCGAGGGCCGCGTGGGCCTTTGCCGCCAGCCGCTCGCACGTCGGCAGGTCGAAGTGGTGGAGGAAGTTCGTCAGCAGGACCACGTCGTACGGCCCGCCCCAGTCCAACTCGAACGCGCTCCCCGGGAGCAACGCCACCCGGTCGGCCACGCCCTCCCGCGCGGCGTTCTCGGCCGCCACCACCAGCACGTTCGGCCAGTCCAGCGCCGTGACGCGGGCGGCCGGGCAGCGGCGGGCGACGGCGATCCCGAACAGCCCGTGCCCGGCGGCCACGTCGAGCACGCGCAGCCGGGTCTCTTCGCCGTCGCCGACCAGGTCGGCGAGGATCCGCGCCGGGAGGCTCATCATCGGGGCCATCGCCCGGGCGAACGCCACCCACACCGGGTTGTCGTGCGACACCGTCCCCTCGGCGGAGGTCGCCGTCCCGCCCTTGCGGACGGCCGCCGTGAGGGACTGGAAGCACTCGCGCAGCTGGGGCGTGAGGAGGAACTCGAGCGCCCCGCCGAGGTAGGCGGGGGAGGCGCGGTTCAGGAAGGCGTCGGCGTCGGGGGTGAGGGCGTAGCGGTCGGCCGACTTGTGCAGAAGCCCGACGACGGTCAGGTAGTCGGCCAGGATGCGGACGCCGCGCGGGGACGCGCCGGTCGCCGCGGCGAGGTCGGCGGTCGCGGTGCGGCCGGCGGCGACGTGGGTGAACAGGTCGAGTTCCACCGCCGCCTTCAGCGCCTCGGTCCGCTGGTAGGCGTTGGCGAGGTCGAAGAACGCAGCCGGGGACGGCGGGGCGGGCGGCATCGGCATTCCTTCCGCGGACGATAACGGCGAAGCGTCATTCTAGGTCGGCCACCCGGCCCGGCGGGCGGAACCGCGGCCCCACGGAGGTGGTTCACGGGCTGGCCTTTGCCGCAGACGGGTCGCGGCTGATGTCGGCGTCCGGCGACGGCACGCTGCTGGTGTGGTGCGCAGTCACGCCGCCGGAGGCGGCGAATTCTTCCGGGCTCTTAAACTCGCTCAGGGCGGGACGTAATGCCCGCCGGAACCGCCCGCGGCCGGCCGCGGTGAGCTAGGCTTCCAGGGCGCCCGCGCCGCCCGAGGTTCCCATGCCGGCATCCACCGACCCTCCCTCCTCCCCCGGTCGCGGCGTCGTGTTCGTCCTCCCGAAGTAACCGAGCGGCCGTGCCAGCCATCGACCCGTCCGTGTCCGCCAACCGCCAGGCCGGCGACGAGCCGGTCCCCGGGTACGTCCTCGTCGAGCCGCTCGGCCGGGGCGGGTTCGGGGAGGTGTGGAAGTGCGTCGCCCCCGGGGGGCTCCACAAGGCCGTCAAGTTCGTCCCCGGCGGCGGCGACCAACTCCGTCAGGAGGCGGCCGCGTTCGAGCGCGTCCGGGCGCTCCGCCACGCCTTCCTCCTGTCGCTGGAGCGGGTCGAGCTCATCGGCGGCGACCTCGTCATGGTGATGGAGCTGGCCGACGCCCAGCTCCAGGACCGGTTCGACGAGTGCCGCCGCCGGGGCCGGTGCGGCATCCCGCGGGACGAACTGCTGCGCTACCTCGCGGACGCCGCCGAAGCCCTCGACGTGATCGCGGCCCGGTACGGGCTCCAGCACCTCGACGTGAAGCCGGCCAACCTGTTCCTCATCGACGGGCACGTCAAGGTCGGCGACTACGGCCTCGTCCGGGCGCTGGGTGCCGGCCCGACCGAGGCCGGGCTGACTCCGAAGTACGCCGCCCCCGAGGTCCTCCGGGGCAGCGCCGACGCGCGGTCCGACCAGTACAGCCTCGCGCTCGTCTACTACGAGCTACTCACGGGGGCGTTCCCCTACCCCGGGCGGACCGCCCAGCAGTTGATGCTCCAGCACGTGAGCAGTGCGCCGGACCTGACGGCGCTCCCGGCGACCGACCGGGCGGCGGTCGGCCGGGCACTCGCGAAGGAGCCGGCCGACCGGTTCCCGAGTTGCTCCGACTTCGTCCGGGCGGTGGCGACGGCGGGGGGTGGGAACCCGGGGTCGGGCGTCCTGTCGTTCCCGACGACCGTAGCCGACCTGCAACTCGGCGCCGAGACGCGCACCGCGCCCGTCAGCACTGTGGTGACCCCGGCGCCGGCCGAGACACGGGTCGCCCCCCGCGCGCCGGCCGCGGCGCCGGCCGACCTGCCGGTCGTGGCCTTCGTCCCGCGGCTGCGGCCGCGGCCGGGCCGCGCCGGCGACCTGTCGGCGGCCGAGTTTATCGAGGCGGTCGTTGCGGCTGCCCGGTACGAGAGCGGCGCGGGCGAGCCGGCGGCGGACGGGACGCGGTCGTGCCGGTTCCTGTGTACGACGTCGGCGGCGGTGCTCCCGTCGAAGTTGGCCGGCGTGGCCCGACAGTTCGGCATGACCGTGGAGGAGTGGGAGTCGGGGGCGGTCCTGCGCCGGCCGCTCGGGCCGAGCGGGCGGGGCTCCTCCGGCGCGGCCGCGGGCGAGTTGTGGGTGCTGGTCCAGCGGGCCGCGCCGGGCCCCGAGACGGTCGCCACCGCGGGGCTGGCCGGCGAGCTGACCGCGGCCGACCAGCGAACGTACCTGGCGGCCCTACCCGGGGTGCTGGCCGCGGTCCGCGGGGCGGTCGAGACCCTGCGCGACCGCCGGGCTCACCCGCGGTACGCCGTGGGGCTCCCCGTCCGCCTCCACCCGGTCGGCGCCGACGGGTCGATCGGGGCGGCGGAGGACGGGGTGAGCGAGGACGTGTCCGCGGGGGGCGTGCGAATCCTGACCCGTGCGGCCGCCACGTGGCGGCAGGTGTACCTCGAGTTCCGGAGCATCGAGGGGGTGGCCGGCAACGCGCTGCTCGCGGCCGTGGTTCGCTCCGAGCCCGGGTCCGGAGGCCACCGCCTCGCTTGCCGGTTCATGTCGTAGAGCCGACCACAGGTGTCCACGGGGTGTTGCCAGCAACGCGAAGGCAGTCGGGCCTTCCCCACGAAAAGTGGACACGGAGTTAAGCGGACGCGGCTGTAGAACGCCTCCAGGTGCTCGAAGATCTCGGCCCGCGCCTGGTCACGGGTCATCGGTGCACCGCCGACCCGAATGGCTCCGCACCCCGCCGCCGTCGTCGGCTCGGCGGGGTGCGGGTGACGACCGGATACTACCCGACCCAGACGCCGCTCCGGTCGGCCGGGTCGAACGCCAGGAAGGTGTCGAGCACGTCGAGGGAGATCGGCTCCAGGATCTTGACCACCGGCCCGTCGCCCGGGCCGGCCCCGAGCAGCAATTCGCTCCGGCCGTCCCCGTCCCGGTCGATCGCCCCGACCCGCACGCCGGCCCGGGACGCGTCACCGAACGCGAACACGTCGGTGACCGACGACAGGTCGTGCCCGTCGAACACTCGGGCCCGGCTCCCGCCGCCGTCGCCGGGGCCGGCGATGATGTCCATCCGCCCGTCCCCGACCACGTTCCCGACGGCCAGGTAGACCCCGCCCCGGAACGACTCCTCGAACGCCTGGAACGACTGAACCACCGCCTGGGTGATCCCGTCGAACACCTTGACGTGCGGCCCGCCGCCGGCCAGCGGGGCGGTGATGATGTCCGCCTTCCCGTCCCCGGTCACGTCCCCGACCGCCACGCTCGCCCCGTTCCGGAGGCTCGAGTCGTAGGCGAAGAACGACCGCACCTCGGCCCCGGTGACCCCGTCGAACGCCCGGATGTGCGGGCCGCCGCCCTCGGTCGGGGAGGTCACGATCTCCGCGACGCCGTCGCCGTCCAGGTCCCCCGCGGCCACGATCACCCCGCCGCGGAACGTCGGGTCGTAGGCGAAGAAGCTGCGGACCTGGGCCCCGGTCGCCCCGTCGTACGCCTTGACGTGCGGCCCGCCGCCCGGGCCGGCCCCGACGATCAGGTCCGGCACCCCGTCGCCGGTCAGGTCACCCGTCGCCACGTGGACGCCGCCGGTGAACCCGGGGAAGGCGTCGATCTCGCGGATCAACGCCCCGTCCAGCCCGTACTGCCGGACGAGGCCGCTCCCCCCGCCACCCACCGCGTAGACGTCCACGTTGGCGGCGGTGAAGGTCACCAGCCGGGTCCGGATCTCGAGCCGGTCGGAGTCGCGGTCGCGGGCGGTGATGGTGATTCCGAGGGTGGCCGCGCCCTCGCGCGCCGCCCGGACCGTCAGCCCCGGAAGCTGCGCCGCGGTCAGTTCCCAGCTCCCGTCGGTCCGCCGGATCCCGCCGGAGAGCGTGGCGTCGGCGGGGAGGCCCGCGACGACCACGGACAGGACCTCGTAGATCCCCGGAGTCGATTCGACGATCCCGATCGGGAGTGGGAGCAGCTTCCGCTCGATCCCGGCCACCGACCCGGCATCGACCGCGAACGAGTCGACGTTCGCGGCGGTCATGGGCACGGTCAGAACCGTGGTCGCCTCCCGGCCGGTCTTGTCCTCCGTCGCGACGCCGGTGATGGTCAGCGTCGCGGTCCCCTCGTGGGAGAACTGGACGGTGAGCCCCGCCAGGTCGCCCGGCGCGAGGACCCACGACCCGTCCGGTTGCTTCACCCCGGCCGACAGGGTGGCGTAGTCCGGCACGCCGGTGATCACGACCGAGAGGGTCTCGAACACGTCGAGGTCGGCGGCGGCGATCGTGACCGGCAGGACGAGCGGGGCCCGCTCGTTCCCGTCGACCGGGCCGCCCGGCCCGGTCATGTTCGGCGCCGTCGGGACGGCGTTGATCCCGAACGCCCGGCCGCCGATCCCGTCCACGTGTTCGGCCATCGTCCCGGACCAGAACAGGTCGTAGTTCCCGAGCACCCCGCGGGCGTACACCGGCTCGATCTGCGGCCCGCTGGTCACCGTGTTGACGACCTGCTCGCCGGTCTCCGGGGTGCCGTCCGCCCGGTACTGCCGCTGGAACACCGCCCAGCTCGACCCGTCCTGGTTGATCGTCTGCCAGGCGATCGCGAACCGGCCGGCCCCGTCCACGCCGACCGCCGGGAACCGCTGCGGGGCGGCGACCGTCTCGTTGACCTGGAACTCCTGGGCCTGCGGGGAGGTGCCGTCCGGGCGGAACTGGCGGGCGAACACGTCCCACGACACGCCCGTGCCGGTCGCCTGGTTGATGCTCTGCCAGGCAACCACGAGGTCGCCGGCCGCGTCGATCCCGATGGCCGGGTGCTCCTGCGCGTCCTTGGTGTACACGTTCGCCAGGAATTCGGGGTTCGGGGCCACCCCGTCGGCCCCGTACCAGCGGACGAAGACGCTCTTCTCGGTGTCCGTCGGGTCGTTGACGACGTTGTGGTCGCTCACCCACGCGACGGCGAACTGGCCGGCCGCGTTCATCGCCACCTGCGGCGAGTACTGGGTCGTGGCCGTCTCGGTGTTCACCCGGAACTCCGCCGCGAGCGGGGTCGCGGTGGTGCCGCTCGTCGCGAACCGGCGGCCGTAGATCTCGGTCAAGTCCTCGGTCGCGTCCTGGGCGTCCGACTGCCAGACCACGACGAAGTTGCCGGCCGCGTCCGAGGCGACCGCCGGGGCGGTCTGATGTCCGGTCAGGGTGGCCTCATTCACCACGAACTCGGCCCCCGGAACGAGGGCGCCGGCCCCGTCCTGGGTGAAGACCCGGCCGACGACGTCGTAGCCGTTCGCGGTCCGCGTCTCGGTCTGCCACACCACCACGAAGCCGTTGCCCGGCAAGGCCGCGACGGCCGGGTGGCTCTGGTAGCCGAGCGTCGTGGTGTTGACCAGAAACTTCGCCCCGATCAGGGTGCCGTCGGCGGCGACCCGCTGGCCGTAGACTCCGAACCCGCTCGCGTCGTCGGCCTCCTCGAACGCCTGCCACACGACGACGTAGGTGCCGTCTGACAGGATCGCGGCGGCGGCCGGTACGTCCTCGCCGGCCCCGACCACGGCCAACTGGAACTCCAGCCCGTTCACGTTGACCGCACCGATTCCCGGGGCCACGTCGGTCGAGCCGGTCGCGCCGAACCGGCGGGCGAACAGCGACGGCTGGTGGCCGCCCTCGCCCTCGACGCCCTCCTCGCCTTCCGTCCCGCCGTGGCTCGGGACGAACGGCCCGGCCCACACCGCGACCGCGTTCCCGTTCGGGCCGACCGCGACGGCCGGGCTGGTCTGCGGCCCCTGCTCGTTCACGTTGACGATGAAGTCGGCCCGGAGCTCGGTCCCGTCCGCCAGGAACGCCCGGCCGACGATCCCCCAACTCTTGCTGTCCGCCCCCTGGCTCTGCCAGGTGACGAAGTAGTTCCCGCCGGCGTCGATCCCGACCGCCGGCCCCCGCTGCGGCTGCGAGGTGACGGTGTTGACCAGGACGTTCGTGGCGTCCAGCCCGTCGCCGTTCGCGTCGAACCGGCGGGAGAACACGTCCGACCCGCTCCCCTGCTGCCCCTCGGCCTGCCAGACGAGGACGAACCGCCCGTCCGGGGTCATGGCGACCGCCGCGTTCACCTGGTCGTGCTGGGCCGCCGCCGTGAGCTGGTACTCGGTGTGGGCGGCGTCGGTCGGGCCGACCAAGGTCAGCGCGGCGTTGTACGCGAAGACGGTCCCGACGACGACGTTCGTCGCCTCACCCTCGGAGCTGATCGGCCCCGGGCCGGTCCAGGCGACGACGGCTCGCCCGTCGCCGGCCGCCGGAACGCCCGTCGCGGCCATCGCCGACGTCGGGTTCCGCTGGTCGCCGGTGGCGATCGAGATCTCGCTGTCCACCGTACCGAGCAGGCCGGCCGCGTACGTGCCGTACCGGCCGTAGATGTCGAGGCCGGTGGTCGCGAGGTTCTGGTCGGTTTGCCAGACGAGGCTCATGACGCCGTTCGCGTCCATCGCCGCCGCCGGGTTGGTCTGGCTGCCGGCGGTGGTCAGGTTCGCCGGCAGCTCGGTGGACGACAGCGTGAAGACCGGTGTCGCCCCGCCGGTGTCGAGGGCCGCGGTCCGGTAGTACACGTCGTACGCCCCGCCGCCGGCCGACTCGCTCTGCCAGGCGAGCACGACGTGCCCACTCCCGTCCGTCGCGATCGTCGGGCGGGACTGGTTCCCGGCGGTCGTCTGGTTCGCCAGGGACGGCGTGCCGACCGGCGTCCCGTCCGCCAGGAACGCCTGGGTGTACACCCCGACGCCGCTGCCGTCGGTTTCAAGACTTTCCCACGCCGCGACGAAGTCGCCGGCCGGGTTGACCACGGCGACGACGGGCGGGCCGGCCTCCGACCCGGTGACCCCGGCGACGGTGAACTGCGGCGCGAGCGGCAGGGCAGCGGGCGTCGAGCGGTCTTCGAGCTGGGTCAGGGCCAGACTCGCGGCCGACCGACGGGCGGTTCGGGTGCGAAACGCACGCAGGTTGTTCGACATCGTTGCGTCCTCAGGAGAATGGGCGACCCCGGGCCACCGACCGGGTCGGCGGGTTGGGCAATCGCGGGAGGCCGGGTAAGCAATCGGTGGTGAGCAAACGCAGCGGTCGTGCCGGCGCGAAAGAATTCCGACACATCGCGAGAAACCGATATATTTGGTCGTCGTTTCCCCTGCATTCCTGTGGCTTCGCAGCCGTCACTCCGTCGATCACCGCCCCCCGATGCCGGCGGCCGGGGTCGGAGCCGTGTGTGGGGTGTGCGGCGATGACACAGGTGTGCCACCGCCGGTGGCGCCGCGCCGACCGTGATCCCGGCCCCGCACGGCACCGAGGCCACCGGCTTCAACGTGACTGCGGACGCCGGCGCCCTGGTCACGCGAGCCGTGGCGACGGTCGTGAACGCGCTCGTCTCCGTGGCGGCCTACTCCGCGGCAAACGACCTGACCGGGAAGACGAACGCGGACGTTGCCGCGCTGTTCCAGCGACTCGGGCTCGCGGTCGGCGACGGCGCGGCCACCCGGGGTGCTCGCCACCGCCCTGAACGTGTACGCGACGGCTGCGTCACTCGGCGGCACCCAGGGCGCGGCCGCCGGCTTCCAGGCGTCGGCCGCGGTGCTCGGCGCGCGGTCGTACAACGTCCGCGGGTGCGGCGCCGCGGTCGGGGTGGCGAACGGCTCGACGCGGAACGTGTACCAGCTCATCTTGGCGGTGAACAACCTGGCCCGACGCGGGCTGCTCTACAATGGCAACGGCAGCCTGCTTGACGCTGCCAAGGAGTTGTTCCGTGGGCTGAACTCGATCTGACGGGCGCGGCCGGGCGTGCCGCAGCCGCCTTCTCCGGGCGCGGAACGTGCAACGTGATCGGAGGACCCACGGTCAAGCCCGATCACGACCGCACCCGTGGCTGCACGGGTGCGGTCGGCCCGTTCGACGAATTCGAAAGGCACCATGAACGGCCCCGCGCCCGACGGCTACCGGTGGCTCTCCAAGGAGCCGGTCATCGCCGGGGTCGCCCTCGCGGCCATCGCGACTCACCTGGTACTGCGCTTCGCCCTCGACACTGGGGGAACGCTGCTCGGGTTTCCCACGCCGGCGGTTCCGCTGCTCGCCGCCCTGACCGTCGGCGGCATTCCCCTCGTCGCCGGGCTGGTGCTCCGACTGGTGCGGCTGGACTTCGGGTCGGACCTGCTCGCGGGCATCTCCATCGTCACGGCCGCCGTTCTCGGCGAATACCTCGCGGGCACGCTCGTCGTGCTCATGCTGTCGGGGGGGCAGGCGCTCGAGGCCTACGCCGTGCGCCGGGCGTCGTCCGCCCTGCTGGCCCTCGCCCGGCGGATGCCGTCGCGGGCGCACCGCAAGCGGGACGGGCAGGTCGCCGAGATCGCGCTGGCCGAGGTCGTGGTCGGCGACCTGCTCGTCGTGTTCCCGCACGAGACGTGCCCGGTCGACGCGGTCGTGGTGGAGGGGCACACCACGATGGACGAATCGTACCTCACCGGGGAACCGTACGTCCTGTCCAAGGTCGTGGGCTCGGGGGTCCTGTCCGGTGCCATCAACGGCGAGGGCGCGCTGACGATTCGCGCGGAGAAGACGGCGGTCGACTCGCGGTACGCGAAGATCATGCAGGTGATGCGCGAGTCGGAGCAGCGGCGGCCCGCGCTGCGGCGCCTCGGCGACCAGCTCGGCGCGGTGTACACGCCGGTCGCGGTGGCCGTCGCGCTGGTCGCCTGGGCGGCGAGCGGCGACGCCCTGCGGTTCCTGGCCGTGCTGGTGGTCGCCACCCCGTGCCCGCTCCTGATCGGCATCCCGGTGGCGATCATCGGGTCCGTGTCGCTCGCGGCCCGGCGCGGCATCATCATCAAGGACCCGGCCGTGCTCGAGAAGATCGACACGTGCCGCACCGCGATCTTCGACAAGACCGGGACACTCACCTACGGGCGCCCGGAACTCACCGACGTCCTCCCGGGCGAGGGCTTCACCAAGGAGGACGTGCTGGGCGCGGTCGCCAGCCTGGAGCGGTACTCGCGGCACCCGCTGGCCGCCGCGACGGTCGCCGCGGCGGACGACGCCGGTCTCGCGCCCGCGGCCGCCGCGGAGGTGAGTGAGCGCCCCGGGGAAGGGCTGCGCGGCACCATCGGCGGACGCGCCGTGCAGGTGACCAGTCGCAAGAAGTTAGTCGCGCAGCTGCCCGCGTCCGCGGGGCTGCTCCCGCCGCTCGCGGGCGGGCTGGAGTGCGTCGCACTGATCGACGGGCGGTACGCGGCGACGTTCCGCTACCGCGACGAGCCGCGGGCCGAAGGGAAGGCGTTCATCGGCCACCTGAAGCCGCACCACGGGTTCGAGCGCGTCATGCTGGTGTCCGGCGACCGCGAGTCGGAGGTCCGGTACCTGGCCGAGAAAGTCGGGATCACTGAAGTCCACGCGGGGCAAAGCCCCGAACAGAAGCTGGCACTCGTGCGCGAGGAGAGCCGGAAGGCGGGCACCGTGTTCATGGGCGACGGGATCAACGACTCGCCGGCACTGACGGCCGCGACGGTCGGCATCGCCTTCGGCCAGGGGAGCGACGTGACCGCCGAAGCCGCCGGCGCGGTCATTCTGGAGAGTTCCCTCGAGCGGGTGGACGAGTTGCTTCACATCGGCAAGCGGATGCGCGCGATCGCCCTGCAAACGGCTATCGGCGGGATGGCACTGAGTCTGATCGGGATGGTCGTCGCGGCGGCGGGTTACCTACCCCCGGTCGCCGGCGCGGTGACCCAGGAAGTGATCGACGTCCTCGCCGTCTTGAACGCCCTGCGCGCGTCGTTGACGCCGCGTGTGCTCACGGATTATGCCAGCTGAAAGGTCTACCGGTTCTGTGAAGCACGGCGTCCGATCTCGTCACCCGGCGGCGTGCACTGCTGGGAGGTCGGGCGTTGTTCGACACGCGGTGAGGATCGGGCTTCATCCAGGGTATCTCGCCTCCAGCCCCGCTACTCCATCCAGGTCCGCCTTCGCCCCCTCGAACTCCACCGTTGCCACTCGCCTTTCCGCTGTGAGGTGAGCACACGGCGTGAGGTCGTCAGCCGTACAACAGCCGACCGGCACGGCGACGACGAGGTCAAACTGACCCGGCAATGTCATACCGCCGACCGCCGGCCTTAACCGCTCCGGCTGCCCGCGCACGGTCATCGGCCCTCCCCCGCCCACCACGCCAGCCGGGTTGAGCCCAGACGGCAGGTGGTTGGCCTCGCCCAGCTGCTACCGCGCGGGGGCTGGGTGCAGGTCTGGAACGAGACACCGTGGGTCAGGCCGTCGGACCGGTGGCGCGCCGACAAGCCCCGGGGGGGGCGTCCTGCTCGACGTGGCGGGCGACGAGGTGCTCGCCAGCGGGCTGTCGATGCCGCACTCCCCGCGGTGGCACGACGGCCGGCGGTGGGTACTCGAGTCGGGGTCCGGCCGGGTCCTGCTCATCGACGCCGCGGGCGGCGCGACGGAGGTCGTCGCCGGGCTCCCGGGGTTCGCACGCGGGCTGGCGGCCGCCGGCCGGTACGCGTTCCTGGGGCTGTCGAAGATCCGCCCGACGTCGGCCATGGACGGGGTGCCGCTGGCCGCCCGGCGGGCCGAGCTGAAGTGCGGGGTGGCGGCGGTGGACCTGGCCGCCGGGCGGGTCGTCGGGCTGCTGGAGTTCCAGACAGCCGTCGAGGAGATTTTCGACGTTCAACTGCTGCCCGGGGCGCGCTTCCCGGAGGTGGTCGGGTTCCAGAAGGAGTCGCTTCACCACACGTTCGTCGTGCCACCGCAACCGCCGCCCACGCAGGTGACCACGAGAGCCGAGGGGATGGGTTCTTGAGCGATCGGGAGTAGGCCGGGCGCGGGTGCGGCTATACCTCGGGCGAGGGCTTCGCCGGCGGCGGAGCTCCCCACGAAAAGGTCTACACGCCGGATTTCAAGCTCCAGGCTGTGAGGATGATCACCGAGCAGAAGCTCTCCGTGGCCGGGGTCGCCCGGCGATTCCTCGTGTACCACCTTGATCGGGTGCTCCCCCGCCACGTCGGCGGGATCGGGAGGTTCGCCCCCCGGTACCTCCGCGCCCTTGTCCGGATCAAGGAGATGCTCCCGGGGCCCCCCGCGCGCCGGTGAGCTAGGAGGCGGGTCGCTACGCCCGGCCACCACCGAGCGCCCGCCCGAGCCAGGCGCGGGCGTAGGCCCAGTGACGGTCGGCGGTGCTCGGCGAGAGGCCAAGCGCGGCCGCCGCCTCGTCGGCGGTGAGGCCGGCGAAGTAGCGGAGCTTCACCAGCTCGGCCTTCTCCGGGTGCGCCGCCGCGAGCGCGTCCAGCGCCTCGTGCAGCGCCAGCAGCTCGTCGTCGGGCACCGGCGCGGGGACGGCGTCCGGGTCGAGCGCGGCGCGGCCGCGGTCGCCCCCGCGCTTCGCGGCCTGCCGGCGGCGGGCCTGCTCGACCAGGATGCGGCGGATGGCCTCGGCCGCGGCGGCGAAGAAGTGGCCGCGGCCGTCGAACCGCTGGTCGCCGACGAGCCGCAGGTACGCCTCGTGGACGAGCGCCGTGGCGTCGAGCGTCTGCCCCGGCTTCTCCTGCGCCAGCCGCGCGGCGGCGAGCCTGCGGAGCTCGTCGTACACGAGCGGCAGCAGGTCGGCGGCGGCCTGCCGGTCGCCGCGGTGTGCCGCTTCGAGGAGCCGTGTCACGTCGGTCACCGCGTCACCTCCCGCGGCGGCGGGGCAGTCCGCTCCACCTCACCGAGCACCTCCCGGAAGTCCGCGCGGCCGCGGAGCGGGGCCAAGTCCGGGTCCGTCCGAAGCGTTCTCAGGTCGTGCCACCCCGCCCGGCCCCACTCCCGCAGGAGGCCGACCGCGCGGGCGGCGTACTCCTCCCGCCGGTCCGGCACCTTCGAGCTGGCGATCGCGTACACTCCGGCGACGGTGAACTTCGCGGTGATGAGGTCCGGGGCGGCAAGCACGGCGGCGACTTCGGCCACGGCCTCGTCCACCCGCCCGGCAGCGGCGAGCGAGAGGGCCCGGTTGGCCCGCGGGCGCGCCTTCTCGCCCGCCGGGGTGAGGTCGATCACCCGGTCCCACTCGGGGACCGCGCGGTCGTCCTGCCCGAGGGTGTGGAGGGTCATGGCCCGGTACCAAAGGGCGTCGCGGAGCTGCTGCTTCCCGGGCCGGTTCGGCTCCTTGTCCCAGACCGCCGTCAAGGCGGCGACCTCCTTGTCGTGCCACGGCAGGGCGGCCGCGTGGTCGTTGACACTCCGCAGGAGGAGCGTGTACGCGCCGTACGCGCGGCCCAGATCGAGCCTGTCGAACCCGTCCGTCCCCGCCGCCACCCGCCGCTCGAACACGTCCAGCGCCTTGCGCAGGTGTTCCTCGGCCGCCGGGCGGATGCGGAGCCCCGCGTACGCCCGGCCGAGGCCGCGCTCGATCCGGGCGCCAAGGAGTTCGGCGTAGGTGGGCGAGGCGTAGGCCGCGGCGAACTCCTGGTGCCGGGCCGCGGCGAGCTCGAACTGTTCGAGGGCGTCGTGAAACCGCTCCCCGTCTAGGAGGGCTTCCGCCAGGAACAAGTTACTCTGAACCGATCGGAGTTGGTGGAAGGGAATGCCCGGGTAGGCCCGGGCGGTCTCCTCGGCCGCCGCGAGCGTCTTCAGGTACCCGTCGACCGACCGGGGCGGCGGCACCCGGCCGTCGTGCCAGGCCCGCAGGTCGTCCAACGAGGCCCGGTCCCCGAACTCGTCCCGGAACTCGGCCGCCAGCGCGCCGCGGACCGCGAGCGAGGCCTGGTAGTGCCGCTCCGCCTCGAGGGCGTTCCCCGTCCGCCGGAGGGCGTACCAGAGTTCCCGGTGGACCCCGGCGAGTTCCCGCCGGTGCTCGGGGTTCTTCCCGTCGAGCCGCACGAGTCGTTCGAGGACTCCGACCTGATCGCGCCGGAGCCCGATCGATCCCTCATCGTCGTGCCGCTCGGCGAGGGCGTGGGCCAGACCACCGAGGGCGCGGTTGAGGGACACCAGGTGACGCGGGTCGCCGGGGTTGGCGCCGGCCAGTTGCCGGTAGATCGTAGCCTGCTCGCGGAACCTCCACTGCGGGTCGGCGGCGTCTCGCACCGGGTCGGGCATCCCCCCGATGCACATGACAAGGCTCTCCCAGTACTCCGGGGCGGACGGGAACTCGGCCGTGAGCCCGCGCAGCAGGGCGTGACACGTTTCCCAGTGGCGGTCCGCCTCGGGTCGGGCCGTGGCGAAGAGGCGGTACGCGATCATCTGGTGGACGTCGGCCATCTTGTGCCGGTAGTCGCCGGTGCCCGGGTGGTCGGCCACCAGGGTCGCGTACTCGGCGAGCGCCGCCCGGTACCCCTCGACAGCCTCCGCCCGCTGGCCCAGGCGGTAGCGCAGCTTCGCGACCTGGACGAACCCCTCCGCCCGGATGCTCCGAGCCTGTTCCCCGTTCCCCTCCGTCGCGGCGAACTCCTGCCAGCGGGCGAGCGCGGCGTCGAGGTACGCCCGCTCGGCCGCGCCGAGCGCGGCCTTCGACCCGATCAGCTTCTCGACGACGTCGTCGGTGGAGGTGCGGAGGGCGGCCACGGCCCGGTTCCGGGCGAGCACGGCCGCCGCCCGCTCGGCTTCGGCCTCCTGCGACCGCTGTTCCGCGACGAGCCGCTGGCGCTCGGCAACGGCTTCGGCCCGCTTCGCCTGCACCGCGAGGTACGCGCCCGCCGCCACGGCGCCGAGGCCCATGCACACGAACGCGCTCCCCACTCGCACCGCCGCTTTGTTCTTCTGAAGGAACTTCCCGACGCGGTAGCCGAGCGTCGGCGGGCACGCTTCCACGGCGTCGCCGATGAGGTAGCGCTGCACGTCCTTCGCCAGCCCCGCGGCGGTGTCGTAGCGGCGGTTGCGGTCCTTCTCCAGGCAGCGCATCACGATCCAGTCCAGCTCCCCGCGGACGAGCCCGGCCAGCCGCGCGGGGTCGGTGCCGCGGCGCGCCGACACGCCGGTCAGCGTCTCCCCCAGCGAGGTGAGGCGGGTGCTCGGCTTCGGCGGGTCCTCCTCGCGGAGGATGCGGCGGATCTCGTCGAACGCCGCCTTGCGGAACCGGTCGCCGTCGAACGGCGTGGTGCCGGTCAGCAGTTCGTACAGCAGCACGCCGAGGGCGTACACGTCGGCGCGGGTGTCCACGTCGAGCTGGTTCACCTCGGCCTGCTCGGGGCTCATGTACAGCGGCGTCCCGATCATCTGGGCGAACCGGGTGTAGATCGTCTTGTCGGTCAGCGACTGGCCCACCGCCTTCGCCACGCCGAAGTCGATCACCTTCACCACGGGCACGCCGTCGTGCGGGGCCACGAGCACGTTGCTCGGCTTGATGTCGCGGTGGATGACGCCCTTCTGGTGGGCGTGCTGAACCGCCTGGCACACCTGCACGAACAGGGCGAGGCGCTCGCGCGGGGGGAGCTTCTGCTGGTCGCAGTAGTCGGTGATCGGCAGGCCGCGGACGAGTTCCATCACGAAGTACGGGCGGCCCTCGGGCGTGGCCCCGGCGTCGAGCACGCGGGCGATGTGCGGGTGGTCCATCAGCGCCAACGCCTGCCGCTCGGCCTCGAACCGGGCGACGACCTGGCGCGTGTCCATGCCCGGCTTGATGACCTTCAGCGCCACCTTGCGGCGGACCGGCTCGGTCTGCTCGGCGACGAACACGAGGCCCATGCCGCCCTCGCCGATCTGCTCCATCAGCCGGTACGGCCCGACGCGGTCGCCGACCGCCGCGGCCGGCGGGCCGTCGTCGGCGGCGTAGGCGCCGGTGCGGGCGAGGTCGGCGGGCGGGTGGTCGAGGGGGTTGCTGACGGCGTGCGCGGCGAGAAGTTCGTCGATCTCCTGGCGCAGCGCCGGGTTGCCGGCGCAGGCGCGGTCGAGGTACGCTCGCCGCTCGGACGAACTGCCGATGGCGACGGCGGCGGCGAAGAGCGATTCGTCGGTCACGGTCGGGCCTCCGCGGGCGGGTCAGGGGCTTGCCCCTACCATGCGCAGGCCGTGAGCGATTCGCACCAGGAAAAATCGTCCGGCCAATAAGTCCCGCCCCGGGAGATGACCCCGGCGAGCGGGGCGCCGGCCTGCTCCGCCACCGCCTTTCCCCCGTTACCCGCCGCTCACTTCTTGAAGTCGCCGGCGCGGATGATGACCAGCCGCGCCGGATCGACGTGCCGGCGGAACGCCGCGGTGATCGCCTGCGGCGTCAGCTCGGCGATCTTCTTCTCGGCCTCGGCGACGTGGGCGAACGTCCGTCCCAGACTCAGGTTCGACGCGATCTGCCCGGCGATGGCTGCGTCGCCGGTCCGGCCCACCTTCGCCGCCTCCAGGAACGCCCGCTGCGCGCCAGCCAACTCCTCCGACGTCGGGCCGTCGGTCAGGAACTTGGTCAGTTCCTCGACCGCGGCCTTCTCCACCTTGTCGATGTTCTGCGGGTTCGTGATGGCGTTGATCGTCAGGCTCGCCACCGGGTCGCGCGCCGACGCGGTGAACGCCGACGTGACGCCGTACGACAGCCCCTCCTTCTGGCGGATGCGGTCGCCGAGCCGCGACGAGAGCGTGCCGCCGCCGAGGATGAAGTTGCCGAGCCGCATCGCCGCGTAGTCGGCGTCGCCCTCCTTCGCCGGGAACGCCACCGCCGCCAGGAACACCGCGTTCGCCCGGTCCGGCGTCAGGATGTCCTCCTTCGACCCCGGCCGCGCCGCCGGCGCGTCGCGGGCGATCCGCCGCACCGGCACCTTCGACTCCCACTCGCGCAGCACGCCCCGCACCTTGGCGACGGCCGCGTCCGGGTCGAAGTCGCCGACCACGGCCAGCTCGACCTGGCTCGCGCCGACCTGCGTCTCGTACAGGGTGCGCACCTGCGCCAGCGTCAGGGCGTCGGCGCGGGCCAAACTCTCCTCCAGCGTGGGGACGTAGCGCACGTCGCCCTTCGGGTACGACGACAGGGCGCGGGCGAGCTTGTTGTTGGCGAGCGTCGCCGGGTCGCCGGCCGAGCCCGCCAGCGCGGCGCGGCCGGCGCGCTTCATCGTCTCGAACTCGTCGGCCGGGAACGCCGGCTCGCGGAGGATTTCGCCGAGCAGGTCGATCGCCTTCGGGAGCGTGTCGCGCTTCGCCTCGACGGAGAACGTGAGCTGGCCGGGCACGCCGGGGGCGCCGCCGCCGCCCTTGCCACCCTTCCCGCCGCCGCCCCCGCCGCCGCCTGTTGAGATACGCACGCCGAGCGACTCCATCTCCTCGCGCAGCGCCTGCCGGTCGTGCTTCTTGGTACCGGCCGCCATCAATCGCGGCAGCATCCCGGCCGCGGCCTCCTGCCCCTTCAGCGAGTCCTCGTTGCCGTAGTGCAGCGTCAGCACCAGCGACACCGTCTCGCCGCGGTTCTTCTTCGCCAGGAGCCCGGCCTTGAAGCCGCCGTCCTCGATCACCTTCACGCGGGCGTCGAGGTTCGCGGGCGTGGGGTCGAACGCCTCCCCGGCGGCGACGGTGGCGCCGCCCTTGAAGTCCTTCACGATGGTGGCGATCGGCGGCGCGGCCGGCACCGCGAGGCGCTTCGGCTCCGTCTCGGGGATGAACACGCCGACCGTGCGGTTGTGCTTCGGGAAGTACGTCTTCGCCACGCGGTTCACGTCGTCCACGGTGACGGCCGCGAGGCGGTCGCGCTGCACGAACAGCAGCCGCCAGTCGCCGAGCGCCGACGCCGAGCTGAGCGCCATCGCCATCCCGGAGGCGTTCGCCGGCAGGCCTTCGGAGTTGCGCTTGCTGCGGAGCTTCGCCTTCTCCACCTCGTCGGCGGTGAACGGCACGTCGCCGAGCGACTCGAGCACCTTCAGGAGCGTGTCGCGGGCGGCGTCGAGCTGCGCCGCCTCGGTCTGGGCGGACGCGAAGAACAGACCGGGGTCGTGGGCGTTGTCGGCGCGGGCGAACGCGCCGGTGGTGAGCTTGCTCTCGACGAGCGCCTTGTGGAGCCGGCCGTTCGGCGACTGCGAGATGATGCCGGCCATCAGGCTCAGCGGCGCCCAGTCGGGGTGCGACGCGCTCGGGATGTGGTACGCCGCCGCGACCGCCCCGACGGTGCCGACGCGGCGCAGCACGACCGTGCGCTCGCCGTCCTGCGGCGGCTCCTCGGTGTACGTCGCGTCGAGCTTGCGTTCGGGCCTGGGGATCGACCCGAGGTACTTTTGGCAGAGCGCCAGCGCCTTCGGCTCGTCGAACTTGCCGGCGACGATGAGCACGCAGTTGTCGGGCTGGTAGTACTTCTTGTAGAAGGCCTGCAGGTTGTCGATCGGCACGCGCTCGATGTCGGAGCGGTTGCCGATGGTGGACTTGCCGTAGTTGTGCCACTCGTAGGCGGCGGCGTGGACGCGCTGCCCGAGCACGCCCGCCGGGCTGTTCTCGCCGCGCTCGAACTCGTTCCGCACGACCGTGAACTCGCTCACCAGGTCTTCCCGCTTCACGAAGCTGTTCACGAGCCGGTCGGACTCCAGGTGGATGGCGAAGTCGAGGTTCTCGTCGGTCGCCGGGAGCGTCTCGAAGTAGTTGGTGCGGTCCACGTTGGTGGTGCCGTTGAAGCTGGCGCCGTGGTCGCGCAGCTCCTTCGGCACGTTCGGGAACCGCGGCGTCCCCTTGAACACCATGTGCTCCAACAGGTGGGCCATGCCGCTCTCGCCGTACCCCTCGTGGCGGCTGCCGACGAGCACGGTCATGTTCACGGTGACGGTCGGCCGCGACGGCTCGGGGTAGAGGAGCACGCGGGCGCCGTTGGCGAGCCGGTACTCGGTCACGCCCTCGACGGACGCGACCTTCTCCTGGGCCGGTGCGGGGGGCGCGGCCAGGACGAGGAGCAAACAGACGAGGCCGGCGCGGCGCATCAGAACCCCCTGCAGCGTGGGTGCGAGTCGGGACGCGGAGAGGTGGCGGGGCGTGCCCCGCAGGACAGGGTAGTCGGACGCAATGCCACCCGCCACCCGCGAGCCCGCCCCGGCGCGGGGGCGCCGGCTCCAACGGGGCCGGCCCCGGCCCCGCCTACACCAGCACCTCAAGGACCGCTACGCCGACTACGCCTTCCACCTGCCGACGACCGCGGCCCCGAACGACCGGACTGCGCCACCGTGAATGACCCGCCGGCCGGGATCAGTGGCAGCACGATCCGGCCGCGGTACTCGGCTTCGAGGAGGGCGGGACGTCGTTCGCCGGGTTCCGGGCGAAGAACCCGTTCGGCTTGAGCACGAAGCCGATGTAGGCCGTCGGCATCACCGGGTAGTCCTCGGGCCGCGGGATGTGAGTGTGCCCGAAGGTGTACCACAGCACGACGTCGGTGTTCTCGATCGGCCGGTCCCGCTCGGTCCAGCGCGCCAGGCCGTCGCCGCCGGCGCTCTGGTTGGGGTAGTCGCCGGCCCCGTACTTCTCGTCCTCGTGGTACGGTGTCACCCAGACGTGGTGGTTCACGAAGCCCGCCCGCTTCCGCCACCACGCGTTCGGCGAGGCGAACGGGAACGAATTGTCGCCGGGTAAGAGCTTGTAGCCGACCGGCTCGCCCACGGCGTTGGTCACGGTCGGGTTGACCACCTTCCACGTCCGGGCCGTCTCCAGGTTCAGGTGCCCGCGCGCCTGCTTCTCGGACGTGAGCGGCGTCACCCGCGTGTGGAAGGCGTTCTCGAACGGGTTCTCGTCGTCGATCGCGTCGGCCACCACGTCGTGTTGCTGGACCGTGTTGGCCGTGCCGTCGAGGTCGAAGTCGAGGCGCATGTTGAAGAAGTGCTGGTGGTTCGGGGCGTACAGCTGCGGGGCGACCAGGTTGCCGTACTTCGGCTTCTCGCCCGGGGGAAACGCCCCGAGCGAGAGGATGCCCGTCAGCTTGATTTCGAACTGGATGCTGCCGTCCTGGTAGAGGTACCAGAAGAAGCCGTACTCGTAGTTCTCGACGGTGGACACCGACGAGACCACCAGCCGGCGCGACCGCCGGACCTCGGGCGCGTCCGGGAGGCGGCGGTCGGTGTGCTTCCAGAGGATGCCGTAGTCCTCCTCGTGCATGCAGACCGCGTTCTTGATGGTGAGCGGCTTCCCCCGGCTGTCGCAGAGGTGCGCGTCGAAGTAGCGGATCAGGCCGAGGCAGTCGCAGCCCAGCTCCAGGCTGTTGGCGCAGGCGCCCATGCCGTACTCGCCCACGTCGAAGGCGTTCTTCCGCCGCTGCGTCGGGCCCGGGTCCCCGTACGGGACGACCATCTCGGTGAGCGACGCGCGGTACAGGACGGAGCGCTCCCGGCCGTCGTCGTCGTAGCGGAGGTGGTGGAGCGTCAGCCCCTCGCGGGCGTTGAACCCGATCACGAACCGCCACTTCTGCCAGCGGACGCTGTGGCCCTCGACCTCGAAGCTCGGCCCCTCCGGCTGGGTGATCTCCAGCTTCTTGATGTCCGTGCGGAGGCGGCCCACGCGGTCGGCGGCGTAGTTGCCACTCCCCGGGGGGAGCGGCCAGTGGCCGTGCTCCTCGACGCGGAGGACCGTCATGGTGTTCAGATCGACGACCGGCCGGAGCCCCTCGATCGGCCGGACGTAGCCGTTGTCGGTGGGGTCCTCACGGAGGAAGCAGAGGGGGCGGGCCAGCCGGCGGGTGCGGTCCTCCTCGCTGCCGTAGTTGCCCGCACTCCAGATGTCGACCATGACCAGCCGGGTGTCCTCGACGCCGTAGTGCGCCTTGAGCGCGGCCTTGAACTCCGCGCTGGCCAGCACCGCGTGTTCGCACTCGATCTGCTCGTCGATGGTCATGGTCGGCTGGACGCCGGGCACGTGCCGGACCGCGAGCACCTGGCTCCGTGTGAGGCAGACGGTGGCCTCGTGACAGGCGTTGGTGGCGTTGTCGAACAGCACGGCGAAGGCCTCGCGCCGGACCGCCTCGCGGCCGGTGAAGCCGTGGACCAGTTCCTTCGACGGCTCCTTCAGGCTGACCGACACGACCCGCGTCGTCGGGGTGACTTTGCCGTCGGTCCGGAGCAATCGCACGGTTTGCTGCACCTCCGCGGCGCTGAGCGGTTCCAGGGGATGGCGGGCGTGGTCGGTCACGGGTCGGTTCCTGGTGGTGACGAGGCGTTCCCTGGCGAGTCATCTTCGCACCCCTTCCCCCACTCGTGCCACTGGTTTTCCCGCCGCTCCTCGGCCCTCGATCACCGTGCGGGGTACTCGCCTGCGGGTTCAGGGGGTGTGCTGACGCGTCGGGCGAGCCGGGCGTTGAGGGAGAGGTGGTTGAAGTCCACCTGCCACTCCCGCCAGATGACCTTACCGACGCGCGTGGCGGTCCGGCGGTACCCGACGATCTCCGGGGAGAGCACGCTGACCGGCCTCACCGTCGAACGGGTCGCGCCGCTTACCTGAGCGAACGAGCGGGTACTGATGACCGCGCCGCAGATGCTCGGGTTCTCGACCCGGGTGGCGTGGGTGCTGAAGCACAGCCTGGCCCCGCGCCCGCGGTCAGCTTGTCCGGCGCGGTGATCTGAACTCACCCTCTGGCAAGGCATTTCATCACAGCGCCGGCGACACCGACGATGTGATCGGGTATGACAGTGGTGCCGGGCGAATCGGACAGTTTTTCCCCAATCGACGGTCCGCGACCGGAGCCGCGGCGTGCCCCGCCGGAACCTGCGAGTGCGACTCAACCTCAGCCGCCTGGACGCCAGCGACGCCAACCTCGCCCGCGCGGGCGGAAATCGAACCGCGCAGACGCGGCTGGTCCGCATCGACCAGCCCGCCTGGTCGAACCCGACGCCGCGGCCGGGGCGTCGCCCGCGACCAGACCCATAGACCCCGTTGACCTGCTGCAAGGGAGGATCCGCATGCTCTCTCGATGCCTGATTGCCGCCGCGCTGTTCGCGGCGAGTGGCGCGGCCGGCTGGTTCACCGCCGCCGGCCGGCTCGGGACGGCGCTCGCCCAGGAGCCGCCCCCGACCGGCGGTACCCCGAAGGTGCTCCCGCGGCCCGATTTCCAGTTCAAGGGGAAGGTCGGCAAGACCTACAAGGACTCCGACCCGCCGCAGTTCCCGCAGCCGGTGAAGGCGCCGAAGGGGGCGCCGAACGTCGTGCTCATCCTCCTCGACGACACCGGCTTCGGGCAGTACTCAACGTTCGGCGGCGGCGTCCCGTCGCCGACCCTCGACCGGCTCGCCGCCGAGGGGCTGCGGTACACCCGGTTCCACACGACCGCGCTGTGCAGCCCGACGCGGGCGGCGCTCATCACCGGCCGCAACCACCACTCGGCGACGTTCGGGTGCATCACCGAGGCCGCGACCGGGTACGACGGCTACACCTGCGTGCTGCCGCGCAGCTGCGGGTCGATCGGCGAGGTGCTCCGGCAGAACGGGTACATGACCGCGTGGCTCGGCAAGAACCACAACACGCCGACCTGGGAGACGAGCGCGATCGGGCCGTTCGACCGCTGGGCCAACGGCCTCGGGTTCGACTACTTCTACGGGTTTAACGCCGGCGACATGAACCAGTGGAACCCGACCCTGTTCGAGAACCGTAACCTCGTGCCGGCGAGCACCGACCCGAACTACCACCTGACCGAGGACCTCGCTGACAAGGCCATCCAGTGGGTGCGGCGGTCCACGAGCATCTCGCCGGACAAGCCGTTCTTCCTGTACGTCGCGCCGGGGGCGAACCACGCCCCGCACCACGCCCCGAAGGAGTGGATCGACAAGTTCCGCGGGCAGTTCGACCAGGGCTGGGACGCCTACCGCGAGGCGACCCTCGCGCGGCAGATCAAGCTCGGCGTCGTCCCGCCGGGCACGCAGCTCACCGCCCGCAGCGAGGGGTTGCCGGCGTGGGACACGCTGGCCCCCGACCAGAAGCGCGTCTACGCCCGCATGATGGAGGTGTTCGCCGGGTTCGCGGCCCACGTCGATCACCACATGGGCCGCGTCATCGACGAGGTGAAGAAGATGCCCGGCGGCGACAACACCATCTTCCTCTACGTCGTCGGCGACAACGGCGCCAGCGCCGAGGGCGGGCTCGAGGGGAGCCTGAACGAGAACTTGTTCTTCAACGGCTTCCCGGAGCGGTGGCAGGCCGCCCTCCCCCACCTCGACGAACTCGGCGGGCCGCGGTGGTTCAACCACTTCCCGGCCGCGTGGGCGCACGCCATGTCGACCCCGTTCCAGTGGACCAAGCAGGTGGCCAGCCACCTCGGCGGCACCCGCAACCCGATGATCGTGTCGTGGCCGGGCCGCATCCGCGACCGCGGCGGCCTCCGCACCCAGTTCCTGCACGTCATCGACATCGTGCCGACGCTGTACGAGGCGATCGGCATCACCCCGCCGACGATGCTGAACGGCATCGCCCAGCAGCCGATCGAGGGGGCGAGCTTCCTCGGCACGTTCGCCGACAAGAACGCCCCGGCGACGCGGCGGACGCAGTACTTCGAGATGTTCGTGAACCGCGGCATCTACCACGACGGGTGGATGGCGTCGAGCCGCAGCTTCGTGCCGTGGAGCCCGATCCGCGGCGCCTTCGACCCGTTCACGGCCAAGTGGGAGCTGTACAACCTGGAGCAGGACTTCTCGCAGGCGACCGACCTGGCGGCGAAGCACCCGGAGAAAGTGCGGGAGCTCGAAGGCCGGTTCTGGCAAGAGGCGGAGCGGTACAAGGTTCTGCCACTCGACTGGCGCGGCGTGGAGCGGCTCAACGGCGAGTTGCAGGGCCGCCCGAACCTCGCCGGGAAGCGCGACAAGTACGTGTACTACCCCGGCCAGATCGCCCTGCCTGACGGCGCGTGCCCGCCGGTGCTGAACAAGTCGTTCTCCGTGACCGCGGACATCGAGGTCCCCGAGAAGGGGGCCGAGGGAATGGTGCTGACGCAGGGCGGGCTGACCGGCGGGTACGGCCTGTACCTGCGCGAGGGGAAGGCCCACTTCGTGTACAACATGCTCGCCACCGAGCGGTTCACGATCACGTCCGAGGAACTGCCGCGGGGGAACGTGGCGCTGGCGATGAACCTCACCTACGAGGGGAAGGCCGGCGAGCGCGGGAAGGGCGCGACGGTGACGCTGACGGCCAACGGCAAGAAGGTCGGCGAGGGACAGCTGCCGCGGACGATCCCGCTCTCGCTGTCGCTCGGCGAGGGGATCGACGTGGGGATGGACACGGGCTCGGCCGTGGACTTCACTTACCGCCTGCCGTTCCGCTACACCGGCCGGATCGAGCGGGTGACGATCGAGCCGAAGCCGTAGCCGCCCCGGCGCCCGCGTGCGGGGCGACCCGCACGCGGACCCCCACGGGCGTCAGAACAGGAGCTGGAAGCGGAAGCCCGGGATGATCGCAGTGTCGAGCCCGACGGTGCTCGGGCGGGCGACCTGGAGGTCGGTCGTGAACCGCGCCCACGGCGTCACCGCGAGGTTGTAGAAGACCTCGACCCCGTACTCGTCGCGCTGCGGCAGGAGCGGGCCGGCCAGCGCCTTGAAGTTGTCGCTCAGCCCGAGGTAGAAGTACCCCACGCCGAACGTGTCGTAGGTCCGCCCGGGGATCATGCTCCGCCCGCCCACGCCGCCGTTAGCCACGAACCGCACCGGGTTCGGGTTCCCGTCGGCGACGCCGAACTGCCCGAACACGCCCCAGTGCCGCTTCTCGTCCGCCGCGTCCACCCACACCGACTGGAAGAAGTTCGCGTACACCGACCACGACCCAGTTTCCTTCGGCGACGCGGCCTCGTCGCGGACGAGGGCGGGCGGGATGCGGAGGTACGCGGCCGGGTCGAAGGAGCGGTATTGTGAGTTGCTGTAGGTGCCGCCGAAGTTGTACCGCCCCGGCCGGCCGAGCGGCTTCACGTCAAGCGTCAGGTCGGTGACGACGGTGACGCCGCGGACGAACAGGTCTTCGAGCCCCTTCGTGGACCGCTCCTCCGGGTCGAACACGGTGACGGCGAACAGCGGCTCGCCGTCCTTGAGGACCGCACCGCCGACGCCTGCCGCCGAGTACGGCACGGTCCGGCCGACGATCGGGTTGAACACCAGCGAGGTGTTCATGAACCCTTCCAGCCCGGGGCGGTTCGTGCCGAGCCCGGGGGCGTACCGGAAGCCGTACTCGTCGAGCGTGTTGATCTTCCCGGCGAACACGACCACCTCCTCGCTCAGCGCCTGGGTGAGCTTGAGCCCGGTGATCGAGCTGATCGAGCCCTCGGGCTCGGGGAAGCTGAGCGGGATGTTGGACGGGGTGAGGAGCCCGTCGAGGGCGTTCACCGACCGGCCGTACCGGGTCTCGGCGTGGAGGTTCAGGAACCCGCCCTGCCACCACCCGAGCTTGCCGGTGTCGAGGTTGAACAGGTAGTCGAGCTTCCCGCCGAATTCGAACTGCTGCTCGCGCCCGCCGCTCGCGACCCCCTGGTAGAACTGCGTGGCGAAGAGGTCGAACGTCAGCCCGCTGTCGGCGAGCGCCGAGCGGTGCCCCCACCAATCGCCGGTGGCGCGCAGCCGGGTGAGGAGGTCACCGCTGTAGGGGTTTGGCGGCACGGGGTCGGCGGTCGAAACCGCCTCGGCGACGGGTGCCGCGACCGCCGCCGGTTCCTGCCCGCATGCGACCGAACCGCCCGCCAGAAACAGCGCGGCTGAGAGGAGCGTTTCGAACGGTCTGGGTGGCATGGCCTTCCCCCGGATGCTGTCCGCCTGAGGCGCTCGGGGACACGCGGGCCGTATGACCTGATCGGATGGCGTGGGTCGGGGGCTGACCCGATCGCGGATGCGTCGCGGTGGGATTCCGAAAGTTGGGTAAGGGCTGTGGGATACACCGGTATTGCGGCGCGCACCCCTATCGACGGCCGCCGTCGAGCTGCCGGTCGCCGGGCGGCCGGATGACGAGTCGGAAGTGTTGTGCCTCCTCGACGCCGGCCGTGGCCTCGACGCCGCCGACCGACACGGCCAGCGCCCCACGCACGCGGAACGACTCCTCGGCGGCCGCCACCCGGCCGCGCGCCGCGTCGTACCGGATCGAGCCGCCGGCGGCGTCCACCCGGAAGTCACCGCGGAGGACGCGAAACGGCAGCCCGCCGGCGGCGGTCGGCGGCCGGTACGTCAACTCGTGGGCGTACTCGACGCGCTCCGCGCCGTCGCGCGGCCCGACGGCGGTGTAGCGGGTCCGCCCGGCCCAACTGCCGAGCGGCCCCCAACTGTGGGCGAACGGGCGGGCCCACGTCGCGCCGGCGGCGAGCGGCCGGCCCGGCTGGAAGAACGTGAGGCCCGCCAATTCCTTCCACCCGTCGGCGTCGAGAAGCGACCACACGCGGAAGGTCTGGTCGCCGCGCGGGTCGTTGGCCTCCGCCACCCGCAGCGGGTCCGCCAGCCCCTTCAAGCCGGTCACCTCGCCGGTCGGGCCGACGGTCAAATCGAACGTCGTCCCGCGCGCCGCCCGCAGGGCGGCTTCCAACTCGCCGCGGACGGCCGGGTCGGCGGTGACGAGTCGCGCCGCCTCCACCCGCTGCCGGACGGCGAGAGTCCCGTCGGGCCCGACGGCCGTGACGGTGAGGCGCGAGGTAAAGGTGTACTCGGCGGCGCGCGGGGCGCCGGACCCGAGGACGTGCAGCACCGACCGCCGCGACAGGGTCACCTCCTGGTCGAACGCCTCGCCGACCCGGTAGCGCCCCACGACCGCAGGAGCCAGGACGCCGGTAGGCGCTTGCACCGGCGGTGCTGCCGGCGGTGGGGCGGCGGCGGGTGTCGGGGGCCGGTCAACCGGCCGCGGGGGAGGAGTGACCGATTCGGGCGCACGGGCCGACGGGCGGGCGGGCGGCGTCACAGCGACGGGTTCGAATGCGGCGACGGGTTCGGTCGGGCGCGGGCGGACGAAGAGGGCGGTGGCGGCGCCGCCGGCGGCCGAGAGGGCGCACAGCCCGGCCAGCACCAGCACGGGACCGGCCGAGCGGCGGGCGTGGGTGCGGCCGCACTCCCGGCAAACGAACGTGCCCACCGCGGACGGGAGTCGTTCCCCGCACCGACAGCGTCGCGCTCCTGACATCAGACTCCCCCGTCAGCCCGGCGGGCGTCCGTTCAGTCTACCCGAGAGTTCGACCGCTGCGTACCGGACGGTTGGCGGGGGGCGGCGGACCGGGGTGATCAACCGTTAGGCCGGGGCGCGAGCCCCGTCGGGTTTTGGGAACCCGACGGGGCTCGCGCCCCGGCCTAACGAGTTTGACGAAAGCCGAAGTCGCACTCTGCCGGGGCTACGCCCGCACCACCTTGTCACGCCCGTCGCGCACGTTCCGCGTGGCGTTGCGGGTGTCGATCACCAGCCGGCTGTGCCGCACGATCTGATCGTAGTCGTAGGCCGTGTGGTCGGTGGCGATCAGCACCGCGTCCTGCGCCGCCAGGTATTCCGGCGTGATCGCCTGACTCGCCATCGCCGGCAGCTGCGGCCAGTGCCGCATCCGCGGCAGCTCCGGAACGTGCGGGTCGTTGTACGTCACCTTCGCGCCCTTGCCGATGAGCTTGTCCAGCAGCTCGAACGACGGGCTCTCGCGCGGGTCGTCCACGTCCTTCTTGTACGCCACGCCGAGCATCGCCACCTTGCTCCCCTTCACCGCCTTGCCGGCGTCGTTGAGCGCGTCGGCGAGCTTCGTCACGACGAACGCCGGCATCCCGGTGTTCACCTCGCCGGCCAGCTCGATGAACCGCGTGTTGCAGCCGTACTTGCGGGCCACCCACGTCAGGTAGAACGGGTCCACCGGGATGCAGTGCCCGCCGAGGCCCGGCCCGGGGTAGAACGCCTGGAAGCCGAACGGCTTCGTCTTCGCGGCGTCGATCACCTCCCACACGTCGATGCCCATGCGGTCGTAGAGCACCTTCAGCTCGTTCACCAGCGCGATGTTCACGGCGCGGTACGTGTTCTCCAGGATCTTGCACGCCTCGGCTGTCTCCGGGCTGTTGACGCGGACCACCTGCGGCACCACCGCCGAGTAGAGCGCGCACGCGGCGTCGCCGCTGCCGGCGTCGAGCCCCCCGACCACCTTGGGGATGTTGTTGACCGAGAACGTCGCGTTCCCCGGGTCCTCGCGCTCCGGGCTGAACGCCAGCAGGAAGTCCTTGCCGGGTTCGAGGCCGGTGCGCTCCAGGATCGGCAGCACGACGCCGCGGGTGGTGGTCGGGTAGGTGGTGCTCTCAAGGACGACGAGCTGCCCCGGCCGCAGCTGCGCGGCGACGGCGTGGGCCGACTCCTCGACGTAGCGCAAGTCGGGCTCGCGCGCGTCCGTGAGCGGCGTGGGGACGCAGATGAGCACCGCGTCCGCTTCGCCCAGCCGGTCGAACCGGTCGGTGGCCTCGAAGCCCTTCTCGCGCATGCCGGCGATGGTGGCGTCGGGGAACTGTTTGATGTACGACTTGCCGGCGTTCAGCTTGGCGACCTTGTGCGGGTCGATGTCGAAGCCGAGGACGCGGAACCCGGTGCGCGCGAAGGCCCGGGCCAGCGGCAGGCCGACGTACCCGAGGCCGATGATGCCGACCCGGGCGGTGCGGTGCCGAATCTTGTCGATGAGCGTGGTGGCGGCGTCGGTCATGCCGGTTCCCGTCCGTGGGTGAGGCGACGGGGGCCATGGTGGCACGAAGGGCGGCGGCGTGTCAACCGCGACCTGCGGCGGGCTAGAATGCCGGCATGGCGACCTGGAACCCCGAGTTGTACTTGAGGTTCGGCGGCGAGCGAACCCGCGCCGCGGCGGACCTGTTGGCCCGCGTCGGGCTGTCGGAGCCGGCCCGGGTGGTCGACCTCGGCTGCGGCGCCGGCAACAGCACGGCCCTGCTCCGCGCCCGCTGGCCGGCGGCGGACGTGACCGGCCTCGACAACGACCCCGCGATGCTCGCCGCCGCCCGCGCCACCGACAGCGGCGTGACCTGGGTGGACGCCGACGCGGCCGCGTGGACCGCGGACAGGTCGTACGACGTGGTCTTCTCGAACGCCGCGCTCCAGTGGCTCCCCGACCACGCGGCCGTGCTGCGGCGCTGGTTCGCGGCCGTCGCCCCCGGCGGGACGCTCGCGGTGCAGCTGCCGGTGGCGCACCTCCGCTCGCCGCTCCACCTGCTCGTTCACGACGTGGCGGCGCTGCCCGAGTGGGCCGCACACACCCTGGGGTACGACTCGGCGGTCTGTCACGAGCCCGGCTTCTACTACGACGCGCTGTGCGAGTCGGCGGCGCGGCTCGACGTGTGGGAGACGGAGTACGCGCACGTGCTGGCCGACGCCCACGCGATCGTGACGTGGCTCCGCGCCACCCGGCTGCGGCCGATCCTCGCGGCGCTCCCCGACGACGCGACGCGGGGCCACTTCGAGAGGGTGCTCACGGACCGGCTCGCCGTCGCGTACCCGCCGCAGGTCGACGGGCGCGTGCTGCTCCCGTTCCCGCGGCTGTTCGTCGTCGCGCACCGCGCCGGGTGACAGCCCACTGTCACCATCCCATGCTCGCCGGCCACGCCGCCAGCAGGGCCGCCGCCTTCCGCCACCGCGGCAGTCGCGCCCGGCCGGCGAACACGTCGAACCCGCGCCGCTCGATCTCGTCCAGCAGGCCGCGGTACGTGGCGCACATCAGCCCGTAGATCGCCCGGCCGTCCGGCGTGAGGTAGCGGTTCAACCCTTCCGCCGCGGCGTAGTACGCCCGCGCCCGCGCCGCCTGGAAGCGCATCATCGCCACGAACGCCGGCGCCCGCGACGACCACGCCCGCGGGTCGACGCCGAACGCCGCCAGCTCGTCGGCCGGGAGGTAGACGCGGCCGCGGGCGGCGTCCTCGCCCACGTCGCGGAGGATGTTCGTGAGCTGGAACGCGATCCCCGCGGCCTCGGCCGGCGTGTCGGCCTCCGCCCACGTCGCGCCGGGCCGCAGGCCCCACACGCGGACGCACGCCAGCCCCACCGCCGACGCCACCCGGTAGCAGTACGGGTACAGCTCCGCGAACGTGCCGACGCGCACCGGCTCCACGTCGGCCGCGACGCCGTCGAGCACGTCGTACAGGAACCGCGGCGGGATCGCGTAGCGCTCGACGGCGTGGTGCAGCGCCGGGTGGACGGGGTGCGAGTACCGGCCGGCGAGCGCGGCGGTGAGTGCCGCGCGCCAGGCGGCGAGCGCCGCGGCGTCGGCGCCGGGGCCGTCGGCCAGGTCGTCGGACACGCGCATGAAGGCGTACAGGGCGTCCATCGCGCGCCGCTTCGGCGGGGGCAGCAGGCGGAAGGCGAGGGGGAAGGAGCTCTTCGCGGCGCGGGTGAGGGCGCGGCAGTGCGCGTAGGACGCGGAATGACCAAGGACCAATGACCCACCAACGACCAAGGAAGACCGCCCGGTTCCGTCCTTGGTCATTGGTGGGTCATTGGTTATTGGTCATTCCCCGCTCAGGGGGCGAACGTGACGCGCACCTGCTGCCCGACCCGCAGCGGCGGCTTGCCCGGCGGGGCGGCGTCGAGAACCTCCACCACCACCTCCAGCGAGCGCGTCTCGTTCGTCACGATGGCGCCCTCGTTGGCGCGGCGCGGCAGGAAGCTGCCGCCGAGGCCGCGGACCTTCCCCTGCCACGTCACCTTCGGGTCGGTGAAGTCCTGGATCGTGACCTGCCGGCCGATCTGGTTCGGGCCGATCTTCGACGCGAACTCGGCCTCCACCCGCGCCCGCACCACCCGCGGCCCGGATGGAATGAGCACCAGCGCCGGCACCACCGAGCTGATTCCCATCACGTCCCCGGGGCTGACCGACACGCGCTCCACGGTGCCGTCGCGGCGGGCGGTCACGGTGCACATGTCGACCGCCGACTTGGCCTCCTCGACGTTCGACTCGGCCTGCTTCACCACCGCCTCGGCCACCGCCACCACCTTCGCCAACTTCTTGTCCTGGGCGGACTTCACCGCACCGAGTTTGGCCTTCGCTAGTTCACTCGCGATCTCGGTCTTGGCGTGGTCGGTGTACAGCTTGAACAGGTCGGCGTCGTTCTTCAGCAGCTCGGGCCACCTCGCGGCCTCGATGCCCTGCCGGCTGTAGGAGTCCTTCTTGTTCCACTCCGCGACCTGCCGCGCCTGGAACGCGAGTTCGACGCTCCGCTGCGCGGCCTTCACGTCCTGCTCGGCGAGGACGACGTACGTGGCGTGGAGGTCGGCCTCGCCCTGAGCCTCGGCCAACTTGGCCCGGGCGGTGCCCACCGCCGCCTCCGCCTCGGCCAGCTTCCGCTCCAGCGGGCGGGAGTCGAACTTGTACAGCTTTTCGCCCACCTTGACGGTGTCGCCCTGCTTCACGAACACCTCGGCCACCTGCCCGGACTGCAACACCGGCGGCAGCCCGTACCGGGCCGGCGGCGGGTCGCTGTCGGCGTCGCCGATGACGACGGTGCCGATGGTGTCCTTCGCGGCCGGGGGCGCCGGCGACTTGACGGACGAGTCGGTGCCCCCGCCGCCGCCCGGCCCGAGCAGCCGGGCGCCCAACAGGCTGCCGACGACGACCACCACCGCCGCCGTCAGCAGCAGCGGGCGCATCATGCGAAGCCGGGTCATGGCACGGTCCTCCCCAGTGGGCGGCGGGCGGCGGGCGTCAGTGCCCGGGCGGGGTCAACGGCCGTTCTTCGAGGTGGCCGTCTTCCAAATGGTAATATACGTCCACGTACGGCAGCAATCGATGGTCGTGGCTCACGACCAGGATGCTGGCCCCGCGCTCGTGGGCGCCGTCGCGCAAGAGCTCCATCACCTTCTGGCCGTTCTCCCAGTCCAGGGCGCTGGTCGGCTCGTCGGCGAAGACGAAGCTCGGGTTCTTCACCAGCGCCCGGCCGATCGCCACCCGCTGCTTCTCGCCGCCGGACAGCTGCGCCGGCTTCTTGTGCCGGTTCGGCGTCAGGCCGAGGCGGTCGAGCATGTCGTCGGCCTGCCGCCGGGCCTCGCCGCCGTGGGCGTAGCCGCCCCAGTTCAGGACGATCTCCAGCTGCTGCCGGGCGTTGAGCGCCGGGAACAGGTTGAACCCCTGGAACACGAACCCGGTGGTGCGGAGACGGTACTCCTCGCGCTGCTTTTGCGTCATCGCCCACACGTCGCGCAGCTCGCCGCCGTCGTCCGCGAGCACCTGGCCCTCGTCCGGTTCGAGCAGGCCGGAGAGCACGGCGAGGAGCGTGGACTTGCCGCTGCCGCTCGGCCCCATCAGCAGCGCGATCTGGCCGGGGAACAGGTCGAGCGACACGTGCTGCAGCGCGGCCCGGCGCTTGGCCCCGTCGCCGTAGGTGCGGGTGAGGCGGACGCCCTTCAGGGTCGGCGTGGTGGCGATGGCGGGCATCGTTCCCGGAGGACAGAGTACGGTAGAACAAAATCGCTACCGGAGCAGCGACATCGGCTCGATCTTGCGCACCCCGCGCAGCGCCAGGATGCCCGCGACGGCGCACATGAGCGTCGTCACGGCCGCGGTGCCGGCCAGCACCTCCCAGCGCAGGTCCACGTCGGCCCCGCCCATGCGGGCCACCCCGCGCAGCGCCACGCAGATCGGGTAGGCGAGCCCCATGCCGATCACCGCCACCCAGAACGACTGTTGCAGCACCATCAGCTGGATCCGCCAGCGCGGGATGCCGAGGGCCAGCAGGATGGCGAACTCGCGGGCGCTCGCCTCGGTGGCCGTCTTCAGCGTCTGGTAGGTGATGACGGCGCCGACCACGAGGCCGAGCAGCGCCGCGTACCCGATCGCCACGCCGGCCTTCGTGCGGAGCAGCCAGTACTCGCGGCTGGAGTACGAGAAGTCCTGGGCGACGTAGGCGGTCATGTCCTCGGAGTGTGCCGCCCGCAGCTCGGCGACCACCTCGCGGGCGCGCTCGGGCGTGTCGGCGCGGGCCAGCAGGTACGTCGTGTGGTCCGGCGGCAGGAGCGGCCCCATCAGCTGGCGGGCGGTGTGCGTGCTGCAGAACACCCACGGCGCCGCCAGGCTCCGCAGCCCCGTCACCACGCCCACCACCCGGACTTCCTTGCCGTTGATCTTCGGCTTCCCCTCGGGGCTGTCGAGCTTCAGCCGGGCCACGTCGGACTGGTCCACGACGATGGTGAACGGCTCGGACAGGGCGGCCCGCAGCTCCGGCGTCAGCACGTCGGCGGGGGCCAGCGCGTCGTCGTCGAGGCGGGTGCCGAGCAGGAAGCAGAGTTCGGTGCCGCCGACGGGCTTGGTGAAGTTGCCGAAGTTGGCGATGTACAGCTCCGGGGCCGACACCCCCTCGCGGCCGGCGAGGCGCGACAGGAACGCGACCGGGATCGGCTTGCCGAGGTCCACACTCGGGGCGCCGGTCGAGCCGACCCAGATGACCCGGTCGCGCAGCTCCGGCGTGGCGTGGTCGATGGGGATGGACGTGATCTTGAACAGCCCGAGGAGCAGCCCGCACTGCAGCGCGATGAGCATCGCCGAGAACGTGACGGCGAACACGCCGGACACGTACCGTTGCCGCTCGTGCCAGAGGGTGAGGAGGGCGTAGGACATAGCGGGCAGAGGCCAGAGGTCAGAGGTCAGCCCGCGGCCGCGAGGCCCGGGCTCCCGGGGTTCGCCACACGGGTCGGCAAGTCACACAGCCCGCCCCCGAGGTACAGGTGGTGCCACACCTGCGTCGCGGTGACGGCGGTCAGGCCCATCTCTAACCCGGTGCGGGCGATGCCGCGGCGCATCGTCGGCAGCTTCGCCCGCGCCGCGGCGACGGCAGCCAGGTCGAAGTAGCCGGCCTTCTTCAAACTGTCGGCCGACAGCACCTGCTCGATCCAGCCGCCGGCGCCGTCCACGGCGCTCCAGCTGTCCATCGGGGCGCGGAACATCATCTTCCGCCGCCACGCCACGTCCGCCGGGAGCCACCGCTCCGCGACCTTCCGCTCCACGAACTTGTCCTTCATCACGCCGCGCAGCTTCCAGCGCGGGTGGAGCTTACTCATGTACCCGATCACGTCCTCGTCGAGGAAGGCGTATCGGGTTTCGACCGACGAGTGCATCGCCACCCGGTCGCCCTTCGACGACAGCAGGTGCCCCGGCAGCATGATGCGGCTGCCGAGGTACATCTGGCGGTTGAACGGGTGCCACCGCGTCAGGTCGGGGTGGAGGTTGATCTCGTCCCACGGCGAGGTGGTCAGCGCCTTCTCGCGCAGCTCCGGCGTGAAGAAGCGGAGCTTGTTCAGGCTCATCATCCCGTACAGGTCGAGCCAGCCGTTCGGGCCGCCGATCTTCGCCAGCGTCTTCTTGTAGTTCGAGAACGGGAAGTTCGGCTGGCCGGTGGCCTTGAGGAACAGCGTCCGCAGCGCCCCGCCGACGGGGAACACCGGCGTGCGGTCGAGGAAGCCGATCAGCTTGTTGACCTTGAACCACGAGTAGCCGCCGAGCCACTCGTCGGCCCCCTCGCCGGTGAGGGCCACCTTGTAGCCCTGCTCGTGAACCGAGCGCGCCAGTTGCAGCAGCGCCAGGCACGACGTATCGACCACGGGGATTTCCGCGGCGCCGATCAGCTCGGGGTAGCGCGCCCGCAGGTCGGCGTGGCCGGACTTCACGACGAACGGCGTGCAGCCGAGGTGGCGGGCGACGTGCAGCGCCTCGTTCTCCTCGTTCAGCCCCTCGCCCTGGATCGAGATGGTGAACGTGGGGATGGGCCGGCCGAGCACCTTGTTCGCCATCGCCACCACGAGCGACGAGTCCACGCCGCCGCTGAGGTACGACACGACCGGCACGTCGGCCCGCAGCCGGCGGTTGACCGCCGCCAGCAGCACCTCCTCGAAGCCGTCCACCGTCTTCTTCTCGTCGGCGCCGTACTCCTCCTGGCCGTGGTCGGGGTAGCTGACGCGCCAGTAGTGCGTCTGCTTCTCGGCCTCGGCGGGGGTGCAGTTGCCGAGCTTCAGGTGGAGGTAGTGCCCCGGTTGCAGGATCGTGACGCCGTCGAAGACGGTGACGGGGCCGGGGAGCGCGAAGAAGGTGAAGACGTGGTTGAGCCCGCGCCAGTCGGCCTTCGGCTGCACGAGCCCGGACGCGAACAGCGCCTTCGCTTCCGATGCGAACAGGAGCCAGTCGGTGCCGTCGTGCCGGCGCACGGCGGTGAACAGCGGGCAGATGCCCGAGCGGTCGCGGCCGAGCACCACCTCGTTCGTCTTCTTGTCCCACACGCAGACCGCGAACTGGCCCTTGAGGTGCTCGAAGAGGCCGTGCCGGTGGTCTTCCCACAGGTGCGGGATGATCTCGGTGTCGGTGTGCGTGCGGAAGCGGTGGCCCTTCGCCTCCAGCGCCTGCCGCTTCTCGGGGTAGTCGAAGAACTCGCCGTTGAAGACGGTCCAGACGCTGCCGTCCTCGTTGCTGATCGGCTGGCGACCGTCGGCGAGGCCGATGATGGAGAGCCGGGTGTTGGCGAGTTCGAGGCCGGGTTCGCTGAGAAAGCCGTCCTCGTCGGGGCCGCGGTGGTACAGCGCCCGGGCCATGGCCGCGACGGCGCCGTGCGGGGCTGCCCGCTTGCCGCCCAGGTCGATCATCCCCGCGATTCCGCACATCAGGCGTCGTCTCGTAGTGGACAGTGTGCAGTGATCAGTGGACAGTTGGAACCGGCCGGCCAAGCTCCTTCGCCGTCTCGATCCACTCGGCGATTACGACTTCAGCCGCGGCGATGGCCTCCTGCCGGGTCGCGCCGTCGGCCATGCACCCGGCGAGTTCGGGCACCTCGGCGATGTACGCACCGTCCTGCTCGCTCCAGTCCGCCTCGATCCGGTAGCGCGGTACGTCGGTCATGCTCCGCCTCCACTTGTCGGAGGCTTCCAGCCCGGCGAAGGTATCCGGTCACTCATCGAGCGACTCTCCAAAACCTCTCGCCGCAGCCGTTGCATCACCGTCGGCGGGTTCACTTCTTCGGCCCAGGCGAAGAAATCCTCGTCGCTATTGTCACCGCCGATGTTGCACACACCGAGCACAACAGCTTCACGGCCCTCACCAGTCCCGAACACGCCCTCGGTGTCGAGATGTCGGAGTGCTGACTGGGCAAGTGATTCAAGCTGCCCGTCGAACGGCTTGATCCACTCCGCCGCGAACGCTTCGTCCAACAGCTTGCTAGTCGGCACGAAGGCGTCCGAGTTCAGACCCTGAAACCAACCGTCTTCGGGACCAGCCCATCGGAGCCACTTTTGGAGCGCCGCTGTCGCGTCTTTCAGCCCGGCCGCATATCCCTTCGCGGCGTACTTCTTCACCACCCGGGTAAGCCCTTCTTCCGTGGCCGCTGCCGCACAAGCGTAGCTACCCTCCGGGGGCAACTCGAACAGGAACGAGTACATTGTCTCATTCGGCCACGCCGCCCGGAACTCGGCCAGGAAGGTCTTTGCCCCTGATGCGAGAGAGTCCCGGATCGCGGCAAGTAGGTCTTCCTTCATCGCGGACCCCGGTCTATGTAGCGCCCGCCTTCCGCTCCCGCCGCGCGAACCGCCACACCTTCCGCTGCATCACGAACCGCACCACCCGCGGGAACGCCCGCTTGCCGAACCACACCCACCACGACACGAACCCCACCGCCGCCTCCGTCCGGTTCCGCAGCAGCGTCTTCAGCACCCCGTCGGCCACCTCGTCGGACGGCTGCGCCCCCTCGAAGTCGAGGTAAATCTTCCCCTCGTTCCGCAGCAGGTGGCGGTTCAGGTCGTCGCTGCGGACCAGCCCCGGCAGCACCAGCAGGGCGTCGATGCCGAACCGCTGGAACTCGCCGCGGAACGCTTCCGTCATCGCCACGAAGGCGTGCTTGCTGGCGCAGTGCTCGGACATCGACGGGATGCCCGACCGGCCGCAGATGCTCGCCACGTTCACCACCGCCGGCCGCCAGCCCGCCTCGTAACTCGCCGTCAGCAGCGGCACGCACAGCCGGGTCAGCTCGGTCGGGGCGAAGAAGTTCACCTCCAGCACTTTGCGGGCGATGTCCTCCGACGACGTGCCGAACTCGCCGAAGCTGCAAACGCCGGCGCAGTTTACGAGCACGTCCAGCGCGCCGAATCGCGCCGCCACCGCGTCCACGAGCCGCTGCCGGTCGGCGGCGCTCGTCAGGTCGGCGGGGAACGTCTCGGCCTCGGCGCCGGCGGCCCGCAGCTCGGCGGCGAGCTTGGCGAGGTCGTCGGCGGAGCGGGCGGTGAGCGCGAGCTTCGCCCCGAGCCGGGCGAGTTTGCCGGCCAGCCGCTTGCCGATCCCGCGGGACGCCCCGGTGACCAGCACCACCCGCCCCCGAACGTCCCGCCGCATCGGCTCACATCTCCCGTCGGTTGCCCCGCCCGGTCGTATCCGGCAATTCTAGAAGAACCGCCCCGCCGCACCAACCGCCGCGGCCGCCCCGCCGGCCCTGCCTGCCGGTGCGACCGGCGCAGTCGGCCGGGCTTCCGTACCTTACCTGAACGACCGACCGTCACCGGATGTGAGGGAACGATGGAGTACGCGATCGGGGCCGCGCTGGGGGCCGGGCTGGTGATGTTTCTGGGGTTCGTGGTGCTGACGGCCCGCGCCGGGAGCCTCGGCAACGGCCTCCGCGGCCTCGCCGTCGCCGGCCGGGCCCACGCGGACCCGGCGTTCAACGCCAGGCTGACCGCTCTCGAAGGCGGCGCCGCCCCGAAGCCGGCCGCCCCGCCGGCGCCGCCGAAGCCGTCCGGCGCCCCACTGCGGATGCTCGCCGTCCTCCAGGCCGAGGCGCGGCTGGTGGACTTCCTGCTCGAAGACATTGCCGCGGCGTCGGACGAGCAGGTCGGCCAGGCCGTGCGCGAGGTCCACAAGAAGGCCGGGGACGCGCTGCGGCGGCACGCCGTGATCGAGACGATCCTGCCGGGCAACGAGGGGGACACGACCACCGTGGCGGCCGGGTTCGACCCGTCGGCGGTGCGGGTGGTGGGGAACGTGGCGGGGTCGCCGCCGTTCACCGGGTCGATCAACCACCCGGGCTGGAAGGTGCGCGAGTTGAAGGTGGCGCCGCCGCCGGCCGGGGCGGACGAGTTCGTCCTCCAGCCGGCCGAGGTGCAGGTGGCGTAGCGCGCTAACGGGGGCCGGGAATGAAAGGGCGCGAGAGCGGAATGCCGGACGAGGGCCACTGGGCCTCGTTCTTCAACCCGGGTTGAATCGTCGACCGCCTCGGCTGCACGGGTCCGTGCGGTGACGTGGTCGAGTTCGGCTGCGGGTACGGCACGTTCACCCTGCCGGCCGCGCGGGCAGTGACCGGCCGCGTCGTTGCCCTGGACATCGAGCCGGGCATGGTCGCCGCCACGGACCACAAGGCTCGGGCTGCCGGGCTGACGAACGTGACCGCCGTGGTACGCGACTTCCTCGCCGACGGTAGCGGCCTCCCGGACGGGTCGGTCGGGTACGCGATGCTGTTCAACATCCTCCACGTCGAAGAGCCGGTCGGGTTGCTCCGGGAGGCTGCCCGAGTGCTCGCGCCCGGGGGAGCGGCGGGCATGATCCACTGGCGGGCGGACGTGGAGACGCCACGCGGGCCGCCGGCACCGATCCGTCCGACGGCGGAGCAATGCCGGGTCTGGGGCGAGGCGGCCGGGCTACGGTTCGAGCGGCGCGAGAGCCTGTGCTGCTGTTCGTGGCACTGGGGGCTGGTCATGCGCCGCCCCGTTCACGGGATCTCGTAGAACCCGAGGTCGGCCGCGTCGCGGCCGGTGTCGGTGATGTTGAACGTGCTGTCGCCGTTTGCGGCGAAGAAGCCGTGGTCCAGCAGCCAGTCGAAGTGGGCCTGGTCGTGCCGGGTCATGTTGCGGGCGTCTTCGTACCGGAAGCGCTTTTTCTTGAGCACGCGGCGGAGCATCCGCCAGCGGCTTTCGCCGAGACTGATCGTGGCCATGGACGATGCCCCTCCGAGGCGGTGACGTGAATTTCGCGGAAGTCCAAACAATCCTGCGGGATGAACAGAACCGAGCCACTCCGATGTTGCAGTTCCTGACGGATCCTCCGTCCCGTCGCGCCCACCCGCCCGGCCTGTGCCGGTGGTAGGGGGGAGGCACGGCCCGGTGCCGCAGCGGCGGCCCTTCCGACATTGCACACCGGCCGACCGGTTGCCACCCTATCCGCCGGGTTCAACCGGGAGGCGGCGATGGACGGGACGGGGCCGGTGGCGGTGAACGGGTCGGTGGTGTACGGGTACTGGACCGACCGCGGCGGCGCCTGCCGGCTCCGGCTCGGGCTGGACGACTGGGACCGGCTCGGGTTGCACCCCGGCCAGCGGGTGCGCGTCGGTCGCGGCGACCAGCCCCCGGAAGAGGTGCTGATCGCCGCCGCCGACCGCCACCCGCCGGTGGTGTGGCTGGACCTGGTCCCGGTCGCCCGTACCAACACGACCCGTGCAGGTTAGCCCGGTCGTGCGAGTCAGCCCCGGTGTCTGCAACGGATAGCCGGAGTGTAGTCAGGCCCGAACGATGGTGCAATCGGGAATCCGTCCGAAATGTCGGAACCGTCGGCGGCCGGTCGGAACTCACACCGCCGCGACCGCCGCCCCCAGCAGGGCCGCGAGGCGGTCCGCCGCCAGCAGGGCGTTGCGGACCACCTCGGCGTGGTCGAGCGGTTCGCCGCCGATCCCGGCCGCGTGGTTCGTCACACACGACACCGCCGCCGCCTCCAGCCCCAGCGCCGCCGCCGCCTCCGCCTCGCGCGCCGTGGACATCCCCACCACGTCGGCGCCCATCGCCGCCAGCGCCCGGATCTCGGCCGGCGTCTCGTAGCTCGGGCCGGTCAGGGCCGCGTACGTGCCGGTCAGCAGCGTGCGCCCCCGGGCCGCCTTGGCCGTGGCGAGTACGTCGAGCAGCCGCGGCGAGTACGGCGATGCCGCGACCGGCGTCCGCCACGCGGAGCCGTCGAGTAGTGTGAGGTGCTTCGCCACCCCCATCAGGCTGCCGGGGCCGAGCGACGGATGAATCCCGCCGACGGCGTTCGTCTGGATGAACGCCCGCGCGCCGAGCTCGGCGGCGACCCGGGCCGGGCCGCACACCACGCCCCACGGGTGACCTTCGTAGAAGTGCAACCGGCCGAAGAAGACCAGCGCCGGCTCCGCGCCCCACTCGCCGAGTGCGAGTCGGCCGCCGTGGCCGCTCACCGTCGGCGGCACGAGCCCGGGCACGTCACCGAACGGAATACTGACGTGCTCGCGGAAGGCGGTGACGACGCCGCCGAGGCCGGAGCCCAGCACGACGGCCGCCCGGGGGGCGAGCGCGCGGGCGGCGGCGGCAAACGCGGTGTAGTCGGGCATCAACCGGCGTCCGGGTCGGTGCGGTCGGCCCGGAACTCGGCGAACTGCTGCTTCACCCGCACCGCCCAGCCGACCAGCTGCGCCGCGGCCTCGAGCCCGAGCCGGACCGGGTTCACCACGAGGTCGTAGCCGGACAGGTCGGTGGCGTCGAGGAACACGGTGCGGGCCACGAACTGGGCCCGCCCCGCGTCGCGCCGACGCACCTCTTCCGCGGCCTCGTCGCGGGTCAGCCGGAGCGTCTGCGCGAGGTACGCGACGCGGGTGTTCAGCGGCGCCGCGACGCGGACGTGGAGCGTCGATTCGACCGGCAACAGGTGCCCGGCGGCCCGGCCGACGAGGACCGCGTCGCCCCGCGCGGCCACGGCGAACAGCAGCCGGTAGAGCCGGGCGGTGTCGTCGTCGGTCTCGATCCGGCGGGCCTGTTGCAACCGGGCGAGGTGGGCGTCGGCCCAGGCCTTCGCCGACGCCGGGATGTCGGCGAGGAGTTGGTCGCGCTCGCCGTCGTTCATCTGCAGGTAGTCGAGGTGGTCCTGGTCGAACACCTGCCAGCCGAGGAGCTCGCCGACCTTGCGGGCGAGGGTGGTGCCGCGGGCGCCGGCCTCGCGGCTGACGGCGACGGTGAGCCCGCGCGGCCGTGCCGCCGGCCCGTCGTCGGTCGCGTCGCCCCGGAACCCGTGGACCGGAACCTCGTTCATCGCCGTCGCGTCAGGAGAGGCCGGCATCGCTCACCTCTGTACCGGCGAACGGCCGGCGTCAGCCGGCTGGTCGTTGTCCCAGGTCGTTGGGCTCGCCACCAGCCGGCTGACGCCGGCCGTTCGCCTAGACATCGTCGCGGTACTCCGCACGCCCGAACCGCCATGCCCCGAGGGCCAGGAGTGCCAACGTGGCCGTCGCCAGCACCGCCCACGCGGTCCCGGCCGACACCGCCTCGGGCACCTCCAGCGCCGCCGCCGGGTAGCCCGCGTCGACCGCATCATTATAGATCAACGACCGGGCGTAGAAGCTCAAGCTCAGCAACTTCAAACTTCCCGGCAGCAGCGCGACCAGCGCCTCGAAAAAGAAGACATAAACCAACCCGACGACCACCGGCCGGCGGAACGTCGCCCCGACCAGGTGGAACAGCGCCGCGAAGGCCGCGGTGCCGCCCACGGCCGCGGGCCAGAACCGGGTGAACGCCTCCCGCCCCAGGTCGCCGCCGGCCAGGCACAGGGCCGCGAACCCGCCCACGCCGAACAGCAGGCACCACGGCAGTGCCCCCAGGAACGTTGCCACGTAGATCGCGGGGCGGGGCTGGGGGCGCGTCAGCAGCCACACCAGCGACCGGCTCTCGCGCTCGGTGCCGAGCGCCCCGCTGGCGAACGCCAGCGTGAACAGCGGCAGCACGAACCCGACGAACGCCCCGAGCGGCACGCTCCGGGTGAAGTTCGTGAACGCCCAGTCGTGGGTGAACTTCTCCGACGCGAGCACCGCCGCCGGCACCGACAGGACGAGCGAGCGGAGGGCGTCGGCGGTGGGGTCGAGCGGCGTCGGCGTCTCGCCCGGGTGCGGCAGCCGCACCGGGGCGGACTCCGGCGGCCGGGAGCTGTGGCGCGACGGCACGGCGTCCCGCAGGTCGGCGTCGAGCGCCTTGTACCGGGCGGCCGGCCGCAGCTGCTCCGCGTACTCGCGGTGCGACAACCCCCCGAAGCGCCGGCTGCGACGGTCTTCGAGCCGCCACCCGGCGGCGCTGAGGGTGACGGCCGCGACCCACGCCACCGTGAGGCTGAGGAGCCCGATGCTGACCCAGCCCATCTGCCGGACGCGCCAGTGGCGGCGGAACGAGTGGGCGACGAGGACGAAGAAGCCGACCAGCGGGGACGGGCGGGGGGGGATTGATGATTGATGATCGACGATTGATGATTGGGCGGCATCGATCGGCATCACAATTCCACCCGTGGGGACGGCCCGGCGTTCGTCATTCATCAATCCGAAATCCGCAATCATCAATCAGGTTCGTCCGCTGCCGCCGAGCAGGTACCCCAGGATGGCGTGCGCCGACTCGTCCAGCGGCTCCAGCCGCCGCACCTCGGCGTGCTCCTCGATCAGCACGCGGCCCACCGCCGGGAAGAACCGCTTCGGGTTCCGCGCCTTCACCACCAGCCCCGGGCCGTCGGCGCCGGCCACCACCTCGACGCCGAGCACGTCCGGCAGGTCGAGCAGCCGCCGGGCCACCTCGCGGGCCACGTCCACGTCGATGCGCACCGACACCGGGTGGTCGTCGAGCAGCTCCCGGATCTGCGGCAGCGTGCCGACGGCGGCGACCCGGCCGCGGGCCATGATCACGACGTGGTTCGTCAGCTTCTCCAGCGCTTCGAGTTCGTGGCTGGAGATGAGCAGGCACTTCCCCTGGGCGGCGAGCCGCTGGAACAGGTCGAGCAACTCCTGCCGGCCGATCGGGTCGATGCCGGACAGCGGTTCGTCGAGGACGAGCAGCGCCGGGTCGTGGAGCAGCGCCTGCGCCAGCTTGATGCGCTGGCGCATGCCCTTCGAGTAGCCGGCGATGCGGCGGTCGGCGCGGTCGGCCATGCCGACGAGGGTCAGCACCGCTTCGGTGCGGCGGCGCGCCTCCCGGCGGTCGTACCCGCACAGGCGGGCCATCACCAGCACGAAGCCGCGGCCGGTCATGTCCTCGTAGAAGGCGTCGGCGTCGGGGCAGTAGCCGACCAGCCGGCGGGCGCGCCAGTCCCAGGCGTCGGTGCCGCGGATCGAGACGCGCCCGAGCGTCGGCCGCAACTGGCCGGTGGCGAGGCGGAGCAGGGTGCTCTTGCCGGCGCCGTTGGCGCCGACCAGGCCGGTGATGCCGCCGGTGAGTTCGAGCGTCACCTGGTTCAGCGCCAGCACGGAGCCGTACCACTTCGACGCCTGCTCAAAGAGCAAGAGCGGCGAGCCGGGGGCGTCAGCCCCCGGTTTTCCCGCCTCGTCGGGTAACAGCGGGCTAACGCCCGCCGCTCGCCGGGTCTTCAATTCCGCGCTCCGCATGCCGCACCTCAGCCGATGACTTCGACCGCCTGCACCCGCCGCCGCAGGTAGAGGCAGCACCCGACGCACACGCCGACCACCACCGCCGCCGCCTGCCAGTACGCCGGCTGCGGCTGCGGCCGCACCGTCGCCGGGTCCACCTGGAGGCACCACATGCCGACCAGGTACAGGTTGTTCCACAGGTCGAGGAGCCGCCACTCCGGGTCGGCGCGGAGGCCGTCCACGACCCACCCGGCCAGCATCCGCATGAGCACGAACACGCCCATCCACACCATCACCATCGGGACCGTCTGCCGCACCCACACCGCCGTGGCCACCACCAACAGGCTCAAGCATACCGTGAGAACCAGCCCGTAGCCGAGGACGCCGGCGAGCAGGTTCAGGTTGTCCAGGTAGTACGTCTTCCAGTCGTTCAGCAGCCCGGCCTCCAGCCAGAGCACGACCGCGGGGGCGGTGGTCGCCAGGTTGATGACGGCGCCGATGCCGAGGCACTTCCCCAGCACGTAGTGCCAGCGGCCGATCGGCTTGGCGAGGTAGAACGGCAGGCTGCCGTGGTGAAAGTCGTTACCGACCAGGACGGAGCCGGCCAGGGCCAGCAGGATGACGACGACGTACCCCTCGAACCAGAACAGGTTGCCGAACGTGTGGGCGGTGCCGTTCAGGTTCAGCCGTTCGAGGAACTTGGTGAAGTTGGTCACCGGCACCTTCACGCCGGCGACGAGGACGCTGTCGCCGACCTGGCCCGGGATCCAGGCGACGAGGTACTGGCCGTAGAAGAAGAAGAAGAAGACCAGGAGCACGAGCGCGAACAGCCCCCAGTACAGCCGGCGGCGCGCCATCAGCAGCAGCGACGAGCGGGCCATCGCCAGCGCCGCCCAGCCGGGGCCGCGCAGGGTGCCGCGCCAGGGGCGGTAGCGGAGCAGAGTGTCGGTTTGCGCGGGCATCGGGTTCCCATGCCGCTTGCGGCGTAGCGGGGTCTACGCCGCAACGCCGCAAGCGGCGATTCAACTACTCACCGTCCGCAGGAACAGCTCCTCCAGCGTCTCGTCGTCGCGGGTCAGCGACCGGACGGTGACGCCGTTCACCTCGGCGAGCTTGAAGAACGCCAGGTTCGTCCACCCGCGCGGCACGCTCACCCGCCACTCGCCGGGGCCGACCTCGCCGAGCAGCTGCACGCCCTCCGTCAACAGGTCGTCGCGGAACCCGGCCGGGTCGCCGTCCACGCGGACGCGGTAGTGGTCGTCGCGCCGGCCGCACAGCTCGGCGACGGTGCCGACGCGCCGCACCCGGCCGCCGGCCACGATCACCACCCGCTCGCACACCGCCTCCACGTCCGCCAGCAGGTGCGTCGAAAGGATCACCGACTTGCCGTGGTCGGCGCCGAGCGCCTGGACCAGCCGCAGCATGGCGTCGCGGCCGGCCGGGTCGAGGCCGCTCGTCGGCTCGTCCAGCAACAGCACCGGCGGGTCGTGGACGATCGCCTGTGCGAGTTTGACCCGCTGCTTCATCCCGGCCGAGTACTCTTCCACACGCCGATACCGCGCCTCTTCCAGTTCCAGGAACGACAGCACCTCGTGCGCCCGCCGCTGGGCCTCGCGGCGCGGCATGCCGTACAGCTCGCCCGCGAGCGTCACGTACTCGACGCCGGTGAGGCCGGGCACGAGGGCGTCGGCTTCCGGCATGAAGCCGATGAGGCGGCGGAGGCGCCAGTTGCCGGCACTGTCGCGGTCGCCGCCGAGCTCCTGGTCGAAGACGCGGCCGCGGCCGGACGTGGGGGGGATGAGCCCCATCAGAATCTTGAGGAGCGTGCTCTTGCCGGCGCCGTTCGGCCCGAGCAGCCCGACGCGCCCCGGCGGCAGCGACAGCGTGATGCCGTGCAGCGCGGTGAAGCTGCCGAAGGTTCTTGTCAGCCCCTCAAGCTCCAGGAGCGGCGTCATTCGTCATTCGTCATTCGTCATTCGTCATTCGTCATTCGGGAAGGCCGGCGTGCCGATCAGCCCCCGAATGACGAATGACGAATGACGAATGACGCCTCAGGTCGTGTAGTCCGCGTTCAGCTTCACGTACTCGTAGGTCAGGTCGCAGGTGTGGAACGTGCAGCGGCCGGGGCCGTGCGTCAGGCGGAGCTTGAAGTGCACGTCGCGGTTGTGCTTCAGGTACCCGGACGCGGCCGCGGCGTCGAACGGCAGCGGCGTGCCGGCGCGGTACAGCAGCATGTCGCCCATCCACAGCGACAGGTCCTTCTCGTCGAACGTCACGCCCGAGTAGCCGGCCGCGGACACGACGCGGCCCCAGTTCGGGTCGTGGCCGAACACCGCCGTCTTCACCAGGGCGCTCTCCGCGACCGTCTTGGCGATCTGCTTCGCCTCGGCGTCGGTGCGGCAGCCCTCCACGTCGATCGTGATGAGGTGGTTCGCCCCCTCCGCGTCGATGGCGATCTTGCGGGCCAGCTCGGCGCACACGCCGCCGACCGCGTCGCGGAACGTCGCCAGGTCGTGCCCGGCGAGCGGCGCGCCGGTGCCGTTCGCCAGCAGGAACACGGTGTCGTTCGTGCTCGTGTGCCCTTCCACGCTGACGCAGTTGAACGTCGTCTCGCACGCGCCCTTGAGCATGGCGTGCAGGTCGGCGGGGGCCACGGCGGCGTCCGTGAGGACGAACCCGAGCATGGTGGCGAGGTTCGGGCCGATCATCGCCGCACCCTTGGCGAAGCCGGTGATCGTGACCGCGCCGCCGGGCAACTCCAGCACGCGGGTGGCGACCTTGATGCCGGTGTCGGTGGTGAGGATCGCGTGCGCCGCGTCGTTCAGCGCGTCGCGGCCGGGGGCGGCGGCGACCACGGCCTTCGGGATGCCGGCTTCCAGGATCGGCATCGGCAGCGGGCGGCCGATCACGCCGGTACTGGCGACGAGCACCTGCTCGGGCTGGCAGCCCAGGTCGCGGGCCACGAGCTCGGTCATGCGGCGGGCGTCGGCCATGCCCTGCTCGCCGGTGCAGGCGTTGGCGTTGCCGGAGCAGACCACCACGGCGCGGGCGTCGGCCCGGGGGAGGCGCTCCCGGCTGACGTGGACGGGGGCGGCGCAGACGCGGTTCTGGGTGAACACGCCGGCGGCCGCGGCGGGGGCGTCGGACACGATGACGGCGATGTCGCGGCGGTTCGGTTCGGAGCGGAGGCCGCTCACGACGCCGGCGTAGCGGAACCCGCGGGCCAGGTGCCAGTCGCTCATACCGGCTATGGTACTCGCGGGGTCAACCGGCCGGAAGCGGCCGGCGGAAAGGTGCGACCGGAACGGCCCGCGGCGGCGCGAGCGGTTCCGGTCGGGCAAACGGGGCAAGCGGCGTCAGTTTTCGAGCTTGATGGTCAGGTTCTGGGTGCCGCCGCTGGGAATCTCCACGGAGTGCTCCGGCTTGTTGGCCGTGTACTTGGGCAGGGCGTTCTTCCCTTCCATCACGTAGGTGTACTTGCCGGTGTTGAGCCGGGCCGTGAACTTGCCGTCGGCCTGAATGACCGCCGCCCCACCCATCTGCTCGGTGGAGGTGGCCAGGAAGACGAGCGTGACATCCTTGGCCGGCTGGCCGTTCGGGAGCAGAAGGATGCCCTTTACCTCCGACGGCTCGGCCCGCTGGGCCGGGGTCGACGAGCACCCGGTAAGAACGGCGACGGTCAGGGCGAACGGGACGAGAAGGCGTGAAGTCATGGTGGGGGATCCGGAGCGTGGAGGGAAACGGCCGCGGGCCGGCACCTGCCGGCCCGCGGGTGTGATCGGGGCGGCCCCGGTCAGTCGAGGCTGATCGTCTGGCCGTCCTCGGCCCCGACGATGAACTTCAGGGTGACGGCCGGGATCGTGTCGCGGAGGAAGCGGACCGAGCCGTCGCCCATGGCGGCCATGCACCCGCCGGTGTGGAACGAGAACGGCTCGTCGTTCGGCCCGCAGTTGTTGGTCTGCCACGGGCACACCGTGCCCCCGCCGATCGGGTTGGCGTTGTTGTTAATCCGGGCCTGCCCGGCCCCGCCGGTCTGGAGGCTGGGGCCGCTCACGCCGTTCGTGGCGGCGTCCGGGTCGGCCCAGGCGAACACCCGGCGGTTGTTCGTGGTGGGGTTGTTGACCGGCCGGCTCGGGGTGTTCATGGCCGAGAACCGCGTGGACCCGGCGCCGTAGGGGAGGATGGTCGGGAAAGCCCGGCCGGCGTCCTCGATCAGCAGGATCGTGTTCGACGACCCGTCCTGAATCGCGTTGATCGTCCGGCCCTCGCAGTTCATCGCGCCGGCGACCCGGTCGGCGACGCCCCCGCGGGTGCCGACGATCCCGCTCGCCGGGTTCGTGATGATGTCGCTCAACGCCGCGGCCATGTAGTCGATCCCGCCGGTCTGGTCGACCGGGTCGCGGCTCTCGTTGGAGATCGGCGTGCTCGGGCACACGTAGGTCTTGATCTTCGTCTGCGCCGCGAGGAACCCGTTCGGGTGGGCGGGGTCGTCGTAGGCCCGCCCCCGCGACTTCGCGTTCAGGGTGGCGTTCCGGTAGTTCGCGTCGGCGAAGTGGTTGTAGTTCACGTCGAACAGGTTGTAGACGGCGTTCTGCTCGATGTACGGCAGGATGAGCACCGACCAGCCGTGGACGGTGTACGTGGTCGAGTTGCCCGACTCGCACTGCCCGACCGAGGGCATCACCCCGTAGGTGGACTCGTAGTTGTGGATGCCGAGGGCCATCTGCTTGATGTTGTTCGAACAGGTGCTCCGGGCGGCCGCCTCGCGGACCTTCTGCACGGCCGGCAGCAGCAGCCCGATCAGGATGGCGATGATGGCGATGACGACCAGCAACTCGATCAGCGTGAACGCGGACCGACGAGTGCGACGGAAGTAGGACAGAGCCTGCTTCATCTACGAGACCTCTGGCGGGTGCCGGGGCGAACCGGCGGTGGATTGCAACATTCGGTCACACATAGTTTGGTGGGCCGGTGTGTGGATTCTGTGAACGACGCGCGTAGGCGCGGAGAATGTTCGCCCGGCCCGCCCCCGGCCGCGGTCGCCGCTATAGTGACCGTGCCCTCCCCGATTGAACCCTCGGAGCGTGGAATGGTCGGTTCGTCCGCCGGATTCGCGTTGGCCAACCCCGGCCGGGTGTGGGCCAACCTGCCGGCCGCGGCGCTCGTCGAGCACGCCGTGCGCCGCGGCGAGGGGGAGCTCGCCGCCCCGGGTGCGTTCGCCGCCCGCACCGGCGCCCGCACCGGCCGCAGCCCCAAGGACAAGTTCACCGTCCGCGACGAGATCACCGGCCCGCGCGTGGACTGGGCCGCGAACAAGCCGATGGAGCCGGAGCGGTTCGCGCGCCTCGTGGACCACGCCCGCGCCTACCTCCAGAACCGCGAGCTCTTCGTCTTCGACGGGTTCGCCGCCGCCCACCCCGCGCACCGGCTGCCGCTGCGCGTCGTCACCGAGCGCGCGTGGCACGCCCTGTTCGCGAACTGCCTGTTCCTCCGCCCCGGCCCCGGCGATCTCACCGGCTTCGCGCCCGAGTGGACGATCCTCCACGCCGCCGGGCTGACGTTCGACCCCGCCGCCGACGGCACCAACTCGGACGCGGTCGTGGCCCTCGATTTCACCCGCAAGCTGGTGCTGGTGGCCGGCACGCACTACGCCGGCGAGATCAAGAAGGCCATCTTCACCGTGATGAACTTCGTGCTGCCCGAGGCCGGCGTGCTGAGCATGCACTGCTCGGCGAACGTCGGCGCGGGCGGCGACGTGGCCCTGTTCTTCGGCCTGAGCGGCACCGGCAAGACGACGCTGAGCGCCGACCCCGACCGCCGCCTGATCGGCGACGACGAGCACGGCTGGGCCGCCGACGGTGTGTTCAACATCGAGGGCGGCTGCTACGCGAAGACGATCAACCTCACCCGCGCCGGCGAGCCGCAGATTTACGACGCGATCCGCTTCGGCGCGGTGCTGGAGAACGTGCCGCTGGACCCGACGACGCACCAGCCCGACTACGCCAGCCAGGCGCTGACGGAGAACACGCGGGCGGCGTACCCGGTGGACTTCATTCCCAACTGCGAGCTGTCGGGCCGCGGCGGCCACCCGCGGAACGTGTTCTTCCTGACGTGCGACGCGTTCGGCGTGCTGCCGCCGCTATCGCGGCTGACGCCGGCGCAGGCGATGGACTACTTCCTGTGCGGCTACACGGCGAAGGTGGCGGGCACGGAAGCCGGCGTGAAGGAGCCGACGCCGGAGTTCAGCACGTGCTTCGGGAAGCCGTTCCTGCCGCTGCCGCCGAAGCGGTACGCGGAGCTCTTGCGGGCGAAGCTGGAGGCGCACGCGGCGCCGGTGTGGCTGGTGAACACCGGCTGGACGGGCGGCCCGCACGGGGTCGGGTCGCGGATGTCGCTGGCGCACACGCGGGCGCTGCTAAAGGCGGCGCTCACAGGAGCGCTGGCGGACGTGCCGTTCGAGGCGGACCCGGCGTTCGGCCTGTCGGTGCCGGTGCGCTGCGAGGGCGTGCCGGACGCGGTACTCCAGCCGCGCCGGGCGTGGGCGGATGCGGCGGCATACGACCGACAGGCGGCGATGCTCGCCGGGCGGTTCCGCGACGAGGCGGCGAAGCACGCGGGGTGAGGGGGGCGGACCGCCGTCGGGGAAGACCCGGCGGGGGGACCGCGATCCGGACGACCTGTGGGTCAGGAGCAGCCGGCTTACGCCGGCTGCTCGCCGAGGTAGCCGCGCTCCTTCAACAGCGCCACGATGCGGCCGACGCTGTCCTCCACGCCGATCTGGTCCGTCGCCAGCACCAGGTCCGGGGCCGCCGGCTCCTCGAACGCCGCCGTCACGCCCGGCATCTGGGCGATCTTCCCCTCGTCCGCCAGGCGGTAGGCGCCGCTCGCGTCGCGCGCCCGCAGCACGTCCATCGGCGCCGTGCAGTACACTTCCAGCACGCGGTCCCGGCCGATCAGCTCCTTCGCCTTCTCGCGCACCGCCTCGTGCGGGGCCACGAACGCCGCCACCGTGATGACGCCGGCGTCGTTCATCAGCTTCGCCACCTCGGCCGAGCGGCGCAGGTTCTCGGAGCGGTCGTCGGCGGTGAAACCCAGGTCGCGGTTGAGCCCCTGCCGCATGTTCTGGCCGTACAGCACCGTCACCGCGCGGCCCTCGTCCCACAGGCGGCGCTCCAGCGCGTAGGCGATGCGGCTCTTGCCGCTGCCGGTGAGGCCGACCAGCAGCACCGTCACCGGCTTCTGCCCGAACCGCGCCTCGCGCTCGGCCGGCGCGATCAGGCTCTCGCGGCCCTTCGCCGTTGCCACCGGCTCGGCGTGGCGCACGGCGCCGGCCTCCAGGATCATGCCGGCGCCGACGGTGGTGTTCGCCACCCGGTCGATGAGGATAAACGCCCCGGTCGCGGCGTTGGTGCGGTACGGGTCGCACGCCAGCGGCCGCGTCAGGCTCAGCTGCACCTGCCCGACCTCGTTCAGCCCGAGCCGCGACACGGCCCGGTGCTCCAGCGTGTTCACGTCCACGCCGTGGCGGAACGCCGACACCTCGGCCGTCACCTGCCGCGTCGTGTGCTTCAGCAGGTAGGTGCGGCCGGGCACGAGCGGCTGCTCGGCCATCCACACCACCATCGCCTCGACCTGGCTGCTGACGTGCGGCGGGTTGTCGGGGTGGACCAGCATGTCGCCGCGGCTCACGTCCACTTCGTCGGTCAGCGTCACCGTCACCGCCTGCGGCGCGAACGCCTCCTGCAACTCACCGTCGTAGGTGACGATGCTCTTGACGCGGCTCCGCTTCCCCGACGGCAGCGCCGTCACCTCGTCGCCGACGCGCAGGATGCCGGACGCGACGGTGCCGGCGAAGCCGCGGAAGTCGAGGTTCGGGCGGATCACGTACTGCACCGGGAAGCGCAGGTCCGTGAGGTTGCGGTCGCTGGCGATGTGGACGGTTTCTAGGTGGTCCAGCAGCGCCGGGCCGTGGTACCACGGCATCGTGTCGCTCTTGGACGCGACGTTGTCGCCCTTCAGCGCCGACATGGGGATGAAGGTGATGTCCGGCAGCCCGAGCTTGGCGACGAAGCCGGTGTAGTCGTCCTTGATGCGCTCGAACACCTCCCGCGAGTAACCCACCAAATCCATCTTGTTGATGGCGACGACGACATGGCGGATGCCGAGCAGCGACACGATGTACGAGTGCCGGCGGGTCTGGGTCTGCACCCCGTGGCGGGCGTCGATGAGGATCACGGCCAGCTGGCACGTCGAGGCGCCGGTGGCCATGTTGCGGGTGTACTGCTCGTGGCCGGGCGTGTCGGCGATGATGAACTTGCGGCGGTCGGTCGAGAAGTAGCGGTAGGCCACGTCGATGGTGATGCCCTGCTCGCGCTCGGCCTTGAGGCCGTCGGTGAGCAGCGCGAGGTCGATCTCGCCGGCGCCGGTGGTGCCGACCTTCTCGCTGTCGCGCTTCACGGCGGCGAGCTGGTCCTCGTAGATCATCTTGGTGTCGTGGAGGAGCCGGCCGATGAGGGTGCTCTTGCCGTCGTCCACGCTGCCGCAAGTGAGCAGGCGCAGCAGCTCCTTCCGCTGGTGGCGGGCCAGGTAGGCGTGGATGTCTTCGTGGGTCAGGTCGGCGGTCTGCATGATCGTCGTGGGTCGTGTGGAACCGGGCACATGGAAGGGGGCTCGGGGCTTTCGCCGCTTGCGGCGTAGCGCTGCCCAGCGCTACGCCGCAAGCGGCGAAAGCCCCGAGCCGCTAAAAGTACCCCTCGCGCTTTTTCTGCTCCATCGACCCGGCCTCGTCGTGGTCGATGACGCGGCCCTGGCGCTCGGAGTTCTTCGCCAGCAGCATCTCCTCGATGATCTCCGGCAGCGTCGTCGCGGCGCTCTCGATCGCGCCCGTCAGCGGGTAGCAGCCGAGCGTGCGGAACCGCACCCGCTTCAACTGCGGCACCTCGCCGGGCCGCAGCCGCTTCTCCATCCGCTCGTCGTCCACCATGATGAGGGTGCCGTCGCGCTCCACCACCGGCCGCTCGGCCGCGAAGTACAGCGGCACGATGGGGATGTTTTCGAGGTGGACGTACTGCCACACGTCGAGCTCGGTCCAGTTCGAGAGCGGGAAGGCGCGGATGCTCTCGCCCTTGTTCACGCGGCCGTTGTAGAGGTTCCACAGCTCCGGCCGCTGGTTCTTGGGGTCCCACTGGTGGAGCTTGTCGCGGAAGCTGTAGACGCGCTCCTTGGCGCGGCTCTTCTCCTCGTCGCGGCGGGCGCCGCCGAACGCGGCGTCGTACTGGTAGTGGTTCAGCGCCTGCTTCAGGGCGACCGTCTTCATCACGTCGGTGTGCGTCTTCGAGCCGCTGTCGAACGGGTTGATCCCCTGGGCCACGCCCTCCTGGTTGATCCACACCTTCAGGTCGAGCCCCTGCTCGCGGCAGAACCGGTCGCGGAACGTGATCATCTCCCGGAACTTCCAGGTCGTGTCGACGTGCAGCAGCGGGAACGGCAGCCGGCCGGGGTGGAACGCCTTCTGGGCCAGCCGCAGCATCACGGCCGAGTCCTTGCCGATGCTGTACAGCATCACCGGCCGCTCGAACTCGGCCGCGACCTCGCGGATGATGTGGATGCTCTCGGCTTCCAGCACCTTCAGGTGCGTCAGGTTGTAGCTGCCGCTCATAATCCTCTCGCAACGCCGCAAGCGGCTTAAATCACGTACTGGTCGGCTTCACTGCGGGCGGCCAGGTCGGCGAGTGTCGTCTGCCGCAGGATGCCCTCCTGCGCCTCGACCATCTTCTCCCACACGGTCCGCACGGTGTGGACGTACGCCGTCGGCTGGAGCTTGTCGTCGGACCGCACCGGCGACTCGGGCGGGTCCATGACGTGGATCACGTCGAACAGCGTGATCTCGTCGGCCGACCGGCCGAGGGTGTACCCGCCGGCCGCCCCGCGGGTGCTGGCCACGAGCCCGGCGCGCTTCAGGTCGAGCAGGATTTGCACGAGGAAGCGCGACGGGATGCCGTGCTTGTCGGCCACGTCGGCGAGCCGCACCGGCCGCGGGTCGGACGACCGCGCCGCCAGCTCCAGCATGGCCACGCAGGCGTACTCGGCTTTGGCGGAGAAGAGCATGGGGTATTGGTGATTGATGAATTAGGATTGATGAATGAAACGCACGGTCGCGGCACCTCGTCGAACCCCCGGAGAGGGGTCGGCTGTTCTTCCCAATCATCAATCCCGAAATCACCAACCATCAATCCTCAGATGCCCGCCCCGTCCTGCACCTCGATCACGTGCAGGCCGCACTCCTTCTTCGACTTGCCGGCCCACCGGCCGGCGCGGTCGTCCTCGCCCGCCTTCACCGCGCGGGTGCAGGGGTAGCAGCCGATGCTCGGGTAGCCCCGGTCGTGCAGCGGGTTGTACGGCACGTCGTGCTTCATCACGAACGCCCACACGTCCTTCTTCGACCACGCCAGCAGCGGGTTCACCTTCACCAGGTTGAACTTCGCGTCCCACGCCACCACGTCGGCCTTGCCGCGGTCGGCCGTCTGGTCCTTGCGGATGGCGCTGACCCACGCCAGCGGAGCGATCGCCTTCACGGCGTCCTGGAGCGGCAGAATCTTGCGGTCGCGGCAGCAGTCGTCGGGCCGCAGCTCGTACAGCGGGCCGCCGTGCTCCGCCTCGTACTCGGCGACCGTCAGTTCCGGGCGGACGTACTCCACGGCCACGCCGTAGCGGTAGAGGATGCGCTCGCGCAGCTCCAGCGTCTCGGCGAACTGGTAGCCGGTGTCGATGTTGATGGTCCGGACCGTGGGCTCGATGCCGGCGAGCATGTGGATGAGGCAGCAGCCCTCGGCCCCGAACGCCGTCGCCATCAGCAGCCGGGGGTGGAAGCGGTCCACGGCCCAGCGCAGCACCTCCTCGGCGGACGCACCCTGGAGGCGCTCGTTCGCCGCAGAAATCTCGTCGGCCGACATCAGGAGAGGGTCCATCCACGACTCCGATTCCACAGAACCCTTATCGGCATCGTAAGGATTGGAGTCGCGGAAAAGAAGTGGTCGCGGTCAGGGTGTGACACAAGCCCTTTGGCTGGCAGTATTTATTGACGCCGAACGGGGGCCCGAAAACGCCCCCGCCCCGGTCTTGCGGACCGGGGCGGGGTGGTCGCCATCACTGCGACGGAGGGTATCGTTAGTACTTGGTCAGGTCCAGCGTCGTCTGCCGCTGCGACTCGGGGTTCGGGCCGACGTACAGGTGCAGGTGGTCCTTGTCGATGTAGATGACCTGCGTGCGCGGCTTCTTCACCTTCATCGGGAACGGGTAGTCCGACTGCACCGTCTCGGTGTAATAGATCACGCATTCCCAGTGGCAGTGGTGCAGCTGCGCCATGCCCACGAGCGGGAAGAACCGCGGCGGGTCGATCTTGTCCACGAGGCGGTTCTTGACGATCACGATGTCGTCGCGGAACGTCTCGTACAGGTACGGGCTGCCACGCGGCACGCGGGGCATGGCCCGGAGCACCTCGCCGTCGGTCGGCGGGTCCTCGCAGATCGGGTCGGGGTAGCCGTTACGCAGCGGCGGCATGATCGGCGCCTTGCCGTCATTCCGGTGGGCGTACTTCTCTTCCATCCGCTCGGTGACCCACGGCGGCACCGGGACCGGCGTGAGGAACCCCATCCCGAGCGGGTAGCAGCCGACCGACCCGCCGAGCACCACGGCGGCGGCGAGCAGCAACAGATGACGACGAAGCCAGGACATGCTCCCCCCTCCGTGCGGACCGATTCGTCCTTGAGTAGCGGAGGTATCGGCCGGTCCGGGTGGGGGAGTTGAGGACGAACTGCGGAGTTGAGCGCGGATACCGGCCGCGGCGGGTTGCCCAGCCCCCGCCGCCTGCGGCCGCGGCCCTCACTTCCCCCGGTTCCGCCACACCGTCACCGGGTGGTCCGTCGTCGGCGAGCTGAAGTTGCCGACGACCAGGTCGAGCCGGCCGGTGCCGAACAGGTCGGCGGCGCAGCACACGACCGCGTCGCAGGTGCCGCTCGCCAGCACGTGCCGCTCGAACTTGCCGGGGGCCGTCTGCTCGAACAGCACCACGGCGTCGGCCTTGCGGGCGGCGCGGTCGGGGAACTTGTCCGCCGGCAGGAAGCTCACCGCCAGCAGGTCGGGCCGCGGGCCGCCGGCGATCGTCCCCGCCACGGCGTTGTGGACGCCGTACATGTCGGCGACGCGGCGCGGCTCGAACTTCAGGTCGCCCATGTTCTCCAGCCACTGCACGCCGTGGTACGGCTTCCACAGGTACGGCTCGTCCAGGATGTCGCCGTTCGTGTAGAGCACGTCGAGCCGGCCGTCGCCGTTGATGTCGCGGAGCTCGACGCCGCTGCTCCCCCAGCCGGGGTGCGGGGCGGAATAGAGCGTGCGCTTCTGGAACTCGCCGCCGCCGCGGTTGAGGAACGCCACCACGGTCTCGTGCTCCTGGGCGATGAGCGCGACGAAGTCGGGCCGGCCGTCGCCGTCCAAGTCGGTGACGGGGACGTGGATCGTGCCGTGCCGCGGGTCGAGCACCTTCGACGCGAACACGGGCGCCTTCCAGTCCGTGGTGTGGTTCTCCAGCAGCAGGAGTTCGCCGGTCGAGTGCAGCCCGAAGACGCCGACCACCAGGTCGCGCTTCCCGGTGCCGCGGAAGTCGGCGGCCCGCACGTCGGCGACGCGGCCGACGTTCTTCAGCAGCTCGACCGCCTCGAACGAGCCGTCGGCCTTGCCGCGCAGCCACGTCACGCCGCCGCAGCGGCGGTCGGTGGGGGCGAAGCTGCCGAGGTCGGCGACGAGCAGGTCGGCGACGCCGTCGCCGTCCAGGTCGGTGACCTCGGCGCGGGCCGGGTTCGGCACCTTGCCGAGGACGCGCCACGCCGGCGCCGCGTCGGCGGGGTTCAGCGCGAGCACGCGGCCGCCGTTCATGTCGCAGGCGACGAGCAGGAGTGGGGCGTCGGCGCCGGGCCGCGGCAGCCGCACCGCCTGGACGTGCGAGATCATCGGCCGCGGCCCCGGCGGCGGCGGGTAGCTGACGGGCTCGAACCGGACCGGCAGCGGCCGGGTGGTCGGCGTCGTGTTCGCGGCCGGGTACTCGTCGGCGGCCTTCTCCTCGTAGTAGCGGACGACGTGGCCGAGCTTCGGCGGGCTGAGGGCGAGGCCCGACTGGTCGAAGAAGCGGAAGCCGCGCTCGACCTCGGCGCGCCAGTGGCGGCGCGGGAAGCTGTCGGCCGGCGGGTAGGCGTGGCACGCGCCGCCGCAGAAGTTGTGGACCTGCGCCTCCACGTCGGCCGGCAGCGGCGCCGCGGGGGGCGGCTCGGGCGGCGGCGTTTTGGTGCCGCAACCGAGCACGAGGGCGGCGAGGACGGCGAGGCGACGGGGCATGGGAGAGGTCTCGTATTCGTGGGGCCGGCTTCCAGCCGGCCTGCGGTCGACCGGCTGGAAGCCGGCCCCACGTCGGCTACCGCTCGCGCAGCCCGAGCGCGATCCCCGCGAGGCCGAGCGGGCCGACCGCGCCGCCGGGCCAGCCCTTCACCGCCTTCTCCTCCTTCGACCGGTCGCCGGACAGCCGGGCGTTGTGCCGCGCCACCCAGAACCGGCCCCACGCGTGCCCGGCCCGCTGCTTCGCCGCGTCGACCGGCGCCTCGAACGCCGACTCGTCCAGCGGCGAACTCGGCGCCGCCGCCAGCCGCAGGGCGTCGGCCTTCGCCCACGCCTTCAGCCCCTCGTCGGGGATGGCGTCGGCCAGTTGCTTCGCGGCGTCCGCCTTCCCGGCCGCGGCCGCCAGCTGCGACAGCCGCAGCAGCAGCGCCGGCGGCGGGGCCGGGTCCGGCGGCTTCTTCCCGGCCGGGACCACCACCTGGCTCATCACCGCGTCCAGCGCCGCGCCCGGGTCGCCGGTCCACTCGCCGATCTGAATCGCCGCCCGCATCCGGGCGTGTAACGGCCCCGTCCGCCGCGCCGCCTCCGCCGCGTCTTCTCCCCTGCCGTCCAGCAGCGCCAGCCCCACGACCACCGCCCGCGCGTTGTCCGTCAGCGTCGCGGTCGGCGCCGGGAGCTTGCCGTCGACGCCGAGGGTCGGCGCCTTCTCGGTGCCGACGGCCTTCCACAGCACCACCGCCGACGCCGGGAACGGGGCGGGCGGCTGCCCCTTCGCCAGCGCCGCCTTCAGCTCGTCGGCGGCCTGCGCGGGGAACGGGCTGGCCTTGTCGGCGCGCCACACCTCGAGCGCCACCACCGCCTTCGCCTCGGCCTGTTCGGGCGTCGAGAACAGCACCGTCGGCAGGTCCCGGGCGACGTCCACCTGCCCCTTCTTGACCAGCTCGCGGGTGAGCCGGCGGGCCAGCGCCAGGCGGGAGTCGAAGTCGGCCGGCAGCACCAGTTGCAGCGTCTTCTGCAGCTCGGTGTGCACGTCCGTGGTCTTCTCGTTGACGCGGAGCTTGCGGTTGCTCGCGGCCTGCGGCACCCACCGGTAGCGGGTACCCGCGATCACCTCCTCGTCGGTCCCGCCGAGGCCGAGCTGGGCCAGGGCGAGCTCGCCGCCGACGGCGTAGCGGACGGCCCCGCCGCCCTTCTTGGCGTCGTCCTTCTGCCCGGCCTGGCCGAGCTCGCCGCGGGCCTTCGTGAAGTGGGCCAGCGCGTCCTTCAGCGCCTTCTCCGGCTCCTTCCCCTCCGTCTCGGTCAGGGCGTACTGCCCGGCGACGGTGTAGAGCAGCGCCCCGCACAGCGGCCCCTCGCCGGGTGGGAGGGCTGCCTGGCCTTCCTTCTCGAACTGGGTGATGGCGTCGTTGACCAGCCGGTCCTCGCGGCCGTCCTTCGTCCGGCCGACGAGCCACACCACGCCGTACACGAGGGCGACGGCCGGGGTGAGCACGAGCAGGGCGTAGAACAGCCGGCGCTTGAGCGGGACGGGTTCGAGCTCGTGGTCGAGGGCGCCGGCCTCCTCCATCGACTTGCGGGTGACGTACCCGCCGCCGCCGCTGCTCACCACGTCGGTCGGCTTCTCGAACAGCTCCTTGCGGAGGCTCGGGCCGGTGTCCTCGGCGCGCCAGTCCTTCGGCTTCTCGTCCTTAGGGACGGGCACCTTGTTCCGCTCGCGGCACTCCGGGTTCGGGCACAGGACGTTCTTGCCGGCCTTGTCCCGCGACTCGGACCACTTGTGGTCGCAGAACGCGCACGTCATCGGGATGGGGGCGTCGGCCGGCTGCTGCTCCTTGGGGGCGTCGGCGAGGGCGGCGAGGGCGGCGGCCTCGATGTCTTCGGGCTTCGGCGCCGGCGGCTTGCGGGCGGGCGGCTTCGGCCTGGCCGGCGACGGCGCGGCGGTCGGCGGGACGGTGGCCTTCGGCGCGGGGATGGTGATGACCTGCCGGCAGTCGGGGTTCTTGCACGTGGCCTTCTTGCCGGCGAGCTCGTCTTTGAGCTTGTACGGGGTGGCGCAGTGCGGGCAGTTGAACTCGATCGCCATGAGGCAGTCCCGCCGCGGAGAACGGAGGCGAACGGACGCGAGGACAGGTGACCCCATTATCCCACCGCGTTCCCCCCACGGCAACGGCCGCGTCCGTCGTCCCGGCCGCCGGGCGGCGACACGGGCCGCGGCAGTAACCTAAGATTCGGCACCGCCCTCGAAGGAAGGCACGATGACCCGGCCGTTCGAAGTCGACGTGGGGTACGACCCGACGGGGCGGGTGTGCGTGGTCGCGCTGGCCGGTAAGCTCGACCCGCCGGCGTGCGAGGTGTTGGAGCCGGAGCTGAACGCCCGGGTCGCCGCCGGGTGCCGGCACTTCGTCCTCGACCTCAGCGGGCTGCGGTACGTCGGGAGCCTGGGGCTGCGGGCGTTCGTGGCGCTGGCCAACCGGGTGCGCGGCGAGGGGGCGGTCGCCGCGTGCGGGCTGACCGGGGGGGTCCGCGAGGTGTTCGACATGACCAAGATGGGCGCGGTCCTCCGCATCTACGCCACGCGCGCCGACGCGGTGGACGCGGTCGTCTCGCGCTGAGCCGGGCGCGCCCGCGCCGGCCCCCGACCCGGTCGCACGTCTCCCGCCTCGCCACTCTGCCCCGGCGGCCCCCGGGTTCCCTATAATCCCGAATCCACTCCACCGCCACCACCCGGGGGGCCGACGCCATGCTCAACCGCATCGCCTACCGCGGCATTACCTTCGACGACGTCCTGCTCGAACCCGGCTACTCCGACGTCGTCCCCAAGGACACCAGCGTCCGCACCCGCGTCAGCCGCAACGTGACGATCAACGTGCCGATCCTGTCCAGCCCGATGGACACCGTCACCGAGAGCGAGCTGGCCATTGCCCTCGCCCAGGAGGGCGGCATCGGCATCATCCACAAGAACCTGTCGGTCCGGGACCAGACCCGCGAGGTGGACAAGGTCAAGCGGTCCGAGAACGGCATCATCACCGACCCCATCACGCTCCCGCCCGACGACACCGTCGGCCACGCCCGGCAGATCATGGAGGAGCACAAGATCAGCGGCGTGCCGATCACCGTGAACGGCGTCCTCAAGGGCATCCTCACCCGCCGCGACCTGAAATTCCTGACGGACAACAGCCAGAAGCTCGCCGAGGTGATGACGAAGGACAACCTCGTCACGGCCCCCGGCAACACCAGCCTGGCCGAGGCCCAGCGCATCCTGACGCAGAATAAGGTGGAGAAACTGCTCCTGGTGGACGATTTATACCGGCTGACGGGGTTGATCACGATCAAGGACGTGGACAACGCCGCCAAGTACCCGGCGGCGTGCAAGGACGAGCGCGGCCGGCTCAAGGTCGGCGCCGCGGTCGGCGTCCACGACCTGGAGCGGGCGGCGTCGCTGATCGCGGCCGGCGTCGACGTGCTGGTCGTGGACTCGGCCCACGGCCACAGCCGCAACGTCGTCGAGACGGTGCGGGCGATCAAGGCGAAGCACGCCATCGACGTGATCGCCGGGAACGTGGCCACCGCCGCGGGGGCACAGGCGCTCGCCGACGCGGGGGCCGACGGGGTGAAGGTCGGCATCGGGCCGGGCAGCATCTGCACGACGCGGATCGTGTCGGGCGTGGGCGTGCCGCAGCTGTCGGCCATCGCCGAGGCGGTGAAGGGGCTGGCGGGGACAGGCGTACCGGTGATCGCCGACGGCGGCATCCGGTACAGCGGCGACATCACCAAGGCGCTGGCCGCCGGCGCCCACGCGGTGATGATCGGCGGGCTGTTCGCGGGGCTCGCCGAGAGCCCGGGGCAGACGATCCTGTACCGCGGGCGGACGTTCAAGCAGTACCGCGGCATGGGCTCGCTCGGCGCCATGGTCGCCGGCAGCGCCGACCGGTACGGACAGGGCACGACCGGCGGCGGGCGGCCGGCCAACGGCAAGCTCGTGCCCGAGGGCGTTGAAGGGCGGGTACCGTACAAGGGGCACCTGGCCCCGTACGTGTACCAGTTGGTCGGCGGGCTGCGGGCCGGGATGGGCTACTGCGGCTGCCGGACGCTGGACGAGCTTCGGACCCAGACGCGGTTCATCCAGGTGACCGCGGCGAGTGTGCAGGAGAGCCACCCGCATGACATCGCGATCACGCAGGAAGCCCCGAACTACAGCACCGCGGACCTGGGCGCCGGCGACGGCGTCTAGCCTCGCCGTGCTCGCCGGCCTCCTCGCCGGGCCGGCCGCGGCCCAGCAGCCGCCCGGCTACCGGCCCGCGGCCGTGTACGGCTCGCCGTACCCGACCACCGCCGGCCAGCCGAACGTCTTCGCCCGCCCCGCCGCGCCGCAGGCCGCGCCCCAGTCGCAGGCCCAGCCCGCGCCGCAGCCGACCGGCACCACCGGCCGGCCGAACGCCGGCCCGCCCCCGGGCTACCGGCCCGTCGGCGGCTCCGTGCCGGCGGCGGCTAAGGGCGCCCCCGCCGGGCAGGTGATGTACTTCCACAAGCCGGCCAACGCCCTCGCCGCGGACGGCATGGCCGACGCCGGCGCCGTCGCGCAGGTGTCGGCGCCCCCGGTGCTGGCCCCGGTCGCCACGGACGCGCCGGTCGCCGTACCCGCGCTGCCGCCGGCCGTTCCCGCCGTGACCGAGCGGCCACTCCCCACGCCGCTGCCGGTGTCGTCGCCGGTGTTCACGTCCGAGCCGATACTCCAGGAGCCGGCCGCGCCGCAGCCCGCGGTGCAGCCGCAGCCCGCGGTGCAGCCGAAGACGCGAGTCTCGCCGAAGGAGGCGGTGCCGCTGCCGCCCGAGGTGACGCGCCTGCCCGGGCGGGACAAGATCTTCCTGATGTACGACGACGAGACGCTGCGGCGGGTGATCCTCGAGCAGGCGAAGAAGAACAAGGTGGGGGGCCTGATCGAATTCCCGGCGCTGCCGCCGGTGGCCCCGCCGGGCACCACCTACGTCAGCCGCACCGGCACCCAGCCGCCGCTCCAGGTGGTGTACGAGTCCGGGTTCGTCGTCCACCGCCGGCTCCACTTCGAGGAGAAGAACAGCGAGCGGTACGGGTGGGACCTGGGGCCGCTGAGCCCGCTGGTGTCGACGGCGGCGTTCTACCGCGACGTGCTGCTGTGGCCGAACAGCCTGGCGAGCGGGCTCGTCACCGGGTTCTGGGACACGAGCGCCGGCAAGTGCCTGCCCGGCAGCCCGGTGCCGTACTTGTGGTACCCGCCGGAGCTGACCCTCACCGGCACCGCCGCCGAGGCGCTGGTCATCACGGGGGCGGCGATCATCGTGCCGTAATTTGAAATTAGTCAGTTGGAATTTGGCTGACGAGCGGATCAGCCCCAAGACTGCTTCTTGGGGCTGATCCGCTCGTCAGCCAAATTTCCAATTTCTAATTACAAATTGCACCTTCCCTGCAAGTCTCCCCCCGCCCGGCGACATGATAGGGGTATGACCCCGCTCGCCGCCCTGTTCCGCCGGTCAGCCGCCGACCCCCGCGCCGACGGGCCGCTGCTCGCCGCCTTCGTCCACCACCGCGACGAGCCCGCGTTCGCGGAACTCGTCCGCCGGCACGGGCCGCTCGTGTGGGGCGCCTGCCGCCGGGCGCTCCCCGACCCGGCCGACGCCGAGGACGCCTTCCAGGCCACGTTCCTCGTGCTGGTGCGGCGCGCCCGCGCGCTCACCGCCGCCGGCACCGTCGGCCCGTGGCTGCTGAAGGTGGCGGCGCTCACCGCCCGCAACGCCCGCCGCAAGAACGCGCGCCGCCTCGCCCGCGCCGCGCCGCTGCCCGACCTGCCCGACCCGCGGCCGGTGCCGGCGGACGTCGACGACGTGCTGCTGGGGTTGCCCGAGCGCTGCCGGGCGGCGGTGCTGCTGACGCACCTCGAAGGCCTCACCCACCGCGAGGCCGCCGACCGCCTCGGCTGCGCCGAAGGGACGGTGTCGTCGCTCGTGTCGCGCGGGCTGTCCCGGCTGCGGGCGCGGCTCGGCGTCGAGGTCGCGCTCGGCGTCGCCGTGCCCGCGGGGTTGGCCGACGCCGCAGTTCGATCGGCGACGGCGGATCAACTCGCGTCCGCGTCCGCTTCGTCACTCGCCCGGGAGGTATTGCGCATGTTCTGGGTCCGCAAGGCGACCGCCGCCGGCTTCGCCACGCTCGTGGTTCTCGCCGCCGGGTTCGGCGCCGGGATGGCGGTGCGCGAGGCGCCGGCCGCCGGTCAGGACAAGGAGAAGGCCGCCGTGGCCAAGGGAGACGCACTGGGTGGCCCCAAGGCGCCGTACATCGTGCTCACCATCCGCGGGCTGCCGCAGGCCGGGGCGTCCCGGGGCGTGCTGGAGCCGTTCACGATTACCGAGTTTGACGAGAGGGGGAAGTGCCTGTGGAGCGTGATACCGGGCCGCGACCAGGCCGAGAAGTGGAGCACGACAGTGAAGCTGATCGAGCTCGACCAGGAGGCGATCATCGGCGGCGCGCGGGCGTACCTGACGCGGGTGCGGAAGGACGCCACCGCCCCCCGCGACCTGCGGGTGGTGATCGAGAACGACGCCCAGGTCGGCGGGTTCACGCTGGAGGGGTTCAAGGTCTGCCGCGACGCCGGGTTCGACACCATCCGCCTGACGGGCTACCTGCCGAGCGGCGGCGGCTTCATCCCGATGTTGAAGGTCGGGCCGAACGGCGAGGCGGAAGGGTACAAGCGCTACCGCGGCGAGCTCGTCGAGACGAAGAAGCTGCTCGCTGACTACGCGCAGATGCTGCGGACGTTGTGAGCGTGGGCGCGCGGCGCTACGGGGTTGGTAGCCGCAGGCGGAACTCGCGGCTACGACTGCCCCCCAGGTTGTCCCGGGGTAGACCAGCGCCACATCCACAGCCGATTCAGTCCGCGAACAGGAACTCGCTGCTGTTCAGCAGCACGCGGCACAGGTTCGCCAGCCCGTGACGCCGGGCGTACTCGCCCCACGCGGCTTCCTCCGCGGGCGTGGGCGCTCGGCACAGCACGCGCTCCGCGATCGCCCGCACGTCGCCCGCGGCGGCCAGGTGCTCGGCGTGGCGGAGCATGAACTTGTTGTTCCACAGCACCAGCGCCTGCGGCGCCCCCACCGACGCGCCCCGCGCCGGCGCCGACTGCGACGCGTCCGGGCAGTCCAGCGCCTCCAGCAGCGGGTCCGGCCGCGTGCGGAAGATGAACCGGTACACGCTCCGCCGCCGCGCCGCGGGGGCGTCCACGTCGAAGGCGTCGTAGTCGGCCTCGGGCGTGACGTGGATGCCCGGCTTGCTCGTGAAGTGCGCCACCGGCGGGCCGTACATCGTGAAGTCGAGCCGGCCGCTGACCAGCAGCACCGCGTCGCGCACCGTCTCGGCGTCGAGGCGGGAACGGTTCATCCGCCACAGCAGGCGGTTGTCGGCGTCCTTCGCCGCGGCGGCGGGGTCGTGCCGCACCGCCTGGCGGTAGGTGCTGCTCGTCAGGATCAGGCGGTGCAGCGCCTTGAGTGAGCCGCCGCGGTCGCGGAACTCGGCGGCGAGCCAGTCGAGGAGTTCCGGGTGCGACGGGACGCCGCCCATCGCGCCGAGGTCGTTCGGCGTGTCCACGAGGCCGCGGCCGACGTGGTAGTGCCACACGCGGTTGGCGACCACGCGCCACGTCAGCGGGTTGCGCGGGTCGGCGAGCCAGTCGGCTAGCGCGGCGCGGCGCTCGCCCTCGCTGGTCGGGTCGGCGAGTTGGAAGCGCGCCGGCAGCGCGGTGATCGCCTCGACCGTGCCCGGGTGCGCGAGTTCGCCGGGGCGCGTCGGCTCGCCGCGCTTCAGGACGTGGACGGGGCGCGGTGTCGGCGCCGGGCGGAAGCTGCCGTCCGCCGTGAAGCGGTTGGTGCCGCAGTAGACCTTCGCCGGCGCCGGCAGCGCCGCCAGTTCGGCGCTCAACCGGCGTTCCCAGGTCCAGCGCGAAAGCTCCGCCGTCTGCGCGTCGGTGCGCGGGTTCGCCGCCAGCGCCGCAGCCACGGGCGCCGGCAGCGGCTTCGTCGCCTCCGCGCCGGGCGTCGTGGTGACGGACAGGCGGAAGCGGCCGATCAGGTGGCCGCCGCCGTGCAGCTGGTCGAGCTCGACGGTCAGCGCGGTGCCGGCGTCGAACCCGACCGCCTTCTCGAACGCGAACACGGCCCGGTGCGGCTGGCCGACGGCGGGATAAATGCCCCAGGCGGTCGCAGCGTTGCCGTCGATGGCGCGGGGCACCGCCCAGCCGTCCTGGTCGAAGTCTGCGGCCGCGGCCGTCAGCTTCACCGCCACGGCCTTCGCGGGCTCGCCGGGCGGGTGCACCTTCACGCGCACCTCGGACAGGTGGAGGTTGCCGTTGTGGCACCGGCCCGGCCCCTTGTGCGGCAGCGAGTCGTCGCACAGCACCTCGACGCGCAACGCCGTCAGCCCGCCACGCGGCACCGTCAGCGTCGCGGTGTACGTGTCCTTCTCCGGCGTCGGCCCCGTGGCGAGCACGGACCGATCCGGCTGCGGCTTCAGCTGCGAACCCTGCTTCGAGCTGACCGCCACGGGCGCGACCACTTGCCAGCCGGCGTCGGGGTCGCGCAGCGCCGCCACCGCCGCGCGCCGCTCGGCCGTCAGCAGCGCGGGGTCGGCGCCCTTCAGCTCGCGCACCAGCGCCAGCTCGGCGGTCAGCGCCGCGCGCCGCGCCCCGACGGCGGGGTCGGCGTCGTACTGGCGTTCGGCCTTGTCCACGCCGGCGAACACGGCCTGCAGCGCGTAGTAGTCCTGCTGCGAGACAGGGTCGAACTTGTGGTCGTGGCAGCGGGCGCACCCCACCGTGAGGCCGGCGAACGTGGTCATCGTGCTGGTCACCACGTCGTCGCGTTCCAGGTTCCGGGCCGCAATCCGGTCGAGGCTGTTCTCGTTGATGTCGCGCAGGCCGCTCTCGTCCCACGGGCCGGCGGCGAGGAACCCGGTGGCGACCAGCGCTTGCGGGTTCCCGGGGTACAGCACGTCGCCGGCGACCTGCTCGCGCACGAACCGGGCGTACGGCGTGTCGGCGTTGAACGAGCGGATGAGGTAGTCGCGGTACGGCCAGGCGTTCGGGCGAAACCGGTCCTGGTCGTGGCCGTGCGAGTCGGCGTAGTGGGCCACGTCGAGCCAGTGCCGCGCCCAGCGCTCGCCGTAGCGCGGGGAGGCGAGCAGCCGATCGACGTAGCGCTCGTAGGCGTCCGCGGCCGGGTCGGCGAGGACGGTGCGAAGTTCTTCCGGCGTCGGCGGCAAACCGGTCAGCGTGATCGACGCGCGGCGGGCGAGCGTGCGCCGGTCGGCCTCCGGCGACGGCCGCAGGCCGTTGCTCAGCAGCTTCGCCAGAACGAAGGCGTCGATCGGGGTGCGAACCCACGTCGCGTGCTCGACCGGCGGCGCGGGAACGGGCGGGCGCACGACCGGCTTGAACGCCCAGCCCGCGGCGGGCGCCTTGGCAACGGGGCCGGCGTCGGCCGGGAGCGGCGCCTTCGCGGCGACCCAGCGGCGGAGGGTGTCGATCTGCGCGGCGGTGAGCGGGTCGCCCTCGGGCGGCATCCGCTTGGCGCCCTCGCTGCCGGTGACGTGGCGCAGGAGTGCGCTGTCGGCGGAAGTCCCGACGACGGTGGTGATGCCGGCGGCGGTGTCGAGGCGGAGGCCGCCGCGCTGCCGGGCGGGGCCGTGGCACTTCTGGCACCGCGCCTCAAAGATCGGCCGCACGTCGCGCGCGAAGTCCGGCGCCGGCGGCTGGGCCGAAACTGGCCACAGCGGCAGGGCCGCGAACCCCGCGATCAGAAGCCCCACCCTGGCGCGCATCCGCGTCCCCTCGGCGGTCGGGAGAACGACACCACGATACCCGACGCGGCGGGTTTGGCACACCCCGTGCATAACAGATCGGCGTCACACAACCTGTCGGGCCGGGAATCCCCGAGGCCCGCCGCCACATTCCCCCGCACGTCCCCCGACACGTTCCAGAAGGCCGGTGGCGAAAGCCGCCGGCTTCTTCTTTTGTGCCCGCGCCAATTACGGGGTGTGTTCGGCTCCTTCCGGTGGTGACGTGCGCAACCCAGTTCCGCGCGGCCGGCAACTCGCCCGCCGGCACCCCCGCTGCGTGAACCGCCTCCGCCCCCGCCGCGGAAGCGGTTTTCGCCCGCCGCGGCGGGTAAGAGTTGCAACCCGTGTACTTCCTTCACCCCGGAGGGACCCGCATGGACGCCGCCGACCCGACCACGCTCATCGCGTTACTTCTCGACCCGTGCCTGACCGCCGACGAGGCCCGCCGCGAGGCGGCCGCGACGCCGCGCCGGCGGCCCCCGCCCGACCCGCAGCCCCGCCGCGACTGGCACGACCGGCCCGAGGCCCACGCCTAGCGCCGTCGCCACACCAGCAGCGCCACCCCGAGCACCACCAGCACCGCGGCGCCGCCCGTCCGCGCGGACAGCTCCTCGCCGAGCACGGCGGCGCCGAGCAGCACCGCCACCACCGGGTTCACGAAGGCGTAGGTGCCGACCGCGGCCGGCGACGCGACCGTCAGCAGCCAGTTGTACGCCGGCAGCGCCACCAGCGCGACCGCGATCAGGTAGCCGAGCGCGACCACCGATGTAACGGTCACGGCGCCGGGGTCGAAGCGGCTGCCTTCGCCGATCGCCAGGCCGAGCGGCACCATCAGCACGCCGGCGGCGAGCATCTCCATGCCCGCGGTCCGCACCGGCGACGCGGGCAGCTCGGCGTACCGGTTCACCAGCGACCCGACGGCCCACGCCGCGGTCGCGCCGAGGAGCACCGCCGTCCCGACGGGGTGAATGCCGCCCGGCGCCGACAGAATTGCCACGCCGCCGAGCCCGAGGCCGATGCCGAGTGTCTCCCGCGCCCGCGGCCGGCCGCGCCCGCCGTAGCCCCAGTCCAGCACCAGCAGCCACGCCGGCAGCGTGGCCACGACCAGCGCCGCGGCCCCGGTCGGCACCGTCAGCTGCGCCCACGACACGCCGCCGTTGCCGCACACGAACAGCAGCACCGCCCCGGCGGCCGCGGCGCGCCAGTGCCGCGCCGTCGGCCGCGGGTCGCCTCGCCCCATGCCGACCGCGTACAGCACCGGCCCAGCAATGAGGAAGCGGGTGCCGGCCATCAGGAACGGCGGCACGGAGTCGATCGCCAGCCGGATGGCGAGGTACGTCGAGCCCCACAGGAAGTAGATGGCGGCGAACGCGAGCAGCAGCTTGAGGCGGGCCGGCGGCGGGTCGGTCCCCATCACACTCCCTTGCGGCGGGCGGTTCACCGATTGTACGGACCGGCCGCGAACGTCACGCCGCCCGCGGTGTGGTCGGCGACGACCGCGCGGCCCGCGGCGGCGGGGTTCGCCAGCAGCCACCGGGCCAGCGGCGCCACCACCTCGCGCTCCACCGTCCGCTGCAACGGCCGCGCCCCGTAGCGGGCGTCGAACCCGACAGCCGCGAGGTGCGCCACCAGCCGGTCCGTCCACGTCACGGTCACGCCGGCGAGGCCGTCGCGCCGCGCCACCGCGGCCAGTTCCCGGCACGCGATCCGCTCCACGGCGGCCGGGCCGAGCGGGTCGAACGTCACCACCGCGTCGAGGCGGTTGAAAAACTCGGGGCGGAAGAACGCCATCGCCGCCCCGGTGTAGTTCACGCCGCCCGACGGGCCGAACCCCACCGCCCCGCCGCGGCCGGCGCCGAGGTTCGAGGTCATCACGATCACGGCGCTGCGGAAGTCGGTGACGCGGCCGTACTGGTCCGTCAGCCGGCCCTCGTCGAAGACGCCCATCAGCGCGTCGAACACCTCGGCACTGGCCTTCTCCACCTCGTCCAGCAGCAGCACGCAGAACGGCTCGCGGCGCACCCGCTTCACCAGCTCGCCGGGCTCGCCGTGCGGCGGGCCGAGGAGGCGCGCCGCGGCGTCGAACCCGCCGTACTCACTCATGTCGAGGCGCACCAGCCGCGGCGCCTCGCCGGGCCGCTTCGCCGCGTCCTCGCCGTGGCCGTACAGGTACTCGGCGAGCGCCTTCGCCAGCTCGGTCTTCCCCACGCCCGTCGGCCCGCAGAACAGCAGCACCGCCGGCGGCCGGCCGGGGTCGGTCACGCCCGCCTTGATCGCCGTCACCACGTCCGCGGCCGCGGCGCACGCCGCCGGCTGGTCGATGACGCGGCCGGTGAACCACCCCAGCACGTCGACGCGATCGAGGGTGCGTTCGTCGCGCAGCAGCAGGTCCGGCAGGCCGGTGCGGGCGCGGAAGCGGGTCACGGCGGCGTCGGCCGTCACCTCCTTCACCCCCTTCCGTGCGGTGGCATCGACCAGCTCGCGGGCGAAGCCGGCCGCCGGGCCGGGGAACGGCGCGTACGGCTGGAAGCGGCGGAACAGCCGGACGATGCTCTCGCCCGTCCCGCGGCCGACGTTCAACCCCGGCCCGGACGCGGCGGTGGCGAGCTGCTTGTCGATGACGGCCAGCGCCGCGGCCGGCTCGAACGCTCGGACCGGCACCACCTGGAACAGGTCGGCGAACCCCGGCAGCAGCCGGCGGCAGGCGTCCAACTCCGCGGGCGTGGCCTCGGCCGCGACGCGCACTTCCCCGCGCGCCAGGTACGGCGCCAGGAACGCAGCGATGCTGTCGCCGGGGCCGGTGCCGCCGCGGCGCACCAGGTCCAGCAACCGATCGACGCACAGCACGCCGCCGATCTCGCCGAGGTCGGCGACGACCTGCTCGACGCGCTCCTCCCACTGGCCGAGGTACTTCATCCCGGCCACCAGCCGGCCGGCCGACGTGAGCCAGAACCGCCGCTTCCCGCCGCGCCGCTCGGCGTCCTTCACCGCGTCGGCCAGCAGCGTGGACTTGCCGACGCCCGCGTCGCCGACCAGCAGCACGCTCGCCGTCTCGTCGTGCAGGGTCTTCGCCAGTGCGGCGACTTCCGGCTCGCGACCCCAGGCCCGGGCGAAGCCCTTGCGGGCGGCGCGGTCGCCGAGCGGCTCGGCGACGCGGGCCAGCGTCTCGGGCGCTTCCTTCACGGCGGCGCCGGCCTCGCGGACGCGGACGGGGAGCGTGTCCAGGTCGGCCTCCGCGGGCGGGAAGAAGCCGGCGACCTGCGCGGGCGTCAGCCCTTCGAGCTTCTGCAGGGTGTACCGGCGGACGAGGTCCGGCAGCTCCTTCGCGTCGGGGTAGTCGAAGCGGTAGCCGAGCTGCGGCAGGTCGGCGGCCGGCTGCCCGCTCGCACGCACCGCGGTGACGACGAGGACGCGCAGGTCCACGGCCTCGGCGCTCGGGTGGAGGCGGTCGCCGGTGCGGTACTCGGGGCGGACGGCGACGCGGACCCAGCGCAGCTCGGGGTCGAGGAAGTCGGGCGGCGCGACCCACGGCCGGTGGCGGTGCTCCCACGTCAGGAAGTCGCGCAGGTCGGCCTTCGCGTCGGCGGCGGACGACCCGAACCCGACGGCGCCGTGGTCGAGCGCGGCGGCGTGGCACCCCCCGGCGGGGTCGCGGTAGACGACGACGGGGTAGCGGACGGTGGGCACGACTTCCCTCTCCCGCCGCTCGCGGAGGTGCAAGCCTCACGCGCGCGGCAATGCCGTCAGGGTGAACGCCCGCAGCTGGTCCGCCGCGTACGGCGGCGGCACGACCAGCCCGGTGCGCACGTCGAACACCGGCTGCCCCTCGGGGTACACCCGCACGACCGGGCCGAACCCCGCCGGCGCCGCGGCCGGCCAGGCGTCGAGCACGTCCACGCGGACCGGCCACGGACCGCCGTGCGTCGGCAGCACCAGGTGCGTGCCGACTTCTGTCTGCGCCAGTTCCCGGGCCGCGACACCCTTCACCTGGAAGACCACGTCCGTAACCGGGAGCCCCGCCGGCCGGCTACTCACCACCTCGACGCCCAGCCCCGCCGCCCACGCACTCATGAAGAACCGCGCGACCGGGGCCGAGGCGCCGTCGCCGCCGCCGAAGCCGCGCAGCCACAGGAACGTCGGCCGGTCGTCGGGCGCGGCGGAGGCCGTGAGCGCCAGCAGCGCCAGCCGGTTCTCCAGTTCGAACAGCTCGCCGTCGGCGTCGGCCGGCTCGGCGTCCAGCATCAGCTCGTGGACCGCCTCCTCCATCGACACCGCCGACAGGAACGAACGGTACGGCTGCTGGGCCTCGTGGTTGACGCCGAGCCGCGTCCGCTTGAGCGACCGGTAGCGGTTCTTGCGGCCGACCGCCTCCGGCTGCCGCGCCACGACGTTGAAGGCGCGCTCGCCGCGCGCCTCGACCCGCTCCAGGTCGGCCGCGACCGTCCGGGCCTGGTCTTTCAGCGCGAAGTAGCGCTCCTGCTCGGCCGTGACGCGCCCCGCCACCACCCCCGCCCCCGGCCGCAGCGCCGCGACGCGCCCCTCGATCCGCTCCAGCGCCAGCCTCGCCGCCCTGGCGCGGTCGGCGGCGGGCAGCGGTTCCGCCGCGGGAAGCCGTTCTGCCCAGCCCGGGGCGGTCACGTCCACCGCCAGCGCGCCCGCCTCGGCGCGGACGCTCACCACGGTCAGCTCGCCGGGCGCCAGCTTCGCCAGCGCCGCAGCCGCGGGGCGCGTCAGTTCGCGCTCCACGGCGCGCTTCATGGCCCGCGCCCCGAGCGCCGGATCGTACCCGGCGTCGATCACCCGCTCGACGGCGGCGGGCGTCACGTCCAGGGCGCAGCCGCGCTGCGCGAACCCGGCCCGCCCCAGCACGCCGTCCACCAGCCGCCGCGCCACCGCCCCCAGGTCGGCGCGGCTCAGCTTCCCGAACGGCACCACGCGGTCGAGGCGGTTGAAGAACTCGGGCCGGAAGAACCGTTCGGCCGCCCGCACGAACGCCCGCGGGTCGTCGGCGGCGCCGAACCCCAGCTTCCCCTCCGCCTCGCGGACGCCGATGTTCGACGTGAGGATGACGACGGCGTTGGTGAAGTCGGCGGTGCGGCCGAGGGCGTCGGTCAGCCGCCCCTCGCCGAGCAGTTGCAGCAGCAGGTCGAACACCTCGGGGTCGGCCTTCTCCACCTCGTCGAGCAGCACCACGGCGAACGGCTGGCGGCGGATCGCGGCGGTGAGGAGCCCTTCCGGACGGGCAAAGGTGCCGACCAACCGCGCGGCCGCGCCGGGGTGGTTGAACTCGTTCAGGTCGAACCGCACGAGCCGGTCGGCGGTGCCGAACAGGACGCGCGCCGCGGCCTTCGCCGTTTCCGTCTTGCCGACGCCGGTCGGGCCGACGAGGAGGAACGCGGCCAGCGGCCGGCCGGGGTCGTTCAGCCGGGCCTTGGCGATGCTCACCACGTCGGCCAGCGCCTCAGCGGCCTCCGGCTGCCCGACCACCTGCCTGGCGAGCTGGTCGCGCACGTCGTCGCGGTCGAGCCGGGCCTTGGGGTCGAGGAACGCCAGCGCCAGGCCGCTGCGGGCGACGACGTCCGCGAGCACGTCGTCGCGGGTGATGCGCGGCCGGTCCTTCGCGTCCGGCACGCACTGCTCGGGCTTCGGCTTCGCGGCGCGGGCCGCGAGGCGGGTGAGCACGGACGCACCTTTCCCGGGGAAGGCGGCGGTGCGGTCGTAGCGGCGCTGGGCGTCGATCACCGCGGGGAGCACGTCGAGGCCGAACAGGCAGTCGTGCTTCCCTTCGAGGCGGCGCTGGACGCCGACCAGGGTGCGGAGCGTGTCGGCGTCGGTCGGCTCGCGGACGGGCAGGACGTGGAACAGGTCGGCGAACCCGCGGTCGCGCTCGCGCAGGACGCGCAGCCCGTCCGGCGTGATCTCGCCGAGGACGCGCACGGCGCGGTCCTCGAGGTACGGCTTGAGCAGGTTCGCGGCGCTCAGGGTGCCCTGGCTCGTCACGCCGGCCTGGAACAGGCCGATCAGGTCGTCGAACAGGAGGACGTGGTCGCGCTTGCGGGCGTGCCGCAGGATCGCCAGCAGCCGGGCCTCCCACTGGCCGACGTAGCTCATGCCGGAAATCAGCCGCTGCGGCGACACGAGCCACACGTTGCCGCGCTGCACGTGGACGTGCTTCCGCTCCGCGACGCGGTTGAAGGCGCACTCGTGAACGACCGCCGTCTTGCCGACCTGCCGGGGGCCGACGAGTAGCACCGGCCGGCGGTCCGGTGCCGCCAGCAGGCGCGACAGCTCGGCGACCTCCGCGGCGCGGAAGGCGGCGCGGTCGAGCTCGTCGGGGTAGAGCCAGTCGAGGCACCGGCCGACGCGGCGCAGCTCGCTCGCCCCGTCGGGCTCGCCCGCGCCGCCGAGCATCAGAAACGCCAGCGGGTCGGCCGCCTTCACCACCGCCGGGACGCGCGCCGACACGTCCATCACCTGCACCCACGCCTTGCCGGTCAGCGCGTCGGCGACGGGGTTCACGTCGTCCGGCTCGTCGGCGTCGCGCTCGGCGGCGCGCCAGTGTTCGTCGAGCGCGGCCTTGGCGCGGTCGGCGAGCGCCTCGCCGCGGGCGACCTCGAACCACACGTCCGGCACCGCCGGGGTGAGCGCGAGCCGCCGGCCGAGGTGCTCGAAGGTGACGAACAGGAACTTGCCGCGGAACTTGCGGCGGCGCAGCTCGACTTCCAGGGCGAGGCGGTGCTGCGCGACCGGCGGCGCGAACGCCCAGCGGGCGGCCACGTCCTGCCGGTCGGCGCGGGCGTCGAGCTCGATCGCCCGGACGACGTCGCCGGCGAGCCGGGTGAGGAGGCGGTTGAGGTTGGTGTCGGTGCGGGCCGGGCGCGGGACGAACAGCGGCCGGGCGGCGAACCCGGTCTTCGATTCGGCGACGTAGATGGGAACGCGGAACCGCATGGGAGGAACCCCGTCCGGGGCTCGAGGCTCCGCCGCTCGCGGCGAACGCCTCGAGCCGGTTATTCCAGCACCACCACTCGCAACCGATGCCGCGCGTTCGCCGCCAGCACCGGCGGCAGCAGCGCCGCCAGCTCGCCCCACAGCCCCTCGAACGCCTCGCCGGTCACAGCGTCGTCCACGCGGCCCTTGCCGCGGTCGTACACCCGGCGCGTCTCGTCCGCCTTCACCGCCCCGCGGCGGACCATCGCCACCGGCGGCCGGTACTCCATCAGCTTCTCGCCCGTCGCCCGCACCAGCACGTCGGGGTTCCCCTCCTCCGCGGGCGTGCCGACGAACTCGTGCAGCCCGGCCTCGGCCGCGAACCGCAGGTCCGCCGCGGGGCCGGTCAGCTCCAACGCCACGCCGATCGCGCCGTCGGGAAGCTCGTCGGTCCGCGGCTCGGCGCGCATCACCACCCGCACCGCCGACCCGGCCTTCTCCCACAGCCACCTCTCGCCCCACGCCGTCACCGGCTCGTCGCCCTCGGTTTTGGGGAACTTGGGCGGCTTCTCCCTCGCCTCGACCAGCCGCGCCTCCTCGGCCGTCACCGCGGCGAACACCCGCCCCTCGGCGCGGATGCGGTGGCGCTCGGCCTCGGAACGGTAGGCGTCGGCCAGCGCCGCGAGGTGACCGCGGTGCTCCGAGTACAGCACCAGCGTGACGCGGTCCGCCCCCGGCCGGCTCGCCGCGTACAGGCGGAACAGCAGCGCGTCCCAGTCGGCGGCGCCGGCGGCCAGGCGCGGCGCCAGCGCCGGGTCGGCGGCGTCGGCGTGGAAGGCGACCACCGCCGCGTCCTCCACCTCCTCCGCGGCGACCCGCTGCCGCCGCACCTCGACGGCCAGCTCGCGCAGCCGGCCGAGGCGGGCCAGCGCCGCGGCGTCGCCCGGCCGCTGCGGCTTCCCCCGGGCCTGCCGCGACCGCACCCGCTGCTCCACCTGGGCGAGCTGAACCACCTCGTTCTCCACGTCGCGCACCGCCGTCGATTCCGCGAGCAGCTGGTGCCAGCGGCGCCGCTCCTGGGCCTGCGCCGCCTGCCGACCGACGGGGCTCGCGGGCTCGCCGCCCCCCTTCGCCCCCGGCACCGGTCGGACGGTCACGGCGATGTCGCCGGCCGCCACGCCCACCGCGACGGACAGCGGCGCGTCGCCGGGGTGGCGGTTCATCTGCCGGGCCAGCGGGGCGAGGAGGTCGCGCTCCATCGCCCGCTTCAGCGGCCGGGCGCCGTACCGCGGGTCGAACCCGACCGCGGCGATGCGGTCGAGCAACCCCTCCCCGGTGGTCACGCGGACGTTGCGGAAGCGGAGGCCGTCGCGGGCCAGCACCTTCGCCCACTCGCGGTCGGCGATGCGCCGCACCACGTCCGGCCCGAGCGGGGCGAACGGCACGACGCGGTCGAGCCGGTTCACCATCTCCGGCCGCAGCGCCTGCTCCACGGCACGGGTGAAGTGCGCCGCCGCGCCCGCGGCCGTGGGGCGGTCGGCGCCGAAGCCCGCCGACCCGGCCCGGAACGACTCGGCGCCCAGGTTCGACGTGAGGATGACGACGGCGTTGCGGAAGTCGGCGAGCCGCCCGCCGGCGTCGGTGAGTCGGGCCTCGCCGAGTGCCTGCAACAGCAGGTCGAACGCGGAGGCGTCGGCCTTCTCGACTTCGTCGAGCAGCAGCACGCAGAACGGCTGCTCGCGCACGGCCGCGGTCAGCAGCCCTTCGGTGTTGAACGCCGAGCCGACGAGCCGCCGCACGGCCACCGGGTCGGCGTACTCGCTCATGTCGAACCGCGTCAGCCGGTCGGCCGAGCCGAACAGGAACTCGGCCAGCGCCTTCGCCATCTCCGTCTTGCCGACGCCCGTGGGGCCGACGAACAGCAGCGACGCGACCGGCCGGTTCGGCCGCGCCAGGCCGGCCTTCACCGTGGCGAGCAGGTCGGCGACGAGGCTCACGGCTTCCGGCTGGCCGACGACACGGTCGGCGAACCAGTCGCGCGTGGCGGCCGGGTCGAGCGGCACGGCGGGGTCGAGCAGCGCGGCGGGCAGCCCGGTCTCGCGGCCGAACCCGGTGAAGACTTCGCCCTCGCCGATCGGCGTGCGCGGCGGGCCGTCGCGCCGCAGCCGGTCGAGGAAGCGGAGCGGCCGGCCGGGGTACGCCGAGTACGTGGCGTAGCGGCGGTGCAGCCGGTCGATTGCCGCCAGCGCCTCCGGCGTCGGCTCGCGGCGGCGGTCGGCGTCGGCGAACTGCCGGAGGATACGCCGGCCGCGGTCCGGGCCGGGCTCCTCGACCGTGATTTGGCGGAACGCGTCGGTCAGCTGCGGGTCTTCCTTCTCGATCAGCGGTAGTTGCTCGGGCGTCGCCTCGGCCACGCACAGGAGCTCGCCGCGGGCGATGGCGGGGCGCAGGAACGTGGCGATCCCGGTGGGGTTGCAATTGCTCTTGCCCACGTCCATCAGTTCGGTCAGGCTGCCGACGTGGAGAACGGCCCGGAGCTTGGCCGCCTCCTTGATCAACTCCTGGCACCGCTCCTCCCACATGCCGAAGCCCGTCTGCCCGGCGACGAGCCGGCTGCCGGTGGTGCGGTAGAACGGCGTCGCGCCGAGGCGGTAGGCCGCGGCGCGACGCACGAGTTCGCCGAACGCCGCGCTCTTGCCGACGCCGCTGGGGCCGACGAGCAGGACGCTCTGCGGCGGCTTCGCGGCCAGCGCCTCGGCCAGCTGCGCCACCACCTCCTCGGCCTCGAACGCGGCGTCTTCAGCCTCCGGACGCACGACCGACGCCACGGTCTGAAGCACCGTCTTTTTCGGCCGCTCGGCGTCGCCGCGGGCGGCCCGCTCCTTGAGCGACGGCAGCCTCGCGGACACGTCGAGCCAGTCGAGCCGCAGGCCGCCGGTGGCGACGCCGGCGAGGGCCTTCAGGGTCTTCGTCAGCTCGGCGCGCCGCAGCGCGGCCAGCGCCTCGCGCGCTAGCAGCGCCGGCAGGTCGTCCTTCGGCGCGGCGATGACCTCGACGCCGAGCGCCGGGATGCGGGCGACGACGAACCCGGCCTGCTCCCACGCGACGGCCTGGAGCTTCAGCGCCACGGGCGTGCGCCACAGGTCCGTCTTGCGCGGCGGGGCCACGTCCACGGTGAAGGCGACGAGCCGGGCGGTGGTGGCGCGGCGGCGGCGGAACAGCTCGCGGGTGTCGAGCTTCGGCAGGCGGACGGCGAAGTCGTGGCGGATCATCGCGGCGGCCGCGTCGGGGTCGGCGGCGAGGCGAGCGACTTCCGGGAAGAACAGCGGCTCGGCGAGGACGGCCCGCGGCCCGACCCGGCGGTGGACGACGCCGACGGCGAAGCGCGTGTCCGACGCCATCGGTGCTCCTCGGGGGTGGGGTTGGTGTATGACGCGGCGCGGTTGTGCCCGCGGCGCGGGCACGGTTCATGGGATGTTCCGACCCCGGCGAGGGTTCGCGCGTGAAGGTCGTCATCCCCGGTGGCAGCGGCCAGGTCGGCACCCTGCTCGCCCGCACGCTCGTCGCCGGCGGGCACGAAGTCGTGGTGCTCAGCCGGGCGCCGCGGCCGGCGCCGTGGCGCGTCGTGGCGTGGGACGCGGAGACGGTCGGCCCCTGGGCCGCGGAGCTGGACTGCGCCGACGTCGTGGTGAACCTCGCCGGCCGCAGCGTGAACTGCCGCTACGGCGCCGCCAACCGGCGGGCGATCCTCGACAGCCGGGTGCGCTCCACGAGGGCCGTCGGCGACGCGATCACCCGCGCGGCCCGGCCGCCGCGGGTGTGGCTCCAGATGAGCACCGCCACCATCTACGCCCACCGGTTCGACGCCGCGAACGACGAGGCAACCGGCGTTCTCGGCGGCGCCGAGGGCGCGCCCGACACCTGGCGGTTCAGCACCGACGTGGCGGCGGCGTGGGAACGAGCCGCGGTCGCGCCGCCGCACACGCGGCTCGTACTGCTCCGCACGGCGATGGTGATGAGCCCGGACCGCGGCGGCGTGTTCGACACGCTCCTCGGCCTGGTCCGCCGCGGGCTCGGCGGCACGGCCGGCGACGGACGCCAGTACATGTCGTGGATTCACGAGCGCGACTTCGTCCGCGCCGTGCTGTGGCTCGTCGCGCGCGACGAGCTGGCCGGGCCGGTGAACCTGGCGGCGCCGGAGCCGCTGCCGAACCGCGAATTCATGGCGGCGCTGCGGGCGGCGTGGGGTACGCGCGTCGGGCTGCCGGCGTCGCGGTGGATGCTCACGATCGGGGCGTGGCTGATGCGCACGGAGACGGAACTGATCCTGAAGAGCCGCCGCGTCGTGCCGGGGCGGCTGCTCGCGTCAGGCTTCGCGTTCGACTTCCCGACGTGGCCCGGGGCCGCCGCGGAGTTGTGCGCGCGGCGGCGGGCGGGCGGGTGACGGTCACGGCCCCGGCGGGTCAGACGGCGACGAGGTGGGGCCGGGGCGGCGCGTGGCGAAAGGAGTGGGTGTCGTCCGTCAGGCGGCCGGCGGCCATCCGCACCACGCGGTCCGTCGCCGTCACGATCTCCAGGTTGTGCGTCACCATCACGATGGTCACGCCCTCGTCGCGGTTCAGGCCGCGCAGCAGCTTCACGATCTCGCCGCCCGTCTCGGCGTCGAGGTTGCCCGTCGGCTCGTCGGCCAGCAGCACCCGCGGCCGGGTCAGCAGCGCCCGCGCCACCGCGGCACGCTGCATCTCGCCGCCCGACAGTTCCCGCGGCCGGTGCTTCAGGCGGTGACTCAGGCCCACGCGGTCCAGCAGCTCGTGGGCGCGCTTGCGCCACTCCTTGCGGGCCGACCACCAGCCCCACGCGGAGTGCTGGATGTACGCCGGCATCAGCACGTTGTCGAGCGTGTTGAGTTCCGGCAGCAGGTGGTAGAACTGGAAGATGTAGCCGAACGTGTGGTTCCGCAGGGCGTCGCGGCCGCGGGCCGGCAGGTTGTCGATCCGCTTGTCGTCCAGGTACACGGCCCCGCTGTCGGGGGCGTCGAGCGTGCCCAGCAGGTGGAGGAGTGTGCTCTTGCCCGAGCCGGACGCGCCGACGATGCTGAGGAACTCGCCGGTGCGCACCTCCAGGTCGAGGCCGGTCAGCACCTTCACGGCGACGGCGTGCCGGTGGTACGTCTTCGACAGGTTCTCGGCCCGCAGCATGTCGGCACCATTGCGAGAAGCAGATGTACGGAGCACCGGGCCGGGTTACTCGAACCGCAGCGCCCGGACCGGGTGGAGCCGGGCCGCCCGCCACGCCGGCAGCAGGCTGAACACCACCGCCGTCGCCACCGCCCCGGCGTTGATCGTCAGCACCACCGCCGGGTCCACGTGCGTCGGGATTTCCTTGAAGTAGTAGATGTCCCGCGGGAAGGCCGTGACGCCCGTCAGCCGCGACAGCACCACCTCGATCTCGTTGATGTTCCGCGTGAACCACAGCCCCAGCACCGTCCCCAGCCCGGCCCCGACGCTGCCCAGCAGCAGGCCGTAGCCGAGGAAGATCGACAGCACGCCGCCGCTCGTCGCGCCCAGCGACTTCATCACGCCGATGTCGCGGTACTTCTCGGCCACGATCATCGTGAAGATGGCCAGGATGCTGAACCCGGACACGCCGACGATCAGGAACAGCAGGATGTTCAGGATCGTCCGCTCCACGTCGATCGCGGCCAGCAGCGGCCCCTGGTTCTGCTCCCACGTCGCCACCCGGTGGCCGTCGCGCGGCGGGAACAGCTCCTCCAGCTTGGCCGCCACCGCCGCCTTGTCGCGGTCGTAGTTCTTCAGCTTGATCTGCAGCGCCGTGCACCGGTCGCCCATGCCGCGGATCCGCTGCAGCTGGTCGAGCGGCACGAACACGAAGCTCGAGTCGTACTCGCTCATCTCCGTCTTCACGTAGTCGGCGACGACGAAGCTGCCCCACACCGGCTTCATCTCGGCGCCGCCGGTCGTGGTCACCGTCACAGCGTCGCCGGGGCGGAGGACCGCGTCCTCCTCCGTGCTCCCGTTGTGCGTGTAGCGGACGTGGGCGATGCTGTACCCGAGGATGGTGCCGAACACCTTCGGGGCCGGCGGCGGCTCGTCGCCGAACAGCTTGGCCGCCGGCAGCGCCAGCTGGTCCGGCACCAGCTTCGGGGCCGGCACGTCGAGCGCCTTCTCGCGCTCCTGCTGCATCCGCTCCAGGCGCTCGGCGTGCTCGCGGTTCTTCGCCAGCCGCTCCTCCGCCTCCGCGGTCAGCTCGAACGTCGGGGTCGGGCTGTCCTTCTGCCGCACCAGGTACTCGGCGAACCCGCCGACGGCGGTCCGGCTGGCCGGGTCCACGCCGATCAGGCGGACCGGCTTCATCACCGGGGCGCCGTTCGGGTAGCTGAACTGCAGGATGGCGAACACCTCGACCGTCGGGCTGATCGCCTCCACCTTGTCGCCGATCTCGCTGTGCAAAATCATCTGCCGCAGCTGGTCGGGGCTCGCGGGGAAGCCGTCGGCGCGCTCCGTGTCCACGACCACGTCCGAGATGCTGCCGTGCAGCCGGTCGCGGAGCTTGGTGCTGAACCCGCTCATCACCGAGTTCACGACGATGAGCGTGGCCACGCCCAGCATCACGCTGACGATGCAGACGAACGCCAGGTAGCGGGTCTGGAGGTAGCGGACGCAGAGGAGCAGCTTGTACACGGGTTCCTTCCCGGAACGGGCGGGGTGCCGGCACCCGGCTTCTATCACGCCGTCGGGCGCCGCTCAAGCCGAAGTGAGAAGCGGGGCAAGGCGGAGGCTCAAACCTCGGGCCGAGTCCATTGTGTGCCGCCGACCCCCCCGGGGGGTCGCGGCACGCATTGAGTCTATGCCACAAATTAGTATTGGAGCGACGCCGTGCCAGTTCCCGCCGTAACGCCCGGCGCCGACTCGGCTTCGGCTCGCTACCTTCTCCTCACCGGTCCACTTCTCCCCCGGGAAGGTCGAACATGCGTGCCATTCTGATCGCGGTCGGCGTCGTGCTCGCGGCTCCGGCCGACGCTCCCGCCGAGTGGCGGCCCCTCACCACCGAACTGCTCGCCCGCGAAAAGACCGGGTTCGGCGGCCTCTGCGGCGTCGTCGTCGAGCGGTCCACCGGCCGGCTCTTTGTGGACCTCAGCGACCGCGGCCTGTTCACGTCCGCCGACCGCGGCGCCACCTGGACCCGCGTCGAGAACAGCCCCCCGAAGGGCCGCACCGAGACGCCCGGGTGCCTCCAGCTCGACCCCACCGGCAAGACGCCGCGCCTCCTCATGCCGCTCGTGTACGGCAGCCCGATCGCCGTCGGCACCACCGGCAGCGGCCCGTGGCGCGTCCTCGACAAGGCCTCGGCGCACGTGGACTGGTGCGCCGCCGACTGGAGCGACCCGGACCTCAAGTTCCTGCTGGCGCTCAAGCACGAGGCGAACGGCCTGCTCCTCCGCTCCCGCGACGGCGGCAAGACGTTCGACGACCTGGGCAAGGGGCACGGCCCGGCGTGGGTCTTCGACGCGAACACGGCCGTGGTGACCCGCGTGAAGACGAAGGACAACCCGACGGGCGGCGTCGTCCGCACGACGGACGGCGGCGCCACCTTCGCCCCGGTCGCCGACTTCACCCCGACGGCGCTGCCGCGGGTGGGGCCGGACGGCGTGTACTGGCTCGCCGACGGCGGACTCCACAAGACGACTGACGCCGGCAAGACGTGGGCGAAGGTGGGGCCGGTGAAGGACGGCCGGTACGGCCCGGTGTTCGGCAAGGGCGCGGCGCAGCTGTTCGTGCTGACCGGCACCGGCGTCGTGGAGAGCGGCGACGGCGGGAAGACGTGGGCGGCGCCGGTGGCGGTGCCGGCGGCGCTGAAGGGCGTGTCGGCGCTGACGTGGCTGGACTACGACCCGACCTCGGACACGCTGTACCTGATGAAGATGGGCTCGGAGCTGTACGCGCGGCGCCGCGGCGAATGATGCGGTGGCGGGATTCTGGGTGGCAGCCGCAGGTCGACCGGGGTGCGTCGCTGTCGACCGGTCTCCCCCCGTGGGCAGGGGATCTCTGGGAGTGTTAATTCGCCTTGAAGCCCTGTAGGACGCGCTCCAGGGACTTCGTGTCCAGGGCGGCACTTGGCCGCCTGGCGTTGATGCTCCCTTTCGCCGTGTCCTGCTCCAGCAGCGAGGCCGTCACCGGGTTCCCGCCGGTGTACGGGCAAAACCAGTACCACGGCAGCAGTTCAAGAAGCGTTGGCCCTGCCGCAAACCCCGTGCTAGTGTTCCTGAGAGCATGCCCAGGTACTGGGCGATAGCCCACCGACCACGGCCGAACAGTGAGTTCCGCCGTCCCGCCCGGCAACCTCCGCGACGTGATGACCACCACGTACCACCCGGGGATTTGCGAGAAGTACCCCGGCGCCGAGCCGTTGCCGGGCTACCGCCTGCTCCAGCCGCTCGGCCGGGGTGGGTTCGGCGAGGTCTGGAAGTGTGAGGCGCCCGGCGGGCTCCCGAAGGCGATCAAGTTCGTGTCCACCGCCGGCGACCAGTTCCGCCAGGAGCGGGGCGCCGTCGAGCAGATCAAAACCATCCGTCACCCGTTCCTCCTCTCCCTCGAGCGGGTTGAACTCGTCGGCGCCGAACTCGTCATCGTGATGGAGTTGGCCGACTGTCAGCTGGCCGACCGGTTCAAGGCGTGCCGGGCCGACGGCCACCCGGGCATCCCGCGGGACGAGCTCCTGAACTACCTCGGCGACGCGGCCGAGGCGCTGGACATGATCGGCAGCCGCTACGGCCTCCAACACCTCGACGTGAAGCCGGAGAACCTGTTCCTCGTTGCCGGGCACCTGAAGGTCGGCGACTACGGGCTCGTCCGCCGCGTCCACCGGGCCGGGGACGGGGCCGACGACCGCCGCGGGTTCACCCCGCGGTACACCTCCCCCGAGGTCCTCCGCGGGGCCGTCGACCCGCGGTCGGACCAGTACAGCCTCGCCCTCGTTTACGTCGAACTGGCGACCGGCGTGTTCCCGTACCCCGGCCGCACCGCCGAGCAGCTCATGCTGCAACACGCGACCACCCCGCCGGACCTTGCCGCGGTCCCGTACGCCGACCGGGCGGCGGTCGGGCGGGCGCTGGCGAAGAACCCCGGCGAGCGGTTCCCGTCGTGCTCGGCGTTCGTCGCCGCCCTGGCCGAGACCACCGGCCTGCCGCCCGAGGCGATCACCCTGCCCCCCGCCGCCGCCTCGCCGGCCGAGACGGACGAGGCGACGATCCCGAACGGCCCGCCCGTACTGGCGGTTACGCCACCCCTGCCCGAGCCGGCGCCGTCCAACAGCCGGTCGCCGTCCGGCACCCCGGGCCGGCCCGGGTCCGGCCGGCTGTCCCGCCGCCGCGAGCCCGAGCCGCCGAAGCCGGCCGACCCGTTCGCCGGGCTCCGGGCTGTCCTGCCGGTGGCCGAGTTCCACGGTGTCCCCGGCGAACGGCAGCACGAACCGGCTGGCACCACCCCCGAGTTCGTCGAAGCCGTTCTCCGGGCCGCGGCCGACGACCCGGACACCCTGGCCGCGCACGACGACCCGGACACCACCTGCAACTTCCTGTCGACACTCCCCGCCGGGATGGTGCCGCTCAAGCTCGGAATGGTGGCCGAGCGGTGGGGGATGGAGGTCAAGCAGCAGGACCCGGTCCGGGTGGTGTTGTGGCGGGAAGCCCCGCCCGACCCGCCGAAGGGGGGCAAGCCGGACCCGAAGGCGCCGCCCCGTCCGCGGACGGGTTTCGAGGTGACCGTCCGCCGCCCGGTCCCGCCGTCGGCCGAGTACATCGCCTCCGGCGCGGTGTGCGGGGTGCCGAACTCCGTGTTCACCCTCCTGTCCATGTCCGACCTGCCGGCGATCTTGACCGACGTGAAGGGTGTGTTGCAGAACCTCGAGGAGCGCCGCGCCCACCCGCGGACCCGGGTCGAGCGGCCGGTCCGGGTATACCCGCTGTACCAGGACGGGGTGGTCGGGGCGCCGATCACCGGCAAGTCGGTGGACCTGTCGGCCAGCGGCATCCGGTTCCGCACCCCGGACGCCGTCCGCACCGGGCGGATGTACGTCGAATTCCCCGGCGTCGAAGGCGTGTCCGGGCTCGCGGTGTACGTCCGACAGGTCCGGAGTTGGCAGGAGCCCGGCGGGCAGATGACCGTCACCGTCGGCCGCTTCTCCGGCAGCGGCTGAGCCGTGTACAAGACGTAACCACCATCCGGGCGCTCGCGCGACAAGAACGGAATCCGCTTGTCGTCCGGGCTCCAGCATCAGTCACGCACGTCCGCGTTGTGGGGAAGGCGGCGAAGTCGGAGAGGTGCGTGACGGTCGGAGCGAGTTCGGGCAGATCAAATCCTTACCGGGCCGACCGCGAGCGAATTGCCCGGGCGGGCGCGACGTGTCGAACGAGTGAGTGCCATGATTGCCGGTGGACCGCTTGCAAGCCACGTCTCGATTCTGTTAAGCGCCAGAGAGACGTCGGCCTGCTCGGAGGGAGTTATTGGGACGATCTTGATATCGACGGCCAACCCGCCAGTTAACAGGCGCGAGTCACCTGAAATCCTAGGCGTTTCGCTGTATCGCCCCTCTCGGGCTGATAACTGGAACCTTAAAGCTGTTAACTGACGCCTCTCGTGTCTCAAGAGACGGAGAGACTTTCCGACCCCCAGACCGCCCACACCACAACTCCTCGTCCCACCAACCGACCAATCAGTCTGCATCCGCCGCGTCTTGCTCTTCCCGGTCTGCTTCTTGGCGTCCGTCGGGCTCTCCAGGGTGTTCGCGTGGATCGCCGCCGTGACCAGGTTGACGACGGCGAACACGTACAGCAGGTGCTTGCAGTCCCAGGTGCCGACGACCAGGCGGTGGCCCTTCACCCCGAGGGTGGCGGTGAGGGTCGGGACCATCGGGAAGACCACGCACACGGCCGGGTTCGGGGCGGGGGCGCCCTGACCACCGGTACAATGCCTACCCGATCCGCCGGAGCTGCGATGCTGTTCACCACCCTGGGCCTCCACCCGTCCCTCGTCCGCGCCGTCCGGGCCCTCGGGTACGCCGAGCCGAGCCCCGTCCAGGCCGGGGCCGTCCCCCCCGCCCTCGCCGGCCGCGACGTCCTCGCCACCGCCCCGACCGGGACCGGCAAGACCGCCGCCTTCATGCTCCCGCTCCTGCACCGCCTCCTCGCCGGGCCGCGGGGCGGCCCCCGCGCCCTCATCCTGTCCCCGACCCGCGAGCTGGCCGAGCAGATCGAGGCCGTCGCCCGCGACCTCGGCCGGTACACCGACCTGCGCCCGGCGCTGATCGTCGGCGGCCGCCCGATCGGCCCCCAGGAGAAGGCGCTGCGGGCCGGCCCCGACATCGTCGTCGCCACCCCCGGCCGGCTCCTCGACCTCATCCGCCAGGGGGCCGCCCGCCTCGACCGGGTCGCCGCCCTCGTCCTCGACGAGGCCGACCGGATGCTCGACATGGGGTTCCTCCCGGACGTCAAGCGGATCGTCGCCCGCCTCCCGGCCCGGGAGCAGACGCTCTTGTTCTCCGCCACCCTCCCGCCGGTCATCGCCGGACTGGCCGCGGAACTCCTGCGGAACCCGGCGGCCGTGCAGGTCGGGCGGCGGACGGCGGCGGCGGTCGGGATCACGCAGGCGGCGTACCCGGTCCCCGGGCACCTCAAGACGGCCCTCCTCCGGCACCTGTTGCGGGGGACCGAGATGCCGTCGGTGCTGGTGTTCACCCGGACCAAGCACGGGGCGAAGAAGCTCGCCCGGGTGATCGAGGCGGACGGGTTCACGGTCGGCGAGCTGCACAGCAACCGCTCCCCGGGCCAGCGGACGACGGCGATGAACGGCTTCCGGCGGGGCGCGTTCCAGGTGCTGGTGGCGACCAACATCGCCGCCCGCGGGCTGGACGTGGACCACGTCACGCACGTCGTCAGCACCGACGTCCCGGACGTGCCGGAGGACTACGTCCACCGGGTCGGGCGAACGGGCCGGGCGGGGGCGACGGGGGACGCGTTCGTGCTGGTGTCGCCGGACGAGGAGGCGGCGCTGGGGCGGATCGAGCGGCAGCTGGGGCAGCGGCTGCCGCGGGTCACCCTCCCGGACTTCGACTACCGCCAGGCCGCGGCGCCGGGGGCGGCCTCGGACGGCGACCGGCCGCGGGGTCGGGGCGGCCCTGGGCGGGCGCGGCCGCCGGCGGGGCCGGGGGGCGGCCCGAAGCGGTCGCGGGGTGGGAAGCCGTCCTCGGACGGCACGGGCGGCGGGCGGCCGCCGACGGGCGGGCGGGCGCCGACGGGCGGGCGGGCGGGGCCGATGAAGCCGTCCGGCCCGCCCAAGCCCCGCCGTCGGAAGTGACCGCTCGGCTCGTCCGGGGCTCCGGGCGGCGACGTGCGGACACGACGGGGTGAGAGATGACGCGCTTGCGGCTGGCCCGGCTCGGCCGGGCGGCACTACGACGTGCTCCGGCCGGACTGGTGATCATCGCGGAACTGGCCGTCACCCCCAGGGCCGCCACCACGTCCGCCCCCGGGGCTGCCGGCCCCCGGAGGTGTCGTCGAACGGCCGCCGGTCGTCGTGCCCGGCGGACACGACCGGCGGGTGGCACTCGAGGTCCTCCGCCCGGCTCCCGGCGTCCAGCGCCCGCCCGACCGCCCGGTACTCCTCGCTCCGCTCCACCACCGCCCGGAAGCCCGCATCGCCGAGGCAGCTGACCTCGCAGGCGATCGCCAGCCCCTCCCGGAACACGGGCTCGTCGGCCAGCGGCCGGGTCCCGATCACCCGCCCGTCGGCGGTCCGCCGGACGTAGTGGTCGGCGAACCGGACGCCCATCCCGTCGAGCATGGACCGGGCCAGGGCGAGCGGGAGGAAGTCCACGACCTCGGCCGCCAGCGGCCGGGGGATGCCGACCCCCTCCAGCCCGGCCCGGAGGTCGGCCAACCCGGCTCGCTGGTGCGCCTCGAACACGGGGACGGCCAACAGGATCGCGTCTCGTGCTGTCATCGCGGGCCCCAGAGGGCGGGGTGGGTCGCCAGACAACACCTGCCGCGGCGGGTGTCGTCCGACGGATCGCCGGGGTCGGAACTGTGCATGGTCAGGCCGGGATGCGGGGGATTGTCGTCGGTCGATTCTAGCCCACCGCACCAGAAGATGCGCGTCTTCCGGGACGACGATGGGTGAGACGCCTGGTTCAGAGTACGCGCTCGGCGGATCGCCACCCGGCGGGCCGAACAGCTGTCGCAGTTGCTCGGCCTCGGCCCGGTCGTCCTTCGGGAGTCGGTCGAACAGTCGCTCCGCGGCCGCGTACTCCTCCCGCCCGCGGACGACCTCCCGCCCCGCCGCGGACAGAGATGGGAGTTTGATGGCGATGACCTGTCGAGCAGTATTGGTCGCCGTCTGGTACAGCCAGGCGACGGCGGCCCCGTCGGTCGGTAGTCGGCCGCGGTGACGGATCAGGGCGAGCACCGGGTCCTGAAAAGCTTCCTCGGCCAGGTGATCGTCACCCAGGACGGCGCGGCACCGAGCATAGATCCGCCCACCGACCGCATCCTGTCCACCGTCGTCCGGCTCCGGGTGTACCCGACCTACGCTGTCATCGGGTACCTGTTCGGGGTGTCCGAGTCGGCCGCCCGCCAGCTCGCCGGGTGGTCCATCCCGGTCCTCGCCGCCGCCGGGAAGGACACCATGCGGATGCCCGACCCGGGCCGGCACCACCGCCGCGACCTCCCGGCCGTCCCGAGGCACACCCCGGGGTTGGCGGTGCTCGTGGACACGTTCGAGCAGCCGACTCACCGGCCGCGGCGACGACAGCGGGCCGACTACTCGGGGAAGAAGAAGCGGCACACGCTCAAGGCTCAGGTCGAGGTGGACTCCTTGGACTGAGTCTACACCGCTAACTTCGTGTCCACGAAACTTGGGGAACCTCACCCGTACCGCCGCCTCACCTCGGCGTGAACCTCCTCGATGGCCCCGACCAACTCCCGCCGCCGCCGCTCGGCCGGGCTGTCGGGCCGGGCGGCCCAGGCGTAGTACCCGCTGGCCGGCACCTCCAGCGCCTCGCACCTCCAGGTGACCGGCCACTCGGCGGCGTGGTCGGCGATGAACCGGAAGGTCAACTCGGCGGGCTGGCGGAGTACGCGGCGGCTTTTTAACAGGTCCCGCTCGGCCCGGAGCCGGCGCAGCTCGTCGTCGGCGGGCGTCGGGTGGCCGTGCCCCGGGAAGGCGTCGCCGCCGCACTCCTCGAACGCCTGCTTCCAGGTTCGGCGTGCCGTCCGGCCGGCGGTGGTGCTGCTCGACGTGAGCCTTGAACGCGGCGATCAGCTCGGCCACCGTCGCCCCCTACGGGGCCGCGCGGGCCACCGAGGCCTGGTCGGACGTAGCCGAGATTTCGGCGCAGATGCGGGCGAACTCGGCACGCGACTCGGGCGAGTCGTAGCGGCCCAGGGTGACCCACCGTCTGTTCAGCCAACAGCGGGCGGAGTTCTGTTGCGGGTGCTTGCAGTAACTAGGAAACTGACACTTGGGACGCGGCATGCGGGACCCCCGGAACGGGGGTTTACGGAACGACGTTCCGTAAACCCGAGCTGTTCCGGCCGCACGCCTCACGTGAGGCGGACACCTAAGCGGTGTGGCCGTAGCGAGTGAGAGAGCTCCTCTGGAAGAACAGGTTACAACCGGCGCTCCGAGGGGGCTCGCGCGCGAGATCGGCGCGAGATTTCGGCGGGTGTGGTTGCGGCGGAAGGGGTTGCGAATTCTCTCGTGGTCGTGCGGGGGCGAGAGAATAGGAGTTCGTTGGTATCGGTGAGGGGTGTGGGGCGAACAGGTTGCGAACTCCGCGTTTTTCCGCGAGAGCCGGATTGCACACGGCGTCCGTCCGCGGGGTCGTGTCCTCCACCACCGTCCGCCCGGTCCACCCGCGGTCAGACGACGCTCGGCCGGGCGGGGTCGATGTGGTCCGGCACGCCCGCATCGGCGAAGCGCTCCAGCAGCGCCTCGGTCCCGTGGGCCCGCTCGTAGTTGCGCTCGGCCGTGTGGATCGGGACGGCGGTGTAGAACACGACCTCGGTGCCGTCGGCCAGGTACGCCCGCTCCAGCGGTGCCTTGTCGGCCAGGAGCAGCCAGCACGTCAGCGCCGTGCCGGGGCCGAGGGGGGCGGGCGGGTCGCCGTTGGCGACGACGGCGACCGGGCCGCCGTACCCGACGCCGGTCTGCCACGGGTAGGCGGCCAGCCGGCGGAGCCAGTGGACGGGCCACAGGTGCGCGTCGGTCCAGTCGGCCGGGTCGTCGGGCCAGCCGGCGAGGAAGCACGCGAGTTCGGCGCGGTCGTACCCGTCGCCGGGGCCGGGGGGCTGGGGGCGGGCCGACATGCCGGCGGTGAACAGGCAGACCACGCCGTCCCCGTCGGCCGCGCGGACCGGGACCGGGTTGGCGTCATCGGGGACGATCGGGAGCCAGGAGTTCGGCCGGACCGGGCCGACGGCCCGGTCGATATGCTCTGGTATCGGGTCGGGTAGTGGCCGGGGGACGTACCCCGGCACCTCGTGTGGCTCCAGCGCACCCTTCGACCGTAGGTAGGCGGCGATCTCCGGCTGGCCGCCGGCCCACCCCAAGGGGGTCCGGTTGGTCCGGTCGAGAACGTTCAGGTACGCCCCGGCCTCAACCAAAAGGCGCACCATCTCGAAGTTCCCCAAATAGATGGCCGCCGACAGCGGAACACACGTGTCGAAATCTCCGTCCCACCCGTAGTTGACATCCGATCCGTGCTCAAGGAGCCAACGGACGGTGTCGAGGCGGTTGCACCGACTAGCCGTTCCGATCGGCCGGTCAGGCGTCTGCGGGTCGTCAGGCATGTTGACATCCACGCCCCGCCCGACCAGCAATGCGACGAGTGCCGTGTTGCCATCCCGTGCGGCGGAGTGAATCATCGTGGAGGCGCACTGGGGCGATGTCACCATCTCGGGGTGGTCGTCGAGTAGACGGGCAATACCCTCCAGGTCGTTCGTCCGGCGGAACCCGCCGAACCAGATCAACAGATCTTGCTCGGTCGTCATGGGACGTAGTTCCTCATGCCGCGGAGGCTCTCGTTGATGTACCGTTGTGCCACGTCTTGGAGGATGGTGACGATGTCCCCCCTCGAACCGTGCTGTAGGTACGCTGCCTTGAGTCGGTCACGGATGTCCTCGATCGACGCCAACCAGTGCCTGTGGGCGGGCGCGTACGCGAGGTTCTCCTTATCCCAGTACGGGTTGATGCCGTAGTAGAGCAGTATGTCCCGGGCCTCCGCAGCGACTGGCTTCGATGCCTGCCGTTCTGTCGTTGGCCCCGCGTCTGCCCCTTCCTTGAACACGATGTGATGCCCATGGACATCGCCATTGAAGGTGGCACGGGCGGCGACATATCCCCTGTTCAGAGCGTCGGCGTCCGAGAGACCGTGTCGGACCGGGATGTTGACCGCCGTCGACCACGGCGAGGTCCACGTCGAGGAGTAGATCAGTCCCTTCCACTTGGTGATTTCGACCGCCGGGTATGAAGGGGCGGCTGGCACCATCGGCCGCGGACCCGAGAAGTCCTTGATGTTCTTCTCTTCGATGTCATGCGCCGTCTTGACGCACGGCAGTTTGAAGTGGCCCTTGAGCACACCCGCGAGATCGGGTGTGTAGTTAGCTGGGGCGCTGACGCGGTCGAACCACATCTCGAACTGAACGAGATCGACCACCGCCGCCCGACTGTTCTCCACTTGGCCCATCGCTCCGTACTTCCCCTCCCCGCGTATCGTCTGGATGATCGTAACCTCCTGAGCTTGAGTCAGTTGCCCGGTGATGCCGGGCTGACTCTTCACCTGCTCGACGACCTTGTACCCGCTCAGGAAATCAATGGTGTAGGTGTTGTGGGCCCAGACGGCGAAGCCCCAGTGGTCGTCCCCCACGAAGTACGTGTGGTGGTCGGCCACCCGCAGGTTGTACACCGCCTCGTACACGCCAGTCTCGAACACCTCCTCCACACCCACCCACGCCCCACCCAGCGTCGCCAGCCGGTCGCCCCCGCGCAGCGCCCCCGCTGCTGTCCACCCCTCCCCGGCCACGTAGAACGGGTGCTCCGGCGTCGTCCGGATCACCCGCCCGCCGGCGTGGACGTGCAGCACCACGTCCGTCCGCCGGAACGTCTCCTCCACCGCCTTCCACTCGGCCACGCCCGCCGGGTCGTACTCGCCCTGCGCCAGCACCTCATCCCCGGCCCGGATGTCCTCAACGGCCCGCCACCCGGCGCGGGTCAGCAGCTTCGTCCCGGCGGCGAAGCAGCCCGTCCCCAGGGCCACGCAGGCGTGGGCCTGGATGGCGTCCTTCACCCGCCCCAGGGCCGCCGTCACCTGCTGCTGGAGGGCGCGCAGCGTCGCCATCGGCACCGCCGCCGGCGGCGCCCCGGGGGCCGGCAGCGTGTCCTTCTGGAGCTTCACCGCGGCCGCCACCAGCGCGTTCAGCGCGGCCGGGGCGCGCTTGCCGAGGAACATCTTCGGGTCAAGAACGAGCACCAGCCCGTTCCCGCCCGGCGACACCTGGACGAGCTTCACCTTGATCGCCCGCGCCCCGGCCGTCCGGCCCGTCTCCTGGGCCACCCACAGGTGGTAGGTCTTGCCGTCCACGCTCACCGTCACCGCCGCCGCCATCCGCCCGTCGTACATCCCGCCGGCCGTGCCGCCGGGGGCGGCGGCCGTGCCCGGGGCCGGCGTCCCCGGCGGCACGGCCGCCGCCACCCGGGCGAAGGCCGCGATCAGGGCGGCGTCCACCCGGGATGGGACGAACGCCAGCCCGCTCTTGATCCGCTCCCCCATGTTCCCGACGCCGAGCTGGCTCCCGGCGAAGCTCAGCGCCTTGTCCATCGCCAGGTCGAACATCTCCACCAGCTTCGTCTTCACCGCCGCGGAGTTGCCCGGCACGGCCGCCGCGGCCAGGGCGTCGAGGAGGGCGTCGACGGCCGCGAGGACGCCGTCCTTGTTCGCGTTCAGCCACCCCAGGGCGTTGTACAGAGAGATGAACGCCCCCGCCCCCGGCACGAACTTCGCCACCGCCTGGGCGGCCGCGCGCAGCATCGCCTCCTGGACCTTGGACTGAATCGCCCCCTTGACCTGGTCGAGCAGGACGTCCGCGTTCAACACGCCGAGGTCCAGGCCCGCCATCACCGGGTCATTCTTGATCCGGTCGAACAGGGTCCGGAGGCCGGCCGGGCCGGCGGCCGGGTCGATCCCCTCGAACCACCCGGCTACCCGCTCCAGGGCGGCGAGGTTACCCGCGCCGAGCTGTCGCCGGGCCACGTCGTACACGTGGTCCCAGGTCAGACCGGCGTACTCGAGGAGGGCCGGCAAGAGGTTGTCCCAGTTCCACTCCGTGATGTTTTGCAGGCTCTGCACGGCCGTCGGGCCGAGGACCGCGGTCATCAACTTCCGGAGCAGCCCCTGCGGGCTGGCCAACTTGTCCTTGAGCTCGGTCATCGCCCCGACGAACCCGTCCTTCAGGTTATCGAGAGCGGTCGTGATCCCGGACGGGGACGTGAAGGCGGCGACCAGCGCGTTCACCTTCGGGCCGAACCGGCCGGCCAGCTCGCGAAGGATGGCCAGGGTGTCCAGCACCCCCCCGCCGGTGTCCGGCGGGGGCGCCCCGGTGATGTAGACGACCTGGGGTTGGTACAGGGTTTGAGCCCGCGTGAAGTCCCCCTGGAAGTCCCGCACGAAGTCGAACCGCGAGGTGGTCTTCCACAGCTGACCGTCCCGGAGTAGGTCGGCCGACACCTGGACCAGAGCCTGCCGCCCGGGGGGCAGGCCGGGCAGATGGAAGGTCACTTCCCCCGACCCGTTGGACGGGGTGTAGCTCAGGAACTGGCACTCGTCCGCCTTGAGCTGGATGCTGCTCCCGTTGATTTCGTAGACCGCCACGGTCACCCGGTACTGCACCGTCACCCCGTTCCCGAGCCACTCCCTGGTCGCCGCGTCCAGTTCGTACCGGACATCAAGGGTTTGCCACGGCACGTAGTCCGCGGCCGTCCGGTGGTTGAGGTACATCGAGTACCGCGCGTACACGTCCGGGTCGTTCATCAGGCTGCCGTCGGTGTTGAGGACCGACAGCGTGCCGTACACCTGGTCCGTGATCCAGGTTCCGCCGGACGTGCCGTGGGTGGTGTGCATCCCACCCCGGCCCGGGTTGGCGTACCCGGCCGGGTCGTCCACGATCACCTTTAGGAATTCCCGCCGCTGGGGGGCTGACCCCCGATCGGGCGCGGGCGGCGGGGGCGTGCCCGGCGGGAGGACCGGCGCCAGGCCGGGTTCGGCGTCGGCCGCGGCCGGGCGGGCGCCGCTGTCCGTCGCCCACGCCTGCACGTGGTAAATCACCCCGGCCCGGTAGTACGGGAGCGAAAGGTAGGGCGTCTGCGTGACAATCTCCTCGTCCAGTTGGGAGCCCTGCGGCAGTTCGCCGGTCACGTGGGACGACGAGTCGAGGCTGATTCTCCAGTGGTATTTGACGTCCAGCGCGTCGGTCATGGCCGACTCGGGCGGCGCGGGCGTGTAGTCCACGCCCGGGGTGGGCGGGTTGGCCGTCCACGGGGTGGCCGTGGACGGCACCCCGACGGGCTGCCGGTTCCACACCCGCCGCCCGGCCGCCCGCACGTCGTCGAACAGCAGCGTTTGGCCCGGCCGGATGGCCCACACGTCCTGGTTCGAGGTCGCCTTGTGGGCGATCTGGGTGCCCGCGTTGATCGCCCACGACGGCCACACGTTCGTCACCGTCGCCGCCGCCGACACGTCGGTGTGGGTGCCGCTGTCGTTCTCCACCCGGAGGACGGCCGTGAACGTCCCGTCCTTGGCGTAGGTGTGGGGAAAGCTGATCGTATCGGTGGCGGTGTCCACGGTGAACGTGTCCGGGTCCACCTGCTCGAAGCCCTTCCCCTCGCCCCAGTCGGCGTACACCGTCAGCGTGTCCCACGTGTCCGGGTCCACCTCGCGGATCGTGAACACCGACGGCGTGCCCTCGGCCACGGTCGGCACCGGGGACACCTCCTCGACCGGGGTGAAGTCGTCGGCCGTGACCGCGAACCAGTTCTCCCCGACGTTCCCGTCCACGTCCGTGGCCACCACCCGGACGGACCAGTCGCCGTACCACGGGAACACGTAGTGCTCCGGCGCCTCGTGGACGCTCGGGTCGAGCCACTCTTCCTCGCCCTCGAAGCTGACGTACCAGTCCAGGTGATCGATCGGCCGCTCGGCGTCCACCTCCACGGCCATCGGGGTGGGCAGCATGGCGGTTGTGGTCACCGGCTCTTCGGGGACGGTCACGACCGGGGCCGGGTATCGGACGTTAACGGCCAGGCTGTACACCTGCGGGGCGCCCGCGACCAGGACCAGGCGGGCGGCCACCGTCCGCGCCCCGGCGGTGGTGAAAGCAGTCTCCGCCTCGGGGTCGGGCCCGGTCGCGTCGACCGTAAAAGTGCCGTACTGGTAGTCGAAGTCCCACTCGACCGCCGTGTAGTCGGGAACCGTGTCGTCCGACGTGAGGGTGAACCACACCGGCTCGCCCTTCACCACCGGGTCGGCGTCCGCCTCGACGTGGATGCCGGCCGCGGCCGGCGGCGGGGAGGTGCCGCCCGGCGGGGGCGGGGGCGGCGGGGGTGGAGAGGTCCCCCCGGACACCATCAGCCACCCGGCCGTGGTCAGGTTTGAGTACACGACGTCGCCGCCGTACGCCGCGGTCACCGAGTACGCCCCGGCAGCCGGGGCGGTCGCGGTCAGGGTGGCCAGGGAGCCGTCGCCGTACGGGGTGAGGGGGACCCCCGACCCGAGGACGACCGGGGCGCCCCCCAGGGCCGGGACGGCGGTAAACGTGACCGCGCCGGTCGGGGCCGGCTGGCCGCTCGCCGGGGACAGGGTGACGGTGATCGTGACCGGCGCCCCGGCCGCGGGGGCACCGGGGGAGATCGTCGGCTGTGACATGCTCGGCACGACCGGGTCGTTACTGGCGGCCAGGTTCACGCCCCCGGCCGCCCCCGGCCCGAACGGCAGGAAGGCCGCCGTCGGGAGGGCGGCCGCCACGCCGGTGGCCCCGTGGAACACCCGCACCTCGGCCGGCGTCCGCCCCGGCCCGGTCGCCGCCACCACGTCGGCGAACTCGTCGTCGTCGGCGTAGCACAACGCCACCCGGACCCCGGCCGTCATCCCCGGGCCGAACGGGGAGAACGCACCGAGTGAGGCCCCGGTCCGCCCGCTGAACACCTTCACCTCGCCGGCGATTCCCGGCCCGGACCCGACGACCAGGTCCGGCGTGCCGTCGGCGTCCACATCCCCGGCCTTCCAGTCGGCCCCGACCGCCACCCCCGCCCGCCCGGCCGCGTCGAAGGCGAAGAAGTCGCCGAGCGGGCCGGGGGCCGGTCGGCCCGTGGCCAGGTCGAGGACCCGGACCCGCGGGCCGCCGCCCGGGCCGGCCCCGACGACCAGGTCGGCCCGCCCGTCCCCGGTGAGGTCGGCGGCGGCGATCGACACCCCGCCGGCGAAGTCCGGCTCGAAGGCGAAGAAGGAGGCGAGTTGGCGGCCGTCGGCCCCTCTGAAGACGCGGACGTGGGGGCCGCCCCCGGCCCCGGCGGCAGTGATCAGGTCGGGCACGCCGTCGGCGTCCACGTCGGCGGCGGCAACCGACACGCCGCCATGGAACCACGGGACGTAGGCAGTCAGGTCGCCGAGCGGCCCGGGGATGGGGTCGCCGGTCTTCCCATCTAGCACTTGCACCCGCGGCGCCCCACCCGGTCCGAGGGCGGTCACCACGTCCGGAAAGCCGTCGGCCGTGAAGTCGGCGGTGGCCACCCGGACCCCGCCGGCGAACCCCGGGTCGGCGACCAACCGCTCGAACGTCAGCGCCCCAGTGATCGCGTCGAAGGCCCGGACGATTGGTGGCGGGCCTTCACCGGTCCCGGCGTAGAGGACGGGGTACGGCAGGGGCCGCCCGGTGGGCACGACGCGGTCCTCCAGCCCCTCGACTCCGAGGCGGGGGCGGGGGGCGGGCTGGGAACGGCGGGTGAGACGGGTGGCGACCCACTCGCGGAGGGCGAGGAGACGCGCGAACCGGGTGTAGCGAGTGGGGAGAGGCATGGGGGCGATCCCTGGCTCAGAAGAGTCGTGTCCGGATGACAAACTGACACGCGCGCACGCCAGATTCGGTGTGTGTACGTGCCGAAGGCATACCGTGATTGGGGATGGATTCTCACCTGGCAAGAAATGGTTGTCAATGACCGGTTGTGCGGAATGTCCGGATTGTGACGGAACGGGCGGCGGAGTGGCCAAGCCGCTATCAGTCGTTCTCCGTCTCGCCTGTCCTCAGCGGGTGCCTCCCAGGAGCTGCGAGGAGTCAATCGAGATTCGCCCGGAAAACCGGACATGAAAAATCGCACGACGTGTCGCGGCGGAAGGGCAGGCGGTACCGGCGAGTCGTCGTTGGCCGGCTTTCTCCGCGACGGAGACGCCGACTCCAGGCGTTGAGACGGCTCCTTGCGCTGAAATCCGGGGGCGGTGGAGTGGCCCAGCGCGGGCGATCGCTTGGCGACCTGGCCGGGGGGCTGTAGGTGCTGGCCACGGCGGCTATAACCTCGCGGGCTGCGCCGACGCGGGTGCTGGTGAAGGCCTCGCGGGCCAACGGAGCCGGAGCCGGCGATCCGGGCGGTGCCGGCGGCCGACCCGGGGCACGGTCCGGCACGACCGCTGGGTGCGGCGGCGGGCGCCCGTGTCGCAGTTCGACTGGTCTGCACAGCCTGCGTCAGACCTAGCCGGCGACCGGCGGGTGACTAATCCAGCCCGTAGCCCCTTCCCGTGGGCGCCGGCCACCGTCGGGTCTTGTTACCCTTTGTCTCCTGTGAGCGATCGTGTGACCGCCCGCCCACCCGCCGCTCCCCCCGCCGCGTTCTTCGAGTCCGACCCACCCGCCCCGGGCGAGGGCCGTTGCGAGGCGCCCAGGTGCAGGTGCGGGGGCGTCCAGATCCCCGACGGGGGAGGGTACTTGTGGGTGCCGACCGAGGTGGCGGCGTGCCGCTCCCAACTGCGGACCGTCGCCCAGGTGGCGGCCGCCCGGGCCGACGAGACGGGGGCCGCATACCGGGAGATCGGGCTCCTCATGGCGGGCGTGCCGGCCGACGCGGTCCCCGACCTCGGCCGGCACGCGGGCGGCATCGACCGCGGGCACCTCGCCCCGCTCCTCCTGTGCGAGCGTGCGGCGGCCCGCCGCCGCCTCGACCTCGAGCGTTCGGCGGCCGACGCCCGGCACTGGTGGCAGACGCGCACCGCGCCGTGCGACCCGACCCCGACCGCGGACCAGGCCCGGATGCTCCGGGCCGTCCGCTGGCCGGCCTACGGCCTGTACGCCGCGGCCGGCCTCACCTGGGCGGCGGTGGTCGCCCTCCCGGTCGCCGTCTGGCTGCGAGGCGGGAACCTGTTCGAGCCGATCTGCTTCGGCGTGTTCCCGGCCCTCGCCGGCCTGTTCTTCCTGTTCGCCGGGTTTTGCCTGCGAACCCTCTCCGTCCGCATCGCGGTCCTCGGGGCGTGCGCCATCCTCGTCTTGACGCAGGTCGGGATCCCGCTCGCCGCGTGGGTCGTGTTCGCGCTCTCCCGCCCCGGAGTGTGGGACGCGTTCGACAGCGTCGGCGTCTCGCTCGGCGTCGCGCCCGGGCCCGACCCCGCGGGCGAACGGCCCCGGGGTCGTCAGGACCCCACCCCGATTGCGATCGCGTGTCCCCGCTGCGGCAAGCGGGCGACGGCGCCGGGCGCGGCCGAGGGGAAGACGGCGCAGTGCAAGAAGTGCGGCGAGCGCTACCCGATCTTCCGGGCCGCCGCGCCCCCTTCGGCCCCGCCGAACTGAGACGCCTGGACCGGAGCCCGGCGGCGCGTCAGAATGCGTTCCTCTCCCTTATCGGAGCCCCGATGCGCCCCGTCGCCCTGCTCCGATGCCTCGCCCGCGTCGCTGTCCAAGCCGTCGGGGGCGCCGTCGGCCTCGGCGGGGCCGCCGGGTTGGCGGCGGAGGTCATGCGCGAGTGGGAGCAGCAAGCCGACGCCGCCGGGCGACGCGCCGAGCTCGAACGCCTCGTCCGGATAGCGGCCGACGAGTTCCGGGGCGAGGTCGAGGTGGTCGTCCGGGAGGCCGCGGCCGGCCGCCCGGCCGCGGTCGTCGCCGCCGTCACGGCGTTCCTCTCGCGGTTTCCCGACCACGCCCGCGGGCGACTCCGCCGCCCCGACGACCTGACCGGCACCAGCCTCCCCCCGGGCCTCCGCCTCGACACGCCGGCCGACCTCGCCGCCTTCCTCCCGCCCGTGTCCGCCGCGCCGCCGGCGACCGAGGACGAACCCGACGACGCGGCGCAGGTGGTCATCCGGTACACGGCCGGCCCGGCCGCCGGCCGCGAGGACGTGTTCACCGAGCCGGCGATCCTCCTGTTCGGCCGGGCCGCCGACTGCGACCCGCGGCTCCCGCAGGACGGGTGCGGCCGGGTGTCGCGCCGACACTGCATCCTGGAGGCCAACCCGCCGGACGTGCGCGTCCGCGACCTCGGGAGCAAGCACGGGACGTTCGTGGACGGGCACCTGCTCGGGAAGCGGCCGAAGGGCGCCGACCCGGCCCCGGGGTTCGAGTCCCCGGACCACGCCCTTGCGGACGGCGCCGAGGTCCGGCTGTCGGACCGCGGGGAGGTGGCGTTCACCGTCCGCGTGTCCGCCCCGGCCCGGACCGGGACGTGGTCCTGCGCCCAGTGCAGTCGGGAGGTCGCCGAGGCCGGGGCCGGGCGGCCCGGGGCGTTCGTGTGCGCCGACTGCCGCCGGGAGGCGGGCACGGTCGTCAGCGACGCGGCCGCCGCGGCCCGCGCCGGCGACCCGGAATTGCTCGTCTTGCAGGATTACGAGTTGGGGAAGGAACTCGGGCACGGCGGGATGGGGGCGGTGTACCTGGCCCGGCACGTCACCACCGGCGCCCCCGCCGCAGTCAAGGTGATGCTGCCGAAGGTGGCCGCCGGGGAGAGGGCCGTCGCCCACTTCCGCCGGGAGATCCGCAACACCGCGGCGCTGGACCACCCGAACGTCGTCCGCTGCCTCGGCCACGGGTTCAGTCGGGGGGCGTTCTTCCTGGTCCTGGAGTACTGCGACGGCGGGAGCGTGGACCGGCGGATGGCGAACCGCGGCGGCACGCTCCCGCCCGACGATGCGGTCGGGATTGCGCTGCAGGCGCTCGAGGGGCTGGAGTACGCCCACCACGCCCCGATCCCGTTCGTCCGCCGGTCGGACGGGTCCGAAGGGACGGGCGCGGGGCTGGTCCACCGTGACATCAAGCCGGCGAACCTGTTCCTGGCCGGGGCCGGCGGGACGGTGCGGGTCGGCGACTACGGGCTGGCCAAGGCGTTCGACGACTGCGGGCTGACCGGCGGAACCCGCACCGGGGACTACGCCGGCACCCCGAAGTACATGTGCCGCAAGCAGGTGATCGGGTACAAGACGGCCGGCCCGGAGGTCGACGTGTGGTCGCTGGCCGCCACGCTGTACGCCATGCTCACGGGCCACGCCCCGCGCGACTTCCCGTCCGGGATGGACCCGTGGCTCTGCGTCCTGGAGGACGACCCCGTTCCGGTCCGCCGCCGCAACCCGGCCGTGCCCGCCCGGCTCGCGGAGGTCGTGGACGAGGCGCTGCAGGAGCCGGAGATGCCGTTCCGAACGGCCGCGGCACTTCGTCAGGCGCTCGCGGCCGTGGTGTAGCGACATGCCGACGGAACCACCCCCAACCACCACCGACGCGACCGCCGCCGTCCCGGCCGTGTGGGAGCCGGGGTCGGTCGTCCTCGGGCAGTACCGCGTCGACGCCGTCCACGAGGGCGGCGCGATGGGGCTCGTCTACCGGGTCCACCACCTCGGCTGGGGGATGGACCTGGCGGTAAAGTCCCCGCGGCCGGAGGTACTGGCCCGGGCCGGAGGGGCAGACCGGTTCCGCGACGAGGCCGAGACGTGGGTCCGGCTCGGCCCCAACCCGCATGTCGTCACCTGCTTCTACGTCCGCACCCTGGGCGGCGTCCCGCGCGTGTTCGCAGAGTACGTCGCCGGCGGCACCCTTCACGACTGGGTGGCAGACGGACGGCTCTACGTGGGCGGTCCGGGCGAGGTGCTGGCCCGCGTGCTCGACGTTGCGATCCAGTTCGCCTGGGGTCTCGGGTTCGCCCACGGGACGGGGCTGATCCACCAGGACGTGAAGCCCGGGAACGTCATGATGACCCCGGGCGGCGGCGCCAAGGTCACTGACTTCGGGCTGGCGCGGGCGGCCGGCGGTGGGTACGGCGGCGGCACCCCGGCGTACTACTCGGCCGAGCAGGCCCAGGCCCGCGCTGAGGCGAAGGCCGGCGCCGGGGGCCGCACCCGGCTCACCGCGCAATCCGATCTGTGGTCGTGGGCGGTGAGCGTCCTCGACCTGTTCGCCGGCGGGGTGTCGTGCCGGTATGGCGGGCAGCTGGCCGGCGAGGTGCTGGCCGAGTTCCTGGCGGCCGGCGGGCCGGGCGGGACGGTCCCGCCGATGCCGGCGGGGGTGGCGGAACTTCTCCGCAGGTGCTTCTGCCTCGACCCGGCCGACCGCCCCGCCGGGCTGGACGAGGCGGCCGACGCCTGCCGGACCGAGTACGAGACGGCGACCGGCACCGCCTACCCGCGATCGCGGCCGAACCCGGGGGCGAACCCGGCCGACGGGCTCAACAACCTGGGCGTGTCGCTCCTCGACCTCGGGCGCGGGGCCGACGCCGACGCCGCGTTCGCCGCCGCCCTCCGCGCCGCCCCGCAGCACCCGGAGGCGACGTACAACGCCGTCCTCCGCCGCTGGCGGGCCGGGGCCGCGACCGACACCGACGCCCTCCGCGACATCCGCGGCGTCGCCGGCGGGCCGGGGCGGGAGTGGGTCGGGTCGTACCTCGCCGGATTGGTCCACCTCGAGCGCGGCGACCCGACCGCAGCGGCGACGGAGTTTGAGCGGGCCGCCCACATCGCCCCGGCCGAGGCGGAGGTGCAGGTCGCCCTCGCCGCCGCCCGGAAGGCGGTCGGCACCGGTCGCGGCGACCCGCGGGAGTTCACGGGGCGGGACGGGTTCTCGCTCGGCCCCGACGTGCTGGGTGTGAGCCCCGACGGCCGGTCCGTAGTGTCCGGCGGCGTGTCGGCGATCGACCTGTGGGACGCCGCCACCGGCCGGCACGTCCGGGCGTTCGCGGGGCACGTCGGCGACCGGGAGCGGAGCCCGCCGGTCCTCGGGTCCGCGAACGCCGTCGCGCCGACCGCGGACGGCCGCTACGCCGTGTCCGCCGGCGACGACCGGACGCTGAAGGTGTGGGACCTGGCGACCGGGGCGTGCGTTCGGACGCTGACCGGGCACACCGACTGGGTGCGGGCCGTGGCGGTGACGACGAATGGCCGGTACGCGGTGTCCGGCAGCGGCGGCGACATCCGCCCGAAGGGCGAGCAGGGGGAGGACGCCGTCCGGGTGTTCGACCTGACCACCGGCCGCTGCGTGCGGTTGCTCCGCGGGCACGCCGGAACCGTCCACGCGATCGCCCTCGGGGCTGGGGGGCGTGTCGCCCTTTCCGGGAGCATGGACGGCACGGCCCGGCTGTGGGATCTGCGGGCCGGCTGCTGCACCGCCACCCTGGGCGAGCACCCCGGCGGGGTGAATGCGGTCTGGCTCGACGCTGCCGCCCGAACGGCGGTCACCGCCGGGCAGGACGGGCTGATGCGGGTGTGGGACGTGCCGACCGGGCAGTGCGTCCGGGAGCTGGCCGGCCACGTTCGCGCCGTCCGGGCGCTTGCGTTGACGGCCGACGTCCGGCGGGCGTTGTCCGTCGGGGAGGACGATTACCTGCGGCTGTGGGACGTGCCGGCGGGGCGGTGCCTGTGGTCGCAGGAAGTCCGGTGGGGCTGGCGACAGGGGTCGGTCGCGATCGCCCCGGCGGGCGACACCGGCTTCCACGCCGACGGCCGCGCCGTGACCGCCTGGCGGCTCGACGCCCCCGGCCTCCGGCCGGCCCCGCCGGCGCTGTGCCGGGCGACGACCAGCGAGGTCGTGTCCGCGGCCGAGGCGGAGTTCCGGCGCGACCTGGCCGCCGCCCGCGCCGCGCCGCCGTCCGTCGCCGCGGCACACGTGCGGTCGGCCCGCGACCGGCCCGGGTGCGGCCGGCGGCCGGAGGCGACGGCGGCGTGGGCCGGGCTGTACGCCCAACTCCCGCGCGGGGCGTTCCGCGGGGCGTGGGCCGACGGCGCGTTCCCGGCCCACGCCGGGCCGATCACCGGGCTGCGGCTGGGGCGGGTGACGGACGTCTGCGTGACGGCTGGGGAAGACGGCCGCGTCCGGGTGTGGGACGCCGCGGCCGGCGAGTTCGTCCGCGACCTCACCAATCCGGCCGGGTGGGTCGGGGCACTGGCCCTCGACCCCGACGACCGGTTGGCCGCGTGGGCGGCGGAAGACGACGTGGTGCGGGTGTGGGACGTGACCACTGGGCGACCGGTGCGAGCGCTCCCGACGGGCCGGTCGTGCCGCGCGGTGGCGCTGCTCCCGGGCGGCGCCGTCCTCACGGGGCACGCCGACGGCACCCTCCGCCGCTGGGCCGCCGACGCCGACCAGTGCGTCTGGGAGTGCCAGTCTCACCCCGGGCCGAACCCGATCGTCCATCACCTGGCCGCGGCGCCGGACGGGACCCGGGCGGCAACCTGCGGCTTCGACGCCACCATCCGGGTGTGGGACGCGGCGACCGGGGCGGCGGTCCACGTCCTCCGGCGGCATACCGAGGTCGTCGAGGACTTCGCCTTCACCGCCGACGGGCTCGTGTCGGGGGGCCTCGACAAGTCCCTCAAGTGGTGGGACGCGGAGAGCGGCCGCCGCGTGGCGTCGCTCGACGGGCCGTCGCTGGTCCTCGCCGTCGCGGCGAGCCAGGACGGCCGCGTGGTCGTGTCGGGCGATCACGACCACGCGGTCCGCGTCTGGGAAGCGGCCGGCGGGCGATGCCTGGCGACCCTCGAAGGGCACGCCGGGCCGGTCCGGGCCGTCGCCCTCGACCGGCACGCCCGGTTCGCGCTTTCCGGCGGGGAGGACGGCACCCTCCGCCGCTGGTTCCTCGACTGGGACCTGCCGATTCCCACGGCCCCCGACCCCTTGCCGACGGAGACCTCTCGATGAGCCGCGACCGCGCGAAGATGCTGAACGACGAGGGGATCCGGCTGGCCGGGGGCGGAAACCCGCGGGCCGGGAAGGAGAAGCTCCTGGAGGCGATCCGGGAGGACCCGACGTGGGGCATCCCGTGGAACAACCTCGGCGTCATCTACCGCGACCTAGGCGACCCCGCCGAGGCGCTGCGGTGCCTGCGGAAGGCGATCGAGTTGAACACCTTCGGGGGCGGCCCGTCCCCGCCACCGCCCCCGCCACCGCCGGCGGCCCCGGCGGGCGGGGGGCTGTTCGACAACCTGATGCGCGGGGTGGAGACGGTCGCGGTCCGGTTCGACGTGGACAAGATCGAGAGCGCCGCCTACGGGGCGAAGTGCTGGGAGATCTTCTGGGAGGAGTTCGAGCCGGCCGAGTTGAAGACGGCCGTGCTCCACGACGGCGACTCGATGGCGTCGTTACGTGGTCACGAGAACGTGTTCTGCGTCGCCGTCCAGCGGCTCGACCCGCACCTGTACGACATAGTCGCCGAGGCGCTGGGGCGGAACGCGCGGTTCACCGCGGCCGCCGCGACCCCCCCGTTCGCCCGCGGGGAGGCGGCGCTGGCCGGCCTCCAGTCCGCCGGGAAGATCGACGCGCAGGGGGAGTTGATCGGCGCCGACGCGGTCCTGGCCCGGCAGGGGCTCGGCAAGGTCCGGGTCGCCCGCCGCGCGGCCGCGCCGCCGGTCGCGGCCCCCGCCCGCCGCGACCGCGCCAGGCCGGCCTCCCCGCGGACGAAAGACCTCCCCGCCTTCGACTCCGCGGACAAACTCCTCTCGTACTCCGGCGGCGTGTTCGAGACGCGGGTCAAGTCGCCCGTCACCCCCGAGGAACTGTGCGACGTGGTGGAGCGGTACGCCGACCTCCTCGACGTCCACGTCGAGGAGTACGCCTGCCCGGTGTCGGAGGCGATGCTGTGGGTCGGGCTGTTCCCGAAGGGGGCGAAGGTGGGGAAGGCGTTCGTGGGCATGTTCGCTCACGGCTCGCCCGCAGAGGCGCTGGCCGCCTGCCGGTCCCGGGTCGGGGACGACCCGAAGGAGGTGGCCTCCCTCGCCGCTCTGCTAGGGATCGTCGGCAAGTGGCAGCGGAACTTCGACGGCCACGGCGGGGCAGACCGCGACCCCGCCGCCGCGACCGACCGCGTGGAACCGGCCGACCTGTGGACGCGACTCGACACCCGCCGGGAGGCGCTGGGCATCCCGCTCCCGACCGCGGCGTCCCCGCCGGCCGCGCCCCCGCCCCCTCCGGCCGCGCCACCGATCAGCCCGATCCTCGCCGCCGTGGCCCTGAGCGACGTGCTGGGCGAGCTGAACCGGAAGGCCGAGGCCCGCGCCGCCGCCCCGCCCGCCCCGCCGGCACCCCCCGCCGAGGAGGACCTGGTCCGCTTCAATTGCGCCCGCTGTGGAAAGCGGCTGAAGGCCCCGCGCGCCTGGGGGGGGAAGCCGACCCGGTGCGTGAAGTGCGGGACTCCCACGCGGGTCCCGGGTGGGTGAGGCTCGGCCGACAGGCGGTGGTTCACTCGTGTGACGTCTCGCGGATCGGGGAGGGCGCGATCAAGGACGTGGCGCTGGGTGTCTTGCGCGTGGTGATGAGCGTGGCGGTCACCTGGGGGCTGTTCCTCGGCAGTCCGCGGCCGGACGACGGGATGTGGTGGTGCCTCTTCACCGGACCGCCGCTGGCGGTTTTCGGCGTCTGGATGACGAGGACGGCGTGGCGGGACTGGCGCCGGTCGCCCCGCCCGGCGGCCTCTGGCCGTTCGGCCCTGAACGCCCGGCGGATGGCCGAACTGACTTACCTGGTCGGTGCGGACGGCGGCTTCACGTTTCCGGCTCGGATCCGCGACATCGGGGCCGAGATCGACCGGGAGGGGGGCTTCGACTTCATGCAGGCTTACTACGTCGCCGTTCGCGCGTGCGGCGGCTACTTCTTCCAGGACTTTTGGGACGGGATCGGAAATTGGCGGAAGTAACCGGGCCGCACGGCTCGCGGGCGCCGCGGCTCGGTGCCCGCCGGAGCGACCGGACCCGACCGGTGCCTTCCAACGAGAAACTTGGTGCGGAAGACGCGGCGGTCCGGTTCAGCCTGCGTCGTCTACCAGAACCGCCACCACGGTTTGCGAGGCGCTTCCCAATGGGGGACCTGCACTTTCCATAACTGCACCCGCCGACCGACCGTACTTACAAGTACGGTATCATCGGCCGACAAGCTCATGGCTTCGGGTTCGAAGCACACCGACCGCTCGAACCCCACCTCCCCCGTGGCCGATCGCACCACCTTGACGATCCCGTCGGAATGGCCGAGCAGGATGAACCGTCCGTCGCCGGACGCGGCCAAGTGCCACACGCCGCGGTGCGGGCGGGCGCCGACCTCGAAGTCTCTCAACTCCCGCCAAGCCGAGGCGTCCCACACACCGACGCGGGTGAACCAGTTGGCCGGCTGACCCGGCGGCACGCGCACACCCTTCTCGGCGGTGAAGGCCAGCGGCGCGCGCCTGCTGACGGCGGTAGACATCGTACTGTCGCTGTTCTTACCCGTCAGTACCCTCACCCGCCCCGCGTCCGAGTGCCACAACTCGGCTTGGTTGCGGTCGCTGCCGATCAAGAGCCTTATCCCGTCCGCCGAAAAACCACCGATTTCGAGAGTGGCGCCGCCGTCGTGGTTCGCCAGGGGTGAACCGGCGGCCACGTCCCAGACGATGAGCCGGTGATCCCAGCCGGAGGTGACCAACCGCCGTCCGTCCGGGATGAACGCTGCCGCGGTGACGGCGCGACTATGCCCCCGAAAGAGGGCTCGCTCTCTGCCATCGATCGAGTTCCAGATTCGGACAGTTCCGTCCCCACCCCCCGTGGCGATGGTGCGGCCGTCGGGAGCAAAGGAGACCGTCCAGACATCGTCGGAATGCCCATGAAGTATCGGCCCGGGAGTCGCGGTTGGGATCTCCCAGAGTTCCGTGGTTCCGCTCTTGGTGGCCAGGGCAAGCCACCTGCCGTCCGGCGAGAAGGCCGCGCGGTGTATCTCTGACTCGATCGTGAATTCGCGGATCGCTTCGATCATGGCTCCCCCCGAAGTCGCTCACCGTCATTACCCCAGTGTTTAAGCGGTATTGACCATTACTTCAGTCAAATGTGCAGCACCGGAGTTGGCCGACGCACTCGGGGATAAGACCTCGGCAGCGGCGGTGGGCTACCGATCCTCCAGGTAGCGGAACGCCGTCGTGCCCACCGCTGTCTGCGGCTGATTTTGCTTCACCATACATGCCTCTAAGCCCAAGGACCCTGACAACTTGACGCTCGACACGGACACTTGCACGGACGGCAGCCGCACTTCACCCCTGGAACGTGCCGATCCCGTCCCAGTATTCCTCAAGGATGCGGACATTCCCGCCATAGCTGTTGCAGACTCGGACCATCCGCTCATGCCCCCCATTCTTCCACAGCCATTCGCCAACAATGCCGCACTCTACCGGCGACGACAGCGACGACAGGCGTCTGGCGATCTCGCGGTCGTCTGGGCTGCCCTTGACACAGACCTCATCGGCCACGCGCTGCCGCAGTTTTTCGTGCGCGCCGAGCAGCGCCTCGGCCCGCGGGGAGTTCATCCGGCCGAGGTGATCGACGGCGCGGCGGTAGTGCTTCGTGGCCAGCTCGCGCTCGACCGCCGCCATGTTCCGGTCCAGAACCGCGGCCGCCGCAGCGCGGACGGATTCGTCCGGATCGGACAGGGCTTGCGCGACGACGGCGTAGAGGTCGGGGGCGTAGTCGGACAGCTCTTCGTCGGGGAACGCGGCGAGCGTGCGGGCGCGAATCTCGGGGTCCGTGTGCCGCAACCCGGCGAGCATAAGCGCGGCGTGGACTTCATCGCGCCCAAGGTAGTTTCGCCCGTCGCTCCGCAGCCGCTCGCACGCCGCCCCGAGCGCGGCCGGGAGCAGGCGGGGCGACGCGAGGACCCTCTTCAGGAGTTCGGGGCGCAGCTCGGTGTAGCGGTCATTCTGCGGATTCTGCGGCAGCAGAATGTGCGCGGTGACATCCGGGCCGACGTACTCGTCATCGACCAGCGGCAGTAGCAGCCTGCCCGGGATGCACCCCTCGGCGAGGATGAACCGCTTGGCGTCGGCAGGGTAGGTGGGGTCGCGGAGCAACGCGACGAGTCGGTCAGGGGTGTCTCGCAGGAACGCGACCATCCAGTGGCGGAGGAGCGAATCCGTCTCGGGTGCGATCCGCGCTTGCAGCACGTCGCAGATCTCGGCCGTTAATGGTGAGCGCGTGTCAACACAAGTCAACTTGTGCAGCGCGTCCTTCGCGCGTCTGCGAATCGGCTCGTCGGGGCTGTCGAGCAGCGACCGCACGACCTCGCACAGGGCGTCTTGATCGACCTCGTTAAGCGCGAGCCACGCTCCTTCGCATCGCCAGTTCGGAGTTTCACGCGCCTGTTCGGCGACCTTCGCCCCCAACGCGGCCCGGACGGACGGATCGGTCTGCTTGCGGTACTCGGTGTAGAGTGTGCCGCCGTAGCAATTCCTCACGAATTGCTCGACATCCAGTGGGGGACTCGGCGGCTCAATCGGCTTCGACCGCTTGCGGAAGAAGTCAAAAAATCCCACGCTCGTCTCCTGGTCGGCCGGCGCCGATGGCTCGATGTTTCTGGATACCGCCGAACAACTCGTGCAAGGCGTGGATATTCTTCCCCGCCATGCCCCTCTCTGACCAGGCCATTCACGGTGACGCATCCCGGTCGTAAGCCGTCCGCTGGCAGGGACTTGGCCAAGCCAGGGAGAGGGCGCGCCCATGCTGTTCGGTGGGGTCTTCGAGCGGTTCCTAGAGGAGAGCCCGCTCAGCGTGATGTCCCGGGCGACCATCGAGCACGCCCTCTCGGCCTCGGCCCTCGACGCGCTGTTCGACCGGACCGCCGAGCGCGGGTACACCCGGGAGTTGCTGTTCTCCACGACGGTCGATCTGATGACCCTGGTGGTCGGCGGCAAGGCCCTCCACGTCCAGGCCGCCTACCGGCACCTGCGGGACCGCGTCCCGGTCACCCTCAAGTGCGTCTACGACAAGCTCCGGAACATCGAGACGGGCGTGTCCGCGGGGCTGGTCGCGCACGTGTCGGGCCGGTGCGAGGGGCTGATCACCGCGCTGGGCGGGGGGTGCAAGAGCCTGCTGCCGGGCTACCGGGTGCGGGTCCTCGACGGCAACCACCTGGCCGCCACCCAGCGGCGGCTGGGCGTCACCCGGGGGCACACCGCCGGCCCCTTGCCCGGGCAGAGTTTGGTCGTGCTCGACCCGGCCCTGATGCTGGTCACCGACATCGTCCCGTGCGAGGACGCCCACACCCAGGAGCGGGCGCTGATCGACCAGATTGTGCCGCTGGTGCGGGAGCGGGACGTGTGGGTCGCGGACCGCAACTTCTGCACGGCGGAGTTCCTGTGTGAGGTGGCCGCCCGGCGGGCCTACGTCGTCATCCGACGCCACGGGAACCTGAGCGTCGAGGCCGAAGCCGGGTACGGGGCCGAGGTCGCGACGGACCGGGGCTGGGTGGGCGAGCGGCGGGTCTGGGTCTGCTGGGGTGGGGCGCGGTTGGTGCGCCTGCGGCAGGTGCGGGTGCGGCTGCGGGCGCCGACCGCGGACGGGGACGCGGAGGTGGAGATCCTGACCAACCTGCCGGCGAAGGTGCCGGCCAAGAAGGTGGCCGAGATCTACCTCAAGCGGTGGAAGATCGAGGGGGCCTTCCACGAGTTGACAGTCGCCTTGAACTGTGAGGTGAACACCCTGGGGTACCCCAGGGCCGCGCTGTTCGGGTTCTGCGTGGCGGTGGCCGCGTACAACGTGCTGGCCGTACTGAAGGCGGCCCTGCGGGCGGTGCATGGTGAGAAGAAGGTGCAGGAGGAGGTGTCGGGGTATTACCTGGCGCTGGAGTGGGCGATGGTGTACGCGGGGATGATGATCGCCCTGCCCGCGTCGGAATGGGAGGCGTTCGGTCCGATGCCCAGCCCGGAGTTGGCCGGCCACCTCCGCGAGTGGGCGGGCAAGGTCGACCTTGGGAGGATCAAGAAAGCGCCGCCCCGGAAGCCGACGAGGACGGCGACCCGACGGATCAAGGACAAGAGCCCACATGTTTCCACGGCCCGGTTGCTCGACGAGGGGAAGAAGACCCGTCAGGCGAAAGTCAGCCGGAATCCGTGAGTCTCACACCGTGAATGGCCTGCCCTCTCTGACCTATCCGGAGCCTAACTGGTCGCCCCCCACGCCGCTACCGGATTCCCGTGCCGTTCACCCCCGCGTCCCGCCTCCGCCCGGCAATCCGCGACGAGGTTCGCACCTGGCCCTGTCGCCCGACCCAGATGCTCCCGCCCGACCACCCGGCCCGGGCCGCCTGGACGTTCGCCGATGGGGTAGATCTCGCCCCACTGTACGCCGCCATCCGGCCGGTGGCTCTGCGTCACCCTCGAGGGGGGTCGGCTCCGCCCGCGAGTTGGAGCGCCTCTGCGCCGACCACGCCGCGTACCAGTGGCGGTGCGGCGGCGTCACGTGAACCACCACACCCTCAGCTGATACAGGTGCAGCCCGGGGCGGGGCCGGCCGAGTTGGAGCCGGCGATCCGGGCGGTGCCGGCGGCCGACCCGGGGCGCGGCCCGGCACGACCTCGGGGTGCTGTTGCGGGCGTTGTCGTGCCCCGGGCAAGCGCTTCCAACGACGGGGATAACGTTGACGCGGGCTGAGGGCGAGGCCTGCCCGCCCGAGAGCACCAATACCTCTCCCTCCGGAGCGAATGGTGAAGAGCAGGGCGAGACCGATTCCGGAGCGCGAACGGGCCGACCATGCCGCCATTCCGCGTCACCCTCGTGGTCGCATCCGCCGGGTGGGTCGGTGTGAGTGCGGCCGCGGCCGTCGGCCCCCCGTCTCCCCCACTCTTCTGGGCCGGCTTTACCATCACCCTCGCCCTGGCGACGGCAAACCTGGCCGCCGCCACCGCCCGAGGGACCGGGCCGGTCGCACGGGCGGCCCACGTGGGCCTCGCGCTGGGAGCGTACGCGGCCGCCTTCCCGGCCGCCCACGCCCTCCTCGGCGCCGGCCACTTCGACGCCCCGCCCGGCGCCGGCCCGGGAGCCTGGGCGGCGTTCGCCTTGGCCCACCTCCTCCGCGCCGCCGACGCCCTCGACCTCGTCCGGGACTGGGGGGCGGTCCAGGCCGTCCGCCACACCAGCCCAACGGCCGCCGGACTCCTGGTCGGGTTCCACCTCATCGCCGGGGCGTTCGTGGTCGACGCGATCGGCCGGGCCGCCGGCCGCGCCCGCCGAACTTTCGTCGGCGACATGCCGCGGACGATGGCGGTCGTCCTCCTCGCCGTGTTCGCCCGTCTCGGGCTGGCAGCATGCGTGGCCGTCTTGCTGGGCATGGCCATCGGCCAACTCCAGAACTCGGGGATCCGGGTGTTCGACTGGCGGGCGGTGCCGCTGGCGGCTGCAGCGGCGGTCGCGTGCCTCGGACTGCTCCGGCTCGCCACCCGGCTGCGCGACCGCTCCATGGTGGGGCCGGCGGACCCGGGGGACGCGTTGGGGGAACTCGGGGCCGACGCCGGCCGGCCGCTGGCCCGGGCCGGGGCGGTCGTCCTCGCCCCGGCGTCGGTCGCTTTGCTGGTCGCACTGGTGTCGATCACCGGGCTGGCGGCGAACGAGATCGGGACGGCGGGGATGGCGTGGTGGGCGGTGGACCAGGCCCTTCGGGGGGCGGACTTCGCCGACGTGATGCAACTGTTCGACCTCCGGGTCACCGCCGGACCGGCCCTCCCGGCCGCGGTGCTCCCCGCGGTGTGCCTCCGGGCCGCGGGGTCGGCGGTCGTCGGGGTCGCCGTCCACCGGCTGTGGCGGCTGGCCCGGCCGGCCCCGGTCCCGACGAGGTGAGACCTGCGTCCGGGCAGCCGTGGTCGCCACCAGGGCGACGTACGAGGGCACCGCGGAAGCGATGGTGCCGGGGAACCGCACTCGAGCCGCCGTGACGGCAATGACACGGTTTCGGGGGGCGAAACTGCCGGTCGCAGTGTTCCGGGGGCGGTGGCCCCACAAGCGGCGCTGATGCAGGTGCTGGTGAAGGCCGGGGCGGGGCCGGTCGCTCCGTCGGTGGCGACCCGGGCGGTGCCGGCAGCCGACCCGGGGCACGGCCCCGCCCGGCACAACCTCGAGGTGCTGCTGCGGGCGACCGGGCGGTGGCCCGTGGACGGCGACCCAGCCGTCTAATGAACCGATTCGGCCAACTCACTGCGCCAAATGCCCGATGCGACGTCGCGGTCGAGTCAGGCGGGCGCCGCGGGGGACTACCCCGGCGCTTTATCCTCCGGCTCGTCCTCTACCTCGGGGCCGGGTAGTGCGAGCTCCCGTGGCGGCGTGTCGTGGAAAATCTCCAGCTTGCCCCTCCTGACCTCGATCAGCATGGACTTCAGGTCACTGATGATCTGGTACGCGTACGGCCGAACCTTGGTCGTCAGCTTGTTACAGATCCGACGGGCCACGTCCTTGGTACTCGCCGTGGTGATGCGGATGTTCGCCAGGAGGTAACAGCCCATATGAATCCCCAAGAAGTGCCGCCGGTCGGTCGGCCGGAACTTCTTGAGGAGGTCCTCCACGGCCGGGAGTTGGCCGACCTCGATCAGCCCGACGAGGGCCCAGAAGAGGGCCGTCTCGTTGACCGCCTGCTCCTCGTCCGTTTGCGGCTTTGCCTCCAACAGGGAAGCGGCCAGGTCGGCCATCAGGTGGGACGCGACCGCGTCCCGGGCGTGCAGGTAGTAGCCGAGGTAGACCATCAACTCGGGGAACCGCTTCTCCGGGTCGCCGCCGCCTTGCGCGATGAACCGGTCCTTGACCTCGGCCAGCGTGCGCAGGACCCACCGGAACGAGACGAGCTTGTCGTCCACCTTCGACAGGTAGCACGCCTGGGTGGCCAGGCCGACGGCGGTCGCCGCGGTGTACACCCCAACCGGGTCGGCCGTCGGGATGCGCCCGAGCAGACCGTTGATCGAGTCGCACTTGTCCGGATTCTCGCCGAAGTAGAACACGATCGCCTTCGTCCACCACGGCTGGGAGACGAGCCCGGTCAGGTGCTCGGCCGACGGGATCGCCCGCCCGGCGAAGAACTCCTGCAGCAGCATGTGGCGGAACTCGATGTCCTCCCCCACGATCCGCAAGAGGCCCGACCGGTAGACGATCTCGTGGAACAGGACCTCCACGTCCGCCCGGTGGTCCCGGCTCGCCAACTCCCGCTCGAACAGGGCGCGGCACTCGGCGACCGGGATCGAGATGTCGCCCCGCGTGTGCATGAGGTAGGCGAGCGACCGCAGCAGGAAGTCTTTGATGGGGGCGTGGATCTGCTGCGCCAGCCCCTTCTGCTTGTCCCACCGGCCGAGCATCATCTCGGTGTACTTCTTGAACAGCTCGGTGATGTTCGCGGGGATGTCCTGCCGGTTGTAGTCCGAGATCGCGACGAAGATGGTCACCAGAAGCGGGTTGAGCTCGACCCCGTGGACGTCCCGGATCCGCCGCAGCGTCTCGTTCATGTCCACCGCCGGGAGCGACTTGTCCCGGACGATCGTCGTGACCAGCCGCTCGGCCTGCTCCATGCTGAACGAGCTGATCTGGTAGGTGGTAAACCCGGTTAGCTCGCTGGTTTCCTTGACGAACGGCGTCCGCCGGGAGGTGATCACCACCAAACAGGTCGGGTGGGTCTGGTGGAACTCCTTGACCTTCCGGATCACCCCGGCCCGGCCCTCGTCGCTGGACACCTCGTCGAGCGCGTCGAGGAGGATCGCGACGAGCCCGGCGGCCAGGTCGGTCGCGTTGAAGCTCGCGCCGCGGTCGGGGGTGAGCCGCGCGGTCGCGTCCGCCGCCTGCTCGATCAGCCGGTGCGGCGACTTCTCCACCTCCGTACACCGCATCATCACGGGGACCATCGACGCCGACTCGTCCTTGAGGGCCTTGGTCGCGACCGAGTAGGCCAGCCGCCGGAGCGAGGTGGACTTCCCGCTGCCGGCGTCGCCGGTGATCATGACGAGTTTGGGCTTCCCCTTGAGGACGCCGTAGATCGGGATCTCCTCGAGGTCGGGGACGGTTTCGGTGTCCCGCCCGACCTTCTTCTCAACGGTCGTCATCCGGTTCAGGTAGAGCTGGACGAACGACTCGTCCGTGATCGGGCACACGGCCAGCCCCGCGTCGGACTGCTCGACGATCGACACCGTCTCGCTCTGCCGCGCGAGCTCCTCCTTGAGCCGCTGGTAGTAGGGGAACTTGTCGGCCTCGATGCCGTACCAGTACTCCGGGTAGTATTCGTCCAGCCCGTTGATGACCTCGTCGGCCCCCATGAAGGCCAGCCGGGTGTCGTTGATCTCGGCCTGGATGTGCTCCCGCGCGGCCTTGTTGATTTTCCCGCTCGCGCACAGGATCACGCAGTCGGGTTTCCGCTTCTCGCGGGGCATGACGAGGCTGACGCTCGTCTCGAGGGCGGTGCGGAGCTGCGCCTGCGCCTCGGTCACGTTCTCCGTGGCCTTCCGGGTCATGTTGATCGGCCCGCGCTTCGTCTGGACCGCGTACATGATCCGCTTGCGGATCGGGTCGGCCTTGAAGAAGACACAGTCCTTGCCTTCTTCGTCGGGTCCGCACAGATCGCGACCGTCCTCGAGCCCCATGCGGAGCATGAGCGGCCGCACGACGAGGTCGCGGAACTGATCCTCGGTCAGTTGGAGGAGGACACGTTCCTTCTTGAACCGTGAAATGGCCTGGGCGTCGAGGTGAGCCTTACTGGGGTGGGAAGCCTGTCCCATGTCGTTGCGCCCCCGCGAAAGGGAGGCGCCGCCCCGGTAGCCCGGGGGCCTACCCGCCCCAGGGCAATAGTAGCCCGGTACGAGAAGGAATCTACCCTGCGGACTCGAGGCCGCGCGGAGCTGTCGCACGTATGGGTGAGTCACGACATCAGCTCTCGCCCAAGTGGCCATGTGACGAAGTCCGCGCGGCGATGATCAGCTTCCCGACGGGTGTAAGCCGATCCTCCAACCCGGCAAGCACGACCGGGTCCGGCCCATCGCCGTCGTACACCACTGTCGTTACCCGCCCGTCCGCGTTGAAGTGAACGCCCGGCGGCAGGTCGTCGGCCATGCCGCAGCCGACCGGGACGGCGACGACGAGGTCGAGGCGGCCGGGCGGCGACAGGCCCCTGACGGCCTGCGATAGCCGCCCCGTCGGAATAGTTGTCGCGGACCGTCGCTCATCTATGCTAGCGGCACGACATTCGGAGTTTGTCATGACCGAAGCTGCCGCGACTCCCACGACGGCTGTGGCGTCGCTCACTTTTCCAGAGATCGTGGCCCGGGTCATCAAGACCGCACAACAGCCGGTCGCAATCGCTGACATCAAGAAAACGCTGAAGGCCCAGGGAGTCGCGATCGGCGGGAAGAAGGGGCACTCCGACTCGGACATCGAGGCGGCCGTGACCGCCGAGGTGGGCGGAGGCACCGCCTTCGCCCACCCCGCGACCTCGGCCAAGGGGAAACCCCGGTTCTGGCACACCCGGCCGAAGACGGCGGCGGAGGTCGTCGCCGACGCGCTCCGCGAAAAGGTCCGGCTCCTCGGGACCGACGAGGTGGTGACGGATAAGCAACTCGGGCGCCCCGGCGGCAAGAAGGCGACCCCCGAGGCGACGGCCGCGTTCGACGGGCTGCTCGCCGAGATGCAGGCGACCGGGCAATTGTTCCGCCGCGGGAAGGGGTACGCCCGGACCGCGCCGCCACCGCCGAAGTGGTACGAGACCGACCCGGGCAAGAAGCCGTTCGACGCACTCGTGAAGGCCGCCCAGAAGGTCACCGCCCTCGGGGTCGCTCCGCTCGACGACTTATTCACGATCCTCAGGAGCAAGCTCGAGTCGGCCCCCACACCACGTCCCGCCCCGGTGGTCACGGCGGCACCTCCCGCCCCGGTAACCCCGCCCCCGGCGCCGGCCGTCGATCTGCCGGCGGTGCTGAAACTCGCCTACGAGCACCTGTGCCTGTTCGTCGAGTTCCGCGACCGCCTCGTCGAGCTCCCGCGGCTGTACCACGAGGCGGCGAAGCGCCTGCCGGGACTGACGGTCGAGGATTTCCACCACGAGTTGTGGCGGCTGAGCGAGGCGCGGGCGGTCCAACTGCACGTGCTCAACGAGGTTCGCGGGGCGAGCGAGCCGCACCTCGCCATCCACCGGAACGACCGGCTGTACTACTTCGTCCGCTGGAACTGAGCCCATGTCGCCCACCGACCCCGGCCTGGCCCGGCTCGAGGTGCTCCGCGAGTTCAAGCGGCGGATGCCGCGGGCCGACCCCGACGCCAACGTTTCCCCGTTCGACCAGCGGGTGAGCACCGCCGCCGGCGGGGCGCCCGGGGCAGACGTGGCCGGGATGCACGCGGAGGCGCGGGCGCACGTCCGCGACACCATCACCGCCGTCCGCGCCGGGCGGAAGCAGTCGCAGGTCGTGCTCCTGTCCGGCGCCGCCGGCGTCGGCAAGACACACCTCCTCCGCACCTTCCAGGCGGCCGCGGCCGCGGACGAACTCGGGCACGTGTTCGTCGGCGGCTCGAACCACTGGTCGATCGACGAGTTCCAGGCCCGGCTCCTCGACTGGGTGATCGAGGCGGTCACCGCCCCCGGCCCGAACGACGACCACCTCCTCCTGCAGCGGGTCCGGGCGATCGGGTTCCGGGCCGTCGAGCACCTGCTGAGCAACCCGATGTCGTGGAAGGCGGCGGCCGCCCGGCCCGGCGGGTGGTGGCTCGGCCGGGCGTGGGGGCGGTGGCGGCGGCCGAGCCACGAGCGGCTCAAGGCCCTGGCCGACGCCCGCGACCCGGCGGTGTTCGCGCACTTCGACTTCGCCGCGTTCGGCAACGCGGTGTGCGACCGGTTCCTCGCCGAGCGGGCGAACCTGATGCACCGCTTCGCCTTGCGGGTGCTGCTCCTGTACCTGTTCCCCGACCGCCCGGAGGACGGGGTCGGGACGCGCGAGCGGGTGCTCCACTGGTTCCGCGGCCGGGGCGACCCGGACTACTTCGCCCGCCGCCTCGGGGCGAAGGAGCAGCCGGACCGCGAGTACGCCCGGTTCGAGGCCGTGAAGCTGCTCGCCCACCTGTTCTCACCGGAGGTGTCGCGGCAGCTGGAGGGGAAGCCGGGCGAGTGCCCGCCGCGGGTGCTGCTGCTCACGTTCGACCAGGCCGAGGGGCGGAACGAGTTGTTCGACGCCGAGGGCGACTGGGCCAAGTTCTTCGCCCACCTGAGCGAGCTGTACAACACGCTCCCGAACGTGGTCGTGCTGTTCACCATGACGCTCGGGCTGAAGACCCGGCTGCACGCGACCATGGAGCGGCAGTTCCGCGACCGCATCCTCATGGACGAGCGGTTCACCCTCTCGCTGCCGACCCCCGAGCAGGTGAAGGGGCTGTACCGCGAGCGCGTCGCCGCGTGGGTCCGCGACGACCCGGTCCTGCGGGACCGCTACGCCCAGCTGGACGAGCCGTACCTGCCGTTCACGGCCGACGAGGTGGTGGCGACGGCCGGCAACCAGGCCGTGCGCGACGCCCTGCTGGCGCTCGACGCGGCGTTCCACGCGCGGGTCCGGACGGTCGCGGTGGACCCGCTCATCGACTACCTGTTCGAGCGGAACGTGCGGAAGGCGGCGGAGGCGGCCGCGACCGAGTGGCAGTACACGACCGACCACCTCGACACCCTCCGGCAGCTGCTCGCGGTTATCGGCCCGGTCGTGGCGGCGGAGGCCGGCGTCGAGGTCCAGCACGACGAGTCGATGAAACTGGACGCCACGCCGGTGGTACGTCTGTCCGTCACCCGCCCCGGGACGGCTCCGGGGATCACCGTCCACCTCGCCCGGTTGGGGCGGACCTACAGGAACGGCTTGCCCGGGCTCGTCAAGGAAGTGCTGGCGAACCGGACGAAGGCCCGCACCTTCCTGTGGCTGGTCCGCCCGCTTCCGATCGCGGACCCCCTCGACGGCGTCGACGACCGCTACCACGACCAAATCACCGCCGACGTGTGCCCGGTGGAGGCGGAGTCGGCGTTCGCGGCGCTGACCGCGGTGTGCGACCGGCCCGACCGCTACGCCGAGCCCGCGCAGCGGGCGGCGCTCGACGCCCTGGTCCGCGCCGAGGTCGGCAAGACGTACCTCGGGAAGCTGCTCCGGTTCGCCCGGGTGCGGCTCGACGCCCTCGCCGGCGCGGCCGGGCCGGTGCCGGCGGGCCAGGACTGACGCGCCCGGCGGGCGCGGAACCCCAGCGGAGGCGGTCCGTGTCGTCCCCGATCTCGGTCGAGTTGGTCGCGCCGCCGGACGCGGTCCCGGTGGGCGAGTGGGCGTGGGTTCGGTTCACGGTCGTGCTGGCGGTCGCGGCGCCGCGGGCGGTGCGGCTGCCGGCCGGCGGGGTCACCTCCGTGGGGCGGGCGGCGGTGAGCACCGAGCTGTTCACCCAGGACCTCGTCCTCAACCCCGGCGAGGCGGTCACTCTGGCGGTCGGCATCAAGTACCGGGCCGCCGGCCCGGCCGACACCGCCGACCTGATCCTCCAGGCGAACCCGGTCGGCGGCGAGGCGCGCGACCGCGAGGTCGTCCGCCTCCCGGCGCACCCGTTCCGGGTCGTGCCGTCGCTGGAGCGAGCGCTCGACGTGCGCCTCAGCCGGGTGTGCGGGTACGGCAACGCGGTGAAGGTGGAGGCGGTGTTCACGAACGCCACCCCCGCAACCGATCTGGCGGATGTCGAGATCACGGTCGGCCCGGCCGACGCCGTTCGCGCCGGCCCGCTCCGCCGGCGGGAGCGGCGGTTGCCCGCCGGCGGGGAGATCCGGTTCGACCTGGTGGTCACCGGCCCCGAGGTCGCGCTCGACTGCTCGGCCGTGATCGACGGGGAGCCGGTCGGCGTCCGGCGGATGCGGGCGGTCCCGGCCGACGAGGGGTCGCACCCCGACGCGCCCCCGCCGTTCCGGTTCCTCGAGCCGCGTCTCCTCACCACCGACCGGGTGACCGTGGACCGCGAGGGGAAGGCGGGCGGCATCCTCGCGGACCGCGGGGTGTTCCCGCTGTCGGGGAACAAGGCCCGGTACCACTTGGTGGTCGAGCCGTCGCACCCGCAGGCGACGGCGGTGCGGCTCTACCCGGCCCCCGGCCGGGTCGAGGTCGAGCCGGCGGCGAAGACCGCCCGGCAGTGGCCGTTCGTCGTGACGGTCGTCGACAACCCGCTGTTCACCGAGTTGGTTCGGCTCGACTACGACGTAGTGGCGCCGGGGGCGGTGTTACGCGGCGAGGTCTACCTGTCGGTCCGGCCGACGGCAACGAAGGCGTGGACGGTAGCCGCGACGGCCGGGGCCGCGCTCACCCTGAAGGGGGTAGCCGGGCTGTTCACCGCCGTGGCCCGTGTGGACGGGGCCGTCGAAGACCTGATCGGGGTGGAGTGGCACGAGCTGCTGTCGCGGCAGTGGTGGGAGTGGGCGCAGTTCGGGTGCATCCCGATCATCCGCGGGGGGCTGTGGGTCGTCGACCGGGCACGGCGGACGTTCGTGGAAGGGTAGGCACACGCCGGCAGTCGGGCGGAGTCGGTGTGAAGCGCGTGCGGTAGGTTGTCAGCCTTGCGGCGCTCTAGCCGACCGCGCACCGTCATCGGCCTTCGCCCTCCCACCACACCAGCCTCTCCTCGAACACCTCCGCCAGTTCCGCCGCCACCGACGCCGCCGCCTTCACCGCGCCCGCCGGCCCGCCCCGGGCGGCGATCATCCCGGCCACCTCTTCGGCGGTGACGGCGTCCCCTTCAGCCTCGTCCTCGGCCATCCGGAGCACGTCCCCGCCGACCAGCGCCACCTCCAGCCCGCCGCACGGCAGCATCTCCCGTTCGCAGAACGCGGCCCACCCGTCCCGGGCGGCCAGGAGGAGGTAGCCGTAGGCCCTGGCGACGTTCCCCATCCGCCCGCCCGGCCCCTCGTCGAAGTCCTCCGCGAGGCGCTTCGTCTGGAAGAACCGGGCGGCGAGTTCGAGCCGCTCGGCCCGGTGCCGGTCGAGGACCTCGCGGAACGCCATCGCCCGGGGAAACGTGTCGGGCACGGCCACGGTCAGGCGGGGCGCGGCCGCGACGAGCCGCTCGTGCTCCACGTCGTCGCCGCGCCCGCTCGCCGCCAGCATCAGCGCCAGCCGCTCCTCGGGCCGGAGCAAGTCGTAGTGGCGGGCAAGGCGGTCGGCGGTCACGCGGGCCTCCTCCGGGCCAGGACGGCCTCCAGCGCGGCCACCCGAGCAGCCATCTGGTCAGCCTCAATCGCACTGAGCGCGACGCGGGCGAGGGTGCCGACGGCCCGCGCCCGGGCGACCGGGTCGGCAGCAGAGTCGGCGCGGACGCGGGCGGTCTCGGCCTCCAGCAGGGCCAGCACGTCGGCGGGGGACCGCAGCCGCACGGGCGCGGCGGCAGTGCAGGTCGTCGGCAGGAACACCGCCCGGCCGAGACGGGCCAGCCGCCCGCGGGTCATCGCGACCCTCCCACGCCGGTCCGGGCGATCAGCAGCGCCGCCGCGTACGCCACCGCGTTCATCTGATCGGCGTCCGCCCGGTCGAAGTCGGCCATCGACACCGTCCCGGCCGCCAGCCCGGCCAGCAGCGCCACCGGGTCGGTCGGCACCCCCTTCGGCCGCCGCCCCGGCAGCCGCCGGGTCAGCCTGGCCACCCGGTCGTGCAACGTCATGGCGGCGGCTCCGTCCACCAGTTGGCGGCGTGGGAGGTGACCCCGCCGCAGGCCGGGCACGTCGGGAAGACGACGATCGACGGCGGCGGGCTCGGGTCGCGGGAGTCGGTGCTCAGGAGCGGCACCCCGAGCCCGCACCGCTCGCAGTGGTGGCCGAGGAACCAGGCGTGCGGCCGGGCCAGCAGCCACTCGACTAGCGCCCGCGGGAACTGGAACCCGGCTGGCGCGACGGCCCACCGGGCGAACGGCCACAGCGCCCACGAGTGGAGGGCGTCGTCGCCGTCGGGGTCGCTCAGGGCGATCCCCACCGCCATCCGCAGGTCCTCCGGCACCATCATCAGGAACGCCACCCGCTTCTCGTGCTCCGTGTCCACCGCGGCGTTGACAGCCGCGTGCCGCGCGGCGGCCGCGGCTTGGCGGCGGGCGAGGTCGGCGAGGCGGCGGCCGAGGGCGTGGGTGCTCACGCGGGCTCCTCCGTCGGTGCCGCGACGACCTCCCGCCCGAGTACAATCTCCAGTGCCGCCGGCGCTGCCTGCTCCATCACCCGAGTCCGCAGGACCGGGTCGGGCCCGTCCCCCTCGTACACCACGTCGAGGACGCCGCCCGTCCGGTACACCCCCGGCGGCCGGCCGTCCGGGTCGCCCCCGGCCGGCACCCACACCACGATGTGGGCCAGGTCGTCCCCGCCCCGCCCGGCCAGCCCGGCCCGCAGCCGCGCCACCCGCCCGCGGATGTTCACCACCGCCTCCCCCCGCCGTCCGGCGGGCCGAGGGCCTTGACCTTCTCCTCCAGGTCCCGCAGCTCGGCCTCCAGGTCGGCCAGCTCCCGGATCTTCAGCCCGACCTCCAGCACCGCCTTCGCCGCCCCCAGCCGCGTCGCCGGAGGGGCCGACTCCTTCATCAGCGCCAGCAGGGTGCGGACGGCCTCGCCGGATGCGGCCGACAGGAGGCCTGCGGACCGCCGGACGAGGTCGGTCCGGGCCTCCTTGATCCGCTTCTGGAACTCGGGGTCGCGGAGCCGGGTGTAGACCGTACGCTCGGACACTCCGCCCTGCTTCGCGGCAGCCTCGACCGTCGCCCCGCACGCGAGGGCCAGCACCACCGCGTCATCGTTCCTCTTCCGCTGCGCGACCACGGCACCCCCTCCGCACGCCCCCGAGTTGCAGACTTTTGCAGCCCTGTTGCAGGGTCCGGGCGGGTTCCCGCCCCCTACACCAGGCCGCCGACGGGTTCGGCAGCCCAGACCACGACCTCCTCGACCACCAGCACGTGGCACCCGCCGCACGCGGGGCAGGGTGGCGGGTCGGCGTCCTCGTCGGCGGCGAGCCGGTTCACCACCCCGCGGCCGGGGCAGCCGGCCGTCCCTATCAGAGCCGTCGCGACCGCCCCCACGCGCCTCCTGAGCCGCATCGGCAGGCCCCCCGATCGTACCGGCTACGCCGCGGCCGCATCGGCCCGGCGGCGGGCCACCACGTCGGCGTAGGCCACTTCCGCGTCGCCTTCGAGCAGCCGCACCGGTACGGCGTCGCCGAACGTCGCCGCGGCCCGGGCCAGCACCACGTCGCCGTACCGCGGGTCGACCTCGATCAGCCGCGCGGCCCGCCCGGCCTGCTCGGCGGCGACGAGGGTGGTGCCGCTCCCGCCGAAGGGGTCGAGGACCACCCCGCCGGCCGGGCAGCTGTTGGCGAGCAGCGCCCCGAACAGCGCGACCGGCTTCATGGTGGGGTGCTCGGCGTTCCGGGCCGGCTTGTCGAACTCGAGCACGGTCGTCTGGGCGCGGCCGCCGAGCCAGGTGTGGGGGGCGCCGTCGGCCCACCCGTACAGGCACGGCTCGTGGCGCCACTGGTAGTCCTGCCGGCCCAGCACGAGCGAAGGCTTCACCCACACCAGGCACTGCCGCACGCGGAGCCCGGCCTCGGCCGCAGCCCGGCGGACGGACAGCCCGTAGGTGTCGGCGTGCCACACGTAGAACCCGCCGCCGGGGCGGAGGTGCGAGCGGGCCGCCGAGAGGGCCGAGACGAGGAACTGCTGGAAGTCGTCGTCGGACAGGTCGTCGTTGGCGATCGTCAGGCGGTCGGCGGTGCCGCCCTCGTAGGCGACGTTGTACGGCGGGTCCGTCAGCAGCACGTCGGCCGGCTCGCCGCCCAGCACCCGGGCTACGTCGGCGGGCTTCGTCGCGTCACCGCAGAGGAGGCGGTGGCGGCCGACGGCCCACAGGTCGCCGGGCCGGGTGACCGGCACGGCCGGCGGCTCGGGCACGTCGTCCGGGTCGCCGGTCGCCGCCGCGGGCGGGTCGGCGAGCAGCGCCAGCAGGTCGTCCTCGGCGAACCCGGTGAGGCCGAGGTCGAAGTCGGCCGCCTGGAGCACCGCAAGTTCCTGGGCGAGCAGCCCGTCGTCCCAGGCGGACAGCGTCGCGGTCTGGTTGTCGGCGATCCGGTACGCCCGGACCTGCTCGGGGGTGAGGCCGCGGGCGACGTGGACCGGCACCTCGGCGAGCCCGAGCTTCAACGCCCCCTTGAGTCGCGTGTGGCCGACGACCACCACGTCGTCCTCGTCCACGACGATCGGCTGGCGGAACCCGAACTCCTTGAGCGACGCCGCGACGGCGTCCACCCCGGCGTCGTTGTGCCGGGGGTTCTGCGGGTACGGCTTCAGCCTCCCGACCGGCCACATCTCCACGTCCATCGGCCACCCCCTCGCAACGTGCGGAGCATCCCGTACCCGGGAAATACGCAGTCGGTCGAGAAAGCGACGGACGGCCTCGAGTGTGTCGTTCACGCGCGGGTAACTGACCGGTGGCGGCTGACGAAAACACCTAGAAACCAAGGCGTTTCAGAGGTTCGGCACACTTAACTTGCAATCTCGCAACGAGTTATGACTCGGTGCCGAACCTTGCCGAACCTTGCCGAACCTCTGATTTCAGAGGTTCGGCACACTTAACATGCAGACCCACAACATCTTGCGACGAGTTGCCGAACCTGCCGAACCTTAACAGGTAAGTCGGTACATACGCGGGCGCGCGCACGCGCCCGGGCGCACGCGTGCGTGAAGGGTGCTTACCGTTAGAGGTTTGGCAGGTTCGGCAAAACGACGCAAGGACATGCGGGTGTGGTGGTTAAAGGTGCCGAACCTCTGATTTCAGAGGTTCGGCAGAGGTTCGGCAACCGCCCCGAGGTTCGGCAGGTGGCGCCGGGCCCGGGGGACAGAACCCCGGTGGCGGTTCTCACGTACAGGGCGCACCTTCGCCGGCGGTGCGAAGCGTATCCGGCCCGACGACCGTGGAGGAAGAGATGGGCCTGTTCACCAACGGACTTCGCGCGTCGGCGGCCGTGGCCCTCGTCGCCGCGGTCGTCGCAGGTGCTGCCGGTCAGGACCGGCCGGCGACCGAGAAGGCCCCCGCCGCCAGGGGCGAAGTCGTCGCGGAGTTGGGCCGGAGCGTGATGTACGTGTTCCACGCCAAGAGCGGAGACTACTGGTTCGGGAGCAACGACCGGGGCGTGTACCGGTACGACGGGAAGACCCTGGTCAACTTCACGACGACGGGCGGGCTGGTCAGCAACCAGATCCGGGGGGTCCAGGAGGACAAGGCCGGGAACGTCTACTTCACCACCTACGCGGGCATCAGCCGGTTCGACGGGCGGGCGTTCTCGACCCTGTCCGCCCCGGCGACGGCCGACCCGGCGGGGTGGAAACTCCGGCCGGACGACCTGTGGTTCGTGGGGGCGCCGGACGCGGGGGTAGTCTTCCGGTACGACGGCCGGGCGCTCCACCGGCTGGAGTTCCCGCGGACGAAGCTCGGCGACGAGCACTTCGAGAGGATGCCCCGCTCGAAGTTCCCGAACGCGGTCTACAACCCGTACGACGTGTACTGCGTCGTTCGGGACAGCAAGGGCCGCGTGTGGTTCGGGTGCACGTCCGTCGGCGTGTGCCGGTACGACGGGACGTCGTTCGAGTGGCTCACGGACCGCACCCTCGTGGAGGCGCCGGTCCGGTCCGTCCTCGAGGACCGGAACGGCAACTTCTGGTTCACCTACAGCGGGCACCGCTCGCTCACCGGCTTCCAGGCGGTCGCCGACATCGGCCGGCTCCAGCCGCGCGCGGAAGGGACCATTGTCGAGGGCATGTCGATCGTCGAAGACGGGGCCGGCAAGTTGTGGACGGCGGCGCTGCGGGCGGGCGCGTTCCAGTACGACGGGAAGCGGAAGGTCCACTACCCCATCAAGGACGGGGACACCCCGGTCGAGGTGTTCGCCGTGTACCGGGACAACCGGGGCGTCGTGTGGCTCGGGACGCACAACGGCGGTGCGTACCGGTTCAACGGCACGGCCTTCGAGAAGTTCCGGCCGTGATGCCGGGGGCAAGTTGCCCGTCGGTCGTCAATCGCCACGGCCGTCCTCGGGATCGTGGACGGCCACCCGGTATAGGTTCCCCTTCCGGTCCGGCACCCGCTGGAACTCCGCCCGCCGGCCGTCGTCCAGGGGGAACGACTCGCCCACGAACCGCCCCGCCAGGATGCCGACCCGCGTCGCCACCGCCCGCCCCGATTCCTTCCCCGCGTCCGCCCCGAACAGCCGCAGCCGGGCGGCCAGGTCCGCCAGCTCGGCCGCCGTCCACGTCCCCTGCGGGTGGTCCGCCAGCGCCGCCACCAGGTCCGCGAACTCCCGCCGGGTGTCGTCCAACTCGGCGGCCGCCGCCCCCGCGTTCCCCAGAAAGTCCGGAAACCCGCCGTGCCGGAGGATGCCGCCGACCACCGGCCCCCACCCCTTCTTGTTGAACCGCGACCGCGCCTCCGCCCGCGGGGACCCGGCCGCGCGCCACCGCTCGACCAGCCCGGCCAGCTCGCCGAGCAACTCGGCCCGGTGGGCCAGGGCGTACCCCTCCGGGTCGGGCAAGTCGAACGCCCGCCGGGCCGGGTCCCCCTCGTGGTACAGCCCGACCACCACGCTCCGGGACACCAGGTCCCGGCTCACGTCCGGGGTGTTCGCCGTCAGGCAGAACTGGTGGGAGTTCTCCGCCCGGATCTCACGCGAGTGCCCGAGGAGCCGGAACGACAGCACCTCGTCGGTGATCGACCGCTCCAGGCACGCGGAATCGATCCGCGGGGCGCGGCCCCGGCCCTTGGCGTTGTCCACCACGATGGTGGTGGCCCCGCGGCGGACGATCGCCCCGAGCCGCTTCTCGAACTCCTCGTCGTTCGGGTTGTACGTGGCCGTCTCGGTCGGCCGGCCGTCGCGGAGGATGGCGATCACTTGGGCGAGGATGGTCTTGCCGAGCCCGGGCTGGTTGCCGGTGAACAGGACGGCCGGCTTGGACCCGACGAAGTGGGGGCCGAGGAGCGCGGTCACGAGGACGCCGACGTAGTTGGTGCGGTCGGCCGGGCCGCGGAAGCAGAACTCGGCGAGGAGCCGGTCGAGGTGCGCGGTGCCGGCTCGCGGCTCGACCGGCAGGGCGGCGGAGTAGATGCCGGTGGCCGGGTCGTACCCGGGGCGGGCGAGGCGCCAGTCGGGGGTGTAGACGGGGACGAGGGTGAACAGTGTGACGGGCGGGAGGCGGGCGGCCTCGCCGGGGTGGTTGAGCCAGGTGTTGGCGTAGGCGGCCGGGAGGGGCCGGTACTCCTCCCCGTCGGCGGCGGCGACGACGACCTCGGCGTGGTGGTTGAGGAGGCCGGCGAGCTCGGCGGCGGACAGGACGGGGCCGATGTCGGCGCCGGCGATGCGGACGAGCTGGCCGGCCCGGCGGTAGCAGTCGCGGGCGGCCACGAGGGTGTCGGTGACCTCGGCCATCGTCAGCGCCACCGGGAGCGCGGGGTCGATGTGAACGACCCGGCGGGGCGGCCGCCCGTCCGGAGTTCCGCGGTCGGTGGGTGGGCCTTCGATCGGCGGTTCTGCCGCGGGCGGTACGCCCTCGGGCGGTGCTCCACCGGCAGGTGGTGTCGCGTCGGGCGAGGCCGCGCCGGGCGGGGCCGGCCCGCCGGCCGGCGGCCGGGCGGCCGGCCGACGCCGCTGCTTGCCGCCCGGCTTCCGCGCGGCGAGGGGCGGGTCGTAGTGGCCCGGGTCGGGCGGGCCGAGGGCGGCCTTGAACGCCTGCCACCCGTGCCCCCGGCACCCGTTGTGGAAGCAGTGGGCCGACAGCCGCCCGTCCGGGGCCTGCATGACGCACGCGTCCGGGTCGGCGTGGCTCGGGTCGAACGGGCACTCCTTCAAGACGTACACCGTCCGCCCGCGGGCGTCCGGCTCCGGCTTGACCCGGAACCCGACCCCGCGAGCGGCCAGCCACCGGTCCACCAGCAGCCGCGACGTGTACGTCGTCCCTCCCGACGACGGTGGGACGAGCGGGGCGCCTGCCGGCGGGGGCGGGGCGGCCGGGGCCGGCGCCTCGGCGGCGACGGCGTCCAGGAGGTCGGCGGGCACGGCGGGGACGAGGCTCGGGTCGGTCACGGCGCGGGCACCTCCAGCAGGGCCGCCCGGCGGTGCGGCCGGTCGGGGGTGCTGTCCCCCTTCCGGGCGACCGTCCCCCACACCTTGCACACCCGCGCCGGGTTGCCGACCGTCGTGTCGATCTTGACGTGCGCGGTGTCGAACCGGGCCGCCAGCGCCTGCAGCACCCGCCCCACCCGGCCGTCGCCCGCCGGCAGCTCGACCCGGTACAGCAGGTGGTAGCCGTTCCCCGAGTCGGCGAGGACCGGGTCCGGCCAGCCCTGCCCGCGGAGGTGCTCCCGGACGGCCAGGGCGGTGTCGAACGCCGCCGCCTTCTCGGCCGCGGTGGCGCTGACGTGCGGGTCGCGGACCGGGTCGGCGTCGACCAGCAGCCACCGCCGGGCGAGCACGTCCTTGTCCTTGGTCAGCTCGCCGTCGTCGGCCCAGTCGAGGCGGTTGCACCGGCGGGCGAGCAGGTCGGGGCGGACCGGGTTGAGGGTGGCGTACACGGCCTTGGCGTGCCGGGTCACGTCGAGGGCCGCGCGGGCCATGTCGGCCCGGTGGGCGGGGTCGAAGAACCCGGCCTCGGTGTGCGGCCGGCCGGCCCCGCGGCGGACCTTGACGGCCCGCAGCTCGACCACCTGGTCGGCGGCGAAGAGGAGGCGGTACTGCGCGGCGAGGATCGCGACCACCTCGTCGGCCGTCTTGGCGCGGCCGAGGGCGGCGATGAGGTGCGGGTCGTCGGGCGGCGGGGTCACGGGCTCCTCCTCGGGGCGCACCCCGGACGGCCCCGCCGGTGAGGGCGGGTTCCGGGTGCGGGTCTGGATTGCGGGTCAGGCGGCGGCCGGCTCGGGCCGCGCCGCCGGGGCGGGCTCGGCCCGCTCGACCCGGAAGCTGTCCGGGCCGAACTCGCGCGTGGCGAACCCGACGAACAGCCGGTTCAGGTCGCGGCCGACGGCCGTGCCGGCGTCGATCACCACCACCCGACCGCCGTCGCCCACGGCGTGGCCGGCGTCGAGCCGGGTCTGGCTCTCGCCGTGGAGGGCCTCGGCGGCGATTACCGCGAGCACGAGGGTGTCGCCGAGCTCGTCCGCGGGGACGGCGGGGTCGAACGTGTACCGGTACGGGGTCATGGATTCCTCCTGGACGGGTAAATACGCGATCGGGGCGTCAACCGACGGCGTGGCCCGGCAGGTAGCCGGCGAGCCCCGGCCGGGCGTGCCGGGCGCGGACGACCCGGAGCCGCTCGGACAGGGTGGTCCGGTGGACGCCGAGGGTCCGGGCGGCGTCGGCGATGTTCCGGGCGGCCATCACCGCCTCGGCCGCGGCCCGCAGCGGCGGCGGCAGGGCGGCGAGGAGGTCGGCCACGTCCGCGGCGAGGTCGGCGCCCGCCGGCCCGCGGCCGCGGTGGTCGGCGGCCCCGGCCACGTCGACCGCCGCCTCCCGGGCCGGGTTCCGGCGGGCGGCCCGGTGGCGGCGGACGAGGCCGGCGGCCCCGCGCCCGACGACCACCCGGGCGAACTCGACCAGCGGCAGGCGGGCGGGGTCGTAGGCCGGGAGCCCCGCGAGAAGGACGGCGGTCAGGTGCTGGGCCACGTCGTCGCGGTCGGCGACGCGGGGCGGGACGGCCCGGGCGACCCGGGCGGCGTGGATCCGGATCAGGGCGCGGACGGCCGGGTCGCGGACGACGGCCTCGGGGTCGGTCGGCACGGGTGCGCTCCTCCCCGGCCGGCGAGGCGGGCGACGTGGGCACGGCGGGGCGGCGGGCAGCGCGGGGCGGCCGGAGCACCGGGGGGTGCCCACGTCGCCTCCGCCGCGCGGCCGGTCGATCGTCGGGGTGTGGGGTGATGAGGGCCGGCGTCAGCCGGCGACCTCGGCCTGGAACGGCAGACCGTGCTTGCAGGAGAGGACCGGGATCACCCCGTCCCCGACCCGGTCCAGGAGCGCGAGCAGGTCGAGCTGCTGCCGCTTGAGCGCGGCGTCGGCGTTACCGGTCTCCGGCCGCGGGCCGTTCTCGGACGCGAACTTGTACTCGACGACGACCCGCGGCATCGGATCGAGGACCGGCTCGCCGCCCCGGACGACCAGGTGCTCGACCCGGCCGAAGTTGGTGTGCTGGAGGAGGGCGAGGAGCCGCCGGCGGGCGGGGGTGAGCCCGGCCGGGGTGGTAGGGTGCGGCATGTGAGGCCTCCGGGCGGAGGCCGAGCGCGGGGACGGGTCCGGCGGCAGGGTGGCCCGCGGCTCGGCCCAGGTGTCGGTGTCGGGCGCGTTACCACGCCCGGCGGACCCGTCGGGCACAGATGTCGAAAAGTCGCTGGGGGCGGAGAAATGTCGGCGGGCGGGACGGCGAATCGGCCGGAAGTGGCGAGTGGAGACGGCGTTGCCGGTCGGTGCGAATTCGAGAAACCACCGGATTCCGCCAGCGACTTTTCGCCGGCGTCAGTCCGGCTCCACGCGGAAGAGCGTCCGCCACCCCTGCCGGTCGGCCGTGAGGGCGATCGGGTCGCCGGTCAGGCGGAAGAATGCGGCCAGGTCCTTCGCCAGCTTCTCCCGCCGCTTCTGGTGCCTCCGGTCCGCCGTCGGGCTATCCCAGGTGAGCGTCCCACCGCCCGCGGCGAACGCGCGCAGCAGCGCCCACTGGGCGGTCGCCCGGCCGCTCCGGCCGTCGGCCATCCCCAGCTGCGCGTACGTGAGGGTGCGGGACACGGCCCCGACCGTCACCGCCACCGTGTCCCCGTCCACGAATCGAATCCGGACGTCCGCCCACCGCGCCGCGGGCGGCGTCGGGAACGCCGCCCGGCCGTCGGTCCCCGCCGCGGGCGCGAGCCTGGCGCGGAGGTCGTCCAGTTCGGGCGCGCCGGCGGGCACCGCCCCCAGCCGCCCGTCCTCCCCGACGCGGAGGGCGTCGGCGAGGGCGACGAACGCCCCTCCCCGCCGGCCCAGGAGGAGCCGCGCGTCGATCCGGTGGAACGCGGTGGTCGGGGCGAGGACCACGACCGGCCCGTCCGCCCGCACGGCCACCGCCTCCAGTCCCGCCTGGTAGGCCATCCGGTCGACGGCCAGCAGGAGGTAGGCCGAGAAGGCCACCCCCGCGGTCGGTCGGAGCAGCCCGACCCGGGTCGCGACCGGCACCCCCGCGACCGGCCCGGGGTCGGGGTCGAGCCCAAGGGCGACCGCCGCCGCTGCGGCCAGCCGGCCGCGGTCGAGCCGGTAGACGACCAGGTGGCGGCGGGCGAGGCGGACGGGCTCGGACCCGTCGTCGGTCACGCCGACGAGGTCGTCCGGCCCGTGCTCGACCACGGTCAGCCACTCGCCGGGGCGGCCGGGGCGCGGCACCACCCGCGCCGGCTCGGGGTCCGGGGCCACAAGCCCGCACGCCCGGGCGGCGTCGAACCCGCCCCCGGCGTGGCTCCGCCACTCGGCGGCGACCGCGGCCGGGCCGGGGAGGCGGTCGAGGGCGAGCCAGAACCGAGTCAGCGATGGCGCGGCGGGCGGGGCGGACATGGGGAGGTGGGGTGGCGGTCAGGCGGCGGGGTACACGTCGAGGAACCCGCGGGCCCGGAGCCAGGCCTCGACCGCCGGGGACTCGTGGTCCCGGGCGTACAGCGCGACGTTAGGCGGCTTGATCGTCACCGCCCGCGGCCGGCGGGCGTCCGCCGGCTTCACCTGGAACACCGCCCGGGCGAGCTTCGGCCGGTCCGGGACCGCCCGCCCGCGGTCGCGGAAGGCGGCGAACACGTCGGCCGCCCGGACGATCTCGTACTCGGCCTGGGCCCCGCCCCACGCGAAGTGGATCTCCCGCAGCCGCACCCACTCCAGCCCCGGCACGTCGGCACACACGAGCGCCGCGTCGGCGGCCGCCCGGAGCGGCTCGAGGGTGTACTTGAGCGCGTCCGGGAAGTAGTCGGCCCGCCCGAACAGGTGGAGCCCGAAGGCCGCCCGGTACAGGTCCTTCTCCCCCTTGAGCCGGGCGCTCACCCGGAGCTCGCCGAGGGCCGGGTCGTACGCGACCACGTCGTACCGGAGGGGCCGGTAGGCGACGCTCCCGGGCTCGGCGTCGGCGGCGGCCGCCTCCTCCCGCTTGAACGGCTCGCCGTGGCGGACGAGGAACCACGTCACGTCGGGGCGGGGGAAGGCGAACACCCGGGCGGTGCGGCCGCGGCGGTTGGCCGCGAACCAGTCGTTCATCTCGCCCTCGAGCGCGGCGGTGACGTCGGGCGTGAGGGCGGGGGCGGCCGCCGGGGCGGAGGCGTCGGTCTGGAAGTACTCGAACGACCGGGGGTTGGGGAGGTGCTGCTCGGCGTGGGCGCGTTCGAGCCGGTCGGGGGCGGCGAGCCACACCTGGACGGCGACCTCGGCCGGCGTGAGGTCGGCGCCGTCGAGGGCGAGGCCGGCGGCGGCGGCGACGGCGAGGAGGGCGTGCATCCCCTCCGGGGTGGCCATGCCGTCGACGTAGTAGAGGGCCTCGACGAGGTCGGCGGGCGTGTCGGCGTCGGGGGCCATGAGGGCCGCGACGAGCGACTCGTAGGGGATGCGCCCCGTTGTGCCGGGGGCGGGAAGGTCGGCGCCGCGGGCGGCGAGGTAGGGGCGGTAGGGGGCGAGGAAGCGGAGGAGGGGCTCGCGGTCGACGGCCCGGAGGACGCTGGGGGCGGACAGGTGCGGGAGGCGGAAGGTGGCCATCGGCGGCGCCGCGTGGGGTGAGCGCACGGGCGTCCAGAAATGGACGGGCATGCGCGTCACCAGCATACTCGCCCGACGATCCCGTGCAAACCCGAAGATCGAAAAAATCGGTCCGGCTCACTCGCCGGCCCGCCGGTTTGGTCGGCGGGCCGTGAGCTCACGCCAGGCCCTTCGCTGCCCCCGCCAGTCGCGCACCGCCGCCACCGGCTGCAGGTCGGCCAGCGCCAGCGGCTCCCGCCCCGCGGTCACAGGCGGCAGGAACAGCAGTGCCTCCTGGATGTCGGGGGCGAGCAGTGTCAGGTTCATCACCTGGGTGATCCGCGCCGGCGTCACCCGCCCCAGCCGGGCCAGCGCGGCGTAGTCGCGCACCACCCCCGTGCGGACGAGCCCGTCCAGCTTGATCGCCAGCGCCATCAGCCGGGCCACCCGCGGCACCCGCTCGGGCGGGGGTTCGGCCGGTGCCGGGCCGTCCCGCAGTTCGGGCCGGCCGCCGTGACCCCGGCGGGTGATGTGGACGGTCCCCTCGATCGTCAGCGTCGCGTCGGTCATGCCACCATCCCCTGCTGGCGGTCGGCCAGCTCGCCGGCCAGGGCCGTGATCCCGCTCGGCCGGAAGGTCACTGCGACCTTCCCCGCCGCCCCGTCGTACACCACCTTCTCGACCAGCAGCCCGATGACCCGCGCCCGCTCGGAGGGGGCGAGCGCCGCCCACACCGGGTCGAACCCCGCCAGCGCCGCCGCGGCGTCGGCCTCGGACACGCTCGCCGCCTTGACCTCACGGGCCTGCTCCTTCACCCGCCGGAGCCGGTCCTCGGCGAGCCTCTGCTGGTCGAGCAGGCCGGCCAGCCGCCGCACCACCTCAGCGTTGTCGTCGCCGGGCCGGAACCGGGCCGACTCCAGCGCCAGGTGCCGCTTCAGCCCGGCCAGCTCGGCCGCCAGCCCCTTCTCCTCCGCCGCGAGTTCGGCGAGCCGCTCGGCCTGCTGATGGCGGACCTGCTCGACGACCTGACGAAGCAGGTCGGGGTCGCGGCCGGCGGCCCGCACCCGGTCCACCACGAACCCCTCCACCGGCCCGGCCGGGACCGGCCGCGACGGGCAGGCGGCTGCGCCCTTCTTGTGCCCAGCGACGCAGGCGTAGTAGCGGTAGGTGCGGGCGCCCTTCGTCGTGCAGGTGGGCGTCATCGCCGCCCGGCACGGGCCGCACCGCAGCAGGCCCTTGAGCAGGGCGCCGTACTTGTCCGGCGACCCCGGCCCGGCCCCCTGCGTGCCGTTCGTGCAGAGCCGCTCCTGCACCCGGTCAAAGGTGGCAGGGTCGATGAGGGCCGGGTGCTCGCCGGGGAACACGTCGGCCTTGTACCGCACCCGCCCGGCGTACAGCGGGTTGGTGAGGAGTTGGTACAGGCTGGTGCGGGTGAAGGGCTTCCCGCCCGTGACCCGGCCGGCCTTGTCCGCCCACCGCTTGGTGACCCACCCCCGCCGGCCGAGCTCCTTCACCACCGGGAGGAGCGACCCGTGCCGCAGGTAGAGCCCGAAGATGTCGCGGACCCGCTCGGCCTCGGCGGCGTGGATGACGAGCCTTCGGCCGCCGGGCTCGCGGTCGTAGCCCAGCACCGGCCGGCCCCCGGACCAGATGCCCTTGCGGCGGGTGGCCGCGATCTTGTCCCGCGTCCGCTCGCCGACGATCTCCCGCTCGAACTGGGCGAAGGACAGGAGCACGTTGAGCACCAGTCGGCCCATGCTCGACGCCGTGTTGAACTGCTGCGTGACGCTGACGAAGGACACGCCCTTCTGCTCGAACCGCTGCATCAGCTGGGCGAAGTCGAGGAGGCTCCGGCTGAGCCGGTCCACCTTGTACACGACCACGCAGTCCACCCGGCCCGCCTCGACGTCGGCCATCAGCCGCCGCAGCCCGGGGCGGTCGGTGTTGCCGCCGGTGAACCCGCCGTCGTCGTACCGGTCCGGCAGGGCCACCCACCCCTCGCCGCTCTGACTGCGGACGTACGCCTCGCCCGCGTCCCGCTGGGCGTCGAGGCTGTTGAACTCCTGCTCCAGCCCCTCCTCGGTGGACTTCCGCGTGTAGACGGCACAGCGGACGAGCTTCACCGTGGGGCGGTGACCTGGCTTCGTGGTGGTCATGCGGCACTCCCCGTCCGGGTGAGGCGGAAGAAGAGGAACCCGTTCGTGTGGGTGCCGGTCACCGCCTTGGCGACGGCGCTGAGCGACCCGTATCGCTCGCCGGCGTACTCGAACCCGTCGGCGGCGATCTTCACCCGGACCTCGCCGCCCTTGTACCGGCGGGTCAGCACCGTCCCCACCCCCGGCAGCCGCGGGTCGTGGACCGCCGGGATGGGCGTGGCCGTGCTGGTGGGCTCGGGCTGCTCCTTCGGGGCGGAGAGGCGGAGGTCGGCGTCCCGGGCCAGATCGGCGGCCCGGGCGCGTGCCCGTTCGCTCAGGTCGCCCTCGGCCAGCGCCTGCAGGCGCCACCCGACGCGGCGGGCCAACCAGGCGCGGTTGCCGGACGCGGCCGGCTCGCCGAACACCGCCGCGTACCGGTCGCGGAGCTCGGCCGCGGTCATCCTCGCCAGCGCCGCCAGCTCCCTCGCGAGCGTCGGCGGCTTGTCGGTCGTCGCGGGCATGCAGTCCTCCTCGCGGGTGTCTCGGGGGTCGTTAACCGGCGTGGACAGTAACGCTCGCGCGGGGCGACGCATCAAGTCGATTCGCCTGTCTTTTCCTGCGAATTCGTAGCACCGGGCGGGGGCGGGAAGGCGGCCGGGTGGAGGTGGCGGAGGAGGCCGGCGGCGAGCAGGGCGGCGACGGCGGCGGCTCGCTCTGCGGCGGTCAATTCAGTGGGCGGGGTGCGGTCGAAGGGGCGTACGGCTACGGCCGGGGTCACGGGGGCACCTCCACATCGGGGTGTAGCCCACAGCGACCTTCGGCGTGACCGGCCGGCGGCTGTCTGGCGGAATCTCTGGACGTGTTAATTGCCCGGACGGGCGCGAAGTGTCGCACCGAATGGTGGAAGGCGGCCGGTGGGGTTAATCGTGATTACCGCCCTCGGCGTGTCGGACCGGAGCACCCAAGGTCGGGTCGTGGCGGTGAGGATCACAGGCGGGTGGCGATCACCTCCAGGTACTCCGACTCGACCCGCGTCGTGCCGCCCGTCGTCTGGTTATGGCTCGTCCACAGCCGCTCCAGGTCGGCCCGAAGCGCAGACTGCTGGCCCGGCTCGGCGGCCAGCGCCTCGAACGCCCGGTTCGTCGGCCCGTAATACACCCGCCAGAACTCCACCACCGCCGCCGGTTCGAACGGGAACTCGAACGCGATCATCTGCGGTGTGGTTCGCAGGTCGGTGGCGCCGCTGTCCAGCCGCTCCCGCACCTTCGCCTCGTCCCCCCACTGGATCGGCGACGGCAACCCCGCAGGAGGCGGGACGTGGCCGGCGATCGTCTTGAACATCTGCCCGACGAACCCGCCCGGTGTCCAGTTCGCCAGCGCGATGGTGCCGCCCGGACGACAGACGCGGAGCAACTCGGCGGCCGACAGTTCCGGGCGCGGAGCGAACATCACCACGAACATGCTGATGACTGCGTCGAAGCTCGAGTCAAGGTACGGCACTTTCTCCGCGTCCCCCTCGTCGAACCGGGCGGTGAGCCCCTCCGCCGCGGCCCGCGACCGGGCCTGCTCCAACAGGTTGGTGGCGATGTCCACCCCGGTGACAACGGCCCCTGCGCGGGCGGCGGCGCGAACTCCTCCAGCTTCCCGGTCGACAGGTTCAGCACCTGACGCCACCAGCCGTCGTGGTCGGCCCGCCGCCACGGGAACTGTCGGGCCAACCGGTACTCGTCGTGCGGGTGCCCGCGGTATTCGACACCCACCCCGCGGGTGAGCAAGAGCGGGCGCGCCGGGTCGGCGGTGAGGACGATCCCCGGCAGGAGTTCGTCCGGGCGGACCCAGGTGCGGCCCGGCCCCGGCGGCGGGTTCAGGAGTTCGAACTCCCGCCGTTCGATCATCTTCCGCCACGCCTCCGCCTCCAGGCACTGGTGCGAGTCGTAGTCGGCGTCCGCCCGGACGCAGCGGACGAAGTAGCTCTCGTCCCGGTCCCGCGGGCTGACCGTCCCGCCGAGCAGCGCCTGGAGCCGGTGCCCGGACTGGCTGAGCAGGGTGTGCTCCCCGGCGTCGAACACGACGGGCGAGCAGCCGAGGTCGAAGCGGTCGGGCACGGCGTCATTCCTCCAGCGGCACCTCAACGATCTGGTAGCTCTGCTCGGCCGGGCCGAACTGCCGGTCCAGCGGCTGGCCGGGGACGGCGGCCTCGGCCTCCTCGCGGGTGGGGTACCCCCGCAGGAAGGCGTAATCGCCGCCCCACGGCCCGTCATGGTAAATCCAGTCGCTGCGGGCCAGGACGAACACGGTCCGTTTCGGGGTCGCGGTCATTCGCCCACCTCCGTCGGCAGGGCCAGCACCTCGTACAGCCGCACCCGGTCGAACACCTCCCAGAGTGCCCGCACCTGCTCCGTCCGGAACGGCCGGCGGGGGGAGTACTGCCACCACCCAGGGTCCGGGAGGAATCCCGCGAGGGCGGTGTCGTCGATCAGCCCGTGGTCGACCAGGTGCTGTCTCGCTTGCGAGACCGTCAGGCTGCTGTACCAGGTCCAGTCGCGGTCCGGCTCCCAGGGGAACGGCGGTGGCGAGTCCGGCGGGGGGGAATCCCGGAACGCCCGCTCGGCCTCATCCCGTACCGCTTCCGCCCGGGCGGGGTCGGCGAACGCGCCCAGGAACCGCACCGGGTTGTTGGCCGGGCCGCCGTCCGGAATCCAGTTGGTCGCCCGCACGTAGTAGAGGGTGCGTACGCGCCGTGGGGGACGGTGACGGGCATCGCCCACCCGCAACTGCCGCACCTCGTACAGGGCGAGCGGGCCGGACTCCCACGTCAGCTCCCACAACCCCGCCCGCTGTGCGTCGGTCAACCCGCCCGCGACGTGTGTCCACCAGTCGGCGCACGCCCGGCGATGACCGACGAAATCGTGCCTCGCCGGGGCGGGGAACGGTCGGTCGATGCCGAGGTCACGCACGGCGGCGGGCAGGTCGTGGGCGTCCCACCCGCCCCGGCGGAGCCCGGCCGGGCGGAAGCGGTACGGGTTGGCGAACGCACGATACTCCGACTCGCCGCGGTCGCGGAACCGTTCGGCCTCCTCCCGGCGGGCGAACACCCGCACCGGCACCCCGCCAACCCCGTCCGGCCGCTCGAACAGGCCAGGCACAGCGTCGAACTCGTCCGTCAAGGGTTCCCAGCCGAACCGGACGACGACGAACGCGGTGTCGGCGAGCGATTCGGCGGGCACGCCCAACTCCGGCTCGCCACGATCGACATCTATCACGTCCGCGTGGCTCACCGCCGTGGCCTCGGCGGTCGGCTGCGGCACGGGAGTGGGGCCGAACGGGTTGGCCGCCGCGGCTCGCGGGCCGGGGTCGAACGCGAGGTCCGGTTCGCCGAGCGTCCGCTGGGCGGCCGCCGTCTCGGCCGCGGCCAGTGCCTGCTTGGCGGTCCGGTCCCGCTCGGCCGCCGGGCGGTCGTGCCACAGGGCGAGGGGGGTCCCGCCCTCTGACTCTGACAAGAAATTGGTGTCGTTCATGTCCCGCCACCAGTTCACCCGCAGCACGCAGTGCAACGGGTCGCCGGCCCGCTCGCGGACGCGGAAGAACCGCACCCGGTTGCACCCCTCCCAGACGTGGGCGAGTTGCGCCGGCGTCCACCCGCCGGCGAACAGGTCGGCCCAGGCGAGCCACGGCGTTCGCCCGTCCGGGTCGCGGTCCGGCGGGTCGAGGTCGGCGGCGCGGAGCCAGTCCAGAAATGCGAACTCGGGGAGCGTGGTGAACTCGGCCAGGGTGGTGCCGCAGCGGAACGGGTGCCCGACGAGTTCACGCACGTCGGCCTCGCGGCGGGCCTGTTCGGTGTGGGCGTCCTCCGCCGCGTCGAACCGGTCGACGACGACCTCCCCCGGCAGGCGCACCCAGCCCGCGGGCCCGACCCGCCGCCAGCTGAACCGCTCCAGCACGAATGCGGACACGGGTCACCCCTCCGCCGGGACCGGCAGCCGCAACTCGGCAACCAGATACTTCCAACTGGCCTCCTCGAACTCGCTGCAGCCGTTCGACCGCATCGCACGGTCGATGTCGGCCTTCGCCTCGGCGGTCAGCCGGTCGCACTCCCGCTCGGCGGCGGCCCGGTCGCGGAAGGCCGTCACCGGGCGGTTCGCACCGTCGAACGGGCCGTCGCTGTACTTCCAGTGGTGCAGCATCACCACGTACACCGGCACGGAACGCGGTCCGCTCATTACCCCCCTCTTGGCCGCCGACGGGTGCCAGTCCACCCCGGCCACCTCGAAGAACGGGAACAGGTTCGCGGCCTCCCAGAAGTGGGCCAGCTGGTCGGCCGTGAACGGGTACGGGTGGACGCGGTCGCCCCGGTCGCCGTCGGCGGTGGTGACGTACCCGCCGAAGATCAACGGGTACCACCAGTCCGACCACGCCCTCACATCAACGTTGTCGCCGGGTGGCATCACGTGCGGCGGGTAATCAGGGAAGTTGGCGTCGATCAGCCAGTCCCGGAGCGCGAACACGGGCAACGTCGTGACCCGGGTCAACTCCTGGACGGCGTCGTCCCACGTCGGCCAGTCGACATGGAACGGGTCGCCTTTCGGACACCGGGTGCGGGCGTACCACCGGCTGTGGGTCAACGCGGCCGCCTCCGCCGCCGCACGGTCCTCGCACACGGCCACCGCGTACGGAGCCTCCAACTCCGACGGTTTCTCCCAATAGCACCGCCGGCGGCGGACGACGAACAGGTCGGGCATCACGGCCTCCCGCGGCGGTTAGTCCACGAGTCTCACCGGCACCTTCCGCACCCCGGCCATCCACGGCTGGCTGGGCATCTCCTTCAGCCAGTCGCTCAGGCTGGGGATGAACCCCAGGTCTTCCAGCACGTGTTGTTCGGCGACGTCCCGCACGTGCACCACCCGCCCGGCCGAGTTGGTGAGCGTCCGCCCGAAGATGTCCTCGATGACGAAGATGCCGAACGCCGAGTGGAACACGCACCGGTGCGTCACCTCCGCGTGGGCGGACTTCGTCTGGTCCATCTTCTCGTGGATGGCGATGTAGTCCTCCGGCACCCCGCCCCACCGCTTGGCCGACGACTCGGCGTGGACCCAGGCCTTGGCCATCAGTCAGCCCTCCGCGTGAAAAGGGAGTTCCACCACGACCAGGCGGTTCGGGCCGCCGTTGTCGAACTCGCCGTCCGCCCCGAGGGCCCGCTGCCGCCGGGCCAGTTCGGCCTCGGCGGCGGCACGGGTGCCGAACGCGGCGAGCGGGTCGTTCGCCCCGCCGTACACCCAGTCGTCGTACTCCCAGTGCTCGTGGACGACGGCGTACACGGTCGTCGCGGCCGGCGGCGGGGGGTCGGCCGCCGGCACCTCCACCACCTCGAAGAACTCGACCTTGTTCAACCCCGCCCACACGTGGGCCAGCTGGTCGGGGGTGAGCGTGCCGTCCACCACCACTCGCTCCCACCACCGCTTCCACGCCTCGCGGGTCAGCGCCGCGGTGTGTCTGTCTCGCTCGTGCTTGCGGCGTTCGGGCGTCCACTCCGCCCACCGCTTCGCCCACCGCGCTTGCTCCTGCCTCCATTCGCGGTCGGTCATGTCCGGCGACCGGTACGGTTCCGGGTCGGTCGGCTGGATGACTTCGGGCGGCTCGACGTCCAGGTCCACCAGCCAGTCGCGGAAGGCCAACTCGGGCAGGCTGGTCAGGTCCTCGAACCGCTCGCCGAAAAGGTCGCGGCCGGACGGGTGGCTGAACGGGTCGGGACCGCGGACGAACTCCCGGTGCAGTCGGCGGGCGTGTTCCTCGGCTTCCGCCCGGGTGCCGAACACGGCCCAGTACTGCTCGGCCGGCACCGGGATGGTGTCCCGGCTGTAGTCGGCTGCCACCCTCAGCCGGACCGCGAACACCGCGGGCGGGCGGGGGGCGGTTTGCGGGGTGGGAAGCGTCATCGCCCGTCCCCCGGGTCGAGGGGCAGTTCCACCACGGTCAGGTCGTCCGCGTGCGGCGCCCCGCCGTCGCGGTCCTCGTCGCACTCCCGCCGCCGGCGGGCCAACTCCGCGTCCGCCGCCTTGCGGGAGGGGAACACGCCGGCCACGTCGTGCGAGTCGAAGTCCCAGGTGTCGGCGTACACCCAGCGGGTGTGAACGACCGCGTACACGGCCCCGGCCGTCGGCGGCCGTGCGACCCGCGACGACTCGACCACCTCGAACAGGCGGAGGGTGTCGAACGCCTCACACACCCGCTGTCGCTGGTCGGCGGTCAGCCGGCCGCCGGCCACCACCTCCCGCCACCACCGGTCCCAGGCCTGCCGGCCCCGCTCGTCCGCCCGCCGCCGCCGCTCCTCCTGCTGCCGCCCGCGGGAGAGGCCGCCCCACCACCGCGCCCAGCGGCGCTGCTCCAGGTCCCACCAGTGGTCGGAGGTGCCGGGGGAGCGACACGGCACCGGGTCGGCGGGTTCGACCGGGTCGGGTGGTGCGACGCCGCCGTCGAGCAGGAAGTCCCGGAGGGCGGACTCGGGCCGGCTGGTGGCCCCCGCGAGTCCTGACGCCAGCGGCGTCTCGTCGCCCGGGAACAGGAGATCCGGACCGCCCGCGAGAACGGCGTCGCGGTGGAGGTGCGCCGCGTGGGCCTCGGCGCTCGCGCGGTCGTCGAACGCGGCGAGGTACACGTCGTTCGGCCCCGGGAAATGGCCACGTCCGCCGTCGGTCGGTAGGCGACGGCGGACGAGGTAGGTGAGCGTCCTGGCGGGCACGTCGGCCTCCCCCTCGTAAACCCCGGACCGACCGCGACGGCCCGCGCAGCCGTGGTGATGGGTCGCGACCCGCCCGGGCGACCGGCCCGGCCCCGGAGCGGCTACCCCACGTACACGGGCACCCACGTGTCGAGCACCGGGTCGAAGTCCGGGCACGCGTCCTCGCTCATCCAGAAGAACTGGGGGACGCCGGTCGGGCTGAGGTACACGCCCGGGTTGTAGTACTGGACGACCCGGTCTCGATCGCCCCCGCCCCGGAGCGTGTCCTGGACCCGGTCGGCGCCGCCGTCCAGGTAGTCGTCGCCCGCCCCGCCGTCGAGGTAGTCAGCCCCGCCGTTGCCGAACAGGTAGTCGTTCCCGCCCCGGCCGTAGATGAAATCGTCTCCGCCCTCGCCGAAGAACGTGTTTGCGTTCCCGTTGCCGTACAGGAAGTCCTTCGACTGGCTCCCCTTCACGTTTTCGATCCGGACGATGCCGCCGTTGATACCGGTGGCTGTACCGGCCGCGAGATCAACGGTCACGCCGACGGACCGGGCGGAATAGTCCAGCCGGTTCGTCCCCGACCCACCGTCGATCCGACCCGACAGGAATCCCCCCGGCAGGACGCGGAAGTGATCCGCACCTTCTCCCGCGGCGGTCAGGTTCTCCACCCGTTCGAACGACAGGCCGCCGAAGCTCGTCTGGGTGTCCCGGAGCTGGCCCTTGTTGAAGTCCGAAAGCGTCCAGGTCAGATTCCCCCAGGAAATCAGGGTGTCTCGGGCGGTGACGCCGGGCAGGCCGTCCCGGCCGTCGATCTCGACGCGGACGCCACTCTTCAGCAGGGAGTCCGAGATCATGAACGTGTCCGCGTCGGTCGACCCGCGGACCACGACGGTGTTGACCCCGATCAGCGAGACGGGCACCGAGTGGCTGTTGACCCCGACGTGCAGGGTGTTGCCGTTGGTGTACAGGAACATCGAATCGGCCACCGAATCGCCTCCGCCCAGCTGGGAGTTCATGTCGATCACCAGTCGCGAGGAGGCGAACCCGGCCTGCTGCGCGATCCAGGGGGCGTAGGGCTGGACCCAGGTGTGAGTGCTGGTCTCACCAAACGTGCCGCGGTTCAGGGTCGCCCCCGGCGTGCCGGGCGTCCTCCGGCTGTCCGTGATCGTGTTCCAGGCGGTCCCGTTCGTGACCCCGACGATGAGGTTCCCGATCAGCGCCGGGCCGCCAGAATCCCCCGGTTGTATAAGTGCTTCGGCCGGTCCGAGGCCGGTGTCCGTCCGGGCACCGGTGACCCCGTAGAAGTCGTGGATTCCGAGCCCGCTGTCGAAGTCCTGGCGGAGGTACTCGCCGACCACGACGTCGATGGCGTTCTGGCCAGTCCGGCGGACACCCGAGCCGGTGGGAGTCGTGTCCCAGCCGACCGCTCCGTTCCCCGACCGACCGTACCCGGACAGCGTGGTCACCTGCCCGACCAGCCCCGCGGCCGTCGCCCCGGTGTGCAGGGAATAGCGGCTCGCCGCCGCCGGGGCCAGCTCGGGCAGTTCGATGACGGCGATGTCCGCCCCGCGGTTCCATGACCCGGACCACGCGTTCGGGAGGGTGACCGCGGACGACAGCTGCGCGCTGGTGACCACGCGGACGTTCTGGGCCGGGATGTTGTTCACCCACCGGTCGGTGCCGTCGGCGAGCGTGAACCGGACCGAATACGCCCCGACGTCGGGCCGTCCGTCCCCGGTGTCGACGGTGCCGTCCCCGTCCGTGTCGAATTCCATGTCGATCACGTGCGCCGCCGTGAGAATATGCCGCCCGGTCCACAGGAGCGACCCCGACCCCGACCCGTTCGGCGCGAACACCTGGACGACACCGGTGTTGATCCCGTCCGCCGCGGGGTTCGGGAAGGTGCCGTCGGCGAGTTGTGCGCCGGCCCCCGCGACGGGGGTGAGGCGGTCCTCCATCCGCTCCAGGCCCAGTCGGGGCGCGGCCGGGCGCGGAGTCGGCGTGGGGGCGCGCCGGCCGTGCGGTTGGAGCCCGTGTGCCAGTTTCTTGAGCCAGTTCATCGCTCGCCCTCGGGGTGTGTCGCTCGCCCCGGCGGACCCGGTGTGGGCAGCCGGGAGTGCCTCACAAGGGTTCCCTCGCAGACCGGCCGCGTCCGGCGACACGCCCGCGGGCGATTTTCAGTTATTTCCCCACCGTTGTTATCCCGCCCCGTTCGGCTCCGTCCCACGCGCGGTGGTCGAGGGTGAGGGGAAGCCGGCGAGGGTGGCGCGGATCACAGTCGCCAAGAAGTGCTGGTGATCCCCACAGCGGTGACCCCCGGACAGACGGGCGGCGGACGTGAAGCCGGCGGCGGTAGCTTGACGGTGAACACCGTCGCTGATCCGGCGTCCGGTCAATCACGCCCATCCCGGCAGGCGGTAGAACCGGGCCGCCGACTCGGCCGCCCCGTGGGCATCGATGTCTTGCTCCAGGCGCCCCGCCCGCAGCGCGCCGAACGACTCCGGTTCCCACGGCTCGGGGGCGCCCTCGTCGAGCTTCCATTCGGAGCCGGAATCCCCGCCCACGGACTCCAACGCGCGGAGCCGCCGACCCGCCCGCCAGTGACCGAACCGGAACCAGTTCGTGATGCCGCAGAAGCCCAGCAGCAAGGCGTTCGTGTCCAGCTCGGTCGAGAGTGCCGCGAGGTCGGCGAACTCACCCCGGGCCGCCGTCTGGTACCGAACCACCGACAGCTCGACGCCACAGAAGTCCGAGCCCGGCTCGCCGACCGCTTCCCCGTACCGGGCCAGACGATGGGACACGTGCGGTGCGACGGGGACGCGCACGTAGATCGCCAGGAACGTTCCCATCTCGGCTTTCCGCGGTGAGAGCAACCGTACGACTCCCACGGCCGCCCGCGGCCCCCGACCGCGGTGAACTGGGGGCGACCGGGTCGGGCGTTCCCCGCGGGGTCGGCGCCGCCGAGTCGCCCGCCGGTGGGCGGCCGCCGGGGGGGCGAGTCGCGGGCGATCGTACCCGCGCCGGGCCAGGCGGACAACCCGCCGGCAGGCAGATTGAGGGGCTGCGGCCCCAGCCAAGGCTGGGGAGTTGTGGGGAACGAACCCGGCCCGGCCCGGCCGGGGGATCGGTGGCGGTCCGGCGCCGCCGAGGGGAACGACGACCGCGGCCGGTGGCGGGACCCGTTCGCCGGCCCGGAGTGCCGGAAGGCGCTCGAGCGGAGGCCGGGTCGGATGGAGGTAATCGCAGTCGCACCCGCTCGGCTGCGGGCTCCGGCCCGGGGCGTCGGACCCCGCCCCGGACCGTAGCCCGGTCGCCCCGGTCACAGCGTCCCGGCGTAGAACCGGCCGGCCCGGTTGAACAGCTGCTCGGGCGTGACCGTCACCGTCGCGCTCCCCGCGGTGCCGTCGTCGCCCCACGGGTTCCGCAGGGTGATCGAGGTCACCTGCAGCGAGTAGGACCGGGTGGTCGAGTTCCACACCCACCCGCGGTTCACGGACGTCACCACGTACGCGTGGCCGTCGACCGTCGCGCCGACGTCCAGGCCCGGGGCCTTCGCCACCCCGGTCCCGATAGACAGCATCTCCCCCGCCGCGAACCGCCGGTACATCTCGTTCGCCAGGGCCGTCGCCGAGCCGTAGTCGGCGAAGTTGCTGGTGACCGCGTTCGTCGACCCGAACGCCTGGTACACCTCGGCCGCCCGCCCGCCCTGCAGCGACGCGTAGCTGTTGGCCCCGGCGGTGCGGAAGTGGGCGTACGCCTTCTCCGCGACCGCCACCCACATGCTGTTCTCCGCCCCGAACCCGGCGTTCACCGGGGTGGCCCCGCCGACCGCCACCGGCAGGTCGTTGTCCACCCGGTAGAAGTTGTTCCCGAGCCGGACCCCGTAGGTGCCGTCGTCGAAGTCCACGACCCGCCCCCGGACGGCCATCGGGTCGTGCTTCGCGACCGTGCCGAGCCCGGAGACCAGCCAGCAGTCGCCGAGCGCGCCCTGGTCCATGTCCTGGACCCGCGGGCCGGCGGCGGCGAACAGCGGGTTCCCGGCGAACGCCCGGTACGTCTGCCCGGCCGCCACCACCGGGTCGAGGATCCGGTCCCCGTCGAGTGTCCGGTCGGCCGCGTTGGCGAACCCGGACATCCGCTGCACCACGTCGTCGGTCCCGACGTACGGGCTGAGCTGGTCGTTCGTCTCGGCCCAGATCACGTCCCGCCCGCCCCACGGGTCCAGGTAGTCGGGCCCCCCGGCGTCGATCCCGATCAGGACGTCGTTCCCGTTCCCGCCGTAGAGGTTGTCCGCCCCGCCCCGGCCGTTCAGCCGGTCGTGCCCCTCCCCGCCGTCGAGGGCGTCGTTCCCGCCCCCGCCGACGAACACGTCATTCCCCCCGTACCCGAAGGCGGCCGACCCGATCCCGGTGTGGTTGACGAACCGGTCGTTCCCCTCGCCCCCGTAGAAGTTGAGGGAGCGGAGCCAGGACGCCGGGTAGGACCAGGACCGGGTCGTCCCGGGCTCGGTCACGGTGACCGTCGTGCCGGCCTGGCGGACCTCGGCCCCGCCGCCGGCGTTGTCCATCTGGACGATCAGGTCCTGGCCGGCCAGGTACGCGGACAGGACGGCGGGCACCTCGCGGACTTCCAGCGGTTCGAACCCGAGTTTGCGGCTGGTCTTGGCGGCCATGGCGGTTGCCCCGTCTGACGTGGGGCCCGGCCGGCGGTCACGCCGGCGGGGCGGGATTCCGGGCCGGCGGGGTCGTGTCCCCGCCGCCCGTACCCGATCCCTCGCAAGACGCGCCGCCGGAGCGACACGGGTTCCAGATTTTTTTCGGACGTGACGGGTGAATCCTGGGAACGCGCTCGACGTGGCTCGTCGCGGAAGGCAGGACGACGGGTGGACTGTGACTCGTGGGAACGGGGCCGGCCCGGTCGGGCTCACGGCTTCCTCGTCCCCCTCCGGCGAAGCGACACCTCGCGTCGTCGAGTAACCTGTGGGCGATCCTCGGCAGGGAGAACCCATTCCGATGCTCAAACGGCCCGGCACCGACACCCGGCCTGACTGCCGGCTCGCTACTTCGCCTTGAGCGCCGGGCCGAGGGCCTTCTCCACCTCGGCCCTGGTGCGGTCGTAGTAATCCCGCCACTCGGGCAGGACCGATCCGGGTACCGTCCGCCACCCGGTCACCGCCCGGTCGTAACTGGCCACCGCGGATTCGGACCGGCCGAGTTGGTGGTAGGCCAGGGCGAGGAACAGGTACTTGAACGGCACCGCGGCGGGCGGTGCCACCTTGTCGTCCTCGACCCCGTTCAACGCGTCCACCGCGGCGGCCGCGTCACCGGCGCGGGCGTGGGCGATGCCGAGGGTCACCTTGTACACCTCGATGCCCCGCCCGAGTTCCTTCGCCTCCGCCGCCGCCCGCACGGCGACACGCGGGTCCCGCACCGCGTCCCCGCCGAGCAGCCGGACGCGGGCGATCTCGTTCAGCAGGTGGGCCCGGTCGGTCGCCCGGGCCTGGGGCGTCCGTTGCAGGGCGGCCTCGTAGTCCTCCACCGCCCCGGCGTACTTGAGCTGGTGCTCCCGCGCGTGCCCGCGGTTGTGGTACGGGTTGTCCGACGCCCCGCCGGCGGCGATGACCGCGTCGTAATCCGCCTCGGCCTCGGCGTCCTTCCCGAGCCGCAGGTACGCGAGCGCCCGCCCGGCGCGGGCCGCCCCGTCGGCCGGGTTCGCCTTCAGCTTCTGCGACCAGTCGTGTATCTCCAGTTCGAACCGCAAGGCGTTTCCGCCGACCAGGACCGCCGCCTCGACGCGGAGGTCACTCATATCGGGAAGGCGGTCGGTCAGCTTGCGGTAGGTGGTCTCGGCCGTGTCGAACGACTTCCGCGCCTCCGCCCGGGCGGCCGCATCGCCCGGCCTGGCCATCCGCATCTGGGTCATCGCCAGGAAGTATCCGGCGTAGGCGGTCTCCCGCTCCACGAACACCCCGCCGGCGGCGGCCAGCCGTAGCGTGGCCGCCGCCGCCTTCAGGTCGCCGTCGCGGAACTGGGCCGCCCCCAGGCAGGTGAGGAAGGGGACGTTCAGCGGTTGGGCGGCGACCGCCTTCCCGGCCCACTCCCGGGCCTGTCGGTACGCCTCGACGGACAGCCCGGGCTCGGTGACCAGGTGCCACGCCGCCAGGTCGTACTCCTTCGCCTTTGCCCCGGTCAGCTTGAGGTACTCGGCGAAGTCGGCCACCGCCTCGGCGGAGTTGCGCTGGCGAGCATGCGCCCGCCCGCGCACCAACCGGTTGGCCGGCACCTTCGGCGCGTTCCTGACGGCACGTTCGGCCGGTGGAAGGGGATCGGCGGTGGAGCGGGGGCGTTTGTTGAGGATCGACTCGGCTTGTTGTCGGTCCGCGAGGGTGCCGAGTTCGCCATACTCCACCTCGACGGTGAGCGGCGTGAGCCGGTCGACCGGCGGGGCCGGCGGGTACGGCGACTGGTCCCAGTCCAGGGCGAGTTCCTTCAGCCGCTCGCGGATCAGCCGCAGGTCCCACACGTGCAGGACGCGGCCTTTTGTGGGGAGCGTGACCAGCCTGGCACCGTCGGGGGCGAACTCCATCGAGTCAACGGCGTGCTGGTCCGGGTCGGTCAGACGGGCCAGTTCCTTCTCGCCGGTCGAATCCAGTAGCACGATCACCCCGTCGCCGGCATCCACGGCAATCAGATTGCCGGTGGGGTCGAACGCGTGCGATCCGCGGCTCGCCATCCCGGGCTGGCTCCGGAGCGAGGGCCCTTCGACCCAGTCCCCCACCCGCCAGCGGCGGCCCCGCCAGTCGGTCAGCCACTGGCCGTCCGGGCTGAACTGTGGGGTGGTCCACACGGTGTCATCCAGGACTTCCTTGAGCAACTCGCCGGTGTCGGTGTTCCAGATGCGTATGCCGGTTCCGCTGTGCGACCCCGTCGCCGCGAGCTTGCCGTCCGGGGTGACCGCCGAGGACCGAGAGTCCGCATGCGGTCGCAGCGGGACCACCCGCCCGGTCGCGCGGTGCCAGACCACGCCGCCTTCGAGGTTCGACCCGACGACGACAGTACCATCCCGGCTGTGCATCACGATGTTGTTCGTGGAGATGTCCGCCGGTAGTGCCGACGGGGGCCCGATGACGAAGCGGGTCGCCGTGGTTTCACCCGTGGAGGTCGGCCACACCGCGTACCGCCCGGTGGTGGGGACGAACAACTCGCCCTTCGCGTTGAAGTAGCTCGCGCCCGCTCCGGACAGGCCCGAGATCCGCTCGCTCCCGGTGACCAGATCGAACAGACTCGTGCCGGTCGAGGGACCTACTGCGAGCAGTCGCCCTCCGGGGTGAGCACTCAATGGGTTGCCGACACTCTTGGTGGGGGATCCGTCTCGATAGTGCAGGGTGCGGAACTCGCGACCTGGGTTGAACTGCTTCATCTGGATGCGAGAGGCCCCGATTTCGGCGGCGGATATTCCGAGGATCCGGTCATCCGGCAGGATCATGGAGGTACCAGAGCCGTTGTGTCGGAACAGTTCGTGGCCGGTGTAGGGATCCCAGTAATGGGTGCGCAACGCCCAACCGTTGCCCATCAGCACGTCGCCGGCCGGGTTCAACCGCAGCCTCATTCCGTTGTCATCGTGGGGCATCCGGAAGCGTTCGCGGTTGTGGGCGAGCGACCAGGCGACGACGGTGCCTGTCGTCGACACGTAGAGGAGATCCCCATCCGGATGGACAACGAGCGAGGAAGCGGTCGGGATTCCCGCCGCCGTGGTGCCAACCACCTCACCGCGTTTCCAGTCGAAAATGGACACCTGACGGTCCCCCATCAGGTAAGCGAACGGTCGGGTGCGGTGAAAGGGGATCAGCGCGACGGTTAGCGCGTAATTCTGCGCGGCGACGTTGGTCTGCGCGAGCGGCCGCCCGGACGGGAGTTCGTACGTGCGGACGACGCCGGCGTTCGCCTCGATGTAGGCTGTGCCGTCGGGGGCAAAGCCGTACTGAATCTCAATCGAGTTGGTGGGCCGTGGGGGGATCACGCTGGAGAGTTTGACCCCGTCCCAGATCCATACACCCACCGTCTTTTCATTTTCGCCCCGGTCTTTCGGCTTCCACGCGGCCACCATCAGGTAACGGCCGTCCTCGCTCCAGAACGCGATACTAGCCTCGAGGTCGAGGTGATCGACCTCGACCGCCCGCTCCGGGTCGTCCGCGATCCGACGAATGCTGAGCCTGCCCTTGACACAGACCGCCGCGAACCGACCGTCCGGCGTGGGAGACCAGGAGTACTGTTCGCCTTGCCCCCCCGGCGGGATGGTGACCCACTGCGGGAGGGTGCGGACGTCGGGCAGGGCGAGGGCGGCGATCGCCTCGTTGCGCAGGTCGAGCCGGCGGCGGGCCCGCTCGGCGTCCGGCAAGTCGAGTGTGGCCAGCACGTCCCGGGCGCGGGTCACCGCGTCGAGGGCGCCCCACCGCTGGCCGATCTTCCGGCTCATCCGGGTACCCCGCGCCTCGGCCACCACCGCCTGGTACAGTTTCTCGCGGCCCTCGGCCTCGGCCGCCACCACCCGGTCCCGTTCCGTCCGAACCTCCTTCTCCTTGTCGGCGACATCGTCCCTCTGCTGGCGGAAGACGGCCGACGCGACCACCCCGCCGACCATGATCGCCACGCCCAGGGCCGAGACGAGGCCGACGAGCGCCGCCCGCCCGGGGTTCCGCCGCGCCCACTTCCACGCCCGCTCGGCCGCCCCCACCGGGCGGGCCGAGACCGGCTCGCCGCGGGCGAACCGCTCCAGGTCGTCGGCCAACTCGGCCGCCGTCGGGTACCGATCCCGGGCGTCCTTCTCCAGGCACTTCCGCACGAGCAGGTCGAGGTCGCGCGGGACCGCGGGGTTCACCGCCCGGGGCGGCGGGGGGGTGTGGCTCGCGACCGCCTGGAGGACCTCCGCGGTGTCCGCCCCGGTGAACGGCCGAGATCCCGTCAGGCACTCGTACAGGACGACCCCGAGGGACCACACGTCGGCCGCCGGGCCGGCGAACTTCGTCCGCCCGGCCGCCTGCTCCGGGGCCATGTACGCCGGCGTCCCCATCACCGCGTGGGTGTGGGTCAGGTCGCTGCCGCCCCCAACCTTGGCCAGCCCGAAGTCGGCCACCTTGGGCTCCCCGGCCGCGTCGAACAGCACGTTACCGGGCTTCAGGTCGCGGTGCACGATCCCGAGGTCGTGCGCCGCCGCCACGCCACGGGCGATCTTCGCGACCAGCCCGGCCGCCACACCCGGGTTCAGCCGCCACTCCGTCCGTCCCCCGCCCTCGGTCTCGGGGGGCGGGGCGAGGCGGTCGGCGAGGGTGCCGGCGGGGCAGTACTCGAGGGCGATGAACGGCCGGCCGCCGGTCTGGCCGAAGTCGTACACCCGCGCCACGTGCGGGTGGTCGACGGCCGCCGCCGCCTCGGCCTCGGCCAGGAACCGGATCAGCAGCTTCGGGTCGTCGCTCGCCGGCCCGCGGGTCGTCTTGATCGCCACCACCCGGTTCAGCCCGAGCTGCCGGGCCCGGTACACCACCCCCATCGCCCCCCGCCCGATCGCCTCCTCCACCGCGTACCCGGGGACGCGGGGGAGGTCGGCCGCCGCCGGGTGATCCGCTTTCGTCGAGCCGTCCGCCCCGGCGTCGCGCGTGGCGTCGGCCGGTGCCGCCACGTACCACCGAGTAGCCTCCCCCTCCGGGGCGAAGGCGGCAGTCTCCTCGCGGTGGCCCCGGAACACGTCCTCGACAACCGCCGGGTAGTCCGGGAACCGGGCCAGGTACTCGGCCCGGGCTGCGGCGCGGTCGCCCCCCGGGCGGTAGGCCAGGTCGAGGTGGAGGAGTTCCCGGAGCAGGGCCGGCCGGGCCGCCTCGGGGGCCTCGAGTAACAGCGCCGCGAGGTCGACGGGCTTGTCCGCCCGCCGGGCGTCCTCGAACCGGTCGCACAGCTGCTCGACCAGGACCAGCAGGGCGGCCGGGAGGGTGTCCCGGCCGGGCGACGGGGCGTCGTGGGTCATTGGTTTACCTCGCAAACCGAGGCTGCTACACGTCATCGGCCGCGGCCTGCTCCCAGATCTTGCGGATCGTCTCCAGCTTCCGCTGGACCGACCGGAGGGTGCGGCCGATCCGGGTCGCCGCCTCCTCGTTCGTCAGCCCCTCGAGCTTGAGGAGGGCCAGCTGAGCCAGATCCGGGTCGGCCAGCCGGTGGAGCAGTCGGTCGCACTCGTCGGCGAACAGGGCGGCGAACGCCGGGTCGGGGTCGCCGCCGGGGAGCTGGTCGAGCCCGCCGGGCCCGCCGTCCGGGTCGGCGAACACCGAGTCCCCGCGGACCGCCCCCCCGCCCCGCTTCGCCGCGCCGGCCCGCCGGGCCCGGTCGACCGCCTTCCGCTCGGTCAGCAGGACGAGCACCTGCCACAGGTCGTCCCGGTCCTCGAGCCGGGGGAACCGGCCGCCGGCCACCCCGCGGAAGAAGCTGTCGAACGCGCTGAGCGCCACGTCCTCCCCGTCGGCCACCCGCCGGGCCCGGGCCGACAGCCGGCCGCGGGCCAGCCCGGCGAGCCGGTCGAAGTACCGCTCCCAGACGGCGGCGGCCGCGGCCGGGTCGTCGCCGGCTTTGAGGCGGCCGAGGAGGATGGAGTCGGAGTCGGGGGACATCGGGCGAGCCGGGGCGGGGGTGGCGAGTTCCGGGCGATCGTACCAGCGACGGGCCCGGCGGACAACCCGGCAGGGGGAATTCGTCGGCGCTCACCGCTCGATGGAGGATCCGCGCGACCGCTTCGTATCTGCTGGTGATTGCCCGACCCCGGGAGAATTCCGTGAGGGGGGCGACGCTCTGTGGCGTCGGAATTACTCATACCATGCCCGCGCCTCTATTCTGTTAAGCGCCAGAGCGTCGCCAGGCGGCTCGGAAGGGGTTATTGGGACGAACTTGCCATCGCCGCCCAACCCGCCAGTTAACACGCGCGAGACACCTACTTTTCAAGGTGATCCGCCGAAGTGGCCCTCTCGGCCTGTTAACTGAAGCCTCAAACCTGTTAACTGACGCCTCTCGACTCTCCAGAGAGCGCGAGACTTTCCGCCCCTCCCACCCCGAAACCGCCCTCACCCCCACTCCTCGTCCCACCAACCGACCGCCCGGTCTGAGACTTTCCCTCGCGTCCCGTAATCCCAAAACCCTTGCGGAACAAGGGCGAGAAACGCGAACACCCCGGGGCGTCTCTCCCCGGGGTGTCCGTGTTAACTGATCGAGCGGCGCGAGTTCGCAACCGTGCTGTGAGCTCCTCCGGTAGGATTCGAACCTACGACCCGCCGGTTAACAGCCGGCTGCTCTACCGCTGAGCTACAGAGGAATCCGTCGCTGAAATCCTAATCCGCACGCCCCCCCACGACAAGAGGAGCCGCCGGCCGAATATCGGGTTCGCGCGCCACCCGCACCCGACTGGTATACTGCCCCCCAACCCTCTCCCGGAGCCGCTCCCATGCCCGACCGCCGACAGGTCCTCCAGGGGGCCGTCGCCGCCGCCGCCGGGGTCGCCGCCGCACCCGCCGACGCCGCCGACCCGCCCGCCGCCCGCAACGGCCGCATCCGGCAGTCCATCGTCTTCTGGTGCTTCAACGCCCGCGCCGAGCGCTGGGACATCGAACGCACCTGCGAAGTCGCCAAGCTCCTCGGCGTGCCGTCCGTCGAGATCGTCGGCCCCGAGCACTGGCCCGTCCTCCGCAAGCACGGGCTCGCCTGCGCCATCGCCCCCAACGGCATGCCGGGCGCGCCGTTCATGCGCGGGTTCAACAACACCGGCTTCCACGCCGAGAACCTCGACCGCACCGGCCGCATGATCGACGCCTGCGCCGACGCCCGCGTCCCCAGCGTCATCACCTTCGTCGGCTACAAGTGGCGGAACCCCGACGACCCCGCCTCGGGCGCCATCCCCCGGGACGAGGCCGAGCGGAACTGCGTCGCCGGGCTCAAGGAACTCGCCCGCCACGCCGAGCGGAAGGGCGTCACCGTGTGCCTCGAACACCTCAACACCCGCGACGGCTCCGACCCCATGAAGGGGCACCCCGGCTACCAGGGCGACGACCTCGACTTCTGCACCGACATCCTCAAGAAGCTCGGCTCGCCGCGGGTGAAGCTGCTGTTCGACGTGTACCACGTGCAGCTGATGCACGGCGACATCCTCCGCCGCATCGAGGCGAACAAGGACCTCATCGGCCACGTCCACACGGCGGGGGTGCCGGGCCGCGGCGAGCTCGACGAGAACCAGGAGGTGAACTACCCGGCCGTCATGCGGAAGCTGCTCGCGGTCGGGTACACCGGCTACGTCGGGCAGGAGTTCATCCCGACGCGCAACCCGCTCGAAGGGCTGCGGCAGGCGGTGCGGCTGTGCGACGTGTGAGCGCGGCGGTCATTGCTTGGGCGCGACCCAGGCGCCGTCGTCCAGCGGCAGCCACTCGCCCTTGTTCACCGACATCGTGGCCCGGTCGGCGTACAGCCGCACCGCCACCCGCGGCGGGCCGACGCGGAGGATTTCGATCACCTCCGGCGTCCGGCCCGCCTCGTCGAACACGAAGAACAGCCCCTGCTCGTTCCGCTCGTACCACAGGCCCTTGTCGTTCTTGCGGAACGCCTTCTTCTTGCCGACCCACTCCACGCGCTGGTCGGCCGGCGACGCGGCGGCGAAGAACTCGGCCTTCCGCGCCAGCACGGCCCGGGCCGCGTCCAGGTTCTTGCGGTCGCGGTAGTCTTCGGCCGCCTTGTCGAACGCCGCCTCGCACCTCTTCCGCGCCGCCACCAGCTTCGCCTGGTAGTCGACCAGCGCCGGCCGCATCACCGCCGACGCGGGGAGCGCGGCCGGGCTCGCCTCGAACGCCTTCCGCTCGGCCTTCACCTGGTCGAGGAGGCGGATCTGGTCGGCGACCTTGAGCTTCCTGGTGTCCTCGAGCGCCTTCTGCTGCGCGGCGAAGGCCGCGAGCAGCTTCTCCTGCGCCTTGCCGGTGGCGGCGACGTACTCGTCCTGGGCCTTCGCGAGCGCCTGGGTGACGGGGTCGGCCGGGTCGGGCTGGCCGACGGCCGCGGCGGTCAGGAACAGGAGGCCGGCGGCGACGAACGGGCGGCGGCTCACGGCGTGGTCTCCGGCGACACGCGTGATGGTAAGACGGCCCGCGCCGGGGTGTCAACCAGGAACCGCCGCCGGGTGCGCCCGCGGAATTCGGTTGGCCGTTAGGCCGGGGCGCGAGCCCCGTCGGGCTTCGGACACGCGACGGGGCTCGCGCCCCGGCCTAGCGGCCGGCCCCAATCCCCAGCCCCCATCGCCGTCACTCGGGCGCCGGGGTGAAGTCCCACAGGCCCAGCCGGGTGTTGCCGCGGTGCGCCTCCAGCACCGCCAGCACCGGCCGCGACGGGTGGAACGCCAACCCGCCGGCCCGCCCGTCCCACGTCCGCAGCACGTTCCCCGTCGCCGTCTCCCACACCGTCAGCCGCGGCGAACCCGGCGCGTGCGTCGGGACCGCGATCGGCGGCCCGCCCTTCGGCCGCTCCGTCACCTCCAGCGGCGTCAGCGGGGTGTAGCCGAGCGCCGCCAGCCGGCCGTCGCCCGACACGGCCACCGCCGCCATCGGCAGAATCAGCTCCAGCTCCGCCGGCAGCGGCAGCGCCTTCCCCGCGTCCAGGTCGAGCACCAGCACCGGCGTCTGCCGGCCGCGCGCCAGCACCGCCCGCCGCCCGTCGCCCGACAGGCCGACCACGAGCCCCGGGAAGCGGAGCGAGTCCTCCATCGAGAGGCCGGTCCGGAGGAGCGTCATCTCCGGCCGCTTCGCCGCCGGCGCCGTCGCCCACAGCTGCTTCCCCGTCGCCGCGTCGTACCCCTCGATCACCCCCTGCCCCGCGTGGGCCAGCACGCGCCGCCCGTCCGGCGTCAGCCGCACGTCGGAGAACGTGCCGTCGAAGGCGCCGAGCGGCCACCGCGCCTCAAACCGCGGGTCGGCGTGCCACACCGTCACCCGGGTCGGCGTGCGCACCAGGAAGCGCACGTCCTGCGGGCCGGTCGGCGTCAGCCGCTCGCCGCCGTCGGGCACCGCCCCGCGTGACTCGGCATCGCCCTTGACGGCGACCTGCCGCGGGCCGGTCGGCTGGGTCGTCAGATCGACCCGCGCCACGCCGTACCGCTGCAGCGTGTGCTCGGCGCTGATGAGGCCCGTCTCGCGGGTCGCGGTCAGGAGCGACTTGCCGTCGGGGGTGAAGCCGACCAGCTGCGTCTGCGGCGGGAGCGGCCCCACCCACGGCCTCATCTGCGGGTCGGCCGGGGCGAGCACGACCAGCGTGTTCTCCCCCGAGTCCGCGGCCGCCGAACCGGTGAGCGCGAGCCACGTGCCGTCCGGACTCCACGCCGCGCCGGCCACCGACTTCAGCGGCACCTCCTGCGTCCGCTGCAACCGCGGGGCGGCGAACTTCGGCGGCGCCGGCTGCTCGGCGACGGCCGGCCTCGGGGGCGCGTCCGGCTGCGCCACCGCGGGGGGCGCCGGCGGAGCGTCCGGCGGCTGCGCGACCCCGGCAGCCAGGGCGACCCCGGCGGCCAGCGTGAGGGCGACGGCGCCGCCGAGCAACACGGTCTTCATCGCCGACCCTCCGCGGGCGAGCCGCCGCACCGCCGCCGGCACCACGCCGCCGGCGGCCCAGTCGGCGACCAGCCCGCACGTTTTCAAGAGCAAGGATTCGGGAACCGCCGCCGCCCGCCCGCCGATCAAACCGGCTGCCACCGCCGGCGCCACGCCGCGCCGCGCGAGCCGGGCCGCGAGCCGCTTCCGCCCGCCGTCGAGCCGGCTCGCCAGCGTGCCGGGCGGCACGCCGAGCCGCGCCGCGGCGTCGGCCCGCGACAGCCCGCGCAGGTCGCACAGGACGACGGCGTCGCGGTACCACGCCGGCAGCTTGTCCAGTTCCTCGTCGAGCACGGGGCCGAGGTCGCTCGGGGCGTCGGCGGGGGCGGCGGGCTCGGGGACGTTCACGGCTTGTACCTCCCGGGCCCGCCGCCGGGCCGCGGCGCGGCGGGCGTTGCGGGCGACGCCGACGGCGACGCGGTACAGCCAGTTGCCGAGCAGCGCCGGGTTGCGGAGCGAGCCGGCCCGGCGCGCCAGCACGAGGAAGACGGCCTGGAAGGCGTCGTCGGCGTCGTGGTGGTGGCGGACGCCGCGGCGGCAGGCGGCGAGCACGACCGGCCCGTGCCGGCGGACGAGTTCGGCGAACGCCGCGGCGTCGCGGGTGGCGGCGAACCGGCGGAGGAGGTCGGCGTCGGCCGCCGGCTCGGCGGCGGCCTGCCGGAGGAGCACGGCGGGGTCGGTCATGGGGGTACACTGTCCGGCCGGGGGCGGGCGAGTCGCGCGAAATCCGAACCCCGGGCGGCGGCCGGCCTACCCGCGGTTGTTGAACGCATCGTTCAGCCGCTCGGCCTCCGCGTCCACCAACAGTTCCTTCTCGCGCAAATAATCGACCAGACAGATGCCGACGATTTGCAGCGTGGTGGAGCCGTCCGGTCCCGGCTCGCTGTCCGGCCCCGGTTCGCGGGCGCCCGGCACTTCCAGGCGGTAGACGACGAGCCCCAGGTCGTCCGGCCCGAACTCGTGCTTTCCGTGCCGGTACCAGTTGTAGCCCACCTGGAGCCCCACGTTCGCCGCGCTGGTCAGGTTCGCCAGCCGGACGAGCGACCACGGGGAGCGGACGGTCAAGTCCAGCCACGTGCAGTCCTGAGAGCGGCCATGGACCCTCTCCACTGCGACCCCGGGCATCAGACCCAGAAGCCGCACGATGTCCCGGAGCGTGACCTCCTCCGGGGATGCCCACCCCGGAACGTCGAAACCGTGTGGAACGCGGTCGTGTGCCATGCGTGGTGCGGCCGGGTTCGGCCGCGGTCGCCGCCTCGGTGGGGGCGGCCTCGGTATCGTAGCCCGCGGCTGCGCCGCGGTCACGTTCCGCTACCGAGCTTGTGTCCGTGCGTATACTATGGTGGTATTCCTTCCACCACCCGGAGGCCGCGCCGTGACCAACGCCGAAATCGCCCGCGAGCTCCGCACCCGCGCCGCCGACCTGGCCCGCGCCGGTGACAACCTTTATCGCGTCCGGGCGTTTCGGCAGGCGGCGATGGCCGTGCTGGCGCTCCCGAACCCGGTGGCCGAGCTGGTCGCCGCCGCCGGCCCGAAGGCGCTCGCGCGGCTCCCCGGCATCGGTCGAAGTCTGGCCGACACCATCGCGGGCCTGGCCGCAGAACAACTTGCGGCCTGAAAGACTATCTAGCATTATTTTGTGTATTTGACTCAATGCGTGCCTCGACCCCCCGGGGCTGGCGACCCGACAGTTATTCGGCGCGTCCCAGGTGAGACACTCATGGGCCCCGGGATTCTGCCGTAACGTGACGTTGTCACACGCCGTTACGGGAGGAGCCCATGAGTGCGTCGTCCATCGTACACGACTGGAGGGGGACCGTCCGTGACCTCCTGCCCGGGTTGCACGGGCACCAGGCCAACACCCTGGCCGACCTCAGCCTCGCCGTCGCCCTGGCCGGCGACTGCCGGGCCGGCTGGGTCGCCCCCCGGCTCCCGACCAACGCCGCACCGGCGAGCACCCGCCGGCGGTTCGAGCGGGCGCTCGCCAACCCCCGGCTCCGGCCCCGGGTGGCCCAACGGGACCTGGGCCGGGCGCTGCTGGCCCACTGGGCCGGGCGGACGGTCCTGCTGGTCCTCGACGAGACCCCCCGGGCCAACGACCTCCGGGCCATGTGCGTCCGGGTCGCCCACGCCGGGCGGGCGCTCCCCCTGGCCGCGGAGGTGTACCGGACCGGCGCCGCGCCCCGGCCGATGCCCCTCCTGGTCCGCGGGCTGCTCCGCCAGGTCCGGGGGTGCCTGCCGCGCCCGTGCCGGGTGGTCCTGCTGGCCGACCGCGGGCTGGCCTGGCCGACCCTGGTCGACTTCTGCACCGAGAGCGGGTGGCACTACGTCCTCCGGCTGCTGGGCCAGACGGTGATCCGGTTCCCGGACGGGACCGAGCGGGCGGCCCGGGAGTTGGCCCCCCGGGTCGGGACCCGGTGGGTCGGGGCGGCGGCGGCGTTCCGCAAGGCCGGGTGGCGGGGGGCCGGGGTGGTGGCGACGTGGGAGCGGGGGATGAAGGAGCCGTGGGTGCTGCTGGCGGACGAGCCGGGGAGCCTCCGGCACGCCCGGGCGTACGCGAAGCGGATGTGGGTGGAGGAGTCGTTCCGGGACGACAAGGGCGGGGCGCTGGGGTGGGGGGCCAGCCGGGTGGACCGCCCGGCCCACGCGGCCCGGCTGCTGGTCCTGCTGGCGCTCGCGGTGGTGCTGGCGGTGAGCCGGGGGGGCGCGGCGACGAAGGCCGGACGGAGGCGGGCGGTCGACCCACACCAACGGCGGCGGCTGAGCATCGTCCAGGTCGGGTTGCAGTGGCTCCGGCACGCCGTCGCCCACGCCTTGTACGACCGCCTCCGGCTCCGCCGGTTGTACCTGTACCCCGAGTAGGTCGAATATAAGTGTCGGGCCGCCAGCCCCTCGGGGGAGAGGGGCGCGGCGGAGCACGCGGGGTGAGGGGGCGAACCCCGCACGATGAAAACCAACCCCACGCACCCACCCCGCTCAGCCGGCGGGTCAGTGCCGCCCGCCGAGCACCAGCGCCGGCACGTCGGCGACGGACGCCAGCAGGTGCGTGTGCGGCCGCGCCGCCAGTTGCTCGCGGGTGTACGCCCCCGTCGTCACGCCCACCACGAGCCCGCAGCCGGTGTTCGTCCCCTCCTCCAGGTCCACCGCGGTGTCGCCGACCTTCGCCACCGCCGTCGGGTCGGTCACGCCCAGCCGCGCCATCAGCGCGCGGATCATGTCCGGGTGCGGCCGGCCGCGCTCCACCTCGTCGCTGGTGATTGTCGCGTCCACCGTGCCGGGCACGGTCCAGCCGAGGCGCGCCAGCACGGCGTCGGCGATGCGGCGGCCGAAGCCGGTGTCGAGCGCCACCTTCACGCCCGCGGCGCGGAGCCGCGCGAACGCCGCCGCCGCGCCGGGGATCTCGCGCACCGCGGGGTCGGTGGCGTAGTAGTCGCACATCCGCGCCACGAAGGCGGTATGCACCGCGTCCACCTCCGCCGGCCCCGCCGGCCGGCCGACCGTCTCCAGGATCACGCGGATGGCCTCGGGCTTGTGGTAGCCCATGACGCGGTCGATCACCGCCGGGTCGGCCGTGACGCCGTGCACCGCCAGTGCGGCGCGGAACGAGGCGTTCACCGCGTCGCCGTCGAACACCGTCGTCCCCGCCATGTCGAACACGACCAGCTCGATCACGTCTGCCTCCGTTCGGGGAATGACGAATGACGAATGACGAATGACGAACCCGATCGGACCCCTTCGTCATTCGTCATTCGTCATTCCCGAGTCCCCCAGGAATTCGGTCACCGTCCGCTCGGCGAGGCCGAACGACAGCGTCATGCCGGCCCCGCCGACGCCCGTCACCGCGAGCACGCCCGGCGCCGGCCGGGCCGCCACCCACGCCGCCGTCGGGTGCTTGGCGTACACCCCGTGCCAGCGGGCCGCGATCGTCAGGCCCGGCAGGTTCAGGAAGCCGCGGAGGTAGTCGAGGATCAGGTCGTCCACCCGCGGGTCGTCGAACGGGCTGACGGCGTCGCCGTAGTGGTGCGAGTCGCCGATCACGACCTCGCCGGCCTCGTTCTGCGACGCCATGACGTGAATGCCGTGCCGCCCGTACTCCGGCAGCTCGGCGTCGAACCGCGCGGCCACGGCCGGGAGCGTCGGGCACGCCGCGAAGCCGCCGTAGTGCCGCAGCGTCAGCCCACCGGCGAGCATGGTGCCGAGCCGCTCGCGCCGCGGCGCCGAGCGCATCATCTGGAGCTTGCAGCGAACCAGGCCCGACTCCGCGAACGCCTGCGGCGCCAGGTCGCGGAAGTCTTCGCCGGTGCAGATCACCAGTCGATTCGCGGCGACGCTCCCGCCTGTGGTGGCGACACGGCCGGCTTCGTAGCCGAGGACCGTGGTGCCGAAGTGGAACGCGACGCCGTGCCGCCGCGCCAGGTACGCCGGAAGTTCGGCGATCACCTGTCGCGGGTCCACGCACGTCTCCGTCGAGCTGAACAGCCCGGCGCGGAGGCCGTCCGTGCGGACGGCGGGGAAGCGGCGCACGACCTCCGCGGCGTTTAGCACCTCGCACGGCCGGTCGCCGACGGCCGCGAACTCGCGGAGCACCTGCTCCTCGTCGGCGTGGCGGGCGACGTGGAGCGAGCCGCAGGGGTCGTGCCACAGGCCGGCGTCGGGGAGCACGTCGCGCCACACGTCAAGGCTGCGGCGGGCCAACTCGTACCGCTCGCCGGCCGGCTGGCCGACGGGCCACAGCATGCCGAAGTTCCGCACCGAAGCCCCGCGCGCGGCCGGGTGCCGCTCGACCACCGCGACCCGCAGCCCGCGGCGGGCCAGGTGGTAGGCGTGGGCCAGCCCCAGCACCCCGGCCCCGACCACCACCGCGTCGTACCCCGCGCTCATGCCGTCCCCTTCAGCGCCGCTTCCAGGTGTGGCCGGTAGTGCTCGACGCCCGGGACCGCGAGCCCCGGCACCTTCGCGGCGTCGTCCCACCGCCGCAGCGCCAGCGCCGCCTGCCAGTGCGGCTCGGCGCGGAACGCGGCCTGCTCGTCCGACGTGAACGGCCCCCCCTGGAGTTCCAGACTCCGCCGCGACGCCGGGGAGAGGCCGCCGAGGTAATCGGACTCGGCGGCGCACAGGTAGCGCTTGGCGGCGACGTGGAGGCGGACCGGGTCGGCGACGGCGGGGCCGAAGTGCTTGGCGAGCCACGCCGCGCCGATGTCTTCGTGCCGGCCGTCGATGCCGCGCTCGGCCACGTCCTCGCCGAGGGTGTGAAGGAGGTGCCCCACGTCGTGCAGCAGCGCGGCGGCGACGAGCGGCGGGGCGGCGTCCGCGGCTTCGGCGAGGTGCGCCGTCTGGAGGGCGTGCTCGGTTTCGGTCACCGCCTCACCGAAGTACAGCCCGCTCCCGCGCTCGGCGAACAGGCGGAACACGGCGTCGACGAGCGGCACAGGAGCCTCCGGCGGTCAGGATACGCAGCGAATATCGGGGCGGCGATTCAACCACGATCCACCAGACGGTTTACGTCGGCGGCTCGCCGCAGCATCGCTCCAATATTCATTTGTGGCACGGGCTCAATGCGTGTCACGACCCCCCGGGGGGGAGCCGTACACACAATGAACCTCGCCCGAGCGACGCCGTTCCGCTCACGGCACGACCGCGGTCCGCACCCCGGGCCGGGCGTGGGCGTCGGCAAAGGCCTGCTCGGCGTCGGCCAGCGGGTACGCGGCGCCGACCAGCTCCGCGAACGGGTACGCCGCCCCCGGCCCGGCGAGGAAGTCGAGCGCCGCGGCGAGGTCGGCGGGGTGGTAGTTGTGGACGCCACGCACCGTGAGCATCCGCCGCACGACCGCCTCCGGGTTCAGCGGCACCGCCCCGACCGGGGCCACGGTTCCGGCGAGGATCACCGTGCCGCCCACGCGCGCCAGCGCCAGCGCCGCGGCGACCGCGTCGGCCGTGCCAGCGAGTTCGAGCACCACGTCGGCGCCGCGGCCGGCGGTCGCGGCGAGGACCGCGGCGCGAGTGTCCTCGCCGGGCGCGACCGCGTGCGTGGCCCCGAACAACGCCGCGCGGTTGCGGTTCGCCGGGTGCGGGTCGGCGGCGACGACCGCGGCGGCGCCCGCGGCGCGGGCCAGGGCGCACGCCGTCACGCCGAGAACGCCGGCGCCGAACACCAGCACCGTCCGCCCCGCGACCGAGCCGGCGGCCCGCAACACCGCAGCAGCGGTCGCGGTCGCGCAGTTCGCCGGCGCCGCGACGCGGTCCGGAATCGCGTCCGGCACGACGAACCACGCCGTGCCTGGGACGAGCAGCACGAACTCGGCCAGCCCGCCGGCGGGGCGGCCCGGTTCGGCGCGGCGGTGGCCGTACTTGAATGGCGTCTCGCACTTCTGCGGCAGCCCGTCGGCGCAGAAGAAGCACGCCCCGCAGCCGACGGCCACGGCCCACGTCACCCGCGTGCCCACCGTCGCCGGCGTGCCGCGGTAATCGGTCGGCGTCGCCCCCGGCCCGAACGCTCCGATGCGGCCGACGACCTCGTGCCCGAGCACGGCGGGCGTGGGTTCGGTCCGCCGGCCGGCGTGGGTGTGCAGGTCGCTGCGGCACAGGGTGCAGCACGACACGCGGACCAGCAACTCGCCGGCCCGCGGCTCGGGCGTCGGTTCGGTCACGAGTTCGAGCGGCCGGCCCGCACCGTGGAACAGAACGACGCTCGCCATCACGCCTCCCCCGCGGCCGGCCGGGCGGCCGGGTGCGACAGGAAGTAGTACCACGCGGGAAGGAGCAGCGCCAGCGTCGCGGCGGCGATCACCCACGACAGCGGCACGAAGAACGCCAGAAAGTCCGGCCCGCCGCCGCCGGCCGAGCGCGCGAGCAGCACCGCGACGTAGCCGAGGTACCCGAAGGCGTCCACGAGCGTCATCAGGTAGCCGACCGTGCCGCGGTCGCGGGTCATGGCGATGAGCCGCTCGAACACGGTGGTGTGGACGGCGATGTAGGGCAGGTACAGCCCGACGCCGTGGAGGACCATGAACGCGAGCGGCGACAGGACGCCCGCCCGCAGCCCGACCAGCGCCGCCGCCAGCAGCACCGCCCCGGCCGCGGCCGTGCCCATCGCGTAGGTGAAGGCCCGGCGGTTGTCGCGGATCAGCACCGCGGCGCCGCTCAGCACCAGCACGCACGCCGCGACCGCCATCTCGGAGTACGTGAACACCCCCGGCTGCCCCGTCACCCCGAGTCCGGCCCACACCTCGGGCGCGAAGTCGGCCCGCACGCTCCGTAGCACCGTCACCAACAGGTACGCCCCGCCGAGGAGCAGCAGCCCGGCCGCGTAGCGGCGGCCGAACGCGCGGCGGTCGGCGGCGGTCATCGGGGCGCGCTCGCTGCGCAGGGCCACGTCGGACTGCGCGGGCGGCGGCACGCGGGCGAGCATCCCCACGAACAGCAGCAACGCCGGCGCGAACAGCAGCCCCGCGGCGGCCGGCATCCACGCCTCGCTCACGCCCGCCTTCAGCAGGTACGCCCCCGCCGACTTCGCCGCCCCGTCGGCCACGACGAAGCTGGCGCACAGCCCGGCCGCCAGCGCCTCCGACTGCCGGCGGCCCTCGAGCACGCCGAGGACCAGCCCGAAGATCATGCCCAGCGGCAGGCCGTTGACGAACAGCCACGCCACGTTCCACGGCGCCGGCGTAACCGCGAACAGAAATAGCGCCAGCTCGGCCACGCCGACGAGGGCGAGGATCAGCCCGGCCCGCCGCGCCGGCGACACTTCGGACACCACCTTGATGCCGAGGAACTTGGACGCCGTGTACCCGAGCACCTGGGCGACGACGAGGGCCGACTTGTAGCCGGCGCCCCAGAAGGGGTCGTCGGCGAACGCGCCGGCGGTGAACGGCTTGCGGACGGCGTAGACGCAGAAGTACGTCCCGAACGCGGCCGCGACGCACCACGCGGCCGCGGCCCGCGCCGCGGGTCGGTCGGACTGGCGGACCGGCTCGCCCATCGCGGTCGGTTCCTCGCGGGTGCGGGTTCCCCCCGACGGTTTAGGGAATGCCCGCGCCGCGGACGCGTCTTCCGAGAGTCTTCACACTCCCTTCCCGCGAACGCCACCCGGGGCTCATTGAGTAGCTACACGCCGCCCGGTGCGGCGACCCGCTGTCCCGACCAGAGAGCCACGACGTGAACACCACAGCCATCCGACGGCAGTACGACGAGGTCGTCGCCGAGTACTACGACTTCGACCCCCAGGGCGTGACCGGCGGCTCGCTCGACCGGGCGATGGCCCAGTTGCGGGCGTGGGCGCCCGACGACGCCGACCCGTTCCGCGTCCTCGACCTGGGCATCGGCACCGGCCTGTTCCTCAGCCGCGTCGCCGCCGCGCTCGGCGACCGCGTCGCGCCGTTCGGCGTGGACGTGTCGGAGAAGATGATCGACCGGGCGCGCGCCCGGGTGCCCGGCCTCACCGCCGCCGTGGACTCGGCCGCCCACCTCGACGCCCACTTCCCGGGCCAGTCCTTCGACCTCGTCTGCACGCACTTCGTCACCGGCTTCGTGCCGATGAACGTGCTGGCCCCGCTGATTCATGCCCGGCTCGACGACGGCGGCTGCTGGTCGTTCGTCGGCGGCACGATGGCCGGCTTCCCGGCGCTGCAGCAGAAGGCCGACGCGAAGCTGGTGCGGTGGCTCGGCGGCACGGCGGCGGCGAGCGCCGACGAGGTGGTGTGCAACCCGGCCGGCCGCGACGAGGTGGTGCGCACGCTGGAGGCGAACGGCTTCGCCGTGCGGGCGTGCGAGGTGTTCGAGCCGAAGGTCGAGTTCCCCGACTTCGACCGGTTCATGGAGTTCGCCTACCGCGGCGGCTGGCTCACCCCGTTCATCGAGGCGGCCGGGCTCCACAAGGCCGGCCGCCTTACCCGGTGGCTGCTGAACAAGCTCGTGTTCCCGATGTCCGACCACCACAACGTCGTGATCGCCCTCGCCGAGAAGGCCGAAGGGTGAGCGCCAGTCGGCGGGGGCGGCATCACGCCGCCCACCGCCGGCGGTCGAGCAGCAGGTAGTTCAGCAGGAACGGCACCTCGTAGAAGAGCAGCACCCAGAACAGCGGCCGCCCCTTGGGGTAGCGGCGGTTGAAGTCGGTCATGTCGGCGGCGGTCGTGAACACCTTGTGGCCCCACGCCTGGAGCTTGTAGCACAGCGGGACCAGCAGCGGGTACACCCACACGGCCCACGCCGGCAGCGGCGGCGCGTACACGACCGCGGCGACGAACCCCGCGAGGTAGGCCGCCAGCGCCGCGCTCACCCGGGCCGGCAGGTTCGGCACGACCGCCAGCCAGTACGCGGCCGCCAGCCCGACCGGCACCCACACCACGGGCACCAACCAGTACAGCATCGCGTAAACGCCGAACCACACGCCGAACAGGGCGGCGAGGTGGTTCACGTTGATGCCAAACTGCGAGTGCCGGCACAGGTGCCGGGCATACAGGTCGGCGAAGTCCACGCGCGCCAGGCTCAGCGGCGGGTCGGCGGGGTCGGCCGTGGTGCTCAAGGTCATCGCCTCCGCAGGGTCGCGGTCGCCAGGGTGCCGAGCGCCCCCGCCAGCACGCGCGGGAACGGCCGCCGCAGCACCTCTACTACCGTCGCCGCCGCCGCCCGCAGGTCGTCCGGGGCCGCGGTCAGCGACGGCGTCAATTTCAGCACGTTCGGCTCGTACTGGCAGAACCCGGCCAGTACCGGGAATCGTGGGTGCCGCAGCATCGCCAGCAGGTAGAGCGAGTACAGCTGCTTACGCATCCACCGCCGCAGGCCGCGCCGCGCGTCGAGTTCGACGCCGACGAGGAGGCCGAACGCCCGCACGTCGCGCACCCCCGGGCAGCCGGCGAGCCCGTCGCGAAGCAGCCGGGCGAACAGCTCGCCGGATTCGCTCGCGCGCTCGGCGAATCGCAGCTCGTCGGCCCGGCGTAGGACGTTCAGTACCGTGCGGTAGCCGGCGTCGCAGCCGTAGCGCCGGCGGAACTCGGCGGGCAGGTCGCCGCCCGCCCGCGCGACCGCGTCCGAGCACAGGGTTAGCGCGACCGGCACCATCATGTCCGACGTGCCCTTGCCGAGCACGAGGAGGTCCGGCGCCAGGCCGAGCGCCGCGGACCGGGTGAACGGGCCAGTGCGGAACATGCCGGTCTGCACCTCGTCGATCAGCAGCAGGTGGCCGAACCGCGCGCGGCTGTCGGCCAGGAACCGCAGCACCGCCTCGGGCACCGGGCGGACGCCGCCGACGGCCTGCACCAGTTCCGTCTGCACGACGGCGACCGGGTGCTCCGCCAGCAGCCGTTCGAGCTGCGGGACCGCGTCGGGGGCGAACGGGTCGGCGTAGAGCACGTCCGGGTAGAGCGGGTCGATGCGCTCCTTGTACTTCACGCCCCAGGTGCCGGCGAGCGCCAGCAGTGTCTTGCCGCCGTAGCCCGACTTCAGCGCCAGGACGTGCCGCCGCGGGTGTTGCGCCACGAGCGCGAGCTTCAGCGCGTTCTCGATCGCCGACGCGCCGCTGACCGCCGGCAGGACGTGACCCAGCCCCGTCTTCGCGCGCAGCCGCTCGGCGAGTTCGGCGGCGCCCGCGTCGGCGCCCGGCAGCGCCGCCAGCTCGGCCGTGTAGCCCGGGGGGTTGTGGCCGCGGATGCTGCACGCCACGCCGCTCACGGCGTCGAACACCCGCCGCCCGCCTACGTGGACGAAGTCACCGGCGGCGCGGACGCCGGGCACGTCGAAGCCGGCGGCGCGGATCGTCTTCCCGAGCGACGGGCTGTACAGCCGGCGGAACGCGCGGCCGCGTGCTTTCAGGTCGTCGCGCAGCTGCGCCAACTCCGGCTCGACCGCCGCCCAGAACGCCGGGTCGGCGGCCTTCAGGCAGTTGAGGAAGTGGAGCGTCGAGACCGTGTTCGGCTGGTACGTCGTGGAGTGGAACGTCGCCTTACCGCGCCGGTTCCAGTGGTCGTACAGCGACTTCCGCGCGGTGAACGCGGCGAACGGCACGGCGCGGTTCACGAACGACTCGTCGAAGACAACCACGTCCGGCGGCACGTCGCGGAGCCCGCCCGGCGCGGAGCGGCGCACGGCGGCGAGGCTGTCACGATTCACGCAGGTGATGACGAGCGGGGCGTGGGCCTTGATGGCCCGCCGGGCCAGCGCGGTCAATTCGCCGAGGCTACCGTCGGGCTTCGGGACGAGCACGACGAACCCGACCGGCGACTCGTCCGTCACGAGCCCGGGGACGAACACGGCCGTGCCGCCGCCCGCCGCCGGGGCCGACGCGAACGGGCCGAGGCGGCCGGCGGGGTCGATCACCAGGCCGGTCGCGGGGCGGGTGCCGCTGCCGTCGTAGCGGGCGAGCTTGATGGCGCCGCTCAGCGCCTCGTCGAACGAGTTCGCCAGGAACGTCTGGTGGCCGCGGCCGTCGGCGGGCGGCGCCCACGTCGTCTCGGCGTAGCGGCCGAGGCACAGGCACGTCTGCGCCACGAACGGGTTCAGGTACAGGCGCAGCAGGTTCGGCAGCTGCCCGCGGAGCATCTGGTCGAGGGTGTCGGCGAGCGGCGGGGGGGGGGTCATGTGCTGTGCTTGCCGGGGTTGGAACGGACGACCGCGAACGCGCGCGCCAGGTACTCCTCGAACGCGGCGCGGCTGCGGCGGAGCATGAACATGTCGGCCGAGACGCAGTCGTGGTCGCGGAACGGCGAGTGCGGGAACCCGTCGCGGCGGATGAACCGCAGCTGAATCTTCTTCAGCGGCAGCGCCCGGTGGTCGGCCCAGAACCGGGCGAACTCGTCGGCCGTGAAGAACAGCTCGACGTGCCACGCGAGCTTCCGCGTGAGGGTGTGCATCAGGTACGCCGTGACCGGGTTCTCCTCCAGCCGGTCCCACAGCCGGCCGATCGCGTCTCGCGGCAGTTCCAGCACCGGCGCCTGCGCCCCGCCCGCGTCGGAGTAGAAGCGCGCGACCGTGGCCGTCTCCCCGGCCGCGTTGGGCTTGCGGACCTCGACGTTCGTCGGCTTCGGGTCGGTGAGTGCGGCCAGGATCGTCGCGGCGTCCGGCGTCGTCAGCTCCTCGCGGTTCATGAAGTACCGCGAGCGCGGCTTCACCCGCACCTCGAGCCGTAGCAGCACGGCGCCGGAGCGGAGGTTGTAGACGTGCTCGCCGAACGCCGGCTCGTCGCTCGCCGCCGCGACGAGGCGGTCCGCGGCGGGGTCGTACAGGAGCACCTTCGTAATCGTCTCGGCGAGGCAGGAGAAGTCCGCGGCCGAGCCGTGGATCGGCACGTAGTACGCGGTGCCGAGGCAGACGTAGGAGAAGTTCGGCACGACGTAGAGCGTCTGGTCGGTGGCGGCGAGCGCGTCGAGCGCCTGGCGGACGGTGGCGCCGGCGTCGGCCCGGATGCGGTCGGCGGCGCTCTTGCGGACGCGGTTCAGGCGCACCGTGCTGACGACCGTGCGCGCCGGGTAGTGGTGGCCGAAGTGGTTGACGCCGTGGTTGTAGCCCACGACCTTGACGTGCCGCGCGTTCGCCGGGTGGCACAGCGCCCGCAGCTCGTGCAGCGACCGCGGCCGGAGCGTGTCGAAGCTGCGGCGCCGCAGCGCGAGCGCGACCAGTTGCCCGAGCAGCAACCACGACAGGAGCCGGCACGCGGCCGTGACGCACGCCGACAGCACTCCCCGCGGGGCGTGTTCGGCCAGCACGTCGCGCCAGGGCCGGTTCGGGCCGAGGACCGAGACCGCCCGCCGCCGCCCGGGCGGGCCGTCGGCCCGCTCGCGCTCGATCGCCGCGGAGAGTTCGGCCTCGCTGACGAACCCGGCCCGCAGTCGCCGCGGCACCAGCGGGTAGCACGCGCCGAACCGTCGGAGCGCCGCGGAGCCGAGTACGACGCCCGGGCGGAACACGACCACCCGCGCCGCCGTCCCCTTCAGGCGGTCGAGAACGTCCCGCTCGGCCGCGACCGCGGCCTGGTCGTCCAGGTGCGCGCGGTAGCTGCTCACGACGGCGACGAAGTCCGCCGCGCGTGCCCGGTCGAGCTGCGCGTCGGTCGGCCGCGGCGTGACGGGCACGACGACGTCCGCGCCGCCCGGCCCCGCCGCGGCCTCAGCCGGGGTAGGTAAACAGAGGCTCGCCATACCGGACCTTGTCGTTCGGGGACACCGCACACGTCACGCCGTCGGCCGGCGGCACGACCACCACCACGGTCGAGCCGAGTTCGAACGTCGCCACCCACTCGCCGCGGCGCACCGGCAGCGGCGGCGACCACGCCGTCGCGGTGACGCGCCGCGCCCGCGGGCGGAAGTCGGGCGCCGCGGGGAGCGTGACGTTCCCGACGCCCCAGCCGGCCACCATGGCCATCACGCACGGGCCGAGCGGCGTCGTGAAGCGGAAGATCACGCGCTCGTTGAGCGTGTAGACCGGGAACTCGGGCCGCTGGAACGGCGGGTGAACGAGCAGCCGCGCGCCGGGGACGTGCGTCGCCTCGTGCAGCGCGCCGTCCTGCGGGGCGAACACGCGGTGGCAGTCGATCGGCGACAGGAACACGACCGCGAAGTGCCCGCCCTCGAACGCCGCGGTGTCGGTGCCGGGCAGGAGCGACTCCAGCGTGTACTCGATCCGCTTGAGCGTGAGGATGCGCCCCTTCTCGACGCGGCCCACGTCCTGCACGGTGCCGTCGCACGGGGACAGGAATTGCGGCGTGCCGGCGGGGATCGGGCGGCACTCGGGGCGGACGCCGCGGGTGAACAGGGCGTTGAGCGTCGGGTACTCGGCCAGCGGCCGGTCCATCTCGGCCTCGTTCAGCCCCGGCGGGTACTTCTTGCCGAACGCCGTGCGGTACAGCCGCTCGCGGAGCCGGCGCGACGGCAGCGGCAGCCGGGCCAGCGCCACGCCCAGCAGCGCCACGCCGAAGCCGACCGGCCCGCCGTGGATGGCCCACGCCTGGCGACGCTGCTCGCGGCGGATCGCTCGGCGCGACGGGTTCAACGCGGCCTCCGGGGTCACAGTTCGGCCGCCGCGACGCCGGCGACGCGGAGCGCGTTGGCGACGATCGTCAGCGCCGGGCCGACGCCGAGCGACGTGGGCATGAAGCTGCCGTCCACGACGAACACGTTCGGGTGGCCGAACACGCGGCAGTCGCGGTCGAGCACGGCGTGGGCCGGGTCGGCGCCGAACCGCAGCGTGCCGCACTGGTGGGCGACGTGCTCGTCGGACGCGAACAGCTTCCGCACCGCGACGACCGCCCCGGCCTGCTTCAGGATGCGGGCCATCTCGCGCCCGAGCCGCTTGCCGCGGTACAGGTCGTAGGCGCCGAAGCGGTGCCGCAGCCGCGGCCGGCCGTCGGCGCCGAGCGTCACGCGGTTGGCCGGGTCGGGCAGGTCCTCGACGATCCCGGCCATCGGCAGCATCCGCCGGCGCAGGAAGTGGACGAGCTTGCGCGGCAGGAACCGCGGCGTCATCTTCGCCGTCATGTGCGGCCCGGGGACCGGCAGCGACGACACGAGTCCCATCTTGTGCGGCGTCTTGCGGGTGCCGAAGTAGAAGTCGGTGAAGCCGACCTGCTTTACGAACGTGTCCTCGGCCTCGGTGGGCGTGCGGAACAGGCCGACGGTGATCGGCGACAGGTGCGGCATGTAGTGCCGGCCGACGTGCTCGCCCGTCATCCCCGAGCGAAGCAGCAGCGCCGGCGAGTGGATCGCCCCCGCCGCGACGGCGTAGCGACGCGCGCGGACCACCGATTCGCGGCCGGTCGCCCGGTCGCGCAGCCGCACACCGGTCACGCGACCGCCGCCGTCGCGATCCAGCGCCTCGACTTCCACGCCCGTCAGCACGCGGAGTGGCAGCCCGTCGGCGGACGCGCGGTCGATCAGGTGCAGTGCCGACCCGCGCGCGCCCGTTGGGCAAACGTACCCGGCACAGGCGCCGCAGCGAAGGCACTTCGTCGGGTCGATCGCCAGCGGCAGGCGGAACGGTTTCAGCCCACGCCGGCGGGCGGCGGTCATCAGCCGCTCGTTGACCGGGTGGAGCGGCAGCGGCTCGTGCGGGTACGCGGCCGGTCGGGGCAGGGGGCCGTAGTCCTCGTCGCCGCTCCCGGCGACGCCAAACAATCGCTCGGCCTCGGCGTAGTGGGGCGCCAGGTCGTCGTAGCCGACGGGCCAGTCCCACACCTCGCGGCCGAGGCGGTGGCCGTAGTGCCGGCCGGGGTGAAAGTCGTCGCGGCTGGGCCGCAGCAGCGCCCCGCCGAACAGGGCCGTGCCGCCGCCCGGGACGCCGCCCATGTACAGCCGCTTGAGCGCCCCGTTCACCTCGACGGTGCGGTCGTCGTAGGGCGCCTTATCGATCAACGTGGCCTTCTCGTCCGCGTCGGCCGGTGGGGCCGGGCGGCCGCGCTCGACGAGCACGACCGACTTCCCGGCCCGGGCGCAGGCGTAGGCGAACGTGGCCCCTCCGGCCCCGCTCCCGATGACGAGTACGTCGCAGTCGCGCGAGACGGGTGGCGCCCCCGGCACGACGGCGAGCGACGTACGCGGCGGGCGGTTGGCAGCGACCATCGACGGCGACCCCGACGGGACACGGGCAGTTCGCGAGCGAACTCACCGTTCCAGTACGCCGCATTCCGGCTCGTTCAAGCGGCCTCGCGGGGACTTCATCGGGGCTTCTCGGAACGACCACAGAGTACCCGACATCGACTGCGTTCTGGGGCGACATCGGCTTGAGGCAATTCAGCTACCGAGGTGGAGTTCGCCGCTGTCGTAACCTGTTCGCTACGGGGAGCCATCCAGCCGGCGGTCGCGCCCGACAAGACTCCCGACTTCGGACTGGTTCATGGCGTCGGGGGACGAATAATAACCCCCTCTCTCCCACGCGCACCGCACCTTCGGGAGCCGACTCGTGACCCCTGCCCGACCCCGCCGCGTGCTCGCGGCGACCGCCGCCCTGCTCGGCCTACTCGCCGTCGCCAACGCCCCCGTCGCGGGCCAGCCGGCGGCGAAGAAAGTACTCACCCACGCCGACTACGACGCCTGGAAGGCGGCGACCGGCGTCACCCTCTCGCCCGACGGGCGGTACGTCGCCTACAGCGTCGGCGGCGCGGACGGCACCGGCGACGGCGAGATCGTCGTGCGGCACATCGCCACCGCGAAGGACATCCGGGTGGCGCGCGGCGGGCGTCCCGAGACGAAGGAGGGCGAGGCCGAGCCCGAAGCGCCGCCGCCGGGCCCGCCGGGGCAGAAGGGAGCGAAGGCCGGTGTGGGCGGCGCCGGCGGCAGCCCGCGGTTCGCCCCGGACTCGTCGCGCGTCGTCTTCGCGCTCCCGCCGACGAAGGCCGAGTTGGGGCAGGCGAAGGCGGTGAAGGGGAACGCGGCCGAGGCGCCCCGGGCGGTCCTCGCCGTGATGGACCTCCCCGCCGGGACGATCGCCGCCCGCCTCCCCTACGAGGGGGCGTTCACCGTCGCCGGCGACGGCGCCGGGTTCCTCGTCTACCAGCTCCCGGCCAAGAAGGAGGCGAAGGAGGACGCCAAGGCCGAGGGGCCGCCCGCGATCCCGTCCGGCCCGTTCGGCTTCAAGAAGGGCGGGAAGTTCGGCACCAACCCGACGCCGGGCACGGGCGCGGCGCCGGCGGTGAAGGCGCCGCAGTTCGGCAGCGACCTCGTGGTCCGCGACCTCGCCACCGGGCGGGAGCACGTCGTCCCCGAGGTGTCGGCGCACGTCCTCAGCAAGGACGGGAAGCTGCTCGTGTACGCGGTCGCCTCGCGGAAGGACGCGGCGAACGGCGTGTACGCCCTCGACCCCCGCGCCCCCGCGGCCGGCGTGCCCCTCAAGAGCGGCGCCGGGAAGTACAGCCGGCTGGTGTGGGACGAGAAGCAGACGAAGCTTGCGTTCTTCCACGACGCCGCCGGCGCGACCGCCGACCCGAAGGTCGCCCCGCCGCCGCGCCCGGTCGGGTGGACGCCGGCGCCCGTGCCGCCGCAGCTGCACGCCTACGTCTGGGAGCGCCCGGCGAAGGACGCGGTCGCCGCGCCGGCGGTGCTGGCGGTCGGCCCCAAGCCCGACGGGCTGAAGGCCGGCTGGGTGATGAACGGCACCACGCTGTCGTTCTCCGCCGACGGCTCGCGCCTCTACCTCGCCACCGGCCCGCAGCGCACGCCGACGCCCGAGGCGCCGAAGACCGCCACGCCGGGCGCGGCGCCGGACCGCGTCGAGCTCGACCTGTGGCACTGGAAGGACAACTACATCCAGCCGATGCAGAAGGTCCGCGGCGACGCCGACCGCAACCGCACGCACACCGCGGTCGTGTTCCTCGACACCAAGCAGTTCCGCCAGCTCGGCGACGAGACGCTCCAGGTCGGCCCGCCGGCGGTCGGCGACTGGGCGCTCGGGTCGGACAACCGCAAGTACCTCCACCTCACCGGCTACGCCGACCCGGTGCCGAAGGACTACGCGCTGGTGAACGTCACGACCGGCGAGCGCCGCCCGCTGCTCACCGGCTACGGCGGGTCGGCGGCGCTGTCGCCCGACGGCAAGTTCGTCCTCACCTACCACGGCAAGGACTGGTCCGCGGTCGCCGTCGCCGGCGGGAAGGCGCACAACCTCACCGCCGCGCTGCCGGCGAAGTTCTTCAACGAGGACGACGACCACCCCGCCGACCCGCCGCCCTACGGCGTCGCCGGGTGGAGCACCGACGGCCGGTTCGTGCTGCTGCACGACAAGTACGACGTGTGGAAGGTCGCCGCCGACGGCAGCGGCGCCGAGAACCTGACGAAGACGGGCCGCGCGCAGCAAATTCGCTTCCGCCGGCTGAACGTGCCGGTGGACGAGGAGGAGCCGGACGACCGCAAGGGGATCGACCTGGCGCGGCCGATGCTCCTGGCCGCCGAGAACCTCGACACCCGCGACACCGGCTTCTACCGCCTCGACCCGGGCGGCAGCCCGCGGAAGCTGCTGATGGGCGCCCGCAAGTACGGCCCGCCCACGCGGGCGAAGACCGCCGACACGTACCTGCTCACGGCGCAGAGCTTCACCGAGTTCCCCGACTACCACGCCACCGGCCCGGACTTCGCCGAGCTGAAGCGCGTGACCGACATCAACCCGACCGTCCACGACTACAACTGGGGCCGCGCCGAGCTGGTGCGGTACAAGAGTTCCGACGGCGTGCCGCTGAGCGGCGTGCTCGTGAAGCCGGAGAACTTCGACCCGGCGAAGAAGTACCCGATGGTGGTGTACATCTACGAGCGGCTGTCGGACGGGCTGCACGCGTTCCGGGTGCCGAACGTCACGCGCGGGCAGGTCATCAACCCGACGTTTTACGCCAGCAACGGCTACCTCGTGTTGATGCCGGACATCGCCTACAAGGTCGGCTCGCCCGGCCAGAGCGCGGTCAAGTGCGTGCTCCCGGCGATCCAGGCCGTGGTGGACCAGGGGTGCGTGGACGAGAAGGCCATCGGCATCAACGGCCAGTCGTGGGGCGGCTACCAGATCGCGTACATGGTGACGCAGACGAACCGGTTCCGCGCCGCGGTCGCCGGCGCCCCGGTGTCGAACATGGTGAGCGCCTACGACGGCGTCCGCTGGGGGAGCGGGATGCCGCGGCAGTTCCAGTACGAGAAGGGGCAGAGCCGGATCGGCGAGACGCTGTGGAAGGCGCCGATGCGGTACATCGAGAACTCGCCGGTCTTCATGGCCGACCGGGTGGAGACGCCGCTGCTGATGATCCACAACGACCAGGACGACGCGGTGCCGTGGTACCAGGGCGTGGAGTACTACCTGGCGCTCCGCCGGCTCGGGAAGGAGTGCTACCTGCTGAACTACAACGGCGAGAAGCACAACCTGGCGAAGAAGGCGAACGCCCGCGACTTCGCGGTGCGGATGTTCCAGTTCTTCGAGCACCACCTGCGCGGCCGGACCGCGCCGGAGTGGATGACGGCCGGCGTGCCCTACACGGACCGCGACCGCGAGCGGGAGCGCGCCCGGCAGCTACTCGCTCCGGCGAAGGAGTAGCCCGGGCGGGCGGGCGGCCGGGCGGGCGGCCGGGCGGGCGGGCGGCGCTCCGCGGGCGAGAACCCGGTACCGCCGCCCACCAAGGTTGTGCCCGGCCCGGCCCAGGGTCGCCGGCTCAACGGGGCGTGACCAACTTCGGGGATGAGGCTACTGGCGTGGCGCGTGGTATGCTGTCTTTCGCGTTACTGCCGCGCGACGCCTGATCCACGACTCGGTCGGCCCCGCTGAGCGACCCGCTTCACGACCTCCACCGGTACCGCGACGACCTGGTTCTCCTCGCCCTCTGCCAGCTCCCGGTCCGGCTCCGGGCCAAGTTCGACCCGTCCGACCTGGTGCAGCAGACGCTCCTCGCCGCCCACCGGGACCGGGCCGCGTTCCGCGGCACGACCAGCGGCGAGGTCGCCGGCTGGCTCCGCGGCATCCTCGCCCACCGGCTGTCGAACGCCGCCCGCGAATTCGACCGGGACAAGCGCGACGTGGGTCGCGAGCGGCCGCTCGGCCGCGCGGTCGAGGAGTCGTCGGCCCGGCTGGAGGCGTGGCTGGTCGACGCCCGCACCCCGCCCCACGACCGGGCTGACCGGAACGAGCAACTGCTCGGGCTGGCCGCCGCCCTCGCCGCACTGCCGGACGCGCAGCGCGAGGCGGTCGAGCTCCGCTACCTGCGCGGGTTCGCCGTCAAGGAAGTGGCTGAAGAACTCGGCCGCACCCCGGCCGCCGTCGGCGGGCTGCTCCACCGGGCGCTCGTCGAGCTGAACCGCGTGCTCGCCCCGCCGCCCGAGTGAGCGGTCACGGCGGGCCGAAGCCGTTCTGCCGGCGGAACTCCTCGTGGCTCCGCCGCATCTCGTCCTGCCGCTGCTGGTGCTCCCGGATGTTTGGGAGGACGACGACGAACAGGATGAAGAGCACGAAGCCGCCGAAGAGGAGTAACGGCAGGCACGCGGCGAACCCCTCCCACCCGGACCGGGCGAACCGCCCCTCACCCCGCTGCTTCTGGGCGTAGCAGCTCGGACAGATGAGCACGAGGATTTGCTGCCCCGGCCCGACCGCGTAGCCGGTCTTCCGAACGTCCGCCTCGGGGAACCTACGGCCGCAGAAGTAGCACCGGGGCGGGCCTGGCGACTGGTCGTCCACGATGGCGTCCGGCGGCAACGGGGGTGGCGGTGGCGGCGGCGGTGGTGGCGGGCGGAACGGCGGCGGCGGCGGGTGGTATGGCGGCGGCGGCCGGTAGATCGGCGGCGGAGGCGGGGGGAAGTACGGGCGCATCGGCGGGGCTCCCGGTTCGCGTCTGTCAGAATAGGTGCCGTCCGCCGGCGGACGATGCGCGCATCATCCGCGGGCGGACGGGTCCGGTATCCCGAGGGCCGGTCGGCCCTTCACCGGGGAACGCCTCATGGTCGCACGTATCGGGTTCGGGGTGGCCGTTCTTCTCGTCGGGGTCGGGTCGGTCGGCGCGCAGCCCCCGGCCGGTATCGACCCGGTCGCCGTCACCGACTTCCTCCGCGGGAAGGGGAGCTACGGCCGGTACGACCCGGACCTGGACTGGGGAACGTCGGATTTCACGTACCAGCTCCTCCCGGAGTGGTCGGTCCGGCGCAAGGGGCTGCCGGCGTTCTTCGGACCGGGCCTGGCGACCAGCGACGCCCCGCTGCCGCGGCCGGCGGTGCCGTTCGCTGTGTTCGGCGTCGAGGGCGGCGTGACGGCGGCGGTGCTTGGCCGGCTCGCCGAGCAGGATAACCTTCACACGCTCGTGGTCGGCGACCGGCTCACGCCGCGATCGATGCAACAGCTCGGCACGCTGAAGCAACTCCGCACGCTCCGCGTCGCCCCGCCGCCCGGCGACGGGCTTCGGCCCCTCGCCGGGCTCTCGAAACTCTACTCCCTGGCGCTCGACCTCGACCACGAGACGCCGACCGACTTCCGCCCCCTCGCCGGGCTGGCGAACGTCCGCGTGCTCGACCTGGACGGATCCCAGAACACCGACGCCGGGTTCGAGCACCTCGCGCGGATGGAGCGGCTGGAAACGTTGCGGGTCCGAAGCTTCGACCTCAAGGGTGACGGCCTCAAGCGCCTCGCGGCGGCGAGCCAGGCGTCGTGCGCGGCCCGCACCCGCAGGAGATAGAGCAGGTCTTCGGCCCGGTCGAGCTCCCGCCCGGCGCGTCGCGACTCGCGCTCGGCGTCGGCGCGGGCCGCGGCTTCCTGCCCGGCGCGCCGCTCGGCGTCGGCGCGGGCGGCGGCCTCCTTCCCGCGCAGGTCGTTGGCGTCGTCGCGCGACCGGCCCGCCGCCGCCGCCGCCGCCGCGTCGGCCCGCCCGACGGACCCGGCGAGTGCCTCGGCCCGCCCCCCGGCCTCGGCCGCGAAATGCGCCGACACCCCAGCCCCGACGGCCGACACGGCGACCACCAGCCCCCCGAGCGCGGCGACCGCCGGGTAGCGGCGGCACCACCGCCACGCCCGGCCGGCGGGCCCGACGGGCCGCGACCGCACCGGCTCGCCGCGCAGGAACCGGCCGAGCTCGGCGGCCAGGTCCCGGGCCGCCGCGAACCGCCGCGCGGGCTCCTTCTCCAGGCAGCGGAGGCACACCGTCTCCAGGTCGGCGGGGACAGCCGGGGTCAGGGTGCGGGGCCGCGGCGACGGGTCGTCGGTCACCTGACGAAGGGTATCGAGCGGGGTGTCGCCGAGGAACGGCGGGCGGCCGGTGAGCGCCTCGAACAGGATCGCCCCGAGGGCGTACACGTCGGTCGCCGGGCCGACGAGGTCGGGCCGCCCGGCCGCCTGCTCCGGGGCCATGTACGGCGGCGACCCGAGGAGCACCCCCCTTGCGGGTCAGGTCGGCCCGGCCGTCGAGGAGTTTGGCGAGGCCGAAGTCGGTCACCCGCGGGCGGCCGGCGTCGAACAGGACGTTCCCCGGCTTCAGGTCGCGATGAAGGACCTGCCCGTCGTGGGCCGCCTGGACGGCGTCGGCGAGCGCGGCCACCACCGCGGCGGCCTCCGCGGGCGCGAGGGCCCCGGTAGCTAGCCGGTCGGCGAGGGTGCCGCCGGCGCAGTACTCGGCCGCGAGGAACGGCAGCCCGTCGTGCTCGCCGACCTCGAACACGCGGACGATGCCCGGGTGGGACAGCCGGGCGGCGGCCTCGGCCTCGACCCGAAACCGCGCCCGCTCGGCCGGGGTGGCGTACCGCCCGGCGTGGATCAGCTTGAGCGCCACGTCACGACCGAGGCGCCCGTCGCGGGCGCGGTACACGACGCCCAGGTCGTCACTCACCTGGTACGACACGGTCGGGGCCAACTGCAGGAACTGCATGTTCGAGAAGACCGGCCCGATGACGAACTGCCCGAACGGGCCGGTCGGGGCCAGGACCGGGTTCCCCGCGTCGCCCGGGAAGTTCACCCCGCCGCCGCCGAGCGCGAGCAGGCCGAGGCCGAACGTGAGCGGGCTCTCGTCGTCCAGCTTGGACACGACTCCCAGGCTCGGGACGAGGGGGAACCCGTTGTCGCTCCGGGTGCGGCCGGACACGGACCCGCCTTGGAGCGGGGCCGGGAGGCTCGACGTGACCGAGATGTCCGGGTAGATGAACGCCCCGCCGATCGAGGTCTCGTTCCGCCCGAGCCGGCCGATGGCGGCGGGGTTCCAGTACAGCGCCCCGATGGCGTCGATCGGCGTCGCGGTCGAGACGCCGGCCATGCCGGCGTGGGTGGCCCCGGCCCCGGACAGGTACGCCCCGGCTGGGCGTTCGCCGCGGTGGGAGAGGCCGCGAGGAGCACCGCAACGCCGAGCCCGAGCCGGCACGTCCGTGTCATGGCCCTCTCCCGAACAGTGGGATCACAGCAGGAATATCGGTTGGGTGAATTGCGCCACTTGAGCGGTCTGCACAACCCGCAAGTCTGACCATCCAATATTGGCAACGCCGTTCGACAGGGGCGTGTCGCACCTCAGGTTCCGCTGTGTGATCAGCAAATCGGACTGGGACGCCCGTTGACCCCTGGCGGGCGTCGGTGACCGTGGCGCGGGCCGGCCCGGCACAACCTGGATGTGGTGCCACGGGCGACCGGGCGGTGGCCCGGGGGGCAGTGATGCTCACCTTGTGCCGTCGCCCGGATCCCAGATCGTGGCCGCAATGTACCGGTCCCCGGCCGGTGTGTCATGGAAGTAGTACACCGTGACCACCTTCCCGTCCGGCCGCTGCACGCTCCGCGGGTAGCCGACGTCACGGCCCCCGCCGTCCGACCGCAGTGCGACCTCCGGGCCCCACGTCCGGCCGTCGTCCCGGCTCAGCCGGGCGCGGACGCCGAACGGCTCGGCGCGGTGGCCATACGTCAGGCACACCCGCCCGTCCCGCAGCCGGACCATGCTGGCCGGGTTCCCCTCCCCGGTGTCGGGGACGGCTGCCGGTTGGTCCAGCACCCACGTCTTGCCCCCGTCCTCCGATCGGTAGGTGTCGATCCAGTTTCGCTCGCCCTCCCGGCAGCGGACGGCGGTGAGCAGCCGGTCGGGTCCGAGCCGGACGGTGGACGGCATGATCGCGTACCCGGCCGGCTCGGCCCCGATCCACCCGACGAACTCCCATGTCCTGCCCCCGTCAGCCGTCCGGGCGCAAAACGCCCGCCCCTCCCGCCCGTCCGCCTTCGCCGCCGTCAGGAACAGCAGACACTCGCTCTTCCCGGCCACCAGGTAGTCGGTCCGGGCGGCCACTCCCATCCGGCCGAACAGCGGCAGCCGGAACGGGCCGTCCCAGGTCTTGCCGCGGTCGGTTGAGTAGTAGAACCGGGACGGCCCGGACCCGGTGTTGGTCATCCGGGCGGTCAGGGCGAAGCCCGGGTGGGTGAAGTCGATCCCGCCGGGGCAGTCCCGCCACGGCCTCTCCTCGACGCCCGGCGGGGGGACGCCGTGCAGGGCCTTGCCGGCCGGGACGAGGGCGCCGCCGGCGGCCGGGTTCTCGACCGCCCAGGTCGCGCCGCCGTCCTTGCTGCGGGCGAGCAGGTGCTCCTCGGGCCGGCCGTGGTCGATGGCGTGCCGGCCGGGGCCGTTGTCGCGGGCGTACCCGGCGCTGAACCCGACGAGGATCTCGTCGCCCCAGGCCCACAGCCCGTGGTTCGCCGGCCAGCCGCCGAACCGCCCCGCCTCGGCGTAGACCTTGACGTGGCGGGCCACCGCCGGCCCGGCCGGCGTGGGGCGTGGCCCGCCCCCGGCGCAGCCCGGCCCGCCCGCGGCCAGCGCGGCCAACCCACCCAGGAGGAGCGGCCCGAGGCTCTCCCGCCGTTTCATGTGGATAACCTTGTCGCCGTCCGTGGGCGTGCCGACGTACCGCCGCGGATCGGAGTCGGGATCACCGTGCCCGCCCGGAGGGATACGCGCCGGGCTGCCGCGGCCGCGGGGCCGGGCAACGGTGGCGTCGCGATCCAGCATACACGGAGCCAACGAGTCGGACGAGATTACGACCGGCAGGAGCAAGGGGCCACGCGGCGGGCGCGGATGCCGGTGCTGGTGAGCGCCGGGGTGAGCCCGGACGAACCGGCGCCTGCGATCCGGGCGGTGCCGGCGGCGGCCCGCTCGGCTCCCGGGCCGTCTGCTCCGTGCCGCGTTCGGCCGGGCGCGCGGGCGGCGCGTATGGTAAGGGGTGGTGCGTGGGGGTGGCGTGATCCGTCATCAAGCCCGTTGCGCAGGGCCGCCCGGGTCGGACCACACGGAACTCTCCGCCATGCGCCCCTCGGACATCCGCAAGATCGCGTTCGTCGGCGACTACCTCCCCCGGAAGTGCGGGATCGCCACCTTCACCCACGACATGTGTACCTCGGTGGCCGCCCGGTTCCCGGACGCCGAGTGCTTCGTCGTCCCCGTCAACGACCGCCCCGACGGGTACGACTACCCGCCCGAGGTCCGGTTCGAGATCGACGCCCCCGACCTGGAGGGCTACCGCCGGGCCGCCGACTTCCTGAACTTCGCCAACACCGACGTGGTGTGCCTCCAGCACGAGTACGGCATCTACGGCGGCACCGCCGGGGGCCACATCCTCGGGCTGGTGCGCGACCTCCGCATGCCCGTCGTCACCACCTTCCACACCGTCCTGCGCGAGCCGAACGACGACCAGCTCCGCGTGCTGACCGACCTGGCCGCCCTGTCCGCCCGGGTCGTGGTGATGACCGAACTCGCCCGCAGGTTCCTCCAGGACATCTACTCCGTCCCCGCCGACAAGATCGACGTGATCGCCCACGGCATCCCCGACACGCCGTTCGTGGACCCGAACCCGTACAAGGAGCAGTACGACGTGGCGGGCCGGCTGGTGGGGCTGACGTTCGGGCTCCTGTCGCCGAACAAGGGGATCGAGTACGTCCTCCGGGCCGTGCCCGAGATCCTGAAGCGGTTCCCGTCGTTCGTCTACATCGTCCTCGGGGCGACCCACCCGGACCTCGTCCGCCAGCAGGGCGAGCGGTACCGGCTGAGCCTGGAGCGGCTGGCCCGGACGCTCGGCATCGAGAAGCACGTCATCTTCTACAACCGGTTCGTGGAACTGAAGGAGTTGACCGAGTTCATCCGGGCGGCGGACGTGTACGTCACCCCGTACCTGAACCCGGCGCAGATCACGTCGGGCACGCTGGCGTACTCGTTCGGGTGCGGCAAGGCGATCGTCTCGACCCCGTACTGGCACGCCGAGGAGTTGCTGGCCGACGGCCGCGGCGTGCTCGTGCCGTTCGCCGACGCGGCGGCGCTGGCGCGGGAGATCGGCGGGCTGCTCGGCGACGAGCCGCGGCGGGCGGCGATGTGCGCGGAGGCGTACCGGCTGGGCCGCGACATGATCTGGCCGCGCTCCGCCGACCGGTACATGGAGGCGTTCCAGCGGGCGCGGCTCGGCCGCCAGGACCAGCCGCACAAGCCGCTGGCCGTCCGCACCCTCGCCGAACAGCAGGCCGACCTGCCCGACTGGCGGCTCGACCATCTGCTGCGGATGACCGACGCGACCGGCATGCTCCAGCACGCCACCCACACCATCCCGAACTTCGTCGAGGGGTACTGCACCGACGACAACGCCCGGGCCCTCCTCCTGACGGTCTACCTCGACGAACTGGGCCAGACCGGGCCGGAGCTCGACCGGCTGGCCACGCGGTACGCCGCCTTCCTCCAGGCCGCGTTCAACCCGGAGGCGAAGCGGTTCCGCAACTTCCTGGGGTTCGACCGCCGCTGGCTGGAGGAGGTCGGGTCGGAGGACTCGCACGGCCGCGCGCTGTGGGCTCTAGGCACCTGTGTGGGCCGGTCCCGGCGGCGCGACATCCCCGCGTGGGCGGCGTCGCACTTCGAGCTGGCCCTGCCGGCCGTGCTGGACACCACCTCGCCCCGCGCCTGGGCGTTCGCCCTGCTGGGCATCCGGGAGTACCTCCGCCGGTTCGGCGGCGACCGGCTCATCACCCAGGTCCGCGACACCCTGGTCGCCCGCCTGATCGACATCTACGACCGGACCACCACCCCCGACTGGCCGTGGTACGAGGAGATCCTCAGCTACGACATCGCCCGCCTGCCGCAGGCGCTCATCACCGCCGGCCGTGAGAGCGGGAACGCCCGCGCGCTGGAGGTCGGGCTCCAGTCGCTCCGCTGGCTGGTCACCGTTCAGACGGCCCCGCAGGAGCACTTCCGGGCGGTCGGCAGCAACGGGTTCTACCGCAAGGGCGGGCCGTGCGCCCGGTACGACCAGCAGCCGGTCGAGGCGAACGCGACGGTGTCGGCCTGCCTGGAGGCGTACCGCGCGACCCAGGACGCCGGGTGGGTGAAGGAGGCCCGGTCGGCGTTCGAGTGGTTCCTCGGCCGTAACGACCTCGGCCAGGAGCTGTACGACCCCACTACCGGCGGGTGCTTCGACGGCCTTCAGGAGGACCGGGTGAACCGGAACCAGGGGGCCGAATCGACCCTCGCCTTCCTCCTGTCGCTCGCCGAGATGTGTCTGCTCGAAAGCTCACTGGCGGCGTTCCGCCAGGCACGGTAGTCTGCCGCGGTCCACGGACGGACGGCGGTTCTTCCCCAGCGAGGTCGGCGAAGCCCAAACATGGACGTCAAGCGTACGGGGATCGTCCTCAAGCCGACGAACTCCCGCGTCGTGATCCGGCCGTTCGAGATCCCGAACGAGGCCCGGGTCGAGCGGATCATCGCCCGCGTCGCGTCCCTGTCCGAGGCGGAGGTCGCGGGGCAACTCGAAACCGTGATGCGGGACTTCCGCGCGCGGCACCAGCGCACCCGCGAGTTCTTCCTGGGCCGGTTCGAGCAGGTCCGCAAGCACCTGCTGACCGACCAGCCGGTGAGCGAGGCCCGCCGGCTGCTCATCGGCTCGTACTTCACCTCGGAGTACGCGCTCGAGTCGGCCGCCCTGTTCAACCCGTCGATGGTCTGGCACCCCGACCAGTCCGGCCTCCCGGAAGGGGCGCGGCGGTTCGTCGTGAGCCTCCGGGCGACCGGCGAGGGGCACATCTCGTCGATCACCTTCCGGTCGGGCGTGATCGACGCCGAGAGCCGCATCCGCATCGACGAGCCGACCCGGTACGTCCAGGCGCCGGAGGTGGTGCCGAACGCCCTGTACGAGAAGGCGCTGTTCCAGCGCAAGCTGAGCGAGCTCGGGATCAACGGCCCGCTGACCGAGCAGACCGTCGCCTCGCTCGGCGACCACTTCACCCTCGCCGACCTGGACCGCACGCTGAAGGCCGTGCTGAAGAGCCACCGCACCCGACAGCGCGAGTTCGAGCCGATCGCCCACACCATGCTCGTGCTGGCGAAGGCCAACTACGAAATCCGGTTCGACCCGGCGTTGAACGTGTCGGAGCGGATCATCTTCCCGTCGTCGCCGACCGAGACGAACGGGATCGAGGACGCCCGGTTCGTGCGGTTCACGCACGACGACGGCCGCGTCTGCTACTACGCCACGTACACCGCCTACGACGGCCGGGTGACGCTGCCCCAGATGCTCGAGACGGAAGACTTCCTCCACTTCAAGGTGGGGACGCTGAACGGCCCGGAGGTGAAGAACAAGGGGTTCGCCCTGTTCCCGCGGATGGTGAACGGGCTGTACGCGATGCTGAGCCGGCAGGACAACGAGAACGTCTACCTGATGTACTCGGACCAGCCGCACTTCTGGTACGCAAAGGAGTTGGTCGCGCGGCCGACGTACCCGTGGGAGTACATCCAACTCGGCAACTGCGGGTCGCCGATCGAGACGGCGGCGGGGTGGCTGGTGCTGACCCACGGGGTCGGGCCGATGCGGCGGTACGCGATGGGGGCGTTCCTGCTGGACCGGGACGACCCGTCCCGCCTGATCGGCCGGCTCGCGGCGCCGCTGCTGGAACCGGACGCGAACGAGCGCGAGGGGTACGTGCCGAACGTGGTGTACAGCTGCGGCGGCCTGGTCCACGGCCGCGACCTGGTCATCCCCTACGCCATGTCGGACTACGCCAGCAGCTTCGCCACCGTCCCCCTCGACGACGTGCTGAACGCCATGACGCGGGTGTGAGCAGCGGGCGCGTGTTGCACCTGGCGAGCCGGGAGCGTGAGCGACCGGAGTCCAACGCATCTCGACCCGCGTTAGACTCCGGTCGCTCACGCTCCCGGCTCGCCAGCTCCGGGCTCGCCAGGCACATCAGACTCGGGCGACCAGACGACGAGCGGATCGGGTTGCTTGAAGAGGACGTAGCGGGTGGCGGCGGCGAGGGCTTCGTCGTCCCTCAGCTTCCGCTTCGAACCGTTCGTCGTCCACCAGGTCTCCGACGGCGGGGTGCCGTACCGGCGGTTGAGGGCGCGGGTTCCGTAGGCCTTGAAGTCGGCCAGGATCTTGCGCGGGTCGGGGTCGTCGGGAACCTGGACGACGACGTGGAAGTGGTTGACCATGATTGCGACGGCGTGGAGTACCCACTGGCGGTACGCGGCAGTTTCCTGGAACTGCGCGAGCAGCACTTCCGCGTGCGTGAGGTCGAGGAGGATCGTCGGCCCGGTCATCCGCTCCAGCGCACTCCGGTACAGGCCGGGGATCGCTTCTTCACAGGGCTCGCCGGGCAGGTCGTGCTCGCGGCGGACCCCGGAGGGTGCTTCGTCAGCGCGGAGGTCGCGCACGGACGTGACCGACCCGCGGGCGTCGCCCGGGAGCCGGGTGCCATAAGTGGTGTTGGTGAGGAGCCAGAAGCGCATGGCGAAAGTGTAAATCTGCGCGACCCGCGTGCAACACGAAGATGTGCGATCAAGCTGGCGAGCCGGGGTTGTAACTGGCGAGCCGGGAGCGTGAGCGACCGGAGTGGCACGCATCTCATCAGGCTCCGGTCGCTCACGCTCCCGGCTCGCCAGGTTCAACTGCGCCCCGTCATGGATAAACCCGTCATCGCCGCCACCAATTCCCGCCGCGAGAACGCCGCGACTGCGGTGGCCGCGTCGGCGGCCCCGTAGTACACGAGCAACGCCTCCCCGTTTTCGACCACCCCCGTCGGGAAGACCACGTTCGGCACGAAGCCGGTCACCTCGAACTCTGCCTCGGGCCGCATGAACGGCTCGGCGGTCCGCCGCAGCACCCGCGTCGGGTCGGTCGCGTCGAGCAGGAGCAGGCCGCCAAAATATTCCCCGACGTCCCCAGGCCGTGTCGGGTGGCGGTTTCCGTGGTAGATTGCCAGCCACCCCTCGGGGACGCGGAGCGGCGGCGGGCCCGCCCCGACCCGGCCGGACTGCCACTCGCCGCCCGCGAGCGACAGCGGGACGTGGGCGCCCCAGTGAAGCAGGTCCGGCGAGCGAGCCACCCACATCTCCGGTCGGGTGAACGGCGTGCCGCACACCGGCCGGTGCAGCGCGGCGTAGCCGCCGCCGATCATTTCCGGGAACAGCACCACGTCCTTGTTCTCGGGGCAGAAGGCGATGCCGTGCCGGTCGAAGGTGCGGAAGTCGGACGTGCTCGCCAGCGCCGTCGCCGGGCCGTGCCGTGACACGGCGACGTAGGTGAAGTAGAAGCGGCCGTTCAGCGGGGTGATCCGCGGGTCCTCCACCCCAAACTCCTCCGCCTCCCCCTGCGGGCGGAAGGTGACGCCCGTGACCTCCCGCACTCCCGTCCCGTCCCCGCAGTGGACGACGCGCAGGTGTGACGTGAAGGTGAGCCGCACCAGCCCGTCGGCCTTGCGGCGGACCACGCGCGGGTCCACGACGATCAACTCGTCATCGGGAACCCAGTCGATTGTCAGCCCGGCCGCGACATCCCAGCGGGGGAGGCCGGTGAAGCCCGGCCGCCGTTCCCGCGGCCGCTCGGCCACGCGCACCAGCAGCACGACTTCATCGTCCACCCGGACGGCGCCGGGGTTGAAGGCGCCGACGACCTCGAAGTCGGCGCTCGACGCGGGCACGTCTTCGGGCCGGAGCAACAGCCGCGTCAAGAGCCGCTGCACGGTTCGCGTCACTTGCGGTTGTACTCGGCGTAGAATTCCCGGGCGCGGGCGAGTAGCGCGTTCTCGGACGTGTGGTGGGCGTCCACGACGACCGAGCCGATGACATTGCCGGCGACGTCGGCGTGGTGGTCCTTCAGGTCGGCGAGCAACTGGTCCATCGCGCTGCTCCGCCCGGTCCCGCTGCCGAACAGCAGGATCTGATCGGCCCCCTGTAACGCCTTGGCGACGGCCTCGTGGTAGCTCCGCCGCTCGGCCGGCCGCTTGCCGTCGGTCCACTCGTTGGCGGAGTGCAGGTGCCGGCCGTGCCCGTGCGGGTCGTAGGGGGCGATGCGCTCGGGGACGGCCCCCCGAACCTCCGTGCGGTAGACCCGGGCTTCCTGGTGGTCGATGACCACCAGCAGGTGCGGACCCGTCTCGGTCTCGTGCCGTGTCGCCATGATTCGATCCTCCACTCGCTTTCGCCGTTCAAGGACGGTCTGCAAGCCACCGACCGCGGGGCCGCGGACGGGGAATCTCGAATTCCGAGCGTCGGCTGCGACGCCCGCAGCCGGACCCTTTTCGGAAGTCGTACTCGATGACCGGCGTGGCTCGGTGATTACGGAGCCACACGCAAAACGTGCGCCAGAGCGTCGGCCTCACACGCCCTCGCCAGCGACTCGCGACCGTTCACCTCGGTCACGACCCGCCGGTGATCCCGGTCGCGAATCCAGCTCACCTGATCCTGCATCATCGCGCGGAGCAGTCGGCCGTAGAGCGGCGACTTCGCCGTGCCGTCGCCGCACGACAGGTCGATGACCTGGTAGGCGTCGATCGGCTTCCCCCGGCCGCGGCAGGCGCGGTCGGTGCCGCCGTAGGACGCGGCCACGTCGAGCCGGGCACCCGGGAACAGGTCGCACAGTTCCCGCGTCTGCCGCTCGTCCACCAGGGCGTGAACCCGCGTCCGGGTCGGCACCCAGTCGAAGAGCGTCACGTCGCCGCGCTCGAACACGAGCCGGAGTTCCTGGCGGTCCATCCGCCCGGCCTGGTGGAAGCCGTGGTAAAAGTTGACGAGGGCCGCGTCGCCGTACCGGACCGTGGCGTGGACGTGCTCCTCGATCGTGGTTCCCGGCCGCACACCCACCTGTGCCGCTTCGACACACCCCGGCCCGAACCATCCGGCGAACAGGTCGAAGAAGTGCACCCCGTGCTCGACGAAGATGCCGCCGCTCTTCGCACGATCCCAGAACCAGTGGGCATGCGGCAAGTTCTCGTCCGAGGCGTAGTTCTCGAACGACCCGTGCAGGAACTCGCCCAGCACACGGGTCTCGACCAGACGGTGGACGGCGCCGAACAGCGGGTTGTAGCGCTGCATGAGGTTGGCGACGAGCAACCGGTCCCGGCGGCGGGCCTCGGCGACCAGCTCGTCGGCCTGCGCAACGGTCAGCGCTAACGGCTTCTCGACGATGACGTGCTTCCCGGCCGCCAGCGCGGCCATCGCCTGGTCGAAGTGAAGGAACGGCGGCGTGGCGATGTACACCACGTCCACGTCGGGGCGCCGGAGGAGGTCGCCGGAGTCGTCGACGTTCTCGACCCCGAACCGGGCGGCGGCGGCTAGGGACGCGGGGCGGTGGGTGCCGGCCATCCCGACGAGGACGACGCCGGGCACCTGGGTGAAGTGCTGGAGCGCGAAGAGCCCGAACCCGCCACAACCGACCACCCCCAACCGAACGGGGCCGTCGTGCATGTCTTCCGATCGTGTGTGGGGGGCCGGATGAACCGCCGGCGTGACCTGTCTCGACCCGCGGGCGTCGAGCCACTTGGTTCCGGCAGACTCGCCGCGGTCAGCGCATCTTGGAGCCGCGCGGGACCGGGTCGCCCGAGGTGCCACGGGCCAGCCGCTCGGCCACCCCTTCGCTCGAGATCCCCTGCTGGACCAGCGACTGGGAGCCCGGGCGGGAGCGCTCCAACTCCTCCCACTCGGTCTGCTCGCAGACCGAGTTCGGGCCGGTGACGACGCCCTTGTTGATCGTTTGGTAGATGACCCACGATTCGTTCGCTACGCGCTTCCGCATTCGATCCCCCTGACCCCCGGTGGTTCCGGAGGGCAAAACATCATTATCCGGCGGCGGGAGGGGGAAAGATACAGCGGCGCCAAGAATCACTCCGATTTCCTCGACCGCTCACATGGGGCGAAGTGTCTGCGCGCCACGCAATAACGGCGGTGATGGAACCGCCACCGTATACTGGTCGTCCCGCCGCGACCCCGCGCCCGTCTCGTAACTCGGTGGCGGCGTGCACGTCTCAACTGCGTCCTGGGGAGGAGCAATGCCGCAGGTCCACGTCGGCGATTCGGTCGTGCTGATCGCCGGCGGCCCGGACATGCAGGTGACGGCCGTGGAACGCGGTTCGGTCACGTGCGCGTGGTCCTACCGGGACGCCGAGGCCGGCTGGCTGGTCGTCGCGCGGCGGGAGGAAGTGTTCCCGGAATCGGCCGTGCGAAAAGTGGTGCCGAGCCAGTAAGACCCCACATCGCCGTCGTTCGCACCCCCGACGAGCGGCCGGCCTACCACCGGCCCGTCCAGCTCGGCCGCACGAACTCCTTCCCGCCAACCCGGTCCGCCGAACCGACGGGGTGAGGCGGGAGCGGCATCCAGTGGGTGACGACCGGACGGAACAGCCGCGACCCGTCGTACTCCTCCCACCGGGGAGGCCGCGGGTGGCGACCGAACTGAGGTGGGTCGACCCACCGGGCCGCGAGCACCCGGCCGTCCGCGCTCGCGACAAGCACCACCACGCCGACCGCCCGGTCGGCCGGGTTGGCGGGTAGTTCGGGCAACCGGTCTTCCACGCTGATCCAGTTCACACCGCCTCCGGGTGAGGAGAACCCGTCGCACGAGCCGCTGCAACGGTCGAGCCGGACCGGACGCCGGCGCTCGACCCGTGGCCTACGCCGGCGTCCCCCAGGCCGCCGCCATGACCGCCGCCGGAGGTTGGCGGACGCCCCACACCAGACCGAAGCGACGGAGCACGCGGATCGCCAGGTAGGCCATGTCGAACTCGTACCACGCGAACCCGTGCCGGGCCGACGTGGGGCACTTGTGGTGGTTGTTGTGCCACCCGTCCCCCATCGCCAGCACCCCGAGTACGGCGTTGTTCCGGCTCCCCTCCCCGGTGGCGAACCGTTGCGGCCCCCACCGGTGCCCGACCGAGTTGACCGCGAACGTCACCTGGAAGATCAGGACTGTGCTCAGGCCGTACCCCCAGAGAAGGCCGGCCCACCCGTCCACGAGGTAGCACGCGCAGGCGGCGAGCACCCCGGGGATCATCCACAGTCGGTCCAGCCACACCAACTCGGGGTAGCGGGTCAAATCCCGGACCGTGGCGTGGTCGGGCCGCATCAGGTCGCGTGTGAACAGCCACCCGCAGTGCCCGTACCAGAACCCGTCGACGACCGGCGAGTGGACGTCGTCGGGGGTGTCCGAGTGCGTGTGGTGCTGGCGGTGGTGAACGACCCACCACAGCGGCCCCTTCTGGAGGGCCGTACACCCGGCGGCCGCGAGGAGGAACTGGAACCACCGGGACGTCTTGTACGCGTGGTGGGCTAACCCGCGGTGGTACCCGACCGTGATCCCCAGCCCGCTCACCCGGGTCATCACGACCACGAGGACGAGCGCGGTGAGGGTCACCGGGACGAACGCCAGCCCGATCAGGGAGAGGTGAACGAGGATGAGGGGAGCCAGTGACAGCCCGACGCGGGTCACCCGGTACCACGCCGGTGGTACGCGGACGGCGGCCGCCGGGGCGGCCGGTAGGGTATGCATTATGGGGCGCGCTTTGTGATGGGGCGACACGGCGATACCGGAGGGATTCTACGGCACGATCTCGGACACGCCGCCGGGTGTCGAGAAATCTTCCGTTCGGGTCCCGGAAGCGGATGCTCCTTTCCCGGAGTCCATCGCACACGACCGTCGCCCGGCCCGCTTCCAGGTCCAGCGCGCACGGATCGTCCTGGCCGTTGCCGCCGGGGAGCGGGTCGGCAACATCGCCCGCCACCTGGCGTGCGACCGGACGACCACCTGGCGCGTCTGCCGTCGCTACCGAGACGGCGGGGTGAGGAGGATCCTGGCCGACGACCCGCGCCCGGGACGTCCCCAGGTGATTCCCGCCCCTCCGGCGAGCTTGGGTCGTCGAGTCGGCGTGTCTGGCGCCGGTCGCCAAGGAGTTGCCCGTCACCCACTGGTCCAGCGCCGCCCCGGCCCGGCACCCGGCGATCAGCGGGACGAGGAGGAATCGGAGGGGGGTGTCGCAACTTCGAGGGGCGGGGTGGTATGCGACGCGGCCCACGCCGGCGTCGACGATAAAGTGACTTCGTCACCAGAGGAGCCGCCATGAAGTACGTCCCTGTCGCCGCCATGATGTGCGGCCTCGCCGCGCCCGTCGCCCTCGGTCAGTGGCGGGCGCAGGCCGTGGACACGAAGGCGGACTTCCGCGGGCTGTGGGTCGTCGGCCCGGACGTGGCGTGGGTGAGCGGGACCGCCGGCACCTTCGCCCGCACGACCGACGGGGGAAAGACCTGGGCCGTCGGGACCGTGCGCGGCGCTGCCGCGCTCGACTTCCGCGCCGTCCGGGCCTTCGGTGCGGACACGGCGTACCTCCTCAGCGCCGGCCCCGGCGACGCCTCGCGCGTGTACAAGACGACCGACGGCGGGAAGTCGTGGGCGATGCAGTTCAAGGCGGCGAACCCGGCCGCGTTCTTCGACGCCATCGCGTTCTGGGACGAGAAAGCGGGTCTGGCGCTCGGCGACCCAATCGACGGCCGCTTCCAGCTGATCGCCACCAGCGACGGCGGCGCGACGTGGGCGCCGCTTGCGCCGCGGGTGTTGCCGCCGGCGCTGCCCGGCGAGGCGGCGTTCGCAGCCAGCAACACGTGCCTCGTGGCCCGCGGCGAGTCCGACGCCTGGTTCGTCACCGGCGGGGGGAAGACGGCGCGCGTCTTCCACAGCCGGGACCGCGGGCGGACGTGGGACGTGAGCGACACCCCGGTCGCCGCCGGCGTCGAGTCCGCGGGCGCGTTCTCGATCGCGTTCCGGGACAAGGACCACGGCCTGATCGTCGGCGGCGACTACCGCAAGCCGGGCGAGACCGGCGCGACCGTGGCGGCCACGAGCGACGGCGGCCGGACGTGGACCCGGCTCGACAAGCGGCTGCCGTTCTGCTCGGCCGTGGCCTGGGCCGGCGAACGGTGGGTGGCGGTGGGCACGTCCGGCGCCCACGCCTCCCGCGACGGCGACGCCTGGGAGCGGCTCGACCGCGAGAACTACAACAGCGTCGGCTTCGGCCCGGCCGGCGGGGGCTGGGCCGCCGGCCCGAAGGGCCGCGTCGCGGCGGTCGGCCGGTAGCCCCATTCCCATGCAGGCCGCGGGTTTCGACCAGGCGACGGCATCCGGCGGATCGTGACGTACACTCCTGCCGGGTGGCCAGGGGATGGCCGTCGCACCGGGTCCGTCGGAACGCCACATGCCCGCCGAGAGCACGGTCAAGATCGAGGTGCCGGTCCGCCCGCACCCCGTCCCCCCGCCCGAGACGCCGCCGCCGGCCCTCCCGACGTGGGTGATGAACCCTTCTGTCGGCCCGGTCGACGACGCGGCGGGGGCGCGGCTCTGGATCCCGGGGTACGAAGTCGGGCGCGAGATCGCCCGCGGCGGGATGGGGCTGGTCCTCGCGGCCCGCGACCCGAAGCTCGGGCGCGACGTGGCCGTCAAGGTGCTGCTCCCCGGCGACTGCTCCGGCGAAGCGGCCCGGCGGTTCGTCCAGGAGTCGCGGATCACCGCGCGCCTGCCGCACCCGGCAATCCCGCCCGTTTACGAGCTCGGCACGCTCCCCGACGGCGGCCCGTTCCTGGCGATGAAGTTCGTCCGCGGCCGCACCCTCGCCGCCGAGCTGAAGGGCGCCGACCGCCCCGCCGACCTGCCGCGGCTCGTGCGGGTCTTCGAGCAGGTCGCGCAGGCGGTCGGGTTCGCCCACTCGCAGGGGGTGGTCCACCGCGACCTGAAGCCGGCGAACGTCATGGTCGGGGCGTTCGGCGAGGTCCAGCTCATGGACTGGGGGCTCGCCAAGGAGGTGGGGGGCGCGGACGACGAGCCGCGGCCGGGCGCCGGGCGCGACCGGCACCGCGACGACCCCGTTGAGACGGAGGTGGGGGTGGCGCTGGGAACGCCGGCGTACATGGCCCCGGAGCAGGCCCGCGGGGAGCCCGCCACCCCGTCGATCGACGTGTTCGCGCTCGGCGGCATCCTCTGCGACGTCCTCACCGGGCACCCGCCGTTCGCGGGCGGCACCGCGGAGGACACGGTCGTGCGGGCGGCGCGGGGCGACGTCGAGCCCGCCTTCGCCCGCCTCGACGCCTGCGGCGCGGACGCGGACCTCGTCGCGCTTTGCAAACACTTGTTGAGCCCCCGCGCGGCCGACCGCCCGGCCGACGGGGAGGCCGTCGCGGACGCCGTCGCCGCCTACCGGGCGGGGGTCGAGCGGCGGCTGCGCGAGGCCGAGGCCGAGCGCGCCGCCGCCGGCGCTCGCGCGGCCGAGCAGCGGAAGAAGCGGCGCGTGCAGGCGGCGCTGGCGGTTGCGGTCGTGGCCTTCGCCGCCGTCGTCGGCCTCGGGGCGTGGTGGCAGGACCGGCAGGCCGCGGACCGGCGGCGACAGGACGAGCTCCGGCAGCTGGCCGAGCGCGAGCGCCTGGCCCGCGACGCCGCGGCGGTCGAGGACGTCCTCGCGCGGTGCGAGGACCGGTTACGACAGGGCGACGCCGACCGCGCGGAGGAACTTCTCGCCCAGGCCGGGGAGCGGGTCGCCCAGGGGGCGGGCGACGCCAACGGCAACATCACCCGCCTCCGCGCCGAACTCGCCCTCCTCCGGGAGCTCGACGCCGGCCACGATCTGGAGTGGGCGGTCGTCGCGGGGAAGCCCGCCGACGCGGACCGGCTGGTCGCCGCCTGGTCCGGCGTGTTCCGCCGGGTCGGGTTCGCCGCCGGGTCGCCCCCGTCGGACGAGACGGTGGCCCGGGTGCGCGGCGCCACGACGCGCGAGCAACTCCTGCGGGCGCTGGAGAGCTGGTTCTGGACGCGGCCGTCGGCCGGGGTGGCGGCGCTGCTACTGGCCGCCGACCCGGACGCGTACCGGAACGCCGTCCGCGCGGCCCGGCGGGAGGGGAACGCGGCGCGGCTCGTCGAACTGGCGGGCGCCCCGGAGGCCCTGGGCCAGCCGGCCCGGTTCGCCCTCCTGCTCGCGCGCGATCCCGCCGTACCCGTGGCCCGTCGAGACCAGATCCTCGACGCCGTGTACCGGAGCCAGCCGAACAACTTCCACGTCCTCATGGACCTGGCCGCCTCTCGGCCCGGCGGGCGGGCGGATCGTACGGCCGACCGGGCGGGCTGGTACCGGGCCGCGCTGGCCGTTCGCCCCCGCAGCGTCTCCGCGTGGAACAACCTCGGCAACGTCCTGCACGACCTGGGCAAGTTCCCGGCGGCGATCACCGCCTACCAGCAGGCCATCCGCATCGACCCGAAGTTCGCCATCGCGTTCTGCAACCTCGGGACCACCCTGCGCGACGCGAAGGACGCGCCCGGGGCGCTCGCGGCGCTACAGGCGGCCGTCCGGCTCGACCCCGGCTACGCGCACGGCCACAACAACCTCGGCAACGCCCTCCAGGACGCGGGCGACCTGGCCGGCGCCGTCGCGGCGTTCCGCGAGGCCATCCGGCTCACGCCCGACTACGTCGAGGCGTACACGAACCTGGCGAGCGCCCTCTGCGAGTCGGGCGACCCGCGGGCGGGGGTCGTGGCGGCCGCGGCGGCCGTCCGGCTCGACCCGACGGATGCCATCGCCCACTCGCACCTGGGTAACGCCCGCCGCGCCGCCGGCGACCTACCCGGCGCGACCGACGCCTACAACGTCGCCATCCGGCTCGACCCGCGGTACGCGCCCGTTCGATCCAACCTGGGGCACGTGCTCCGCGACCGGGGGGACGTACCGGGGGCCGTCGCCGCGTACCGCGAGGCCGTTCGCATCGACCCCGGCTTCGCCGCGGCGCACTCCTACCTCGGGAACGCGCTCCGGGAGGCCGGCGACACGCCCGCCGCGACCGCCGCGTGCCGCGAGGCGATCCGCCTCGACCCCGCCCAGGCGCACGCTCACCACCACCTGGGGCTGGCGCTGAAGGCCGCGGGGGACCAGCCGGGGGCCGTTGCCGCGTACCGAGACGCGATCCGAACCGACCCCAACTACGCCCGCGCGCACAACAGCCTGGGCCTGGCGCTGCGGGCCTCGGGTGATTTGGAAGGGGCCGTCACGGCATACCGGGATGCGGTCCGAACCGACCCGAAGTACGTCCCGGCTTACAACAACCTCGGTATCGCACTGAAGGCCGCGGGTGACCTGCCGGGGGCGCTCGGCGCCTACAAGGCGGCCGTCCGCCTCGAGCCGGGGAACGTGCTCGCCAACTACAACCTGGGCCTCGCGCTGGCGGCGACGGGGGACGGGCCGGGGGCGGTCGCGGCCTTCCGACAGGCCGTTCGCACCAACCCCGACCTCCTCCCCGCCCACGCCTGCCTTGCGGAGTTGCTACGGGCGTCCGGGGACGTGCGCGGGGCCGTCGCGGCGTACCGGGAGGTGATCCGCTTGAACCCCCGACACGCCCCCGCCCACGCCGCTCTCGGGCTCGCGCTGGCGGAGTCGGGCGACGCCGCGGCCGGGCGGGCGGCGTTCGCGGAAGCGGCTCGCCTCGACCCCGACCAGTTCGGGCCGCCCTACCGACAGCGCTTCCTACTACCGGTTGCCCCTCCTCCGCGGGAGCTGACGCCGCGCAGCCCGGCTCGAGACGCTCACTCGCTACCTTGTGGCGGTTGGCGAAGCCGCGAGCGTCGGGAATGCGAAGGAGATCCCGGCAGCCACCTCCGAGCCGATCCCGAGCGTGCGTCGCCAGGTTGCGTCCTCGGTCGGGCCGGGTATGCTGGCCGCATGTCCGACGTGACCCGCCTGCTCGATGCCGCGGCGGCCGGCGACCGCGCGGCCGCCGCGGACCTGCTGCCGCTCGTGTACGACGAGTTGCGGAAGCTCGCGGCCGCCCGCATGGCCGCCGAGCCGCCGGACCACACCCTCCCGCCGACCGCACTCGTCCACGAGGCGTACCTGCGGCTCGTCGGCCCGGCCGACGCCGCCCGGTGGGACGACCGCGGGCACTTCTTCGCCGCCGCCGCCGAGGCCATGCGCCGGGTGCTGGTCAACCACGCCAGCGACAACAACCGCCAGAAGCGCGGCGGCGGCGGCCGGGTCCGCCTCGAACTGCTCGACCAGGCCGGCTCGCTGGCCGAGGATCCGGGCCTCGTCCTGTCACTCGACGAGCTGCTCACCCGGCTCGGGGGGGAGGATGCGACCGCCGCCCAGGTCGTCACCGGGGGCGTGAGGCACACCACCAGCCACGGGGATGAGTTGAAGGTCTGGGACGCCAAGTCGGGCCAGGCCCTCGTCACCGTCAAGGTCAACTCCTCGGTGCTGGGCGTGGCGTTCAGCCCGGACGGCACCCGGATCGCCACGGCCCACAACAACAAGACCGCGGCGGTCCGGGACGCGGCGACCGGGGCGGCCCTCGTCGAGTTGAAAGGTCACACGGGCGGCGTGACCAGCGTCGCGTTCAGCCCGGACGGCAGGCGCGTCGTCACCGGCAGCATGGACCACACGGTTCGGGTGTGGGACGCGCGGACCGGGACGACGCTCGCCGAACTCAAGTCCCACACCGGCGCCGTGACGAGCGTCGCGTTCCGCGCGGACGGCCGTCAGCTTCTCACCTCCGCCCGCAGGACCGACGGCAAGCCGAGCGAGGTCATGGTGTGGGACGCGCCGACGCGGGCGCCGGGGGTCGAACTGGCGGGGGGCTCGTCCATCATCATGACCGCGGCGTTCAGCCCGGACGGCACGCGAGTGGCGACCGCCAGTCAGGACGGGACGGTCCGGTTGTCAGACGCCCGAACCGGAAGCACCCTCCACGAACTGCAAGGGGGCAAGCGGGAGAGGGGCGAGATCTCCCTGGCGTTCAGTGCGGACGGCGCCCGGATCGCCAGCGGCGGGAACCAGCCGACGGTGAAGGTGTGGGACGCCCGGACCGGGGCGGAACTCGTCGAATTCCAGACCGGCCCGCACCAGCGCTGTGCCTTCTCCACCGACGGAACGCGGATCGTCACCGAGGGGTTCGACCAGGCCTCGAAGGTGTGGGACGCGCGCTCGGGTCAAGAACTGAAGGGAGAAGCGGTTCCCAGAACGGTCCTCTGCGAGCGGACCAGCCCCGACGGGCGCTACTTCGTCCGCCACCTCCAAGGCCGCGCCGAAGTGCTCCCGCTGCAGCCGGACCCGGAGGACGCCGCCGAACGCCGACTGCAATCGCAACCGAACCTGGCGCGGTATCGGGCCGGCTACCTGGCGGCGCGGCTGGCCAGGGACGAGTTCGCGGCCGCGTTCTACCTCAAACTCGTCCCGCCGGGCGAGCACAAGGCCGTGCTCGACCAGGCGGACGCGGACGGATTCGCGGCTCTGGAAACCCTGGCCCAGGAGCACTTGCAGACCGGGAAGCGGGACGAGGCGATTCCGGTCCTCGTCGAGCTCCTCGCCGTCAGCAGGACCAGGCACGGGCCCGAGGACCCCGCCACGGTCCAGGTCATGGACGAACTCGGCCGATTCTACCACCAGACGGGCCAGGCCGGGAAAGCCATCCTCCTACTGGAAGACGTGGTGAAGATTCGGAAGGCGAACCAGGACCCGGAGGCGCCGCACGCGATGGGGATGCTGGGGCTGGCCTACAAGGACACGGGCCGCCACAAGGAGGCGATCGCGGTGCTCGAGGAGGGGGCCGCGACGGACGAAGGGGTGAGGCAGCAACTGCTCGACGTCTACGCGGTGGCGGGGGAGCACGCCAAAGTCGTCACCACGTGCCGCGAGCAACTGGAAATCCTCCGGACGGCGAAGGACGAGGACGAAGTCGCCGACAGCAAGGCCGACCTGCTCGCCCTACTCGGCCGCGCCTACCTCGCGCAGAAGAAATGGTCCGACGCGGAAGCGCCGCTCCGGGAGTGCGGGACCATTCGGGAGAAGAACTGGCCCAACCAGTGGCCGACCTTCGAGACCCAGTCGCTGCTCGGGGAGGCTCTGCTGCGTCAGAAGAAGTACGCCGAGGCCGAGCCGCTGCTGGTGAAGGGCTACGCGGGCCTGAAGCAGCGGGAGTACTTCCTGGACCCGCGGGAGGAATCCCGAATCCCCGAGGCCCTCGACCGTCTGATCGACTTCTACACCGCGACGGACAAGCCGGACGACGCGGCGCGGTGGCGGGCCGAGCGGGCGAAGTATCCGCCTCCGGCCGCCCCGCCGCCGCGGGAGAAAATGTGACGGAAGCCCTGTGGTGGGGACTCGGCCGACGGCCATCGGCGGAGGGAGTCGGCCGCGGCCGCTCGGCTCGCACCCAACGGCGCCCGGCACTCTCGGGGACGACCTGCAACGGCGACCGCTGCCCACGATGAGTTGCTCGAGTCAGTCACGTCTCCCGCGGTCGGAGGTGGTGCCCGCACGGTTCTGGCTGTACCTCGGGCGAGGACTTCGCCGGCGGCGGAGAGCCGGCCGCGACCGACCTCGACGTGTTCGGCGGGGCGGTGCCGGCCGACGGGGTGTACGTCGGCCGGCCCGCGTCGGCCGTGGTCACGGGACACCTCCGAGGTGTCGGTGGCCCTCAGCGACCTTTGGCGGGACCGGCCGGCGGCTGTCTGGCGGGAGCCTCCGGACGTGGTACTTGCCCGGTCGCGCGAAAAGTGTCAATCTGCGGTCGCGACAGCCGGCGACAAACCAGCCGCGGCCAAGCGGGCGGCTGCCCCGTCCCCGCCGCCTGCCGGGCGTCGCCCATCGGGTCGTCCCCGTTGGCCGGCACTACGACGGCGGGCCGGGCGGCGCAGGCACGGAGGGGCGCGGGGCTGTACCTGTCGGCCCTCCCCACGTCCATTAGCACCCACGAAGCGGCCTGCGTCGCTGCCTGCACCATCCTCCCGGGTGCCGCGGAGCCAACTCGCCCGCGACCTCGTGCCCTCCGTCCGCTCCGGGACCGAGATCCGGTTCGCCACGGGACTTGAGGCAGCGCCGTATAACAGCAGCATAACCGGCACGAACCGCGTGCCGGCCGGGACGGTGGGGGCGGCGTGCGAACGCGGGGGGAACTGGAGGCCGAAATCAGTGCCGCGGTCATCCGGTTCAAGCGCGACTACATGGGCCGCGGGCCGCAGGAGGTGCGGACGTTCCTGGTCGAGGACGTGGCCCTGGTCCGCCTCCGCGGGGTGCTCACCCCGGCCGAGCAGCGGCTCGCGCAGGTCGAAGACCCACACCGCGGCCGCGACCTCATCAAGCAACTCCGGGTCGAGCTGATCGAGCACGGCCGCGAGCTCCTGGAACAGGCCGTCCAACGCATCCTCGGCGTCCGCGTGCTGAGCCTCCACACCGACATTAGCACCCGGACCGGTGAGTCCGTCCTCGTCTTCAGCCTGTCCAGCGACCCGGTCGAAAACGACGATCGGGATCTTGACCGCGGTCGAACGGGCGGCTAATAATCTCGACGCGATCGGGCGGGGGAGGGCGGCACGGGCCGCCGGCCACGCGCGCGGTCGCCCGACGACAGCTGACAGCCTTCCCGGCGTGACCCGCCGGGCAGGACATAGGCCGGAGAAGCGCTACCGGGTGGTAGCGCTTCTCCGGCCTATTTCCGTTTCCCGGAGCACCGATGACCCACCCGAGCCCGGCCGAAGCGCTGGCCCTGCTGTACGCCGGCAACGAGCGGTTCGCGGCCGGCCGGCCGGCCGCGCCGCACCGCGACCTGAGTCGTCTTCGCGCCGTGGCACCGGCCCAGAAGCCGTTCGCCGCCTTCCTCGGGTGTGCGGACAGCCGGGTGCCGGTCGAGATCGTGTTCGACCAGGGGTTCGGCGACCTGTTCGTCACCCGCATCGCCGGGAACGTCTCGACCCCGGAGGTGACCGCCAGCCTGGAGTTCGCCACGGAGGTGTTGGGGGCGAAGGTGCTCTTCGTCCTCGGCCACACCGCGTGCGGGGCGGTGACCGCGGCGGTGAGGGCGGAGCCGGTGCCTGGGTCGATCAGCTCGCTATTCTACCACATCCGGCCGGCGGTGCGCACCGCCGGCGGGGACGTGGAGGCGGCCGTCCGGGAGAACGTGCGCAACCAGATGGACGTGCTCCGCGAGGCGTCCCCGGTGATCGCCCGGTTGGTCCGGGGCGGGAGGCTGGACGTGGCCGGCGGCGTCTACGATATCTCTACCGGGCGGGTGTCGCCGGTGGAGTTGTGACCGCCCCCGGTCACTGTCCCGACGTGAGCCGAGACATGGGTGAACACGCTTCGCACCCCCCCGCGGCGCACGAGGTGGGGCACGGCCACGCCCCGGCCCGCCCCTACGCCCGGCTGGCCCTCCTCCTCGGCCCCGAGCGGCGCGACGTGGCTACCGTCGTGGTGTTCGCCGCCGCCGTGGCTGTGCTGTCGCTGGCCACGCCGATCGCCGTCGAGTCGCTGGTCAACACCGTGGCGTTCGGCGTACTCCTCTGGCCGGTAGTTGTGCTGGCGCTCGTGCTGTTCGGGTGCCTCGGGCTGGCGGCCGCCGTCCGGGCCATGCAGGTGTACGTGGTCGAGTGCCTCCAGCGGCGGCTGTTCGTGCGGGTGGCCGCGGACTATGCCTACCGCCTCCCCCGCATCCGGCTCGACGCCTTCGACCGCCGGTACGGCCCGGAACTGGCCAACCGGTTCTTCGACATTCTGAACGTGCAGAAGTCCCTGGCCACCCTCCTGCTCGACGGCGTCGCCCTGGTCGTCACGGCCGTGGTCGGGCTGACGGTGGTCGCGTTCTACCACCCGCTCCTGCTCGGGTTCGACGCGGTGCTGATCCTGCTGGTGCTGTTCCTGGTGCTCGGCCTCGGGTGGGGCGGGGTGAAGACCGCCCTGCACGAGTCGCACGCCAAGTACGACGTGGCCGCGTGGCTGCAAGAACTCCTCCACCGCCACCGGGCGATCAAGCTGGCCGGCGGCCCCCGGCTGGCGGCGGCCGAGGGCGACCGGCTGGCGGCCGAGTACCTGAAGGCCCGCAAGGCCCACTTCCGGGTGGTGTGGCGGCAGACCCTGTTCGCCTTCGGGCTCCAGGCGGTCGGCGGGACCGCCCTCCTCGGCCTCGGCGGCTACCTCGTCATCAACCAACAGCTCACCCTCGGCCAGCTCGTCGCGGCCGAGTTGATCGTGTCCGTCGTGCTCGGCTCGGTCGCCAAGCTCGGGAAGTACGCCGAGACGTACTACGACCTACTCGCCGGGGCGGAGAAGCTCGGCCTCCTCACCGACCTGCCGCTGGAGCGGGAGGGCGGGGAGGCGCCGCCGCCCGGCGGGGCGATGGCCGTCCACCTCCGCGGGGTGGACCGGGTGTCCGGCCGGGGGCTTCCCATCCCCGCCGACTGGGCGGTCGCGGCCGGCGAGCGGGTGGCGGTGCTCGGCCCGCCGGGGTCGGGCAAGACGCTCCTGTTCGAGACCGTCGCCGGGCTCCGGGAGCCGGACCGCGGGGTCGTCGAGCTCGACGGGCTCGACCTGCGGGTGTTCGACCCGGACAGGCTGCGCGAGCAAGTGGAGTTGGTCGGCGGGGCGGAACTCTTCGCCGGGACGATCAACGACAACCTCCGGGTCGGCCGGGCCGACCTGACGGCCGCCGCGGTCCGCGACGCGCTCCGGGCCGTCGGCCTGCTCGAAACCGTGCAAGCGCTGCCGCAGGGGTTCGACACCGTCCTCACCCCGAATGGCGCCCCGCTGTCGGGCGTCCAGGCGGTGCGGCTGACGCTCGCCCGGGCGATCGCCGCCCGGCCGCGGCTCCTCCTCCTCGACGGCACACTCGACGCATTCGACTCGGCCGATGTGCTCCCCGCCCTGTTCGACCGGGCCGCCCCCTGGACACTCCTGGTCGCCACGGCAAACCCGGCGGTGGTCGGCCGGTGCGACCGGATGATTCCGCTCGGCGCAGCCACATCGGAGGCCCACGTATGACCGCGCCCGCGTTCTCCCCGGCGGTCCCGTTCGCCAGCCTGGATGCGGCTCGTACCCCGCGGCCGGCCCGGTGGGTCGGCCGGCTCCTACTCCTGACCTTCGTGGCCGCCCCGCTTGTTCTGGTGTTCGTGCCGTGGCAGCAGACGGTCCGCGGCCGCGGGCAAATCGTCGCCTTCGCGCCGACCGAGCGGAAGCAGGTGGTCACCGCCCTGGTCGGCGGGCAGGTGAAGAAGTGGTACGTCGTCGAGGGATCGAAGGTGAAGGCCGGCGACCCGATTGTCGATATTGACGATAACGACCCCGGCCTGGCCGAGCGGCTGGACGCGCAGCGGAAGTTTCTCTTCAGTCGCAAGGACGCCGCGACGGACGAGCTGGCCGAGCAACTGCGGTCGGTCAAGGCCCAGGAGCAGGCGATGGACGCGGCCGTCGCCGCCGCGAAGGCCAACCGCGACGCCGCGGCACTGCTGGTGGACGTGTCCCGGCAGGCGCGGAAGAACAACGAGTTTGCGGCGACCTTCGAGAAGCGCCGGTACGAGATGTTCGACCGGCTGTTCCGGGACAAGCAGTTCGGCGGGCTGGAGTCGGAGCTGAGCCGGGACGACGCGAAGGCGAAGGCCGACCGGGCGCTGACCGACGTGACCCGGGCCGACGCCGAGCTGAAGCGGGCCGAGGCGGCGGTACTGACGGCCGACTCGCTCGTCCTCCAGGCCGGGGCGACGGGGCTGTCGGCCGTGGCCCTGGCCCACCGCGACCTCCACCGGGCCGAGCAGAACCGGTTCTCGGTCGAGCGGGAGTTGCAGGAGATCGAGAACCGGATCGAGCGGTTCAAGGCCCGGTTCGTGCGGGCCCCGACCGACGGGGTGATCTTCCGCATCAGCGCGAACGCCGGGGCCGGCGGGCAGTTCGTCAAGGAGGGCGACGAGCTGGCGGTGATCGTCCCCGACGCCACCGACCGGGTGGTCGAGCTGCTGGTGGACGGGGTGGACGCCCCGCTCATCGCCGCGCACATGGAGCAGACCGGGCGGGGGCCGCACGTGCGGCTCCAGTTCGAGGGGTGGCCCGGCGTCCAGTTCGCCGGCTGGCCGTCGGTCGCGATCGGGACGTTCGGCGGCCGGGTCCGCCAGATCGACGCGACGGACGACGGGAACGGCCGGTTCCGCATCCTCGTCGAGCCGGACGAACTGTTCGCCGGCGACCGCTGGCCGGAAGGGTTGTACCTGCGCCAGGGGAACCAGGCCGTCGGGTGGGTGTTCCTGAACCGCGTCACGCTCGGGTACGAGTTGTGGCGGCAGTTGAACGGGTTCCCGCCGGTGGTCGCCCCCAAGCCGCCGGACAAGGACGAAAGCAAGCCGCCCAAGGTGAAGACGAAGTGACCCCGACCCGGACCGCAATCCTCGCCGCCGTCCTCGCCGGGGCCGGCTGCCGCACCGTGTCGTCGGACCCGTCGTGGGCCTCCGCGGCCCCGGCCGGGGTGCGGGCAACGACGGCGGCCCCGGCGCGGCCGGGGGTCGTTCCGGCCGCGCACGCCGAGCCGGCCGACAAGTTCGCCGCCCAGCCAGCCCTCCCGCCGCCGCGCCCGGTCGAGCCCGCGCCGAAGTCCGCACCGCCCGCGCCGCCGACGGACGCCACGCCGATCGCCGGCGCGCCGCCGAGCGCCGGCGGGCCGCTCGGGCTGGACGAGGTGTTGACCGCGGTGGAGCAGCACTACCCGCTGTTGCGGGCGGTCGAGCAGGAGCGCGTGGCGGCCGGCGGGCGGCTCCTCTCCGCGATGGGCGCGTTCGACCTGAACCTCGCCGCCTCCGCCGAGGGGCAGGGGACCACGTACGACAACTTCCGCAGCGGCCTCGGCGTCAGCCAGGGGATCCCGGTGGCCGGGCTCGGGGTGTTCGCCGGGTACCGCAACGGGTACGGCACCTTCCCGACCTACAACCTCGGCCAGAAGACGGCCGACGGCGGCGAGTTCCGGGCCGGGGTGAGCATCCCCCTCCTCCAGGGGCGCGAGATCGACCGCCCCCGGGCGGCGATCCAGCAGGCCCGGCTCGACACCCAGATCGCCGAGCCGGTGATCCACCGCCAGCGGCTCGACTTCCAGCGGGCCGCGGCCCGCACCTACTGGGCCTGGGTCGGGGCCGGCCACCGGCTCAAGGTGGCCGAGGAGCTGGTGCGGCTGGCGGTCGAGCGCGACGAGCAGTTGCGGGTGCGCGTCGAGGCCGGGCCGGCGGCGAACATCGAGCGGGTGGACAACCAGCAGAACATCGCCCTGCGCAACGGCCTGATGGTGCAGGCCCAGCGGGCGTTCCAGCAGGCGACCATCGAGTTGTCCCTGTTTCTCCGCGACCCGGCCGGGAGCCCGACCCTCGCCGGTCGGGACCGGCTGCCGGTGTTCCCCGAGGTACAGCCGGTCGCGGCCGGGTTCGAGGAGGCGCTGCGAACCGCCCTCGCCAACCGCCCGGAGCCGCAGCGGCTCCGGCTCCAGCGCGAGCGGGCGGCCGTGGACCTGCGCCTGGCATCGAACCAGACGCTCCCGGCCGTCAACGCCGTCGTCGCCGCGGCACAGGACGTGGGGTACGGCACCAGCTCGCTGTCCGGCCCGAACGGACTCGACCGGACGACCCTGAACGCCGGGGTGGCGATGCAGCTACCGCTCCAGCGGCGCGACGCCCGCGGGCGGGAGATCCAGGCCGGCGCGCAGCTCGCCCAGATCGAGGCCCAACTGCGGCAGGCGGAGGACGTGGTGCGGGCCGAAGTTCAGGACGCCGTGTCGGCGTTGGACCGCGCCTACGAGTTCCACCGCCAGGCCCGGCAGCGGGTCGAGCTGGCGCGACTGGTTGCGCGGGCCGAGCGGGAGCAACTGCGGCTCGGCCGCAGCGACGTGCTACGGGTCACCTTGCGGGAGCAGGCGGCGTTCGACGCCGAAATAATCGAGATCGGCGCCCGGCAGGACTACTTCCGGGCCTTGGCCGAGTTCCGCGCCGCGCTGGGGCTCGGCGGGTGGTGAGGCCACCGCCGAACCGACCGGCGGTGCGGCCGAAATCCGCACCTACCGCGGGTGCTTCAAACAGGGCCGAACGGCCAAGCATTTCCCCCCGTACTGCCGGGGGCTCCTGGCGGGCCTCCCGCGTAAGACGGTCGAGCCGATCGCCCTGGCCGCCCCCGGGGCGGTGACGACCGGGCCCCTCTATCTTGTCTCCTGGGGTGCCATCACGCCCGGACCGGTTCGGGGGGAGTCGATGGGAAAAGTGCTGGTGCTGTACCACTCGGCCGGCGGGAACACCGCGGCGATGGCCCGACTCGTCGCAGAGGGGGCCGGGCGGATCCCCGGGACCGAGGTCCGCGTCCGCGACGTGGATGCCGCGTCGCCGGACGACGTGTACTGGTGCGACGGCCTCGCGGTCGGCAGCCCGACGAACATGGGCGTGCTGTCGTGGCGGATGAAGCGGTTCTGGGACGAGACCATGTTCGACCACTGGGGGAAGGTGGACGGGAAGGTCGCCTGTGCCTTCTCGTCCAGCGGCGGGTGGGGCGGCGGGGCCGAGATCGCCTGCCAGTCCCTCCAGATGGTCCTGATGAACTTCGGCTTCCTGGTGTTCGGCGTCACCGACTACGCCGGCACGATGACCACCTGCCACTACGGCGCGGTCGCGGCCAAGGAACCGCGGGACGCCGAGGTGCAGCAGTCCTGCCGGCTGCTCGGCCGGCGGCTGGCCGAGTGGGTGGCGGTCGTCGCCGACGGCCGCAAGGACCAGCACCCGCTCGCCAAGCCCGAGTCGCGGACGCTACCGGGGTGACCCGGCGCCTGGCGGGTCACTTCTTCGGCCGGAACAGCCGCGGGGCGAAGTCGTTCAGGGCGTACCGCCACGTCTGCCACTCGTGCCCCTGCCCCGGCAGGTCGCGGAACACCACGTTCCTGGCCCCGGCCTGCTGGAGCCCGTCGTGGAGCGCCTTGGCGCCCTTGTGGATCCCCGCGTCGAGGCCGCTGGTGCCCGAGTGGAGGTACAGCAGGCTCACCTTCTGGTCGAACGCCGCGGCGTCGGCGAACACGCCGCCGTAGCCCGTCTTCGGATCGACCTTGCCGGCCCCGCTGAACGCCGCGACGGCGGAGAACGTGTCGAGGTGCGTCAGCCCAATCTGCATCGACTGCGCCCCGCCCATCGACAGCCCGGCGATGGCCCGGTGGTCGCGGTCGGCGACGGTGCGGTAGGTCGCGTCGACCATCGGGACCAACTCCTTGACGACCACGTCCTCGAAGGCGCCGAAGTTGAACCCCTTCCCCTTCGGCTCGGCCGCGGCCCCCGCCCGCGCGGCGTACCCCTTCTCCATGACCACGATCATCGGCACGGCCTTCCCCCCGGCGATCAGGTTGTCGAGGATGAAGTTCGCCTTCCCCTGCCGGGTCCACCCGGTCTCGTCCTCGCCGCCGCCGTGCTGGAGGTACAGCACCGGGTAGCGCTTCTGCGTGTCGGCGTCGTAGCCGGGGGGCGTGTACACCACGACGTGCCGCGTCTGCCCGGTCACCTTCGACGGGTACCACCGCGAGCGCACTTCGCCGTGGGGCACGTCCCTGGCGTGGTAGAAGTCCACGCCCTTCTCGGGGACCTCGACCGCGCTCGTCGGCTTGCCGGTGCCGAAGAAGCTCTCGCTCCCGGGGTCGTTGACCCGGGCGCCGTCCACGATCAGTTCGTAGTAGTGGAGCCCCGGGAGGACCGGCGGCGACGTCAGGCTCCAGACCCCGCCTTCGCCCTTCGTCATGTCCCACGGTCCGCCGGCCCCCAGCCCGTAGTTCGTGAAGACCTGGACCTTGCTGGCGTCCGGCGCCTTCAGCCGGAACGTGACCCGCCCGTCGGCGTGGACCCGCGGGTAGCCGGCGGGGCCGACGGTGGTCGCCGCCGGCTTCCCGTCGTCGGCCGGGGCGCCGGCGGGGGCCGCCTTCGCGGGCGCCTTGCCGTCCTGCGCCGGGTCGCGGAAGACGAGCCGGGCGAAGGTGTACAGGTCGCTCCGCCACACCTTGAAGTCGTGCCCGCCGCCGGGGATGACGCGGTAGACGTGCGGCACCTTGTTCTCGTCGAGCATCTTGTGGACGCCCTCGCTGATGCGGAACAGCCCGTCCTTGTCGCCGCAGGCGACGTAGAGGAGCTTCAGCTTCCGGGCCGCCTCGGCGTGGTCCTTGACCAGGGCGGCGGCCGGCCGGGTGTTCGGGGCCGACGAAAACCCGCCGACCCAGGCGAAGGTGTCGAGGTTGCCGAGCCCGAAGTTGAGCGACTGGCCGCCGCCCATGGACAGGCCGGCGATGGCGCGGGCCTCGCGGTCGGACTTCGCCGGGTAGGTCTTCTCGACGAACGGGATCAGGTCGGCGAGGAGCTCCTTCTCGAACAGGGCGAACGCCGGCGACTGCTTGGGGATCGGGTCCCGCGCCGTCAGGTCCTTCGACGCCCGCCCGTTGGGCATGACGACGATCATGGGCGCGGCCTTCCCGTCGGCGTAGAGGTTGTCGAGGATCACGTCCGGCGCCCCGCCGCGGCGCCACTCGTTCTCGTCGCCGCCGATGCCGTGCAGCAGGTACAGGACCGGGTACCTCCGGTCCTTCGTGTACCCCGGCGGCGTGTACACGGTCGCCTTCCGCTTCACCCCGACGGTCGCCGAGTCGTACTCGACCGTCTCCAGCCGGCCGCGCTCGATGCCGTCGCGCTTCTTGTCGAAGTCCGCCGGCGGCGCCGGGATCGGCCCGGGCGCCCCCGGCGGGGCGGGCTGCTGCCCCAGGGCCGGAAGGGCCAGGCCCGCCAGCACGACCCACGCGAGCGGGCCCGCGGTGCGGTAACTCATGCGTCATCCTCGGAAGGGGTGAGAGGAACCCGGTCGGCCTCGGGGGTCAGTGCCCCCGCGACGCGGGCCAGGAGCCCGACGAGGGCGTCCGCCTCGCCCGGCGTGAGCGCCGCGAGCATCCCGGCCCGGATCGGCTCGCCGGCCGCCCAGAGTCGGGCGAACGCCCGCTTCCCCGCGGCGGTGAGCACGACCGTGCGGGCGCGGGCGTCGGTCGGGTGGGCGTCCCGCCCGACCAGCCCGCGGCGCTCCAGCAGGACGAGCATGGCCCGCACGGTGCTGGGGTCGGAGGCCATGCGGCGGGCGAGTTGCCGCTGGGTGAGGGCGTGGCCGCCGCGGGCGAGGGTGGCGAGGAGGACGAACTGGTCGGCGGTGACGCCGAGCGGGGCGAACGCGGCCTCGGACCGGCGGTGGAGGGCCAGGTACGCGGCCCGGAGGGCCATCGGGAGTTCGTGACCGGTGGTCATGGTCGGACACGGCGCGGTTCGTGCGTACACGCACGATCGGAGATGGGATTGTCGCGGCCGACGTGGGCCGAAGGCAAGTGAGTAAACGGTGAGTGCGCGAGGGGTGGGGCTTCGCGCTTGCCGCGTGCAGCACCTGGCGCTCGATGGGACAAGCTCTCGGGCGACGGCCGTCCACGGCTCGTGTGTCACGGGCATCGTCGAATCAGCTGACTTGTTTCTGCGAATTCGTGGCACTGACAAGGGGGTGGGAAGGCGACCGGATCGAGGTGACGGAGGAGGCCGGCGGCGAGGAGCGCGGCGATCGCGACGGCCCGCTCGCCGGGCGTCATGTCGGACGGGTGGAGGGGAATGAGGTGATCGGCCACGTGAAGCCCTCGGGCGGTGCCGGCCGCGTCGGCTGCCCTTGCCCGAGAACTACCCCGGCGGCGCGCGAAGTGTCCGCCGGCGGAAGAATTGGTGGGGTTTGGAGGACGCTCCAGGCCACCGCCCTCGTCCACGAGGCCGACCTCCGGCTCGTCGGGCCGGGCGACAACGCCCGGTGGGACGACCGCGGGCACTGCGTCTTCGGCGGCGGCGGTGCAGCCGCCGAGGCCGTGCGTCACAATCTCATCGACGCCGCCCGGCGAAAGCGCGCCGCGACCCACGGCGGCGCTGCAACCACACCACTACCCCCGGAAAGTCCGCCCGCTGCGCGGCGACGGAAGTCACATCAAAGTCGCAATCTGGTATCATCCGGGACGACCCGCACCCTCCCGCCGGGGCCGCCCATGCCCGCCGACGACGTGACCCACTGGATCGGCCGGCTCCGGGCCGGTGACCCGGAGGCGGCCGGCCCGCTGTTCGCGACCTATTTCGCACGCCTCGTCGGGCTCGCGCGGGGCCGCCTCCGCGAGGCCCCCCGGCGGGCCGCGGACGAGGAGGACGTGGCACTATCCGCGTTCGACAGCTTCTGCCGCGGGGCCGAGGCGGGGCGGTTCCCCCGCCTCGACGACCGGGACGACCTGTGGCAGGTCCTCCTGGTTCTCTGCGCGCGCAAGGCCGCCGACCTCGCCCGCCGCGAGGGGCGGCTCAAGCGAGGCGGCGGCCGACTGGCACAGGAACTGGACCCCGGCGTGGTCGCCGCCGACGGGCCGAGCCCGGAGTTCGCCGCGCTCGTTGCCGACGAGTGCCGCCACCTCCTCGACCGGCTCGGCGACGACACTCTCCGGCAGGTCGCGGTCTGGAAGATGGAGGGCTATACGAGTGCCGAGATCGCCGCCCGCCTCGGCCGGTCCGAGGGAACGGTCGAGCGGAAGCTGGCCCTGATCCGCAAAGCCTGGTCCGTTGGGGTGGCCGATGGCGACTGACCCGGAGGCCGACTCCCTGGCCGCCGCCCACCGCCGCGACCGCGCGTGCGACCGCTTCGAGAAGGCCTGGCTGGCCGGCAACCGGCCGTCGCTCGCGGAGGCGGTCGCCGCCGCACCCGAGGCCGACCGTGCGGGGCTGTTCGCCGATCTGGTGCGGCTGGAGGTCCACTACCGCCGCCGCGGCGGCGAGGACTCCAGGCCGGCCGACTACGCCGGTCGTTTCCCCGAGTACGTCGGTGCCGTCGCCGCCGCGTTCGCCGCCACCACCCCGTTCGAGCCGCCGCCCCCCGAGCCGCCTCGGCCGCCCGGTCGGTTCGCGGCCGGAGAGGTGGTCGCCGGCCGGTACCGGATCGTCGCCCGGGTCGGGGCCGGCGGCATGGGCGAGGTGTACCGGGCCGACGACCTGGAGCTCGGCGGGCCGGTGGCACTGAAGTTCCTCCCGCCGGCCCGGACGGCAGACCCCGAGTGGGTGGCGCGGCTGAAGCAGGAGGTGGCCGTCGCCCGGCGGGTGACCCACGAGAACGTCTGCCGGGTCCACGACCTCGGGGACGCCGCCGGCCAGCCGTTCCTGGTAATGGAGTACGTCGACGGGCGGAGCCTCGCGGACCTCCGCCGGTTGGTCCGCCGGTTCGACCCGGAGCAGGTGACGAACTACGCCCGCCAACTGTGCGACGGCCTGGCCGCGGTTCACGACCGCGGTCTGCTGCACCGCGACTTGAAGCCGGCCAACGTGCTGATCGACGCCGACGGCCGGCTGCTCCTCGCCGACTTCGGGCTGGCCGCGGCCGCGGCCGACGTGGGGGCCGACGAGGCCGGGGCCGGGACGGTCGCGTACATGGCCCCGGAGCAGTTGGCGGCGGTTGGGGTGTCGGCCCGGTCCGACCTGTTCGCACTGGGACTGATCCTGTTCGAGCTGGCGACCGGCGAGCGGCCGTTCCCCGGCACCACCAGGGCCGACCTGGCCCGCCAGTACGCGGCCGGCCCGCCGCGGCCGTCAACGTTGGCCCCGGGACTCGACCCGGCGCTCGACGCGGTGGTGGTCCGCTGCCTGGCCGCGGACCCGCACCGCCGGCCGGCGTTGGCCGCGGAGGTGAAGGCCGCGCTGCCGCCGCTGTCGCCACGGAAGACGGCCGACCGCGGTGGGTCCGGCCGACTTCGCCCGGCAGTCGCCGTCGGGTTGTTCGTCGCGGCGCTGGTCGGGCTCCTCGCCCACGCCTGGGCGGCCGACCACACCATGGCCTACCGCCGGCTCCCTCCGGCCAAGAGCCGCGCCTCGCTGCGGGACACGGCGGCCGGCATCGCGGGCAATCTCGACCCGACCAAACGGCCCCCGCCGGTGGACGAGGACTCCGGGTTCGACTGGGATCTCGAGCGGGTCCACGACGTGGCCCGGCACGCCCCCGCCGGGTGGGACCGCGACCAGGATGGTCGCTCCCCGCTGGTCTACTTCTGGTACCGGGCGAGCCCGATCCACCACGTTCCCGCCGCGCAGGTGAACGCGGCTGACCCGCCGCTGACGACGCCCGGGATGGTTTCGGTCTTGCTCGACCCGAAGGGCCGGCTCATCGAGTACCACGCCGTTCCCGGTCGGGAGCCCTCGGCACACCTGGCGCCCGCGACGCGAGAACACTGGGAGGGCAAGCTGCTGGCCGAGGCCGGCCTCGACCGTGCCCGTTTCGCGCCGGCCCTGCTGTCCCGCCGGCCGCCGTGCGACTCTGACGACGCGTGGGGGCTGGCGGCGTCCGACGCCGGCCTGCGGGCCGACTTCGCGGTGTGCGACGGACGCCCGGTCTACTTCCGGGTGTGGGAACCGACCGCGGGCGGCGGGCCGCCGAAGGACCGGGTGGAGGGGCAGAACGTCGCGGCGCAAGGGAAGCGTAACATGGTGGCCAGCCTGGCGGTGGTAGTCGTAATACTGGCCACGCTCGCCGCCGTCCCGCTCGCTGTGCGTAACTGGCGGCTCGGCCGGGCGGACCTCCGCGGGGCGGCCCTGGTGTGCGGCGGGTACGCCGCCGTCACGCTCGTGGGCTGGGTTTCTACCAGCCCGCACACGACGTCGCTCCAGGCCGAGCGCGTGGCGGTGATGACCGCCCTCGGGGTCGCGGTGTTTTGGGCGGTGCTGCTGGCCGTGTGTTACCTGGCGGTGGAGCCGGCGATGCGGCGGCGGTGGCCGGAGCGGCTGGCCTCGTGGAACCGGCTCCTGGCCGGCCGCCCGGCCGACCCGCTGGTCGGCCGCGACGTGCTCCTCGGGGTGGTGGTCGGCACCGTCGCGGCCGTCCCGCCGAAGTTGGCGGCCGCCGCCCTCGGCACGTACTACCTGATCTCCCCCCTCTACAGTCCGCTCCCCCCGGACGTGTCCCCGGGCTTCTTCCTGTCGGTCCTGTCGGTGGCGCTGATCCGGACGGCGACGGTGTTCGTCCTGCTGCTCCTGTTCGGCGTGCTGCTGCGGCGGGACTGGGCCGCGGTCGCCGCCATCGCCCTGCTCGCCGTCCCAGCCACCCTCGAGCCGCAAGCCACGCTCCCGAGGGAGTCGCCGGTGACGTTGGCGGCGATCGCGGCTGGGGCGGCCGTGTTGACGGCCGCCGCCGTCCGGTTCGGCTGGCTCGCGGCCCTGGCGTCGATGTTCACTTCGACCGTGCTCCACATCGCGCCACTGACCCTGACCCCGCAGGGGTGGTACGCGGGGACCACGGTCGCCACCGCCGTCGTCCTGGTCGGCCTCGCCGTGTACGGGTTCGTCGTCTCACTCGGCGGCCAGCGAATCATCCCGGACGAGTTCTGACGCGCGGTCAGGCCGCCTCTCCCCCGGCGCCCGTTGACTGCGGTGCTTGCGGCCGTTGAGGATCGCCCCGATCAGCGTGTACCGTACCCCCCACTGGTAGCTCGCCAGCAGTCCGGCCGTCGTGACGGCGGTCAGCAGCGTGAACTTGACGAGGCCGGGGACCTGCCAGTCGCGGACCCAGAACTGAAGCAGCACGATCGGCGTGATGCTCGCCAGGTAGCACCAGTACGAGGCGTCGGCCAGGTAGCGGCTCCAGGCCGTCTCGCGGGCGAACCACCGGAGGAATCCGCCCCACAGGCCGCAGACCATGAGCCAGGTGTACGCCGCCATCGCGGCGCACGCCCCGACCCAGAGGGCGGTCACGTCCGCGCCGGACCGCTCGGCCCCGGCGCCGGTGATGACCAGCCCCGCCATCACCGGCATCACCACGACGTTCGCGACGACGAGGTGCGCCGCCCAGCGCCGGCCGAACGCCGGGACCAGGTCGCGGTGGCGGTACAGCGCCCAGCCGACGGCGAAGAACCCGCCGTAGTAGGCGAGCAGTCGAAGCTCCGGCTCCCACCCGGCCGGCGTGTCCACGGACCAGGTCCGCATCGGCAGGAGCAGCGGGACGGTCAGCAGGGAGAGCACCGGCACGCGCAGCCACCCCCCGACGACGAGGCGGAACGCGGAGTCGCACGCGGCGGCAGCCCGGGTGCCTGCGAACCACCGGAGCGGGCGGTCGAGGAGCAGCGCAGCGACATAGAAGTACAGCAGGAAGTACAGGAACCACAGGTGGAAGGGGCGGACCCCGGCGACGAACGCCCCGGAGAGGAAAACGTCGCCGACCACCCCGGCGTCGGACGCCTCCGGGTGGTCGGCGACCAGGGACGCGGCGAAGGCCCGGGCCGGGGACGCCTCCCCGCGGACCGGCTCCGAGTGGACGTTGCCGACCTCCGCGTACAGCAGCGCCGCGAGGACCGTGGGGGCGATGAACACGACCCCGAGGGCGAACGGCAGCGCGACGCGCTTCAGCCGGTGGCGGGCCATTCCGGCGGCGCCGTACCGCTGGCGCAGGAGGCAGCCGAAGAACCCGGCGAGCAGGAAGAACAACTGCATCCGGAAGTCGTGGACGGCGTAAAGGAGTACGTCGGACAGCGGGATCGGGCGGTCGTCGCGGACCGGCCAGAACGCCGGCGGTTGTTCGAGGAACGACAGCCCCGCGTGGAGGGCGATGCCGAGGAACATGGCGAACGCCCGGAGGCTGTCGAGGGCGTGGTAGCGGTCCGGCGCGGCGGCCATGGGCGGGCTCCGGGGCGGGGGTCGGGTGGTGGTCGTGCGGAGTACGTTTGCGCCCCGGGCCTGGCGGGTGAGGGTTACGACAACCCTCCCCGCCGGTCGGAACGGTGTCGGTCGGCCGCCGTCACCGCCCGGCGGGCGGGGCGTAGTCGGCCGGCTCGGTCAGGAAGCGCACGCGGATCGTCGGCCCCGGCCGGTCGGAGGTGGCGCGGATGAACCCGAACAGCATCTCGTCGGTCGTCTGGTCGCCGCGCCGCACGTCCCGCGGCGGGCTGAACGGGTTGTTCGGGTTCGCCGCCGAGTTGTCGAACGCCGCCGCCACCTCGAACCGCGTCCCCGCCGGCGCCGCGATCGGCTCGCGGAAGAAGTAGCTCTCCTGCCAGTTGTAGTCCCAGTCGCGGATGTCCACGAGCACCCGCTCGGCCCCGCCCGGCGGCGTCATCGTCACCTTCACCCACTTGCCGAGCATATGCATGTGCGGCAGGACCGAGTGGATCGTGCAGTCCTCCTCGGTCACCACCCGGCCGCGGACGACGTGGGCCGGCCGGCCGGCCGGGATCGTCTCGAACCGCTTGAACCCGTCGCCGGGCGCCACCATCCCGGGCACTACCAGTAGCCGCAGCGGCTTGAGCGCCTTGGCGTCCTTCGCGAAGTAGAACCCGATCCGGGTGCGGTCCGTCTCCGTCCGGCCGGTGCGGTGGTAGTGCATCTGCACCACCACGTCGGCGCCCTTCGGGAGGAAGTAGCCGGTGCCGGCCGGCAGGGTGAACCCGCGAAGGCCGGGCGTCCACCCGCCGATCCCGCCGACCGCCGCCGGGTTCAGCGGCGTGAACCCGATCCCCATCGCCGACGTGTACCCCGGCCCCGAGTCCGGCTCGGTCGGCTCCTTCTTCCGCTTCCGCTCCTTCTCCTCCAGCCCGCGCGCCGTGCCGGTGGCGTCGAAGTAGTTGATCGTGTGGTGGACGACCTTCGGGTTCCCGGGCTTCACCTCGTAGGCGACGATCATCTTGTCCTCGGTGAGGCCGGTGGGCATCACGACGGCGCGGAAGTGGTCCGGGCCGGTCGGGCCGAGGCGGAACTCCTCGGGCATCTCGAGCACCAGGTCGGGCGGGCCGAGTTGCCAGCCGCCGGCGCCGGTGAACTGCCGCGGCGGCGGGGCGTCCTTCGGGTCGCCCTCGGCGCGGCCGCCGTCGGCCCACGCGGCCAGAGTCGCGGCCGCGCCGGGCGGCAGCTTCCGCTCGTGCCGGTAGCCCGGCCCGCCGACCGGCTTCCACGGCGGCATCCGGCCGTCGGCCGTGTACTCCTTGATCAGGTCGGCCCACCGCACGGCCTGCCGGTACGTCGTCAGGCTGAACGGCCCGACCTCACCCGGCCGGTGGCACTCCTGGCAGTGGGCCTGGAGCACCGGCAGCACGTCCTTGTAGTACGTCACGTTTGCCGGCCCGCCGGTCGCCGGTGCCTTCGCCTCCACCCCGACCGGGCACCCGACCGGCCGGGTGGTCGCCACGGTGACGGGCCGGCCGGCGAGCACCTCGTCGAGCGCGCTCTGCAGGTCCGGGCGGGCAGGGCGGGGGTTCGCCTTGCCGGGGGACAGCCAGCGGTCGTCGACCCGGCCGCGGTAGCGGACCACGCCGCCGGCGTCGAGGACGAACGCCTCCGGGACGCGGGTGGCGGCGAACGCGCGGACGGCCTTCTGGTCCGGGTCGGCGAAGACCGGGAACCCGGCCGCGAACGCCGCCGCCTGCCGCTTTACCTCCGCCGGCCCCTCCCCGGGGCACACCCCGACCACCGCGACGCCCTTGTCGGCGTAGCGCTTCGCCAGCTCGCCGAGTGGGGCGGTGTAGCTGTTGGACACCGGGCAGTCGAACGACAGGAACACGACGACGACGGCCTTCGCCCCCTTGAACTGATCCGGCAGCGTGGCCGACCCGCCGTCCGGGTGGTGGACTGTGACGGGCCGCACGGGTAGGCCGACGGCGCCGGCCGGCTCGTCCCCAGCTGCCGGGAGGAGTGGGCGGAGCAGGACCGCGGCGACGGCGGCGGTCAGCACGGCCGGGACGGAACGACGCATGGGCTCTCCGGGTTGGGCGGGCGGGGGGCGTCACCTTATCCTCGTGAACCGTCAGCGGAACCCCGCGCGATTTCTTTCGCGCGTCCGATTCCTTCCACGACAACGGTCGACGTGGCGGTCACCGGTTGCCCTTGGCGGCCTCCACGGCGCGGACCAGGTCGGCCTCCGCGCCGAGCCGCCAGAACCGGGCCTGGTTGAGTTGCTGGGGCGGGTCGATGTTCCCGATGCGGGCCGCCGTGAACCGCTCGACCTCCCACGCGGCCCGGACGGCGTCCTCGTACCACATCACCTTCCCGGTCGGGGTGGCGGCCAACTCCCCGGCCAGCCGGAAGACGCTCCGCTGCATCTCCAGGTAGAGCATGTACTCCTCCGACCGGAACATCCCGAGCTCGATCCGCATTCGCACGCGCGTCAGGTACGAGAAGCCTTCCCGCACTTGAGCGAGCTGGATCTTGCGCAGCGGCGAGGCGTCGGCCGGGACCTCGGCGACAGCGAGCTTCCAGAGCCGCTCCATCGCCGGATGGAGATGCCCTCGGGGGCCGGCCCGCTTGTCACCGGGCGGCGGCGCGAGGTTGGGGAACGCGGTAAACGCCTTATCCTCCCAGGGGAGGAACGGCGCCGGCTGCCCGCCGGCAGGCTGCGGCGTTTCGCCCCCGCCCGGCCGGGGTTGAGGGAGGGGGACGGGCTGGGCGAACCCGACCGCGGCACACCACGCCAGGACCGCCGCGGTCAGAACGGACAGGGAGCTTCGGGGCGACATCACAGCCTCCGGTCGGGGTGTAGGAAGATCCCACTCGGGTGAACGGGGCTGCCAGCCCGTCGCGGGCCGGCGGGGATCGGATCACGGCTTGCCGAGGAGGTGAGCGTCGAACCAGCCGGCGAGGGTCGGGACATCCCCGGCCACCCACGGCCCGAAGTGCGCCCGGCCGGCCCGCACAACCAGTTCGCACGTCACGCCGCAGTCCTTGAGCCTGGCGACCATGGCCTCGGACTGGGTCAAGGGCACCAGCTTGTCCTTGTCCCCGTGAATGATCAGCGTCGGTGCCGCGCCCCTGGCGGCGTGGGTCAGCGCGGACACCTCCCGGCCGATCTCACGCCGGCGCTCGGGCGTCACGGCCACGAACTTCCCGGTGGCCGCGTCCAGCTCGCGGAAATCAAACGGGGCGGCCTGCTCCTTCGTGCACGACCCCTCGAGCGCCAGGAAGTCGGTCGGCGGGAAGAAGCACGCGACCGCCGCCACCTTCGACGACTGCCGTTCGACAGGGTCTAATGCGTTCGGGTCGCCCGGCCGGCCGGCGCACCCGACCATCAGTGACAGGTGCCCGCCCGCCGACCCGCCGGTGGCCCCGAGTTTCTCCGGGTCGACACCGTACTTCTTCGCGTGGTGCCGGACGAACCGGACGGCGCGGTGGGCGTCCTCGACGACCTCGGGCACCGTGTACTTGGGCTGGCTCCCGTGCATGACCGCGAACACCGTGTACCCCCGGTCCAGGAACGGCGTCGTGGCCAGCGGGTGGAGCAGCGCGAGCAGGTGGCGGTCGGAGCGGTACTCGGCGGACACGAAGACGACGACGCCGGCCCCGTTCGACTTCGTCGGGGCGAACACGTCCATCGTCAGGGCCAGCCCGTCCCGGCGCCCGTACACGACATCTTCCGTCCGGGTGTAGGTCGGCGCTTGCTTCGTGGCGGTAGCGGACTGGGCGGGTGCCGTGTCGGCGAGTGCGAGGAGGGTGACCGCGGCCAACACGGCGTGACGGGCCGTGGCGGGCGAGAGGTTCATGGCAGCTCCGGCAGGGGTGGCAGGTTCCAACGTCCAGAACCTCGCTGTGCTCGCGCCGGACCCCTCACCGATTTCCCGCTTTTCCCCTCCGAGCCGTCTTCTGCTCACCACGGCGGTGTATACTCGGCCCGCCACCCGAACGATCCCCACCTCCCGCCCGCGGAAGTGGCTCGACATTTTTCAGATTCGTTGAGGGGCAATCGGCCGCGGCGGCGAGTGACCGGGGTGTGGTCCCCGAACCCGGCGTAGAGGGTAGTTCCGTGAAGCGACGTGCGATCGGCGTCTGTGGGTTGGTGGCCGTGTTGTCTGGTGTGTGGTCGGCTCCGGCTCCGGCACAGGAACTGGGGCAGGACGGCTACGTCGATTCTGACGGCGTGAAGATCCACTACGTCACCACCGGCAAGGGGCCGCTGGTGGTACTGGTGCACGGCTTCCCCGACTACTGGTACACCTGGCGCGACCAGATGCCGGTCCTGGCGAAGCACTACCAGGTCGTGGCGATCGACCAGCGCGGGTACAACAAGAGTGACCAGCCGAAGGGCGTCGAGAGCTACGGTGTCGGGAAGCTCGTCGGGGATGTCGCGGCGGTGGTCAAGCACTTCAAGTGCGACAAGGCCGTCATCGTCGGCCACGACTGGGGCGGCTTCGTCGCCTGGTCCTTCGCCATGCTCCGCCCCGACCTGACCGACCGCCTGGTCGTCCTGAACATGCCGCACCCCAAGGGGGTGATGCGCGAGCTGGCGAACAACCCGGAGCAGCAGAAGGCCAGTGCCTACGCCCGCGGCTTTCAGGAGCCCGATTCTCACAAGAGGATAACGGCGAACGACCTCGCCAAGTGGGTCAAGGAACCGGAAGCGCGAGAGCGCTACGTCGAAGCGCTCGACCGCTCCTCGATGGAGGGGATGCTGAACTACTACAAGGCCAACTACCCGCGTGAGCCCTACAGGGACAACGGGTTGTTCCTGAAGGTGAAGTGCCCGGTGCTGATGATCCACGGGCTAGACGACCAGTACCTGCTGCCCGGCGCGCTCAACGACAACTGGAAGTGGGTGGAGAAGGACCTGACGCTCGTCACGGTGCCGAAAGCAGGCCACTTCGTCCACCGCGATGCACCGGAGGCAGTTAACAAGGCGATGCTGCGCTGGTTGCGGCCGGATTGACGACTCTCAGTACAGGAGGGAGGCGAGCGGTCGATGACGCCGCGGGATGGGTCGGGCAGCCTCTCCGCACGACCCCCGCGACGCAGGCCGGGCGCCTCAAGGTGCCGTCGCCCGAGCGTCGCCCCAGGAACTTCACCCGGCGAGGATCGCCTTCCGGCTCGCCCCCGGTAGCCAACCCGGGTGCGACCAGGAGGGTTACGGACGGCCTGCCCCCGGCGGTCGAGCGACCGCCGGGGCGCTCGGGACGACCGGCACGTCGAGGGACTGCGGGGCGGCGGACTCCAACCCGCACGTCGCGGGCTGGCCGATCGCGGTGTACAGCCGGAACTGCTGCCGGTTGAACTCGACCACCTGCTGCAGGTACTGCACGCGGGCCTGGTTGAGCGACTGGACCGCCGTCAGCACCTCCAGCGCGTCGAACTGGAGCTGCCCCTTCGGGCCGGGCACCCCGAACGACACGTCCCGAAACTTCCGGTACATCTCCTGGGCCTGCCGCACCGCTTCCTGGGCGGAGCCCAGCGTCTCGAACCGCGCCGCCGCGAGCTCGGCCGCCTCGCCGACCTCGGCCGACACCCGCGCCTGCACCTCCCGCACCCGCTGGAGGGCGGCGGCGTAGGACGCCTGCCGCGCCCGGGTCGTGGCGGCGTTCCCGAGCCCGAAGTTGTCCAGCTCCCACACCAGGGCGGCGCCGGCGTTGTATTGCCCGCGCATCGGGCCGAACGCATCATCTCGGCCGCCCTTGAACCCGCCGCCGATGAACTCCCCCTGAACCCGCGGTAGGAACGGCGCCGTCTTCGCTTGCCGGACCAGAGCCTCGGCCGCTTGCACCTCCGCGCCGGCGGCGGCCACCTCGGGCCGGGCCAGGAGCCCGGTGGCAATGAGCTGGTCCAGGGTGTACTCACCCGGGACGAGGACGACGGGGACCACCGCAAGCTCGGCCGGCACCAGTTTGACCGCCGGGTCGAGGGTGAGCAGCCCCGCGAGGCGGGCGGCGGCCGCCGCCGCCCGGCCGCGGATGACGATCCGCTCCTGCCGCCGGAGGTCCACCTCGGTCGCCGCCCGGTTCACGTCCGCCGCCGTCTTCCCGGTCCCCGCCTTGGCGAACGCCTCGGCCGCCTGGAGGGCCTGCTCCGTCTTGTTCAGGGTGTCGGCGTTGACCGCCAGGAGGGCGTGGAGTTCGAGTACGTCGAGGTAGGTCAGGGCGACCTCCAGCTGGACGTTGTTCGCCACCGCCCGGGAACGCGACTCGGTCGCCTGCACCACGCGGCGGGCGACGAGTGGGAGGTAGAGGGCGTCGCCCACATCCACCCGCAGTTGCGGCCCGCCGAGGACCGCGAAGTTCCCCCGGGCGACGGAAAACGTCTCGCCCCGGCGGTTCTGGTCGATCCCGTCGTGGTAGAAGAACGTCGGCCCGAACACGAGGTTCGGCACCCACGCCACCCGCGCGCGGTCGTAGTTGGCGATCGCCTCCTGGACTCGCGCGCGGGCGACGGCCGCAGTCGGGTTGTCGGCGTCCGCCAGTCGCAGCGCGGTCGCCAGGTCGATCGGGTAGGAGGCGGGCTGGGCCGGGGGGTACAGCCGCGGCGCGACGGGGGGCGCGGGGGCGGCGGCCGGCGCGGCGGGTTGAGGCGGCGCTTTCGCGGCGGGCGGGTTCTGGGCGGCTTGGGCCGGAGCCTCCGCCTGGCTCGCCTGGCGGACCGCCGGGGGGTAGTACCGCGGCGGCGATGTGGTTCCCGGCCTCGGTGCGGGATACGGCCCCCCGGAACCCCGCGGCTGCTGCGCGACGACCGGGGTGACGAGCAGGGCCACGAGCAACGAGGTGCCAGACCAGAACCGCGTCATCACCGCCTCCGTGCGTGGAACCCCGTCTCGCCCGCGGGTCCCGGCCTCCTGCCGGGACCCCGCACGGGCGCGTCACCAGTTCTCGAACACCGGGGCGACCCGGGTGCCCTCGCCGACTTCGAGCTGGCGGGCGACGACGATGACCTCGGTGCCCGTCAACTCCCGCGTCACCTGCCGGCCGCCGGCCGGGGTCACCGCGGCCACCTTGACGAGCGTGCCGTCGTTCACCTGCACCGCGACCGGCACGCCCTTCGTCACCCCGTCCTCGACGACCAGGATGTACGATTGCCCGGCCTTCCCGTAGACGGCGCCGGACGGGAGGAGGAAGGCGTCGGCGAAGTTCTCGAGGTCGAGCCGAACGGTCGCCGTCATCCCCGGCACGAGCCGCGTGTAGCGGCCGTCCGGCCCCCAGTCCGGCACGACGGCGTCGCCCGGCTGCCAGCCCACCCGCCGGGGCTGCCCCCCCGCCGCGGCGAGCCCGGCCATCCGGTCGAACGGGACCATCAGGGCGAGACCGGGGCCGACCGCCGCCCGGGTCCGGGCCGTTTGAACCTCGGCCGGGGAAGCGTTGAACACGTCAACTTCGACGCGCATGGTCTTATCGGCCGGGTCGATGAACGGGCTGAACCGGGTGACGGACCCGCGGGCCGTCACCCCCGGAAGCTGGGTAAACTCGACCAGCGCTTGCGTGTTGTTCGACACGTAAGGGGCGGAATTGTCCGGGAGCTTCATGACCACCGTCACCAGGTCCGTCCGGGCCACGGTCATGAGCGGCTCGCTCCCGCCGGAGACGTACTTCCCGGGGTCGGCGGTGCGGGCCACGATCACGCCGTCGAACGGGGCGTGGAGGCGCGCGTACCCGAGTTGGATGGCGGCCGCGTCTCGGTCCTTCCGGGCGACATCGACAAGCGACCGCTTCAGGTCCACGTCCGCCGCCGCCTTCTCGAGACTCGCGGCCTTCCCCGACACGTCCACCTTCGCCTTCTCGACATCCGCCTCGGCGGCCTCGACCGCCCGCTCGGCGGCGTGGTAGTCGAGCTCGACGGAATCGACCCGGGCCTTGACCACCGAGTTCCGGGCGAACAGTTCGGCCACCTGGTCGAAGTCGGTCTTCCGGGCCGCCCGCAGGTCATGCGCGCGGGCGACGTCCACCTGCTTCTGCCGGACGGAAACTTTCGCCGCGTCCACGGCCGACCGTGCGACCTTCAACTCCCCCTCGGCGGCGGCCACCTCGCGCTCCCGCTGGTCGATCACCGCGGCCTTCAGCTCGACCGCCTGCCGCAAGTCCGGCACGTCCACCTCGACCAGCACCTCGCCCGCCCGGACCGGCTCGCCGATGTTCTTGGCGACGTACCGGACCTCACCGGATACCCGGGTTCGCAGGCCGGCCAGGTAGTACGGCTCGACCGTGGCGAACTGCTGCGTCGTGATGCGGAAGCCCGGGTCCCGCTTCGGGCGGACGACCTTCACCGACCGCGGCCCGGCGGCCGGCCGGTCGCCGTGCCCGCTGGCCTTCGGGTCGCCGGCGACGACCGGGTTGGGGAGGAACCCGGTGAGGACCGCCCCGCCGGCCAGCGCCCCGCCCAGCCCGATGGTCACGAGGAGCGCGGTGACCAGCCGCCGGCGGGTGCGGCCGGACACATGCTGAGCTGGGTGCGCGTGCCCGTGCCCGTGCCCGTGCGGGCTGTGCAACTCGACAGGGCCGGCTGGGGCCGGCGCCGGACTCGGCACGTCGAAGCTCACGCGGTCGGTCCCGTTGGGCGAATCGGTCGGGGTCATGTCTCCGTCTCCGGCGGCGTTAGCCGTGGTGATGGCCGTGGCCGGGATGGTCGTGGTGGGGCGGGGCGTGGTGGCCGTCGTGGTGAGCCGCGGGGTGGTGCTTATCGCGGATCAGCAGAGTGTACAGGATCGGCACCACGAACAGCGTCAGCGCCGTGGCCGACACCAGCCCGCCGACCACCGTCCGGGCCAGCGGGGTCAGCGCCTCGCTCCCCCGGCCGAGCCCGATCGCCATCGGCAGCAGGTCGAGGAACGTCGCCAGGAACGTCATCAGGATCGGCTTGAACCGGATGACGGCGGACTGGGTGATGGCCTCGCGGACGGTCCGCCCCTGCTTGCGGAGTTGGTTGGCGAAGTCCATCAGGAGCACGCCCTGGGAGACGATGATCCCGACGAGGAAGATCACCCCCATCTCGGACTGGATGTTCAGCGTGGTGCCCGTCGTCCACAGCGTCACCAGCACCCCGATCAGCCCGAGCGGGACGGTCGCCATGATGATGAGCGGCATCACGAACGACCGCATCAGCGGCACCATCAGCAGGTAGACCAGCAGCGACGCCAGGCCCAGCCCGACGCCGAGGCTGGCGAACGACTCCCTCATCCGGGCGTACTCGCCCTTCAGCTCCACCTTCATCCCCTTCGGCAGCTCCAGCCCCTCCAGCCGCTTGCTGATGTCGGCCGCGACGCCGCCGATGTCGCGGTTTTCGGTGTTCACCTGCACGTCCACCACCCGCTTCAGCCCGTCGTGGTTGAACTCGACCGGCTGGGTGGTGGACCGGATGGTGATGAGGGTGCTCAGCCGGACCGGCGTCTTGCCGCCCTGGTTGGTCCCGGTGGCGACGACGTTCTGCAGGTCCTCGATCTTGAAGTACGGGTTGTCGGGGTACTGGACGGCGACGAAGTACTGGTTGCCGCTCTTCGGGTCGATCCAGAAGTTGCGGGTCAGGGCGATGCTGCTGTTCATCGCCGTCACCACCTGCATCACCACGTCCTTCGCCGCGAGCCCGACGGCCGCGGCCCGCTCGCGGTTCACCTCCAGCACCAGGTACGGGGAGTCGTTCCGCTGGAGGACCCGGACGTCGGCCGCCCCGGGCACGTCCTTCACCAGGGTCTTGATCTTCGCGGCCACGCCGAACTTCTCGTCCGGGCTGCCGCCCATCACCTGGATGTCGATCGGGGACGACGCCCCGAAGTTCAGGGCGGCGGACACCATCCCGCCGGTGTCGAAGCTGAACTCCAGGTCGGAGAACAGCGGGTCGTCGGCGAGCCGCCGGCGGAGGCGGACGGCGTACTCCTGGGCGCTGGCCGACCGCTCGGGCGTGAGTTGGAGGCGGATCACCGCGTCCTGCTGCCCGGCGTTCAGCGAGTACGCGGCCGACCAGTCGTTGTTCAGCCCGATCTCGGACACCACCATCGACAGCTCGTGCGGCGGGATGACCTCGGCGATGGCGGCTTCCACCTCGGCGATCCGCCGCTCGGTGGCGTCCAGCCGGAGGTTCGACGGCCCCCGCACCTGGAGGCTGATCTGCCCGGCGTCCACGGCCGGGAAGAACTCCTGGCCGATGAACTTCGCCAGCCCGAGCGACCCGGCGAACACCAGCCCGATCCCCACCAGCACGAACAGCCGGTGCCGCAGCGCCACGTCGAGAACCCCGCCGTAGAGCCGGGCGGTGCCGTCGAGGACGGCGTTGATTCGGCCGTAGGCCCGGGCGAACAGCCCCGGCGGGCGGTCCGGCGGGGAGTGGCCGCCGGGGTTGTGGTTGTGGTGGCCGTGTCCGTGCCCGCGGAGCATCTTCGAGCACAGGGCCGGCACGAACGTCCACGACAGCACGAACGACGCGAGCATGGCGAACGCCACGGCCATCGTGAGCGGCTTGAACAGGAACCCGCTCACGCCCGGCGTGAGCGCGACCGGGGCCAGCACGATGATGAGGGCCAGCGTGGCGACGACGACGGGGAGCGTGAGTTCGTTGCAGGCGTCGTCGGCGGCCTGGGCGGGGGTCTTCCCCATGCCGAGGTGGCGGTGGGTGTTCTCCAGCACCACGATGGCGTTGTCCACCAGCGGGCCGATCGCCAGGAACAGCCCGCCGAGGGTCATCACGTTGATCGTCTGGCCGCTGGTCTGGAGCCCGATGATGGCCCCGAGGATCGCGAGCGGCAGCGACATGGACGCGATCAGCGTCATCTTCCAGTCGCCGAGGAAGACGAGGATCATGATCGAGACGAGGATGGCGCCGATGATCCCCTCGTGGACCAGGCTCTCGATCGCGTTGCGGACGTAAGCCGACTGGTCGATGACGTACTCCAGCTTCGTCCCCTCGGGGAGCTCGGACTCGACCATCCCCGGGAGCGCCGCCCGCACCCCGTCGGCGACGGCGAGGCTGCTCGACCCGGACTGCCGGTAGATCGGCACGAACACCTGCTGCTTGCCGTTCACCCGCACCCGCGACTTCTGGATCACCGCGTCGTCCACCGCCTCGCCCACGTCGCGGAGGTAGATCTGCCGCCCCGGCTCGAACACGATGGGGAGGTCGTTCAGCTCGTCCACCGTGCGGACCATCATGTTGGTGTCGAGCGACACCTGGTTGTCACCGAAGTACGCCGTGCCGGGGGACACCATCATGTTGCCGCGGTCGAGGGCGTTCACCACGTCCACGGCCGACAGCCGGCGGTGTTCGAGCTTTTTCGGGTCGAGGTAGATCATCACCCGCCGGTCCTTGCCGCCGACGACCACCGGGGCGACGGCCCCGGGGATGGCGCCGAGGCGGTTGCGCACCTCGACCCGGGCGAGGTCCTTCACCTCCTGCTCGGCCATCCTGTCGTTGCTGACGGTGAGGATGCCGAGCGGCAGGGTGCCGGTCGGGTCGAACGGGAGGACGACGGGGGGGAGGGTGTTGGTCGGCAGGTACGGGCGGGCGGCGTCGGCGAGCGTGCTGCTCATCGTGATCGCCGTGTTCGGGTCCACGTCCTCGCGGAAGTAGAGCTTGACGACGCTCACCCCGGACACGGACCGCGACTCGACGTTCTTCACCCCCGGCGACTGGTTCACCCACCGCTCGATGCGGTCGGTGAGTGTCCGCTCGATGGAGCGGGCGGGCATCCCGTTGTAGTACGTGAGCACCTGGACGGCCGGCACCTTGAACGCCGGCAGGATGTCCACCGGGATGGACACGAGGGCGACCGCCCCGAGGACCATGATGAACAGGGCGAAGACGACGACCCCGTACACGTTGCCGAGGGCGAGCTTGACCAACCCCATCCGGGAGTCCTCGTGTTCGGGCGGGAGCGGGATCGGGTCAGGGGGTGATCGCGGGCGGGGCCGGCGGGTCGGGTCGCGGGAGTTCGGTGAAGACGGCCATCACCTGCCCACGACACCGGGGCCACCCCTCGCGGGTGTACCGGCGGAGCTCCGCCGGCCGGCACTCGTCGCTCCGCCCGCAGGCGTCACAGCGCAGCAGGCGACGGCGTGGAGCAGGGTATCCGCTGGCGAGAGACCTCATGGGCTCGTCACCCCCGGCCGCCCCGGCTCGTCCAGGTGGAACGGCGGGAGGTCATTCGGCCCCTTGAGTACGGCGGTCGTGAGTCGGGCGTGAGCCGGGTCGGCGTACCGCCCGCCGAGCCGGTCCTCCCCGACCCCACCCGGCTGCCACACCACCGTCACGACGTAATTCCCGGCCGGCGCACCGCCGGGAAGCTCCGCGGTCGGCAGCCCGAACGACCCGTCGTCCCGGACGACGGCCCGCGGCCGCGGGCCGGCCCTGCCGGACGGGTCGTGCGCGGGGTGGAACACGACCACCGCCCCCGCGGCCGGCCGGCCGTTGACGAACACGTGGCCGCGGACCGGGTACTCCGGCCGGGGGCCTGGGGCGCTCCCGGGGGGGTAGACGCATCCGGCCACCCCGACCGCGGTGGTGAGCAACAGCAGGCTCGGAAGCCGGCGCATGGGAGACCTCACCGGCCGACCCTAGCAGTGTCCGTGCCGGGGCCGGGGATTCGTCCTGCAGTAGCGAGAGGCCTTGAAAACCTGCGACCCACGTCGCTGGCGGAGTGGGGCAACCCGCGCTCGGTTAAGCCTGCTTGGCGGAAAACTCACCGCCGAGGGGGGAAAAGCCGCCGCGCGGGCGGATAATCCGCCGGCGCATGTGCAGTACTTAACCACCGACATGGACGGCTTTTTGGTCATTACCCGGGGGGCAAGATCCCGAGGTCCCGGAGCTTCAGACGAAGGGTCGAGCGGTTGATCCCGAGGAGTTCGCTGGCCTGCCCTTGGTGCCCGTTGGTGTGGCGGAGCGCGCGGGTGAGGAGCTCCCGTTCCACCACCGCCATGACCCGCGCGTACACGTCGTTACCCCCGTCCCGAAGGTACGTCTCGATCGAGCCGATCAAGTCTGGGGGCGCGTCCCGCGACGTGGGCAACGCCCCGGCAAGTACATCCGGTGCCGGCGGGAACGGCCCGCCGGCCGGACCGAGGCTGGGCAGGTCGGCCGGGAATACGGTCTGACCGGCGGCCTGGTAGACCGCCATCTGGACCTCGTTCTGAAGCTGCCGGACGTTCCCCGGCCAGTCGTGCCGCTGGAGCAGGTCCAGGGCCTCCGGGGAAAAGTCGCGGACGTCGCGGCCCGCCGCCCGGGCGTGGCGGAACAGGAAGTGGTGGGCCAGCTCCGGGATGTCCGCCCGCCGGTCGCGCAGCGGCGGCACCCGGACGGTGGCCACCTTGAGCCGGTAGTACAGGTCGCCCCGGAACCGGCCGGCGGCGATAAGTTGCTCCAGGTCCTGGTTCGTGGCGGCCAGCACCCGGACCCGGGTGCGGATGGGCTGGCTCCCGCCGACCCGCTCGAACGTCTGGTCCTGCAGCAGCCGGAGGATCTTCGCCTGCGCCGGGAGCGGCATGTCCCCGATCTCGTCCAGCAGGATCGTGCCGTCGCCGCACTGCTCGAACCGGCCGACCCGCCGGTGGTCGGCCCCGGTGAAGGCCCCCCGCTCGTGGCCGAACAGCTCGCTCTCGACCAGGGCGTCGGGGAGGGCCGCGCAGTTGATCGCCAGGAACGGCCGGTCGGCCCGCGTCGAGTGCTGGTAGAGCGCGCGGGCGACCAGCTCCTTGCCGGTCCCGGACTCGCCGAGGATCAGGACGTTCGCGTCCTGCGGGGCGAGCCGGCCGATGAGCTTACACATCTCCTGCACGACCGGGGTGCGGCCGACGATCCGGTCGGCGGCCGGGTCGTCCGGGAGGGCCGCCGGCTCGTGCATCAGCCGGGCTGCGTCGAACGCCCGGCCGAGCAGCCCGCTCACCTGCTCCAGGTCGAGCGGCTTGGTCAGGTAGTCGAACGCCCCCCGCTTCATCGCCTCGATCGCCGTGTCGGACGTGCCGTGGGCGGTGATGAACACGACCGGCCGCCGCGGGTCGGCGGCGCGGACCCGCTCGAACAGGTCGAGCCCGGACCCGTCGGGGAGTTGCAGGTCGAGCACGACCACGTCCGGCCGGTCCCGCTCGAACCGCGCCCACCCCTCGGCCACCGACCCGGCGGTGACCACCTCGACCGCGGGGTCGGTGAACACCCGGCGGAAGGAGTGGCAGATGATCGGCTCGTCGTCAACGACCAGCAGCTTCGGCACGAGCCTCCTCCGCGGCCGGCAGGGTGAGTGTGAAGCACGCCCCGCCGCCGGGCCGGTTGACCCCCGTCAGGGTTCCCCCGTGGTCCCGGGCGACCCGCCGGGCGACGGTCAACCCGAGCCCGGTGCCGGTCGGCTTGGTGGTGGCGAACGGGGTGAACAGCCGGTCCGCGACCGCCGGGTCGATGCCCCGGCCGGTGTCGGTCACGGTCACCCGCGGGGCGGAGCCCGGCCCGACGCCCACCCCGACGGCGACCTCGCCGCCCGGCGGGGTGGCGTCAATCGCGTTGTACAGCAGGTTGGTCAGCACGGATAGCACCTGGTCGCGGTCCACCGCCGCCGGCGCGGGCGCGGCCGGCAGGTCGAGCCGGACGACGAGCTGCTTCCGCTCGGCCCGGCTCGCCGCGACTGCGGCGGCCTCGCCGACCAGGGCGCGGAGGTCGTGAGCGTGGCGGTCCGGGGGCGGCGTCCGGGCGTAGTCGATCAGGTCCTGCACCGTCCGCTCCATGCGGACGATCTCCTGGCGGATCAGGCGGAGGTCTTCCCCGTCGAGGGGGGTAGGGTTCCGGGGGCGGAGGGCCGCCTCGACCAGGAACTTGATCCCGGTGAGCGGGTTGCGGACCTCGTGTGCGACCCCGGCGGCGAGCTGCCCGACGGCGGCGAGCTGCTCGGCCCGGAGCAGCTCCCGCTCCTGGTCCTGGAGCCGCCCGCACACCTCCTTGACCCGCCCGACCACCCGGTCCAGCCGCTCGTCCAGGTCGCCGAAGTGGTGGGGGAGCTCGACCGTCATCTCCCCCACGTCCTGGCCGAGGTGCGCCTGGACCGCCTGCACCCGCACCGACAGCCGGGCGACCCGGCGGGTCACCCCGCGGGCGGTGGCGAACCCGCTGAGCACCCCGCCGAGGGCGCCCGCCAGGCCGAGGCCGACCAGCACGCGGCCGGCCCACGTCGCCTGCGCCTCGCTCCGCTCGACGCTCCGGTCCATCCGCTCCCGTTGCCGGTCGGCGAGTTCGCGGCAGGGGACGAGCAACCCCTGGACCGGATGGGCGTCGGCCCAGCGGATGAAGTCGTCCCCCGCCCGCGGGGCCGCCCCGGGGCGGTCGTCCATCCCGAGCCCGGCCTCGTACTCCCGGTAGCCCCGCCCGATCGCCTCCAACAGTTCGAGGTCGTCGGGGTGGCACTCGTGGCGGGCGTCGGCGAGGGCGGCGGCGACCAGGCGGCGGTCCTCGGCCACCTGCCACCGGCGGGCGGGAGACGGGTCGGCGGCGAACATGACGGCGTGGAACCGGAGTTGCCGCAGCCAGACCTGAAGTTCGCCGGCCGCCTCCATCCGGGCCGCGTCGTGCCGGACTGTACGGGCGAGGTCGGTCTGAAGGCGGTTGATGGCGATCGTGCTGCCCAGGCACGCGGCCGCGAGCAGCCCGCCGAGGGCGACGAGCGGCCCGGAGTAGCGGCTGAGAAGGAACTGCCTCATCCGCAGGTTTCCCGACGAACTCCGAGTCTCGTAGACATCGGGTTTATTGTACCCGACCCACGCAGCTATCGGCGCAGGGATCCAAGGACGTGCTTACCCGTCGACCGGGACGACGGCCTCGATCCCGGCGGCCACCTCCCACAGGTCGTCGAGCGGCTGCGTGTGGGCGATTTTGCCTTGCACTCTTGTCACGTCGAGGCCTTCGCCCGGTCGGTCACGGCGCCCCGATGCCGCCGGCCGGGGTCGGAGCGGTGTGTGGGGTGTGCGGCGATGACACAGGTGTGTCACCGCCAGCGGTACCGTGCGGGCCGGCGTCGTCGGCCGTGCGGTACAGCATCCAGTAGACGACCGGGACCAGGACCAGGGTAAACGCGGTCGAGACGACGAGGCCGAAGATCAGCGCCCACGCCAGCCCGCTGAACACCGGGTCGAGGGTGATCGGCCACGCCCCGAGCATCGCCGCCCCGGCGGTCAGCAGGATCGGCCGGAGCCGGACCGCTCCGCTCTCGACGAGCGCGTCCCGCAGCGACCCCCCGCGGTCCCGGACGTGCTGCACGAAGTCGAGCAGCAGGATCGCGTTCCGGTCGGCGATCCCGGCGAGGGCGATCATCCCGATCATCCCGGTGGCGGTGAAGTAGACCGGGTTCGCGTGCCCCCCGACGGTCGTGCCGGTCACCACGTTCAGCAGCCAGAACCCGGGCATGATCCCGATCACGGTCAGCGGGATCGAGATCATCTGCACCAGCGGGATGAGGTAGCTGCCGGTCTGGTAGACCATCAGGATGTAGATCAGCAGCAGCGCGCCGGCGAACGCGAGCCCGAGGTCGCGGAACACGTCGAGCGTGATCTTCCACTCGCCCTCCCCGGCCCACGCCACCTCGGCGCCGTTCGGGGTGGGGTGGTCGCGGAGCTGGAACATCAGCCCGATCACCGCCTCGCCGGGGGTGCGGCCGGCCGTCTCGGCGGTCACGAACGCCACCCGCTGCATGTTCTTCCGGTAGATCGTCGCCTCGGCCGCGGCCTCCTCGAACCGGCCGAGTTCGCCGAGCCGCACGATCTCCCCCGCCGGGGTCTTCACCCCGAGGCGCTCGAGCTGGCCGAGCCGGGCGCGGTCGGCCTGCGGGAGCCGGAGCACGATCACCAGCGGGTTCAACTCCCGCGGCAGGTGCCCGGTGCCGGCGCGGAAGTCTTTCGGGTCGCCCTCCCCGGGCGGCATCCCAGCCAGCGCGATCCGCAGGGTGTTGGCGATCTGCTCGGCCGTCACCCCGGTCAGCGACGCCTTCTCCCGGTCCACCTGGAAGACGAACCGCGGCCGCTCGGCCTCGAACGTGTCGTCCACGTCCACCACCCCGGCCTCCGTCTCGAACAGCCCGCGGACGTGCTTCGCATCGGCCCGGAGCTGGGCGAGGGTCTGGTCCGGCTTCGGGTACACCTCGGCGACGAGGGTGCTCAGCACCGGCGGGCCGGGGGGCACCTCGACGATCTTCAGCCGCGCCTGGTGCCGCCGGGCCACGGCTTCGAGCCGGTCGCGGACGCGGAGGACGACGGCGTGGCTCTGGGCCTCCCGCTCCTCCTTCGGGATCAGGTTCACCCGCAGGTCGCCGCGGTTCGGCTCCCGGCGGAGGTAGTAGTGCCGGACCATCCCGTTGAAGTCCATCGGCGACGCGGTGCCGGCGTAGCTCAGCAGCTCGGCCACCTCGGGGGCGGTCCGCAGGTCGTCGGCCAGGTCCTTGAGGGCGGCGTCGGTCTGCTCGGCGGTGCTCCCCTCCGGCAGGTCGATGAGGACGAGGAACTCGTTCTTGTTGTCGAACGGGAGCATCTTCAGCGGCACGAGCCCGAGGGCCGGGAGGACGACCGACCCGGCGAGCAGCAGTCCAGTGAACCCGATCAGCCCCCAGGCGGCGGCGCGGGAGTTCAGGAACGGGGTGAGCACGGCGCGGTAGGCGCGGTAGGTGAGCGTGCGGTGCGGGTCGGTCGGCTCGTGCCCGCCCTTGCCGTACACGCCCTTCAGGACGTGGTAACTGAGCCACGGGGTGACGGTGAACGCCACCACCATCGACATCAGCATGGCGACCGGGACGTTCAGCGCCATCGGCCGCATGTACGGCCCCATCATCCCGGTGATGAACAGCATCGGGAGGAACGACACCATCACCACCAGGGTGGCCACGATGATCGGCGGGCGGACCTCGTTGACCGCCTCCAGCACGGCCTCGCGCGGCGGCTTCCGCCGGAGCCCGAAGTGGCGGAAGATGTTCTCCACGTCCACGATCGGGTCGTCCACCACCAGCCCGAGAGCGAGGATCAGGGCGAACAGGGTGACCCGGTTGATCGAGTACCCGGCCAGGTAGTTGACGAGCAGCGTGAGGGCGAACGTGAGCGGCACCGCGGTGACGACGATGACCGCCTCGCGCCAGCCGAGGGCGTACATGATGAGGGCCGCGACGATGACGATCGCCAGCCCGAGTTCGCGGACCAGCTCGCTCACCTTCTCGTCGGCCGTCTCGCCGTAGTTCCGGGTGACGCGGGCCTCGACGTCGTGCGGGATGACCGTCGCCCGCAGTTCGGCCAGCCGGGCCTCGATCGCGTGGGCGACGGCGACGGCGTTGCTCCCCTTCCGCCGGGCGACGCCGACGGTGACCGCCGGGAAGTCGGACCCGGTCGCGGCCTCGGGCGGGGCGCGGGCGGCGCCGGGGCCGAACGCGATGCGGGTGTACCCGGTCGGCTCCTCCGGGCCGTCGGCCACCTCGGCCACCTCCTTGAGGTAGACCGGCTTCCCGGCGAACACCCCGACGACGAGCGTTTCCAGCTCGCGGGCCGACTGGAGGTACGGGCCGCTGTCCACCGCGACCTCCCGGCTACCGGCCCGCAGCTCGCCGGCCCGGAGGCCGACGTTCGCCCCGCGGAGGACGCGGTCCACGTCCAGCGGGGTGACCTGGCGGGAGGCCATCCGCTCCGGGTCGAGCGTGATCCGCAGCTGCCGCCGGCGGCCGCCGACCACCTCGGTCCGGCCGGTGTCGGGCACGCCCTGGAGCGCGACCTCGACCTGCTCGGCCACCCGCCGCAGGGCGAAGTCGTCGGCCGTCTTCCCCCACAGGGTGACGGCGACGAACGGCACGTCGTCGATCTCGACCGGCTTGACCACCCACCCCGTAACCCCGGGCGGGACCACGTCGGTGTGCATCATGATCTTGTTGTGCAGCTTGACCAGCGACCCCTCGCGGCTCTCCCCGACGTGGAACCGGACGGTCACGACGGCCTCGCCGGGGCGGGACATCGAGTACACGTACTCGACCCCGTCGATCTGGTAGAGGAGCCGCTCCAGCTTGGACGAGACGAGCTGCTCGACCTCCTCGGCGCTGGCCCCGGGCATGCGGACGAACACGTCCGCCATCGGGACGACGATCTGGGGCTCCTCCTCCCGCGGGGTCAGCGCGAGGGCGGCGACGCCGCCGGCCAGCATGACCAGGACGAGGAGGACGGACAGGTTTCCGGTGAGGAACGCCTCGACCACCCGGGAGACGAACCCGCCGTCGGTGCGGTCGGTGCTCATGGCGGACTCCGGGGGTGGTTACTTGGAAGGGAGCGCGACCCGGTCGCCCGCGGTCAGGCCGGAGAGGATTTCGGTCGCGTCCACCCCGCCCCGCTTCCGCTCCTGGCCGACGCGGACAAAGCGGCGGCCGAGGGTGCCGTCCGCCCCGGCGACCTCGACCAGGTCGAGTTGCCCGATCCGGCGCACCGCCGCCGACGGCACCCACAGCCGGTCGGCGGTCCCGGTCCCGATTTCGACCCGGCCGAACATCCCGGGGAGGAGCGTCTTGCCGGCCGGGGGTGGCGGAAGGGTCAGCTTGACGAGGACCGACCGGGTCGCCTGCTGGGCGAGGGGCACGACCTCGCGGACGGTGCCGATGACGTGAAGGTCGGGAGCCTGGACGTAGACGGGTAGCGACTGCCCGACGGCGACCGCCTTGGCCAAACTCTCGGGGATGTTGGCGTGGAGTTCGAGGTCGGCCGGGTCGTAGATCACGAGCAAGGTTTTCCCCGGGGAGGCCAGGTCGCCCGGCTCGACGAGCCGTTCAGAAACCAGCCCGGGCCCGGACGCGGTGAGCTTCGTGTAGGTGAGCTGGACGGCCAGCCGGGCGATCACCTCCCGCCCCCGCCCGGCCTGGGCCTCGGCCACCCGGAACGCGCCCTCGACCTTGCCGAACTCGTCGTCACTGACGGCCCCGCTCGCCCGCGCCTTTTTCGCCCGCTCGAAGTCGGCCCGGCGGGTCACCAGGTCCGCGTCGGCGGCCGTCAGGGCGGCCAGCGCCTCCCGCTGCTGGGCGGCCAGCTCGCGGTCGTCGAGCGTGACGAGGGGGGCGCCGGTCTGGACCCGGTCGCCGGGGCGGGCCTTCACCTCCAGCACCCCGGCGAGGAGCTGGCTCGCCACCTCCGTCCGCTTCTTCGGCTGGACGCTGCCGACGGCCGCCTCGGTCTGCGGCTCGGTCACCCGCTCGGCGGCGACGAGCGTGCGGCCGGCGGCCGAGGCCCGGGGCGCGGGCACCTCGCCGGGCCGGACCTTGTCCCGAAACGCCCCGCCCATCCAGGCGAGGAACAGGACGAGCCCGGCCACCCCGGCGGCGGCCGAGGCGAGTGAGCCGAGCGTGGACCGCCACCGCCCGGCCGCGGGCGGGGGCGTCGGCGCGGGGTGTGGGATGGTCACGGCGTCCTCTCGTCCGGGGTCGGGTCGGGCGTCGTCGGGGGCGTGCGTTCGGGCCGCGACCGCGGCTCGCACGCGCCGCCCATTCAGGTGGGCACGCCGGCCTTCGGCAGCACCCAGACCTGGAGGACGACCCAGAGCACGAAGATACCGAGCAGAACGAGAAGCTCCACGGCTCGACTCGCGGTTGGGGAAGCCCCGCTCGGGGCGGGGCCGGTCGGTTGTTCGGACACGTGCGGCACCTCCTACGGCTGCTTCCGTGCCGGAGCCGGGGCGGCGGGCAGCGGGTGGTTCTTCATCACCTCGGCGTGGCCGTTCTCGATGAACTTCGTCACGACCAGGGCGTGCGCCTGGATCAGCTTGGCGACGTACGGGTCGGCCGAGGTCTCGGTCACCTTCGCCCCCTTCGGGGTCCGCTCGACCGTCATCGTGATCTTGTCGTAATGCCGGAAGATCTCGGCGAACAGCGGGTCGCGGTAGTGGACGCCGTTCCCGGTCTTCACCCGCGCGTGCATCGCGGACACGTGCTCGCGGATCTTGCCGGCGACGGCCGGGTCGTCCGACTCGGTGAGCGTCACGACCCCGCCGTTGACGTCCTTGACGGTCCGGCGGATGTCCTTGCGGTGTTCGAGCAGGTAGTGGAACCCGTCGCGGTCGGCGGCGAAGGCCGGGTCGCCGGCCTTCCCCTTGCCCGCCTGCGGGCCCTTCCCGGCAGGCGGTCCCTTGCCGGGCGGCTGGGCGGCGGCCGGCCCGCCGGCGGTCGCCATCAGCACCCCGGCGGCGAGGGCCAGGAGGGCTGCGAAGCATCGTCGGGCGCTCATGTGCGTCTCCGGGTGGGAAGTCGGCATCAGGTGCGGTCGGGGATCAGGAGCAGGGCCAACCCGCCGGCCGCGGACAGGACCGCAAGCGCCGGGGCTACGGCGATCGCGAGGACGGCCCCGAGCACGGCGAGCCCCCCGGCGGCGACGCAGAGGCGGCGGTGGGCGAGGCGGCGGGCGTCGCGGGGCGGGGTGACGGAGCAGGTGAGGTTCGGGTTCGACACGGCCGGGGTCTCCTACGCGGGTTCGGCACGGCGGCGGGATGGTGGCGTAGCCGGAACGGGTTCGTCTGAAGGTTCGATCCGCGGCGGCGCGGAAAGTTACGCGCCGCCGCCCGGAATAATTCCGTGTAACCTCTCGGGGAGGCCGCGGATCATACCCAGGACCGCCCGCCGGGCGGGTGGGGTTCCGTCACACGGAGGGGTTGGGCGATGAAGCGACTGGCGTGCGCGGGGGTTCTGGCGGCGTTCGCGTTCGGCGGGGTGCTGTGGGCCGCCGACCACACGACCGACAGCCTGGACGTGGTGAAGACGAACGTGACGGCCGGGAAGGCGGTGATCGTGGACGTGCGGGAGGCCGGCGAGTGGGGCGACGGGCACCTGAAGGGGGCCAAGCACGTCGCCCTGTCGAACCTCAAGGCGGGCGTGCCGGCCGAGAAGCTCCGGGCCACCCTCCCGCCCGGCTCGATCGTCTACCTCCACTGTGCGTCCGGCCGGCGGTGCCTGGCCGCGGCCGACCTGTTGAAGGGGAAGGGGTACGACGTCCGCCCCCTGCGGGACGGGTTCGACGGGCTGGTGAAGGCCGGGTTCGAGCCGGCGAAGTGACGCGGCCGTAATCTACCGCGGGGTGGTATCCCACCGCCCCGCCCACCCGGCCCCGCCGATGACCGACCCGCCGGCTCGTCCCGACGACCCCGACCTGCCCCTGCTGCTGAAGGCCCGGGGTGGGGATTTCGCCGCGTTCGAGGCCCTCGTCGGCCGGCTCCAGAACCGGGTGTACGGGCTCGCCTACCGGATGCTCGGGGAGCCGCACGACGCCGAGGACGTGGCCCAGCAGACGTTCCTCAGCCTGGTCGAGCACCTGAAGGAGTTCCGCGGCGAGTCGGCCGTCGCCGGGTGGGTGCTGCGGATCGCGGCCAACCACGCGCTCAAGCACCTCCGCAAGCGGCGGGGGCTGCCGACCGTCCCGCTGACCGACCCGGCGGGTTCGGACGAGGGCTACGCCGAGGTTCCGCACCCGGACTTCATCGCCGACTGGCGGGCCGACCCGGCCGACCTGGCCGAGCGGCACGAGGTGCGGGCGGCCGTCGACCGGGCGCTCGCCGGGCTGGACGACAAGTACCGGGCGGTGTTCGTGCTCCGCGACATCGAGGGGTTCTCGGTCCGGGAGGCGGCCGACCTGCTCGGGATCTCGGAGGCGAACGTGAAGGTCCGCCTCCTCCGCGCCCGGCTCGCCCTCCGGGAGATTCTGACCCGGACGTTCGGCGACGCCGCCACCCGGGTGACGCCCGACCACCGCCACGGCTGACCCGCGGGGCTGCGATGAGCTGCGAGGAACTGCTGAAGGCCCTGAACGAGTACGTGGACGCCGAGGACGCCCTCGCCGTCTACCGCGAGTTCGCCGACCATTTGGCCGGGTGCAACCCGTGCCAGCTGGTGGTGGACAACATCCGCAAGACGATCCGCCTCTACAAGGCCGGGGAGCCGTACCCGATGCCGGCGGCGTTCTCGGACCGGATGCGGGACGCCCTCCGGGCGAAGTGGGCCGAGGCGTTCCCCGCCGCCGGTCAGTGAGCCGGGACGTAGGCGAACCCGCGGGCCTGGAGGTTCACCACTGCGGTCACGGCCGACGCGGCGACGGTCACGCCCGGCCGGACGGTCGCCGGGTCGTACCCCTTCCGGGCGAGCGACTGCCCGCACACCAGCACCCGCACCCCGTTCCCGGTCAGCGACCCCAGTAGCTTCTCCGCCGGGTGCGGGTGGCCGACCGCCACACGGTACGCCGGATCGGTGAGCGCGACGGCGGCCGCGTCCCCGTGGAGGACGATCACGACCTCCAGGTCGGACGCCTTCAGCCCGGACGCGACGGCGAGGTTGAGCAGCGTCGCCGCCCGCTCCAGCCCCGGCGGCGGCTTGGCCGGGTCCTTACCCGCGGCGGTCACGTCGAACACCACCTTCGTGCCCTTCACCGGCGGCTCGGCCGCACCCGGGAGCGGTACCACCGCCCCGTATCCGGGGATCGCGGGCGTGAGTGACGCGGGCCGCCCCGGCGGGGCGGGCGCGGCGTCCTTCGCCCGGGTGAAGACGACCAGGTAGTTCTCCTTCAGCACGTCCTTTACCTCGCCCTCTTTCACGAACCCGGCCGACGCGATCTCCCGCTCGAACACGCCCTGCCCGGCCCGGACGTGCTTGAGCACCCAGTCCGTGCTCTTGCCCGGCTCGCGGACGAAGTCGATCACCACCAGCTTCCCGCCCGGCCGGACCGCCCGGTGGAGCGACGCCAGCGTGCGCTCGGGGAACTCGAAGTGGTGGTAGGTGTCGCACACGAACGCCACGTCCACCGACGCCGGCGGCAGGTCCACCGAGTCGGCCGCGCACAGCACCGGGGTGACGTTCCGCAGCCCGGCCTCGCGGCTCGTCTTCTGGACGTGTTCGAGGAACTTCGGGGCGATGTCCACGGCGAACACCTGCCCGGTCGGGCCGACCGCGTTCGCGAACAGCCGGGTGAACAGGCCGGTCCCGGCGCCGACGTCGGCGACGACCATCCCCGGCCTGAGCCCGACCGCGGCCACGACCTTCTCCCGGGCGACGTAGACCTCGCGGCTCTCGCCCTCGAACTTGGTCTGGAACCCCTTGACGTCCGGTTCCTTGAACGGGTCGTTGATCCCGGGGGCGACACTTCGCTCCTGGGCGAAGGCCGTGCAAGCGGCCGCGAACAGGGCGGCGGACAGAATTATTCGACGGCGGGTCATTGGGAGGCTCGCTGCGGGGTGGGGCACCGGATGGCGGCGACCACGTGGGGTGATGTCGGGCCGGCGACACGGCGCATTATGCACCGAATGCGGCCGCTCTGGCATCCGGGCAGGGGCCGCGACCGGATTCCCGCGGTGGAGAGTTCAGACCAAAGGGGGCCTGTGCATGCCGATAGCGTGGTGGAAGGATGCAGCCCAGGTTCAACACATCTTGAACCACTGACCCGGCAGCGGATTTCATACGTTGATGGCCCGCATGCGGCGATGACAGAGGTGCCGGTCGAGGCGGCGGCGGGTCGGCCGAGCCGTCCCCGGCGACCCGGGCGGTGCCGGCGACCGACCCGGGGCACGGGCCGGTCCGGCACAACCTGGAGGTACAGCTGCGGGGTACCCGGGGGTGGGTCGGACAGCGGCAACGGCGCTCCTCCTGGGCCTTTGCCGCAAGTGTGCGTGACGGCGAGCCCTGCCCGGTTCAACGGCTAGCCCGGCCGGCACTGCGGCGCGATCGACGCACCAACTCCTCGACCAGTTCCTCCGCATCCCGGCCGGCGTCGCTCGCGGCGAGGAACGCCCGCACGTCGCGCCGCACGGCGGCGCAGTGCCGCGCGGCGTCGAGGTCGAGCCCGGCGACGGCCGCACCAGCGCGGCGAGGGTCGCGGCGGTCAGCACGGCTCACAGGTGTGGGCCTCCGCCGTCGAGGCCGCGGTCGCCCAGTCGAGCGACTTCTCGATCACGGCCCGACGATCGCTGAGCCGCGCCGCCACGAGGTGCATCCCCGACTTGTTGTAAACGATACGCTCGGGCTGGATGGGGTACTCGAACTCGTCGGCGGCGAGCTTAACCCGCACCTCGCCGCCCTTGTACCGGCGGGTCAGCACCGTCCCGACCCCCGGTAGCCGCGGGTCGAGGACGGCCGCGATCGGCGCCGTTCGGGCGGCGGCCTCGGGCTACTCCCGAGGCGCCGTGAGGCGGAGGTCGGCGTCGCGGGGCAGCTCCGCGGCCCGGGCTCTCGCGCGTTCGGTCAGGTCGCCCCCGGCGCAGGCACTGTTCGACGAGACCACCGCGGTGGACGCCGACGCCGCCGACGAGGAGGTCCCCGAACGGCTGGGCGAGTATCGCCTCCTGGGGCTGCTCGGTCGGGGCGGGATGGGGGCGGTGTACCGGGCGGTCCACGCCCGGCTCGGCCGTGAGGTGGCGCTGAACGTGCTGCCGCCGGACCGCGCGGCGGACGCGGCCGCCGTCGCCCGGTTCCACCGGGAGGTCGCCGCCATCGGCCGGCTCGACCACCCGAACGTCGTCCGGGCGACCGACGCGGGCGAGGCGGCCGGGCGGGTGTGCCTGGTGATGGACCTCGTGCGCGGGGCCGACGCCGGCCGGCTGGTGCGGGCGTGCGGCCCGCTGCCGGTCGCCGACGCCAGCGAGGTCGCCCGCCAGGCCGCCGCCGGCCTCCAGCACCTGGCCGGCCACGGCATCGTCCACCGGGACGTGAAGCCGTCGAACCTCATGGTCGGGCCGCGGGGCGAGGTGAAGGTGCTCGACCTCGGCCTGGCGCTGGCCGACGCCGGCGGGGCGTCGGGCGCCGGCCGCCGCGCCCTCGTCGGCACCTACGACTACCTCGCCCCCGAGCAGGCCGGCCCCGACCGGCGGGTGGACGCCCGGGCCGACGTGTACGCGCTCGGCTGCACGCTGTACCACCTCCTCGCCGGCCGCCCCCCGTTCGCCGGCCCGGCCCACGCCACGGTACGCGACAAACTCCTGGCCCACGCCGCCGCCCCCGTTCCCGAGATCCACGAGGCGCGGCCCGAGGTGCCGGCCGGGCTGGCGGGCGTGCTGCGGCGGATGCTGGCGAAGGACCCGGCCGACCGGTACGCCTCCCCCGCCGACGCCGGGGAGGCGCTGGCGCCGTTCTGCGCGGGGAGCGACCTGCCGGCGCTGCTCGACACGGCCTGCCCCGGCCTGTGGGACTTCGTCCCGCCGCTCGCCCCGGGTGACACGCCGATGCCGGAGACGATCTCACTCGCCGTCCGTCGCCCGGCACGCCGCCGGGTCGCGGCCGTGGCCGTGGTCGCGGCCACGGTCGTCGCCGCCGTCGCGGGGGTGGTCGCGTCGAGGCCCAGGAAGCAGGCCGACCGCCCATCCGCGCAGGTGGACGCCCCCGCTGTCGTCGCCCCGGTCGCTCCCGACCCCGCGGAGGGCCAGGAGCCCGGCCCGGCGGCGGACCGGAAGCCGGCCGTGTACCCGGTGGCGCTGCTCGGGTTCGAGGAGCGCGGGGCCGGCGCCCGCGACCTCGGGCCGAAGGTGTCGGACCTCCTGTTCGCCCGGCTCGCCGCCAAGCCCGGGGTCGTGCTCGTGGACCGGGGCGACCCGAAGAAGGTTCTCGACGAGCAGGCGATCGGGCTGTCGGGGGCGGTCAAGCGCGACGAGGCGGCCGGGGTGGGGCGGCTGACCGGGGCCAAGCTCCTCGTCACCGGGTCGGTGGTCCACGCCGACCGGCGGCTCACCCTGGTCGCCAAGGTGATCGGCACCGAGACCGGGCGGGTGGCCGGGGCGGCGGCGGTCGGGAGCCGGGGGGCGACCCGCCCGGCCCGGCAGTCGCCGGCGAGGCGACGGCGAGCCTGAGGTCGGCCAGGGCGTTGGCCTGGTGCCCGTGCAAGGTGGGCAGGAGGTCGCGGACGGTGGTCCGCCAGTCGTGTACGATGGACGACGCACTCATGGACTCCTCCGGTAACGGCGTGTAGTAACGTCACGTTACGGCAGGATCCCGGAGCCCACGGGTGTCTCACCCGAGGCACGCCGAATAAGTGTCGGGCCGCCAGCCCCCGGGGGAGCGGGTCGCGGCGAAGCACGCGGGGTGAGGGGGCGAACCACCCACGGAGAAGGCCGATCGAGGCCGACCACCACGGACCACTGTCGGAGACGCCCCATGACCCCCACCCGCCGCGGGTTCTTCCTCGCCGGGCTCGGCCAGCTCGCCCTGGCGCACCTCGCCGACGCCGCGCCGGTCGCCCACCACCCGGCGAAGGCGCGGCGCGTCATCCAGGTCGTGCTCAACGGTGGCATGAGCCAGCTCGACACGTTCGACTACAAGCCCGAGGTCGAGCGGCGGCACGGGCAGACCGTGGACATCGGCCTCAAGGCGACCGCGACCGGCACCCCCGGGCCGCTCATGAAGTCGCCGTTCAAGTGGAAGCAGCACGGGCAATGCGGTCGCTGGGTGACCGACGTGTTCCCGCACCTCGCCGGGTGCGTGGACGACCTGGGCTTCCTCATGGCGCTGGCGTCGCGGTCGAGCGTTCACGGGCCGGCCAGCTACCTCCAGACCACCGGCTTCCTCCTCCCCGGGTTCCCCGCCGCCGGGTCGTGGGTCAGCTACGCCCTCGGCCGCCTCACCGACGACCTCCCCACGTTCGTCGTGCTGCCGGACGCCCGCGGCCTGCCGTACAACGGCAGCGGCAACTTTTCCGCCGGCTTCCTCCCCGCGGTCCACCAGGGCACCGTCGTCCGCCCCGGCGGGCCGACCCCGATCCCCGACCTGGCCGCGGCGCCGGGCGCGCGGTTCGTTACGCCCGACGCCAGCGCCGACGGGTTGCACCTGCTGCGCGCCATGAACGACCGCTACGCCGCCGACCGGCCCGGTGACAGTCGGCTGTCAGCACGGGTGGAAGGCTACGAGCTGGCGGCGCGGATGCAGCTCGCCGCCCCCGAAGCGTTCGACCTGGCGCGCGAACCCGCCCGGCTGCACGCCCGCTACGGCACCGACCGGCCGGCGGCCGGGGGCGCGTTCGCGCGCAACTGCCTGCTCGCGCGCCGGCTCGTCGAGCGCGGGGTGCGGTTCGTGCAGGTGTGGAGCGGGGCCGGCGGGCCGTCGAACAACTGGGACAACCACACCAGCATCCCCGCCGAGTTGCCGCCGGTCGCCCGGCAGGTCGATCAGCCGGTCGCGGCGCTGCTCCAGGATTTGAAGGCGCGCGGGCTGTGGGCGGACACGGTCGTCGTGTTTACGACCGAGTTCGGGCGGATGCCGGTGACGCAGGGCGGCGTCGGCCGCGACCACAACGGCGGCACGTCGGTGACGTGGCTCGCCGGCGCCGGCGTGAAAGGCGGCACGGCCTACGGCGCGAGCGACGACTTCTCCCACCTCGCCGCGGCCGACAAGACGACGGCCCACGACCTGTACGCGACGCTGCTCCACCTGCTGGGGGTCGACCACGAGCGGCTGACGGTGCGGCACAACGGCATCGACCGCCGGCTGACCGACGTGCACGGGCACGTCGTGCGGGCGATCTTGAACTGACGCGACCGCTGGCGGCTTCGCGTCGCCCAGCGCAAAGCCGCAAGCGGCAACACGGGTCACGGCACCCACACCATGCTCGACGGGCTCGTCTGCCGCACCGGCTCGCCGTGCGGGGTCAGCCGGCCGGACTGCGCGTCGATGCGGAACACGACCACGTTCCCGCCCGGCATGTTGGCGCACAGCAGCCACCGGCCGTCCGGCGTCGCCAGCAGGTTCTGCGGCCCCTTCCCCAGACTCGGCTCGATCGCCACCAGCGACAGCCTGCCGTCGTCGCCCACCTTGTACGCGGCGATGCTGTCGTGGCCGCGGTTGGTGGCGTACAGGAACCGGCCGTCGGGCGTCACCTTCACGTCGGCGCAGTAGCTCGTCCCCTTGAACTCGCCGGGCAGCGTCGGGATCGTCTGCTTCTCCGTGAGGGAGCCGGTGGCGGCGGCGTAGTCGAACACCGTCACCGAGTTCAGCAGCTCGTTCACGACGTAGACGTGCTTCGCGTTCGGGTGGAAGGTGAGGTGCCGCGGGCCGGCGCCGGCCGGCGACTTGGCGAACGGCGGGTCGTTCGGCGTCAGCTTCCCCGCGGCGGCGTCGAGCTTGTAGCAGAGCACCTTGTCGATGCCGAGGTCCGCGGCGAAGGCGTACTTGTTGTCGGGGCTCACGACGATGCAGTGGGCGTTCGGCCCCTTCTGCCGCTGCGGGTTGACGCTCGACCCCGCGTGCTGGTGGAACGACGCCGGCGGCCCGAGCGAGCCGTCGGCCGCGAGCGGGTACGACGCCACGCTGCCGGTCAGGTAGTTGGCCACGAGGGCCGTCCTGCCGGTCTTGTCCACGTCGAGGTAGCACGACGCGGTGCCGCGGGTCGTCTGCCGGTTCAGCGGCTTCAACTCGCCCGAGCGGCCGACCAGCGCGAACGCCGCGACCTCCTCGTGGTCCTTGCCGCCGAACGTCTTCGCGTGGATCGACAGGAGCGTCTTCCTGTCCGGCGTCAGGGCCAGGTAGAACGGGTTCTCGACGCCGCCGGTGCGGCGCAGGGCGGTGAGCTTGCCGGCGGCCGTGTCGAACGTGTAGGCGTGGATGCCGCCCTTGTCGCCGGGGGCGAACGCGGTCACGAACACGACCGGGTCGGCGGCGCGGGCGCCGCCGCCGGCGACGAGCGCGAGGGAGAGAAGGAAGCGCGTCATCGGGATGGGCTCCTGGGTTTTCGCCGCGAGCGGCGAAGTCCCAGTCTCGGCCCCGCGGCGGGCCGCGTCAACGGGCGCGGTCGCGGGCCCACTCCTCGGCCAGCCGGGCGAACAGGAACTCGTCGCCCCACCCGCCCTTGAACCAGACGTTGCGGACGAAGTGCGCCTCGCGGCGGAACCCGAGCCGCTCGAAGAGGGCGGCGGCCGGGCGGTTCCGGGCGTCCGTGGTGGCGACGACGCGGTGCTTCCCGAGCGCGCCGAACAGGTAGTCGAGCACGGCCCGCAGCGCCTCGGCCGCGTACCCGCGGCCCTGGTGAGCCGGGTCGAGCGTGACCCCGAGTTCCGCCTGCCGGTCGTCGAGGAAGTGGAGCCCGCAGTCGCCGACCACCCCGCCGTCCGTCGTGATCGCGAGCTGGAGCCACGTGCCGGGCGTGTCCGGGACGACACCCAGCTGGGCGGCGACGAGGCGGGCGGCGTCCGCGGGTGAGAACGCCTCCCACGACTGGTAGCGTGCCACGTCCGGCAGCGACCGGTACCCGGCGATCGGGCCGGCGTCGGCCGGCGCCAGCGGGCGCAGCACGAGCCGGTCGGTCCGCAGGACGGGCCCGGTCAGCATGCTCAGTCCTCCGGCAGCCCGACCAGTTCCTCGGGCGTCAGCCCGGGCATCGCCACCGTCCGGCCCTGGTCGCGCACGAGCACCGACCACGACCCGTCGGCCGCGTCCACCCGGTAGGCCGCGTCCGCCGGGCCGGCCGCGGCGGCGCGGACGAGGCGCTGCACCGCCTCGTTCGCGTCGCGGCGGTCGCGGTTCCGCTCGGCCAGCAGTTCGGCCAGGCGCTGGTCGGCGTCCGGTGCGCCGGCGTCGGCCGCGCGGCGGAGGTAGCGGATGGCCCCGTCGCGGTCGCGCGCCCCGCCGACGCCGGCGTCCAGCATCCCCGCCAAGGCGACGGGCGCGAACGGGTCGCCGGCGTCGGCGGCGCGGCGGTACAGTTCCCGCGCCGCGGCCGGGTCGCGCGGCACGCCGCGCCCCTCGGCGTGCTGGAACGCCAGCATCCGCAGCCCCTCCGGGTGCCCCGCTTCGGCCGCGGCGCCGAAGTAGTTCGCGGCGGCGTCCGGGGCGTCGTGGCCGAACATGAGGATGAGGCCGAGCGCCACCCGCGCCTCGGCCGACGCCATCTCGTGCGCCGCGTGTTCGAGTTCGGCGCGGACGCGGACGATGTCGCGCTCGGCCTCGTCCACGCCGGCCTGCCACGCCTGGAAGAACCAGTACGCGGCCAGGCCCACGTCGTCGGGCGTGGGGGCGCCGTCGAGGTGGAAGTGACCGAGCAACCGCATCGCGGTCGGGTCGCCGGCCTTCGCCAGCCCGGCGGCGGTGGCGCGGGCGGCGCGCAGGTCGCCGGCCTCGGCGGCTCGCACGGCGTCGTCGATCGTCGGCATGAACGGCCCTTTGCGGTCGGGCGGCTATTCTAGTCCGGCATGGGTGCCGCCGCCCCTTCGCGCTGGTTGTTCTCCCCCGCCGCCGACCTGCTGGCGTTCGGCGGCAGCGCCGCGCTGTCGTTCGCGCTGCTGGCCGTCGGCTGGCGCCTCGGCCTGCTCGACGGCGACAAGGCCGACACGCCCGAGTGGGCGTGGGTGGCCGCGGTTCTGCTCGTCGACGTGGCCCACGTCTGGAGCACGCTGTTCCGCGTGTACCTCGACCCGGCCGAGTTCCGCCGCCGGCCCGGCACGTACCTGCTGGTGCCGGCCGCGGGGCTGGTCGGCGGCGTCGCCCTGTACGACGCCGGGCCGGCGGTGTTCTGGCGGTGCCTGGCGTACCTCGCGGTGTTCCACTTCGTCCGCCAGCAGTACGGGTGGGTGATGCTGTACCGGGCGAAGCTCGGCGAGCGGACGTGGCGCGGGCTCGACGCGGCGGCGATCTACCTGGCGACGGTGTACCCGCTGGTGTACTGGCACGCCCACCTGCCGCGGCGGTTCGCGTGGTTCCTCCGCGGCGATTTCGCCGAGCTGCCCGCCGTCTGTGCCGAGGTGCTGGAGCCGGTCTACTGGCTGACGCTGGCGGCGTACTTCGCCCGCAGCGCGTGGGGCGGCTTCGCCAACCCCGGCAAGGACGTGGTGGTGCTGACGACGGCCGCGTGCTGGTACGTCGGCGTGGTGTGGTTCGACTCCGACTACGCCTTCACGGTGACGAACGTGGTCATCCACGGGGTGCCGTACTTCGTGCTCGTGTACTGGTACCGCTGGGGCCGGGGCGAATCGCGGCCGCGCGGCTGGCACCTGCGCACGGCGGCGGCGTTCGTGGCGGTGGTGTGGGTGCTGGCGTTCGCCGAGGAGCTGCTGTGGGACCGGCTGGTGTGGCACGACCGCGACTGGCTGTTCGGGGACGGCTGGGACGCGCGGCAGTGGCGGTGGCTCGCCGTACCGCTGTTGGCCCTCCCGCAGCTGACGCACTACCTGCTGGACGGCCTGGTGTGGCGCCGCCGCGGCAACCCGGGGTTCACGCTCGCGGGCCGCTGAGCGACCGGGTATAACCAGGCAAGAAATTCGCTTCCCGCCGCCGCGCAGCCCGCTACCCGGGGCGCGAGTCCGGCGGCCGACCCCGCCCGAATCGGGCCCCGGGGGGCCGCGACGGCATCTTGATTGCCTTTCACCTGTCGGTCGGTCGCACTGCACGGAGAGTTTCGCCACACGAATAACCCCACGAGGCCGGCGATGGACGCACCTCCCGACCGCGGCCGCGTCCGCGTGCTGCTCGTCGCCCCGACCCGGGCCGTGCGCGACGCCCTGGCCGGCGACCCACACCTCGCGGTGACCGAAACGGCCGACCCCGGCGACGCCCGCGCCCGCCTCGCCGCCGGCGGGTTCGACCTGGTTCTGGCGCACGCCGCGACCGACGGCGTGGCCCTGGCGCACGCCGCGCACGTCCGCCGCCGGCCCGTCCCGGCCGCGGTCGTCGCCGACGCCCCGGACGTACGCACCGCCGTCGCCGCCGTCCGCGCCGGCGCCGCCGACTTCTTCGTGCTCCCGGACGATGCCGAGAAGCTGCGGGCGTTCGCGGCCGCGGTTGCCGCCACGGCCGGGGCCGACCCGTTCCGCGGGATCGTCAGCCGGCACCCGAAGATGCTCGAACTCTTCGAGCTGATCCGCGACGTCGGCCCGACCGCGGCGACCGTGCTCATCCAGGGCGAGACCGGCACCGGGAAGGAAGAAGCCGCCCGGGCCGTTCACGCGGCGTCCACCGGGCGCGGCGGGCCGTTCGTCGCCGTGCACTGCGCCGCGATCCCGGAGACGCTGCTGGAGAGCGAGCTGTTCGGCCACGAGAAGGGCGCCTTCACCGGCGCCGACCGGCAGCGCGTCGGCAAGTTCGAGCTGGCCGACGGCGGCACCCTGTTCCTCGACGAGATCGGCGACGTGCCGCCCCTCATGCAGGTGAAGCTGCTGCGGGTGCTGCAGGAGCGGCGGTTCGAGCGCGTCGGCGGCACCGAGTCGGTGCGCGTGGACGTGCGGGTGGTGGCGGCGACGAACCAGTCGCTGCGGAAGCTGGTGCGCGCCGGGCGGTTTCGGGAAGACCTGTACTACCGGCTCAACGTGGTGCGGCTCGACCTGCCGCCGCTGCGGGCGCGGGCCGAGGACATCCCCGCCCTGGTGGAGCACTTCTGCCGCAAGTACGCCCGGCCGAACGCGCCGCCGAAGGCCGCCTCGCCCGCGGCGCTGGACCAGCTGGCGCGCTACCCGTGGCCGGGGAACGTCCGCGAGCTGGAGAACGCGGTCGAGCGCGCCTGCGTGGTCCACGCCGGCGCGACGATCGAGCCGGCGCACCTGCCGCCGGAAGTGACCCGGGCGGCGACGGGGCCGGTGCCGGTGCGGGTGGACCTGGCGAAGCCGCTCAAGGACGTGCTGCGGGACGTGACGGCGCGGATCGAGAAGCGGTACATCCGGCGGGCGCTGCGGAAGACGCGCGGGCACGTCGGCCGGGCCGCGAAGCTGTGCGGGTACTGCCGCCGCAGCCTGACCGCGAAGATCGCCGAGTACCACATCGACCGCCGGGCGTTCGCGGGGAGTCGGTAGCGGCGGAGCCCCGGGCCGCCCAGTTCGTACAATTCACCGGTACGTCGGTCGGCCCCACGAACGCACCCGGTGTCGCGTGCCCCCACCCCCGAGCCCGACCGCCCGCAAGCGCGTCGCCGTCCTCGGGTCCACCGGGTCGATCGGCGTCAGCACGCTCGACGTGGCCCGGCACCTCCCCGACCGGCTGGAGGTCGTCGGCCTCGCCGCCCACACGAACGCCGCTCAGCTCGCCGAGCAGTGCCGCGCGTTCCGCCCGCGCTACGCCGTACTCTGTGACCCCGCGGCTTTTACGGCCGCCGTGCGGTCGGACTTCCCGCGGGAAACGGAACTGCTCGGCGGCCCCGACGGCGTGGCGAAGCTGGCGACCGCGGCGGACGTGGACGTGGTGGTGTCCGCGGTCGTCGGCGCGGCCGGGCTGCACGGCACCTGGGCAGCCCTCGACGCCGGCAAGGACGTGGCGCTGGCGAACAAGGAGACGCTGGTCGTCGCCGGCCCGCTGGTGACGGAGCTCGCCGCCCGCCGCGGCGCCCGGCTGCTGCCGGTCGACAGCGAGCACTCGGCCGTGTTCCAGGCGCTGACCGGGTACACCGCCGCCGACGTGACGCGCGTCGTCCTCACCGGCAGCGGCGGCCCGTTCCGCGGCAAGACGGCGGCGGAGCTGGAAGCCGCGACGCCCGCGCAGGCGCTGCGGCACCCGACGTGGAAGATGGGGCCGAAGATCACCATCGACAGCGCCACGCTGATGAACAAGGCGCTCGAGGTGATCGAGGCCCGCTGGCTGTTCGACCTGCGGCCCGAGCAGATCGACGTGATCGTGCATCCGGAATCGATCGTGCATTCGTTCGTGGAGTTCGCCGACGGCTCGGTGCTGGGCCAGCTGTCGCCGCCGGACATGCGGCTGCCGATCCAGTTCGCGCTGCTGTACCCCGACCGCGTGCCGGGGCCGGCGAAGCGGCTGGACTGGAAGGCGCTGTCCGGGTTAAGGTTCGAGCCGCCGGACCGAACCACGTTCCGGGCGCTGGACCTCGGCTTCGAGGTGGCGGCCCGCGGCGGCACCACCGGCGCCGTGCTGAACGCGGCGAACGAGGTGGCGGTCGGCCGGTTCCTGGCGGGGACGCTGCCGTTCCTGGGGATCGCGGCGTGCTGCCGGGCGGTGCTGGACGCCCACGACTTCGACGCGGCCCCGCCGCTGGACCGGCTGCTGGCCCTCGACCGCTGGGCGCGGGCGGAGGCGGCGCGGTGGCAGGGTTAAGAAAAGAGGATTAACCACAGAGTCACAGCGGGCACAGAGCGAAGACGGAAAGCCGAGACAAACCATGTTTGGAATCAATCTCGGTTTTCTGTTCGGGCTCTGGCTTCTGTCTTCCCTCTGTGTCCTCTGTGGCTCTGTGGTTAATTTTCTTCCTCACCGTCAACCATCCCGATGAGCGATATCCCGATCGACCCGAGCACCGGCCAGCCGGACCACCACGCCGAGGTGGTCGAGGCCAAGTCCTGGCTCCGCCAGAACGCCGCGTCGCTGCTCATCACCGCCGCCGTCGTCGGCTTCGTCCTGTGGAAGCTCGACCCGGTGGACACCCTGAAGGTCGTGTTCGGCCTCGGGTTCATCATCTTCATCCACGAGCTCGGTCACTTCCTCGCCGCCAAGTGGAGCGACGTCCACGTCAAGACGTTCAGCATCGGGTTCGGCCCGGCCGTGCCGTTCTGCTCGTACAGGTGGGGCGAGACGACGTACATGCTCGGCATCATCCCGCTCGGCGGGTACGTCAGCATGGTCGGCGAGGGGACCGGCGAGAGCACGCCCGACGGCGACCCGGACGACGACGACAACGACCCGCGGAGCTTCAAGAACAAGCCCGTCGGCAGCCGGATGCTCATCATCTCGGCCGGCGTCATCATGAACTTCATCCTCGGCATCGGCTGCTTCGTCGCCGCCTACCTGCACGGCGTGGCCGAGCAGCCGGCGACCGCCGGGGTGGTCGAGAGCGGCAGCGCCGCCTGGCGCGCCGGCATCCGCACCGGCGACGACATCACCCGCATCGGCGGCCGCGAGCACCCGTTCTTCAACGACATCCGCCCCATCGTCACCAGCACCCTCAAGGACGAGCAGCTGCCGGTCACGATCACCAGCCGCGGCGCGACGAAGGAGCTGACCACGGTGCCGGTGCGCGACGAGGGCGCGCTGTACCCGCAGCTCGGCATCGTGCCGCCGCTCCGCCTCGGCCTCGCCGACTCGCGGAAGCGCGGCTTCACCCCCGTGTACCCCGGCACGCCCGCCGCGCAGGCGAAGGACGCCGGCGGCCGCGGCTTCGAGCCCGGCGACAAGGTCGTCGCCGCCACCGACCCCGCCACCGGCGCCGTGACGGCGTTCAAGCCCGACGAGCACGACCCGGCCCGCGGCGACTACGACGACTTCTACCGCCGCATGGTGGACCAGGCCGACAAGCCGGTGACGGTGCGCGTGGCCCGCAAGGACGGCAGCACCGCCGACCTGACGGTGGCCCCGGCGCTGCGGCACGACCTGGGCATCCGCTTCCAGATGGGGAAGGTGGCGGCGGTGCGGCGCGGCGGGCCGGCCGACGGGCAGGTGACCGCGGCCCCGCCGGGGAACCCCGCGGCGCCGGCCGACGTGATCGCCGCCGTCGGCGTGACCGACCCGGCCGGCAAGCGGACGTGGTTCGCCAGCGCCGCCCCGCCCGAGGCCGCCAAGGGCGACGCCGTCCAGCCGCTCGACCCGGTGCGGCTGCCGGCGCAACTCGCCGCGTGGGCCGCGGCGTACCCCGCCGCCGAGCGGAGCAACCAGACGGTGACGGTGGTCGTGCTCCGCGAGGACGGCGCCGACCACCGGGCCAAGCGGCACGCGCTGGCGCTGAAGTACGACGACTCGTTCCGGTACGACCGCGAGGTGGTGAACCTGTTGAACTCGCCGCTGCCCCTCGGCGGGCTCGGGCTGGCCTACTGGGTGGACGCCGTCGCCGCCGACGTGACCGGCCCGGCCGCGGGCAAGGTGCAGGCCGGCGACGTGGTGACGGCCGTGCGCGTGAAGGGGGCCGACGGGTCGGAAGGCAAGTGGCGCGACGTGAAGCCGCACCAGTGGGCCGCGATCGACGCGGTGTTCCAGGCGGCCCCGTCGCACGAGATCGACCTGAGGCTGAAGCGCGGCGACGCCGAGGTCGAGACCGGGTTCTTCGCCGCCGTCGCCGAGCCGGGCCAGGGCCTGCCCGAGCGCGGCTTCCTGTTCGAGTTCGAGGAGCGGCTGCAGAAGGCCGACAGCGTGACGGAGGCGATCCGCCTCGGCTGGTTCCGCACCGGCCGGTTCGTGCTGACGGTGTACCAGAGCCTGTACGGCATGGTCTTCGGCCAGATCAGCGCGAAGACGCTGAGCGGCCCGCTGACCATCGCCACCGTGTCCTACCGGCTCGCCGGCGAGGACTTCTGGCAGCTGCTGCTGTTCATCGGCATGATCTCGGTGAACCTGGCGGTGGTGAACTTCCTGCCGATCCCGGTGCTCGACGGCGGGCACATGCTGTTCCTCATCTACGAGAAGCTGACCGGCCGCCCGGTGCCGGAGAAGCTGTTCGCCGCCCTCATGTGGGGCGGGCTGGTGATGATCCTGCTGCTGTTCGTGTTCGTGATCTGGAACGACATCGTGCGGCTGTTCTTCTGACGCGAGCGAGGCGAGCGGCCGGCGTCAGCCGGCCGCTCTTCCACCCAACGGGAGGTCGATCATGGTTCGCGTACTGGCGGTGGCCCTGGCGACGGCGGTGGCGGTCGGGGTGGCGGGCTCGTCGGCCCAGGAGCCGGCTCCGAAGTCGGAGAAGAAGGAGACGAAGCTGACCGGCACGCTGGTGTGCGCGGCGTGCGCGCTGAACGAGACGAAGACGTGCGTCAACGCCCTCCAGGTGAAGGGCGACGGCAAGGCGGTGGTGACGTACTACCTGAGCGACAAGGGGAACCGCGAGGCGTTCCACGGCGAGGTGTGCGGCGGCGGCAAGCTCGAGGGCGTGACCGTGTACGGCACCGTCGGCGAGAAGGACGGCAAGAAGACGATCGTGCCGACCAAGCTCGAAGTGCCGAAGAAGCAGTGACCGCGCGGCGAGCCGAGCCCCGTGAGGGGCCGGGTGACGTGAAGCTCACCCGGCCCCTCACGGGGCTCGGCTCGCTTCTTCCCTTTCACCCCAGAGGCCGCACCCGTGACCCGCTTCCCGGCCGCCCTCGTCCTCGCGCTCGTCCCCGCCCTCCTGGCCGCCGACTGGCCGCAGTTCCTCGGCCCCACCCGCGACAACCAGTCGCCCGAAAAGATCGCCCCCTGGACCGGCACGCCCAAGACGCTGTGGAAGCAGCCGGTCGGCGAGTCGCACAGCTCGCCGGTCGTGGCCAACGGGCTCGTCTACGCCTTCTACCAGCCGAAGGGCAAGGACGCCGACGCGCTCGCCGCGTTCGACGCCGCCACCGGCGAGAAGAAGTGGGAGCAGAGCTACGCCCGCGCCGCGTTCAGCCCGCCGTTCGGCAACGGCCCCCGCGGCACCCCGGCAATCGTGGACGGCAAGGCGTACACCCTCGGCGGCACCGGCGTGCTGGCGTGCTGGGACGCGGCCGACGGCAAGGTGCTGTGGCAGGTGGACACGCTCAAGGAGTACAAGGCGCCGAACCTGAGCTTCGGCGTCAGCGGGTCGCCGCTCGTCAGTGGCGGGAAGGTGTTCGTGAACGTCGGCGGCAAGGGCGCCGGCGTGGCCGCGTTCGACGCCGCCACCGGCAAGCTGGCGTGGAAGGCCACCGACGACAAGGCCAGCTATTCGTCGCCGGTCGTCGCCGACGTGGGTGGCGCGAAGCAGGTCGTGTTCCTGACCGCGGCCGGGCTGGCGGGGTTCGACCCCGACACCGGCAAGGAGGGCTGGCGCTACCCGTTCCGCGACCTGCTCCAGGAGAGCGCCACGTCGCCGCTGGTCAAGAACGGCGTCGTCTACGGCAGTTCCGTGACGCTCGGCAGCGTGGCCCTCAAGCTCGGCGGCGCCGCCCCGACGAAGGCGTGGGCGGCGCCGCAGCTGAACTGCTACTTCTCGACGCCGGCGTTCGGCAAGGACGGCGAGACGTTGTTCATGCTCAACGGCAAGCTGAGCATCAACCCGAAGATCACGCTGCGGGCGGTGGACGCGGCCACGGGTCAGGTGCGGTGGGAGAAGCCGGACGTGGGCAAGTACCACGCCGCGCTCGTGGTCGGCTCCGACGGCAACGTGCTGATGCTCGACGACGGCGGCTCGCTGTCGGTGTTCAGCGGCGAGCGGGCGGCGTTCCGCGAGCTGTGCCGGGCGAAGGTGTGCGGGCCGACGTGGGCGCACCCGGCGCTGGCCGACGGCCGGGTCTTCCTGCGCGACGAGACCGAACTGGTGTGCGTGTCGATCCGCTAACCCGGGTGCCGCCGTGGTCGCCGTCGGGCTCGTCCTCGCCGCCGCGCTGGTGCTGTTCGGCGCCGGCACCGCCCTCCGCCAGCGGCGGGCGATGGCGCGCCTCCGCACGGAGCGCTACCTGCCGAGCGACGACCGCGCGTACCTCCGCGGCCAGGTCCGCCGCCGCGTCGCCACCGGCACGGTGCTGGTGATGATCGGCGGGCTCATCGCCGTCTACTACCTGTCCGGCATGGACGCGCGGGTGGACGAGATCGCGCGGAAGGACCGCAGCGGCGTGCCGATCCCCGACGACGAGGACCGGGCCGACAAGGACTTCACGCGGACGGTGGCCGCGTACTGGGTCGGCATCCTGGGGCTGGTGTTCGTGGCCGGGTGCCTCGCCGTCTTCGACTTCTGGGCGACGCGCCGCTACTGGATGTCCCAGTACCGGCTGCTGAAGGCGGACCACGAGGCGAAGCTGCAGCGCGACCTGGCCGTTCACCGGCAGGCGAAGGAGAACGACCGGATGAACCGGATGAACCGCGGCGGCCGCCCGCCCGGCCCCGCGGACGAGACGGACGAGGAGCCGCCGGTCTGATTCCGCCGCTTGCGGCGTAGCGGCGTGAGGTCGCTACGCCGCAAGCGGCTAACCACTATCGACTGGCCGCGAAATCCCCCGGCAGCCGCCGCCAGGCGCTGTGGATGTGGTTCGCCGGGTTCTTCGCCGAGTCGGCCTGCACGTTCAGGAACTCCACCACGAACTCCGGCGCGTACACCCGGTACGTGTACGGCTGCCCCACCTCCGCCGAGCCGGTGTAGGCGAAGTGCATCGCCCCCGGCGGCGTCTTCGCGGCGCGGTCGGCCTCGGCCGCGGCCAGGTCCGCCGGCATCCGGTCGGTGTACGCCCGCAGCAGCGCCGCGAGCGCCTTCTGCTGCGCGGCGTCGAGCTTGTCGGCGGCGACCCCCTTCGGCGCGCCCACGTCCGCGGTCGGGCTGTTCTCCTTGATCTCCCACCCCTCCACGCCCTTCGGCGTCGGCTGCTTCGCCACCTTGTCCTGGTCCGGCGTCAGCGACTTGATGAGCGCCCGCGCGTGGTCCTCGATCGCCGGCAGCGTCCGCAGCCCCTTGCGGTCGCCGGCCTTCACCTCGGCCGGGTTGGCGCCGAACATCAGCGGCGTCGCCGACACCACGGCCCCCTTGTCGAGGGTGTAGTTGACGGACATGTGGTGCCCCTCGAATCGCCAGCCCCACGCGCCGGCGGTGCCGGGCTCGCCGAACACGGTGACGAAGTACCACCCGGGGTTGCGGACCATCGCCCCCTTCGCGCCTTCGAGGTCGGCGAGGATGCCTTCGAGGCTCATGATGGTGGTGGCCTGCTTGAACCCGTCGGCGGACAGGCCGGTCTTGAGCAGGTCGAGCGCCGCGGCCTTCTGGGCGGGCGTCATGGTTTCGAGGCGGACGCCGACGCGGTTGGGTTGCCGCTCCTTGGTCTGCTGCGGGGTGAAGAACCACGCCAGCCGAGCCTTGCTGTCGAACGGCAGGTTGGCGGCCTTCTGCTGGTCGGGGGTGAGGGTGCCGAGGAAGGCCTTGGCGGCGGCGGTCATCTTCGGCGCGGTGGCCGGGGCGGGCTGGCCGACGAGGGCGAAGGCGACGAACCCGACGGCGGCGGCGGCCGGGAGGGCGTGGCGGAGGCGCATGGGAGGGGCTCCGGGGGGCGGGCGGTCTGAGCGAAGGATACGCCGCCGGCGGCCGGCGGAGAAGGGGTTATCCGAGGCGGTCGAGGTCGCGCAGCCGGCGGTCGGCGTCGAACACCGGGGCCGGCAGCGCGTCGGCGAGCCGGATCGCCTCATCCTCGCTCAGGTCGGCTTTCGCCGTGCCGTGGCCGCGGAACACCGGCAGCCCCTTCTTCAGCGCCACGATCTCCCGGCGGGTGCGCCCCTTCGGGCTGTCCGGCCACCGGCCGATCCGCTCGTGGAAGTCGAAGAACACCGGCACCACCTCCCGCACGTACTTCCAGTACCCGGGGTTGTCCGTCTGCACCACGAACAGCCCGCCGGGAATCAGGGCGCGATGCACGGCCGCAAGGAAGTTCGGCGTGACGAGCCGGCGGTGAACCTGGGCCGGGTCGTAGAAGGGCTGCGGGTGGTAGCAGTGGATTTCGGCCACCGAGTGCGGCTCGACGTAGCGCTCGACCAACTCCAGGCCGCCGAGCACCGCGAACCGCACGTTCGCCAGCGCCCGCTGGTTGCCGCGCTTGCGGGCGTAGCGCACGACCACCGGCAGAATGTCGGTGCCGAGGTGGTCGTGGTCGGGGCGGGTGAGGGCGGAGCCGATGAGGAAGCGGCCGTTGCCGCAGCCCACGTCGAGTACGACGGGGGCGTCGCGGCCGAACAGCTCGCGCCAGTTCAGCCGGCCGTCGGCGGGCATGGCCTTGAGGGCGGTCTGCGTCCACTTCGTGGGCTCGGCGATGCGGCCGGGGAAGGCGACGCCGAACTCGCGCTCCACGTCGCCGGGCCGCGGCTGCTCGGGGGGGTGCATGGGGATAGGGTACGGGTTACGGCGCCACCCCCATCGTCCGCCGGATGAAGCCCAGCTGCAGCCGCAGGAAGTGCGGGCTGCCGATGCCGTGCCGCGCCCGCGGATAAATCATCAGCTCGAAGTCCTTCCCCGCCTGCTGCAAGGCGTCCGCCAGCTTCATCGTGTTCTGGGCGTGAACGTTGTCGTCCATCAGGCCGTGGACGAGCAGCAGCTTGCCGTGCAGGTTCTTCGCGGCGCCCACCACCGAGCTCGCCGCGTACCCCTTGGGGTTCTCCTTCGGCGTCAGCATGTAGCGCTCGGTGTAGATCGTGTCGTACAGCCCCCAGTCGGTCACCGGGCCGGACGCGATGCCGGCCGAGAACGTCTTCGAGTGCGTCAGCGCGAACGCCGTCATGAACCCGCCGTAGCTGTGCCCGCTGATGCCGACGCGCGACCGGTCGATCCACCCGCCGCGCTTCCCGAGCCAGTCCAGCGCCGCTTCTAAATCCTTCAGCTCCTGCACGCCGAGCTGCTTGTACGCGCTCCACGCCGCCTTCATCCCCTGGCCGCTGGCCGAGCGCGGGTCCACGCGGAAGATCACCACGCCGGTCGCGGCGAGCGCCTGGTCCATGATGCGGCCGCCGCCCCAGCCCTCCTTCACCGTCGGGGCGTGCGGGCCGGCGTACGTGAACACCCACACCGGGTACTTCTTCGCCGCGTCGAAGTCGGGCGGGAACACCAGCGTGCCGTTCAGCTTGAACCCGTCCGGCATGGGGACGGTCACCGCCTCGAACTTGCCCCATCGGTACTGCTCGCGCTCGTACACGGGGTTCGTGTCCACCGTGCGCACGCGGCCCTTCCCCGCCTCGCTCACGTACACCTGCGTCGGCGTGGCGTCGTCGGTGGTGCGGTCGAGGAACAGGTTCCCCTTCGGCGCCAGCGTGATGGTGTGGTTCCCGCCCGAGTCCGTCAGGCGCTCGAGCTTCGTGCCGTAGAGCGCGGCGCGGTACAGGTGGAGCCGCGTGGGGCCGTCCTTCGTGCCGGTGACGTACACCGCGTCGGGGTCGATCCGCAGCACCTCGCGCACTTCCCAGTCGCCGGCGGTCACGGCGGCCTTCAGCTTCCCGTCCGCGGCGTAGTGGTACAGGTGGCGGAAGCCGGTGCGGTCGCTGGCGAACAGGAACGAGCCGTCGGGCAGGAAGCGCGGCGCGCCGGGCTCGTCCACCCAGGCGCCGGTGGTGTCGCGGAACAGCTTGACCGGCGGGCCGCCCGCGTCCTTCCACACCACGAAGTCGAGCCACGTCTGGGTGCGGTTCTGGAGGTAGGCGTACACGTCTTTCCCACCCGGCATCCAGCCGACCCGCGCCACGAGCGTGTCGGCCGGCGGGTAGCCGGTCAGGTCGAGGAAGGCGGGTCGGCCGCCGGCGGCGCTCGCCACGCCGATCGTGACCAGCGGGTTGGGGTCGCCCGGCTTCGGGTACGGGTACGACTCCAGCTTGCCGTTCGCGTCCTGCACGTCCACCAGGTGGAATCGCTTCACCGGCGTGTCGTCGAAGCGGAGGAAGGCGATCTTCTCGCTGTCGGGGCTCCACCAGAAGGCGCGGCTGCTGCGGTTGAACAGCTCCTCGAAGTACACCCAGTCGGCCTTGCCGTTCAGCACGTCGGCCTTGCCGCCGTCGTCGGTCAGTTGCGTCTCGTCCTTGCCGTCGGCGGCGGCGACGAACAGGTTCCCCTTGCGGACGAACGCCACGCGCTTGCCGTCCGGCGACGGCGTGCTGAGGTCGCCGCGGCCGTCCACCTTCGCGGGCGGCCCCTTCGCGGGCGGCCCCTTCTTCGGCGCGTCCGACTTCGCGGCGGGTTCGGAGCGGCCGGTGCGGGCGTGAACCTTTAGCGTCGCGCCGCCCTTCGTTTGCAGGAAGTGCTCGCCGTCGTCGAGCCACTGGATCCCGCTCGCCGGGTTGCCGGCGAGGCCGAACGTGAACCCGCCGCCGCCGCCGACCAGCATCTCTTCGGTGATCGTCTTGAGCGCCTTGCGGCTCTCGGGCAGCGGCCTCGGCGCGCCGGTGAGCACCGGCGGCAGCTTCAGCACCCGCAGCACGGGAAAGTCGGCGCCGGGCCGCAACTCGCCGTCGAACAGGTTCCACGCGGCGAGGCCGTCCTCGGCCTCCGGTTCGAGGAGGTACGCGGCGAGCGTGCCGAGCGGCTGAGCCGTGCGGACCACGAGCGCGCCCGCGGGAACGGTCCGCGCCTCGGTCCGCTTCGTGACGGTCAGCGTCCGCAGTTTGTGCCCCTGGAACGCCTTCGCCGCCTCCTCGACGCGGTCGAGCCGGTACGCCTCCACGTCGAGCAACACGTCCTCGCGCAGCTCCTCGACGGCGACGCCGTGCCGGCGCAGCGTGGCCGCCGCGTCGGCGCACTTCGGCGACACCACGTAAGCCGCCGGCCGCGCCACCGCGTGCGCCGCCTCGGTGCGGGCGACGTGCGACAGCGCGATGTCCTTAGGGGCGTCCTGGTCGAAGCCGGGAACGGAGAGCGGGTCGGCGTGGGCGACCGTCTTCGTCCGCAGCGGCACGACGGCGGTCGCGGCCGGGGTGCGCGTCGTGACGCGCGTCACGTCGTCCTTCTTCGCCGCGGCCGTCTCGAAGACGCCCTTCACGAACGCGCCGCTGGCCGTCACGCGGTCGCGGTACGGGGCGTAGCTGTACGACTCGCTCAGCACGCCGATGCGGTTCCGCAGCGCGACGGACTGGATGCCGTAGCGCGGCAGTGCCGGGTACGTCTCCCAGCGGGTGCGGTCGGCGGCGAAGTTGCCGTAGGGGCCGGTGTCGAAGCCGGTGGCGGCCTTCACGCGCTTGCCCGCCTCCGGCAGCAGGGTGGCGTGCGCCCAGCGTGACAGGTCGCTGTCACAGGTCGGGTAGCGCGGGCCGTCGTGCGTGAGCGTCCAGCGGTGCTTGCTGCCGTTGGTGGTGTGGCAGTCCACGACGACGAGCGGGTCCCAGTCGGTCATCAGCTTGACGAGCGCCCGCACCTCGGGGGTTTCGAGCTTCACGAAGTCGCGGTTCAGGTCGAACCCCTGGGCGTTCTCGCGGCTGCCGACGCCGCCCGGCGGGTTCGGCTCGTTCGGCCGGTTCTTCGGGTCGATCTTCTCGTTGCCGTCGGCGTTCAGCACCGGCACCAGCAGCACCACCAGGTCCTTGAGCAGCGGCGCGTCCTTGCCGGCGGCGAGGTCGCGGGCCAGGGCGCAGAGGGCGTCCTTGCCGTCGATCTCGCCGGCGTGGATGTTGGCGAACGCGAGCACGACCAGCTTGCCGCTCTTGGCCGCCTCGGCGGGCGAACTCACGGGCGGGTCGGCGAGCACCCACAGCGGCAGCGGCCGGCCTTCGTGGCTGGTGCCGAACGTGGACGCTTTCAGCCGCGGCGACAGCTTCGCCAGCTGCTCGCCGAACGCGACCACGTCGGCGTGTCGGGTGGCGGCGGCGAAGTCGGCGCGCTCGGCGGGGGTGCGCGGCTCCTGGGCCGCGGCGGGGGCGGCGACGAGCAACAGCAGCGCGAGGGCGGCGCGGGGCACGACAGCTCCGGGGTGTGCGGGGGGAGGGTGCGGGGATTGTAGGTATCTTCCGCCGCTCGCGGCGTAGCGCCGCGGCGCTACGCCGCGAGCGGCGGACCTGACGGATTCCCGATTCGCCCGCAAGAACCGGGGCGCGGCGCGTCCCCCACGCCGGTACACTTCCCGCACCATCCCGGAGCCCGCCCGTGACCGACGACGACCGCTGGGCCGCCCTCGCAAGCCGCGACCCCGCCGCCGACGCGGCGTTCGTCTACTCCGTCCGCACCACCGGCGTGTACTGCCGGCCGAGCTGCCCCGCCCGCCGGCCGAACCGCGCCAACGTCCGCTTCCACGACACCGCCGTCGCCGCCGAGCGCGCCGGCTTCCGCGCCTGCAAGCGCTGCGGCCCCGCGGCCGGGCACGGCGCCGCGGTCGCGGAAGCGTGCCGCCGCCTCGCCGCCGACGAGCCGCCCGACCTCGCTGCACTGGCCGACGCCGCCGGCCTCAGCCGGTTCCACTTCCACCGCGTGTTCAAGAGTGTCGTCGGCGTCACCCCGAAGGCGTACGCCGCCGCCGAGCGCGGCCGGCGGGCGCGGGAGCAACTCGCCGCCGGCGCGAGCGTCACCGCCGCCGCGGCCGGGTTCGGCTCCGCGAGCCGCTTCTACGCCGCGGCGCCGGCCGCGCTCGGCATGGCGCCGGCGGCCTACCGTGCCGGCGGCCGCGGCGAGGTGATCCGCTTCGCCGTCGGCGACTCGTCGCTCGGCCGCGTGCTGGTCGCGGCGACCGCCGTGGGCGTGTGCGCCGTCTTCCTCGGTGACGACGCGGACGAGTTGACTGCCGAGCTGCGCCGCCGCTTCCCGAAGGCCGACGTTCAACCCGCGGACGCGGCGTTCGGCGCCACGGTGGCGAACGTGGTGGCGCTGGTGGAGGCGCCGGCGGCGGCGTTCGACCTGCCGCTCGACCTGCGCGGCACGGCGTTCCAGGTGCGCGTGTGGGAGGCGCTGCGCCGCATCCCCGCCGGCACCACCACGACGTACGCGAAGCTCGCCGAGCAGCTGGGGCAGCCGACCGCGGCGCGGGCGGTGGCGCGGGCGTGCGCCACGAACCACGTGTCCGTGGCGGTGCCGTGTCACCGCGTGGTCGGCGCCACCGGCGCGCTGACCGGCTACCGCTGGGGCGTGGCGCGGAAGGCCGAGCTGCTGAAGCGCGAGGCCGCCGGGGGCCGCTAGCCCGCCGCCGCGGGGCGTGGTACACTTCCCCTACCCGCCCCCGCCCCCCTCACGACCACGCTCCATGCCCCGCCTCGCGGCCGCCCTCGTGCTCGCCCTCCTGCCGGCCGCGGCGCGCGCCGACGACGCCTTCGAGTCGAAGGTCCGCCCCGTGCTCGCCGAGCACTGCTACGCGTGCCACTCCGCGGCCGCGAAGAAGGCCAAGGGCGGCCTCACCCTCGACACCCCCGACGGCATCCGCAAGGGCGGCGACTCCGGCCCCGCCGTCGTGCCAAAGGACGCGACGAGCCTGCTGCTGAAGGCCGTCGAGTACCACCCGGACGCGCCGGCGATGCCGCCCAAGGGGAAGTTGCCGGACCGCGCCGTGGCCGACCTGCGGTCGTGGGTGAAGGCCGGGGCCGTGCTCCCCGAAGGTCGCGCGGCGCAGGCCGGACCCACGACCCGCGACCCGGCCGCGGCGAAACAGTTCTGGTCGTTCCGCCCACTCCGCGAGCAACCGCTGCCGGCGGTGTCGCGGCCCGACTGGCCGGCCCGCCGGCACGACCACTTCGTGCTGGCGAAGCTCGACACACTGATGCTCCGCCCCGCCGCGCCCGCCGACCGCCGCACGCTCGTTCGCCGTGTGTACTTTGACCTCATCGGCCTGCCGCCGACCTTCGAGCAGGTGGAAGCGTTCGTCGCCGACGGCCGGCCCGACGCTTACGAGCGCCTGGTGGACGGGCTCCTGGCGTCGCCGCGGTTCGGCGAGAAGTGGGCGCGGCACTGGCTCGACGTGGCCCGCTACGCCGAGGACCACTCGACCAGCGAATCGACGTGCAAGCCGCCGCGGTTCCCGTTCCGCTACCGCGACTGGGTCGTCGCCGCGCTCAACGCCGACCTGCCGTTCGACGACTTCGTCCGCCGCCAGCTCGCCGCCGACCTGCTGCCGGGGCTCGCGCCCGAAGAGCTGGCGGCGCTCGGGTTCCTCGGCCTGTCGCCGGTGTACCACAAGGAGCCGAAGCTGGCCGAGGACGTGATCGCCGGCATCGTCGCCGACGAGTGGGACGAGCGGGTGGACGCCGTCACCCGCGGGTTCCTCGGCCTCACGGTGGCGTGCGCCCGCTGCCACGACCACAAGTTCGACCCCGTTTCGAGCGAGGACTACTACGCGCTCGCCGGCGTGATGGCGAGCACGCAGCTGGCCGAGCGGCCGCTCATCGCCGACCCCGACGCCGTCACCGAGGAGCTGGCCGCCGTTCGGCTCGGGCTCATGGAGTCGGGGATGCGGGCGGGGTACGCCCGGGAGCTGCGCGGCACGGCGGCGAAGGAGGGCCGCGACCCGGCGCCGTTCGACCGCGACGCCAGGAAGTACGACGCCGAGATGGCGGCGCTGAAGGAGCGCGAGAAGAAGCTGTACACCGGGCCGGTCACGCCGGCGGTGCGCGACGCGGGGACGTGGGTGACGGCCGACGGCGGCGCGTGGACCAGCCTGACCTACAAGGCCGGCGTGCCGCGCGACCTGCCGGTGTTCGTCCGCGGCAACCCGATGAAACCCGGCCCGGCGCCGGTGCCGCGGCGGTTCCTGCGGGTGCTGTCGGCGGGCGAGCCGGCGCCGTTCCGCAGCGGCAGCGGCCGCCGCGAACTGGCCGAGGCGATCGTGACCGACGCCCGCGGCCTGACGGCCCGGGTGTTCGTCAACCGCGTGTGGGGCTGGGTGGTCGGCCGGCCGCTCGTCGCCACGCCGAGCAACTTCGGCGCGCTCGGCGAGCCGCCGTCGCACCCCGAGCTGCTGGACGATCTGGCGGCGCGGTTCGTGGCGAGCGGCTGGTCGGTGAAGTGGCTCGTGCGCGAGCTGGTGCTGTCGGCGGCGTACCGGCAGGCGAGCCGGGCGGACGACGAATCGGCCGCCCGCGACGCGGACAACCGCTGGCTGTGGCGCGGCCACCGGAAGCGGCTCGAAGTCGAGGGCTGGCGCGACGCGATGCTCCAGGTGAGCGGCCGGCTCGACCTGCGCGGCGGCGGCCCGTCGGACGACCTCGACGGCCCGTTCGCGGTCCGCCGCACGGTGTACGGGAAGGTGAGCCGGCAGCGCGCCGCCGACGTCCACCGCCTGTTCGACCTCCCCGACCCGAAGGCCCACGGCGAGCGCCGCGAGCCGACGGTCACGCCGCTGCAACAGCTGTACTTCCTGAACAGCCCGTTCGTCCGCGGCGCCGCGGTCGGGGTGGCCCGGCTGGCGGCGCGCGACGCTTCTTCGCCGCGCGACGTAATGCGGCAGCTGTACCGCCGCGTGCTGCTCCGCGGCCCGACCGCGGCCGAGACGGCGGCGGGGCTGGCGCTGGCGGGCGAGCCGGCGGCGTGGGACGTGCTCGCGCAGGCGCTGCTGGTGAGCAACGAGTTCCTGTTCCTGGACTGACGGACTCTCATGGTGTTACCCGCCGTCACCCGCCGCGCCGCCCTCCGCCAGCTCGGCGGCAGCGTCGGCCTCCTCGGCCTGTCCAGCTTCCTCGGCGGCTCCGTCGCCGCCGCGCCGCGGGCGCCGCACCACAAGCCGCGGGCGACGCGGCTCATCGTGCTGTTCATGGCCGGCGGGCCGAGCCACCTCGACACGTTCGACCCCAAGCCCGCCATCGCCCGCCACGCCGGCCAGCGCCCGCCCGCCGCCGACCTCCGCACCGAGCGCGTCACCAGCGGGCTGATGCCGTCGCCGTTCGCGTTCCGCCCCGGCGGCCGCTGCGGGCTCCCCGTCAGCGACCTGCTGCCGAACCTGCGCGCCTGCGCCGACGACCTGTGCGTGCTCCGCGCCGTCCACGCCATCAACCCGAACCACTCGCCGGCCGCGAACTTCCTCGCCACCGGCCGCACCGACGCGGTTCACCCCGGCGTCGGCGCGTGGGTGAGCTACGGCCTCGGCGCCGAGACCGACGACCTGCCGGGGTTCGTGTCGTTCGGCAACGGCTTCGGGCAGGCCGGGTTCGAGCGCACCGGCTACCTGCCGGGCCAGTTCCAGGCCACGCGCGTCGGCACGCAGTCGGCCGACCCCGAGCGGATGATCCGCCACCTCCGCAACCCCGACCTCACGCCCGACCGCCAGCGCCGCCAGCTCGACGCCGTCCAGGAGATGAACCGCGCCCACGCCGCCGCGGCCGGCGCCGACCCGCAGCTGGAGGCGCGGGTGCGGGCGATGGAGACCGCCTTCCGGATGCAGGCCGCCGCCGGCGACGCCTTCGACGCCCGCCGCGAGCCGGCGCGGGTGCGCGAGATGTACGGCCCCGGCGAGTTCGCCGCCGGGTGCCTGCTGGCGCGGCGGCTCGTCGAGCGCGGCGTGCGGGTGGTGCAGGTGTCCAACGGCGGCTGGGACCACCACGCGCGGATCAACACCGAGCTGCAGAAGAAGTGCGGCGAGATCGACCGCCCGGTGGCGGCGCTGCTCCGCGACCTGAAGCAGCGCGGCCTGCTGGACGAGACGCTGGTGCTGTGGGGCGGCGAGTTCGGCCGCACGCCGGTGAGCGAGGCCGGCGACGGCCGCGACCACAACCACTACGGCTTCACGCTGTGCCTGGCCGGCGGCGGGGTGAAGGGCGGGTACGCCCACGGCGCCACGGACGAGTTCGGCTTCCGCGCGGTGGACGGCCGGGTGAGCGTCCACGACCTGCACGCGACGATCCTGCACCTGATGGGCCTGGACCACGAGAAGCTGACGTACCGCCACAGCGGCCGCGACTTCCGGCTGACGGACGTGGCCGGCGAGGTGATCCGCCCGATCCTGGCGTGAGGACGTGCCCGTGACCCGCCTGACCGTGCTGTACGGCCACCCCACCGACCCGGCGGCGTTCGACCGCTACTACCACGACGTGCACGTGCCGCTGGCGCGGCGGATGCGCGGGCTGCTGGGCTGGACGATCGGCAAGTGCGAGTCGGCGACGCCGGGCGAGCGGCCGCCGTACTACCTGATCGTGGGCCTATACGCCGCCTCCCGCGCCGACCTGGACGCGATCCTCGCATCGCCCGAGGGGCAGGCGGCCATCGCCGACGTGCCGAACTTCGCCACCGGCGGCGTCACCTTCCTGTTCAACGACGAGGACGTACTGATCCCGTACTCGCTCGGCGGGTGACGCTTGGTGCGTCAATCTTCTTGCGTCTGGTCAGCGCGAACGTCGCACGATCTGCACGCCGCGCACTTGATACTCCAACTCCTTCAGCCCCGGCCGGCCGCTCGACGACCCGCCCACGTCCAGCGACCGCAGCCGCGGCAGTGTCCGCAGCGCCGGCACACTCGCGTCGGTGATCCCTCGCTCCGTCCCGAGCCCGAGCCGTGACAGGTTGGGGGCGGTCGCCGCCAGGAACGTCACAAAGTCGTCACCAAGCCCGAGGTGCGATGTGCTCAGCCCCGTGAGGCGCGGCCCCCGCGCCGCCACGAACCGGCGCAGCCCGGCCTCGGTGTACGACACCCGTCCCGATGACGCGCCGGTACCCACCGCCAGACTGGCGAGCCGCGGCGCGGCGGCGAGTGCGTCGAGGCCGGCGTCGGTGACCCCGGGGCCGGTCGTCACTCCCAGCGTCTCCAGGCGCGGCAGCGTGGCGACCGCGGCCAGCCCGGCATCGGTCACGGCCGGGGACAGCAGTTGCAAATTGCGGAGCGTGCGAATTCGTGTGAGGGATCGTAGCCCTGTGTCGGTGCCGCGGAACAGCACGGCGGACTCCAGCGCCGGGAACCGCGACAACACTTCCGCCTCCTCGTCGGAGCCGTACTCGCCGGGCTGGAACTGCCGGAGTCGCGGCAGTCGGGCCAGCGGTAGGAGTTCCGGCCGGACCCCGCCCTCGCGCCGGCGCATCCCGAGCGACAGGTATTCGAGCGTGTGAATGCGGCTGACCTGCTCTGCCGCCTCGGCCCCGTCGAGCTGCACCACCAGGCGGACCAGCCGCGGGCGGAGGGTGAACGGGCGAAGCGACGCGGCGGACAGCGGCGGTCGGTTCTGCACCCACAGGTCGCGGAGGCGCGGCAGGGCGGACAACCGGGCGAACCCGGCGTCGGTCAGGCCGGGGCCGCCGACGATGAGTCGCTCGAGTCGGTGCATCCGCGCCAGTGTCGCCGCCCCGGTGTCGCTGAGGCCGGTGAGTGTGCCGACCGCGCGCAAAGCGGGGAACGCCTGCAGCACCGCCGCCACGTCGTCGCCGAACCCGGCTTCCGTCATCCCGCGGTTCAGGAACAGTTCTTCGAGGTGCGGCACGGCCGCGAGCTCGGCCACGCGCGCTGCGGCGAACGACGGCGGCGCCCCGTCGCGCATGTGCCAGGGTTCGTCCGGGATGGCGCGGACGTCGACCGACACCCGGCGGAGGTGCCGGAGCCGGCCGAGGCGGGCGAGAAGCCCCGGCGGCGTGGTGGGGTCGATGACCACCCACAGGGCGTAGCCGAAGTCCGGGTCCGGGAGGCGGTCAATCTGCTCCGCGGTGACGGGGTGACCCAGATTAATGGTGTGGAGCCGTCGGTGTAGGTCGGGCACGTCGCCGCTGGCTTCACGGTCGCGGCGGGTGAGCCCGCCGCCGACGGCGCGGACGGCGGCCTCGACCGCGTCAACCTCGGCCGCTGTCGCGGCGCGGAGTTCGGGGAGGCGCGGTGCATCGGGCGAACGCGGTGCGTCGGCGCCCAGGCGCAACAGCCCGCCACCGACCACGGCCAACAGTGTGAGCAGAGCGATGCGAGCGGGCATGAGGATCATCCCGGAGAGATGTAAGAATGACGCCGGCCGCCCGCCATCATACCACGGCGTACGTCTGTGAGTTGGGGCTGGGGAGCGGCCACGGGCGGGGTGGCCGAAATCGGGACGGCACGCGCGAATACGCGCCACCGCCCTTGATTAGTGAACGGGCGTTCCGTATGCTGCCTGATGAGGTGTCGGGTGGGGTTCAAGCCTGAGTTCGATGCGGCCCGGAACCGCGCAACAAGAGTGGCCGGTCAACCCCGCCTCGACCCGTGGGTCCCAACGCGAGCCACGCCGGCCTCCTTCAGGAGGCGTCGGGGGTGCCGGTCGTCCGGGCGACTGGCCGCAGGAGCAACCCTGCAAGCCCCTGGCAAACGTGTGCGGCCCGGAGGGCGCGTCTGTGCCGAAACCCGACACCCCGCCGCCGGCGGCCGTTCGACCGCGTTCCCGCGCGGCCGGCGGCCGCCGGTTGGCGTTCGCCGCTGGACTCGGCCCCGCGCCGGCGATAGCTTCACCTCACCTCTCCGCCCCACACCCCCGGACCGCCACGATGACCCGCCCGGCCGTCGCGCTCGCCGTCGCCCTCGCGGCGGCCGCGCTCCCGTCCGCCGCCCAGGACCGCACCAAGGACACGCCCCCGGTCGCCACCCAGCACGCGGTCACCCTCGGCGGCAAGAAGGTCGAGTACGCCGCGACCGCCGGCACGCTCGTCCTCAAGGACGAGGACGGCAAGGCGCAGGCGAGCGTCTTCTACGTCGCCTACACGAAGCCCGGCGCCGACCCGGCCACGCGGCCGCTCACGTTCTGCTTCAACGGCGGGCCGGGGTCGTCATCGGTGTGGCTCCACATGGGCGCGTTCGGCCCCAAGCGCGTCGCGCTGACGGACGACGGCCAGCCCACGCCGCCGCCCGCGAAGCTGGTCGAGAACGAGGGCTCGCTCGTGGACCTGACGGACCTGGTGTTCATCGACCCCGTCAGCACCGGGTTCAGCCGCGCCGCCGACGAGAAGAACGCCAAGCAGTTCCACGGCGTGCAGGAAGACTTGACCTCCGTCGGCGAGTTCATCCGCCTCTACGTCACGCGGAACAACCGCTGGGGCTCCCCCAAGTACCTCGCCGGCGAGAGTTATGGCACCACCCGCGCCGCGGCCCTGGCGAACCACATGCAGTCGAAGCTCGGCATGCGGCTGAACGGCGTCGTGCTGGTGTCGGCGGTGCTGAACTTCGGTACCATCCGCTTCGACGAGGGGAACGACCTGCCGTTCCCGCTGTACCTGCCGGGTTACACCGCCACCGCGTGGTACCACAAGAAGCTCGCCCCCGAGTTGCAGACGAGCCTGACCAAGACGCTCGCCGAGGCGGAAGCGTTCGCCGCCGGCGAGTACCAGCAGGCGCTGTTCAAGGGGGCGGAGCTGACGGACGCGGAGCGGAAGACGATCGCGGCGAAGGTGGCGCGGTTCACCGGGTTGAGCGAGGAGTTCGTGCTGCGGAACGACCTGCGGGTCGAGGGGCAGCGGTTCATGCGCGAGCTGCTCCGCGACCGCGGCCGCACCGTCGGCCGGTTCGACAGCCGCTACCTCGGCCGCGACAGCACCGACGCCGGCGAGCGACCGGAGTACGACCCCAGCTACGCCGCCGTGCAGGGCACGTACACCGAAGGGCTGAACAGCTATCTCCGCGGCGAGCTGAAGTACGAGAGCGACCTGCCGTACGAGATTCTCACGGGGCGCGTGCAGCCGTGGAACTACGGCACGGCCAGTAACCGGTACCTGAACGTGGCGCCGGCGCTGCGGACCGCGATGGCGCAGAACCCCGACCTGCGCGTGCTGGTGGCGAACGGGTACTACGACCTCGCGACGCCGTACGCGGCGACGAAGTACACGATGAGTCACCTGGCGAACGACCGCGGGTTGTTGGGGCGTGTGACGATGACGTACTACGAGGCCGGGCACATGATGTACGTCCACCGGCCGTCGCTGGTGAAGCTGCGGGCGGACGTGGCGGCGTTCCTTCAAAAGGGATGAGGGATGAGGGATGAGGGATGAAGCCAGAACCGGTCGGCTTCCGTCCCTCGTCCCTCATCCCTCATCCCTCATCCTTCCCGAGGTTCCCGTGACTTCCCTCCGCCTCCTCGCCCCGCTCGCACTCCTGACCGCGGGCCTGTCGTTCGTCCCCGTCCCGCCACCGGCCGCCGCCCAGCCGCCGACGTTCGCCGCCTTCGCCGACGACTACTACGCCGCCCTGTTCGCCTGGGATCCCAACCAGGCGACCTACGCCGGCGTACACGACTTCGACACCAAGCTCGCCGACTTCTCGGCCGACAACATCGCCCATCGCGTGGACACGCTCAAGCGCCTCCAGGCGCGGCTCGACACGCTTCGGGGTGGCAAGCTCACCGCGGCCGACAGCATCGACGCCGACGCGCTCGACCACGCCGTCCGCGCCGAGCTGCTCGACACCGAAGTGATCGGCGAGTGGAAGCGGAACCCGGTGCCGTACCTCGGCAAGCCGGCCGAGGGGATCGACCTGCTGATGAAGCGCAGCTTCGCCCCGCCGGCCGACCGCCTCCGCGCCGTCATCGGCCGGCTGAAGGCCACGCCGCCGCTCCTCGCCGCGATGAAGGCGAACGTACAGAACCCGCCGAAGGAGTTCGCCGACCTGGGCCTCATCGTGGCGAAGGGGTCGGTCGGCTTCTTCCGCACCGACCTGCCGACGTGGGCCAAGACCGCCGCCGGCAACGACAAGCAGCTGCTCGCCGAGTTCGAGGCCGCCAACCGCCCCGTCGCCGACGGCTTCGACGCCGCGGCCAAGTGGATCGAGACGGACCTGCTGCCGCGGGCGAAGGGGAACTACGCCATCGGCGCCGACGCGTTCATGAAGAAACTCGCCTACGAGGAGATGCTCGACATCCCGCTCGACCGGCTGCTGGCGATCGGCGAGGCGAACCTGAAGAAGGACCAGGAGGCGTTCGCCGCGACGGCCAAGCTCATCGACCCGAAGAAGACGCCGCAGGAGGTGCTGGCGTCGCTGACCGAGGACCACCCGAAGCCCGAAGACCTGGTGGCCGCCACGCGCGGCACCATCGAGCGCACGCGGAAGTTCCTGCTCGACAAGGGCATCGTGACGGTGCCGTCGGAGGTGCGGCCGACGATCGCCGAGACGCCGGCGTTCATGCGCACCGGCGGGTTCGCGTCGATGGACACGCCGGGGGCGTTCGAGACGAAGGCGACGGAGGCCTTCTACTACGTGACGCCGCCGGAGGTGGAGTGGGACGTGAAGCGGAAGGTCGAGCACATGCGGCAGTTCAACAAGACCTCACTCGACATCATCACCATCCACGAGGCGTACCCGGGGCACTACCTGCAGTTCCTGTTCGCGCGGCAGTACCCGACGAAGGTGCGGAAGCTGTACACGTGCGGCACGAACGTGGAGGGGTGGGCGCACTACGCGGAGCAGATGTGCGTGGAGGAGGGGTACGGCGCCGGCGACCCGAAGGTGCGGCTGGCGATGCTGCACGAGGCGCTGTGGCGCGACTGCCGGTACGTCACGGGGATCAAGCTCCACACCGCGGGGTGGACGGTGGAGCAGGGGAAGCAGTTCTTCATGACGGAGGGGTACGTCGAGGGCGAGGGGGCGTTCCAGGAGGCGCGGCGCGGCACGTACAACCCGACGTACCTGTACTACACCCTGGGGAAGCTGCAGATCTACAAGCTGCGGGAGGACTACCAGAAGGCGAAGGGGGTGGCGTTCACGCTGCGGGCGTTCCACGACGAGTTCGTGCGCCAGGGCGGCCTGCCGATCAAGCTGATCCGCCGCATCATGCTGCCGGGCGACACGGGGCCGACGCTGTGACTTGGGACCGAGGGACGGAGGGACAGTGGGACTCAGGGACCGGGAGACCTCCGCTTGTCCCTGAGTCCCACGGCCCCTCCGTCCCTAAATCCCGCCGAGCAGCCCCCGCGCCGCCAACTCCGCGAGCACCGCGGCGACGCCGTCCTCCACCGACCGCGCCGACATGTCCAGCGTCAGCTCCGGGCTCGTCGGCGGCTCGTAGGGGTCGTCGATGCCGGTGAAGCCCGCCGCCTTCCCGGCCGCGACCGCCGCCCGCGCCTGGCGGTACAGCCCCTTCGGGTCGCGCCGCTCGCACGCCTCCAGCGGCGTGCTCACGTACACCTCGACGAACGGTAGCCCCGCGGCCTGGTGCGCCGCCCGCGCCGCGTCGCGGTCCTTCCGGTACGGGCTGATGAAGCTCGTCAGCGCCAGCAGCCCCGCGTCGGCGAACAACTTCGCCACCTCGCCGATGCGGCGGACGTTCTCCTCGCGGTCGGCGGCGCCGAACCCCAGGCCGAACCGACCGGCCGCGTCGGGGCCGTAGCCGCGCGTGTCGGTCAGGATCTTCGGGCTGGCGTTCAGGCCGAAGCGGACGTTGTCGCCGTCGAGGACGTAGGCGGCGTGACCGCGGTGGATCAGGGCGTGCTCGACGGCCGTGGCGAGGGTGCTCTTGCCGGAGCCGCTCAGGCCGGTGAACCACACGGTGGCGCCGGTCTGCTTCAGCAGCGCGACGCGGTCGGCGCGGCTGACCGTACCGGGGTGGTGGAAGACCTGCGGGGCGGGGAGTTCGGACATGCGGCTAACCTACAGCGCCGCCAGCACCGCGGCGTACCGGTCGCCGTGCGCCGTCAGCTCGAAGCGGCGGCGGTTCTCGTCCACCGCCGTGATGACGATTCGCAGCTGCTCCGCCGGCAGCGTCGGCTCCACCTTGTCGGCCCACTCGACGACGCACACGCCGTCGCCGGCGAAGTACTCGTCCACGCCGAGGTCGGCGAACTCGCGCGGGCCGGACAGGCGGTAGGCGTCGAAGTGGTACACCGGCAGCCGGGCCGGGTACTCCTGGATCAGCACGAACGTCGGCGAGGTGACCGCCGCCGGGTTCCGCACGCCGAGGCCTCCGGCGATGGCACGCGTGAGGTGCGTCTTGCCGGCGCCGAGCGGCCCGACCAGCGCCACCACGGCGCCGCGGAACAGGAGCGCGCCGAGCCGGCGGCCGAACGCCTCGGTGGCGGCGAGGTCGGGGATGTCGAGGGTCATGAATGACGAATGACGAATGACGAATGACGAATGACGAACCCGGGGATTCGTCATTCGTCATTCGTCATTCGTCATTTCCGAATGCGGTTGCGCTTGGCCGTGACGTAGCGCAGGTAGGCGTGCATGAACTCGTCCAGGTCGCCGTCCAGCACCTTCATCACCGCCGGGTTTTTCACGTCGATGCCGTCGCGCTCATCGCGGACCAGCGTGTACGGCTGCATCACGTAGCTGCGGATCTGCGACCCGAACGCGATCTCGCCCTTCGCGTCGTACCGCTGGGCGATGTCGCCCATCCGCTTTTGCTCCTCGATGGCGTACAGCCGCGACTTCAGCAGCGCCAGGGCGTTGGCGTAGTTCTTCGGCTGGCTCCGCTCCGTCCGGCTCTCGCCGCGCACCTCCACGCCCTTGTACTGGTAGATCAGCCGGACGCCCGACTGCGTCTTGTTCTGGTGCTGCCCGCCGGGGCCGCCGGAGCAGAACGTCTGCATCTCCAGCGCCTTCTCGTTCACCTCGATCTTGATGGTGTCGTCCAGCTCGGGCAGCACGTCCACCGCGGCGAACGAGGTCTGGCGCGTGTCGCCGGACCCGAACGGGCTGATGCGCACGAGCCGGTGGACGCCGATCTCGCTCTGCATGTACCCGTACGCGTACGGGCCGCTGATCTTGAACGTGACGCTCATGATCCCGGCTTCCTGGTTCGGCTCCAGGTCTTGCTCCTCCACGTCGAAGTCGTGGTCCTTCGCCCACCGGATGTACATGCGGTACAGCATCTCGGCCCAGTCGCAGGCCTCGGTGCCGCCGGCCCCCGGCTTGATGGTGACGACGGCGTTGGCCGAGTCGGTCTTGCCGCTCATCATCGCCTGCAGCTCGAACGCCGTGTACTTCCCCTCCGCCGCCACGAGCGCGGGTTCGAGTTCGGCCTCGAACGCGGCGTCCTCCTCGGCCAGCTCGGCCATCGCCTGCAGGTCGTCGGCCGCGGCGGTGAGCGCCTCGTATGGCTTCAGCAGGCTGTTCGCCACCTTCAGCTGCTGGATGGTGCTCTTGGCCTTCTCCTGGTTGTCCCAGAAGCCGGGTTCGCCCTGTTTCGCTTCGAGCTCGTCGCGGACTTTCGTTTTTCCAGCGACATCAAAGAGAGTCCCGGAGCTGGGTGAGGCGGGCGCAGAGCTCGTCGGTGCGGCGGCGGAGGTCGGGGTTCATGGGTGCGTCCTTCCACGGAATCGGGGGCGCGGGCCGCCCACCGGGTTGGAGAGTAGCATAGGGGGCACGGGTTCGGGGACCAAAGACCGGAGAGCGCACATGGGCCGCTTGGCGGGCAAGGTGGCGGTGGTGACCGGCGGCGGATCGGGCGTCGGCAGGGCGACGGCGCTGCTGTTCCTGAAGGAAGGCGCGAAGGTGGTGATCGCCGGCCGCGACCCGGCGAAGCTCGCGGCCGTGGCCGCGGAGGCGAACGCTGGCGACGCCCTCCGCACCGTCCCCGCCGACGTGAGCAAGGCCGCCGACTGCGCGAACCTCATCGGCGCCGCCACCGCCGCGTTCGGCCGCGTGGACATTCTCGTCAACAACGCCGGCACGAACATCAAGGACCGCACCATCCGCGAGCTGACGCCGGAGAGCTGGGAGATGATGATCGGCGCCAACCTGCACGGCGCCTTCTACTGCACGAAGGCCGTGCTGGACCAGATGTTCGCCCGCAAGGACGGCGTGATCGTGAACGTGGTGTCGGTGGCCGGGAAGCGCGCCAACCCGCTCGGCGGCGCCGCCTACGTGGCGGGGAAGTTCGGCATGGGCGGGTTCGGCATGGTGCTGAGCAACGAGGAGAAGGACAGCGGCGTGCGCGTCAGCAACGTGTACCCCGGCGAGATCGACACGCCGATCCTGGCGGCGCGGCCGCGGCCGGTGACGGAGGAGCAGCGGGCGCTGATCCTGAAGCCGGAGGACGTGGCCGACGCGGTGCTGTTCGTGGCGACGCTGCCGCCGCGGGTGTCGGTGCCGGAGCTGGTGATTAAACCCACCGCACAGATGTACTGGTGACGTGAAACGCGAAAGCCCACCCGCCGCGGCGGGTGGGCTTTCTCTCTCGCGCGTCACCTTCCCGAGTTACCCCTCGACGACCTCGATCGTCACGCACGACACGTTGTCCCGCGAGTTCTGGTCGAGCGCCAGCTGGCCGAGCCCGTCGGCGAGTTGCTGCATGTCGGCCGCCTCGCTCACCACCGCCGCGAGCTGCTCGTCGGGCACCACGCCGGTCAGGCCATCGGTGCAAAGGAGGAACCGGTCGCCGTCCTGAACCGGCACCACGGTCACCTCCGGGCCGTCGCCCACCTCCTTGCTGCCGAGGTACTTCCACAGCACGTTCTTGAACCGGTGGTCCTTCGCCTCCGCCGGCGAGATCGTCTTGGCCTCCACCAGCGCCTGCGCCAGGGAGTGGTCCACCGTCAGCTGCTGAATCTTCCCCTTGCGGACGAGGTACGCCCGGCTGTCGCCGACGCCGGCGACGAACAGCTCCCCGCCCTTGCGCCACACCGCCATGACGACGGTGGTGCCCATGTTCTTCATGTCCTTGTCGAGGGCGCCCATCGCCATGATTTCTTCGTTGGCCTGGACGATGGCCCGGCGGGCGACGGCCTTGACGAACTCGTGGTTCAGCGTCGGGGTCAGGTTCTTGCGGACCTCGCGCGGCACGATGTCGACGGCCCGCTTGCTGGCGACCTCGCCGGCCGCCTGGCCGCCCATCCCGTCGGCGACGATGGCGACCGTCAGGTCGGGGAACTGCTTGACGTCGAGCGAGTCCTCGTTGTTCTCCCGGTAGTTGCCGAGGAGGCTGCACTTGCCGATGTTCAGCGTGAACGCCATTAGACCGGTCCCCAGGCCCCGGGCGGCGACGGGGCGATCGGCCACACGTCCGCGGGTGTTAACTTCAACTTACATCGCGTGCCGGCGGCGTGCAACGCGCCCGGAGCGAATCCGCTGCCGCGGCCCACCGGTTAGGGTCGGCTTCCCCGGCAGTCGCCGGCCGGGTACACTCCCCGCCCTAACCAGGGAGGGTTTGCGATGCCGGCCGAGCGGGTGGTCCTCGTCCACGACTGGCTCACCGGGCTCCGCGGCGGCGAGAAGTGCCTCGAACCGCTGGCCCGGCGCTGGCCCGACGCGCGCCTCCTCACCCTACTCCACAAGCGCGGCAGCGTGCCGCCGGCGATCGAGCAGTTGCGCATCTCGCCCAGCCGGCTCAACCGGCTTCCCCGGGTCGATCGGTACTACCGCTACCTCCTCCCGCTGATGCCGTTCGCCGCCGGCTGGAAGGTGACCGACGCGGACCTGGTGGTGAGCCTGAGCCACTGCGTGGCCAAGAGCGCCCGGCCGCCGGCGGGGGTGCCGCACGTGTGCTACTGCTTCACGCCGATGCGCTACGCCTGGCACATGCAGGGCTCGTACTTCCGCGCCGCGGGCCTCGCCGGGAAGCTGAAGGCCGCCGCCGTGGACGCGCTGATGGGCCGCATCCGCCGCTGGGACCGCCGCACCGCCGACCGGGTGACACACTTCGTCGCCATCAGCCGCACGGTGCAGACCCGCATCCGCGAGTGCTACGGCCGCGACAGTGTGGTGATCTACCCGCCGGTGGACACCGACTACTACACGCCGGCGCCGGTGCCGCGCGAGGACTTCTACCTCGTGGTGTCGGCGCTGGCCCCGTACAAGCGCTTCGACCTGGCCATCGAGGCGTGCGCGACGCTCGGCAAGAAGCTGGTGGTGATCGGCTCCGGGCAGGACGCGAAGAAGTTGCAGGCGAAGGCGGCGCCGGGCATCACGTTCCTCGGCTGGCAGGCGGACGACGTGATCCGCGACCACCTGCGGCGGGCGAAGGCGCTGCTGTTCCCGGGCGAGGAGGACTTCGGCATCGTGCCGCTGGAGGCGCAGGCGTGCGGCTGCCCGGTGATCGCCTTCGGCCGCGGCGGCGCCACCGAGACCGTCCGCGCCGGCGGCCCGGACCCGACGGGTGTGCTGTTCGACGAGCAGACGGCGGACGCGCTGGCGGCGGCGATCGAGACGTTCGAGGGGAACGCGGACCGGTTCGACCCGCGGGCGGCGCGGCGCAACGCGCTGCTGTTCCGCAAGGACCGTTTCGAGGCGGAACTGTTCGGCTACCTGGACGCCCTCACCGACGGCGCGCCGGCGCGCCGGGCGGCGTAGCTCCAAGATCGGTTGCCGCTTGCGGCTTCGCGGTGGGCAGCGCGAAGCCGCAAGCGGCAACCGCAGCGACTCGCCGCCCCCGCCCGCGGCGCCTACACTCCCCGGGTTCACCCGTCGCCCGGAGGCACGCCATGACACGGATGCTCGTCGCCGCTCTTGTCGCCGCCCTCGCCGCCACCGCGGCGCGGGCGCACTTCGCGTTCATCCTCCCGGAGGCCGACGGCGCCGCCGCGAAGGTCGTGTTCAGCGACTCGCTCGAACCCGACACCAAGGTCAACCTCGACAAGCTCGCCGCGACCAAGCTCACCGCCCGCGCCGGCGGCAAGGACACGCCGCTGGAGTGGAAGAAGGCCGACGGCTTCCTGGCCGTGAAACTCCCCGGCGGCGGCCCGCGCGTGGTGTTCGGCGTCACCGAGTACGGCGTGCTCCAGAAGGGCGACGCGGCGCCGTTCCGCCTGTGCTACTACCCCAAGGCGCTGGTGCTGGGCGCGAGCGCGGCGCCGGTCGGCGGGCCGCTGGTGGTGGAGGTGGTGCCGCACGGGGCGGCGGGGAAGACGCGCTTCCAGGTGCTGTACAAGGGGAAGGCCGCGGCCGACGCCGAGGCGACGGTGCTGGCCCCCGGCGGCGACAAGAAGCAACTCAAGACCGACAAGGACGGGTTCACGCCGGAGTTCGCGCCGACCGGCCGCTACGGCGTGTTCGCCCGGGTGACCGACGCCAGCCCCGGCGAGTACGCCGGCAAGGCGTACACCGAGACCCGCCACTACGCCACGCTCGTGACGGACGTGAAGTGAGATCCGGGTTCCGCCGCTCGCGGCGTTGCAGCGCCGCCAGCGGCGTATCGATTACACCAGCCCGGTGGCTTCCGCGAGCCGGTACGCAGCCGCGGCCCACACCGCAAGAACAACCAGCCCCGCCGTGCCGACCCACCCGGCCCGGCGGCCGCTGAACAGCCCGTGGAACGGGTACACCAGCCCGCGCACCAGCCCCGGGAACGACCCGCACACGCACCCGAGCACGCCCCACCACGCCGCCAGCACGCCGGCCGACAGGAACCCCACTCCCAGCACCTCGCGCACGGGCGACACCCCGGGGAACGCCGCCAGCACCCCGTCGAGCTTCGTCCGCACCTCCGGGAACTTCTCGCGCACCTCCCGGTCGGGCATCCGCACCTGCGTCGGCCGGCCCCACGACGACAGCACCGTCGGCCGCCCGGCCGCGTTCCACCGCTCGTACATGTCGGTGTTGTGAACTTCGTCCACCGTCCCGATGATGATCCCGATCGGGAGGGCAAACACGCTGGCCACCACCGTCACCGACACGATCACCACCGGCGGGTACAGCAGCCACTTCCGCCCGCCGTCGAGCGCCACGCCCTTGTCGGCGGCGCACGCGATGCCGGCGCGGGACAGGATGTAGCTCACGACCAGGCACAGCGGGAACAGCGGGAACGCGATCACGCCCAGCGCGAACGTGCCGAACGACAGGTACGGCAGCCGCCAGTCCTCGGGGCCGCGCCAGACGGCGGTGCGCGCCGCGCCGAAGCGCGACTTCAGGAACTGCCCGAAGGTCACGGCCGCGGCCCCCACCTGTGCCGTCACGGGCACCCGGCCGGGTGGCAGCCACTGCGTCGGCGGGCCGAGCCGCCGCAGCACGACTTCGAGCACCAGCAACTCGACCGGCCGTGCCGCCCCGCGGAGCTCGTTCTCGACGTGCTCGCGGATGTCCGCTTCGATTTCCGCCGAGTTCACGTCGGGCACGCCGAGCAGCGCCCGGCGCACCTGCGCGAGGTAGTCGTCGAGTCGGGCCTCCGCCGCGGCGGTCAGGCCCAGGGTGTGTTCGGCCGTCATCGCAGTTGCTCCGCGGAGGAAACCGCCTCGATTCCGTCGCGCACCGCCGCCCACGCCGCCCGCATCTTCGGCAACAGTTGCCGGCCGCGGTCCGTCAGCTGGTAGTACTTCCGCGCCGGCCCCTCGGCCGACTCGACCAGCGTCGTCTCGACCAGCCCGTCCTTCTTGAACCGGCTGAGGATCGGGTAGATGGTCCCTTCGCCGGTCACCAGCCCGTCCACGACGGAGAGCGTCTTGGCGAGGTCGTAGCCGTACATCCGCCGGTGCCGGAGCACGGTCAGTACGCAGAGCTCTAGCAGCCCCTTGCGCATCTGCGTGGTCCAGTTGGAGAGGAAGTCGGCATCCATGCCCGAACTATACGGCAATGCCAAGTAGCTGTCAATGGGCGGAACCTGGCGAAGCGCCGGTAAGGACCAAATCCCAATGACCCACCAATGACCAAGGAAGACAGCGGGTGCTGCCCTTGGTCATTGGTGGGTCATTGGGATTTGGTCCTTCGGCGTCGTTAAGACGCGACGGGGACTTGGATCACCTTCGACGGTGCCGGGGGCGTGCGCCGCGGTCGCTTCCACCACGCGATCACGCCCTTCAGCCGCGTCGTGAAGTCGTCCCACAGCGAGTACGCGACGGGCGTTACCAGCAGCGACAGCAGCAGCGACAGCAACTGCCCGCCGAGGATCACCTTCGCCATGCTCGCGCGGGCGCCGGCGCCCGGCCCCTCGCCGGTGGCGATCGGGATCATCGCCGCCACCAGCATCACCGTCGTCATCAGGATCGGCCGCAGCCGGGCCTCGTTCGCCCGCAGGATGGCCTGGTCCCGCGGCACGCCCCGCGCCCGCAGCACGTTCGTGTAGTCCACCTGCAGGATGCCGTTCTTCTTGACGATGCCGAACAGCATGAACAGGCCGATCATCGCGTACACGTCCAGCGGCGTCCGCAGCAGCAGCAGCGACAGCAGCGCGAACGGCAGCGTCAGCGGCACCGCCAGCAGGATGGTGATGGGGTGGACGAGGCTCTCGAACTGCGCCGCCAGGATCATGTACATGAACACGAAGGCCAGCAGGAACGCCAGCAGGAAGTTCGAGTTCGAGTCCTTCATGAGCTTCGCCTCGCCGAGGAACTCGTACCGGTACTCCGGCGACAGGTTCAGCTCGGTCACGAAGCCTTCGAGCTCGGGCAGCGCGTTCCCCAGCGCGATACCGGGGGCGAGGTTCGACTGGATGGTCACCTGCCGCTGCCGGGCGTAGCGCTCGATCGCCGCCGGGCCGCGCTCGGACACCGGCCGCGCGATGTTCCGCAGCTCCACCAGCTTCCCCGTGTGGGCCGGCACTGTCAGGCCGAACACGGCCTCCTCGCGGTCGCGGCTCGGCAGCTCGGCGCGGAGCCACACGTCGAACTGGTCCGGCCCCTCCTTGTAGCGCGTCACCGGCTCGCCGCCGACGAGCAGGCCGAGCGTCGTCGCCAGCCCGCGCACGTTCACGCCCTGGTCGGCGACGCGGTCGCGGTCGATGTGGACCTGCAACTCCGGGCTGCGGCTGGCGGCGTTCGTGTCCACGTCGGTGTACTTGCCGCCGGCCGTACGCATCTTGCGCACGATCGTGGCGGCGTACTCGTTCAGCTTCTCCGTGTCCGGCCCGCGGAGGCTGATGTCGACCTGCGCGTTCTTGAACGCCGACGACGCGAACAGGTTTACCTCCTGCACCGCGGCGCGCACGTCCGGGTAGTCGGCGGTGACGACGCGGGCGTCGGCCATCGCGTCGCGCTGGCTGAACTCGCGCTGTCGTAGGTCGGTCATGCGGCAGTAGATCAGCGCCCGCGTCACGTCGCCCTGGCCCTTGGGGGCGCGGCCGTCGGTCGGGCCGATGGTGGTGAACACGTTCGTGACGCCGCGGACCTTCGCCAGCCGGCCCTCCATCTCGCGGCACGTGGCGTTCGCCTGCTGGAGGCTGGTGCCTTCCGGCAGGATGAGCGACACCTCGAACTCGCTCTGGTCGTCCTTCGGCACGAAGTCGCTGCCGACGAGGACGAACAGCACGGGCGTGCTGGCGAAGCACGCGACGGTGGCCAGGACGATGACCCAGCGGTGCCGCAGGCTCCACGCCAGCACGCCGACGTAGCGGCGCGTGACCCAGCCCCAGACGCCGCGCGGCGCGCCGTCCGCGGTCGCGTGCTTCGGCGGCTTCAGGAAGCGGGCGCACAGCATCGGCGTCAGCGTGAAGCTCACCGCCATGCTCAACAGGATCGAGAACCCGACGACGAACCCGAAGCTGTTGAAGAACCGCCCCACCTGGCCGCTCATGAACGCGATCGGGGCGAAGATCACCGCCAGCGACAGCGTCGTCGCCAGCACCGCCAGCGCGATCTCCTTCGTCGCCGCGCCGGCCGCGTCCCACGCCGTACGGCCTTCCTCTTCCATGTGGCGGAACACGTTCTCCAGCACCACCACCGCGTCGTCGATGACGATGCCGACGGCGAGGATGAGGCCGAGCAGCGTCATGTTGTTGAGGCTGAAGCCCATCGCGTCCATGAACGCGAACGTGCCGACGATGCTGGTCGGCACCGCCGTCGCGGCGATGAGCGTGGTCCGCCAGTCGCGGATGAACAGGAAGATGACGCCGCTCACCAGCACCGCCGCGAGCAGCAGGTGGAACTTCACCTCCTCGATGGACCCCTTGATGAACTTGGACTGGTCGCGGATCACCTCGATGCGGATGTCCGGCGGCAGCGACTGTTGAATCTGTTCGAGCCGCGCCCGCACCGCCTCCGCGACGGCGACGGTGTTGCCGCCGGACTGCTTCTGCACGACCAGGCTCACCGCCTCGTCGCCGTCCAGCCGGCTCAGGCCGCGCTCCTCCTCCCACCCGTCGGTCACCTCCGCCACGTCGCGGATTCGCGTGATCGTCTTGCCGCCGGCGGCGTCGTCGCGCACGGCCACGACCAGGTCGCGGAAGTCCTCCCAGTTCTTGACGCGGCCCATGACGCGGGCGTTCTGCTCGCCGGGGCCGGCCGTCACCTTGCCGCCGGGGAGCTCGACGTTCTGCTCGGCCAGCGTCCGCCGCACGTCCTCGGCGCTCACCTTCCGGCTCGTCAGCTGGTCGGGCCGCAGCGTGACGTTCACCGCCCGCGTCTTCCCGCCGACGAGCACGACCTGCCCCACGCCGAGCAGCCCTTCCAGGTCTTCCTTGATCTGCCGCTTGGCGATCTCGGTGATCTCGCGGATGTCGCGCCGGCCGCTCACCACGACGGTGACGACCGGCGCCGCGTCGAGGTTGAACCGCTCGACCTTCGGCGGGTCGGTGCCGACCGGGAGCGTGGGGAGGATGGTGGACACGCGGTCGCGCACGTCCTGCGCGGCCACCTCGCCGTTGCGCTCGAGCTTGAAGCCGATCACGACCGACGACACGCCTTCCTTCGTGGTGCTGCGGAGCTCGTCGATGCCGGCGACGGTGTTGACCGCCTCCTCGATCGGCTTCGTGACCGACGACTCCATCTCCTCGACGCCGGACCCCTTGAGCGTGGTGGTGACGACGACGACGGGCACGTCCACGTTGGGGAACAGCTCGACGCCGAGGCGCGAGTACGACGCGAGGCCGAGCACCACCGGCCCGAGCACGAGCATGGTGGTGAACACCGGCCGGCGGATGCAGACGTCCCAAATCGCCATCACGGCCTCGGAAGGGGAACCCGGAGGTTTGGCCACAAAAAGGCACAAGAGGACACAAAAAATAGAACCAAGACCAGGTCCGGGTCAGAGTTCAGGTTTTGCTCGGTCTTCCTTTTTGTGTCTTTTTGTGCCTTTTTGTGGCCAACAGTCTGAGTTCTGAAGTCACGGCCGCACGCGGATCGTGCCGCCGTCCACCAGCTGCGTCTGCCCGCTGGTGATGATCCGCTCGCCGGGCTTCAGCTCGCCACTCACCTCCACCCAGTCGCGGTCGCGGCGGCCGACACGCACCGGCACCGCCCGCGCCCTGTCGCCGTCGGCCACGAACACCTTCGTCACCCCGGCGAACGTCACGAGCGCGGCCGGCGGCACCGTCAGCACGTTGTCGTCGGCGCGGGTCTCGACCTCGGCCCGGGCGAACGAGCCCGGCGGCACCTTCCAGCGCGGGTCGTTGTTCGGCACGTCCACCTCCACGCCGAACGTGCGGTTCTGCACGTCCACCGTCGGGGCCACGCGCCGCACCACGCCGCGGAAGGGGCGGTCGAACGCCTCCACCCGCACCGCCACGGCCTGCCCCGGCCGCACCTCGGGGGCGTGCTTCTCCGGCACCGCGGCGCGCAGCTTCAGCGGGTGACACACCACCAGCCGGAACACGTTCTTCTCCGGCATCGCCCGCACCATCTCGCCCTCCCACACCATCCGCTGCGCCACGACGTACCGGAACGGCACCGCCGGCCCCAGTGCCGCCGCCCACGCCGACCACTCGTCCGTCACCGGGGCGCGGACCACCGTGTCCTTCAGCCGCTGCTCCGCCTGCTCCAGGTTCGCCTGCAACTTCCGCGCGTTCACCATCGCCGAGCGCGCTTCCGTCTGCACCTGCCGCAGCGCCGCGTCGGCGACCTTCCGCTCGGCGGCGACCACGGCCACGTCCTCGCGCGAGCCGCCGCCGCGCTCCAGCAGCTTCGTCTGCTGGTCGAGCTTGCGGGCGGACTCCTCCGCACTCGCCCGCGCCCGCGCCACCGCGGGCACGGCCTCGATCAGCTTGCCGAGGTCGACGCCGGCGCCGGGCACGGCGTCCAGTTCGAGCCGGGCCAGCTCCGCCTCCAGGCCGCGCCGCGCGACCTCGACTTCGAGGCGGTAGTCGTGGTCGTCCAGTTCGAGGAGCGTCTCGCCGGGCGAGACCGAGTCGCCGATGTCGCGGCGGACGCGGAGGACGCGGCCGTCCACCTTCGGCGCGAGCGTCACCTCGCGGTACGGGTCGAGGGTGCCGACGACGCTCACGGTGCGCGGGAGGCTCACGGCCGTCAGCGGCACGACGGTCACGGCCACGGGGGCGGCGTCGGCCCTGGCGCCGGTGTCGGCGGCCTTCGGCGCGCAGGCGGGGATGAAGAGGAGGAGGAGGGCGAGCAGAAGCGACCGAGCCGGCCCCGTCCGGGGTCGGAGTTGTTGAGGCGCCAAGAACTCCGACCCCGGACGGGGCCGGCTCGGGAGGTGCATCGCCGAGTCGCGCGTCATCGCTTCCCCCTCGCCAGCAGGCCGCCGAGGATCACGTCCAGAATGTCCGCCGTCTGCGCGTCCGGGTCGGTCGGCCGGCCCGAGAGCAGGTTCGTCAGGATGGTGCCGTACAGCAGGTCGCCCACCACGGCGAAGAACCGCTCCCGCGGCACCGCCCGCAACACGCCCGTCGCCACCAGTTGTTCCCAGAACCGGGAATGCTTGCAGTCGTGTTCGTCGCCGTCCTTGCGGGCGAAGTACAGCGGCCGGTGGTGGTGCGGGAACGCCGCCCGCTCCTGGATGAACAGCTCGGCCATCTCCGGCCGGCGGTGGAAGAACCCGAGGTACGTCCGCACCGCCCGGCCGATCTGCGCCACCGGGTCGGGGTCGGGCGCGTCCAGCACCGCGTCCATCTCGGCGGTCAGCTCCTCCAGGCCGCGCTCGACGGCGGCGAGGAACAGCGCCTCCTTCGTGGGGAAGTAGCGGTACACGGTGCCGTTGCCGACGCCGAGGCGGTCGGCGATCACCTGCACCTGCGTCCCCGCGAACCCGAACCCGGCGAACACCTTGGCCGCGGTGTCGAGGATCTGACCCTTGCGGCGCGCCTCCAGTTCGGGGTCGCGCGGCCGGCCGGGCTTGCGAGGGGCAGTCTCCACGAGAGTCACCGCAGGAGAGGGGATAATTAACGGACGGGTCCGTCCGCGAAATAGTACCCACGGAAGTGGACGAAAACAAGCCGTGTTCGGGGCGCAGGTTTTAGCCCCGAAGGGGCGGCAGCCAATAGCCCGGGGCGTCAGCCCTGGGATGAACGGGCCGTGTTCGGAGCCCCGAAGGGGTGGCAGCCAGCAGGCTTCCCAGGGCTTGCGCCCCTTCGGGGCTCCGGCATTTGCTGGCGTCCGCCCCGCATCCGCGTTACCCTCAGCGCATGAACGCCACCCTCCTCGCGCTGTCGCTCCTCGCCCCGGCCCAGACACCAAACGTCGTCGTCGTGTTCACCGACGACCAGGGCTACGGCGACGTCGGCTGCTACGGCGCGAAGGGTTACCGCACCCCGAACCTCGACCGACTGGCGAAGGAAGGCGTCCGCTTCACCGACTTCACCGTGTCGCAGCCGGTGTGCTCGGCGTCGCGGGTGTCGCTCCTAACCGGCTGCTACGCCAACCGCCTCGGCATCCACGGCGCCCTCGGGCCGGCCGCGCGGCACGGCATCCACGCCGACGAAACCACCCTCGCCGAGGTGTGCAAGAGCAAGGGCTACGCCACCTACGCCGTGGGGAAGTGGCACCTCGGGCACCACCCGCAATTCCTGCCGACGCGGCACGGCTTCGACGGCTACCTCGGCCTGCCGTACTCGAACGACATGTGGCCGTTCCACCCCGAGGCGAAGCCGGGGGCGTACCCGCCGCTGCCGCTGCTCGACGGCGAGAAGGTCGCCAACCCGAACGTGACCGCGGCCGACCAGTCGCGGCTGACGGCGCAGTACACAGAGCGCGCGGTGCGGTTCGTGCGCGACAACCGCGACCGGCCGTTCTTCCTGTACCTGGCGCACTCGATGCCGCACGTGCCGCTGTACGCCGGCGAGCGCTTCCGCGGCAGCTCGCAGGCGGGCGCGTTCGGCGACGTGATCCAGGAAATCGACTGGTCCGTCGGCGAGGTGCTGAAGACGCTCGACGAGCTAAAGCTGGCCGAGAACACGCTGGTGATCTTTACCTGCGACAACGGCCCGTGGCTGAGCTACGGCAACCACGCCGGCAGTGCCGGCCCGCTGCGCGAGGGGAAGGGCACCGTCTGGGAGGGCGGCGTGCGCGTGCCGTTCCTGGCGCGCTGGCCGGGCCGCATCCCCGCGGGGAGCGTGTGCCGCGAACCGGCCATGACCATCGACGTGCTGCCGACCGTGGCCCGCATCATCGGCGCCGAGCTACCTTCGCGCCGCATCGACGGGCTCGACATCGGCCCGCTGCTGCGCGGCGAGGCGGGGGCGAAGTCGCCGCACGCGGCGCAGTGGTATTTTTACGGCACCAACGAACTGCAGGCGGTCCGCGCCGGGAACTGGAAGCTCGTGCTGCCGCACACGTACCGCACGATGCGCGGCCAGGCGCCGGGCGCCGACGGCACGCCGGGCCGCTACCGGCAGGTGAAGCTGGAGGCACCGGAACTCTACGACCTGACCGCCGACGTGGGCGAGACGCGGGACGTAGCCGCGGCGAACCCCGAAGTGGTTCGCCGCATGATGGTACACGTCGAGGCGGCGCGGGCGGAGTTGGGCGACGCGCTGACGAAGCGCACGGGAACGGGCCAGCGCGAGCCGGGCCGCGTGCCCGCGCCGTGACCGGAAACGAAGCCGGGGGCCGATCGGCCCCCGGTCGTGTGCGTCACGTCACCGCGAGCCTCACAGCAGCTCGTTCACGGTGGCGCGGTCGTCGAGGATGTACATCGGCCGGCCGGCGCCGTTGGTGAACGTGTGGGCCGGGTCGATGCCGATCGCCTGGTAGATGGTGCTCAGCAGGTGCGGCACCTTGTACGGCCGGTCCTTCGGGTACTCGCCGCGGGCCGAGCTGCTGCCGACCGCCTGGCCCATCTTCAGCCCGCCGCCGGCGACCAGCGCGCTCATCACCGGGCTCCAGTGGTCGCGGCCGGCGTCCGTGCTGTTCACCTTCGGCGTGCGGCCGAACTCGCCCCACACCACGGTGATCACGTCGTCCTGCATCCCGCGGTCGTGCAGGTCCTGGATCAGGTTCGCCACGCCGCGGTCGAGCACCGGCAGCTGCCGCTTCAGCGTCGTGAAGTTGCCGCTGTGCGTGTCCCACCCGCCCGTGCTGAGCGTCACGCAGCCGACGCCCGCCTCGACGAGCCGGCGGGCCGTCAGGAACTGCTCGACGCCCTTGTACCGGTCGCGGGTGCGGGGGTCTTCCTGCTTCAGGTCGAGCGCCTGACGGACGGTGCCGCTGCTGATCATGTCGAAGGCGCGGGACGCGAACGCGTCCATGCCGCGCATCGTGCCGGTGCCGTCGATCTCGCGGCGGACGGTGTCGAACCGGCCGAGGAGGTCGCGGCGGTCGCCCATGCGGTCGGCGGTGCCCGGCCGCAGGTTCTGGATGCCGGGGCCTTCGGCGGTGAACGGCCGGTGCGAGATGCCGAGGAAGCCGGGCTCGGTGCCCATGCTCATGCCGCGCAGGCTGACGAACGGCGGCACGTCGGTGCTGGCGCCGGCGCGGGTGCGGCTGATGACCGACCCGATCGACGGGTGCTGGCCGCCGGTGGCCGTGCGGTTCGTGTTCTCGGTGTACCCGGTCATCACGTACGAGTCGGAGTGCTCGTCGTTGGCGACCAGCGAGCGCACGATGGACAGCTTGTCCATCATGCGGGCCTGCATCGGCATGTGCTCGCTGATCTGGATGCCGGGCACGTTCGTCGCGATCGGGCGGAACTCGCCGCGGAACTCCACCGGGGCGTCGGGCTTCAGGTCGTACATGTCCATGTGGCTGGGGCCGCCGGGCAGGTACACCATGATGACCGACTTCGGCGTGCTGCGGGCGGGGGCGCCGGGCGCCTGGCTGGCGGCGCGGGCGCGGAGGACGTCCGCGAGGGTGAGCCCGGCGCCGAACGCGCCGACCTGGAGGAAGTTCCGACGCGACACGCCGTCGCAGGACTTCTGCTTGCTGCCCCAGAACGTGAGCATGGACGCGACTCCGAGAGGGTGGTGGTGTGGGGTGGGAGGTTGGGCGATACGGAAACCACCGGCGGGGACCGGACCCTCCGAGGGCCGGTTGAAAGTGATATTAGCTTCGGCGAAGTGGCGCCGCAACTCGAAACTTCGGCAACGTGTCGGGTCGGCTCAACAGCTCCCGGCGCGCGGGGAACCCGCGCGCCGGGGTGTGGTCAGCGGTTCGGCAGCGTGATGGTCAGCGGCGGCAGTCCGCCCGGCACGCCGGGCGCGACCGGCGCCGGCGGAGCGCTCATCGAGGCCGGCGGCAGGCTCGGCGACACCGCCCCCGGCATCCGCGTCGAGGACGACCGCTCGATCACCGGCCCGTCGGCGCCGACCGACGTGTCGATGGTCATGGTCATCGGCTCGGCGTGCAGCGCGAAGCCCTGGTCGGGCTCGTACTTCGCCATCAGCATCACTCGCGACACCGACGGCGTGTACGTCGGCCACGGCAGGAACAGCGCGAAGCTCTTGCCGAACCGCTCGTCGGTCGTCACCAGCCGGGCCAGCACGTCCTTCTCGAACGTCCAGCTGCCGAGCCGCACCGGCTCCGCCGTCCCGGCCCGCGGGGAGGCGTCGAACAGCTCGACCGTTAGCTTCCCGTCGGGGTTGGCGATGGGGAGCATCTTCTGGCCGCCGGAGAACAGGAACATTTGCCCGACCAGGCCGGGCTTGAACTTCCCCTCGGCGGTCGGGTCGGGCAGCTTGGCGATGCGGTTCTGCCAGTTCAGGTGGAGGAACGCCGCCTGCGTGCCGCCGCCGAACGACGGCATTTTCGTCGCCAGCTTCGCCATCCCGCTGGCGGCCGCGGGCACCGCCGCCGCCGGCACCGTCGCCGACGCCTGCTTCACGCCGGCGTCGGCGGCCGGCTCGGCGCCGGTCTTCAGCTCCACCGACTTCACGTTCCCCGCGGCGTCCTTGTGGACGTGGATGCACCCCGGGGCCAGCGCGGCCATCACGGCCGCGAGCGTCACCGACCGAAGACGTTCCACGAGCGGCCCTCCGTGGCCTGGGGGTTGGGGGTGGGCGCCGGCTCGGCCGGCGGGGCGATGGCGAACCCGCGGCCGGGCACCGGCACCGGCGGGGGCGGCGACGCCGGCGCCGGCGGGGCCGGCGGCTGCGGCATGGCCATCGTGAACGACGCGCCCCGCGCCGCGGCCGGCGCCGCCGACGTGGCCCCCGCCGCCGGGGTCACCGTGCCGGCGGGCGTGTACGGCCCGGCCGGCACGAACGGCGGCAGCGTCACCCCCGCGGGCACGGCGACGGCGCCGGGCACCTCGGGCACGGCCGACGAGAACGGCGTCGGGCCGGGGAGGGGGATCGCACCGGGCGTGGCCGGCGCCGGGGCCGAGTTGGCCGGCGGCAGCCAGTTGTCCGCCGGCATCCACGGCGGCGTCGGGCCGAACTGGAACCCGCCGGGGATCGGCCCGTTCGGGTTCGGGAAGCCGGGGATCGCCTGCGGCGTCGCCCCCTTCATCGCCGGCCCGATCACCTCCAGGCCGTGCCCGTGGTACCGGGCGATGTCCGGCACGCACCACTCCATCCGCCGCGCCTCCTCCGCCAGGATGCGGGCCTGGTCGGCCTCGTTGCGGACGATGTGCGGCGTCATGATGATCAGGATCTCGCGCCGCTGCACGTTGTGCGTCCGGTACCGGAACAGCGACCCGACGTACGGGATGTCCTGCAGGAACGGGACGCCGTTCTGCGCCCGCGTGTCCTGGTTCGTGATCAGCCCGCCGATCACCACCGTCTCCCCGTCGCCGGCCAGGATCGTCGTCTGCACCGTCTGCACGTTGATCGGGAACGCCGTGCCCGCGGTGCCGACCGCGACCGGGTTCGCCGCCGGGCTGGCGATCTGCGGCTCGACGCGCATCAGCACCTTGCCGTCCGGGTTCACCCGCGGCGTCACCCGCAGGGTCACGCCGGTCGCGGTGTACGTCACCCCCTGGACGGTGCCGGTGGCGTTCTGCGAGATGTCGCCCGGGATCGGGAAGTTCTGGCCGACCTGCACGTACCCGGTCTGGTTGTCCGTCACCTGCACCTGCGGCCGGCTGGTGATCTCGGCCCGGCCCTGCGTCTTGAGCGCCCGCAGCAGCAGGTTGAACGACTGGCTCTGCGCGCTGAACACGAACCCGCTCACGCCGCCGGCCCCGACCCGGCCGACGCCCAGGTTCCCGAGCCCCTGGAAGCCGACGACGCCCTGGTTGAACAGGTTGCTGTTCGGCAGCGCCGACACCGGCGTGGTGTTGAAGTTGAACCCCGGCGTGCCCGGCCCGTTCCCGGTCGTGCCGCGGCCGAAGATGATCGGCGTCTGCAGCCCCACCTCGGCCCCGAACTCCTCGTTGTTCGACAGCTGGATGTCGGCGATCGTCACCTGGATGACGACCTGCGGGGGGGCGGCGTCGAGCCGCTCGATCATCCGCTTCAGCTCGCCGAAGTACTGCGGGCTGGCCGAGATCAGCACCGTGTTGCTGACCGGCTCGGCCACGATCACCACGTTCCGCAGCAGCTGCTGGTACGACGTGTTGAACCCGGCCGGCGTGATGACGTTGGCGACCGAGTTGGTCATGAACGTCTGGAGGTTCTGCGCCACGTCCGCGGCGGCCTGGTTGCGCAGCTTGTACACGTCCATCATCCGCTGCGGGGCGTCCGTCGCCTCCAGCCGCATGATGACCGCGCCGATCGTGTCCAGGTCGTTCTGGCTGCCGGCCACGATCAGGCTGTTCGTCCGGTCGTCGACCGAGATGCGGAGGTCGATCAGGCTCGCCCCCGGGCCGGGGTCGGCGCCGAGCGTCAGCAGCGGCCGGGCCGCCGTGGTGCCCTGGTTCAGCCCCCCCTGCTGCTGGCCCTGGGCGCCGCCCTGCCCGCCGGGCGTCAGCCCGGTGCGGTTGGTGCCGCTGAACAGCTGCTGGAGGGTGATGCCGGTCAGTACCGCGTCGGCCTTCGTGAGCGTGAACACCTTGATGTTCGACGACGCGGCGGCGACCGTGTCGAGCGAGGTCATCAGGGCGTCGATCAGCTCGATCGTCTTGTCCGGGGCGGTGACGACGATGCCGTTGATCCGCGCCGCCGGGATGATGTGGACGTCCGCCAGGAAGCCGCTCTCCACCGGCTTGCCGTCGGCGCCGACGAACTGGAGCGTGTTACTGCGGGTGGACAGGCCGCCGCCGGACGTCTGCCCGACTTGCGGGACGGTGGCGTTGAGGCCCGGCACGTTCTGGCCGATGCCTGCGCCGCCGCCGGGCTGCTGGGTCAGCCCCTGGAGCCCCTGGAACGCCCCCTGCTGGCCCTGCCCCTGGAGCCCCTGGAGGCCGCCCTGACCGCCCTGGGCGATCGTGGCCAGGTTGCCGATGGCCCCGATGTTCCCGGCCCCGGTGACGCTCTGCTGGTACCAGCGCTGCGACGCCTGGAGGTTGGGGTTCACCGTGTTGGCGGTGATGGCCTGGATGAGGATGCCGGCCACCTCGTCGGCCAGGCCGTTGCGGAGGCGGTACACCTTCACCCGGTTCTTGGCGATCGACGTGGCCGAGTCGAGCTGCAGCAGCAGCGCCTCGATGTCGGCCATGTCGCTCGGCGCGGCCTGCACCAGGACGCTGTTGCTGGCCAGGTCGAACGAGATGCGGACCTGGCTGCTCGGCGGCCCCTCGTTCGGGAACCGCTGGCTGTACAGCCACTGGATCTGCTGGGCCACGATCTGGGCGCTGGCGTTCTTCAGGAAGATGCTCTTCGGCCGCACGTCGAGCCCGTTGGGCACGTCGAGCCGGTCCACCTCTTTGATGATGTCCTCGAACCGGCCCTTCGGCCCGGCGATGAGGAGGCTGTTCGTCCGCGGCATGGCGATGACGTAGACGTTCTGCGTGGCGCTCGGCGCACCGGTGAGGGCGCTCAGGGCGTTGCCCGGTGTCGTCTGCCGGGCCGAGCTCGGCACGATGTTCCCGCCCGGCCCCACCTGCACCTTCGAGAACACGGTGTTCAGCGTGCCGGCGATGATGTTGGAGTCGGCGTGCTTGAGCGACACCATCCGCAACTCGGGCTCCAGGCGGTTGCCCTGCCCGACGCGGATCGTCTCGAGCAGCCGGAGGATGAGCTCCATGTCCCGCTGGTCGCGGGCGGTGAGGACGAGCACGCCGAGGTCGTTGATCGGCGTGGCGGTGACGGGGCCGCGCGGCGCGGCCACGCCGACGCCCTCACCGGGGAGCGGCACGCCCGGCCCCGCCGGCAGCGGCGTGGGCGGCTGCATCGTCGGGGGCAGCGCCGGCGGCTGCTGCACGGCCGGCAGCTGGTGACTGACCTGGACGATGTTCGGTGCCAGCCGGCGGCGCGCGCCGGGCAGCGGGACGGGTTCGTTCATCACCGCCCCGGTCGTGAAGTACCACGGGTCCGGGTCGGTCTCGGGGTCGTAGATCGTCCGGCTCATCGCCGGGGGGGCGTCCTTGCCCCGGTAGTCAAAATTTACGGGGCCCTCCCCGCCGAAGCGGGCCTGTCGGCCTCCTCGTCCCCCCGCGGCTCCCCCGCCGGGTCTCCCTCCGCCGCCGCCGCCCTGGAAGCCGCCGCCGCCCGGCCGGGCTCCGCCGCCGCCGAGGCCGGGGAACCCGCCGCCGCCGCCGAGGCCGGGGAACCCGCCGCCGAGGCCGGGGAATCCGCCGCCGCCCATGCCGCCGGCACCCTGGCCCTGACCGGTGCGACCCTGGTTGCCAGTGACGCGGCTGTTGGCGCTGTCGCGGCCCTGCACCGCGTCAACCAGTTGCTGCAACAGCGCCGGGTCGATCCCCTGGATCGGCACCACCCGCACCACCTCGGCGCCGTTCGTGGGCGTGGCGCTGTCGAGCTGGTCCACGAGCGCCTTCACCTCGCGGAACAGCGTCTCGCTGGCCAGAACGACGAGGCTGTTGGTGCGCTCGTCCACGCCGACGGACATGGCCGGCGGCCGCTGCTGGTTGCCCTGACCGCCGCCGCCCTGCGGGACGAACGGGAACAGCGGGTTGACGCCGCCGCCGCCGCCGCCGCTCGGCGCGATCGCCGTCTTGAACACGTCGCGGACCACCAGGACCATGTCGGCGGCCTCGGTGTTCTTCAGCGTGATGACGTTCGTCCGCTGGATGGCCTCCGAGTCGGTCTCGCCGCTGTCGATGACGTTGGCGAGGAGCCGGCGGATGGTGAGCAGGTCGAGCTGCGTGGCCTTGACCACGATCAGCGAGTTGCTGCTCGTCTCGGCCACGACGCGGACGCGGTCCTTGGACGGCGTGCCCGCGGCGCCGCCGCCGAGGAGGCCGCCCAGAAGCCCGCCGCCGCCGCCGCCGCCGAGGAGCCCGCCGATGAGGCCGCCCGGCCCGCCGCCGCCGCGGCCGCCACCGCCCTGGCCGCCCTGGCCGCCCTGCTGCTGCGGGCCGTTGAACACCTCGGTGACCACCTTCGACGCCTCGGCCGCGCCGACGAACTTCAGGCGAATCACCTCGAACAGGTTCTCGTCGGGCTTGGCCTGGCTCGTGTACAGCCGGACCAGCTCGCCCACCAGCGCCAGCGCCTCCGGGTCGCCGCTCTCGATGACGAGGCGGTTGCCGACGACGGTGATGTTGACCGGCTTCAGCTCCTGCTTGGCCGGGTCGACGATCTGGGCCAGGACGTAGCGCGGGTCGTACGGCCCGGACGGCAGCTGCGACTTGCGGGTCCCGCCGTTCGGCAGCGGGGCCGGCGGCGGCATCGTCAGCGGGGCGGGCGGCCCCATCGGGTTGGTGCCGGGGATCGGCCCGGACGGGATCGGGTCGGTGAGCGGGCGCGCCGGCCGCGGCTGGAAGTTGGCCGGCCCGTTCGGCCCCGACAGCAGGTTGTTGATGATGACCGGGTTCTTGTTCATCCCCCGCATGGCGTTGGAAATCGCCTCGGCCAGGATGCCTGCGTTGCCGTTGTCGAACTGCAGCGTCAGCCGCGAGCCGGCCGGCACGTTCGGGCCGCCGGGGATGGCGTTGGGGTCGAGCGCGCGGATGGCGCGCTCGGCGTCGTCCAGCTGCGTCTGCGTGCCGCGGAAGAGGATGCCGGGGTTGAGGCCGGTCTGCGGCTCGAGCACGGGGCCACCGCCGGCGATGCCGGACGGGAACAGCTTGCCGAGCGTGGTGGCCGTCGTGGTCGGGTCGAGGTTCTGCAGCGCGATGAGCTTGGTGACCAGCGCCCCGTTGTTGCCCGCGACCGGGTCGCTGCCGCGGAGCTGGGCCAGCACCTCGGCGTGCTCCTCGGGCGTGCCGTAGACCATGATCTGGTTACTGGTCGGGATCGACTGCACGCGGATGGCCGGGTTCTTCTCCTGGATGATCTTGGCGATGGCGTCGGCCGTGCCCGGCGCGACGGCGTGCGTCCGCAGTTCCGGCGCCGCCGGCACGATCTCCTTCTGGTCCGGGCTGGTCTTCTTGTCGAAGTTGGTGATGATCTCCTGCGCCAGCGTGATCTTCTCGGGCGGCGCCGTGATGAGGACGGCGTTGCGGCGGTTGTCCACGACGATCTGCACCGTCTTGGTGCGCGACCCGGCCGACGGGTAGGTGGTGTTGCGCGGGTCGCGGCGCGGGTCGTTGCCGCGCGGGTCGCCGCCGCCCTGGCCCGGGAAGTACGGGTTGCCGCCCGGGAACCCGAAGCGGGGGTCGGTCGGGAACGCCGGTGCGGCGGCGCCGGTCCCCTCGATGCGGGTCTGGTCGTCCTTGAGGAGCTGCTGCAGCACCGCGGCCATCTCGGGGGCGCGGCGCCACTTGCACACGTGGGTGATGCTCTCGGCCTGGCCGCCGCCCTTCTCGTAGTCCTCGAGCGTCTTCGAGATGCGGCTGATGTTCCCGGCCGTGTCCATCACCTGGATGGCGTTGGCGTTGGTCAGCAGCACGGCCCGGCCGAAGGGCGTGAGCATCTTGTCCACTTCGGGCATCACCTCCGACGCGGAGATGGCCTTGAACGGGCCGACGTTGCACAGCACGATCTCGGTCTTGCCGCGCTTGGACAGCTCGGTGTGCTCGATGCGCTGGAGCAGGGTGGGGTCGATCTTCTCGTCGGCCGGCTGGATGTAGAACGACGCCTGCCGGCGGATGATCATGAACTTCTGCGGGATCATCGCCTCGTTCAGGAGGTCGGTGACCTCGGCGAGGGTGAACTTCCGCGCGGGCCCCGGCGGCAGGATGGTGACCGAGCCGGTGGGCCGCACGGTGGTGACCAGGATGAGCCCGGTCTCCTTGCCGTACCAGTCGAGCACGGTCTGCCAGGGGGCGTTGTCCCAGCTGACGGTGACCGTCCGCGGCTCCTCGGCCTTCGGGGCCGGGGCGGCGGCCTTCGGGTCGGCCTTGTCCGGCGCCTTGTCGGGGACCGGGGTGGGGGCGGGGGCCGGCTGCTGGGCCGACGCGCGCTGGAACTCGGCGACGACGACGGGCGGGGCGATCTGCGGCGACTGGGCCGCGGCGTAGGTGGTGGCCATGCCGAGGCCGGCGGCGGCCCACATGGCGGTCGGCACCCACCGGCGGCGCTTCCAAACCGGGGCGTACCGGGTGCCGTCGATCTGGCTCATGGACTTCCCCCATCCGACTGCGGGCGGGTCGGCGGCGGCCGAAGGGCCGCAGCCGCGGCGCGCCCCGTTCCCCCACGGTGCGCGGCCGGCCGCCTACAAGTCGTCACGAACGTGTCGCGGGTGTTTACCGTCCGCCGCCGGGGTAAGCAACGGAGAACTGCCGTCGCCAGCAGTTTTTAATCTACGCCCAGTTTACCAGTTCTTCCGGGCCGCGGGGGTGAGAGGGGGGTGAGAGAAGCGGGGTTGTTACGAAGGCGAAAACAGGTGCCGCGAGCGGGGCAACTGGGGTTGGCGCCGGGGGGCCGATGCCGTTTGCTGAAGGGACCACACCGAGGGCCGGACGCGATGGGCATGCAGGACTACACGGCGAACCAGCAGAAGATCATCAAGCGGTACTACGAGAACATCGACCAGATCTCGCTGCAGCGCCTCGCCGAGTTGGTCGGCGACCTGTACCTGGCCACCGGCAAGAAGCTGGCGAAGGCGTGGGAGGCGGCCGCGGGGTGTATGCAGAAGCTCGGCGTGCCGCAGAGCCGCATCGACCACCTGCTGGCGCAGAAGAAGCCGGAGATGGTGGCGACGCTGGTGAAGGAGCTTTCGGGGAAGGAGTGAGGAGTCTTCGGGAGTCGGTGGGAGTGGAGGAGTTAGAACCTGGCGTTACTCCTCCACTCCCGAAGACTCTCTTACCCCCGCGTCGTGACGTAGCCCCGCAGCAGCCCGCCGAGTTCCTTCACCCAGCCGCGCAGGCCGGCGAACTCGGTCCGGTCCACGGCCGCCTCGCGGGCCACCAGGTACACGGCGTCGGCCGCCGGGCAGGCCGCGTCGCGGTCCGGCAGCACGCCCCACACGCCGGCGTCGATCAGCACCCAGTCGTACCACTGCCGCAACTGCTCGGTCAGCTTCGGCAAGTCGTCGGCGATGCCGGGCGGCGGCGCGGCCGGGTTCCCGCCCGCGGCCAGCACCTGCAGGTTCGGCACGGCCGTCGCTTGCGCCGCCCACGCCAGCGGCACCGTGTGCCCCAGCACCTCGACCAGCCCCGGCGCGGCCTTCAGCCCCATCATGCGCGCCACGCCCGGGCGTGTGATGTTGGCGTCGGCGATCAACACGCGGCCGGGCGTCTCGCGCGCCAGCGTGACGGCGAGGTTGAGCGCCACCGTGGTGGTGCCCGACTCGCCGGCCGCGGCGGTGAAGAACAGCACCCGCGGGGCGTGGTCAGCGAACTGCGCCTTCACCTCGTCGCGGAGCACGCGGTACTCGCCGCTGACGGGGTGGTCCGGGTGGTGGAAGGCCACGAGCGCCGCGTCCGGCCCCTCGCTCGGCTCCGGCGCCCGCACGCGGCCCGACAGGTCGTGGAAGCTGACCGAGAGGTAGCGCGGCGTGTCCGTCGCGAGGCGCGGGAACGGCCGTGCGTCGGCCGCGGGTTCGGCCTTCGCCGTGGCCGGCAGCGGCGGGAACTTGACGACCGCGGGGCCGGGCGAGAAGACCGCCCCGCCCGGGGCGCCGACCTCGACGAACGGCGCGTCGTCGGTCGCGGGGATGAAGTCGTCGGCGGGCGCGGGGCGGGGCGCCGCCCACGGGACGGACGGCGCCCCGCCGCCGCCTCCCGTCGTCGGGCCGTTCCACGCGCTGAACATCCGGCTCATTCCCTGCCCCCGTGCGGCCCGGTCCGACCCCGGCTCCCCCTGCCGTCAGGCCGACCGCTTCCGTGCCGCCTTTTGCTTCGTCCCGCGCGCCGGCCCCGCATCACCGGCCGCCGGCCGCGCCCGTAAGGTTTTCCCCGCCGGCCGCGCCGCCGGCGCCGGTTCCGCCGGTTGTTCCTCCGGCACGGGAATGCTCAACCGCCCCAGCGCCTCGACCGCCGCCTCGGTGTCCACCGTGTCGCTGCCGACGGCCGCGGCCAGCTCGCCGGCGACGGCCGCCGCCTGGTTCAGGACCCGCGGCATGCCGCCGCAGGCGCGGGCCAGTAGGTCGAGCGCCTCCAGGTCGAACACTTCGAGCGGACGCCCGCCCGCCGCTTCGATCTGATGCCGCAGGTACTTCACGGACTGCTCCGCGGTCAACGGTTCGAGGTGCGGCCGCGCCGCCACCCGCTGCGCCAGCGCCGCGTGCGCCGGCTTCGCCAGCATCTCGCGCAACACCGGCTGCGCCACGAGCACGGCCACCGCCGCGGCGCCGGCCGGCGTGTCGAGGTTCGCCAGGAGCCGCAGTTCTTCGAGCGCCTCGGCCGTGAGGTGCTGCGCCTCGTCGACGAGCAGCACGGTGGGCAGGCCGCCCTCGGCCGCGGCGAGAATGTGCGCCGTGACGGCGAGGCGGAGTTCCTGCTCGTTCAGCCCCTGGTACGGCTGGTTCAGGTCGAAGAGGATGGCCTGCAGCAGGTCGGCGGGGCGGGCGGCGTGAACGGTCGGCAGCACCGCACGCGGCACCGCCGTCGGGAGGCGGCTCAGCCAGCGCCGCGCGACGAGCGTCTTGCCGGTACCGGGGAGGCCGTCGAGCAGCACGAACGGCTCGCGGCGCGACAGCGCGGCGTCGAGGTCGGCCGCGGCGGCCTCGTGGGTGGGCGCGGGGAAATAGGCGAGCGGGTCGGCCGCGGGACGGAACGGGCGGCGGGCCAACCCGAAGTGCGACCAATCCACGTCGCCACCTTTTTCGCGCGAGGCGTGAGGCCGGAATGATTCCCCACGGGGTTATCGGCGGCGGTCGCGGCGGGGCTTGAGGCGCAAGTGGTTGGCGCCGCGTGTTGCGCAGATTGTGCCGGATTTTCCGCGGAATTTCGGCGCGAACGGCATTCAACTTCTCTCTTGGCGCCGCAGCACGTCTCGGTATAGTTTCGATCTCTCAACACGACCCGCCGCGGGGCGGATGGCACGGAGGCCGCGCATGAGCAGGACGCTCAGCCTGGTTCACGGCGGGTTGACGGCCGCGCGGGAACTGATCCGCCGCGGCCGCCGCCCGGAAGCGCTGACCCGCCTGCGGCAGCTGCTCGCAGGGTCGGACGTGGCTCCGGCGGCCGCCGCCGAGGCGCACCGATTGGCGGCGGAACTCCTGATCGACTTCGACCGTTTCGGCGCGGCCCGGCGGCACCTGCGTGCCGCGCTCGGGCTGGAGCCCGGCTGCGCCGCGACGTTCTACCTGGCCGGCCTGGCGTCCGAGCGCGACCCGGCCGGCGACGACCGCCGGGCCGCGGTGCGGTTCCGCCGGGCGAGCGAACTGGAGCCGACGAACGCCAACTACCGTGCCGCCTTCGGCCGGGCGCTGGTGCGGGCGAACCTGGTGAACGCCGGCGCCCGCGAGCTGGAAGCCGCGGCCGCTCTGGCGGCGGGTGATCTGACGGTGCTGCGGCTGGTGGTGAGCGGCCTGCTCGAAGCGGGGCGCTCGGCCGCGGCGCAGCGGGTGGTCCTGAAGGCGCGGTTCCTGCGGCCGGCGTGCGCGTCGGTGGCGGGGTTGTGGAACCAGGTGCGGTTCGAGGCGGCGCGGCAGTCGCAACGGAGCCACAGGGGCGCGCAGGATGCGCATGCGGCCAGGGAAGGCCGCCCCCTGCTCCCGTTCCTCCGCGTCGTGGGCGCCGAGGGCTGGCGCAGCGACGTGGTGTCGGCACCGCGGCCGCACCTCGCACGGCTGCGGGCGACGCGGGGTTAAATATCAACGCCATGAGCGGGGTCGCGTCAGCGCCCCGTGCGACCGCGGAGCTAGCATGCTCCGCGGTCGCACGGGGCGCTGACGCGACCCCGCTCGGTTGCATTCACGCGTGTCGCTTTACTCCCACGCCAGCGCCGCGGCGTCGAAGACGGGGCCGTCCACGCACACCCGCTTGTAGTCCCACCCGTCGGCCGTCTTCACCTTCGTCACGCAGCTGAAGCACGCCCCCACGCCGCACGCCATCGGCGTTTCCAGCGACACGTGACACGACACGCCCCACCCGGCCGTCAACTTCGCCAGCGCGTGCAGCATCGGCTCGGGGCCGCAACCCACCACCGGCCCGCCCGGGCCTTCGGCGGCGAGCAACTGGGTCACGAACCCCTTCGTGCCGAGCGAGCCGTCGTCGCTGGCGAGCTTCACGGTCACGCCCGCGGCGCGGAAGTCGTCCACGCCCGCCGCCAGCGCCGCGGTGCGGACGCCGTAGTACAGCGTCACCCGCCGCGCCCGCCGGCGTGGGGCGTCACCGCTGTAGCCGCGCGCGCCGAGCAGTTCCCGCGCGTACGCCAGGAACGGCGTCTGCCCGATGCCGCCGGCGACGAGCCGCACCTCGTCCACGCTGCCGACTTCCGGGAACGGCTTCCCCAGCGGCCCCCACACCTCCAGCGCCTCGCCCGCCTGCACGTCCACCAGCCGGCCCGTCATCTTGCCGACGACGAGGTACACCACGTCGAGCGCGGCGCTGTCCGGCGACAGGTCGTAGAGCGCGAACGGGCGGCCGAGCAGCGGGTCGGACGTGCCCGGCAGCCGCAGCATGACGAACTGCCCCGGCCGCACCGCCGCCGCCACGTCGGGGCAGTGCAGGCGGACGCGGTACGTCCGCTCGGCGAGGCGGACGTGTTCGAGAACGCGGGCGGTGCGCTGGAACATGGCGGGTGCGGCGGAGGAAGGAGCGGTCAGCGCGACTTCGGCAGCGGACGCCAGCCCTTGGGGCGGGCCGGCGACCGGGCCGGGCCGGGCCGCGGGCCGGCGGGCTTGAACGCGGCGCCCGGCTTCGCGGCCACGGGCTTCCCCGCGGCGCTGGGCTTGGGGCCGGCCGGCTTGAACGCGCCGCCCGGCCGCGGCCCGGCGGGCTGGGGCGCGGCGCCGGGCTTCGGCGCGGCGGGTCGGAACGCGCCGCCCGGCCTGGGACCGGCGGGCTTGAACGCGGCACCCGGCCGCGGGCCGGCGGGCTTGAACGCGGCGCCGGGGCGCGGGCCGGTGGGCTTGGGCCGGGGCGTCAGCTTCATCCCGTCCGGGATCGCCTTGGCCGCCTTCTCCTTCAGCTTGGCGATGCGCTCCGACGCCAGCGCCACCCACCGCCGCAGCTCGACCAGCTCGGGCTCGCTCACCCGCCGCGCCTTCCCCTTCGCCAGCTTGTCCAGCTTCACCGGGCCGATCGCCACGCGGCGGAGCTTCAGCACCTTGTGCCCCTGCTCCGCCAGCATCCGCCGGATCTCGCGGTTCTTCCCTTCCGTCAGCACGATGCGCAGCCACGTGCTGTCGCCCTGCGGCTTGAGCCGCCGCACGTCCGACGCCCGCACCTTGCCGTCGGACAGCCACACGCCGTCGAGCAGCTTCTGCAGGTCGTCAGGTCCGGGCTTGCCGGCGACGAGCACGAGGTACGTCTTGGGGATGCTGAACCGCGGGTGCGTCAGCGCGTGCGCCAGCTCGCCGTCGTTGGTCATCAGCAGGAGGCCTTCGCTGGCCTCGTCGAGCCGGCCGACCGTATACACGCGCTGCTCGACGTGCGGCAGCAACTCGACGGCGCGCGGGCGGCCGTCGGGGTCGTCGTTGGTGCAGAGGTAGCCGACGGGCTTGTTGACGGCCCAGTACACCGGCCGCTCGGTCTTGACCGGGTGGTCGTCGACGGACACGTCGTGGCTGGCGGGGTCGATCTTGAGGCCGAGGTCCACGACCTTCCGGCCGTTGACCTTGACGCGGCCGGCGGCGATGAGGTCGTCGCAGTGCCGCCGCGACCCGACGCCGGCGTGGGCCAGGAATTTGTTGAGCCGTTCCATGCGGTCATTCTAGTGCGGCCGCGGCGCGGGGTCGGAAATGATTCGGCGGTAGTGGCGGAGTGTCGGTTCGGGGGCAGAAGCGCGATCCGGCCGCGCGGCTGTCGCCCGTCGGGTCAGCTGTTCTCGATCACCCAGCGGATGGCCTGCCGGAGCACCTCCGACCCGGAGTCCGCGCCGAGTTTCGCCCGGATCCGCGCCCGGTACGTCTCGACGGTCTTGGGGCTCAGGTGGATCTGGCCGGCGATTTCGTTGGTGCTCAGCCCTTCCCCGAGTAGCCGGAACACCTCCAGTTTCGACCACACCAGCGCCCGGGCCGCGGGGAGGCGAGCGCGGAGCCGCTTCACCAGCTCGATCCCGTCCCCGCCCTTCAAGGACACGTCCACGATCACCACGTCGGGGGCGATCTCGGTCGCCCGAAGGATCCCCTCCGGAATGTCGGCCGCCTCCCCGCACACGCGGATGTCGGGCTCCCGGGACAGGCGGATCGCCAGCCCCTCCCGCGTGACCGGGTGGTCGTCCACGATCAGGACGCGGATCGGGGGCGCGGCGGCGGCGGCGGGCTTATCGGGCATCGGCGGCCCCGGCCAGGAGGGAGCAGACGACGAGGGTGCCGGCCGGTCCGGTGTCGAGGCGGAACGACGCCCCGATCCGCCCGGCCCGGTAGCGCATGAGTTTTAGCCCGAGCCCGCCGGCCGCCTCGGCCTCCGCGGTGGTGAACCCCCGGCCGTCGTCACCGACCCGGAGTTCGGTCGCGGCGTCGCCGGCGGTCAGGGTGATCCAGACCCGGGTGGCGCCCGCGTGCCGGAGGGCGTTGGTGACGGCCTCCTCGGCGATCCGCAGCAGGTGCGAGGCGGCCGCGTCCGGGAGCCGGGGCGTGCCGGCGGGCTCGAACGTACACCCCACGCGCGTCGTCTCGCGGACGCGGTCGGCCAACGCCGCGAGGGCCGGGCCGAGGCCGGCCGCGTCCACCTCGGCGGCCACCAGCCCGCGGGATAGCGCGCGCACCCGGGCGAGCGCGTCCCGCAGGCCGTCGCTGACCCGGACCGCGAGGCCCAGTTCCTCGGCCCCCCGATCCCGGAGGTCGCCCACCAGCGCCTCGGTCATCAGCCGGAGGCCGGTCAGCTCCTGGCCGACCGAGTCGTGGAGCTCGCGGCCGATCCGCTCCTGCTCGGCGGCGGCGATCTCCAGCACCTCCCGCTCCAGCCGCTCCCGCTCAGTGGTGTCCCGAATGACGGCCACGAACCGGTCGAGGTGGTCTACCCGGCCGACCGTGAGGTCGGCCGGGAACGTCGTGCCGTCCCGCCGGACGCAGGCGACCTCGCGGTCGCCGCCCCCGGCCTTCTCGGCCCCGGCGTTCATGAGGGCCGTGACGTACGACTCGTGGCGGGTTCGGTCGCACCGGGCCAGCAGCGTGTCGAGGCTCCGGCCGACCAGCTCGGCCGCCGGCCACCCGAATGCCCGCTCGGCGGCCCGGTTGACGGACTCGACCACTCCCGACCCGGCGAAGGTGATGATCGGGTCGGCCGCCGCCTCCAGGATCGCCGTGGTTCGGTCGCTCCGCTCCCGGAGGTCTTGTTCCAGTCGCTTGCGCGCGGTCAGGTCCCGCTCGGTGAGGCTGACCGCCGGGGCGGCGCCGTCGACCGGCCGCAGGAGCGTGGCGGTGACCGAGACGTCGAGCACCCGGCGGCTGCACATTTGCACGAGGCACCGCGGGTCCGGACCATTCGGTAGGGCCCGTCCCGCGTGGAGATGAGCCGTGTTTCGACTGATGACACTGTGTTGCACGAAGTGCGGGAACTCGCTCCACGTCGAGACGGTGGAGACGGAGCCGCCGACCGCGGGGTGGAGGTGCCGGTGCCCGCGGTGTAACACCTGGTTCGTGGTTCCCGGCGGGGACGCGGGAGAGCCGAAGCAGGACCCGACCGGGTGGGCGATCCGGGCGCAACCGGTGGCCTGAACTTACGTCGCGTCGGCGGCGGGCTGAGCCGACGTCACGGGCTCGGCCGGTGTCTTCCAGCCGGCCCGCGCGATCGCCTCGTGGGTCGGCACCTTCACGCCCCAGGCGAGGCCGACCCAGCTCATCACGCGGATCAGGTAGTAGCTCACGTCCACCTGCCACCACGAGAGCCCGTGGCGGGCCGACGTGGGGAACGCGTGGTGGGCGTTGTGCCACCCCTCGCCCAGGGCGAGGATCCCGAACACCACGTTGTTGCGGCTCTCGTCCGCGCTCCGGTACGGCCGGAACCCCCACAGGTGGCAGGCCGAGTTGACGCTCCAGGTGACGTGGTGGACGAGGAAGATGCGCGCCAGCCCGCCCCAGACGATGCCCGACCACACCCCGACCCAGCTCATCTTCACCAGGCCCCCGATGAGGCCGGGGATGACCAGCCCGAGGACGACCCACAGCGGCCACAGGGCGTCCGCGACCCGGAGGGCGCGACTCTTCTGCAGGTCCTTGACGTAGTCGTACAGGTCCGGCGGGTCGGCCCGGAAGAACCAGCCGACGTGGGAGTGCCACGCCCCGCGGAGCGCCCCGAGAACGCCGCCCCCGGCGTGGTGCGGGGTGTGCGGGTCGTCGGCCGAGTCGCTGTGCTGGTGGTGCCGGCGGTGGTACGCCACCCACTTGAACAGCGACCCCTGGAGGGCCATCGACCCGAGGGCGGCGAACACCACCTTCACCCAGGTGTACGTCTCGAACGAGCGGTGCACGAACAGGCGGTGGAACCCGACGGTGATGCCCAGGGCGGTGGCCAGGTACATCCCGAGTAGGAGGCCCAGGTCGGTCCAGGAGAAGCCCCACCCCCAGAGGAAGAACGGTGCGGCGACGAGCCCGAGGAGGGGGACGACGATGACGAGGAGGATGACCGCCTGGACCAGGACCGGGGCACGGCCCGGTGGGGCCGTCGGGAGTTCGGCAGCGGGCTCGGCGACGGGAACCACGGCTTTCTCGGTCACGACACCCCTCCGCGAATCCGGCTCTTGTTCGAGCGAGTAGGAAATCGTCAGGGCAACTTCCGGACCGACCCGCCGCACGGTGTCTCAGGCGGTCATGTGGGTTGGAGGGCCGGCGGCCGGGACTCGGTGCCGAGATTCCACGCCCGGGGGTCTGGAACCCGGCACAACACGTACGCCAGGTAGCCCGACAGGGCCGCGGCCAGGAAGCACCACACGGACGCGAACGCCTCCCGGAAGGCGACGTAGGACACCCCGGCGGCGGCCAGGGCCAGCCACCCGAGTGGGCGGACGGCGGGCACGCGGGACGCGGCCAGGGGGACGCACACGGCCGCCAGATAGGCAGCCGGCCACACCGGGCCGGGGTCCGGCAGGTCGTACCGGAGGGAGTGGCCGACGACCCGCGGCCCCTCCCACCCGCCGGCCGCGACCGGGACGAAGTACGCGGCGGCGACGGCCAGCCCGGCGGCCGCGAGCCCCACGAACGCCCGACGCCGCCGGCCGGGGCGCTCCAGGGCGGCGGCGGCAAGCGGCACCCCGACCGGCCAGACGGCGAGGGCGAAGAACAGGAACGCGCCGCTCGCCGCCCGGGCGAGTACCGGGTCGTGCCGCCCGACCGCGAACCAGACCGCGCCCTCGAACACCTGCTGGACCCCGAACAGGAGGGGGAGTGCGGCCAGGGGGAGGTACGCCCGGTCCTTGACCGCGGCCGCGGCGAGGCAGTACCCGCCGACCGGCAACAGTACGACGGCCACCCCGGCACTCACCTCGGTCGAGAAGCACACGCGATTCCTTCCGGGGGCGAGAGGGGCGAGCCGCCGGCGCGGGGCCGGCCTCCCACCCCGCGGTGCTCCGGCTACCGGCCCGCCGCAGGGGCGTGCAGCCGGTCCCCGGGCTCGGGGGCCGTGGTGAACGGGTGGCGGCTGTGGGTCGTCGCGGGGGAGGTGGTGTGGGCCGAGATCGTGCTCCGCTCCGTTGGTGTTGGGATCGGGGCGGGCGGCGGGCGTTGCTACTGGTCGTCGGCCGCCCGCTGAGACTGGTGGAACACCCAGTCCGTCTCCGCTTGAGTCATCTCGGGAAGGGGGACGAACCCGAGTATCAGGGTCACCCGGCGCCGCATCAGGGCCGCGGCCTCCGGGGACAGGGCCGGGTACAGCAGCTTTGCCCGGCTTCGGTGCTTCGGGTTGTCGCGCATCGCCACTCCCAGGTGCCCGTGCCGTTAGACGCCGAGCGGGCAGGTGCCGTCCAGGGGGCCGCCGACCCTGGTGTAGACCCGAAGGACCGTCGCGTCGGGAACGCGCGGCGCGAGGGCGGGCGCGGGCGCCGCCGTTCCCGGAGCTGGTACGCGGGCCGCGGACGCAACCGAGACGGGCAGGTCGGAGATGTGTTGTTGGTCCGGCCGGCGTTCGTGACGCATGGCGTTCGTCCGGGGTAGGAATCGCGGGGTCCGGCCGGCCGCGGGATTTAATTATACGCTTGGTGGTTTTTAAGATTGCAGAATCTTCAATTCTTTACCGGTTTCGCAGGCTACGGCGTGCACCTCGCGGGCACGGTGTACCGCGTGATGTACGCGCCCGAGTGCCCGAGGTGCCGCCGACGCCGGCGCAGATCGCCGACCGCACCATCGGCGCGCAGTTCCTGACTTTCAAGCGCTACCGGCGGGTGCCGTTCGCGCCGCTCAACAGCACGTTCGACTGACCCACGAACGCCGAACGCCCGGGAGGGACAACCCCCGGGCGCCGGGTGACACCCGCCCGGGGCGGTGCTGGAATGCCACGGACACCAGCACTTTACCCCGGTCGTGTCCAACCCGCCTCACCCCGCCAGTCGGCGCGGCGAGCCTTCTTTATCGCACGCCCCCGAACCGGGTGGGCGACTGCCAAGACGACCATGCTACCGGCCCACAGGCAGCCAGCCAGATGGACCGGCGGGAGCACGAGTACGGCCGCCATCGCCAGAATCGCCGCCCAGAAACTGAGGAAAGCGGCCGCGTAGTACTCGCGTCGGTAAGCCTGGAGCATGGCGACAGCCGCGAGCGGGTTGGCGAGCCAGAGTCCGACTCCGCAGAAGTACTTGACTGCCACGCCCTCGATCGCGACCGCCGCGGGCGCGAAGACGAAAGGCAGTGTTAACAGCATGACCCCCGGCACGCCTGGGGAAACGGGAACGACGCACGCCGCCCCGTAGAGCAAGCAACCGAGGACCATCAGGCCGGTGCCAATTCGGTAAGCGGTCATGCGAGACTCCACACCTTGCCCGGGATGCCTACCCCCTAAGCGGATCGAACCTCGCAAACCTGCCACCACCGATTACTGTTTTCGCGCGGGGTGTGCCGGCACCTCACCCCATCGCCTTCGCCGCCTCCACCGCATTCGCCAACGCGGTCTCGGCGTACACCTGGGTCACGTCCGCCCGCTTGTGTCCCAGCAGCACCTGCGCGGCCTCCAGGCCGAACCGCGACCGCACCTCGGTGGCGAAACTGTGCCGCAGCTGACCCGGCGACCACGGCGGCACGCCGGCCCGCTCGCACGCCCGGTGGACGAAGGCGGCGTAGCTGTCGTGGGTGAACTCCGTGCCGGTCTTCCGCACCGTCTCCGCGTCCGGCTTCGAGCGGTCCACCTGCGACGGCTGTACCTTCGACTTCCGCGCCGCGCGCAGGGCCACGTGTGGCCGTAGCGCTCGCGGACGACGCGCAGCGCCTGCCGGTATTCGTCGGCCTCGCCGGTGGGGCGGCGTCGTCGCCGATCGGGCGCCGACCGCGGCCGGGGTGCCGGCGGCAAGTTCGCCGCACAGCCGTGCGAATTCGGCCCGGCTCTCAGGGCTGTCGTACCGGCCGAGCGCGACCCACCGGCCGCCGACCCAGCAGCGGGCAGAGTTCTGCTGCGGGTGCTTGCAGTACGTGGGGAACTTGCTTCTGGGACGAGGCATGCGGAACCCCCGGGAAGGGGTTTACGGAACGACGTTCCGTAAACCTTGGCTATCCCGGCCGCACGCCCCACGCGGGGCGGACACCTAAACGGTGTGGCCGAATCGACTTGTCAGATACGCCCGCCGGGACTCGAACCCGGAACATCCCGCTTAGAAGTCCCGTCGGGCAACCGACTTAACCACCGCGAAGTGCCTGCATTCCTAGCAATTTACATCAATAAGGCGGGGCGTGCAAGCCGCTCATTCCGCTCAAAATGGTGCCTCGAAACCGGGTTTCCGGTCCGTTTCCGGTCCGTTCACGGACCGCGGACCGAACCCCTAAGCTGCTCGTCGAAAGCAGGTCGATTCGACTCTTGCCACATCAACCATGAGCATTTCAGCCTCCGTGCCCGACCGCCCGGATGGCATTCCCCACCATCCGGGCGACCACCGGGTCGGGGTCGGCTGCCGCGGCACGTAGCGCCGAGAGGGCCGGAGCCCCCCGCGGGCCGAGGCGGTAGAGTCCGACCAGTGCGAGCTTCCGCACCGCCGGATCGGGTCCCTCAAGGGCGTCGATGAGGAACTCCGCGGTTCCAGGCCCGTCGCCGGCCACCTCCTGTAACGCCAGCTGGATCGCCCGCTCCCGCTGGTAGGCGTGCTCGGTTCCCAGGGTCAATAGTGGGCCGACGGGTGTCGAGTCGCCGGCGTGTCGGAGCAGGCGAGCGAGGGTCCATTCGCGGGCTGCCCCGTAGCTCGCTCGACATCTGTCGGCCAGCGCAACCACCATTCGGTCGGCAGCGTCCACGGCGACGAGAAGGTCAGCGACCCAGTCGGACGCGGCTCCACCCGCCTGCACCCGGTGGAGGGTGGCGAGCAGGGGCTCGATGGCTTCGCCGCCGAACTCCCGGACGGCCTCCCGGATGGCCGTGGGACGGCCGCCCACCCCGTCGTCCAGCACGCTGGCCAGCAGCGGGCCCAGGGACGCGGGGCCGATCTGCCGAATCGCCTCCCGGGCCACCCCGTGCCGGGTCATGAGCGAGAATGGCGGGCACGGCTCGTCGTCCTCCGAGAGCATGCGGACGAGAGCAGGGGCTAGGCCGTGGTCCCTGGGGCCGAGATCGGCGAGGGTCGCTCGGACTAGTCCGGCGCTGGACCGGGGGTCGGTCAGGGCTGCCAGGGTCGCCCCCTCCGGTGCCCCATCCAAGGTCTGCCGGACGGGGCGCGTCAGCCCCACCCGGGTTACGGCCTCGCGGGCCACCCGTAGGTTCCGCACTACGTACCTGGCCCCTGCGGCCGCCGCGTCCGACCCAGTGTACTTCGCGGTGTAACCGTCTGCTTCTTCCTCTGCGGAGCGCGCGGCTAGTTCTTCCTCGGCGGCAACGAGCGCACGGCCGAACTCGGCGTCGATCAGGGTTGGGTCGAGGCCGATGACGGGGGGGCTCTCGATAACTGTACTATGCCAGGTCGAGAGGGCACCCAGCCACGCCCGGAGCGTGTCCAGGTCGTCCGCCGCCGACCCTTCGCCAGGGGACACCGGCCGGACCGGCGCCCCAGCCGCCCGGCCGGCCCTCCAAACGTACCGCCGGAACCAGCCGAGCATGGGTGCGACTCCAAGGCGGGACATGAACACATCTATCGGCGGGACTCGGCGGGTGAGGCACCAGACAAAGCCTACCCGCCCGCCGGGCCAGGTGCCGAATCGGTTTCCGTCTGTTCGCGCTTTAGCTCTGTTAGACTTGCCGACTTGCCACACATGAAGGTGTCGTGAACCGCTCACAGAAAATTCCCCGCCCGTCCAGCGGCGGCCCCCTCCCCCGATCCCCGAGCCATGACCGGGAGCACTCACCGGGTCACCGCTCGCGGCGGCGGGGCGGTCGGCACCTCGCCGCGCTGCACCCGCAGGCAGTAGTCGAGCCCCTCCCGGGCGGAGCCGAGCGTCGGCTGAACACCGAGGGCCGCCCGGTAGGCGGCTATGGCCTCGTCGTACCGCCCCCACTTCCGCCGCACGTCACCGACCCCGACGAACGCGACGGCGTACTTCGGGTCGATCCGAAGTGCCTCCCTGTACCGCTCCTCCGCACCCGTCAGGTCACCCTGGCGTTCGAGCACATCACCGAGGTTGTTGACCGCGACCGCGTCTTTCGGATTGAGCCGGGCGGCCTCCCGGAACGCCGCCGCCGCCCCGTCCAGGTCTCCCTTGGCTTGGAGGACGGTCCCTAGGCTGTGGTGTGGTTGGGCGAGCGCGGGGTCGAGGTGGATGGCCTCACGGAGCGCCGCAGCCGCCCCGTCCAGGTCCTTCCGGTCGCGGAGGAGGGTCCCCAGGCCGTGGTGCGGGAGGGCGTACTTGGGGTCGAGGCGGATGGCCTCCCGGTACGCCGCCGCCGCCCCGTCCAACTCCCCCTTGGCCCGGAGGACCATCCCCAGGTGGTTGTGCCAGTTGGCGTGCTTGGGATCGAGGCGGATGGCCTCACGGAGCGCCGCCGCCGCCCCGTCCAGGTCCTTACGGTCGCGGATGACGATCCCCAGGCCCTTGTGCGGGACGGCGAACACGGGGACGAGGCGGATGGCCTCCCGGTATGCCGCCGCCGCCCCGTCCAGGTCCTTACGGTCGCGGAGGACGTTCCCCAGGCCGAGGGGCGGGGGAGTGAGATTGGGGTCAAGCCGGGCGGCCTCGCGGTACGCCGCCGCCGCCCCGTCCAGGTCCTTCCGGTCGAAGAGGACGTTCCCCAGGCCGTAGTGCGGGAGGGCGTACTTGGGGTCGAGGCGGATGGCCTCCCGGTACGCCGCCGCCGCCCCGTCCAGGTCCTTCCGCTTGTAGAGGACGATCCCCAGGTTGTTGTGCGGGCGGGCGTGCTTGGGGTCGAGGCGGATGGCCTCCCGGTACGCCGCCGCCGCCCCGTCCAGGTCCTTCCGCTCGTAGAGGACGATCCCCAGGTTGTTGTGCGGGAGGGCATACTTGGGGTCGAGGCGGATGGCCTCCCGGTACGCCGCCGCCGCCCCGTCCAGGTCCTTCCGGTCAAGGAGGACGTTCCCCAGGTTGTAGAGCGCGGTCGCATTCTCAGGTTGGAGTGCCGCCGCGGCTTGATACCACCGGACCCGCTCGCCGGCCTTATCAGAGGTTTTGATCAGGTAGGTATCGCCGAGTTGCATCAGCAGGGCGAAGTCCGTCCGCCGCGCCACCGCGAACCGGAGTAGGAGCTGCCGGGCGGGCGCGGTCGGCATCGCCGGAGAGCCGCTGTACGCCAACACCAGCCCCGACGGCTGGGCTGCCCACTCGTGCCGCCCGACCAGTGCCGACAGTCCGGCCACGTCCCCGGCCGCCATCCGCTGCCGCACATCATCCCGGAACGGGTCCGGGTCGGCCGTGGACAAAAGATCGCGGACCGCCGCCGACCGCGACCGGGCCAGCCAACCGTCCAGGCCAGCAAGCAGCGCAGTTCGGATGGGTGAGGCGTTGATGCGCGCGGCGGCCTCGGCCGGCGGAGTGGTGCCCGGTACGATCCCGTACCCGGCGAACGCCGCCGCCCACCGCTCCACCACCCGCTCCGGCAGCGGGAGTGTTTTTGAGTCCAGCACCGTCCAGCGGAAGTCGTTCACCCCGTCCAGGGTGCGGAGCATCGCCAAATCGCGGGCGTAGGCGGCTCGGCGGTCGGCGTGTTCGGCCACGGCGTCGTCGGCGGCGCGGCGGTCGGCCTGGTCGAGGAGCGGGGCGGCGCGGGCGGCGTCGCCCGCTTCGAGTACCGCCTTCGTCCGGTCCAGCAGGTCCCCCACCGCGTCCGCCGCCCGCGACTTCCGCTCGCCCTCCTCGCCCTCCAACCGTGCGGCCTCGGTCCGCTTCTTCCCCTCCTCGTCCACCCGCCACACGGCCACGCCGCCGGCCCCGGCCACCAGCAGCACCGCCGCCGCCGCCAGCCACACCTGCACCCGCCGCCGCTTCCGCTGCTCCGCCGCCCGCGCCTCCGCCTCGCGGCGGGTGATTGCCTCCGCCTCCGCCTTCGCCTCGGCCGTCGCCCGCTCGCCCTCCGCCTTCACCCGGTCGAGCTCCGCCTGACGCGCCCGCGCCTCCGCCTGCGCCCGGAAGTCGGCCACCGCCGCCGCCACCTCCCCGGCGTTCGCCGGGCGGTCGGCCGGGCGCGGGCTCAGGCACCGCTTGCACAGCGCCACCAGCTCCGGCTCCGCCCCGCAGGCGTCCAGCCGCGACAGACAGTCGGCCACGTCCCCCTGCGCGGCCTTCACCCGCGTCGTCTCCGCCGACCCCGCCTCGAACGGCGGCCGACCGGTCAGGATAACCGCCATCACCGCGCCGAGGCCGAACACGTCGCTCCGCGGTGTCACCTTGTGCGCCGCCCCCGCCGCCTGCTCCGGTGGCATGTACGCCGGCGTCCCCATCACCGCCCCGGCCTGCGTGTGGTGCCCGTCCGAGCCGCGGAGGGAGCGCACCTCGGTGTTCGGGGCCGTGGCGCCTGCGTCGGCGACCGTCCCGTCGGCCGCGCCCCCGGGCCGCAGCACCTTCGCCAACCCCCAGTCCATGACCTGCACCTCGCCGAACGCGCCGACCATCACGTTCGCCGGCTTCAGGTCGCGGTGGATCACGTCGTGGGCGTGGGCGTACCCGACCGCCTGGCACACCGCCTCGAACACCGCCACGAACCGGCCGCGGTCGTCGCCCGGGTCGCGGCGGGTGCGCAAGAGCTGGTCGAGGGTGTCGCCCTTGATGAGCTTCATGGCGAGGAACGGGCGGCCGTCGGGGAGGGTGCCGAAGTCGTGGACCGGAGGGATGCCCGGGTGCTGGAGCTGGCCGGCGATGTGGGCCTCGTCGGCGAAGCGGCGGGCGGTGCCACTGTCCGGGCCGAACTGCTCCTGGAGCAGCTTCACCGCCACCTCGCGGCCCAGCGCCGTGTCGGTGGCCCGGTAGACGGCGCCCATGCCGCCGCGGGCGATCTCGGCGCCGAGGACGTACCGCCCGCCGGCCGGTGGGGTGATGGCGAGAGGCGGGAGCGAGTCGCCGCGGCGGGTGGTAACGTCCGGGTCGGGCGTCCGCGCGGTGAGGTCGGGCGGGTCGGCAGGCATGGGTGCGAGTCCCGGGAAGTCGCACCGATGCTATCACGTCCACACCCGGCGGACAATCTCCAGGATGTCGGCCCGGCACTCGGCCCGCCCCCCCCGTCGCCCGCCTCCCTCCCCGCCCGCGGTCGGCATCGCCCCGGCCGTGTCCCAGACCTGGAACCACTTCAGGTCGCCGGCCTTCCGCAGGTCGTTCAGCCGTTGCTCGCTGGCGGTCGAGGCGGCCCCGGCAGTGCGGGCAGGCGTCGGGGAGGTGGGGCGTCGTGGCACTCGGCGATCTGGCCGGGCGGCGGCGGGGGCCGGTGACGGTGGCACGAAAGCCGGTGCCGTTTCGGGCCTATGGCGGGGCGTCCGTCTGGGAAGTTGCGGTTATCGCCGGCGAGGATGGCCACGACGCTCGCCGGCCGCGTAGCGGGCTGGGCGCGCCGGCGGGCGCGCAAGACACCGCCGCGACGGCCGCGAGGCGGAGGCGCGTCATGTGCGGGCTCGGGGTCAGGGGGTGCGGGCCGGCAGGAAGCGGTGTCGTTCGAGGAACGCGGTCATCCTCCGCAGACATTCCTCGTAGTCGTCGCTTTTGAGCGTCTTGCGGAACTCGGGGCTGTTGAAGAACCCGTGCCCGCGGCCGTCGAACGCCGCCACCTCGCACACGTTCCCGGCGGCGGCCATCGCCTTCTCGAACGCCGTCACCTGAGCGAACGGCACCGTGGTGTCGGCGGTGCCGTGGAACACGATTGTGGGCGGTAGCCCGCGGCGGACGTGTTGCTGCGGGGAGATGACCTTGAGGTCGTCACCGCGCTTCAGGCTGAGGAGGTCGAGCACTGGGTTGAACAGCACCAGCCCGTCGGCCGCGGCCTCCTCGTCTCTCCCGTCGGTGAAACCTGGCACGATCGTCGTACAGGCCGCGAGGTGCCCGCCGGCTGACCCGCCGGCCGCGACGATCCGCTTCGGGTCCACGCCGAGCTCGCGGGCGTGGGCGCGGACGTAGCGGATCGCCGCCTTCGCGTCGCGGACCGCATCCGCCGGCGTCGTCTTGTGCTTCGACGCGACGCGGTAGTCGGCGCAGATGGCGACGCACCCCTTCGCGGCGAAGTGCCGGGCGAATGAGTCGAATTGCGACGGGTTCCAGGCGTTCCACCCGCCGCCGAAGAAGAACACGACCGCCGTCCGCCCGTCGCCGGCCATCAGGTCCGGCGGGTCGAAGACGTGGAGCTTGAGTTTGTCGTCTGACGCCTCGCGGTAAATGAGGTCGCGCGGCGGGGCCGGGGCGTCCGTCTTCGGCGGCGCGTCCGTCTTCGGCGGCGCGTCCGTCTTCGGCGGCGCGTCCGTCTTCGGCGGCGCGTCCGTCTTCGGCTGTCGGATGATCGCCACGGGCAGGTCGTTCTTCTGTGCCGCGCCCGGGGTGCTTCGGCCGTCGGCGACCATCTTCTCCATCAGCGCCGTGATCCGCCGCACCTCGTCGGGCTGCTCGGTGGCTAGGTCGCGGCGCTCACTGAGGTCGGCGGTGAGGTCGTACAGGTGCGGGCGGGTTCCGTCCGGGGCGCCGCTACCGGGGCCGAAGATCAGCTTCATCTTCCCCGATCGCACGGCGAAAACGCCCGACGACGAGTGATGCACGACCGCCTCGTGAATCGGCCGGTCGCCGCCGCGCAGCAGTGACATCAGGCTGACGCTGTCCTCGCCGGCGGTCGGCGGGAGCGTCGCCCCGAGCGCCTCCGCGAGCGTCGCCATGATGTCCACCGAACAGATCGTCTGCGAACACGTCGTCCCCGGCCGGACGACACCGGGCCAGCGGACGATGAACGGGACGCGGTGCCCGCCTTCCCAGGCGTCGGCCTTGTACCCCCGCAGCGGGCCGCTCGGGAAGTGCCCGGCGGCTTCCAACTGCGGCACGCCGATGTACGCCGCGCAGCCGTTGTCGCTGGTGAAGATCACGAGGGTGTCGTCGGCGACGCCGTTCGTCCGCAGCGCGTCGAGCACCCGGCCGATCACCGCGTCGGTCTGCATCACGAAATCGGCGTAGGGGTGGCCGATCGCGCTGCGGCCTTGCCACTCGCGGGCGATGGCGATCGGCGTGTGCGGGGCGGTCAGCGGCAGGTACAGGAGAAACGGCTGCTTCGCCTTCGCGCCGCGGGCGATCACGTCGCACGCCCGGTCGGCCAGCGCCGGGAGCACGTCTTCGAGCTTCCAGTCGGGCAGCGCCGGTCCTTGCAGGCTGGCCCGGTTCCGCACCAGCTGCGCCGCCGGCAGCAGCCGCGACGGCACACCGACGGTGCGGTCATTCTCGATGAAGCAGTACGGCGGCCAGTTCGGCACGCACGTCCCGAAGTATTCGGCGAAGCCGCGCGTCGTCGGCCCGCCGGGGATGTTTCGGGCGAATACGTCCTTCCACGCCGCGACCATCTCGGGCGTCGTCGCCTCGACCGCCTTCCCGCCTCCGCCGGCCTTGCCGCCAAGCCCCTGGAAGTGCTTCTTCTGGTCCGCCGTGATCGGCCAGTCCCAGCCGAGGTGCCACTTGCCGACGCACGCGGTGTGGTAGCCGTGCTGCCGGGCGAGGCCGGCGACCGTCAGCCGGTCCGGGGCGATCAGCGGGGCGCCCCACACGCCCACGATGCCGGCTTGCAGCCGCGTCCGCCAGTGGTAGCGGCCGGTGAGGAGCGAGTACCGGGTCGGCGAGCACACGCCGGACGACGAGTGGGCGTCGGTGAACCGCATCCCGTCACGGGCGAGGGAGTCGATGTGTGGCGTCGGGATGCGACCGCGGTCCGGGTTGTAGCACGACACGTCGCCGTACCCGAGGTCGTCGGCCAGGATGACGACGACGTTCGGCTTGCGCGGCTGGGCGGCGGCCGGGCCTGCGGCGGCCGCGACCACGACGGCGGCGGAGAGGAGGCGGAGCATCGGGGGGACTCCGGGGCGTTACGACTTCTTCTTGGCCGGCTGCGGGTTCTGCCACCGCGGGGCGACGAGCGTCGCGTTCCAGGCGTCGAGCTCGCGCTGCAGCGCGGCGACCGTGTCCGACCGGGTCGCGGCGAGGTCGCGCGATTCGGCGATGTCGTCGCCGAGGTGGTACAGCTCGGCCGGCGCCTTGCCGACCCGCACGAGCTTGTAAACCCCGCGCCGCACCGCGAAGTTCTGCCCGCCGCCGGTCCGCCAGAACAGGGTGCGGTCGGCAAGCCCCGCCGTCGTGTCACGGCGGAGGTGGGGGAGGAGGTTCACGCCGTCGAGCCCGGCCGCCGGCTGCCCGCCCGCGGCGGCGACGGCGGTCGGGAACACGTCGAGCGAACTCACCGGGTGCTCGAACCGGCCCGGCTTCAGCGCCGCTGGCCACGACACGAAGAACGGCACCCGCACGCCGCCCTCGTACACCTGCCCCTTCGCACCCCGGAGCGGGGTGTTCCGGCAGTTCGTCACCCCGACCGGCCCGCCGTTGTCGCTGAAAAAGACGACGAGCGTGTCGTCGGCGATCCCGTGCGCCTTCAGCCGCGCCACCACCCGGCCGACGGCGTCGTCGAGCCCGCACACCATGGCGGCGTAGGTGCGGAGCTTCTCGTCGGCGATACCGCGGACGCGGTCGAGGTACGCCGGCGGTGCCTGGAGCGGCGTGTGCGGGGCGTTGAACGCGAGGTACAGGAAGAACGGGTCGCCGCGGTGCCGGTCCACGAACGCCGCCGCCTCCCGGCCGATGGCGTCGGTGAGGTAGTCGCTCTCCTCGACCGGCTCGGAGTTACGGACGAGGGGTATGAAGTATTCCTGCCGGGCGCGGGCCGGGTTGGTGCGGAACTGGTTGTGGTCGAAGTACTGGTGCCCGCCGCCGAGCAGCCCGAAGTACGACTCGAACCCGCGGCGGTTCGGGTGGTACGACGGGTGCGCCCCGAGGTGCCACTTGCCGACGGCCCCGGTCTTGTACCCGGCCCGTCGCAGCGCGTCGGCGAGCGTCGTCTGGTCGAGCGGAAGCCCGACGGTAGCGTTGTCAGGGAGCCACGCCGGGTTGTTCTCGTGGCCGAACCGCTGCTGGTAACGGCCCGTCAGCAGCCCGGCCCGGGTCGGCGAGCAGAACGGGTGGGTAACATACCCGCTGGTGCAGACGACCCCGCCCCGCGCCAGCGCGTCGAGGTGCGGCGTAGGGATGTCGCGGCACCCCTGGAAGCCGACATCGGCGTACCCGAGGTCGTCGGCGACGACCACGACGATGTTCGGTTTGCGGGAGGGCTGGGCCTCCGCGAACCCCGCGAGTGTGACGACGAGCGCGAGCGGGGCGAGGTAGCGGATCACGGGCGGGCTCCGGGAGGTGGGCCCATTGTGCGTCGGAACCGTGCCTCCCGCCAGCACGTAAACCCGACCAGTTTCGCACATTTCGCACCGCGTGACGTGAACTCCCAGGCGCGCTCGTCGTCGTCGGTGGCGTAGATCAGGTGGACGTGACCGCGGAGCGGGTCGGGCCAGCCGAATTGTGTCGTGACTGATGCTGTAGGGCTCCGGCCGGCGGCACTCACCATGACCGCATACGGGCCTGGGCCGGCGGGGCACCGAGATCCCACCGCAACACCGGGGTGCGGGGTTTGTGTCGGCAGGGGCCGCCCGGGCCTCGGCTCGTGGCCGCAGACCCGGCAGGTACGCAGCAGCCGTTTGCAAAAGTAGCAAAAAGTAGCGAAGCCCGGCGGTTGTGCGGATAACGCCGTGCGACACCTGCGACACCAAGTTAAGAAAGGTTAAGCCGCCGACTGGCCACAACGGAGCCGACAGCGGGCCGGTCGGCGTGGCAGCGGCGGTAGGGTTTATCGTGGGGGATCGGCACCCCGCCCGCCGTCACCCGGAGGCCCACTCGTGTCCCAGCCCGACCCTGACCCTCCCGAAGCCGCCCACCCGGCAGCGTGCGACACATGCGACACATTGTTGAGAAATGCTAAGGTGCCGCCGCTGAGCGACCGGCAGCGGCGGTTCCTCGCGGCGTACCAGGAGCGGCTGGCCGTCGCCCCGGCCGCCCGCCTCGCGGGGGTCCACCGGGCGAGCGTCTACAGGTGGCGGTCCGACCCCGTCTTCGCCGCCGCGATGCGGGACGCGGCCGAGGTGTTCTTCGCGAACGTCCAGGCGCGGGTGCTGGCGGCGGAGGCCGAGCGGGAGGTCTGGCGGGCGGCCCGCGAGCGGGCGCGCCACCCCATGCGGTGCGACTACCTGGCCCGCGCCCGGGCCGCCAAGCGGCGGTAGCGGGGTCACGCCGGGGTGTTGCACACGGACCGCGCCAGATGCAGCGCCCTTCAACGGTCCGCTTCGACCCGCGCAGGCCATCGCCCCAGACCCCCGTCCGCGCAGCCGCTATGCTGTGGAAGCGCAGACATCCCGCCTCGAAGCGGGGCGTCGGACACCCAATTGATTTTGGCATAATCCGAGGCGGCGATGGGCGGGCGGGGCAGCGGGAACTGGTGGCGCTGGCAGTCCCGGAAATCGACCGTCGAGGAGTCGCTGACGCTGTCCCTGAGGGACTTCCGCAAGTCGCTCTACCAAACCGCGGCCGGCGCGCTCGCCTGGACCTCGTCGAGCGGTGCCAGATCGTCCATCGGCTACGTCGTAACCTGGAACAACGACGCGCCCTCGATCACCCTGAGCTACCGCTGGCGCGACGCCGAGGACGTGCGGATCTTGGTCTGGTTGGAGAGGACGCCCACGCCGTTCGGCGGCTCGCGCTGGTGGTTCACCTGTCCGCTGGTCGTGCGCGGCGTGGCCTGCAACCGGCGCGCGGGCAAGTTGTACCTCCCCCCGGGCTCGCGGTACTTCGGCTGCCGAACGTGCCACGACCTGACGTACCGGAGTGCCCAGGAAGCGCACCAGGACCAGCGGCTCCTGAACCATCTCGGCGTCGCCTTGGGGGCGGACAGGGAGACGCGCCGCGAGCTCCTGGCGCGGCTCCGCGGGTAAGCACCTACCCAAGGTTCGAACGCTAACCCCTCACCGGTGGCGGCTGCCGGCGGTCGGTGCTCTTGGAATTCCTCCACAACGCCCGGGCCTTCTCCGGGTCGCGCGCCTTCCACGACGCGTACTCCTTCGCCTTCTGGCACGGCTCGCACCGGACGCGGCGGGGGATTCGGCCAGTCTTGGTCAGTGGAATCAGGGCGTGACACTGTTGGCACATTAGCCCGGCTAGGTCGGGCGTGTAGGAAACACACACCTCTCCGGGGTCAAGGAACGCCCCTTCTTCGCCCCCTGAGGTCAACGCATCGGTCAGAAATCGAATCACCCGCTCCACTTCCTCGGACGGCTTATTCTCACCGATCACGGCGCAGACCAACGCGTTGCCAGGGATCGCGCCCGGTCGTGCGACTTGGCGGGCGACCGGGGGCGCCCACGCGAATTGTGCGAGGGCACTCACGGCGAGCGCCCGACGGTCGGCGTACGGGTTGCGCCACTCGGGCGGCGTCCGGAGGAGGGCCCGGATTGAATAGACCACCCGCTTCCACACATTCCAAGCGTCATCCACGCCCCGCGCGGCCGAGCTGCTGTAGCACGCCGCCGCGGCATACCGCGTGAGGAACCTGATCTCCTCCACGGCCGCAGGTCCAAGTGGGACGAAGTCAAACACGCTCGGGTATGTAAAGAACTGCGCGACCATATAGGAGTTGGTGAGGTCGCTGACGTAGTCCAGCGCGAGCAGTTCGCCGAGCGTCATTCGTCCCCCGGGCTCGATCCGTCATTTCCTAGGGCCAGAAGTCTCAGCGTCGAGCCCGCCCCCCTCCGACAGCCTGTTACAGTGCATTCGGGACGTGACACCCGACGGGCGTCGGGCGTCGGGGGTGTGAAGGATCGAGGCACGCGCCGATCACGGATAGTAGTGGGGGTGGGGAGCCTTTCGGCCGTGCGGTAAGTCGTTGCTTTAGCTGAGTTAGGGCGTGGATGACACGCTGGTTGCGACACCGCGACCGGTGCCGGTCGCGGTGCGTACCGCGGTCCGCGCACGGGGCGGGGACCGCAGGTGCCCCGCGTAGCGTCGAGACTGACTCATGACGCCCGACGGGTGTCGGGAACGGGCCATCCAGGAGGTAGACGATGCCGACGAGGCGACAGCAGGTTCTGATCCCGGAACCGCTCGCGGGCGAGCGACGGGTGCTGATCTCGGAGATGTCGATCCGCGCCGGGGTGACGACGGCCCTCCTTCGCGCGCTCGCCGAGCGGGGCGAGGTGCCGGCGGTCCGGTGCGGCAAGTTCTGGAGCTTCAGCTTGGCCGACCTCGGCGTGGTCCGGGCCGCGGCCACCGCGGCGGGGCACCCGCCGATCGTCGCCTCGACCGCCGCGGGGGCCACGGCGTGACCGACATCCTCGCCGAGACGGTGCTGACGATCGCCCAGGCCGCCCGGGAGGAGCCCGGCGCCAAGGGCGCGGCTCATGCCAGCCGCTACCGCTTGGTCCGCTGGGCGACCCGCGGGGTTCGGGTCGGCGGCGTGGTCGTGCGGCTGGAGGCGGTGCGCAGCGGTGGTAACTGGGTGACGAGCCGGGAGGCGCTGGCCCGGTTCCGGGCCGCGACGACGGCGGCGGCCAGTGGGCCGGTCACCCCGGCGAGAACGCCGGCCGAGCGCCGCCGGGAGTCGGAGGCGGCCGAGCGGGCGCTCATCGCCGCGGGGTGGTAGCCCTGCGACGACGGCTGCGGGCAGGCCGGTGGCGTAACGGCCGCTGCCACCGGCGGCGGGCGGGTGGCACCTGAGACAGGCACCGAGGTCGAGTTGCCTCATGGTTCGAACCAACACCGACGACGGCGCGGCCTCCTCATCGGATGTGCCCGAACCGGACCCGACGGCCGCCGCCGCATGGCACGCCGCGGCCGACCGCCTCACCGAGTGGGCGTGGGACCGGCTCGCGGTGAGGGTGGACCGCTACGGCGGGTACTACGTCAAGGACGGACGCGTCGAGAAGTGCGCGAAGCCCCCGCAGGGGCCACAGCCCCACGCCTTCAACAAGGCCGTCCTCAAGCAACACTTCGAGGCGCGGGGCTCGGGCGATGTGGCCGGCGGCTACCCGCTCACCGCCCCGACCGAGACCGACCCCTGCGTCGGGAAGTGGGTCGGGATCGACTGGGACAACCACGACCACCTCCCCGAGGTCGCGGCCCGGAATCTCCGCCACGTCCTCCACGTCTACCGCCGACTCATCGGCCTCGGGTTCCGCCCGCTGCTCTGCACCTGGGGCGGAGGGGGGTATCACCTGTGGGTCTTCATCGACGGGAAGGTTCCCGGCCCGATCCTGCACGCGTTCGGGCGGTGGCTCGTCGCGGATCACGAGGCCTTCGGGATTCCCGGGCCGCCAGAGTCGAACCCCAAGAAGCCGTCGATCCCGAAGTTCGGGAACTTCCTCCGGTTCCCCGGCCGGCACCACACCCGGGACGTGTGGGCGATCGTGTTCGACGGGGAGGGCTGGGTCCAGGGCGCGGCCGCGGTCGAACACGTCCTCTCCCTCCCGCGTAGCCCGGTCGCACTGATCCCGCCCGGGGCGGCGCCCGTCCCGAAGCCCGAGCGGCCGAAGCGGCTGTCCGTCGTCCACACCACCGCCGGGGTGCAGTTCGAGCCGCAGGTCCACCCGCGCGACGTGTTCGCGGAGTACAACCGGCGAGTCGAACTCGGCATGGTCGTCGCCTGGCACGAGCAGCTGGGCGGGCACGAGGTGACGGGCCGGGGGGTCGACCGGGTCGAGTTCCGGCGGGGCGGGAAGGACGGGGGCGGGAACAGCTTTAACGTCGCTGTCCGGGACGGCGTCCCGGTGACGTACAACTTCTCGTCCAACGCCGGCATCCCGCACAACGACGGGCTCGGCCCGTCGCAGGTCCGGTGCTTCTACGAGAAGGGGGCGTGCGACACCCGCACGATGCGGGAGTTCGCGGCTCGACTGCGAGGGGAGCTCGGGTGGGACAAGGCCGAGAGCAGCCCCGGCGGGCACGACGACGGCACGGCCGGCGGGGGGGCCGCGCCCCCACCGCCGGCCGCGGCAGCCGCACCCGCGGGGGACCATTTCGAAGGGACGCCCGAGCACACCGACCTGGCCAACGCCCGGCAGTTCGTGGCCGACCACCGGGACAACGTCATCTTCGCCGACGACCTGAAGTGCTACTTCGTCTTCAACGGGAAGGTCTGGGAGCGTGACCCGAACGGCAACATCGCCGGGCGGCTGGCCCAGCAGACCGTCCGGCGGATGGCGTTGGCCGCCGCGAGGCGGGTGGGCGACGCGGCGCTGGCCGTGGCTGCGGCTGTCACCGAGGACGAGAAGAAGGCGGCAGATCGGGTCAAGGCGAAGGCCGAGGCGGACCTCCGCTGGGCGAAGGGCTCGTGCAACGAGAAGCCGATCCGGAGCATGGTCGCCCTCGCCCGGGTCCACCTCCGCATCCCGAACGCCGGGGACGTGTTCGACACCCAGCCGTGGCTCCTGAACTGCACGAACGGGACGGTCAACCTGAAGACCGGGGAGCTGCTGGGGCACCGCCGCGAGGACATGATCACCAAGCTGTGCCCCACCCGGTACGTGTCCGGGGCGGTCGCGCCGGCGTACCGGGCGTTCCTCGCGTCGGTACTCCCCGACCCGGACCTCGCCGGGTACATCCGCTACCTGAGCGGGTACGTCGCCACCGGGGAGGTGATGGACCAGTCGCTCCTCATCTGCCATGGCACCGGGGCGAACGGGAAGACGACCCTCCTGGAGGCCTGGGTCGGGGTACTCGGGGCCGGCCAGTACGCCGTCACCGCCCCGCCCGAGTTGATCGTCGGCGGGGGCGAGACCCGCCACCCGGTCGAGAAGACCGTCCTCCGCGGGGCCCGGCTGGCGGTGTGCCAGGAGACGGACGACGACGAGGCGATCGACGCCAAGCGGGTGAAGGCGCTGACCGGCGCGTCCCGGGTCCAGGCCCGGGGGATGCGGGAGAACTTCAGCGAGTTCCCCCCGACCCACAAGCTCGTCCTGGCCACCAACCCGCTACCGCGTGTCAAGTCCAACGACCACGCCACCTGGCGGCGGGTGCGGGTGGTCCACTTCGCGGTACAGTTCTGGACCGACCTCGACCGCTTCCGCGGCCCGGACGGGGAGTACCCACCCGAGCTCCGGGCCGACCCGCTGCTGCCGGAGAAGTTGGCCGCCGAGGCCGAGGGCATCCTGGCCGACATGGTGGAGCACGCCGGGCTCTTCTACGCCCGCGGGAAGGAGGTCCCGGTCCCGCCGGTGCTGGCCGAGGCGGTCCAGACCTACCGCCGCGCCGAGGACTCCGTGGGCCGGTTCTTCTCGTCGTGCTGCGTGCCCGCGGGCGACAACCGGGGCCCCGAGTGGCGCGTGAGGGGCGGGCAGTTCTACAAGGCGTACCTCGACTGGTTCAAGGTCGAGATCGACCCGAATGAGGTGGGTCGCGTCGGGTCGAAGGCGTTCGGCGAGCGGGCGGCCGCGGTGTTCCAGCGGAAGACCGTCAGCGGCCTCGACTACTACGCAGTCGCGGTGCGCCCGCTGCTCGGCAAGATTCCCGTCGAGGAGCGGCCCGAGCCCGCACGCCCGAAAGAGGATCGGGCGCGAACCGTCGAGGGGTGGGACGCGCTCCTCGGCTAGGGGTGGTGGTGCGTGGGTGGGGGTTCGAAAGGCGGTTTGGGGTTAATCCCTCGCGAGACTCACCCCCTATAGGGGAGTCAACCCAAAACCGCCTCCCATCCCCCACCCATCCCCCCCTTCGCCGACGAGCGGCGGTCGGGCCTGCTGCTCGAACTGGACCGAAGTACGCGGACGTGGTGTTGGCCCGCGCCGCAGCGACGTTCGGCGACGGCGTGCCGATCCGGCTGGTCGAGGGCGGGGCCGAGGTCGGGTACGCGGACGTGGCGGCCCGCCGCCGGGCCGAGGCGGCCGCGGCGTAAGGGGCGTCGTCCGGGACGGGAAATCGCCCGGAACCCTGCAACAGGGCTGCAAAAGTCTGCAACTCGGGCCGGACGGAGGGGGTGCCATGGCTGCGCAGCGGAAGAAGAACGACGACGCGGTGGTCCTCGCCCTCGCCTGCGGGGCGACGGTCGAGGCCGCCGCGAAGCAGGGCGGGGTGTCCGAGCGGACGGTCTACACCCGGCTCCGCGACCCCGAGTTCCAGAAGCGGGTGAAGGAGGCCCGGACCGACCTCGTCCGGCGGTCGGCGGGGCTGCTGTCGGCGGCGTCGGGCGAGGCGGTGCAGACGCTGCTGGCGCTGATGAAGGAGTCGGCCCCGCCGTCGGTGCGACTCGGCGCCGCGAAGGCCGTACTGGAGCTCGGGATCAAGGTCCGTGAGTTGGCCGAGCTCGAGGCCGAGCTCCGCGAACTGGAGGCGAATATCAAGGCCCTCGGCCCGCCGCGGGAGGTGCGGACGTGGTGACCCGGCATGCCCGGCTCAGCCGGTTGCGAGCGGCTCTGGACGCCGTCGTGGCGGTCGCGGCCGCCCCGCCGACGGAGGTGTGGCTGCCGGTCAAGGACGGCGGGACCGAGGTGCCGGGCCGCTACCCGATGCCCGGGGGGAAGGCCGTCCTCGTCCTGTACGCCGACGACGACTCTGCCGCGACGGAGGAGCCCGCATGAGCACCCGCGCCCTCGGCCGCCGCCTCGCCGACCTCGCCCGCCGCCAGGCCGCCGCGGCCGAGCGCCACGCAGCCGTCGCCGCGGTGGTGGACGCGGGGCACGCCGAGCGGGTGGCGTTCCTGATGATGGTCCCCGAGGACCTGCGGATGGCGGTCGGGATCGCCCTGCGCGACCCCGACGGTGACGACGCCCTCCACTCGTGGGTGTCCCGGCCGTTCGCCAGCTGGGCCAGCATCCCGGCCGGGTTCCAGTTCCCGAGGGCGCTGGTCGAGTGGCTCCTGGCCCGGCCACACGCCTGGTTCCTGGGTCACAGTTGCGAGCGGTGCGGGCTCGGGGTGCCGCTGCTCTCTACCTGGTCGAACGACCCCGCCCCGCCGCCCACCATCGTCGTCTTCCCGACGTGCCCGGCGTGCGGCGGGGTCACATCCCACGCCGCCAACTGGTACACGGAGCCGCCGCCATGACCTTGCACGGCCGGGTGGCGAGGCTGAGCCGGCGGCTGCCGGGGCGGCGGCCGAAGGGGGTGCCGACCGACCCGGCGGCGCTGCTCACCGGGCTGCGGGACGGCACGGTGCGGATGGAGGACTTCGACCGGACGGACTACGACCAGTTGAACGCCGTGGCGTACGCGGCGGCGCTGCTGATCGCCCGGATCGGCGTGGAAGGGGCTCGATGATCCGCGGACGGTTGGACGACGAGCAACCACACGGCGTTCACTTCAACACCGACAGGAGCGTGGCGACGGTAATGTTCGACGGCCCCGCGCCCGACCCGGCCGTGCTGGCGAGGCTCAAGCAGCGGCTGGGCCCGTCGGGGCTGGCGATTACCGCCCACCCCTGAGGTCGGCCGGGTGCCCCACCAGATCCCTAGCCGAACCCGGTGGGTGTCGGGTAGACGAGCGAAGGCTCCAGGACGGTCACCGTCACTTCGTCCCCGCGTGTTCTGCGTCCGGTAGCCTAGTGCAGTCTCAGGTGACATGCTGTTTGAGCGGTTCGGTGGGTGCGCACCCGAAGTGGGAACACACCCGGTCCTTGACCTCGTCGGCGGTGAGTTTCCGGTCGGGCTCGACGATGGCTCGCTTGCCGTGCATCCACTTGGGCTCGATCGGGTTCAGCCACTGGGCCTTGACCGGCAACCCACACACCCGGATGCGGCACCCCCGCTTGGTCCGCGGGACCCGCCGGTTGTGTGTCTCGATCCACCGCCGGACCCGCTTGCTGACGTGCCACGCGGCGTTATCCCAGACCAGCACGAACACCTTCTTCCCCTCGCCCGCGAACACCCCACACGCCCACCCCAGGAAGTCCTCGGTCACCTGGCTGACCGGCCGACCGTCCACGAACCGCAGCAGCATCCCGCCCGTGTCCTGGCGGTAGATCGTAGCCGTACGGTGAAATGACGCTCTCGGGGCTGGTTACAGTCGGGGTCGCGGTTCAATGACCGACACCGGGAGTGCGAATCGCGCACCCGGACCCGTTTCCGGCTGACCCGGCCGCCGCGCACCGGTACACTCGGCGGTCATGGCCGACGTCACCCACCTGCTCGACGCCGCCGCGGCCGGCGACCGCCGGGCCGCCGCCGACCTGCTCCCGCTCGTATACGACGAGTTGCGGAAGCTCGCCACCGCCCGCATGGCCGCCGAGTCGCCGGACCACACCCTCCAACCCACCGCCCTGGTCCACGAGGCCTACCTCCGGCTGGTCGGCCCGGCCGACGCGATCCGCTGGGACAACCGCGGGCACTTCTTCGCCGCGGCCGCCGAGGCCATGCGCCGCATCCTGGTGGAAGCCGCACGGCGAAAGGGGGCCGAGAAGCACGGCGGCGACCGCCGGCGGGTCGAGTTGACCGACGTGCCGGCCGAGCCCGAGGTCGACGGCGAGCGGCTGCTCGCCCTGGACGCGGCCCTCACCCGGCTGGCCGCCGAGGACCCGGTCGCCGCCCGGGTGGTCGAGCTCCGGCACTTCGCCGGCCTGTCGGTCGAGGATGCGGCCGCCGCCCTCGGCCTGTCCCGGGCCACCGCCTACCGCCACTGGACCTACGCCCGGGCCTGGCTCAAGGACGCCGTCGCCGGGGCCGACCCGGGCTGACGAACTTTTTTTCCGGATTCCGTGAGACGAACGGGCGGAGTCCTCGCATTGGGGGATGAACCCGAACCCGGAGCGCCCATGCCCGCCGACCCGAAGCGCGTCAAGGAGGTCTTCCTGGAGGCGGCCGAACTGCCCGACGGGGCCGCCCGGTCCGCATTTCTCGACCGCTCCTGCGGGGGCGACGCCGACCTTCGGGGGCGGGTCGAGGTGCTGCTCCGGTCCCACGACCCGGAGGGGAGTTTCCTGGGCACCCCGGCGGCCGTGGTTCCGGACCCGGACGCCGCCGCCACCCGGGCGTTCGAACCGGACCCGGATCATGCCGCCACCCGCACCGGCGGCGGCTCCGCCCCCACCGACGACGAGGTGCCGCTCGGGTTCCTGGTCCCGACCCAGAGGCCCGATTCGCTTGGCCGGCTGGGGCATTACGAGGTGCTGCAAGTGCTCGGCAAGGGCGGTTTCGGCATCGTCTTCCGTGCGTTCGACGACGTGCTCCAACGGGTCGTGGCGGTGAAAGTGATGGCCCCGCAGATCGCGGCCACTTCGCCGGCGCGGAAGCGGTTCCTGCGCGAAGCGCGATCCTCGGCCGCGGTCCGGCACGAAAACGTGGTGCAGGTCTATAAAGTCGTCGAACAGCCACTGCCCTATCTCGTGATGGAATTCATCCCCGGCGAGACGCTGCAGGACAAGCTGAACCGCACCGGGCCGCTGGAGGTGGCCGACATCGTCCGGATCGGCCGGCAGATCGCCGAGGGGCTGGCCGCCGCCCATGCCACCGACCTGATTCACCGGGACATCAAGCCGGGCAACGTGTTGATCGAAAGCGGCGCGCGGAAAACCGTCAAGATAACGGACTTCGGCCTGGCCCGGGCGGCGGACGACGCCAGCATCTCGCAAAGCGGCCTCATCGCCGGCACGCCGATGTACATGGCCCCGGAGCAGGCCACGGGGGAGACGCTGGACCAGCGGGCCGATCTTTTCAGCCTCGGCAGCGTGCTGTACCAAATGGCGTCGGGCCGGCCGCCGTTCCGGGCGAACAGCACGGTGGCGGTATTGAAGCGGGTCGCGGAGGAGACGCCACGGTCCATCCGCGAGATCATTCCGGAAACGCCGCAGTGGCTTTGCGACATCATCACGAAACTGCACGCCAAGAACCCGGACGAACGCTTTCAATCGGCGCGGGAAGTCGCCGATGTCTTCGCCGACTGCGAGGCGCAACTGAAAGCCAATTCGAAGTTGAAGGATTTCAGCCGCATTCCGCTCAGCAAGCAACCCACCACAAGGAAGTCCGGCAGTTGGAAGTGGGCCGCGGCGGCCGTCCTGCTGCTTCCCGTGCTCGCGCTGGCGGTCTCGGAGTTCGCCGGGGTGACGCAGTTGTTCCGGCCGCAGGCGACGACGGACCCGATCACGCCTGTTGCTCAGTCCGAAGTGAAGACGCCGCCGACCGCCATCGCCCCGGCCGCCATCGCCCCGACCACCATCGCCCCGTTCACCGATGCCGACGTCCAGCGGATCGCCGCTCTGGCGGCCGCCGAGCAAGTCGAGGAAGTCCGCAAGGAACTGATGCGCCGCAACCCCGGCTTCGACGGCAAGGTGGAGCACAAGATCGAGGACGGCGTCGTCACGGAATTAAAGATGGTGACGCCCAAGGTGACGGACATTTCCCCGATCCGGGTCTTCAACGCCCTGCGAACGCTCGATTTGAGTGCCAGATCCGTCAATAAAAAGGCGTTCTCTCCGTTGACCGACCTGTCGCCGTTGACGGGAATGAACCTGGCGCGGCTGACGCAGTTGATTCTGACGGATACTCAGGTGAACGACGCCGGGATGGTCAATTTCAAGGACTGCAAGGCCCTGACGCACCTCCATCTCGACGGAACGGACGTGAGCGACCGGGGGCTGGCCCACTTCAAGGACTGCAAGAACCTGGCGAACCTCAAACTGAGTCACACGTGGGTGGGCGACGCGGGCCTAGCCCACTTCCAGGACTGCAAGGGCCTGAATCGCCTCTATTTGAGTTTCACGAAGGTGAGCGACACGGGCTTGGCCCACTTCAAGGACTGCAAGAACCTGACGCACCTGCACCTGAACCGAACGCAGGTGGGCGATGCGGGCCTGGCCCACTTCAAGGGCATGCCTCTGAATGAGTTGGCGATCAATTCAACCGGCATCACCGACCTGACTCCCCTGCAAGGCATGCCGCTGGAAGAAATCTGCCTGACCCCGAAGAGCATCACCAAGGGCCTGGCTCTTCTCCGCGACATGAAAAGCATCAAATCCATCGGAATCCAATACGGTATATTCTGGCCGGCGGCGGAGTATTGGGAGCGCTACGACAAGGGGGAGTTCACGAAGTAACTTGGAGAACCGTGCCTTTGAAGCATCCCCTTCTTCCGACCTTTCGGGCCGTAACTACCCGGTCGTCCCATACCTCTTGGCGGGAAGCGGAAGGTCGGCTTGCGGCTTCCCGGTATCGCCGCCAAGGAGACGCGGGAGGACCTGCTTGCGTTGGATGAGACGCTCGACCGTCTCGCGGAGGAGGATCCGATGAAGGCGGAACTCGTCAAACTCCGCTTTTTCGGCGGCCTTTCCCTTCCGGAGGCGGCCGCCGCGCTGGGCATGCCGGAACGCACGGCCCGCCGCCACTGGACCTTCGCCCGGGCCTGGCTGCGGGATGCGGTCGAAGGGGCGGAAAAATAATTGGATTTTCCGTGGCCGGAATTCCGCCCGGAATACGCACTGTTGTAGGAGCCGCAATTCGAGCCCGAATGGGAGCCGACGCCATGACCTTGGAAGAGATCTTTCAGGCCGCCCTGGACAAACCGGATGCCGCCTCGCGGGACGCCTACCTGGCCAAGGCCTGTGGTGACGCGAAAACGCGCCAGCGTGTGGAGGATCTGCTGGCCGCCCATTTCCGCAGCGGCGCGTTCCTGCAATCCCAGGATGGGACGGAACTGCGCGACGGATCAACCCTCGACAAAACGGAACTCCGGGCGGAATCCACCGACGACAGAACCGTGACCTTCGCGGGGGATGCCGCGCCTTCCTCCAAGCGTTCGGAGGAAGCTGAAAGCTTGCACTTCCTGGCCCCGACCAAGCGGCCCGATTCGCTTGGCCGGCTGGGGCATTACGAGGTGCTGCAAGTGCTCGGCAAGGGCGGTTTCGGCACCGTCTTCCGGGCGTTTGACGACGAGCTCCAACGCGTCGTGGCGGTGAAGGTGATGGCCCCGCAGATCGCGGCCACCTCGCCGGCCCGCAAGCGTTTCCTGCGCGAAGCGCGGTCCTCGGCGGCGGTCCGGAACGAAAACGTCGTGCAGGTCTACGAAGTCGTCGAACAGCCACTGCCCTATCTCGTGATGGAATTCATCCCCGGCGAGACGCTGCAGGACAAGCTGAACCGCACCGGGCCGCTGGAGGTGGCCGACATCGTACGGATCGGCCGGCAGGTGGCCGAAGGGCTGACCGCCGCCCATGCCACCGACCTGATCCATCGCGACATCAAGCCGGGCAACATCCTGCTGGAGGGCGGGGCCGGGCGGGTGAAGATAACGGACTTCGGCCTGGCTCGCGCGGCGGACGACGCCAGCATCTCGCAAAGCGGCCTCATCGCCGGCACGCCGATGTACATGGCCCCGGAGCAGGCCAAGGGGGAAACGCTGGACCAGCGGGCCGACCTGTTCAGCCTCGGCAGCGTGCTGTACCAGATGGCCGCCGGCCGCCCGCCGTTCCGGGCGAACAGCACGGTGGCGGTCTTGAAGCGGGTCGCCGAGGAAACGCCGCGCGCCATCCGCGAGATCATCCCGGAAACGCCGCAGTGGCTTTGCGACATCATTTCCAAGCTGCACGCCAAGAACCCGGAGGACCGCTACCAGTCGGCCCGCGAGGTGGCCGACGTACTCGCCGACTGCGAGGCCCAACTCAAAGCCAATTCGAAGTTGAAGGATTTCAGCCGCATTCCCCGGAGCAAGCAGCCCGCTGCGGGAAAATCAGGACGGTGGAAGTGGGTCGCCGCGGCGGTGCTGTTGCTTCCCCTGATCGCGCTCGCCGTGACTGAGTTCACCGGGGTGACGCATCTATTCCGGTCGCAGGTAACGACTGACCCGATCAAACCTAGTGGCGATCCGACGCCGATAGCCGCAAACAGAATGCCGGACACCGACGGCTGGGTGCAACTCTTCAACGGCAAAGACCTGACGGGGTGGAAAAGGCATCCCGATCAGCCTGGGAATTGGCTCGTGAAAGATGGAGTACTGATCGGTCGCGGTCCCAAGATTTCCCACCTGTTCACCGAGCGGAGCGACTACCGCGATTTCCACCTGCGCCTCGAGTGCCGCGCGGACCATCAGAAAACGGATAGTGGCATATACTTCCGGTGCGGCTTCGACGTTTCCCGCACCTATCCTCCCGGGTACGAATTTTCCCTGGGTCACGACTATGATGGTTCCCTGTACGAGGCGCCGCCGACGGGCAAATTACTCATCCGGAGTGTGCGGACCGCAGAGACGGCGCACGAGTGGCGAACGGTTGACATTATCGTGGTTGGCCCACGGTTTATGGCGAAGATCAACGGGGTCGTAGTTGTGGACTTCACCCACCCGGAGCCCGCGCATCAGTTCGGACACATAGCACTTCAACTCCTGGAGCCGATTCGCAGTTCCTTCGTCCAGTTCCGCAAGATCGAGATCAAGGAGTTGCCGCAGCTGTCAACGTTCAAGAACAGCATCGGCATGGAGTTCGTGATCGTGCCGAAAGGCAAATCGTGGCTGGGCGGCGGCAACGGCAAGCTGGGCGACAAGGAGGTGGAGATCCCGGCCGACTTCTACCTGGGCAAGTACGAGGTCACGCAGGAGGAGTGGCAGAAGGTGATGGGCGCGAACCCCAGCTACTTCTCGCGCGCAGGCGACGGCAAGGACGTGGTGAAAGATATCTCTGACGCCGATATGAAACGGTTCCCGGTAGAAAACGTGTCGTGGGACCAGTGCCAGATCTTTGTGGCGAAGCTGAACCAGCGTGAGAAGGAGACGGGCTGGGTTTATCGGCTGCCGACGGCGACGGAATGGGAGTACGCCTGCCGGGGCGGACCGATGGCGGACAAGCTAGACAGCGCCTTCGACTTCTATCTCACGAAGCCGACGAATACCCTGTTGTCGGAACAGGCGAACACTCAACTCACTGGGCTCAAGCGGCCGTGCAAGGTCGGCTCGTACAGCCCGAACAGACTTGGTCTTTTCGATATGCATGGCAACGTCGCGGAATGGTGTGAAGAAAGTCCCCACGCCACGGCTACAGCCAAAGGCCTCCGCGGTGGCTGCTGGCTCGACGACTCCCGGAGATGGGGGGCGAGGGTCGGCGGCATTTTCCGGGCGGTGGGACAGATGAAAGTCCTCGGCTTGCGTCTGGCCCGCGTTCCGTCGCCCGAAGCGAAGACACCCTCGCTCGCCGTCGCCCCGTTCACCGATGCCGACGTCCAGCGCATCGCCGCGCCGCCGGCCGCCGGGCAGGTCGAGGAAGTCCGCAAGGAGTTGAAGCGACTCAACCCCGGTTTCGACGGCAAGATCGAGCCTACCATAAAAAAGAACGTAGTCACCGGACTGAAATTCAACACCGACGAGGTGGACAACGTCGCCCCCGTGCGGGCGCTGAAGGGGCTCGTTTCTCTCGATTGCAGCGGCATCAAAGAGGTCAAAGGGAAGCTGAGTGACCTTTCGCCGCTCAAGGGCATGGCACTCACCTCGCTAAACATCAGTAATTCAAAAGTCGCCGACCTTTCCCCTCTCAAGGGCATGGCACTCACCTCGCTATACCTTGAACATACAGACGTGACCGACCTGTCGCCGCTCAAGGGGATGCCGCTGGAGTCTCTCAAAATCTACAATAATCTCGTTAAAGATCTATCCCCGCTAAAAGGGATGCCGCTGGTAGTTTTTTGGTGCAACACCGCACCGGTGGACGACTTGACGCCACTGAAAGATATGAAGTTGAAACACTTGGACATTAGAAACACAGCCGTTACCGATCTTTCGCCGCTGAAGGGAATGCCCCTTCAGCGTCTAGATATGGGTGGAACCAAAACGTCTGATCTAACGCCGCTCAAGGGCATGCCGCTCAAAACACTCAAGATCTATCGTACTCAGATCCAGGACCTGACACCGCTACAAGGCATGCCGCTGAAGTCTTTGAGTATGTATGAATCCAGCGTGACCGACCTGTCGCCTCTGAAAGGGATGCAGTTGGAGGACATCCGCCTGACCCCCAAGAACATCACCCAGGGCCTGGACATCCTCCGCGACATGAAGAGCCTCAAAACGATCGGCATCCACTATTTTCCTGAAAAAATCTGGCCGGCGGCGGAGTTCTGGGAGCGCTACGACAAGGGGGAGTTCAAGGAGTAGCGTCGCGGCGGCCGCCGACCGTTCTCCTCGCCGCCGTCCCTCGCATTGGGATAACGCCGTCCGCCGTCACCCCTCTCGGTGACGCGGCTCGCCGCGGGCCTTCGCCCACGCATCCGGCAACAGGTCTCCCAGGTCAGCCCCGGCCCGCCGGGCGGGCAACTCCGACAGGACGTGCGTCAGGTACGACCACGGGTCGAGGCGATGCCGGGTCGCGCTGGCGCAGACGCTGAGCAGCACGGACGCGGTCTTCAACCCGCCGTCACCGCCGACGTGCAGCCAGTTGGTGCGGCCGATCGCGAGCGGACGGATGGCGCGTTCGGCCGCCCCGTTGTCGAGGGCGAACCTCGCGTCGTCGAGGTAACGAACCAAACTCGCCCACTGGTTCCGGGCGTACCCGACGGCCTGACCGAACAGGCTCTTCGGCGTCGCGGAGCGGTGCTGCTCGTCGAGCCAGCCGGCGAACACGGCCAGGATCGGCCCGGCCCGCGTGCGTCGCACCCGCACCACGTCGGCGGCAGTGAACGTCTCGCCCGGTTTCTCCCGTGCAAGCGTGATCTCGCGTTCGACGGCGTAAAGCGTGCGGACGAAGGCCAGGGCCTCGACCGCCCGCGGGTCGGTCGGCTCGGCGTCCACGAAGTACCGCCGGGCGTGCATCCAGCAGCCGAGGTGCCGCACGTCGTTGTGGACGGCGTTGTACCCGTCGTAGGCGTCGGCGTGGACGAACCCGCGGTAGCCGGCGAGGAACGCCTGCGGGAACTCCTGGCGGCGGCCGGCGGTCAGGTCGAAGAGGGTGTATGGGTTCGCGGCGTCGGCGGGGCTATTCACGACGTGGTCGCGGTAGTACTCCTCGCGTTCCGCTGGCTCGTGGCTCGGGATGTCGTGCAGCTTCTCGTAGTCCGCCCGGGCCTGGGCGATGACCTTCTCGGTCGCCAGTTGCTCGTAGTTGAAGAGCGTCGGCGTCTTCTTCGTCGCGTTCTTGATGTCGGTGAGTACGTCACGCATCTCCCGCTTGACGACGCCGTCCCCCGAGCGGCGGTTGCCGACCTTCGGCCCCTTCAGGAACGTCTCGATCCGCTGGGTGCGGGGGCCGTCCTTGCCGTCGCCGCCCTCCCGTTCCCAGGCACACAGCGGGTAGTCCGCTACGCGATCGAGCCAGCAGCCGACGAGTGCGTTGCCGACCTTGATTTTGTGGTCGAGGAACGAGAACGGCAGGCCGGGGTCGAGCGTCTCGACCCAGAGGGACACGCGGGCGAACTCCACCGCGAGCGGGTTGATGTCCACCCCGTAGATGCACCGCTCCACGACGTGCCGCCGGAGCAGGGCTTTCACCCGGTCGGCAAAGAACTCACCTTGCTGCGGGTCGTCGGGGAAGAATCGGACGACTTCCTCGTCCGCCTGCCCCTCCCGGGGCCGGCCGTAGGGGAGCGTGACCTTGTTCGCCTCGGCCGGGTCGTCTAGCTTCATGTGGAAGCAGAGGGAGCGGTACAGGGCCTCGGTCAGGTAGTGGAGGGCCGCGACGAGGAACGACGCCGAGCCGCACGCCGGGTCGCAGACCTTCAGCCCGAGGATCACCTCCGGCCGCTTCGGGGTGAGGGTGCCGTCGTCGGCCTTGTCGTAGCAGAGCGGCTCCAACGTGCGGTGGACGGTCGGCACGGCCAGTTGTGGCCGGGTGTAGAAGGTGCCCGTGCCCTTACGGGTGTTGCCGGCCCTAACGAGGTAGAACTCGCCAGTTGCGACCACCCGCTTGATGAGCCGGTCGGCCACGCCGCCGATGCGGGCCTGGTACTCGGTGTTGGTTTCCCGCCGCCCCTGCTTGGTCACCAGTCCGGCCAGGACGACCGCCTCAGCGGCCCACCGCTTCGCGGCCTCAACCGCGTCGAGGTAATCGCCGCCGTGGACGCCCTCGGGTTCGGCCGGGGCCGCGGCCTCCACCTCGTCAGGGGCGTCGGCCTCGGCGTCCACTTCCTCGCCGGCCGGTTCCTGTTCGTCGCCCTCTTCCTCGGCCTCGTCCGCCTTCCCGCCGCCGGTGACCTTTTCCTTCTTCAGCGTGGTGAGAAGGTCCTTCAGCCCCTTCCGGTCCTTCTCCAGCATCTCCCGGAGGCGGGACAGTGGCAGCACGGGTTCGCGGCCGAGGTTGAGGAACACCTGCGGGCCGACCGCCGCGTCCGTCCGCTTCAGCCGGTAGTCGAGCAGACCTTCGTAAATGAGGCCGATGAACTCGGTGCGGAGGTCGGTGTAGTCCACCGGCCCCTCCACGAAGGTCTTCGCCCGTCCCCGGATCACCGGGAGCGGCCCCCGGAGTAGCTTGCGGAGGACGGCGAACACGGTGGCGTCGGTCACGACCACGCCGTGTTCCAGAACGTGCAGGGCACGCACGACCGGGACGGATGAATCCTCCTTCCCGGGTCGGAACAGCACGCCACCGTAGGCCCGGAGCGGGAACTGCCCGTGGGCCGACCCGCCGTGGATCAGGCGGAACAGCGCCATGAGCCGGGGCCACGCGGTCTCCCGGTTCATCAGCCCCTGGGTGCCGCCCTCGTTCCGGGTGGCCTCCTCCAGCAACTCGTACAGCGACCGGACGCCGTAGGACGAGGCGTACACCGGGTCGTTGACCGGGAGGAGCCCCCGCGACTCGGCGAACAGGCAGACGACGAGCCGCATCACGACGCGGACGGTCGCCTGGAGCAGAGCCTCGTGGGCCTCGGCGTCGGTCAGCGGGCGGGTCGAGTCGGCGGCGACCAGCGGGGCGAACAGGTTCTCGGCCGTGCGGTTGGCCGACGAGGCCTCGTCAAGTAGCAGTTCGACCGCCTGGCGGACGTTCTCGCGGAGGACGCTCGACAGGTCGGCCTGCCGCTTGCGGGAGTCCTCGACGGCCTCCAGCAACCCGGACACGCCGTCCCGGACCGGCTTCAGGCTGTCGGGCGACAGCAGGAGCCGAAGCCCGGCCAACTCCTGGCTACCGTCGCCGTCGTCGAACCAGCGGTCGGCTTCCCACTCGCACCACGACTCGAAGTCGAGGCCGGCGTAGACGAGCCGGAACTGTCGGCCGTTGGTCAGCAGCCCGAGGCGGTGTCCGGTGCCCCGCAGGAGTTCCAGAAACCGGGCGTACGAGGTGCGGCCCCGGCCCCGGCCGACGTGCGGGGAGGGGTCGGTCATCACCAGCAGGGCCGGCGTCGTGCCCTCGGCGTCCGCGAAGACGACGCGGTGAGGCCGGAGCGTCTCGGTGCGGGTGCCGATGCGAACCGTTGTCGTCAGCCGAACCGGGATGTCGTTCGACTTCGCCAGTCGCCCCTGCTTGTGCCCCAAGTACTGCTCCAGCAGCGCGTCCACCCAGGCGAGTGTGACCAGTGTGACCCTCTCTGAGTCCGGCCCGTCGGGCGCCGAGGCGAACCGGGCGGCGGCGTCCCGCAGTTTGTTCGTGACGTGGAACGGCGCCGCGGCCGGGGCGTCGGGGAAACGCTCCAGCATGACGACCGGCGACAAGAGCAGCCCCTGGTGGCGGAGTCGCGACCACCAGGCGTGGGAATCGTTGGGCGTCACCGGCGGGTGTCCTCGGGCGTCGCCGGCACCAGGTACGCGAGGGCCAGGGGTAACACCCGCACCTCACGGAGGGTGTACCGGCGGGGCAGTGTCACTTTGAGCCGGCGGTCCCGCTCGCGGGTCAGGATCTCGCGGGTCCGATCCACGTCCTGCTTGAGGAGCCCCATCTGGGCCTCGATCTCACCGAGCCGCAGTTTGGTCTCCTGGTTGAACTCCTCGAACAGGCTCGGCTGGGCGGCCTCGGCCTCCTGGCGGACGAGTTCGCGGGCCAGCTTGTTGAGTTCCTGCTCGCGGCTCCGGTCCTGAAGCTCGCGGAGGCGGTATTTGTAGCCCTCCTTGGTCGTCTCCGTGTCACGCTCTCGGACGTGATCGGCCTGCTGCTGCATGGACCCTAGGAGCGCCTCCTCCCGACCGCGGCGGTAGGCCTCCAGCTCGCCCCGGTGCTTGAACCACCGCCCCCGGAAGATCCGGACCCAGTCGTCGCGACGGTCGGCCGACTTCACGGGTAGAAATTCGCTCCGCGCCACCTCATGGCCGAACGACTCCTCGACGGGAACGAGCTTGTCCCCCTCGACCCGAAAGACGGCGGACAGCACCTCGTCGTGGAGCGGCTCGCGGAGCTCGTTGACTACCGTGACCGCGTGGTAGAAAACGAGCAGGGCCTCGAACCCGGTTTTCGGCAGCGCCGCGACCGACCAGCGGTAGACGGGGTCGTGCGAGGTGGGGTCATGCAGCTGCCGGGTCAGGGTGGACATGGCCTGCCGCATGACCGGGTGGCCGAGCCGCATCAGGATCTGATGCTTCTTCAGCCGCATCATCTCCCGCCCGCCGATCTCCTCGGTGACCCGGCGGGCGTCGAACACGACCTCCATGCGGTCGGTGCGGGTGCCGACCGTCAACGTCTGCCGGGCCAGTCCTTCCCACCGGGGCGGCGGCTTGAGCCGGAAGCACCCGGGCCGGTCGGCGATCTCCTCCAGGGCCCCCTGGCCCTCGACGGCGAGGGCCGCCCGCATCAGGTCGGTCAGGGCGTCGGGTGAGATCCCGAACCGGGTCTCGGTGCCCTCCAGCAACTCCCTGGCCCGGCGTGCTGCAGCAACGATCTCGTCGTCCCCGGACCGACCCAGTTCCTGCCGCTCGGGGCTGGCGGCGAGTTGCCGGTCCACGACCAGCCCGACCTGTTGGACCGGGGTCGGCTCGCCCTGGAAGTGCCGCTGGATGGCAGCGTCAAAGACGCGTTCGACGCTCCCCAGGTCTTCCCGGACTTGTTCCACTTTCTGTGCGACCTGGTAGAGGAACTCCAGGTCCTCGTCCTCGTCCGACCGGAAGTAGTGGACGTACACGTCGCGGACCTGACCGTGGCGGGACACCCGCCCGTTCCGCTGCTGGAGTCGGCTGGGCGACCACGGGATGTCGTAGTGGAGGACGAACCGACACGACTCCTGCATGTTGATGCCTTCCGACGCCGCGTCCGTCGCCAGTAGCAGCCGGACCGGGGCGGCGGGGTCCTCGAACTCACCCTTGACCGACTCGAACTCGTCGGCCGACATGCCGCCGTAGAGGAGCCGCAGGGTGTTCTTGTCGAACCCCTCCTGGAGCAGCCGCTGTTCCAGGTAGAACAGAGTCTCCTTGTACTCGGTGAACACGATCAGCCGCTCGTCGTCGCGGAGCTTCAGGCCCTTGAAGAGGTTCTTCTTGATCCACCCGACGAGCGCGTCCGTCTTGGAGTCCGACCGCCGGGCGAGGTCGGCCACCTTGCCGGCGTCCTCGACCCGTGTCCGGTCGTACCCAAGCGCCTCCAGGGCGGCATCGACCCGCTGCTGCGGGCCTTCAAGCCCCCGGCCGCTGGTCCGCAGCCACGCCCCGGAGTACCGGGCCGTGTCGTCCTCCAAGGTGGACCGTTCGTCGTCGCTGCGGGCCTCGCCCTCGGCCCGCTCGGCGGAGACGCGGGCCATGTCGAACAGCGTCCCGCTGTCCTCCGGGGCGTCCTCCTGGGTGTGCCGCCACCACGTCCGGGCGAACGCGAACGGGCAGGAGAGTAGTCGCTTGGTCAGCAGGACGCTCACGAACTGGCCGAGCCACCGCTCCTGTGCCGAGGCCCGGTCGAGTGCCGCCCGGCCGTGCCGGCGGTATTCCCGGACGGCCGCGTACAGCTCGACCTCCCGGGGGGAGAGCTTCACGGGGAGGGCGACCGGCTCCTTCTGGTCCGCGAACGGCGGCTTCAGGGACTGCCGGTTGATGTCGTCCTTGAGCCGGCGGACGCGGACCTCGCGGAGTTGCTTCCGGTCCCCCTCGTCCATCTCGGCGGTCATCTGGAACCGGATCGGGTCGAGCAGTTCCAGCAGCCCGGTGAAGGACACGGTCCGGCCGTTGTGAGGCGTCGCCGAGCAGAACAGCCGGTGTTCGAACAGGAACCGGATTTCGCGGAGCATCCGGGTCCGCTGGCTCGCGCGGCCGCCCCCCTGTGGGGCGAAGTGGTGGGCCTCGTCCACGATCAGCAAGTCCCAGGCGGCGTGGGCCGACGCAGCCCTCGTGTCGGTCTCGGCGTCCGGACCGGCACCGGACGCCTGCAAGAACTGCTGGAGCACGTCCGGCTGCCGCAGGTAGTCCATCGAGGCGATGACCCGGGGGAACGCCTTCCACGGGTTGGTGTCGATCCCCACCCGGCGGCGGAGCTGGAAGGTCGAGTCGGCGTCGATCACCTGAAAGTCGAGGCTGAACTTCCGCCGCAGCTCGTACTGCCACTGGCGGGACAGCATGGCCGGGCAGACGACGAGGACGCGGCGGATTCGCCGGCGGAGCAGGAGTTCCTCGAGCACCAGACCGGCCTGGATGGTTTTCCCGAGGCCGACCCCGTCCGCGAGCAGCAGACTGACGCGGTGCATCTGGAGTGCCCGAAGGACCGGCTCGATCTGGTAGGAGTGGACCTGTACGGCCGAGTTCCACACGCCGAGGAGGGGTTCGTCCTCGATGGCGTCGGCCGCCCGGAGGCGGTTCAGCCGGGTCCAGCGGTGGGCGTTGACGAACGCCCGGAGGGCGGCCGGGTTGTCGGGCCGGTTGGCGTCAACGGCCGGGAGCGAGGTCGCCCCGAGGACGCGGGCGGTCGTCTCGGCCTCCCAAAGCAACTGGTCGGCGGCCGGGAAAACACAATCATCGAGGTACTCGACCTCGACCAGATGCAGTCGGCCCTCTGTACGGCCTTCGTAGGGATCAACGGCCCGGACGGTGGCGAGGCGGTTCCGAACGCGGACGGCCTGGCCGACTTCGGGGAGCCGCGTCTCGGTCTGCATGGAACCAGATCTCGCAACGGGTCGGTCAGCCCCGCACTATAAGAACTCAACCAGAACGCAACAAGCGTTCAACCAGTTGCCAGGTCGGTACGGGGTTGCGTCGGGCCGATTATGCAGCCCACTCACCCCATCGCGCGTGCCGCCTCGATCCCCTTCGCCAGGGTCGCCTCGGCGTACACCTGGGTCACGTCCGCCTTCTTGTGGCCGAGCAGCACTTGGGCCGCCTCCAACCCGTGCTTCGCCCGCACCTCGGTTGCAAAACTGTGCCTCAGTTGGCCCGGCGTCCACGGCTCGACCCCGGCCCGCTCACAGGCCCGCCGCACAGCCTGCCCGTATGCAAACCGGGTGTAGCGTTCCCGCGTCTGCCGCACCTTCACCGTCATTGGCTTGCTGCGGTCGAGTTGTGACGGCTGCACCTTCGACTTCCGCGCTGCCCGCATGGCGTCGAACCGCTCCCGCTGCGCCTGCCGCGGGCTGAAGAGCACTTGATCTGGTTCGCGACCGGCGAGCCACGGCTCTATGACCGCCCGGGCCGACGGCGGCAGCGGCACCGCCTTGGTTCTGCCCAGGTGGCTCATTTTGTGCTCCGCCGGCGCGTAGATCCACAGTTCCCCGCTGGTGTCAAGGTCCGCGGGGGTGAGGAGCCGGACCTCGCACGGCCGGAGTCCGGCGAGCCTCTGAACCTGCACCATCGCCCGGAGCGTCGGCGTCATGTGGGGGAGTGCGGCCCGGTATGCGGCTTCGGGGGCCGGCCCGACCGGCTCCGTCTCGTGTGCGGCCGAACGGCCGGTGCGGAGCCCCGCGAGGCAGGCGAGGTCGTGAACGAGCGACCCGGGGACCATCTCCTCGGCCGCCGCCCACTTCCATACCCGCCGGACGCGCCCCACTTGGCGGTTGACCCGCGACCTGCACCACCCCTTCGCCACCATCGCGGTGCGAACGGTCTTGAGCGCCACCGGCCCGAACTCGCGGGCCTGGGTGTGGCCGTACAACTCGCGGACGATCCGCAACGCCTGCTGGTACTCCTTCGTCTCACCGGTCGGCGTACCGTCGGGCTTCCGGTAGAAGGCCTCGGCGTGCTCCTTGAACGCGGCGATGACCTCCGCGACCGTCGGACCCGCTGTGGACGATCGCGCCGACGTGGCAGCGTCGGAGGTGGCCGCAAGCTCGGCACACAGCCGGGCGAACTCGGCCCGGCTCTCCGGCGAGTTGTACCGCCCCAGCGAAACCCACCGGCCGGCGATCCACGCCCGGGCGGTGTTGTTGCGGGGGTGCTTGGAGTAGGTGGGGACGACGTTCTTGGGACGGGGCACGGGGAAGCCTCCTGTGAGGTTTCCGGTCCGCGGACCGGAAACTCAGGCACTTCCGGCCGCACGCCCCATCGGGAGCGGACACCTAAACGGTGTGGCCGTGACAGTTTAGTTGGTACGCCCGCCGGGACTCGAACCCGGAACATCCCGCTTAGAAGGCGGGTGCTCTGTCCAGTTGAGCTACGGGCGCGTGACCGCATGATACCGCGGCCCGGCCGCCGTCGCCACCCGGCGTTGCCCCAACGCTCATTCGTTCAACCCACTCAAGGCGGTCACAAGACCCGACTTCGGTGGGCTCGATGAGGCCAAACGTAATTGCGATCGTGGAGTTGAGTTCACGCGAGGCCGGAATTCGTGTACTACACTCGGGTATGGCCTCACCCGTGCCGGCCGCCGACGCCGCCGCCCTGGCGGACGACCTCGCCCGCGCCCGGGTCGTGCCCGCGGACCGCCTCGACGCCCACCTCGCCGACTTCCACGGCGGAACCGCCGCCGACCTCGCCGACTTCCTCGTCGCCCGCCGCGCCCTGACGCGCTTCCAGGCCGACCGCGCACTCGGCGGCGCCGCCCACACCCTGGCGCTGGGGCCGTACCGCCTCATCGGCCGGCACCAACCCGGCGCCCTCGGCCCGGCGTTCGAGGCGGAGAAGGTCGGCCGCGGCGCCCCCGAGCCGGTCGTGCTGGTGCCGGTGCCGCTGCGGAGCCTGTGGCGCGCCAAGCAGGCCCGCGAACTGGCCCGCCGCACCGCCGCGCTCCGCAAGCACCCGGCCGTCGTGCCGCTGGTCGACGCCGACTCGGCCAACGGGTTCCACTACCTGGTGTGGCCGGACGCGTTCGGCGAGCGCCTGTCCGACCGCGTGGCCGCCGCCGGGCCGCTGCCGCCGGGCCGGGTCGCCACGGTGCTGGCGCAGCTGGCCGGCGGGCTGGCCGCGTGCCACGCCGCCGGGCTGCCGCACGGGCTGCTGTCGCCGGCGACGGTGGCGCTGCCGGCCGGCGGGGCACCGGCGCGCGTCCTGGACGTGGGCGCGGGGCTGGTCGTCGCCGCGGACCTGACCGGCGGCGAGAAGCTCCTCGACACGGCGACGGGCGGCGGCGGGCTGGCGCGGTTCCTGCCGTTCGCCGCGCCGGAGTGGCTGGCCGCGCCGGGGCCGCCGACGGCCGCCGCGGACCAGTTCTCGCTCGGGGCGGTCGGCTACTTCGCGCTGACCGGCCGGGCGCCGGAGCCGGGCGCGGCCGTGGGGCCCGGCGCCGGGCGCGACCTGGCCGACGTGCTCGACCGGATGATGGCCGCGGACCCGGCGGCCCGGTTCACCGGCCTCGACGAGGCGCACCTGGCGCTGACCGCGGCGGCGGACGACGCCGCCGCCGCCGAGTTGGCCGCACCGCCCTCGGGGGTGGTGCAACTGCCGACACGGGGCGCGTCGCCGGGCGGGTCGGTGGCGCTGTGGTCGCCGCCGGTGCGGCCGGCGGACCGCGACGACTCGGAAGACTCGGTCGGGTTCGACCTGCCGGACACGGTCGAGGTGCCGGCACTGAACGGGCCGCCGGACACGCCGGTGTCGCCGCGGCTGCCGCCTCGGGCGCCGCCGCCGCCGCCGCCACCGCCGCCGCCGCCACCGCCGCCGCCGCCGCCGCCGCCGCCGCCGCCACCGCCGCGGCGGCCCGAGGCGCCGAAGTCGCTGCCGCCGCGGCTGCCGGCCATGCCGCTGGTGGGGGCGCCGGCCGGGAGCGACCGCGTCCCGCCGCCGGCGCCGCGCACGCCCGCGGCCGGGCCGGCGCCGGCGGTCGAGGACCCGGCCCTGTCGGGCGCGTGGAAGCGGCTCAAACGGAAGGTGCTGTTCTGGAAGCCGTCGACGGACACGGTGTGGGTGCGGGTGTACGGCCCGCCGGCGGCGGCGCGGAGCGAGGCGCCGCGGGTGACGGTGTTCCTGTTCCCGCCGCACGCGGCCGACAGCGTCGCCACGCTGGCGCGGGCGTTCGACCACGACGCCGTGCTACTCGGCGCCGCCGTGCTGGCCCGCGAGATCGGCCGCGGCGAGGAGCTGGTCGTGCACGTGACCGTGGCCGGCGTGTCGGTGACGACGCCGGCGTGGGCGACGGAGTGGCACGGCAGCCCGTGCCGCGTCGAGTTCGACCTGCTGGTGCCGTGGGAGGTGCCGGTCGGCCACGCCGCCGGCGCGGTGTCGGTCGGCAAGGCGGATGAGATCGTGGGCGAGGTCGATTTCACGCTCGTCGTCACCGCCGACCGGGGGTAGCCGCCGATGACCGAACCCGAGTTCTGGGCGCACATCCACGCCGCCCGCCCCCGCCGGTACGACGCCGAGGCGCACGCGGACCAACTCGCCGCCCGCCTCGCGGAACTGCCTGAGCCCGACATCCTCGACTTCGTTCACCACTGGGACGCCGCCAGCGCCCGCGCCTACCGGCAGGACCTGTGGGGCGCCGCGTACCTCGTCAACGGCGGCTGCTCGGACGACGGCTTCCAGTACTTCCGCTGGTGGCTCGTCCTGCAAGGCCGCGCCGCGTTCGACGCCGCGATCGCCGACCCGGACACGCTGGCGGAAGTGCTCGACGGCGAGACGGAGGTGGAAGCGGAGGTGTACCCCGGCACCGACGCCTGGTTCCTCGCCACCGGCCGCGCCAAGGACGACGACGGGTACGAGGCGTTCGCGCGGGCGCTGCGGTTCCGTCACCCGCACCCGCCGGCGGAGCCGCCGCTGGCGGCCGAGTGGGACTTCGACGACGACGCCGAGGTCCGCCGCCGCCTCCCGCGGCTCGCCGCCGCGTATCTTGACGGGGAGGAGTGAACGGCGGGAGGACCGGCGATGGAGTGGAAGCACTTCTGGAAGATTCTCGAGTCCGCGTACCGGGCCGACGGCCCCGACCACTTCGAGGCGCTGAAGGCCGAGCTCGACGCGCTGCCGTGGTTCGCCGTGGTCGCGTTCCAGGCCCGGTTCGACGAGGCGATCGCCGCCGCCAACCGGCTCGACCTGTGGGGCGCCGCGTACCTCATCCAGGGCGGCTGCTCGGACGAGGCCTTCCGCGACTTCCGGGCGTGGCTCGTGGGCCGCGGCCGGCACCCCTACGAGGCGGCGCTGAAGAACCCCGACACTCTCGCCGACATTTTGGACGGCGACCCGGTGGACGGGTTCGGCCTGGACGCGGCGGCGATCCGGGTTTACGAGGCGAAGACGGGGATGAGCGACTTCTACGAGCAGCTGGACAAGGCCGAGAAGGACGCCCCGCCGCCGCCGCCCGAGGGCGACGACTGGGACTTCGAGGACGCGGCCGAGCAGCGGCGGCGCTTCCCGCGGCTGGCGGCGCTGTACCTGACGGAAATGACGAATGACGAATGACGAATGACGAATGACCCGGTTCGTCATTCGTCATTCGTCATTCGTCATTTCCGCGACAGGTCGCGGACCCGGATGTTGCGGTAGCGCACGAACTGCTTCGTGTAGTCGCCGCCGCCGTGGACCTGGAGCGCGATGCCGCCCGTGTCGGCGAGCCGCTTCTCGGTGTCCTGGTACTCCAGGAACTTCACCCCCTTGATCCACGTCGTGATCTTCGGCGGGTTCCCCTCGATGCGGGCGCGGAGCTCGTTCCACTCGCCGTGCTTCCAGAACGCCTTCCAGTCGGCGGCGCTGACCGGGCTCTTGTAGTCCGGCGTCTGCCGGCTCGGGACGACGATCTCGTTCACGTCCTTGCCGAAGTCGAAGTTGCGGACGTGCGGCCGGCCGCCAATGCCTTCGCCGTACACGCCCATCAGGTTGCCGCCCTTGTGGTAGTCGATCATCGCCTGGTAGCACTTGCCGGTGTCGGTGCTCCGCAGGAACAGGCCGCTGTCCGGGCCGTCGTCGTTCTTCATCTCCAGCGCCACCTCGAAGTCGCCGTACTGCTTGTCGGTGATGACGATGCCGCCGTTGCCGGGCACGTCCTGGCTGCCGACGATGGCGCCGTCCTTGATCTCCCACTTGCCGCCGCTCTTGTTCTTGGTGGTGCCGCTGTGGCCGGTCTTGGCCGACACCGTCCAGCCGGTGAGGTCCTTGCCGTTGAAGATGGAGACGAAGCCGGCGTCGGAGAACTTCTCCGGCGCGGGCGGCTGGGCGCTGGCGGGCACGAGCGCGACGAGGCAGGCGAGCGGGACGGCGAGGGCGCGCATGAGCGGCTCCGGGGAGGGAAGGGCGGGGGTAGTATCCGCATCGCGGGATCGGGAGTCCAGCCGCGCGTTAGGCCGGGGCGCAAGCCCCGGGTGGGTTGAGGGCACACCGGGGCTTGCGCCCCGGCCTAACGCGCCGCCCGGTTGCCGCCGCCCCGCCGATTCCGTTCATCAACCCTGGATCAGACTCCCGCCCTGAAACGGCGCGGCCGCGGGGGCGTCATCTTGGCGATGGGACCGGACGAACTGGCCGAACTGGTCGACCGGCACGCCGCCGCCCTGGTGCTGTACGCCCGGCAGTGGTGCGGCAGCCCCGAGGACGTGGTTCAAACGGCGTTCCTCAAACTCGTCCGCCTTCGCGCCCGCCCCGACAACCTGGTACCCTGGCTGTACCGGGTCGTCCGCAACGGGGCCATCGACGCCAGCCGGGCCGCCCGCCGGCGGACGAAGTACGAGGCCGCCGCCGCCGACCGCACCGACCCGTGGTTCTCGCCCCCCGACGACCCGACCGGGCTCGACGCCCGGGCCGCGGCCGACGCCCTCACGAGCCTCCCGGCCGAGACGCGGGAGATCGTGACCGCCCACCTGTGGGGCGGCCTGACGTTCGAGCAGATCGCCCAGACGCTCGGCTCGTCGGCCGCCACCTGCTACCGCCGGTACGCGGCGGGGCTCGCCGCCCTCCGCCAGAAACTCGGTGCCGAATGCCCGACCCCGACGAAATGAACACGCCGCCCCCCATCCCGCCGGCCGACGCCGCCGTTGCCGCCGCCCTGGCGCGGCTGGCGCCGTCGCCGGCGCGGATCGACCGCGACCGGCTCATGTTCGCCGCCGGCGCCGCGAGCCAGCGGAACGTGCTGCGGCTGTGGCAGCTCGCCGCCGGCATCCTGATGGCAGCCGGGTTCGCGGCGGGCGTGCTGTACGCGCAATCGACGGGCCGAGACGTGCCGGCCATCACGGCGCCGCGGTAACCGGGGTTCCGCCGCTTGCGGCGTAGCGGCGCAAGCGCCGCTACGCCGCAAGCGGCGGAACCCCGAGCCTGAATATCATCTCCCCATGCGTACCCCCCTCGTCCTCGCCGCGCTCCTCGCGCCGCTCCCCGCCCGCGCCGACTTCGCCGCCGTGGACACCGCCGTCGAGGCGGCGCTGGCGCGGAACGACTGCCCCGGCGCCGTCGTGCTCGTGGTTCACCGCGACGCGGTCGTTCACCGCAAGGCCTACGGCCGGCGCGCCGTCCGCCCCGCCGCCGAACCGATGACCGCCGACACCGTCTTCGACCTCGCCTCGCTCACCAAGCCGACCGCCACCGGCACCAGCATCATGCGGCTGATCGAGCAGGGGAAGTTGAAGCTCGACGACCCCGTGGCAAAGCACTGGCCGGCGTTCGGCAAGGCGGACGTGACCGTCGCGCACTTGCTCCTCCACACCAGCGGCCTGACCGCCGACAACGCCCTCGCCGACTACGCCGACGGCCGCGAGAAGGCGCTCGAGCGCGTCGCCGCGCTGAAGCTCGAAGCCCCGCCCGGCACCCGCTTCCGCTACAGCGACGTGGGCTTCATCGTCCTCGGCGAGCTGGTCGAGAAGCTCGGCGGGATGCCGGTCGATCAGTACGCGAAGACGCACGTCTTCGACCCGCTGAAGATGACCGACACCGGCTTCCGCCCCGCCGGCGACCTCGTGAAGCGCGTGGCGCCGACCGGGCTGCGCGACAAGCTGACGATCCGCGGCGAGGTCCACGACCCGCGGGCGTTCAAGATGGGCGGCGTGGCCGGTCACGCGGGCCTGTTCGGCAGCGCCGACGACCTCGGCCGCTACGCCCGGATGCTCCTCCGCGGCGGCGAGCTGGACGGCGCCCGCGTACTGAAGGCCGACACCGTGAAGCTGTTCACCGCGCCGCACGAGGTGCCGGCGCAGCCCGCGAAGGGGAAGGAAGACCCGCCGCGGCAGTTCCGCAGCTACGGCTGGGACGTGGACACGTCGTTCAGCGGCCAGCGCGGCGACGCCTTCAAGCGCGGCGAGGGCTACGGCCACACCGGGTTCACCGGCACGAGCCTGTGGGTGGACCCGCGCTCGCAGACGGCGGTGATCATTCTGACGAGCCGCGTCCACCCCGACGACAAGGGGAGCGTGGGGCGCCTGCGCCGCGAGGTGGCCAACGCCGTGGCCGCGGCGGTGGTCAAGAACTGACCGCGCCGTCGATTCAACACTCTTTTGTGGCATGGACTCAATGCGTGCCTCGACCCCCCGGGGGGGAGCCGTACACACAATGCCCCCGGCTTGAGCGTCGGGTTGGGCTTCGCGCCGCCCGGCCCGGTGGGCTAGGCTCCGGCGGTTCCCGGCCGCACGGACGCACGCATGGACGCCCCCCGTTCCCCCTGGTGGATTCCCTTCGGCGGGCTGCTGCTGGCGGCCCTGTACCTCCCAACGCTCGCCACGCCGTTCGACTTCGTGGACGACGGCAACCTCGTCTACCCGACGCCGGGCCTGTCGGCGGGGGAGCACGTCGGGCTGTGGTGGGAGAAGGTGGAAGCGAACTACGAACACCTCGGCCCGTTCCGCCCGACGCTGTGGGTTCACTGGCAGGTGCAGGCGAACCTGTTCGACGGCAGCGCCGTGGCGTGGCGGGCGTACCGCTTCGTGTGGTGTGCCCTGTCTGCGGCGGCACTCTTGTGGCTGCTGGCGGAGCTGGGCGCGCACCCGGCCGCGGCGCTGCTGGCCGGGGCGCTGGCGATGTGGAACCCGTACCGCAACGAGATCTGGACGAGCCTGACGCTCTCCGAGGGCGTGGCGATGCCGTACGCGCTGTTCGCGCTGGTGGCGGCGCGGAAGGCGGCGACGAGCGCGACCCCGCTGCGGTGGGAGCTGCTGTCGGCGCTGGCGGTGCTGGTGGCGCTCGGGTGCAAGAACACGTTCGCGGCGCTGGTGCCGGTGCAAATCCTGCTGAGGATGTGGCCGGACGGTATGACCCTGCGTGAGGCGCTGAAGCGGAACGGGGCGCGGTCGCTGCTGCTGGGCGTGACGCTGGTGCTGCCGGCGGCGCACTTCGTGTACTTCAAGGCGCACTGGCACCCGGGTCAGTACGAGACGCACGGCCCGACGGCGGCGCAGCTGGGCCGGATGCTGAGCGCCTTGAAGGGCGCGGTGAGCCTGGAGTTCATGGCCGCGGGCCTGCTGCTGGCGGCGCTGGCGCTGTGGAAGGGCGGCGTCCTGAAGGCCGTGTCGTGGCAACGGCTGGGCACGCCGCCGGTGCTCGCCGCGCTGCTGCTGGTGGCCGCGGGCGTGGTGGTGTACCTGCCGCTGTCGATGATGTCGGGCCGGTACGCGATGCCGGCCGTGTGGGGGCTGGACGTGCTGTTCGCGCTGCTGCTGACGGCGCTGATCGCGCTGCCGCTGACGGCGTGGAAGAAGGCGGCGTTCGCGGGCGTGTGTACGGGCCTGGCGGTGGTGGCGGTCGCCGGCGTGGGGAAGCAGGAGAAGTTCGCCGCCCGGGCGCACCTGCTGTGGGACGCGGTCCGCCACGTGGAGGCGACGGCGCCGCCGGACGCGCGGATCGCCTGGATGAGCGGCGACAGCACGGCCGGCGGGCTGAACATCGAGGAGGGCATCCACTTCCGCTGGCACCTGCTGCACCGCGGCCGCGGCGACGTGGCGGTGGGCCTGTTCGACGAGTCGGGGAAGCCGCTGGACCGGGTGGAGTTACCGCCGCTGGCGGGCCCGCCGGAGTTCGCACTGTTTGGGAAGGTGGAGCCGGCAGGTTGGGAGCCGGAGCGGTCGTTCGTATCGGGTTACTGGCTGGGCCGGCGGCAGTACGACTGCCGGCTGGCGCGGAAGCGCGTGGTCGGGACGTTCGCGGAGGCGCCGTTCCGGGACGAGGTGCGCCGGCAACTGTTCCCGGGGCTGAGTCCGTGAAAACGGGGGCGGCGGTTGAAACCGCGCTGCGGTCGGCTAGAATTCGGGTTGGAAGACGTGCGTGCCCGTAGCTCAACTGGATAGAGCGTCGGCCTCCGGAGCCGAAGGTTACAGGTTCAACTCCTGTCGGGCATACTCCCCCCAATTGTCCTCGATCGTCCTCAACCCCTGCCAAACGCAGGGGTTGACTCGTTCTCGGGGTCGTCCGCCCCGTACCGTCCGTTTCCTCACTTGTCCCCGATTCTCCCCGCCTGCTACCGCCTGCTGCTGCTCCCGTTGCTGCTCCCGAACCCGGGCCGTTATCCGTGCCGGTCGCACGCAGTGCAGCCGGTTCACCACCCCCGGGGTTGTGGGTTGGCAGGCTCAGCTTGGCGACTGCGGCGGCCGTGTCGCGGATGCCGACGTGGGCGTACCGGTCCATCGTGAGGGTAATGGTCGAGTGCCGCGCCAGCTCCTTCGCGTCCTTCGGCGATACCCCCGCGCGGACCAGCTCGGTGATGAACGTGTGCCGCAGCGCGTGGAAGTCGGCGACCCGGCCGTTCCGGTCGCGGTAGCACAGGAAGTCCGACCGCTCGCGCTCGCCCCGCTCGGCGGCGGTCGTCGCCTCGCCAACCCACACGGCGCGGGCCACCTCCAGGTCGCGGCGGATCATGTCCACGGCCTCGGTGTGCTTCGCCCACTTACCCGGCCATACCGGTGCCGCGGCCGGCTTGCCGGCCAACCACGACCGCAGCTCCGGGATCAGGTCGGGGTGCAACGGGACCGTGTCCCGGCGGCGGTGCTTGGAGTACGCGGCCTCGACCACGACCGCCGGGGGGTCTGCCGTCAGCTCGAACGAACCCGGCGTCAGGCTGGACAACTCGCCCGACCGCAGCCCCGTCGCGCCGCCGATGAGGTACAGCATCCGTCGGTCTGGGCCGGCCATCTTGCGGTACACCTTCCCTCCGCGGGCGGCGTCGAGAACACGGGCGTACTCCTCCGCCGTCAGCGGCCGACGCTCATGCCGCACGTCAACGTCTTCGTTCACCTTCGGGATGTGCCGGAACGGGTTCTCGGCGGCGCGACGGGCCTTCACGAGCCAGTTGCCGAACGCGACGAGCGACTTCCGGTAGTGGTTGCTGGTGGCCGGCCCGAACCCGCCGTCCGCCTTCGGCATCGCACGCCGCTCGGCCAGCCAGCGCTCCGCCGGGGTCGCGTCCAACTCCTTCAGCGTGACGAACCCGACGGCATCGAACACGAGCTCGCACCGACGCGCGGCCTGGCCGGCTTCCTTCCCGGTAGCACCCTTGTCCCGAACGTGTTGCTCGTATTCGGTGAGTAAGTCGCGGAGCGGCCGCTTGCGGTGGTCGGCGTAGTCGTCGCGGATGCCGGCCTTCTCGTTCTCGATGCGCTTCATCAGCTCGGCCAGCATGAGCGCGGCGGCGTCGCGGTTCGGGGAGAACCGCACGCGCTTCCGGCTGCCGTCGGCGAACCGCACGTCGGCCGCCCACTTCGCGGCGGGCTTCAGGTACGCGGTGCCGTCCGCGCTCAGCGGGTACAGCACCGCCTTCCCTTTCTCCCGGACGCGGGCGTGGGGGCGGCCGTCTTTCTCGACCACCTCGGCGGCGGGCGGGAGCGGGTACGGGCGGGTCGGCTTGAACAGGGTCGCCATCGGAGCAACCTTTCTTGTCGTCGCTCGCTGTTGGGAGGTTGGGTGCAACCCGCCAGCGAACGATTGAATGAGGAGTATAACCGGCGGCCAACCGGCCGCCAGCTTGGTAACTGTCAGGGCACGAACAGGTCCGGCAGGTCGAGCCGGGCGTCGGGGTCGATCCGGTCCCAGCGCCGGTCGCCCTCGACGCACAGGAGGGTGACACCGGGCGGGATAGGCGCCGCGGGGTCGAGCGGCCGCGGCGCCGCGGCCTTGCGCTCCGAGCCGCACCCATACCACGGCCGACCGGCCAGCGCCGCGCGGACGCCGGTGTGGAGCACCCAGAGCCGTCGCCCCAACTCGGTCGGCAACTCGACGGCAAACGCCAACGCCCCGTCCTCCACCGTCGGCCGGTACGCCAACACGGCGGCGAGCAAGTCCGCGACGGTCGCCGGCGCGGCAGTGGTCGGCATCGCTCACCCCCTCACGTCGTGCGGGGTGTCGTCGTTGACGAACCGCGTCCGCGAACGGGGCAGGGCGGCTTCAACCGCGGCCGGCCGGGCGGAATCATCTCCACCATCTCCACCATCCCCACCGGCCGGCCGCGGGTCCGGGTGGTGATGGTGGGCATGGTGGACATGCTCCCGACCCGCTCGCCCCTTCACGTCCCGCACGACCCACCGGTTCGACCCGTGCGGGGCGTCGGCCTTGTCCAGCACCTTGCCGCCGAAGTTCCGGCGGGCGAAGTGCCGAAACCGGTAGCCGAGCGTCCGCCCGCACAGCTTGCCGCACAGGTCTTCCACCGCGGCCCGGAGGTTCGACATCCACTCCGCCGGCGCCTCCCGCTCCGCCTCCTTGATGCGGCCGACGATGTCGGCCGTCGTCAACCCCCGGCCCGTGTCGTCCAGGTGGATCAGCCCGGCGATCACGTCCGCCATCGCGGCCGCGTCCCGGTCGGCTGTCGTCTGGAGTGCCACCCGCGTCTCGCCCGGGTCCGGCAGCCCGGCGAACACCACCGCCTCGCGCACGACACCCGACCAACCCTCGAAACTGCCCCACGGCCGCAGCTGGTGCCTCGGCCGCCCGGCCCGCACCCACGCGCGGAGGATCGTCAGTGCCGCCGACAACAGCCGCCCCCGATCCCGCCGGACGTACCCCCGCAGGTCGGGATGGCGGAACCCCTCCTTCATCTCCGGCCGCTCGTCCGCCGACTCCATCCGGGCGTGGCACACCCGGCGGGACGTGTCGGCGCCCAGCTGCACGTTGTTCCCTGTCCCGAACCACACGACGTGGAGCGGGCCGTCGTACACCCGGTTGCCGCCCAACACCCGGTCCTTCCACCGGTCGGTCGTCAGGGCGGCGTCGAGGATGTCGTTCCCGACCGCGCCCGCCAGGTTGTCGAGCAGCACCAGCCGCTCGCACTCCATCGCCAGCGTGGTGATCTTCTTCCGCAGTTCCTCCCGGTCGTTCGTGTAGCTCATCACCGGGAACCGCCGGCCGGTCACCGTCAGCGCCACCACGTCGGCGAGCAAGCCTTTCCCGACCCCGCGGACGTTCCCGTCGATCAGGAACAGCGGGGCCGGGCCGTCGAACAAGAACCACGCCAGCGGGGTGAGGAGCCCGGCCACCAGTGCCGCCCGGTGGGCCGGCGTCTCGAACGGGAAGTCGGCCAGCGGGTCGAGCAGCGCAGCCACGGCGGCGTCCACGTCCTGGCGGGTCGGCGCGTCGGGCACCGTCACCGCCAAGTCAGCCGGCAGGGCGGCGAGCAATCGCACGCCGCGGTGATACCCGTTGGCGGTCAACAGGTCGCCGCTCGGCAGCAGCACCGGGTGGGTGACGACGGCGTCGAGCCGGCGGAGGCCGGGCCAGTCGCCGCGGGCGTGGACGGCGCCGACGCACCAGTCCGTCGGGTGGGCCTCAACCAACTCGGCGTTCTCGCCGGCCCCGCGCCACTGCGTCCACCGCGCGACCCGCGTGAGCCGTTCGCGCAGGAGCGGGCGGGCCAGCTCGCGCACCACCGGGGCGCCGACCGGCCGGCGGACCACGGCGTCGAGGTCCGAGTCGTCCGATTGATGGAGGACATGAACCAGCAGCCCGCCGCGCTGATATACGTCCTCCTCGGCGGCGAGGGCGGCCGTCGCCTCGGCGTTGACCCGGTGTTCGTCCGGGCCGATGACGATGTCCGGCACCGCAGACCGGGAACCGTCGGCCGTGGTGGTCGGCGGCGGGTCGATCCCGACCGCCGCAGCGACGAGACGGCGGCCGAGCTCGACGCCCCGGTCGGGCCACGGCGTCTCGCCAGGGGCCGACGCGGTCAGCCACTCCCGCACGTCCTTCGCGCCCTCGGGCGGCAGCGCCCACTGGACCGCCCGCCCGAGCCGCCCAGCGAGCCCGCGGGCGACGGACTCGGCGCCGGTGCGACCCGGCCACTCGCCGCTGGCCTTCCGGTCGTTCTCGCCCACCACGACGACCGACCGGCCGGCGTCCAGGTCGCCGAACAGCTCGGCGAGGTGTGCCACCCCTCCCGTGTTGGACGGCCGCCCCACGGCCGACAGCCCGGCGGCGGTCATCGCTGCCGCGTCGGTCGGCCCCTCGACGACGAACACCGGGCCGGGTCGCTCCCGCCACCCGGCCGGCAGGGTCAGCCCGCGCTTGCTCCCGGGGAGTGCCTTCTTCGTGCCGTCAGCGAACCGGCGATTCAACCCGACGACGGTCCCGCCGGCGTTCGCCTCCGGGAACGTGTAGTACGCCCCGCGGGCGTCGTTGTGGAACCCGAGGAGCGGCAGCGCGTCGAGGGCGTCGGCCGGCAGCCCCAGCGTGCGGGCGAGATCGTTCCGCCGGGCAGGGTTCAGTTCGGCGGCGCGCCGGCCCGCCAGTGCGGTCCAGTCGGTCGTGACCGTACGCCCCTTCCGAGCCCCCTGCGGCCCCGGGCGGGTCGAGGCCCGTGTCAGGCGGTGCAGCCAACCGCCGTCGCCGCACGGCTTCGTGCTTCCCTTTTCGACGCGCTGGCAGATAGCGGCGTTTCCGTCGGGCGCGACCATGCACCAGTCCGGCTTCTTGCACACCGGGCACGGCTGAGACTTGCTGACGCGAATCCAGCCTTCCCTGTCGGGCCGACTGCCTGGTAGATTGCCCATCGGTTTCTCCGATCGGGTCGGGTGCGAGCTTCCGAGGGCGGCACCCGGCCCGACTGTGTTTTGGGGGTGGGGTGTCACTTCGCGCGGCGGGCCAACAACTCGCGCCAGATCGGCGCCCACTCCGTCCGCGGCGGGCACCCGCGGCGGCACCACTCCGCCAACTCGGCGCGGCTCCACAGCACCGCGCCGCCGAGCCGGACCGGCGCCGGGTTCAGCCCGGCGGCGGTGTGCCGGTCCCACGTCGAGACGCCGCCGACGCCGCAGAACTCGGCCGCCTCGTCGCGGCCCAGCATCCGCGGCGCAACCGGCCGGCGCCTACTCTTGGACTTGCGAGTCGTCGGGGCCGGGTCGGATGAGATGTCAGTCATTGGTGCGACCCCCCTTCCGGCCGTCACGGCGGGGTTCCGTCGCTTCGTCGAGCCACATCAGCAGCGTCGCCCGGCGCCAGCGGACGAGCGACCCGACGCGAACGGGGGGCGGGAGGTGTCCGCCGTCGCGCAGGCGCCACACGGTCCGCGGCGAGACGCCGAGCAGCGCCGCAACATCATCCACGCTGAGGAGCGCGACCGGGTCGGGTAAGGGTGTCGTGGTCATCACCGGGTACGGTTGGGCAGCGGCCTCGCACCGTTCGAGCCCGCGTACATAGCCCCGAACCGGAGAAAACCGGACGCACGGCATCCGGTCGCGGTTGACAAGAAATGACAGGGGAAATGCAAAGAGCGGCAGCGGACCGGATTCCGGCGGAAATCCGGTTCGAGGAAACCGGACGCGAGTTACTGGCGGTCGGCAGGTCTGGCGGAACGCACCTCCGACGGGCTCGGCGGGCGTCGCGGCTTGTTCTTCTGTTGATTGAGGTGGTTCCTCGCTTGCCGAAGGTATCGCACCCACGTGTCGAACGGCGGGAGTGACTCGCCTTCGGGTAGGGTTTCGTTCGTCGCGTCGTAAGCGGCCCGGTCGGTGGGGTCGATCATGTCCCGGGCGGCGATCCGGTATTGCAGGTACGCGGCGCGTTTCCCCTTCGACAGCCCGCTCAGTTTCGCGTCAAGAGCGTCGGTGGCCTCAGCCGGTGTCGTTGCCTCTCCGCCCTGCCCCGGGCTGCCGAGAACTCCCGTGTCACCCGGCGACGGCTTCCGCTCGCCCGTGTTGCCTCTATTCCCGCCTACTTTAGAAACCTCGTCGGGCGGTGGCGGGTCGGCCGCGGTGGTAGTTGCTGCCGGCGCGGCGAGCGCTTCCGCGAACTCGGCCCACAGACGCTGCTGCTCGGCAAACTCGGCCGCGGTCGGCTGTTCCGGCGGCAGGGGCGGTAGGAGGTGGTGGAGGTTTTGGGCGGCGCGCCACACGACGCTGTGGAACAGCGTCTCGCAGAGTGCCCGGAGTTCGTCGCGGCCGGCGGGCGTGGTCGCCAACCCCGCGGCTTCGGTGCGAACGTCGGCCAACTCGGCGTGGTAGAGCCAGCGCACGGCGTCGTCCCACCGCGTCCGGTCCTCGTCGGACGGCGGCAGCAGCCCGCCGTCCAACGCGCGCTCGGAGCCGAAGGCACCGATGTGGGGAGTCGGTGGTTCTTCGTCCGGGCCGTAGGCGCCGCGGAGGGCCGCACGGTACGCGGCGACGCGCTCGACGATCGCATCGACGTGGTGCTGCGGCAGCTCTGCCGCCGCGCTGTACGGGGGTATCTCGCCGACCCGCGGGAGAGCGGACGCCCGTTGCTCCCCCCGTCGGAGCGATTCGAGGTCGTGGCGGTTCTGGGGCATGGCGACCTGGCACGCGGTCGTCACGTCGAGAATCGCCATCGCTTCGAGCTTCCGGGCGCGCTCCTCCCGCTCCCGTTCGTGGGTGGCGAGTTGCTCCTCGCGGGTCCGGACCCGCTCAGCGAGGGTGTTCGTTGACCTGCTGGGGTCGCCGGGTTGGGTTTCCCGTGCCATGGCGAGAAGCTCATCCTGTGTGATGGGAGCGGCCTGTTGCCAGGAGTCGTGCATCAGGCGCCGGCGCTGGTCGATTTCGATCGGGACGACTTCGCCGGCCACCGCGAACGTGGCGAGCAAGGCGGCGCGGATCGACGTACTGCGGAACAACAACGCGCCTTCCGCCTCGAACGTGCTCTCTCGTGATCCGCCCCGCCGCTCGTACTCGTGGGAACCGTAGTCCCACGGTCGAGCGGTCGGGCCGATGCTCCACGGCGTGAGGACGTAACTCACCCACTGGGCCGCCTCACCGACGGCTTGTCGCGTCCCCTCGTCCCGCAGCCCGACGCGGGCGAACGCGGCGACGGCTTCATCGTTCAGCCGTTGTGCGAAGTGACCCGGGGCACCCCACTGCCCCGGCCGGTGGACGGTGTCCCGGACGGCTTCGAAGTCCGCCAACAGGCGGTTCCGCTCGGCGGTGTACGCGGCACCCGTCCCGGGCTCGGGCGGCGTTTCGTCCCGGTGCCTGGGCAAGGCGAAGGAGAGCTGACGGAACCGGTTGAAGGCTATCGCCAACACGTCGAGGCATTGAATCAGGCGGTGAATGGGGTTGCGCCCCGGTTCCCACCGGGAGGACGTGACCGACATGGTAGGTGTTCTCGTGTCGGGGCAGTCGGGCGGTGTCGTCGGGGAGAACACCACCCAACAAGCACCGCCCGACTGCAAATCACCACACGGTTCGCGGGCCGTGCGGCTACCCAACTCGATGCTACGCGCGGGCGCGCCCCGAATGGTAGGTCGGTAGGCGATCGGGAAGGGGGGTCAGTGTCGCTGAGCTGACGGTTCTGTAACCACGTTCACCTGTTGCTGGGCCACGTTCATCTGGCCGCCTTTCTTGACGATCACGGGGCCGCTGTGCCGCCGCATGTCGCACAGGGCGCGGAGCGTCCGCAGAAAGATACGGTTGTACCGGTCCATCATGGCGGCGGCCTGGTCGAGGGCGTCGGCGTCGCTCTGCCGCGGCGGCCCCCACCGGCCCTCCTCCTTGTGGCGCCGGTCGTTGGTGACACTCTCCAGGGTCGTGCGGATCGTCAACGTCCGAAGCCAGTGCAGGAAGCCCTGCTGCGCCTGCGCCATGGTGTCGATGAGCTGTCGCTCGACGCCGTTGCGGGGCTGCCACTCGGCCGACAGGTCCTCCCGCAAAGCCAGGAATTGCGCCCGCTGCCAGGCGCCGTCGTTGGCCGTCTCAACGGCTCCGGCCGCCCGGTGGCCCGTCCGGAGTTCATCCAGTGCGGCGCGTTTGATCTCCTCCCAGCGGGTGGTCGCGCGGTCGGGATCGGTGTGGGCGATGCCGTGCAGGTCGAACCAACTGACCTGATCGGGCGGCCCGTTCAGGGCGCGCTCGCCTTCGTCCGCTGGGGGCGCGGCGGCACGTTGAATCGCTTCCTCCCGCGTCAGAGAGAAGTGCTTCTCGTAGAGCTGGACCATCTGGCCGAATGACTTTACCAACTCCCCGGCGATCACGCCCGCCTCGTTCGGTGCCGCCGGTGTGATTGCGACCGCGCTCATGTCGAAACCTCCCGCACGACGGGTACCAGTTCCCGCCACTGCTGCCAACCTTTGGCAAGCTCTCGGCGCTCCCGTTGACGGGCTTCACAGGCGGCCCGAACCGATGCCAACTCGGTGCGTCGGACGTAGCACTTTCGTAGCCGGCCACCTTCACGCCAGAAGCGATAGAAGGCGAGATGGCCTGGCCCGTGGGCGCAGTGGCAGCCCAGCTTGCCGCACCGCACGCGCTGGGCGCAGACCACGCCCGGCAGCGTCTTGGGTAACAGTTCCGGGGTTTTGGTCGTGATCTGGTTCATGCTTGTGCCCCCCGTGGGATACTACATCCTACCCCTCAGCCGGCGGAACGCGGTCCGCTCGGCGACGCCGGCGGCAGTCGCCGCGTCGCGGACAGTCTTGCCCGCCGCCAGCTCGGCGACGAGCGCGTCGTCGGCGGAATGTCTGCCACGGGCTGCCAAAGGGTGCCACCTCCGAGAGTGCTACATCATACCGGAGTCGGGGTTGGTGGTCCGAAATCGGGGTGTTAGCGGAGCGGATCGGTCGGACGACGCGCGGGGAAACACGACCTGTTGTCTTCGACCCGCGACCGTGGCGGCGAGCTGGCGCCGTCACTGGTAGAAGGCCGGGACGGACACGCCCGCGGCGGCGCAGATCGCGGCGACGGTTTGCTCGTCTGTGCAAACCCGGTCGAGGTGCTCAATCCACCGTTGATGGGTGGCGGCCGGGTCACGGCGGCGGAGTGGGTCCGAAGTGGTGCCAGATGGAGCAACGGGGTCGGACATCGGTGCGTCCTCGGGGGGAACGGAACAAACCGAGAAGACATCCCACCCGTCAATAACGTGATCCACCTGGCGCGTACTGCGCCTCCTTGCCGTGCGAACGAAAGAAGAATGCCCGGCAGTGCCTATCGACCGCCGTGCGCGTGAGAGGCGGTCCATACTCCTCTCAATCGCTCAGTGTGACAGGCAAAGTAAACTTGAAGCGGCGAGGCTACGGCCTGAGCGGGAGCGATCCTCGCTCGACTGAGATGTTGTGATGGTGAATCCACTAGTCTGGCTGTGGTCGTACCTCGCGCGCAATGGATACCGGCTCTAGTTGTTGATACCCCATAGTTCAACACGTCCCTGAAACGTACCAATCGCCAAGGTCTTGCCGTTCGGTGAAAAAGCTAAGGAAGTTGGGATATCAGTAAGTGCAATCTTGTCAGTGGAAATCTTCTTCTCGATATCTACCAACCACACATCTTTGTCCCCGGTTGAGCAGAGTGCCATGGACTTGCCATTTGGCGAAAATGCAATGTCTGCAATTGTCCAATTCGTACGACGGAAGCTGGCATATTCCAGCAATTTGCCATCAACAACCTTCGTGCCAAGAAGTTTTATGCCACCATCTTTAGCACCAATTGCAAGCAAGTCGCCGGCTGGAGAAAGGCGAACGCAAGACGGGGCCGTCGAGCTAGTCCTGTGTAAGATGTCCACCTTAACACCGCTGTCGGTGGAAATTCTATATAGTGTCAGTGGCGATCCGCCTGGCGTATTGCTTAGCTCGCCCACCGCTAGATACGCGCCATTCGCACTGACTGATACGAGGTAAGACAGGCCCTCTTCTAGCCGATCGGTATTAATTGCGATGCTCGCCGACCCGATCTCGCGTAAAGGCGACCTGGCATGCATATTTTCATTTATCTCTTTGTTCAGGCTTAATTTGGCCTTTCCATTTTGTGCCAACAACATCAATACGCTTCCGTTGGTTATTGACCAGGTGCTCAGGTAGAGCTTCGCATCATTCTTGGAACTAGTCTCAATTTTCCCATTACTACTATTCATGATGACCATACGCCCGTCCACGGCAAACAACAATCGCTCGTTGGCTAAAAATGCCACCTGCCGTCTATCGTCTGCAGCGATCCGGACCATGCCAATACTCTCGTTAGCTCGCATGGTGCCATCCGTCGAATTCAATAAGGACAACTTAGCAAAATCACGATAAATAGTATCGAACTTAGCAAAATACGTACTGTACACTCCGACGCTATTGCCTTCCCTTGAAAAAATTAGGCTTTGGACTTGCATTTTTACATTTTCATCTACTGATAGATTTCTTGACCATAGCTTGATTGGCCTTGCCGGCGGTTGGCCAGTCGCAGGAACTGGCTGAGACGTACTCACCACGACGATTGTGAACAGCACGATGCACTTTGCATACATGTCTGACTGCTCCCTTTGCGTGACGCGTAGCGCGATTGGCGTTTTGGTCAACAAATCCAGGCATTGGCGAATATCGCTAAAAGATAGGAACTCCTCGGTCCCCGGGTGGAAGCGGAGTCGGAGTCGGCGTATAGAAGCTTGGGCCCCTTGTTAACGCACGCAACCTACGTGCCACCTCAGGGCTGGTAGCCGACCCGAGGGCTTGCAGCAATGTTCTGATGAGACAGTTCATGCCGGTCCTATTACCGCTCATGAGAAAGAGATCGATATCACTTCTAATAGATGCTTGCGCTGCTTCACGTACGGCAGGATTATCATGCCCAAGCTCTCTTATCTTGCTGTTGGTAGCTTTCGCAATTGCGTCGCAATCGCTGCAGGTAGAACCAACGTAGATCCGGCTCAGCTCACTTAGTGATGCTGCCATACCAGGAAAAAGCAACCAGCGAATCTCCATTTCATTCTTATAAATGATCCAGTTAAAGGCCGCGATGAAGCCATAATATTGATTATCCGGATGCTGGGTCGTAATCTCAAACAACGAGTTTTTCATACGGGCAAGAGCGCCCCGGAGCTGTTGCGGCGGGATGGGCACGTCGAGCAGAAGAATTGCGTCGAGTAGCATGTCGTAGACGTGTTGATTACTGGAATCAAGAAACTCTTCCCACAGCGCCTCGACATCATCAATGGTGGTCAAGCCGGTGGGGTCGAGATGAGTAATTGGGCTATTGGCGGAAAACCTAAATAAATTAATATCACCTGACGAATATTTGATTGGGTCTAAAGATACGAATCGCCCAAGTGTTGGACTATACCACCGGTGTCGGCTATCGTACAACCCGCTCGTGGCGTCATACCACAACCCCTGGTGCTCGTACCGCCACGCGTAGTTGCTCGTCGCCCGCACCGCCCCGTAGCTCGGGCTGTAGATCGTCGCCACCCCAAACGGGTCGTAGACGAACCGCTCGGCCACGACCCCACTGTCATCCACCACCGCCGTCACGTTCCAGTTGGCGTCCTGCGTCACCCACAGCCGCTCGTCGTCCGGCATCCCGTCGGCGTCCGTATCCCGGTCCCGGAGCACCAGCGCGTCCACGTACACCGGGCTCCACACCTGCCGCGCCGCCACGTCCCCGCCCACGCCCTCCTCCACCACCTGCCACGCCGCCGAGTAGTACAGGTCCGTCGTCGCGCCGTCGTTGCGGGTCACCCGACGGTTCCGCCCGTCGTAGCTGTACGACACGAGCGTCGTCCCGCCCGCGTTCTTCACCCGCACCAGCCGGTTCCAGGCGTCGTACACGAACCGCCGGCCCGTCTCGTCGCCGGTCATGTTCCCGTTCGCGTCGTAGGTCGGCGTCGTCAGGCTGCCGATCCCCGTGATCTCGTTCTGCGCGTTCGCCGTGCGGCTCTGCGTCACCCGTCCACGTCGATCCCGTCCCAGTTCCCCACCGCGTCGAAGTCCCAGTCCTGGCCCCGCGACGCCGCCCCCGTCAGCCCCGTCTTCCCCGAGTTCAGCGTGCCGCGGTCGAAGGACGTGAGCTGGTTCAGCCCGTCGTAGGCGTACAGCTCGCCGAACGCGGTGTTGACGAGGTTGTCGCGGTACAGGCGGTTCCCGGCCCGGTCGTACCCGTACTGGAAGCGGTCGAGGGCCGTGCCCGAGCTGCCGTCCACCCAACGCTGGTCGACCACCCGGCCGAACCGGTCGAGGCCGGAGTACGGGTCACCCGCGTCGCCATTCGACTCGCCCGACCGCTTCACGTAGGTCAGGTCGAGGTCCGGCTGCGGGTGCGACCGCACCACGACCGTCCCCAGCCCCAGGTACGTGTACGCCTCCAGCGTCCCCGACGTGTCCGTCAGCGCCGACAGCCGGCTGATCGTGGCGTCCAGCCCGCTGGCGTAGCTGTACCCGACGCTGTACCCCGAGGGGTACGTCATCGCCGTCAGCCGGCTGTGGTTGGCCCCGCTCGGCATCGCCGAGTACGTGTACGTCACCGCCGGCGTCGTGGACGTGTTCACCGTGCCGGAGTGCGCCTGCCACTCGGTCGTGAGCTGGCCGAGCCCGTTGTACCCGCGCCGCACCTGGTTCACCGCCGACCCGCCGGTCGGGGCGTCGTAGCTGGTCACGAGGTACGGGTTTCCCTGCCCGTCGTACCCCGTCTCGATCCGCCGCACCGCCCCGTCCACCCCCGACCCGCTACCGCTGCCGCTGCCACTCCCCGAGCCCGACCCGGACCCGCTGCCGCTCCCCGAGCCACTCCCGCTCCCCGACCCGGACCCGCCGCCCAGTGTCGTCACGGCGTCGATCGTCAGCCGGCCGACCACGTCGTAGCTCAGCTTGTGTGTCGTGCCGTTGCGGTCGGTGCTGGTTACGGTCTGCCCCAGCGCGTTCACCGTCACCGCCTCCTGCTCGGCCGAGCTGGCCGCGCCGGTCGAGGCGTCCGGCCACCGGGTCGCGCCGACGAGGTCGTAGGAGTCGAGGCCGCTGCCGCCGACGGTGGTCACCCCGTACACCCACGCCGTCGTCTGTCCGCCGCCGCCGGTCAGCGCCGCCGTCAGGCTCGTCATCCCCGCCGCGCCGTACCCGTACAGCGTCGTCTTGTTCGACGTGTCGGTGACCGCGCCGTCGGTGAAGTTCTCGACCGTTTGGAGCGTCCGGCCGAGGGCGTCGGCATACGTCCGCGCCACCCGCCCGGCCGGGTCGGTGGTCGCCGCCGCCCGCCCCACGTCGCCGCCGAGCGACACCGTCGCCACCGCCACGCCGGGCGACGTGCCGCCGGTCAGCGACGCCCCGCTCGTCGTCAGCCGCGCCTGGTACTGGCCGGCCAGCGACCCGGCGAAGCGCACCGAGTACCCGCCGCCGGTCGCCGCCGTCACCACCACATTCCCGCTGCCGACCGAGGTCAGCCCGGCCAGTGCCGTCTGCACGGTCGCGGCCGAAGCGTTGTACGCCAGCCCGGACGTGGTGGACCCGCCGAAGGTGAGGGTGAACGTGCCACCGGTCGGGGCACCGGTCAGCCGCACCGTCTGCACCGCGTCGGCCGCGTACTCGACGCTCGTCACCAGCACCGTGTCGGATCGGCTCGGCACCGACCCCGGCTGCGACCACGCCGACCCGCCGTTCGTGCCGACGTTCACCGCCGCCACCGGCCGGTTCGCGCCGTCGTAGTAGGTCGCCGCATAGGACACGCGGGCGCCGACGCCCGACGACGGGCTCCCGAGCGCACCCGTCCCGGTGGCGTCGTGGAACCGCTCGCGGGTCACGCTCAGGGTCGTGTTCCCGGCGGTGTCGTAGGTCGTTTCCGATTGCGTCAGCACGGTGTCGCCCGTCACGTCGTCGGCGTCCGCGTAGGCACTGTCCCCGCCGCCGTCGGTCAGGTAGCTGATGGTCGCCCGGCCGAGCCCGTCGTAGGCGGCCTTCGACACCAGCCCGCCGGGGGATGTCGATTTCACCACCAGCCCGCGCGCATCATACCACGTCTGCGCGTTCAGCGTGTAGCTCCCGACGCTCCCGCTCGACGGATCGACGCTGAACGTGTCGGTGCGGTACACCCGGCCCAGCTCGTCGGTGCTGGCCTCGGACTGGGCGCGTAGCAGCGACGACGACGGCGCGGTCGGCACCCCGTCGGTACTCGTGACGGTGGCCGCGTCGCCGTCGTACAGCCGGGTGCGGACGGCGTGGCCGAGGTTGTCGTAGTCGGTGTAGGTGATCGGCCGGTTGACCGCTGTGGACTCGGACGACTCGACGCCGGCCTTCGTCGCCACCGCCCGGTTCCGCCAGTCGTAGTACGTCTCGCTCACCCGCGCCGCGGCGCCCAGCCCCGGGTACTCGGTTACGCGGGTGAGGTTGCCGTCGCCGACCCCGCCGCCGTCGTACTGGTACTCGCGCACCTTCACCATCCCGGCCGCGTTCGTCGGGCTCCAGTACCCCGACACGGGCGTGTCGTTCGTCCCCACCCACTCGCTCACCACCCGCCCCTGTCCGTCAGACACCGTCCGCGTGATCGTCCCGGCCGGGCTCACCGTCTTGTTCGGCCGGCCCTGCTGGTCGTAGGCGTAGCGGGTGCGGAGGAAGTTCACGCCCTCGGTGCCGAGCGTCGCGGACGCGGAGTAGGTGAGCCCGCCCAGGTCGTAGTAGGCGTCGCTGTGGATCACCTGGCCCGCGTCGTTGACATAACTGCGCGACAGCGACTGCACCGCGGAGACGGATTCGGCGCCGGTCGGCCGGCCGGACGACACGGCGGGGGCCGCGGACATGGTAAGGTATTCGGTGTACCCGCCCGCCAAATCCTCGCGGCTCACCACCGTCCGCCCGGTCGGGGTGTTGGTGGTGCTGTTCCAGCCGGGGTAGTACCGCGTCTCGTGGTCGTCGTCGTCATACACCGTGTAGTCCACCCGCCCCCCCGGGTGCGTCACCTTCGTCGCCCGGCCGCGGTCGTCCACCTCAATGGTGGTCGTCATGTGGAGCCCGCCGCCGGACGGGGTGGACCAGCCCGACGGCAGCCCGCTGAACGTGGTCGTCTGCGTGGTGTCCACGTCGGCGATGGTCTTCACTACGGCGCCGGTCGCCGTGTCGTAGGCCGTGTACGTCAGGAACCCGCCGGCGTCCTTCATCCACACGGGCCGGCCGAAGCCGTCGTGCACCGTCGTCGAGGCAGTCGCCGACCCCGACCCGTTTTGCCCGGTCGTCACCACCGGGTTCGTCACCGTCACCGACGCCGGCTGGGCCGTGGACCCCTGCCACGTGTACGTCGTCGTGGTCGTCTGCCCGCCCGTCCCGTCGTCGTTCCGGTACACCGTCGATTCCGCGGGGAAGAACAGCTCCTCGCCGCCCACCGTCCGCGACAGGTAGGTGAACCCCGCCTGCGGCACCGGGTCGCCGAGCTCGCCGCGGAGAAGCGCCGTCCCTCGCACCCGCCCGGCCGCGTCACCCGCCACGCTCGACGTGGCCGTCGTAGTGTCGGCGTAGTCGGTGAGGGCGAACAGCCCCACGTCGTCCGCCAGGTACTCGGCGTCGCCGCCGGAGTACCCGACCAGGTCGGGGTAGGCCTCGTCGAACCCCGTCACCCCGTCCGGCCCGGCCGTCAGCACCGCCCGCCCCTGGTCGTCGTACCGGGTAAACCACATCCACTCCTGGTCGGTCGTGGTGTCGGTGTACACCTTCAGCATGACCCGCCCGGCGGCGTCCGTGTACACCGTGTTGGTGTTCCCGTCCGGCAGCGTCTCGACGGTCTTGTACGCCCACACGTTCGGCCCGCGCAGCCCCGCGACCGGGTTCTCCGCGTAGTCGTACCCGAACTCGCCCTGCCCGCCCGAGCAGACCGAGCACCCGGCCGCGGCGTCGGTGACGGTCTCGACCCGCCCCTCGGTGTCGTAGGTCAGCGCCTTGTCCGCGTAGTCCTCGACCTCCCCGTCCGTCAGGTCGTCCACGGCCGACCCCTCGGCCGCCACCAGCCGCTCGAACGCGGCCGGGCCGAACGCGAACGTCATCAGCCCCGCCGCGTCGCCGGTCGTGCCATACCGGTAGTACGTCGTCCCGGTCGCCGTCCCGGCGGCGTCCTTCTCCGTGATCGTGCGCAGGGCGCCCGCCGGGCCGGCGTCCGAGCCGGTCTGGTGGTAGGCGTACTCGACCGACCGGACCGCCGCGTAGGAGCCGGCGCCGAACTTCCGCTCCAGCGTCACCGCCGTCACCCGGCCAGCGTCGGCGCCGGACGTGGCGACGGTGGTGACGACGCGCTCGGCGACGAGCGACCCCCCGGACCCCGTGGTCCGCTCGACTTCCGTCGGGAACCCGGCCGCGCTCCAGTCGGTGACCGTCACCTCGTTCCCGGCGGCGTCGGTCATCGCCTCCAGCTGCCCGCCGCGGTCGTCGGGGTCGGTGAAGTCGAAGAAGGTGAACGCCCCGCCCGCCCCGTCGGTGGCGTAGTACCGGCCGTCGCCGGCGTTGTGGACGAGCGTCGCCGACCCGCCCCCGCGCTCGTGGTAGACGCCGTCGGTGTCGACGTCGAACGTGCGGACGGTACACTCCGCGGGCGACACGAGGGCGACGGACGTGTCGCCGTTCCGGAACACCAGCCGGGGGGTCACCCCGCCGACCGCCCCGCTCCCGACCGAGTCGTCGCCGAACCCGGCCCCGCTCGCCCACGACACCGCGGTCCCGAGCCAGCCACCGCCGAACCCGTTGGTCGCCACCCCCGGGCCGGTCACCCGCGCCTCCCCCGCCGCGAACCCGACCCCGGCGACCGAGGTCGTGGCCGCCGGCGGCGGGGCTTCGCCCGGCGGCGAGCCGACCGGGTCCGGCGCACACCCGCACCCGCACCCCTGGTCCGGGCCGAACGGGTCTTCGACCACGTCCAGGTCGGAACACTCCCCCTCGGGGGCGTAAGTCCCGTTCCCGGAGTAGGTCGCCTTGAGGGTGTACTCGCCGGCCGGGAGGCGGTCGGTCGAGACGGTGGCCTCGCCGCCGTCGAGATCGGCCGACCCGAGAACGACTTCCTCGCCGCCCACCTCGGCCGAGAACGTCACCGTCCCGGTCGGGGAGCCGGACGAGCCGGACACGGCCGCCTTGAAGAACACCCGCTGGTTGACGACCGCCGCGGCGGTGGACATCGTCACCGCCACGGTCGCGGCCGCGCGGGAGTCGTAGAAGCCGGCGTCGGCGGTCGTGTCGTGCTGCCCGGCGGTGACGGCGACGGCCACGTAGCCGGGGGACGGGGTGGTGAACGTGGCCCCGGACGGGCCGGTGAAGGTGACGGTGTACGTCCCGGCCGCTAGCCCGTCGAACGTGTACCGGCCGAGGGCGTCGGTGGTCGTGTTGAGCGGCGACCCGAGCCCGCCCCCGGACAGGGTGACGGGCACCTCGGCGACCCCCGGCTCGCAGTGGTCCTGGGTGCCGTCGTGGTCGGTGTCGTAGTACACCACGTCGCCGATCGACGCCGGCGGGGGCGGGGGCGGCGGCGGCGGCGGGGGCGAGGTGGCGTCGTCGTCCTTCAGGGTGTACGTGATGGTCGAGGGCGACCCGATCGACGCCCCGCCGGTGACCGAGGTGATGGTCACGACGATCGTCTCGTCCGGCTCGTCGTCGGTGTCGTCCACCACGTTGAACGTGAGGAACACGGTCCCGTACCCGGGGTAGATCGTCGCCGACCCGCTCGACAGGCCGGTGTAGTCGGTCCCGCCGGTGGCCGTCCCGCCGACCGTGTAGTAGATGGTGACCGGGGAGGACGGGGACGTGCTCGGGTCGAGCCGGAAGTACGTGCCGGGCGAGCCCGCCTCGGCCGCCTCGAAGCCGTCGGAGTGGTTCAGCCCGACGGTGATGACCGTCGGGTCGTTGCTCGCGGCCAGGTAGACCCCGCCGCGGGCGGTCGTGCCCGTCCCGAACGGCGTGTACTCCCCCGGCGCCCCGGCGAGCTGCGTGCCGGTCGCCCCGGAGAACACCCCGACGGTCGCCGCCACCCCCGGCCCGGTCCCGGCCACCACGTCGGCGAACTCATCATCGTCAACATATGCCAATGCTACCCGGACCCCGCCGGTGAACCCCGCCCCGAACGGCTCGAACGTCCGGAGCACGTCGCCGGTCGCGCCGCTCAGCACCGTCACCGTGCCGGCCATCCCCAACCCCGACCCGACCGCCAGGTCTGGCGTGCCGTCGGCGTCGTAGTCACCGGCCAGCGAGTCGGCCGAGACGAACACGCCCCCGCGGAACGCCGAGTCGAACGCGAAGAACGAGCCCAGCGGGCCGGCGACCGGCTGCCACGTCGTCGGGTCGTACACCTTGACCCGCGGCCCGCCCCCGGCCCCGGCCCCGACGGCGATCTCCGCCCGCCCGTCGCCGGTCAGGTCGGCCGCGGCCACGGTGATGCCGCCGCGGAAGTCGGGGTCGAGGGCGAAGAAGTCGGCAATGACCGCCCCGGTCGCGCCGCTGAACACCCGGACGTGCGGCCCGCCGCCCGGGCCGGCGGCCGTGACCACGTCCGGGGTGTGGTCGCCGTCCACGTCGGCGGCGGCCACGTGGACCCCGCCGGTGAACGCGCGGTCGTAGGCCCAGAAGCTGCCGAGCGGGCCGGGGATCTGGGTCCCGCTCTTCCCGTCGAGGACGCGGGCCCGCGGCCCACCGCCGGCGCCGGGGGCGACGACCACGTCGGGGTAGCCGTCGCCGGTGAAGTCGGCGACGGCGACGCGGACGCCGCCGCGGAACCCGGGCTCGTAGGCCTGCCGCTCGAAGTTCAGCGCCCCCGTCTCGGCGTTGTACGCCTTGACCGTCGGGAGCATGTTCTCGCCCGCCCCGGCGTAGATGACGGGCAGTTCCAGGGGCCGGCCGGCGGGGACGACGCGGTCCTCCAGCGCCTCGGCGGCGAGCTTCGCGCCGGGGGTGGTGGGGCGGCGGGCGAACGCCTCGGCCAGCCAGTCGCGGAGGGCGAGGAGGCGGGCGAACCGGGAGTAGGCGGCCGGGACGGGCATGGGGGCGATTCCCGCGGGAGACTCGGGAGGACGACCGTCGGCGATCGGCGAGACTCGGTCGGTTGAACAGTTGTAGCAACTGCCCGAACGCTCGCGCGAATCGCGCTATTTGTGGGGCGATTTCACCCGGGCGCGTGCGTGCTGTCAACAACAATCCGGTTCGTGTTGCGCTGATTTCGCGGGATTTCCGGCTCGCGACTGGGTCGGGCGAATACCACCCCCCTGACCCCCGTCCGGACGAGCCAGTGGGGGCGACGAAAAAAGTGACTTCCTGCATGGATGAACGAGGCCGGGCGGCGGACTCGGACACGAAATCCGAGCGCCGGACGGGAAGCTCGCGTGTCGGCGAAAGGGAGCGGGCTCGTCCTAACCGTTCGCGTCGCTCGGGCGCGCGTCGCCGGCCGGCGGCCCGGGGAGGTGGAAGGTGTAGTCGGCGTAGCGATCCTTCGGGCTGCCGGCATCCTCCCACCCGTACCGGTACGGGCCGACGTGCCACAGCCGGACGCGCGTGTCGGCGACGGGCGCGAACCCGGCCTGCCGGGCGCGCTCGCAGAAGGCGTAGTCCTCCGACAGCGACCACCGCCCGCCGTGCTCAGGAATGCTCAGGGGCTCGAAGTACGGCACCAGGAGTGAACCGAACCGCTGGTTGCACGTCGGCAGGCGGTGGTGCATCCGGACGGCGTCGAACACCTCCCGGCGGACGTGGGTGAAGCCGAACCCGCAGTACCGCACCTCCACCAAGCCCCCATTCACCCCGAACCGGACGGCGGGGGTGCCGGGGAGGAATTCGCACGCGAACTGCCGCGGCCCCTTCTTCGGGTACAGCCCGCACGTGAACGGCAGCCCGTGCGCGCGCAGCCGCCCCACGTCCGCCGGGTCGAACACCACGTCCGAGTCGATCCACATGAGCTCGTCGTAGCCCTGGGCGAGGGCGTCGGTGGCCATCTGGTTGCGGGCGGCGTCCACGGCCGAGTACCCACGGACCCGCCACACCGGGTGCCCGCGGCGCTCCAGTTCGCGGAGGGCGTCGTCACACCCGGGGTCGATGGCCCCGCCGACCGGGACGAGGACGACGCACGCGGACGGCGGGGCGGGGTCGGGCATAGCGGCACCGGGGCGGCGGGACGATGCGAGGGTATGGGTCGCCCACCGGCATCGCAAGGTCGCGGGTGCGGCTCCGTCGGTAACGCCACCAGCAACCTTGCGATGCCCGACCGGTCGAGGACGCCGACTCGCTCAGCATTTCTCAGCATCGTCAGCCGCGGGGGCCGATCGTGATGAGCCGTTCTCGCTTCGTGCGGGTGAACCGCAACTGCCGGCCCGCGGCGCCGATCTCGTCCGCGACGCCGCGTAGCCACGGCGACACGCCCGCGCCGGTCGGGAAGCTCGTCCCGAACCGTAGCGGGTGCCCGGCCAGGAACGCAGTCAACTTGTCGGACAGGTCGCCGGCCGTGCCGGACCACCCTTCCGCCGGAAGCACCGCCAGCCAGGCGCGGAACACCGCTCGGCGGCGACCCTCGACGGTGGCGCGGGCGCGGTCGGAATACGTCGGCATGTGCGTTCTCCTGCGGCGCGAGGGTGACGAAGTAAAGTGTGTCCCGGAGCCCGGCTGTTCCGGGTGCGCTGTCGGAGACCTACCCCCCGTTGGAAGGACCCATAAGGGGGGTGGGGGGGGCACGGTGGAGACGAGCGCCTGAACGGCGGCGCGGATGTGTGGCGGTAGCGTCGGCCAGACGCGCGTGGCCAGCTCGGGATCGGCTGGTGGTCTACCTTCGCCCACCGTCAGATCGATCAGACCGGCATCTCTCACCTGCTCCGCCATAACCGAAGCGCCGTTAAGCCTCGGGGTCGAGACCGACTTCCGCCCCGCTCGTAGGCAACTGCGCCGGCGCAGCGAATACCTCCCATTCGGGGAACTCGGGTGGTCCGCTGGCCCGTCGGTTGGCGGTCATGTGCGGGTCGGCATCCATCGACCAGAGCGTCCCACAGAACCGGTCGCAGTAGGCCCTCGCCCCCGGGCTCATGTTCGCAAGGTAGTCGAGTGGCCCGATGCGCTGCCGGACCCGGGCAATCAGACAGCAATGGCCGTAGGCCAAGTTTCGGTCCACCGCCGCCTCCCGGGCCGACCGCGCCGGGGCGCCCGGCCGGCGCGGGAGCGGGCCGGGCTCGCGGCCGACCGCCACCGCCTCGTCCCAGGCGTCTCGGGCCGCCTCGTACGCGGCCCACACGGACGCCCGGTCCGCCGGCGTCGGCCCGCGCGCCCGCCTCGCAGCCGCACGCCGCTCCAGCTGCCGCAGCTTCCCCCGGAGGCTCACGACTCGCTCCCCGCCGCGCCGGCGTCGTGGTCGGCGAACCTCGCCTCCAACTCCCGTACCCGCCCCTCCAACTCGGCGTGCTCCCGGAGCCTCAGCCCGAGTTCGAGGACGGCCCGGGCGGCCTTGTACCTCACGTGCGGGTCGCGGTGGGCGACCAGCCCGCGCAGGGCGTCCGCGGCGGCCGTCATGCCGTCCCCGAGCCGCCCGAGCGCGCGGCCGACGGCTTCGCCCCGGAGACGGTCCACGCCGGCCCGGTAGTCCGGCTGGTCGAGCCACTTCCGGACGGTCCGCTCGTGGACACCGGCCACGGCTGCGGCTGCGACGGCCGTCTGCCCGGCCGCGAGGGCGGCGGCCGCGATCTCGGCCGCGCCGGGGTTGGGCCGGCCCTTGCCGGGCGTACCCGGTCCGGCCTTGTGGGTAGTGCGGGTGTCGCTCATGGGCGGCTCCGAGAATGGTCCGGTGCGGCTGGCCTCGTCACGATAACTCCTACCCGTGGCGGCCGGGGCAGATGTGCTTACGGACGGGTCCGTCGTCAGCTGGCACTATGATGCGGTCCGGGTCGGCGCTGCCGATCGCTGCGGGCCGGGTTGCTTGTGGAGTCTCCCCAGCCCGCCGACAGGTGGAACCGCGGTAGCGGGGCAATCCCGCGCCGGTCGTTATACCCTACGCGGCCAGGAGTGATACGTCCTCGAACGTCTGGAACTCCAGCGTCATGAGGGATTGGAGCGCTTCGGCGTAGGTAGACGGGATGCCCGCCAGGGTGTCTTCGATGGCCGCTCGGAAGGAGGCGAAGTCGGGGTGGTACTTGCCGTACACGCTCCGCCGCTTGGCGAACCCCCACAGTCGCTCGATCAGGTTCAGGTTGGGTGAGTAGCTGGGCAGGAACAGCAGGCGGATGGACAACTCCGCCGCGAGCCCCTGCACCACCTTGTTCCGCTGATACCGCGCGTTGTCCAGCACCACCGTCACCGGCCCGACCCACCCCTCGGCGGCGATGGCCCGGAGGAGTTGGCACATGGTGTCGGTGTTCACCACGGTGGTGTTGGTGACGCTCAGCAGGCGGCGGGTGACGGCGTCCCATGCGCCCAGCACGTTGAACCGCTGGCGGCCACTGGCGGCGCGGACGGCCCACAGGACGAGCATTCTGCGGCGGATCACCGGGTCGGGGTGGCCGTCGCGGTCGGCGAGGACGGCCGCCTGCTCGTCGGCGGACAGGGCGGGGCGAAACCAAGTAGCCATCCGTGGCTCCGGGGAACGTGATGCTCACGCACGGGCCAGAGTAGACGCAATCGACACCCGGACGAACAGATCAATCGTTCCCGGGCGGGGTATAGTTTGTCCAGTGCCCCGGGGGTTCAGTGGGAGGGCGGTGTGCCTACCCCCGTGCCGAAGGACCCGGCGCGGGGTCGAACAGCCGCGGCAGCTCGACCCGCGCGGCCGGGTCGATCCGATCCCAGCGGGCGTCGCCCTCCACGCACAGGAGGGTGACGCCGGCCGGCAGCGTGGCGGCCGGGTTCAGCACCGCCACCCGCCCCGTCGCCCCGTCACACCCCAGCCACCTGCGCCCGGCCAGCTCGGCACGCACGCCGGTGTGGAGAACACCCAGCGCCACATCGAGCGCGGTAGGTGGGTCGTCATCGAACGCCAGTTCCTCCCCCTCGACCACCGGGCCGAACGGGGCCAGGGCGTCGAACAGGTCGCGGGCGCTGGCCGGCGTCGCGGTCGCGGTCGCCACGGGTCACCCCCTCAGCTCGTGCGGCCGGTCGTCGCTGCGGTAGCGGCGCCGGCCCCGTCCGACACTCGCCCCGGCCGCGCCCTCACTGTGCGGCCGGTCGCCGGGCGCGGGTTTCGTCACGGAGACGCACGACAGTTCCGACACTCGCCCCGAATCCCCTGGCAAATCCGTAGTTTCCTCCGCCTCGTCGGGGCGAGTGTCGGACGCCTCCGCCTCGTCGCCCTCGTCGGCCGGGTCACGAGTGTCGGAAGTGTCGTCCGTCGGACCCCCCAACACGAACGTCCGCACGGGGTGCCCGCCGCCGGCCGGCCGCGCCTCCTCCCACGCCCCCCACCCGGCGGCCACCAGTTCGGCCAGCGCCGCCTCGGCCGCGGCCGCCGTCTTGTACTTCCGGCTGTTCGACTTCTGGAGCGCCCGCACCGTCGCCCGCCCGCCGAGCGCCCGCACCCGGTCGGCCACCGCCCGCAGCCCGGCCGTGGCCTCGTCCTCGGCCAGCGCCGCGTACACCCGCTCCGTCTCGGCCGCGAACCACCGCGCCAGCGTGATGCCCGCCTCCAGGCTGTCGAGCCCGACCGCGTCGGGGAGGGTGGCCCCGCCCGGCGCCGCCCGGAGGACGAGGTGGTGGATCAGCGCGAACCGCGCGGCGTACCCCTCCATCTTGGAGAACGCCGCCGCCAGGTCGTCGCTCTCCTCCCCGGCGTCGAACGTCACCCGCCCCCACTCGTTCACGAACCTCCCCCACTGCTCGCGGGCCGCCGGGGTGAAGCGCACCGGCACCGGCACCGGCCGCCCGTCGGCGTCGGTCGCGGGCTCGAATTCCCGCAGCCGGCGGACGAGCGCCTCGTAGTCCGCGGCCACGGCCGCCGGGAGGTCGTCGTCGGTCCACACCTTCTGCCGCGGCGGCAGCATCACCACCAGAATCCGCGCCGCCCCGCCCGACGCCCGGAAGTCGCGGGTGAACGCCCGCGCCAGGACGACCGGCTGGATCGTGCCGATGACGCCCGCGGCGGCGTGGGGGACGGCGATGGTCAGCTTGTCCCCGGTCTTGCGGTCCACCGACAGCGGGCGGGCGTGGAACAGCTGGAGCCAGTCGGCGGTGGCGTCGGTCTTGGAGTACCGCGTCAGCCCGGTGAACCAGCTGGCCAGCTCGTCGCGGTACACCAGCACGCCCTTCGGGTTGTCGGCCAGGATCACGGCCAACGACTCGATGGTGATGTCGCCGGCGACGCACCGCGGCTTCGGCGGCGCCTCGCCCGGCCCGTCGGTGGCGGGCGGCGGCTCGGCCCCGTCCCCGCCCCGCCCCCGCCCCCGCCGCTCCCGCTCGGCGTCCTTCCACTCGTCGAGGGCGACCCGGTAGGCGCGGGCGGCGTCGTTCCCGGCCGCGCGGAGGTCGAGGTCGAGCCGCTGGAGGGGGCCGACGGCGAGCTCGAACGGCGGGCTCTTGACCGACCCCGACCGTGCCACGAGCGCGGCCCAGACGATCGGCGGCTCGGCCCACGACCGCTTGATTTGCAGCACCCGGGCGGCCCCGACCGCGGCCCCGCAGACGGCCAGCGCCGGGAGCGCGACGGCGGCCGGGTCGCACGGGATGGCGGCGGCGACGCCGGCGACGAACGGCACGAGCGGGGCCGGGAGGGCGTCCACCGGGAACGGGACGAACGGCCGCGGCTGGGCGGCCGGGCCGGCCCCCGTCGGGCGGGGCGGCCACGGCCGGAGCCGCGCCGCGGGGAACGCCTTCTCGGCCGACGCACCCTTGCCGTCGAACCGCACCCGGTACGTGTCGCCGGGAAGTGCTGCCGTGACGGTGCCGACGTTGTCGCGGTCGGCCGGCGTCACCCGGTCGCCGACGGCGAACCGCCGCGCCGCCGGCCCCTCGGCCGCGGGCGGGGTGACGGGGCCGGCCACGTCCATCAGCAGCCGGAGGGCGTCGGCGCCGCGGGCCGCCAGGAAGTCGTCCAGCCCGGCCTTCTCACCGCCCGGCCCGTGCGGCAGCCGCACCGCCCGCACCACGGCGCCGGCGGCGGCCAGCGCCTCGGCCAGGTGCCACTCGGCCAGCCGCACCGCCGGCTTGTCGGCGAGATCGGAGTCGTAGACGACGAACACCAGCCGCCCGGCCCACGCGACCGCGACCAGGTCGGGGATGAGCTCCCGCGGCCCGCCGCCGTCGCGCTTCTTCTGCCAGCCGTACACGCCGACGAGGCCGACGCACGCGAACCCGTCCTGGTCGGCCCGCGCCGCCTTCTTCTCCCCCTCGGTGACGAGCAGCGGCACTGCCGGGTCGGCGAGCGCCGCGCGGGTGGCCGGCGGGAAGTACGCGCGGTTGGGAGCGCCGGCCGGGGACTCGTACTTGACCGGCTTCCCCTTCGCGTCGGTGCGGGGGCGGTCGGGCTTGCACCGGACGTACCCCAGGGGGCGGCCGTCGGGGGCGAAGAACGGCAGGCACAGGCACGGCGTGATAGCATTTGCGAGCATTCGGTCGGCGCGGCGGAGGAGCTTGGCGACCACAGCCGGGTCGGACTCGGAGTAGAACCCGCAGCGGCGGACGTGGTCGTCGGTGAGGCCGGACCGGCGGAGGTCGGCCAGGTGGTGCGGCAGCAGGGTCGGGGGCGTGTTCACGGGTCGGGGCTCCGGGTCGGGGCGCGACACCGCCCGGCGCCGGCCCGGGGGCCGGGCGGCGGGCGTGAGGCGGGGATTGGGGGGAGTTGGACGGTTAGCGGCGGCGGGCAGCCTTCCGGGCCGCTTTGCGAGCGGCCTTGCGGGCTTCCCACTCGGCGCGGGGCGGGGCGCCGGCGTTGACCCACGCACGGATTTCGGGCTCGCGCCACACGACGCGGCCGCCGATCCGCAGCGGGGCCGGCAGCGTGCCGTCGGCGTCGCGCGTCCGCACCGTGCGGACGCCGCAACTCAGGAGCAGCGCCACGCCGGCCGCGTCCACCACGAGCGGGGTCAGTTTCGGCCGGCGCGCGAGCGTCGCGGGGGTGTCGGTCGCGTTGGGTTCAGCCACGGGCCACCCCCTCCGCCGCGGTCGGGCGGCGGGCGGGGATGCGGTCGGCCGTGGTCAGCGGGAGGCGGAGGCGGAGCGCCAGCCGGAGCAGGCGGCGGAGCAGCCGCGCCCGCTCGTCAGCGGCGTCGATGGCGGCGCGGATGTGGTCGGGGTCGGGCAGGTGGAGCAGCGGGTCGGGGGGCATCGGGTGGTCCTCCGGGGCGTGGCCTCACACACCTTACCCCCCACCCGATCGACTGGTATGACCGCCGTGTGACCCCCGTGTGACGGTCACACGCGGTCGCCGCGCTACTCCGGCGGCGGGTCGGCAGCCGGCCAGTACCCCCGCTGCGGGATGTTGACCAGCACGCCGTTCGCCACCATCCACGCCAGATTCGCCCCCAACTTTCCCTCAGCCTGGAGCCGCAGTTCGCGGACGAGTTCGGGCCGGGTAGGGGATGAGGTCGGACGCCGGCGGCGGGTCGTCCGCGTCGGGGGCCGGCCAGCGGGGGAAGTAAACGGGGTCGCGGGTGATGCGGGGGGCGCGGAGGAGCCGGGCCAGCCGCTCGGCGTCCCGGGCCGATCCGCCGGCGGGCGTGTCCCCCGGCCCCGCGTCCGGCCACGGGGCGAGGAGCCGGCCGACCACGCCCAGCCAGGCAAACGCCCCGCGCCGAACCGGGTCGGCGAGGAGCCGGGCGGTAAGGGTTGCCAGCCGCGGTGGGAGCTCGTCTACCGCGGCGCGGAGGAGGGCGGCGGCGAGCGGTGCGCCAGGGCCGTCGAAGTTCGGGCCGCCCACGTCCGCGACGCGGGCGAGCTTCCACCCCACCGTCCGCGGCTGGTCGTCGGCGCCGGACGGCGGGGGCTCAGGGGGCGGTTCGTCGAGCCGGGCCAGCGCCCGGCCGACCCGGTGGAGGGCGGCTCCGACCGCGACCGGGTCGGGGTCGGGCCGGTCGGGGGTAACCGCGCTGGCTAGCTGGACATGTAGGTCGGCCCAGGCGGTGTCCCACTCCGGGCGGAAGTCGCCAGGCGGCGTGCCGGCGGCGGCGGGCGGGGGCGTGTCGGCGGGGTCGGGCGTCGGCCGCTGGCGGGCGCGGCGGGGTAGGAGCGGCCGATCGCCACCCGGGTAGGGGGTGTCGTGTGGCATGTGGAGTGTTCCCGCGTCGGGTGGGCCGGGCAACGCGGGCGGGGGAACACGACCCGCCGCACGTCGCCCGGACCCGGCGGGTCATGACTCCCGCCGCTCACCCGCCGATCCTACTGCAGGGCCGTGGGGGTTTTCCAGGTCCGCAGGGGGCATTGGGGCAGGGCGCCGACCGTGACGGTGTCGCCAAGCGGGAGGGGGCCGGATAGATTCGCGGAACGTCAACATTTGTCTACATTCCGACGGTTACCCGCCGCAGCTGGTGACGACGTTCCGCCGCAGATCGCGGGCGGAGGTGCGGGGAGCGCGGCCGGCGGGTCGGGCGGGCCGGCGAGGAGGACGAGGCGCTTGCGGACGGCCCGCTCGTGGGCGTCGTAGCCCGGCAGGCCGTCGAGGGCGTTCAGGTCGTCGGACCGCTCGCGGAGCCGGTCGCGCTTCGCCTCGACGAGCTCGCGGACGACCTCGTCCGGGTCGGTCGGCTCGGCGGGAACCACCGGCAGCGGGCCGGCCAGCTTCAGCACGGCCAGCGCGACAGCCGTGCGGGCCGGGTGGTCGGGGTCGTTGAGGGCGTCGGCGAGCGCGTCCACGGCGGCCGAGAGGACGGCCCGGAGACGGTCGGCCGCGGCGCCCCAGACGGCCGCCCGCCGCTCGGCGAGCGCGGCCCGGAAGGCGGGGGAGTACAGCCGCCAGCGGGTGACCGTCACGTGGTACACACGGAGGGCGGCGGCCGTCTCGGTGTCGTTCCGCCCGGTCGCCAGCAGATGGCCGGCGTTATGTTGGTGATCAGGTACGCGTTCCCCCGGCCGTCGTAGGCCGTCTCGACCCGCCGTCCCGCCCACGCATTTGGCTGATTCGCGGCCACGAACAATTCTAATCGTGCATCAGCCACGTGCAAACTGGCGATACGTCCATGAGGCATCTCGGCGGACCGAATCACCGATCATTTTTATTAGAAAATAATCGACTCCTATATATAACAATTACCCATATTGCACTAAGCAGAAAGTTGACAACTGACATGCAAATCGAATGACTAAAGCCTAAGTTCATGGCGCGCGCCTTGTGTTCGACACTAAGCTCTCGCGATGACGATTCAGAGTGCAGTGACTCAAAACTCATCGCGGTCGAAACCCCGAGCTGAAATGCAATAGCTAGCGTCACGACAGCATAGATTAGTAGATACCCTAGACAGTAGAGGGCAGTCCGGCCTGTACTTGACATAGTAGTTAGTCCAGCTAAATGTACTATTGCGACGCGCCAACCTGTGGCCGCGCACCAGGTCTACTTCGATTCCTATATTGTCGGTCAGCCGCGATGAGACAGCCCTCCTGGTCGTAGCGCCAAAGTAATCACGTAGAAGTATAATCGCACCTTGACATGGCGCGCCTGCCTTAGAAGCTCTGACACAACCTCCGATAACCCCCGGTTTTCAAGGCATTTTGGGGGTTGTGTCAGGGGTTCTTACCGTCCTAGTGGAACAATTCCGGGCCTAAAGTTGTACACTGGAGTCGGTGGGTTAGTCATGGGTTGCGGTGGTGCGGGCGCGGGGGCCGGCGGCGGCGCCGGCGGGCTTGCAAGTATGGACTGTCCGCCGGCAGCGATTATCTCCGACCCTCCTAAAGTTGGCAAGCCGAGGACGTATGGCGCCCAGTATTCGAACGAAGCAGGAGAATTCTGTAGCCATACGGCCATGCACTCCCCTGCGCACGTAACACCAGGGTGCGAAATGGGCACTCGCAAGCCATCTACCTCGATGCATCGCCGACCATGTTCCATGCCGTTCAAAGCGAGCGGGCCGTGATTCTCGAACAGCCCCTTTAATTGACACCGCCCGAAGAGCATCGGGGCACTAGTGTTAGGGTGCACGGGCGTTGCCTCAATCCAGGCATGGATATAATGAGTATAGAAGCAGATACGCCACTTGCCAGGGTAAACGATGTACGTGGCCGGATACGAATACCTTGGAGGAGGTGCGTATGGGTTCCAGTTCGGCATGTAACTCTGCAAGCCACTCGGATCGAGCAGGGATGTGGGAGCGTTTGCTACAAATCTGTATAGATTCACGTCGCCACTCGAAAAGCCGATTGGGTCTACAATACTCCATCGGCCAAGCGTCGGGCTGTACCACCTTGCGCGCTGGTGACTCATGTCTGCCAATTCGTCATATTTCATGCCTTGATAACCGATCGTCCAGCCGTAGCTGCTCGTTGAACGAGCACTGCCACTCGGAGTGATTGAACGCATTTCCCCGAACGGATCGTAGGCGTACCGTTCTTGCACCGCTCCGCTGCCGTCGGCCACCGCCGTCACGTTCCAGTTGGCGTCCTGCGTCGCCCACAGACGCTCGTCGTCCGCCGCCCCGTCCGCGTCCGTGTCCCGGTCCCGCAGCACCAGCGCGTCCACGTACACCGGGCTCCACACGTGCCGCGCCGCCACCGCCCCGCCCACGCCCTCCTCCACCACCTGCCACGCTGCCGAGTAGTACAGGTCCGTCGTCACCCCGCCCGCCGCCGCCGTCACCCGCCGGTTCAGCCCGTCGTACCGGAACGTCTCCAGCGTCGTGGTCCCGGCCGAATTCGTCGCCCCCACCATGCGGTTCCAGGCGTCGTACCCGTACCGCAGCCCGCTCTCCGCCCGCGTCATGTTCCCGTTCGCGTCGTAGGTCGGCGTCGTCAGGCTGCCGATCCCCGTGATCTCGTTCTGCGCGTTCGCCGTGCGGCTCTCGGTCACCCCGTCCACGTCGACCCCGTCCCAGTTCCCCACCGCGTCGTAGTCCCACGCCTGCGTCCGTGACGGCGTCCCCGTCACCGCCGTCTTGCCCGAGTTCAGCGTGCCCCGGGCGAACGACGCCAGCTGGTTCAGCCCGTCGTAGGTGTACACCTCGCCGAACGCGCTGTTGACCAGGTCGTCCCGGTACAGCCGGTTCCCCACCCGGTCATACCCGTACTGGTGCCGATCGACGGCCGCGCCCGTCGAGGACGTGACCCACCGCTGATCGATCACCCGGTCGAACCGGTCGAGCCCGGTGTACTTGTCGCCGGCGTCGCCGTTCGACTCGCCGCTCAGCTTGGCGTAGGTGAGGTCGATGCCAGGTTGCGGGTGCGAGCGGATCACGACCGTGCCCAGCCCCAGGTACGAGTACCCTTCCAGCGTCCCCGACGGGTCCGTCAGCGCTGACAGCCGGCTGATGCCGGTGTCCAGCCCGCTGGCGTAAGTGTACCCGACGCTGTACCCCGAGGGGTAGGTCATCGCCGTCAGCCGGCTGTGGTTGGCCCCGCTCGGCATCTCCGAGTAGGTGACCGTCACCGCCGGCGTCGTGGACGTGTTCACCGTGCCGGAATGCGCCTGCCACTCGGTCGTGAGCTGGCCGAGCCCGTTGAACCCGCGCCGCACCTGGTTCACCACCGACCCGCCGCTGGCCGCGTCGTAGCTGGTGAACAGGTACGGGTTCCCCCGGCCGTCGTAGGCCGTCTCGATCCGCCGCACGGCCCCGTCCACCCCGCTGCCGAGCGTCGTCACCGCGTCCGCCGTCACCCGCCCAACGGTGTCGTAGCTCAGCGTGTGCGTCGTCCCGTTCCGGTCGGTACTCGTGCGCACCTGGCCGAGCGCGTTCACCGTCACCGTCTCCTGCTCGGACGAGCTGGCCGCGCCTGTCGTCGCGTCCGGCCACCGCGTCGCGCCCACGAGGTCGTTCGAGTTGAGGCTGCTCCCGCCGGCCGTCGTCACGCCGTACACCCACGCCGTCGTCTGCCCCCCGCCCCCGGTCAGGTACGCCGTGAGGCTGGTCATCCCGGCGCCGTTGTAGGCGTAGCCGGTCGTCTTGTCAGCCCCGTCCGACACCGCTGCCCCGGTGTAGTGCTCCACCGTCTGCGTCGCCCGCCCGAGCGCGTCGGAGTACGTCCGCCCCACCGACCCGGCCGGGTCCGTCACCGCCGCCGTCCGACCCGCGTCGCCGCCGTCCGACACCGTCGTCACCGCCACCGCCGGCGACGTGCCGCCGGTCAGCGACGCCCCGCTCGCGGTCAGCTTCGCGGCGAACGCGCCGGCCAGCGACCCGGCGAACCGCACCTGCCACCCGCCGCCCGGCGCCGCCGTCACCACCGCGTTCCCGCTGCCGACCGACGACAGCCCCTGGAGTGCGGTCTGGACCGTCGAGGTGGAGGCGTTGTAGGCGATACCGCCCGTCGTCTGCCCGCCGAACGTCAGCGTGAACGTCCCCCCGGTCGGCGACCCGGTCAGCCGCACCGTCTGCACCGCGTCGGCCGCGTATTCGTAGCTCGTCACCAGCACGGTGTCCGACCGGCCCGGCACCGACCCCGGCCGCGTCCACGCGCTGCCGCTGTTTGTCCCCACGGCCACGCCCGCCGTCGGCCGGTCGGCCAGGTCGTAGTAGGTCGCCGTGAACGACACACGGGCGCCGATCCCCGACGACGGGCTCCCGAGCGCCCCCGTCCCGGTGGCGTCGTGGAACCGCCGGCGGACGGTGGTCGCCGTCACGTTCCCGTTGCCGTCGTAGGCGAACTCCGCCTGCTCCAGCACCGTGTCGCCGGTCACGTCGTCGGCGTCGGCGTAGCCCGTGTCCCCGCCGCCGTCGGTGGTGGACACGACCGTCGATCGGCCGGCCCCGTCGTAGGCCGTCTTGGTGACCAGCCCGCCGGGGGCTGCCGTCTTGACCACCAGCCCGCGGGCGTCGTACCACGTGTCGGAATGGAGCGTGTACGACCCGACCGACCCGCTCGCCGGGTCCACGCTGTACGTGTCGGCACGGTAGACGCGGCCGAGCTCGTCAAAACTCACCCCGGACTGGGCGCGCAACTGCGCCGCCGTGCCGCTCGGGAGGCTCAAGACGCCGGCCGAGATGGAGGGCGTCACGCCGTCGGCGTCGTAGGTCTGGGTCAGCGTCGCGCGGTTCAGGTTGTCGTAGGTCCACACCGTCAGTGGCCGGTTCACCCCGGTCCCCTCCGACGACTCCACCCCAGCCTTCGTCGCCACCGCCCGATCCCGCCAGTCGTACCACGTCCGCGTCACCCGGTCCGCGGCCCCGCCGCCGGGGTGCTCAGTCACCGCCGTCAGCGTGCCGTCGCCGACCCCGCCGCCGTCGTACTCGTACTCCCGCGCCAGCACCATGTCCGTGCCGGTCAGGTTCGTCGGGCTCCAGTACCCGGTCGTCGGCGTGTCGTCCGTCCCCACCCACTCGGACACCACCCGCCCGAGCCCGTCGTACTCCGTGCGGTAAATCGTCCCCTGCGGGCTGACCGTCTTGTTCATCCAGCCCTGGTGCGTGTAGGCAGTCATGGTGCGGTAGTAGTTCACCCCGGCCGTGCCGAACGAGGTCGAAGTCGTGTACGTCAGCCCGGACAGGTCGAAGTAGGCGTCGGTGGCGACCGCCTGGCCGGCGTCGTTCCGGTTCGTGCGGCTCAGCGACTGGACCGCGGACACGCTCTCGGCGCCGGTCGGCCGGCCGCTGCTCACGGCCGGGGCGGCCGACATGGTCAGCGTCTCGGTGTAGTTCCCGGCCCGGTCCTCGCGGACGACGGTGGTCGGCCCGGTCGGGGTGTTCGTGGTGCTGTTCCACCCGCGGTAGTAGCGGACCTCGTGGCCGGCGTCGCTGTACGTGGTGAAGTCCACCCGCCCGTTCGGGAACGTCACCTTGACCGGCCGGCCGAGCGGGTCCACCTCGATCGCGGTCGTCAGGTGGAGGCCGCCGCCCGACGGCGTGGTCCACCCGGACGGGAGGCCGGTGAACGTCGAGGTCTGGGTCGTGTCCACGTCGGCGATGGTCTTGACCACCGCCCCGGTCGGGTTGTCGTACTCGGTGTAGCTGATGAACCCGGCCTGGTCCTTCGCCCACACCGGCCGGCCGTAGGCGTCGAACACGGTGGCCGCCGTCGTCGCCGACCCCGACCCGTTCTGGCCGGTGGTGACCGTCGGCAGCGTGACGGTGACCGACGCCGGCAGGGCGGTTGAGCCCTGCCACGTGTAGGCGTAGCTCGTCGTCGCCGCGCCGGTGCCGTTGTCGTTCCGGTACACCGTCTGCTCGGCCACCGGGTAGACCGTGGCGGCGCTTCCGGCCCGCTGGACGTAGGTGGTCGCCGACTGGGGGACGGCGGTGCCGGTCTCGCCGTGCTTGATCGCGACCTGGTTCAAGTAGCCCTTCACGCCGCCGGCGGCGGACGAGGTGGCGGTGGTGGTGGCGTACTGCGACAAGGTGGTGACGAGGCCGTCGGCGTCGCGCAGGTACTGGGCGTTCCCGGACGTGTAGCGGACGAGGTCGGCGTAGGCGTCGTCGTACCCACTGACGGCGGACGGCGCGGCCTTGAGGGCCAACTGCCCGCCGGCCCACCCGCTGCCGGACCCCGACCCGCTCCCGGAGCCGCTGCCGGACCCCGACCCGGACCCGCTCCCCGACCCGGAACCCGACCCGCTGCCGGAGCCCGACCCGTCGGCGTACCGGTAGTAGGTGGCCCACTCGCCGGCCGGGCCGCCCGGCGCCTCCTCGAACGCGGTTAGCATCACCTGCATGTAGGCGTTCGTGTAGACGGTGTTCGTGCCCCCGTCCGGCAGCGTCTCGACCGTCTTCGTCTTCCAGCTGTTGAACCCGGCCGTGTGGGTGCTGGTGGTGTACGTGTACGTGTACGTCCCCTGCCCGGCCGAGCACGCCGAGCACCCCTCCCCGGCCGCCACCTCCTTCGTCACCCGGTGGGCCGCGTCGTACTCGAAGTAGTTGTCCGCGTAGGCGGCCAGCGCGGCGTCCGTGGCCGCGTCCACGGCCCCGTCCGTCCCGCCCAGCCCCGCTCGGGCGCGGCCATACGCCGCCGGCCCGAGGGCGAACTTCATCCCCCCGGCGTAACCGATCTGGACCCCGCCGGTGTACGTGTCCTCGGTGTAGTACCGGTAGTACGACTGGTCGATGACCGCCCCGGCCGCGTCCTTAACCACCGCCCGCTCCAGGTCACCGAGGGTGCCGTCGGCCGACGCGTCGTCGTAGTAGGCGTACTCGACCGACCGGACGGTCGTCCAACTCCCGCCCCCGACCCGGCGGCGGAGGGTGACCGAACTCACCGCACCGGCGACCGGGTCGGTGGACGGGAGGTAGGAGTAGACGTAGGACTCGTCCACCGCCGACCCGCCCGACCCGGCCGACCGGCGGACCGGCGGACCTCGGTCGGCTGGCCGTCGGAATTGGCCGACACCACCGCAGTCAGGTTCCCGGCCGCGTCCGCGTGCGACTTCAGGGAGCCGCGCTCGTCGGCCGGGCGGCCCGAGCCGAAGTCGTAGAACCGGAGGACGTTCCCGCCCGCGTCGGCGACGACGAACTCGTCGTTGGTCGCATCGTAGGTGACGGCGGTCGTGTCGGTGAACCGGGGGGCGTAGGTGGCGTAGTTGCCGTCGCCGTCCGGCGTGCCCTGGCCGTCGTAGTAGTGGGCGGTGACGGCACTGGAGAGGAGAACCAGGGACGAGCCCGACCGGACGAGGTGGGGTTGGGTGCCGCTGACCCAGCCGTTGCCCAGGTCGGAGCCGGCCGAGTAGGCGGGGTTGTTCGACCACGTCCGGGCCTGCCCCCACGGCCGGCCGAACCCGTCGGATTCGAGGTCGGTGGCGGCGATGACGGCCACCCCGTCGGCGTACCGGACCGGGTTCTTCGTGTACGCGTCGGGGTTCCAGAACGAGCCGGGGATGGGGTCCTGGAGGATGTTGTTGAGAAGACCCGTCAGGCAGGACGTGTCACCTGGCGCGGTCGCCGACCCCACCCCGCCGATGGATTGTCCGTGCATGGGCGAGGTGCGCGCGGTGAAGTAGGCATCCCCGGAGTACACGAAGTACACGGTGTAGCTGCCGGCGGGGAGGTTCAGCCCGTTCCGCACCCGCACCGCCGCCGCACTGCTCACGCCCCCGATGCCGTGCAGTGCCACCGACCCGAGGGAAACCGTGGACCCGGGCGACCCGAGGGGGAACGCGTAGAACGTGAGCGTCCCGGTCGGGGCGCGTACCCCGGTCGGGTCGTAGACCCCGCCGAAGGCCAGGAAGGTCACACCGGGGGCCACGGGGCTGGGAAACACGATCGGGTAGATGGGTTCCGGGACAGTCGGGTCGTTGCTGGCGGCGACGAACACGCCGCCCTCGCTCCCGGCTCCGGTGCCGAACGGCTGGTACTCGCCGGTCGGGTCGGGGAGTTGGAGCCCGGTCGCCCCGCTGAACACCCGGATCGTCGCCGCCCCGCCCGGCCCCGTGCCGGCAACAACGTCGGCATACTCGTCGTCATCCGCGTAGCACAGGGCGACCCGGACCCCGTCCTCGTACTCACTGCCGAACGGCTGGAACGTCCGCAGAACGCCCCCGGTCGCCCCGCTGAGGACGGTGACCGTGCCCGCCATCCCCGGCCCCGACCCGACGGCCAGGTCCGGCGTACCGTCGGCGTCGTAGTCGCCGGCCAGGGCGTCGGCGCCCAAATAGACGCCTCCTCCGAAGGCCGGGTCGAAGGCGAAGAACGACCCGAGCGGGCCGGCGACCTCGTCCCAGGTCGTGGGGTCGTACACCCGGACCCGCGGTCCGCCGCCCGCCCCGGCCCCGACCGCCACCTCGGCCTTGCCGTCGCCCGTCAGGTCGGCGGCGGCGACGGTGATGCCTCCGTCGAAGTCCGGGTCGTAGGGGTAGAAGCTGGCGATCTCGGCCCCGGTCGCCCCGCTGAAAACCCGGAGGTGAGGGCCGCCGCCGGGGCCGGCCGCGGCGACCACGTCGGGGACGTAATCTCCGTCCACGTCCGCCGCGGCGACGTGGACCCCGCCGGTGAACGCCGAGTCGAACGCCCAGAAGCTGCCGAGCGGGCCGCCGATCTCGTCGCCAGTCTTGCCGTCCAAGACCCGGACCCGAGGGCCGCCGCCGGGGCCGGGGGCGACGACCACGTCCGGGTAGCCGTCGAGGGTGAAGTCGCCGACCGCCACCCGGACGCCGCCGGTAAAGGTCGATTCGTAGACGGTGCGGGTGAAGTTCAGGTCGCTGGTTTCGGCGTCGTAGGCCTTGACGACCGGGGCCATGCCCTCGCCGGCACCGGCGTAGATGACGGGAAGGGGAAGCGGTCGCCCCCCGTCCGGGACGACGCGGTCCTCCAGCGCCTCGGCGGTGAGCCGGGCGGAGGGGGCGCCGGGGCGGCGGGCGAACAGGTCGGCGAGCCGGTCGCGCAGCGCGAGGAGGCGGGCGAACCGGGAGTAGGCGGCCGGAACGGGCATGGGCAGTTCCCGGGGGAGATTCGGGAGGGCGGCCGTCAGTTGCCGACGAGTTTCACTCGGACAGCCCACTGAGGCAGCCGGGCGAACACTCGCGCGAAGTTATGGAGGAGGATTTTCAACGAAGCTCCGCCCACTGTCAAGAACTGCCGGTGCCCATTTGTACCGATTCTTCCGAATAATCGGGCCAGCGGCCCGGGCTGGTGAAACAGCCCCCCGACCCCCGTGCGGCCGGCACGGCGGCGTGGTAAAAAATCTGTCTGTAGGAGTTAACGAGACCCCGCCGCCGGACCGGACACGAAAAACCCCGCCGGCCGCCCGGCGGGGAAGGATGGGAACCCGACGCGAGGCGCCGCGGTCAAGCGGTCTTGCGGACCCACACCTGCTCGCCGCGGTGCAGTTCGACGTACCGGCCGCGCATCGCCGCCAGGAAGGCGTCGATCCCCAGGGCCGGGCACCGCTCCGGTTGTGGGAAGCCCCGCCACCCGTAGTCGTCGAACCCCAGCAGCCCGCCCGGCCTCAGCAGCGGCCACGCCAGCACCGCGTCGGCCAGCACGTCCGCGGCCTCGTGGGAGGCGTCGATGTACACCAGGTCGAACCGCTCCCCCGTCATGCCGCGGAGCACGTCGGCGCTCCGCCCGACCGTCCCGCGGGCCTTGCCGCCGAACCGGGCGGTGTTGGCCCGGAACCGCCCCTCCAGCCCGGCCAGGTCCGTACCGGCGTGGTCGGCCCCGCCGGCGAACGTGTCCACCCACGTCAGCGTCGCCTCCGGGTGAGTGAGGACGTGGTCGAGCAGCCACACCGAGCCGCGGCCCTCGAACACGCCCACCTCCAGCGCGTGGACGGGCCGGCCGGCGAGCGGCGTGAGCAGCCGCTCCCACAGCGGGACGTGAGCGGTGAACCAGTCCTGCGTGAAGCCGTCGGCCGGGGGCGGGGCCGGCGGGGCGGCGGCCGGGACGGGCTCCCCGGGCGGGGCACCGGGGAGGTGGAACGTGTAGTCGCCGTACCGGGGGGTGCCGCCCCCGGCGTCCTCCCACCCGTACCGGTACGGGCCGACGTGCCACACCCGGACGCGGGTGTCGGCCAACGGCCCGAACCCGGCCCGGCGGGCGCGCTCGCAGAAGGCGTAGTCCTCGGACAGCGACCACCGGCCGCCGGGCTCAGGAATGCTCAGGGGCTCGAAGTACGGCACCAGGAGTGAGCCGAACCGCTGGTTACACGTCGGGAGGCGGTGGTGCATCCGGACGGCGTCGAACACCTCCCGGCGGACGTGGGTGAAGCCGAACCCGCAGTACCGCACCTCCACCAAGCCCCCATTCACCCCGAACCGGACGGCGGGGGTGCCCGGAAGGAATTCGCACGCGAACTGCCGCGGCCCCTTCTTCGGGTACAGCCCGCAGGTGAACGGCAGCCCGTGCGCGCGCAGCCGCCCCACGTCCGCCGGGTCAAAGGCCACGTCGGAGTCGATCCACATGAGCTCGTCGTAGCCCTGGGCGAGGGCGTCGGTGGCCATCTGGTTGCGGGCGGCGTCCACGGCCGAGTACCCGCGGACCCGCCACACCGGGTGCCCGCGGCGCTCCAGTTCGCGGAGGGCGTCGTCGCACCCGGGGTCGATTGCCCCGCCGACCGGGACGAGGACGACGCACGACGACGGCGGGGCGGGGTCGGGCATGGCGGCACCGGGGCGGCGGGACGATGCGAGGGTACGGGTCGCCCACCGGCGTCGCAAGGTCGCGGCTGCGGCTCCGTCGGCGACGCCGCGCGAGACGGCGCTTGCCCGACCGGTTGAGGACGCCGACTCGCTCAGCATTTCTCAGCATCATCAGCCGCGGGGGCCGATCGTGATGAGCCGTTCGCGCTTGGTGCGGGTGAACCGCAACTGCCGGCCCGCGGCGCCGATCTCGTCCGCGACACCGCGTAGCCACGGCGACACGCCCGCGCCGGTCGGGAAGCTCGTCCCGAACCGCGGCGGGTGCCCGGCCAGGAACGCAGTCAACTTGTCGGACAGATCGCCGGCCGTGCCGGACCACCCTCCCGCCGGGAGTGCCGCCAGCCAGGCGCGGAACACTTCCCGACGGCGACCCTCGACGGTGGCGCGGGCGCGGTCGGAATACGTCGGCATGAGCGGTCTCCCGCGGCGTGAGGGTGACGAAGTAAAGTGTGTCCCGGAGCCCGACTATTCCGGGTGCGGTAGCAAGAGACCACCCCCCTATGGAAGGACCCGCAAAGGGGGGTGGGGGGCCGCAGTGGAGCGATAGCCCGCTGCCGGTGGCGATGGTGGACATGGTGGATATGTTCCCACCCAGCCAGCCGTTCACCCCTTCGTTGCTGCACCGACCAGCGCCCGGATCGCGGCGCGGATGTGACCGGGGAGGTTCGGCCACGCCGCGACGAGTGCCGCCAACTCTGGGTCGGCTGCTGCTCCCGGTGCTGCTCCGGGCGCGGAGGTAGTGGCGGAATTGCTTGGAAGCGTGGCGATTTCGGCGTTGTCCCTTCCGCCTCCGGAGCCGAAGGTTACAGGTTCAACTCCTGTCGGGCATACTAGAAAAGCAAGGGATTTAGAAAGGTGCACGTGCCGAGTGCACCAAACTCTGCACCAAACCCCCGCCCCGGTTGATCCGGGGCGGTTTCGTTTCCACCCTCTTCGCCTCCTTCCTCTGCACGACGGCAAATGCACGCTCCCGTGACCCCAACCGCACAGTCACGGGCCACAGAACCGATGCCGGTGGGGCCGCGCCCCAGCCCGTTGTAGCCGACTGATGGTCGCGGGACGGGAGAGGAATGTACCTCGCCTCCGCGGTCAGCATCGGAGATGCCGGTGCCACCTGGGTCGTCCGTCGTCGTGGACACGAACCTGTTCGTCGCGGCCGGGTTCAACCCGGGCAGCGACGCCGCCCGCGTACTGTCGGCGGTGCGGGCCGGCACCCTGCGGCTGGTGTGGGACGAGGCGACCCGTCGGGAGCCCGAGCACGTCGTCGGCAAGATCCCGCCGCTCTCGGGAACCGACCTCTCGGAGTTCTTCCGCCCCGACGGCGGCCACGCGACCACCTACGACGACACTGTGAAGGCGCTGACCGCCGTGATCGGCCGGCTGCCGAAGGGGGACGCGGACCGCGGCCGGTGAGGGGTTTACGCCTTGAGGTGTCGGTCGAGCCAGGTAAACGCGTCGTCCTGCATCGCCCGGGTGAAGCGGTGTGGCTCGTCGAAGAACCGCCGCTCGAACTGCCGCGCACTCCCGGCCGCGCGGTACACCTCGGCGATCCGGTCCACGGCGGCCGTCATCCCCTCGGGCGGGAAGAGGCGGTCCTGCCGACACTGCTGGACGAGCAGCGCCCGCGGGGCGGCGAGCGCGGCCAGGTCGGGGAAGTCCATCAGCCGGTGGAGGCCCGGGAGGAAGTGGACGAACGAGTGGGTGTCCAGGTGCGCCTTCCGCATCGGCGGGACGGCCGACATGAACCCGACCACGCACCCGGCCGTGATGCGGTCGTCGAGGGCGGTCAGGTAGGCGGCCCGATACCCGCCCATCGAGATGCCCAGGCAGCCGATCCGCTTCGGGTCCACGTCCGGCCGGGTGGCGACGTAATCGACCGTCCGCATGTCGTCCCACGCGACCACCCCGGGCCACGTCGCGCCGGCGAGGGTCAGCCCTTTCACCACCGTCGATTCCTTCCCGCGGCACACCGCGTTCAACCGCCGCACGTCGTCGGGGGTATACTGGGAGCGGTCCCACCCGGCGGCCGCGTCCGCGTCCACCACCACCCGCCGCTCGCCGAACATCAGCGCGTCGATGGTCACCACCACGTACCCCCGGCGTACCAGTTCCGTCGCGGTCGGCCGCCCGTCGTAGTTGGTGCGGTGATACTCCGTCATCGCCGGGTGGTTCGGCCCCAGGTCGATGACCTTCTCCTTGCCGAAGAGGAACATCCCGCCGTGGGAGTGGAGGTCGATGACCGCGGGAGCCGGCCCCTTCAGCCCCTTCGGGACGAGGACGTAGGCCGGCACGCGCGACGCCGGCGACGTGTTGAACAGCACCCGCTCCCGGACGTGGTCCCTGCGGTCCACGCGGTCGGTGACCTCCGGCCGGGGCTCGACCTTGTCCGGGAAGTAGCCGAGCGCGTCGAGGACCGCGGCCCGCGCGGCGGTGCGGTACTCGGCGAAGGCGGGGAACCGCGGGTTCGGGAAGCGCAGGCTGTATCGGGTGGCGGCGGCGACCCGTTCGAGTTCGGCGGCGAGGGTGCCGAGGTCGGCCCCGGTCGGTGACAGGACGCGGGGCGGGTCGGCGGGCGGGGCCGCCGGCGGCTGGGCGGCCGCGGCCGCGGCCGTGGGAAGGGCGGGAATCGCGGAGAGAAAGCGGCGGCGGTCCATCGGCGGCTCCGGAGCTCGGTCGCGGCGGGGCGAGTATACCACCACGCCTCTCCGACGCACTCGACCGGGCAGCCCGGACGTGGGAGAATGGGCGGTTCCCCGGAGTACCGCCGTGACCCGCACCGCGACCGCGCTGCTCGCCGCCGTCCTGACCGCCCTGCCGGCCGCCGCCCAGGAGAAGGCCCCGCCGCGGCCGCTCCGGGTGTTGTTCGTGGGGAACAGCCAGGTGTACTACAACGACCTGCCGCGGATGGTCGAGCTATTGGCCGCGTCCGCCCCGGCCGACCGCCCCCGCGTCACGGCCGACCGGGCCGTCGCCGGCGGGGCCAGCCTGGAGTCCCACTGGAACAAGGGTGACGGCAAGGGGACCGCCCGGGCGCGGATCGCGGAGGGGAAGTGGGACTTCGTCGTCCTCCAGGACATCTACACAATTCAGCCCGACAGCTTCGAGAAGCACGCCCGGCTGTTCACCGCCCTCGTGCGGCAGTACGGCGGGAAGGCGGTCCTGCTCGCCACCGCGTCCGTCAGCTCCCGCTACCCGCAGGGGTTCCGCGACCTACACGACCCGCAGGCGAAGGCGGCCGCGGACCTGAAGGTGCCGCTCGCCGCGGCCGGGAAGGCGTGGCTGACGTACTGGGGGGCCGAGCCGACCGCGGACGAGCGGCTGGCCCTGTACGACCCGGACAAGGCTCACCCCGGGAAGGCCGGGTCCTACTTGTACGCATGCACGTTGTATGCCGCCTTGACCGGTCTCACCCCGGTCGGGCTGACGGCCCGGGTGCAGAAGGAGGGCGAGGACACCGTCCCCCCGGCGCTCGCGCGGCGGATGCAGGAGGCTGCTTGGGCGGTCCACCGGGAGATAAGCCCTGGGGCGGGTTCGGTCGGCAAGCCGTGAGGTCGCCGCCGGTGTCGTGGTACTGGCGAGAGGCGGGTGGGGGCGCCGGGGCGGGCTGGCCGAGGCGCGGCGGTTCGCCCCCGCGGCCATCGCCGTGGTGAAGCACGTGTGCACCCGGCACTTGCTGTCGCAGCGGTCGCCGGCTGGGGCGAATCCTACGCTTCAGCAGGCCGCGGCACGATCGGCCGTTGCAAGGCGAGTGATGGCGTGCGAGGAATGCCACGGAGATGGGGCAATCGGAGCCCTCCCGCGGTAGGGCTGTGGTAGTAGACTTGAACGCCTCGGAGCTTAAGCAGGCGGGGCGATCGTCGATGCGTCTGGCCCGGGCGGCGGGCTCGGATGTTCGGCCTCGCACAGGGAATCGTGTCATGCCCCGGTGGGTTCCGCTCGCGAACTTGCTGCTCGGACTGGCCGTGGTCGCACCCGGACCGGACACTCCACCCCCGCAACGCGACCCGTTCCGGCTGGCGTTCGGGCCGGACGGGACGCCCGCCTACTCCGACACGCTGGTTCGAGAACTGGCGGCCGATGCGCGGGCGCGCGGCGACGCCCGGCGGGGGGCCGGCGTCTTCGCCGCGGCCACATCGGCATGCGGTTCCTGCCACAAGGTCGGCGGGCGGGGCGGTGAGGTCGGACCGGACCTCTCGAAGGTCGGGAACTGTATCCCGCCCGAGGCGGTCGTGGAGGCGGTGTTCTGGCCGAGCCGGACGGTCCACCCCGCGTTCAAGGCCGTCGCCGTCGTGGACGCCAACGGGCGCGCCCTCCAGGGCGTCGTGAAGGAGGAGACGAAGGCGGAACTCGTGCTCACGGATGCCGCCGGCAAGGCCCACCGCGTCCCGAAGGCGGACATCGAGACGCGGCGCGATGTCGGCTCGCTCATGCCCGCAGGGTTGACCGCGGGGATGACACCGGACCAGCGCCGCGACCTCGTCCGCTACCTCCTGGACCTCGGGAAGGCCGATGGGCTCGAAGCCCTGTCCCACGAGCCGGTGAAGTTCGACTACCCGCGCGCGCCGCTGCGGCCGGACGAGTGGCCGAACCGGGCGCACCCGGTGAACCGCGACCGGGTGTACGACTTCTACACCCGCGAGGCGAACCACTTCCGCGGCCGGCGGCCGCTGCCGCTGCTCCTCCCCGAGTGGCCCGGGATCGACGGCGGCGGGTTCGGCCACTGGGGGAACCAGAACGACACCACCTGGAAGAACGGCCGGTGGAACAAGACCGACCTCGGCTCACTCCAGTGCGGCGTCTTCCGGTCGGGCCCCCTGGTCGTCCCGCGCGGGGTGTGCGTGCGACTCGGGGAGGACGGCGAGCTGGCCGCGTGCTTCAACCCGGACACGCTCCAGTACGAGGCCGTGTGGACGGGCGGGTTCGTCCAGACGAGCGAGTTCCGCGCCGGCTTCCTCGACGGGCTCAAGCCCGTGGGGCACGTCCTCCCGCCGCCGGAGCGCACGAAGGTGACGCAGCCGGTCGCGTACCGCGGGTTCTACCGCCACGGCACCCGCACGATCTTCGCCTACCGCCTCGGCGGCGTCGAAATGCTCGACGCCCCGTGGGTGGAGGATGGCAAGTTCGTGCGTGTGGTCGCCCCCGCCGACCGGCACCCGCTGGCCCACCTCACCCGCGGCGGCCGACCACAATGGCCCCAGGTGCTCGCCGCCGCGGGCGAGCGCGGCACCGGCCGGCCGTACGCCGTGGACACGATCCCGCCGCCGTTCCAGAACCCCTGGAACGCCCTGATGCACTTCGGCGGGCACGACTTCTTCCCCGACGGGTCCGCCGCGGTCTGTACGATGCAGGGCGACGTGTGGCGGGTAGACGGGCTCGACGACGCGCTCGCGAACGTGCGCTGGCGGCGCGTCGCGGCGGGGCTGCACCACGCCCTCGGCCTGGTGGTCGGGGACGGGTCCGTGTACGTCCTCGGGCGTGACCAGATCACGCGCCTCCACGACCGCAACGCCGACGGCGAGGCCGACTTCTACGAGTGCTTCTCGAACGCCTACGTCACCTCGCCGGCCGGGCACGACTACATCTGCGGGCTCGAGCGCGACGCCGCCGGGAACTTCTACACCGCCTCGGGCAACCAGGGGCTGCTGCGCGTCTCGCCGGACGGCAAGCGCGTCGAGGTGCTCGCCACCGGCTTCCGCAACCCGGACGGCCTCGGCCTCGTGCCGGGCGGCACCATCACGGTGCCGTGCTCCGAGGGGGAGTGGACGCCGGCGTCGATGGTCTGCGAAGTGCCGCCGGGCGCGAAGGTCCCGCCGCACTTCGGCTACGGCGGGCCACGCGGGGGGAAGCCGCCGGCGCTGCCGCTGGCGTACCTGCCGCGCGGGCTCGACAACTCGAGCGGCGGACAGGTATTCGTCGCCGGCCGCAAGTGGGGGCCGGTCCAGGGCCAGCGCGTCCACCTGTCGTTCGGCACGGCCAGCCACTTCCTGCTGCTCCGCGACGAGGTCGACGGGCAGCCACAGGGCGCGGTCGTGCCGCTCCCCGGCGACTTCCGCTCGGGCGTCCACCGCGGGCGGTTCCACCCGACCGACGGGCAGTTGTACGTCACCGGCATGTCCGGCTGGGCCTCCTACTCGGCCGCCGACGGCTGCTTCCAGCGCGTCCGGTACACCGGCGACCCGGTCCAGCTGCCGCGCCGGTTCCACGTCCACCGCAACGGCGTGCTCGTCGAGTTCACGCAACCTCTGGACCGGGCGGTCGTCGAGCGCGCCGACCGCCACTTCGCCCAGTGTTGGAACTACCGCTACGGCCCGGGCTACGGGTCGCGCGAGTTCTCGCCGAGCCACTACGGCGTGCCGGGCCACGACCCCGTTCCGATCGCCTCCGCCCGCCTCCTCCCCGGCGGCCACACGCTCTTCCTGGAGATGCCCGACCTGCAGCCGGTCAGCCAGTTACACCTGAACGTCGGCGTCGCGGCGGACCGGACGTGCGACTTGTTCGTGACGGTCCACAAGCTCGGCGAGCCGTTCCGCGACCTGCCGAACTACCGCGAGTCGGACCGGCCCGTCGCGGCGCACCCGATCCTGGCCGACCTCGCCGCCGCCGGGAAACGGGAGCCGAACCCGTGGCGCGCGCCGATCCCGAACGCCCGCAACGTGCGCGTCGAGGCGGGGAAGAATCTGACCTTCGCGACGCCGCTCGTCCGCTTGAAAGCCGGCGAGGCGGTGAAGCTGACGTTCCGCAACCCGGACGTGGTGCCGCACAACTGGGTGCTGGTGAAGCCGGGTACGTTGAAGACGGTCGGCGAACTGGCGAACCGGCTGATCGCCGACCCGGACGCGGTGGCGCGGAACTACGTGCCGAAGTCGGCCGACGTGCTCGCGTATACCGACGTGGTGCCTCCGCTGGGGAGCACCGACATTCACTTCCGCGCGCCGGCGGCACCGGGCCGGTATCCTTTCCTGTGCTCCTTCCCGGGGCACTGGATGGTGATGAACGGCGAACTGGTCGTGGAGTAGCGGCCCGCCCGCCCACGAACTGGCGACGCGACGGACTTCTCGGACCCGATCAGGAACCGCCATGAACCACGTCGTCCGGGTCGGTCGGGCTCTGGCCGTACTCGCCCTGATCGCCTTCCCCGCGGCGGGGGCCGCCCGGGCCGCGCCCCCGCACGTGCTCGTCGTCGTCGTCGACGACCTGGGGTGGATGGACCTCGCGTGCCAGGGGAACACCCGCCTCCACACGCCCCGCATCGACGCGCTGGCCAAGCAGGGGGTGCGGTTCACGAACGCGTACGCGGCGTCGCCGGTATGCTCGCCGACCCGCGCGGCCCTCATCACCGGGCAGACGCCGGCGCGGCTCGGCATCACCCAGCACGGGAAGGACGGCCCGCAATTCTGGCCCCAGAACCGGAAAGTTCAACCGCCGCCCGCCGCACACGTGCTGCCGCTCGCGACCGTCACCATCGCCGAGCGCCTCCGGGCGGCCGGGTACGCGACCGGCTTCTTCGGCAAGTGGCACCTGTCGGGCGACCTCGACCCGACCGACCCGGCCGCCGGCGGCCCGGCCTTCTGGCCGGAGCACCAGGGGTTCGACGTGAACGTCGGCGGGTGCGGGCTCGGCGGGCCGCCGACGTACTTCGACCCGTACCGCATCCCCGCGATCCGCCCGCGGAAAGCGGGCGAGTATCTGACCGACCGGCTCGCGGACGAGACGATCGCGTTCCTGCGCGGGAACCGCGCGAAGCCGATGTTCGTCTGCTTCTGGACCTACAACGTCCACTACCCGTTCGAGGCGCCGGCGGAGTTGGTGGCACGCTGCCGGGGCCGCGAGGGGCCGGGGCTGAAGAACCCGGTGTACGGCGCCCAGGTCGAGGCGACCGACCGGGCGGTCGGCCGGGTGCTCGACGAGATCGACCGGCTGGGGATCGGCCGCGACACCCTCGTGATCTTCACCAGCGACAACGGCGGGTGGGAGGGGGCGACCGACAACCGCCCGTTGCGATCGGGCAAGGGCGACCTGTACGAAGGCGGGCTGCGGGTGCCGCTCGTCGTCCGCTGGCCGGGCGTCGCCGCGGCCGGCGGCACCGACGACACGCCGGTGGTGAGCACGGACCTGTCCGCCACGATCCTCGACGCGGCGGGCGTGCGGCCGGGCGCGAGTGAGGTGATCGACGGCGTGTCGTTGCGACCGACGCTGCAGGGGAAGAAGCCGGACCGCGGCGCCCTGTTCTTCCACTACCCCCACTTCGCCTGGCACAAAGGGAACCGCCCGGGCGGCGCCGTCCGCTCCGGGCCGTACAAGCTGATCCGCCGCTACGACGACAACTCGGTCGAGCTGTTCGACCTGTCGAACGACATCGGCGAGGCGCGAAACCTGTCGGGGGAGCGGCCGGACGTGGCCGCGGCGCTCGACGCGCAGCTCGGGAGGTGGCTCCGCGACACGGGCGCGCGGCTGCCGACGCCGGTCCGGTAACGGGGTCTCACGTCCACAGTTCCCGGACCGGCTTCCCGCTCTTCTCCACCCGCGGGAGCGGGCGGCCGCCGGGGGTGTCGCGATCGGTCTCGTAGTCGATGCCGAGCAACTCGCAGACGGTGGCGAAGAAGTCGGCGGCGCTCACCGGCCGGTCGGCGACCGTCGCCCCGGACGCGTCGGTCCGGCCGATCACGCGCCCGCCCCTCACCCCGCCGCCCATGAACACCGTGGACCACGCCCGCGCGTAGTGGTCGCGGCCCTTCCCCTTGAACGTCGGCGTGCGGCCGAATTCGCCCATCCAGATCACCAGCGTGCTGTCGAGCATCCCGCGGAGTTTCAGGTCGGTAACGAGGGTCGTCATCGACTGGTCAAGCGTACCGCACAGGCGCTTCACGGCCTCGTTATTCTCGAAGTGCGTGTCCCACCCGCCGAGCCCGACCTCGACGTACTTCACGCCGGTCTCCACCAGCCGCCGCGCGAGGAGGCACCCCTGGCCGAACGAACTCTCGCCGTACGCTGCCCGGGTCTTGAGCGGTTCCAGCGTGAGGTCGAACGCCCGCGCCTTCTCGGTCCGCATCAGCCGGACGGCACGCTCGTAGACGCTGCGGTGCGTATGACTCAACGGTACCTGGTACTCGCCGGCGAACCCGCGCTCGAGTTCGTCGAGCAGGCCGAGCCGCCCGTCCACGGCCGGCGGCGGCACCATCGCCCGCAGGTTCTCGACCCCGCGCTTCGGATCCTGGACGAACAGCGGCTGGTGCCGCGGGCCGAGGAACCCGGGGCCGTGGCTCCGGTCGCGCACGTCGGCGACCGCGACGTAGCTCGGGACCGGGAAGTCCGGCTCGCCGATCGACTCGGACGCGATCGACCCGAGGCTCGGGTACGTGAGCCCGCCCTGGCCCGACCGGTACCCGGTCCGCAGGTGGACGCGGGCGCGGAGGTGCTCGTTCTCGACCGTGCTCATCCCGCGGACGACCGCGGCGTGGGTCATCTGCCCCGCGAACTTCGGCAGCAGTTCGCTGACGCGGATGCCGGGGACGGCGGTCGGGATGTCCTTGTAGACGCCGCACTCCGCCACGTCCGGCTTCATGTCGAACGTGTCGGTGTGCGGCGGCCCGCCGTCCATCCACAGGACGATGCACGCCCGGGCGCGGGCGGTCGCCGCCGCCGGCCGCGCCGCGAGCACCGGCAGCCAGCCCGTGAGCGACCCGCCGGCGAGCGCGAGGCGCAGCGCGGCGCGACGGCTCACGGGAGTGCGGAATGACGGCATCGTAGCCTCGGAGATCAGTGATTGCTGATGAACTCGGTGCTGTTGACGAGCGCCCAGAGGATGTCGTGGTACGCCGTGCGCTTGTCGGTCGCGCGGGCGACGTGCGAGGTCATCGCGCCCATCTCAGCCGCGGTCGGCGGGCGCGAGAGCGTCGCCAGGAACAGCCGCTCGACAACCGCCTCCGATGTCTTCAGTCGCGCCACGACCTCGTTCGCGGCCTTCGCGATCCGGTAGTGGTGGCCGGAGTTCATCAGGTAGAGCGCCTGCGGGATGCCGGCCTGGAACTCGGTCGGGTCGGGGTCGTCCTCGCCGCGGAAGAACGCCACGAACCGGCCGCGCTCGCCGGCCTTCGTCTTCCGCGTCGCGTCGGTCGGGGGGGGCGTCTTCTCGTTGTCGGCGAGTGCGAACACCGACTCCAGCGAGTCGTTGAGCTGGAACGGCGTCATCACGCGGACGGCGGCGTGGCTGTAGAGCGTCATGTCGGCCGCGTTCCCCGCCGCGGGCTTACTCGTACGCTGGTACGTCGCGCTGTTGCAAATGCCGCGGACGAGGTGCTTCAGGTCGAACCCGCTGCCCGCGAACTCCTTCGCGAGCGCGGCCAGCAACTCGGGGTGCGACGGCGCGTTGTCGTCGGTCATGTCGTCGACCGGGGTGACGAGCCCGCGGCCGAAGAACTGGTACCACACGCGGTTCACACCGGCGCGGGCGAAGTACGGGTTGTCCGGCGACGCGACCCAGTCCGCCAGGGCCGGCAGGTACGGCCCGTCGGCCGGCACGGCCGCCTTCGCCCCGCGGAGGAACGTCGGCGCGGCCGCCTTCGCCGACGGCGGGACCATGAGCAACGCCTTCGCCTTCGTCGCGGTCACTTCCTCGCGGGCGCCGTACTTCTGGACGGCCCCCTCCCGCACGTAGACCGACTTGACCTTCGTGAAGAACGCGGCCATGCCCCAGTACTCGGCCTGGGTCCAGTCGCCGAACGGGTGCTTGTGGCACTGGGCGCACTGGATCTGCACGCCGAGGAACACGCGGCTGACGCGGTCGGTGATCTCGTCCACCGACTCGTGCGTGAGGTAGAAGGTGACGGCCCCGTTCTCGTCTTGCAAGCCGCCGGCGGTGAGCACGCCGCGGGCGAGCGCGTCGAGCCGCACGTTCGCCGCGAACCGGGTCTGCAGCCACGTCGCCATCGGGTCGTGCTTCTGCCGGGCGGCGGCGGCCGTGTTCGGGATGAGCAGCCCCGACCAGATGTCGGTCATCCGGCGGGCGTAGCCGGGCGAGTCGAGCAGCTCGTCGATGAGTTTGCGGCGCTTGTCGGGGTCGGGGCTGGCGAGGAAGGCCGCGACGCGGTCCGGGGACGGGATCGTGCCCGCGATGTCGAGCGACACGCGCCGCAGGAACTCGGCGTCGGACGCGGCCGGCGAGGCGGTCAGCTTTTCGGCGCCGAGCCGCTTCGTCACCGCGCCGTCGATCAGCCGGGTGACCGTCGTCGGGTCCGGGTCGGCGGCGGCGGCCGGCGCGACCACCGCCACGAGGGCCAGGGCGATTCCGGAGGGGATGAGTCGTCGCATGGCAACCACGTGTCCGGCCAGGGGGCGCTGTGGACGAGTCGGGGAAGGGGGCGGGCGGCCCGCACATCGCTCCCGAAATCGGCGGCTGGCGGTACGAGTTTCAGTGTGCACCGGTCCGCGGTTTCGGTCAACGGCTAACTACTCCTGTTGTCTCGGCCGCACACGGCGGCGACGGGGTAGGCTTCGTGTCGTGAGGGATTGCGCGCTGGCGGTGCGCGCGGTTCCGGCGCACATCAACCGCACTTTCCGGAGCCCGCACGTGGTCCGTAATCTCCTCCCACTCGCGCTCGTTGCCACGACCGCCGAGGCCGCCGCGGCCCAACCCGCACGCAAGCCCAACGACATCGTCGTCGTTGCCCACGACCTGGGGTAACCCCCGGATGCTCCCGTCGGACTGAGCCGAGTTGCAGGGAGGGTCGATCCCATGTCGCGTGTGCGGGTCGAGAGCTTCACCATCTCGGTTGACGGGTTCGGCGCGAGGGCCAACCTGAGCCTGGAGAACCCGCTCGGGGTGGGTGGCACGGCCCTCCACGGGTGGGCGTTTACCACCCGTTCGTTCCGGCAAATGTTCCGCCAGGACGGGGGTGACACCGGCGTGCATGACCGGTTGGTCGCCAGGGGCTTCGACAACGTCGGGGCGTGGCTGCTGGGGCGGAACATGTTCGGCCCGGTCCGCGGTGCGTGGCAGGACGAATCATTGAAGGGGGGCGACACCCCGCCGTACCGCTGCACAGCGTTCGTGCTCACCCACCACCCGCGCAAGCCGCTGGAGATGGACCGACGCGAAAATGGCGGTCATGACGAGCGCCACGGCGAAGTCCACTGTCTCTGGCCCCATCACATTCATGGCCTCGACGACCGCCCACGCCCGCAGCGCGGCGACGACCGCCCCCATGGCCAGCCACGCTAACCAGACCGGCGGTTGCTGTGGCTGGTGGCGTGGGCGTTCTGGTGGCTGAATCTGTGGGGTGAGGCGTCGTTCGACCGGTTCCGAGCCGTCCGGATGAACCACCCGTGGCGGTTGCGGAAGCCGGTGACCTACCGGTTCAACTGGGTCGCCACCCTGCTCCGTGCACGGCTTCACCCACACCCCACGTTGCCCACCGACAGTGGGTGAACTCCAGTCGGGATGCGGCTTGACGGTAACCGCGCGACGTGGGACAGTTCAAATCCTGCCATCGGAACCCGCGTTTCGTTCCCCCGAGCCGGCGCCCGTCGGAAAGGCCCGCGATGAGGTCGTATCTGATACCGCTCGTCGGGGCGGCGGTGGCCGCCGGCGTGGTTGCGTCCGCCGGGCCGGGCCAAGACCGGTCACCGTGGCCGCAGTTCCGGGGGCCGGACGGGCAGGGGCACGTCGCCGGGGCCGTCCCGCACGAGTGGAGCGAGGGAAAGAACGTCGCCTGGAAGACCCCACTCGCGGGCAAGGGGTGGTCGTCGCCCGTGATCGCCGGCGGGAAGGTGTGGGTGACCACCGCCGTTCCCGCCGCCGGCGGGGGGCACAGCCTACGCGTGGTGGGATTGGATCTCCAATCCGGCGCGGTCCGGCACGACGTCGAGGTGTTCGCGGTCGCCGAGTTGGTTCCGCTCCACGCCCGGAACACGCCGGCGTCCCCGACCCCGGCCGTCGTCGGCGGCCGGGTGATCGCCTCCTTCGGGAGCGACGGGGTCGGGTGCGTGGACGCAGCCACGGGCAAGGTGGTCTGGCGGACCGCCGCGTTCAAGGTGAACTACGAGACCGGCCCGGGGAGTTCCCCGGTCCCGTACAAGGACCGGGTCATCCTGCCGTGCGACGGGGCGGACGCCCAGTTCGTCGTCGCCTTGGACGCGGCCACCGGAGCCGTGGCCTGGAAGACCGACCGCCCGGCGGCCGCGAAACGCGCGCCCAACGAGCGGCGAGCGTTCTCGACCCCGCTGGTCATCACCGTCGGCGGGCGGGACCAGGTGGTCATCCCGGGCGCCCACTGCGTCTACTCCTACGACCCGGACACCGGCGCGGAGCTCTGGCGGGTCGCCTACACCGGCTTCTCGAACGTCCCCCGGCCGGTGTTCGCGCACGGGCTGGTGTACGTGTCGAGCGGGTACTTCTCCCACGAGTTGACCGCCATACGCCCGGACGGCCGGGGGGACGTGACCGACACCCACGTCGCGTGGCGGTACAAGAAGGGCGTGCCGAACGTCCCGTCCCCGATCGTGGTGGTGGATCGCCTGGTCATGGTGTCGGACCAGGGAGTGGCGACCTGCCTGGACGCCCGGACGGGAACCCCGAAGTGGACCGAACGGCTGCCCGGCAGTTACACCGCGTCGCCGCTCGCCCGGGGGGACTCGGTTTACGCGTTCGCCGACGACGGGAAGGCCGTGATCTTCAGGGCCGCGGACGAGTACGTCGAGCTCGGCCGGAACCAACTCGCCGGGCGGATTCACGCCACCCCGGCGGGGGTCGGGGACAGTCTGATCGTCCGCACCGACGCGGCCCTTTACCGGTTGATCGGGGCGAAGTCGCGGTGACCCCGGCCTCCTCTCTGGGCCGTGCCGCCTACCCCAGCCCGCCGATCGGGTCGCCATCGCTCAGGCGGTGGTGCAGCCGCTGGAACTCGTCTTCGTACCGCCGGGCCGGGTCGATGCCGAGGTGACGAAGGATCGTTGCCGCGAGGTCGGCCGGGGTGACGGGCGCGTCGGCCACGTACCCGGCGTCGCGCGTCGTCGCCCCGTGAACCCGCCCGCCGGCGACCCCGCCGCCCGCCAGGAGGGCGGTGAACGCGTGCGGCCAGTGGTCCCGCCCGCTTGCGCGGGTGTTGCTGCTCTGGGTGAACTGGCCGAGCTTCGGGGTGCGGCCGAACTCGCCCACCGCCACGACCAGCGTGGTTTCGAGCAGCCCGCGGGCGTGCAGGTCTTCGACGAACGCCGGGAACGCCCGGTCGAAGGTCGGGCACAGCAGCGTTTTCAGCTTGGCGAAGTTGTCCTGGTGCGTGTCCCAACAGGTGTTCGTGCCGTCGACCTTCGTCTCGTCCTGCCAGTTCACGGTGACGAGCGACACCCCCGCCTCGACCAGCCGCCGTGCGAGGAGTAGGCTCTGCCCGACCGTCGTGCGCCCGTACGCTTCGCGGACGCGGGCGGGTTCGCGACCGAGGTCGAACGCGGCGCCGGCGCGGTTCCCGAGAAGGTCGAACACCGCCCGCCGGTCGCCGTCAAACCCTTCCGACGGCGGCCGGACGGCCGAGCCGCGTTCCAGCCGGTCCAGGAGCGCCCGCCGGTCCCGGAGTCGGCCGCCCGACACACTCTCCGGGAGGTCGAGCCCGTCGATCGCGAAGTCGGCGCGGCCCAGGTCGCCGTCCACCAGGAAGGCGTTGTGGCGCTCGCCCATTCGGCCGCCGGTCTGGCCCGCGATCCGCTTCGGCTGACCGGGGAACTGGAGGTACCACGGCAGGACCACCGACCGCGGGACGGCGCCGCCCTCTCGGCCGTACCGGGTGACCATCGCCGAGAGAGCGGGCCAATCCTCCCGGCTCGCCTGGTCGGTGACCGGGGCCGTGAAGTACGGGCGGCCGCTGAACACCTCGCTGCACGCCGGGCCGTGGACGTTCATGCGGTGAGTCATCGACCGGACGAGGCACACCCTGTCGAGCACCCGCCCCAGTCCCGGCAGGTGCTCGCACACGTGTACGCCGGGCACCGCCGTACGGGTCGGGGTGAACTCGCCCCGGACGGTGTCCGGCGCACCCGGCTTCATGTCCCACAGGTCGATCTGGCTCGGCCCGCCGAACAGAAACAGGAACACGCACGAGGTGGCGCGGGGCCGCTCGGCGGGCGCGGCCGCGCGAAGGCGGGTCAGGTCGCCGGCGGTCAGCCCGAGTGCCGTCAGCCCCCCGGCCGTGAGGAATTCACGCCGGCTCGAATCACCGCGGGTGATGAGGGAGATCAAGAATCCTCCCGAACGCTCGAGGGGGCCGTCGGTAATCGTACACCAACGGCGTACACCGAGGGAGGGGACGAACCGCCCGCCGGGAAGCCCTGAGGCGACACCCCCAGGCGCGTTACGGCGCTACCGTAACTTCCGGTAGTTTTGACGCCGTAGTAGCGCCGCATGACGCTCGAGGTCACCGCAGCGGCGTCACGCGCGCCGTCGCGCGGTCGAGGCGCAGCGCGTGGACGTGGCTGTGCTGGCCGACCGCCCACACGAGCTTCCGCGCCGGGTCGTACATCAGGCCCATCGAGTTGTTGAACGCCCCCGCCCGGCCGACCGGGTCGTCGCCGGGGAGTTCGACCGACACCCAGGCGTTCGCCGCACAGTCGTAGGCCAGCCAGCGCCAGCCGCCGGGCTCGTCGCGCACGCGGCCGCCGATCAGCACCCAGTCGAGCTCCGGCAGGTACGCCGTCTCGCGGCAGTGGACGAGCGCCTGACCTGTCCCCGCCGGGTCGAGCCACTTCGCCTCGCCGGTCTTGACGTCGTATGCGGCGACGTTCCCCTTCTTCGGGCCGGTGTCGCTGAAGAACAGCAGCCGGTCGCGCTTCGTGTCGTGCGCCAGGCCGTGCCGGTCCGCCGACTTCGCCGGCAACTCGCCGCGCAGCGGCAGCGGCTGCCACGCGCGCGCGTCGTCGAGGCGCCACAAGCCGGCCTTCCCGGTCGTGCGGTCGTCGGCCCACACGACCGCGCCGGCCGGCGTGGCGCACACGGTGACCGTGTAGAAGTTCGGGCGGTACGGGTTCTTCGCCGCCGAGCGCGACCACGCCTTCGCGTCCGGGTCGAAGTAGTACGTGTAGTCGTGCGGGGCGAACACGAACGCCCGCAGGTTTGGGTCGTAGCCGGTGGACTTGTAGGTGTGGCCGGCCATCCACGGGTTGCGGCCGAAGCTCCACTCGCCGTTCACCTGGTCGTTGCTGTACACGTACTCGGTCGGGTACTCCGGCGCGAACGGGATCGAGTAGCGGTCGGTCGTCACGTCGTACACCTGCGGGGCGGTGCCGCTGTACGCCGAGTGCCCGCCGGAGAAGCGCACGATCTTGTCGCGGCGGGTGTCGAACACCGCCGAGCCCCAGTCCATGTTCATGAGCGGCCGCTTCGGCGTCGCGCGCGCCACCCAGCGGTTCGCCGGCAGCGCCGCGAGGTCCGCCGCTACCGCCGCCGGGTCGGCGGCGGGAACGCCCTCGACGTACCACGCCGGGTCGTGCGAGCCGGTGCGGCGCACGGTCGCACCCGAGCTCGCGCCGAAGGCCACGGCGGCGGCCGGGTCGGGCTTCGACGCGTCGATCCGGCACGTCCACGCGCGGTTCTGCGCGTCGAGCGCGAGTACGGTGTCGCTCTCGTCGACCGCGGCCGAGAGGAAGACGTTCGCCGGGCCGACGGGACCGTCGGCGGGGCGCGACCAGCGGCCGACGAGTTCCCACCTGTCGGCGGCGGCGTCGAACGTCCACGCCTCGAGCGGTAGCGGGCGGTACAGTGGGGCGACGTACTCGGTGGTCGAGGTGTAGGTGTACCCGCCGAGGAGCAGCAGCTTCCGCGCCTTCGGCAGCCACAGCAGCGCGTGCCCGGCGCGGGGCGTCGGTGAGACGGTCGGGCGGCGCTCGTCCCAGGTGCCGGTGGCGGTGTCGAAGACCCACGTGTCGGCGACGAGTTCGTTCAGCTTGTCGCCGCCGAAGAGCACGACCTTGCGGGCGACGGGGTCGTAGGCGAGGCGCGAGTTGGCGCGCGCCGGCGGCTGCTTGTTGGTCTTCACCGGCTCCCAGCGGTTGTCGGCGGGCGAGTACGTCCACGTGCCGGGGTCGCCGCGCTCGGTGGGGACGTTGCCGCCGCCGAAGAGGACGAACTTCTTCGCCGCGCGGTCGTAGCACATCGACGACCACAGGAGAATCCCGCCGAGCGCCTGCGGGTGTGCGGCGGGTTTGCGGTCGGTCCACTCGCGGCGCGCCGGGTCGTAGCGGAACGTGGACCCGCCGGCGTAGAAGTAGAAGGCTTTCGAGTCCGGGTCGTAGTCGTACTTCTGGCCGAGGGAGAAGGTGCCGTACACGGTCCAGTTCGGGCGCGTCGCGCCGGCGGCGTCGGTGAGGCCCCACGCCTCGCTCGTCCACGCCGGCGCCGTCACCGGGCCGACCTCCGGCCCCCACGCCGCGCCGGGCGGGAGTTCGTTGCGCCACGTCCCGGCGGGATCGAACGAGAGCACGTCGTACGGCCGCGCCTTCTTGTAATCACCCCACGACGTGCGACCGCCGAGTACCTGGAAGCGCTTCGCCGCCGCGTCGTAGCCGACGGGCACGTCCCAGCGCCGACCCTCGATGGCGGCGTCGGACTTCACCCAGACGTTCGGCTCGGCGGCGGTCGCGGTCGCGGGGAAGAGGAGCACCAGGAGCCAGTCGAAGCGTCGCACGGTCGGCCTCCGTCTCGCGTGATGCGGCCTGCCCTCGTCTCCCTACCGTATGGACCCGGCGCCGCCGGAGGCGAGGCGGCCGTGCACACAAACGGCTTCGCGAGGGGCGAGAACGCGATGGCCTGCTGAAGCGGCACCAGCAGGGCGTCGCAGCGGCAGTTAACACCTCGCGGTTCGTGCGGTTAACTGGTTACAACCGCAGGAGAACCACCCATGCTGAGGACCGTTGTCGGCGCCGTAATCGGGATGACCGTGGGGCTGTTTCTGCTCGCCTGCTGGGGCGGGTACGACGGGTACGTGAACGGTCTCCCGAGCGCCCGGCTTACCCCGGGTCTGGAGGCGGCGGCGACGGAGGCGTTCGTCGTCCCGGTCTTCTACTTCTGGATGGGGATGCTCCCCGGGGCCGTCATCGGCGGGATCGCCGGGTTCGGGAGCTGGCTGGTACGACCGCGGAGCATGGCCGTCCTGCATGCGGGGTGACTCCGCCACGGCTGCGCTCGCAGACGCTCGACTCCTCACGTCACCGAGCATTCCCCTGACCACGGCGTAAGATCACCTTTCAGGCTCAGGGCCATTCTCATCCAGGCCTTCCGGGGTGCTCTCCGTGAGCCTCACGAGCTTCATCCAGGTCAAGGACGTGGCCGAACGCCTCAAGCCCTTTCGGCCGGAAGTCAGGTGGAGCAATTTCCCGCTGAAGGTGCCACGGGTCTACGAAAGCCCGGTACTCACGGGTACGGCGATCGAGTACCTCCTGCGGTTCGAACTCCAGCGTCGCGCGCCGCACGCGGTGCACAAGAAGCGGGTCGTCGAGCAAGTGCCCACGCTCCTTGAGCCGTACACGATGCTCGGGACGCAATCGAACCTGGTCTTACTCGGGGGCAGATCCCGCCTGATGAGCTTGCCGAACGGGTTGGCATCGTCTGCGATCGTGCACGGGCGGCCGTGAACGCGCATGCGAACGTGTCGGATCCCTCACCCGAGAGCCTGCGGGACCTCGCCGCTTGGGCGGTACGACTCGCCAAGATCGACGGTATCTACCGTCGACACGAGGTGGATGTGACGTTCGAGGAAGCCCCGTCGGACCTGGTGGCGGAGTTGGTCGATCTCCTCGGCGTTGTTCCGTTTGATCGGCTCATCCACCCAGACCGGATGCTGCGGACTCCGACATTCGGGGAAGCATCGGCGCTCGTCGGCTCGGCTGAGGCGGCCGCCCACCCGGCCGATCCGGAGCCGAGCCCGGAGGCGCGGGCGGACCTGTCCCGAATGGCCCGCCTGCTCGTCACCGCCGACCCCGCGCGGCGGCGGGTCGCCGAACCGGACGGTCACGGCGTGGTTCCCCTCGCCGACCGCCACACCGAACACCGCCGGTGACCCGGGCGCGGGCGGTGCGGTGAGGAATCCGTACCCGCGCTTCGGGTCGAACGCGGTCCGGGTCGTGACGACTGTGCGCCCAACAGCGCGGCGCCGGGCCGAGGGCGAACCTGGACCCCGCGGCCCGTGCCGCGGCGTCCGTACCGAACAAGGCGATGAGGGCCAAAAAACCGCGGCGCATGGGTGGCGTTGGCCGGGTTGGGCGCGTGTGGGCGGGTGACCTGCGCCGTTTCGGGGGCGGGGTAGCGGGTTGGTGGCCCGGGGCGCCCGCTGGGGCGGGCGCCCCGAGTCCTCGTGGGCACGCCGGGTCACCAACCTCCTACCCCACCCCAACGACTCTAGCCGACGTACACCCTGCCGGTGAAGATCCGGTCGTCGTCGTCCGCCTCGTACGGCAGGAAGTTCGACAGCTCGGCCAGGTCGGTGCCGCGGCGGAGCGACACCGACGCCGAGTAGTCCGGCCCGCTCCCGGCGATCACGTCGCCGTCGCCGTCGCCGTCGATGTCGTGGACGGCCACCCGGATGCCGTTCCGCAGCGGCTGCCCGCCGATCTTGTCCGGCCCGAACGAGGTCGCCGACAGCTCCGGTGCCCCGGCCGCCGAGAACGTCTTCAGCACCGGGCCGCCGCCGATCCCGCTCCCGGTCACGATCTCGGCCAGCCCGTCGCCGTCCAGGTCGCCGCCGGCGACGTTCACCCCGCCGCGGAACGACGTCGCCGTCCCGGCCGCCTCGTCCACCGTCACGTCGTCCACAGACACCGTCGGGGCGTTGTCGTTGTCGAGGATCGTGCCAGCGCCGGTGATGTCGCCGGGGCTCACGTTCTCCCGTTGACGAGCTCGAGGGTGAATGCCTCGGCGGCCTCGTCCAGCAGGTCTTCGGCGATGCTGACGGTGACCGTCTGGGTGGTGACGCCCGGGGCGAACGTGAGGGTGGTGGCGGCGGTCGCCGTGAAGTCGGCGGGGCTGACGGCCGCCCCGTCGGTCGTCTGGTAGTCGACCGTGATCGTCTGCCCGCTGACCGCCGACAGGGTGACGGTGAACGTCGCGGTGCCGGCGCCCTCGTCCACCGTCACGTCGTCGATGGTGAAGCTCGGCGCCGTGTCGTTGTCGGTGATGGTGCCGTCCGCGGTCCCGCAGTCGGCGTCGATGGTGGCGTTGGTCGGGCTGCTCAGCGTGACGGTGAACGTCTCGTCGGCCTCGTCCAGCAGGTCGTTATTGGTCGCGACGCTGAACGTCAGGCTCGTCTGGCCCGGGGCGAACGTCAGCAGCTGGGCGTTCGTCGTGTAGTCGACGTTCGGCACGGCCGTGACGCCGGCGGTATCCACCTGTACGGTGATGATCTGCGTGCTCGGGTTCGACAGCGTCACCGTGTACAGGGCGGTGGCCCCTTCGGTCACGCTCACGTCGGCCGCGATGGACACTGTCGGCTGGGTGTCGTTGTCGGCGATGGTCACCGTCGACGTGTTCGCCGGCGCGGCCCCGATGACGTAGCTGCTGCCGGCCGCGACCGTCACGATCACTGTTTCGGGGCCTTCGAACGTCAGGTCGTCGGTGACGGTCACGGGCACGACCACGGTGGCGCTGCCGGCGGCGAACGTGGCCGTGCCGGTCAGCGTGGCGTAGTCGGCGCCGCCGGTCGCGGTGCCGGCGATCGTGTAGTTGATGGTCAACGGCAGGGCCGTGTCGCCGGAGCGGGTGAACGTGAACGCGCCGTTCGTGGCCGGCTCCGTGGCCTGCGTCGTCGCCGCGACAGTGACCGTCGGGAAGATCGTCTCGAAGCTGGTGAAGTTGACCGCGGCGCGGTTGCCGAACGTCCAGCTCCCGCTGTACGACGGCGGGCCGCTGGTCACGCTCAGCGTCGGGGTGGTGGTGCCGGCGAACCGCACGTCGAGGGTGTCGCCGGGGGCGGTGGCGGGGGCGCCGCCGTTCACGTTGATCGCGGTCCCGTTGGCCCCCGGCGTGACGACGAACGTGTCGGCCCCGTTGCGGAGGTCGAACGACAGGGCCAGGGCGAAGAACTGCACGTTGTTCTGGTCGACCAGCGACAGGTTCTCGATCTGCAGCAGCTGGACGCCGACGGTGGCGTCGATGTCCACGATCGGGTCGGCGTCGGTGCCGGCGGCGTCGGGGTTCACCGTCACCGTCTCGGGCACGCCGGCCGAGTCGGGGGTGCGGATCGTCAGCGTGTCGGTGTCGCCGAGGCTCGTATCGTTCTGGAAGAACGACAGGTCCTCGGTGCCCTGGAAGGTGATGGTGACGGCGCCCGGCGAGGTGATGCTGCCGGCGCCCGGCGTGAGCGTCGCCTCCACCACCACGGCCTCGTCGAATGTGGCCTGGCTCCCGTCCGGGGTGGCGTCGGCGAACACGTTGGTGATGACGTTGCCGTAGACGAGGTCGTCGTCGCCGGCGCCGGCGTCCACGTTCACGGCCACGTTCCACGGCGTGGTGCTGTTGGCGAACGGGTCGATGACGATGTCGTCGTCGCCGGCGAACCCGGACACGTTCAGGTTCAGCACGTTCCGGACGGCGACCGGGGCGCGGTTCGTCAGCGACTGGGTGTTGTTCCCGCCGATCAGGAGCTGGAACTCGTTGTCGCCGAACAGGTCGCCGCCGCCGAGCGTGCTGTCCACGTCCTGCCCGAGGATCACGAGCGCGTCGGCCTGCGTGGCCGTGTTGTTGTTGTCGCCGAAGACGTTCACCACGCCGCTGCCCAAGGTGACGAGGGTCAGCTCGATGCTGTTCGTGGTGACCGGCTGCGTCGGCACGCCGGCCACGCTGGACGTGATGGTCACGTTCGGCGGGTCGTTGGCGTCGCTGAAGATGTTGGCGTCGCCGGGCGTGATGATGTCCAGCCGGTCGCCGGTGAGCGGGGCCGCGCCCGGGGGCAGCGGGGTGCCGCCGTTGACCTGGATGCGGAACAGCGTCGAGAGCGTGACGTTCACGTCGTCGGCGACGAGGCCGCCGCCGTTGCCGGTGCCGAAAGCCGCCGGTCGGACGCCGGCCTCCTCGCCGGTGTTGACGGTGAGCGTCGCCTCCCCGGCGATGAGGCCGAACCCGGTGCCGACGTTCGTCTGCACCAGCGCCGTGCCGCCGCCGCCGGCGGTGTAGTTCGTGATGGCGACCGCACTCTGCGTGATGGTGACGTCGTCGAACGCGGCGTTCACCGCCCGCACGGTCGAGTTCAGTCCCGCGGCCGGGAGCCCGGAGAAGCCGACGCCGGAGCCGGTCTCGGTCGGGGCGTTGACCACGATTCGGTCGCCCGCCCCGCCGCCGGCGTTGATCGTGAGGCCGGTGGCCTGGGCCAGGCCGCGGAGGCTGAGGTCCGACCCGGCCGCGCCGCCGGCGAAGCCGGGGTCGGTGTTGTTCGCCGTGCCCGGCGGCACCGTTAGCATCGGCGTGTCGCCCAGGAAGACGTTCGCCTCGTTGGGCGTCAGCGGCGTCACCGACAACACTTCGCTGCCGTTCGTCGAGCCGCTGACGGTGAGCAGGTCCTCGTTGTCGGTGCCGCCGGTGTAGACAATCGTCTCGGTGGTGGTGACGCCGAACGTGCCGCTGCTGAGCCCGGTGACGGCCGCGCTGCCGCCGGTGGTGCTGTAGTTGATGCCGACCGTGCGGGCGACGGCGTCGCCGGCCGCGAGGTTGAGGTTCACCCGGTCGCGGGTGGCGCTGGTGCTCGCCCGGTCGCCGCCGTTGATCGTCGTGGCCGTGCCGGTGACCAGGGCGGTGGCGGCGAGGTTGACGGTGAACGTGTCGGCCCCGCCGAAGCCGTTGTAGGTGTGGGTTGCGGTGGCCTGCTGGGCGCGGCCCTGAATGTTGAAGGTGGCCGTGCCGCTGGTCGTCGCGGTGCCGTCGTTCACCGTCGTGCTCTGCGTCGCCGACGTGCCGGTGACGTTGAACGTGTTGCTGCCGGCGGTGACGCTGCCGTTGACGTTCAGCACCTCGGTGTTGCCGCCGAGGTTGTAGGTGATGCTCGCCGCGCCGGTGCGGGTGACCGTGTTGGCGCTGATGCCGTAGGTCGAGGCGCCGGTGTCGTCCTGGTCGTTGATGTTGACCGTGTCGAAGTTGGGCGTGACGGGCGCGACGAGGCCGGCCCCGGTGCCGCCGTCGATCGTGACGGCCCCCAGGATGCCGTCGTGGCTGCGCGGCGCGACGAGGGAGGGGATGAGGCCGCCGTTGACGCCGTCGCCGCCGATGTTGATCGTGTCAGAGCCGCGGTTGGTCATCACGGTCGTCGGCACCACGGTGCTGACGACGTTGACGACGTTCGGACCGTTCCCCACGGCCAGCAGCAGGGTGGTGAGGTTGGCGTAATCGACGCCGCCGAACAGCGGGGCAGCCGGCACACTCCGCTCGACGCGGTTGTTGGTGACCTCGTAGTTGGCCGCCGCGTTGGCGCCGCTGCCGTCCACGCGGAGGTCGGCCCCGTCGGCCTCGCCGTCCACGCTCACGTCGCCCTGCACCGGGCTGAGCAGGCCGGGGTTCCCGAGGGTGTTCGCGGTGCCGACGTTGAACGTGTCGAGCCCGGCGCCGCCGAGGACGAAGGCGTCCACGGTTGCCGGCAGCGACACGACGTGGATCACGTCCGCCGACGCGTCCGTGTTGCCGATGTCGTCGCCGTCGAGGTTGAGGGTAGTCAGCGCCGCCCCCACGGCCGGGGTGTTCCCGTCCACGCTGGTCAGGGGATGGTGTCGACGCCGGGGCCGCTCCGCACGGTGACGGTTGCGAACCCGCTGAAGTCGGTGTCCTCGAACGTCCCGTTCCCGTCCACGGTCGAGACCCCGTCGGCCGCGCCGCCGGAGTTCGTGATGTTCATCGTGGTGAGCGAGGCGTTCGCGCTGGCGTCGACCAGGTAGGCGCCGCCGGCGCCGACCACGACGAGCGGGGCGAGGTTCTCGAACGACAGGTTCAGGTCGCCGGCGATGCTCACGACGCCACTGTTGGCCGTGTCCACCGTGTCGGAGAAGTACGCGACGCTCTCGGAGGCGCCGAGCTCGATCCGCAGGGTGTCGGCGCTGGCGCCGCCGTCGAAGTGGAGGCCGACGTTCTCGTTCCCGGCCGAGTTCACAAACGCCGCCGCGTTGGCGTGGGTGAAGGCCGCGTTGCTGTGGCTACCGGCGGCGACGTTGGTCAGTTGCGGCAGCGCCCCGCTGGCGTTGGCGCGGAGCACGAGGGTGTCGGCGTCGGTGCCGCCGATCACGGTCGCGGCCAGGGTGCCGGCGGTCGGCTGCTGCGCGAACAGCAACGGGTTCGACACGCCGCCGTTGTCGTTGGTGTTCGTGTCGACGAGCACCTGGAAAAATGCCCCGGTGGCGTCGAGCTGCAGCACGACCTGGTTCGGGTTGCCGTCCTGCCCGCCGGCGATGAGGCTCAGGTTGATCACGTTGCTGAACACGATGGTGCCGGTGGCCGCGACCGTTTCAACGTCGGCGAAGGCGACGTTGCCGACGCCGGCGGCGCTGATGACGCCGATGCCGGGGCCGATGACGGACTTCGTGGCCGGCGACGGGCCGGTGTAGTTAAGTGTGTCGCCGGGGGGCGCGCTCGGGGCGCCGCCGAAGACGGCGATCGGGGTGATCGGCGCGACGCTGTCGGCGGTGACGTTGAACGTGTCGGCGTCGGCCCCACCGTTGATCGTGGCGCTCGCGGCGTTCAGGTCGCCGGCGATGGTAACGGTCGAGCCGGTGCCCACATCGGGGTCGGCCGGCTGGTCGGCGTTGATCGTGAGGGTGTTGGCGGCGTTCACCGTCGCCCCGGCCGGGATGCTGACGTTATCGCCGGCGTTCAGGATCACGTTCGCGCCGGTGGAGGTCACGATCACGCCGGAGTTGATCGTCAGGTCGTCGCCGGCGGCGGCCGAGTCGGTCGCGGTGAGGGTGATGGTGCCGGTCGTGGCGACGTTCGCGGCGACGGTCAGCGGGCTGGACGCGGTGACGGCTGCGGCGCCGCCGGCCCCGACGGCCGAGACGCCGATGACGGTGCCCCCGAACAGCGGCCCCACCGTGGCGATCGTCAGCGCGCCGGTGTTGGCGACGAAGATGCCGTTGGTGCCGCTGGACGCGGCCAGGTTGGTGACGGCGGTGGTGAGCGGGTCGCCGACGGTGGCGATGCCGTTGCCGGCGGTCGCCGCCAGGCTCGCGGCCGTCACCTTCACGGCCGTGCCGCTCGCGGTGATCGCGCCGGCCGCCTCCAACCGGACGGCGTCGCCCGCGGCGGACACGCTGCCGGCGGCGCCGAAGGCGATGTCGCCGGCCCCGAGCGTCCGCAGCCGGACGTTCCGCCCGGTCCCGCCGGCGGTGACAGTGTCGATCGTCATCGTGCCGCCGGCGTCGAGGACGACGGAGCCGTCGGCGGTGTTGGCGGTGGTGATGGTGACGGCGTCGCTGTCGCCGATCCAGATGCCCGGGGTGGCCACGAACGCGGCGGTCGTCACGGACGCGGTGATGGACGCGGCGGCCGTGTCGATCTGGGCGGTCGCCCCCGGCTGCCCGATGTTCGCGCCGGCCGCCAGCGGCACCACGTCGCCAGTGATGATGGTGGCGGCCCCGTCGTCGAGGATCGAGCCGGCGGTGGCGGTCAGGCTCACGTCGTCGTCCGCGAGGACGGTCGCCACCGTGATGTCGCCCGTCACGTTGAGCACTGACACATCGTTGCCGGCACCGCTGGCGTTGACGGCGCTCAACGTGATCGCGTCGGTCTCGCGGACGAAGACCGACCCGTTGAACGCCACGGCGGTCAGGGTGGCGACGCTCGTCTCGACGGCGTTGCCGGCCGCAGTGCTGGTCGAGCCGATCGAGCCGACGTTCGCGACTAGGCTCGCGGAGGCGGCGGTCACGTCCACCGCACTGTCGGCGCTCAGAATCGCACCGCCGGGGGAGTTCAGCGCCACGTTCCCGCTGCCAGCGTTCAGGTTGAGTTCGGTCAGACCGTTCGTCTCGGTGATGAACTGGGAGCCGTTCGCGGCCAAGCTTGTCGTGGTCAGGTTGTCGACGGTCGTCTCCATGAAATTCAGCAACGTACCGATCGTGCCGTTGCCCGCGGCCAGGACGGCGGACGCGGCGGCGATGACGGTGGCGGTGTCGTCGTCCAAGATCGACCCGGCCGTCGCGGTCAGCGTCGCGGTGGTGCTCGCGTTCACCGTCACGACGGTGATGTTGCCGGTCGCGCTGGTCACGGTCACGGCCCCGCCGGCCCCGTTGGCGTTCGCCGCGGTCACCGTCAGCCCGTCCGTCTCGTCGATGACGATGTTGCCGGTGGCGGCCGTCGCGTTCAGGCTCCCGACGGTGGTGTCGAGGTCCACGTTGGTGGCGTTGGCGTTGCTCTTGGTGATGGTGAGCGTGCCGGTCGCGGCCACGAAGTTGACGCCGGCGGCGTTACCGTCGGTGATGGTGTCGGCGGTCAGGGTGATGGAGTTCCCGGCCCCCGCACCGACGGTCGCCGTCCCGGTCGAGTTGATCGACTCGACGGCGACGGCGAGGTTCCCGGTGACCGTCGTCGTGCCGATCGTGGCGGTGTCGGCGTTCGCCTCGCCGTCGATGCTGACGTTGGCGACGTTGTTGGCCGCGGCGGCGAGGCTGAAGGCGATCGTGTCGTTGGCGTCGCCCAGGTTCAGTTTGAAGTTGGCCACCGCCGACGTGCCGGTGTCGATCGTGACCGTGTCGGCGGCGCCGTTGAGGACGAACCCGTTGGCGAGGGTGGCGTCGCCGGTGAGGGTGAGGGTGTCGCCGTTGGCGACCACGATCACCACCTGGTTCGCGCCCGGGGCCGTGACGGCGACGTTGTCCGTGTCGCCGGCGTCGGCGGTGAACGTGAGGAGGTCGGTGGCAGCGTCGTAGTTGAGGGTCGCCGGCTTCACACGGTCTTCGAGCCCTTCCACCCGCGTGCGGAGCGGGCTGACGGTCTTGCGGATGGTACCCGTCGGCTGCGGGCGGACGGAGCGGGTCATCAGCTTGCGGAAGAAGTTCTTCGCGGACGTGACTCGGTCCTGTGGTGTGGGTTCAGTGCGTGGATGAATTGTGGCAGTCCGTGCGTCGGCCCCGGGTGGCAGCGCGCGAGGGCCCGCCAAGGCCAGTCCGGCCAAGGGTGCGTGTCGGAACCGCGAATGAATGCGGGGTATCGCCGCGTCGGCAGAAGCGGTGGTGCGTCATGGGGCGAGAGCGCTGGTGCGAGTCGTGGGAGAGAACCGTTGACGCCAGCCTCAATTTCGGTGGTACAGCAGGTGACATCCGTAGCAAGTAGAGGGGCGCCGCAATAGCCGGGTAAGGGGTGGGGTTCTAACCTGGCTGAGCTCACGGCTCCGACCCCACACCAACACTCGCCCATGATCGCACGTCTCGACCGCCTCCGGAAGAACCCGGCCGTCTTCCGGTCCCTCACCGGGGTCACCCCGGACGTGTTCGACGCCCTCCTCGCCGACGTCCTCCCGGCCCTGGCCGACGCCGACTTCGCCCGCCACGACCGACCCGACCGGAGCCGCGCCGTCGGCGGCGGCCGCACCACCGGGCTCGAACACCCCGACCGCATCCTGCTCGCCGTCGTCTGGCTCCGGGTGTACCCGACCTACGCCGTCCTCGGGTACCTGTTCGGGGTTTCCGAGTCGGCCGCCCGCCGCCTCGCCGGGTGGTCCGTCCCGGTCCTCGCCGCGGCCGGGAAGGACACCATGCGAATGCCCGACCCGGGCAAGCACCACCGCCGCGACCTCCCGGCCGTGCTCCGGCACACCCCCGGGCTGGCCGTCCTGGTGGACACGTTCGAGCAGCCGACGCACCGGCCGAAGCGGCGGCAGCGGGCCGACTACTCGGGGAAGAAGAAGCGGCACACGGTCAAGAGTCAGGTCGGGGTGGACGAGGAGACCGGGCGGGTCGTCCACGTCCCGCCGAGCGTGCCGGGGCCGACGGCCGACCTCAAGCTGTTGGGGCGGTCGCGGCTCCTGGGGCGGCTGCCGAAGGGGGTCGGGTTGATCGGGGACAAGGCGTACATCGGGGCGGGCGAGTTGCGGCCCGGGGTGGTGTGTACGACCCCGCGGCGGAAGCCGCGGGGGAAGCCGCGGCCGGCGGCGGACGTGCGGTACAACCGGGCGGTGTCCCGGCGCCGGATCGTGGTCGAGCACACGATCCGGCGGCTGCGGGTGTTCCAGTCGCTGACCCAGGTGAACCGGCACGGGCGGAAGAGGCACGAGGTCCGGGTGCGGGCGGTGGCCGGGCTGGTCAACCGGATGATCGACGCCCGGCCGGCGGACTGACCCGTTCTCGGGGAGGGGGACGGTCGTGACCGCCACTATTACGGCGCGCCTCTAAGCAGCCGGCCGTAGTTGTTTCCCAGGTTCTGGGCGGAGCTTTTGGGCATATGAGTTGAAGCCCTGCTCGACGGCCGCCCGCAGATCGGACCGGGTGGCGTAACTGCGGGTCGGGATCTCGTGGTGCTTGACCTGCTTGAACACGGCCTCGATCCGGTTCAACTCGGGGCTGTACGCCGGCAGGTAGTACAGGTAGACCCCCGACTTCGCCAGCTCGGGCCGGGCGGCCTTGACCACCTTGCTGGTGTGGATCGGGGCGTTGTCCAGAACCACCACCCGGGGTCGCCCGACCGCGGGCCTCCCCCGCAGGTAGGCCACGAGGTCGTCCGACGTGAGCGTCCGCTCGAACGGCACGGCATCCAAGCGGGGGGCCGGGCCGAGCGGCTCGTAGGTGGCCAGGACGTTGACCCGCCGACCTTGGGGGTACTCGTACCGGACCCGCTTCCGCTGGCCCGGCAGGCACCACGAGTACCCACCGGGCAGCGACGGGGCGAACCCGCACTGGTCGAGATAGTCCAGGACCAGCCGGCCCTCCCGGGCCTTCCGTTGCAGGCCGCCCAGGACGGCCGCCGCCCGGGCGACCTTGGGCCGGTTCTGCTTGTGCTCCAGGGTCGAGGCCGTCCGCCGGTACCCGGCCCGCAGTCGGGCGAGGTACCGACGGACCTGACGGGCACGGAGCCGGATCCCGTTGGGGCGGAGGGCGTCGGCCAGTTGGGCCGCCGTCCACGTCCGGTCCTGGCCGAGCAGGTCGGTCAGCCGGGCGGCCACCTGATCCCGGCGGGCGTAGTTGGGGGCCGGCCCGGGCTTGCCGGGGTAGAGGGCCGGCACCCCCCGGGCGTTGAACCCGTGGATCACGGCCCGGGCGGTCTGCGGGTCACACCCGAGGTGCCGGGCGATCCGGGGCGGGGACCACCCGGCGTCGGACAGCAGGACCATCTCCAGCCGATCCCGTACCCGGGGCGGGAGGGGGTCCCGCCGGAGAGCCTGCAACTCGGACTGCGTCGCAACGGTGAGGTGAACGCGGATCATGAAACATGGTACGCAATCGGGGCCAACTGCTTAGTGGGTAAAGCCGTACTACCAGTAAAAGTCCGCCCATTCTTACTAATTGCCCTAGACCGCGCAGTTGCCCGCGCCGCACTCCGGCTGAATTCGTCGCGGTGACTCGTTCAGGCGCTCCCAGGTAGGGGATCAGAGCAGCAATGCCCGCGGCTCCCAACGGGCTGCTACCGGTTTGATGGACGAGCGAGCACGAGGCCGGGTCGTAATGCCTCGACGGCCGGCGGAGGTGGCACGACCTGCTGGTGAAGGCAGGGGTGCGACTGGCGGTGTCGGGGCCCAACGCGCGAGCCGGTGTGGCCGCCGCGGGAGACGGGCCGGCCGTACGGCCAGTGGACCGCCGCCGGCCGGCCGCCACGCCGCGGCCGCAACCCGGTGATGGCGACTGCCTGCTGGGATGAAGCCGGGCGTGACGGTCGGGGCCGCCGACGAGTTCAACGACACCGCGAACGGGAGCACGGTGCGGGTGTTCGGGCCGACCGCGCCGCCCCGCCACGAGCCCGGCGTCGACCCCGACACGCCGCCGGATCGGGTTCACGGCCTCGACGCCCGCCCGACCCGCGTCAGGCCGGCGCGGCCGGGCCACGAGGCGCGAGCCGGCGTCGTGGGGTCTTGCGGCGGGTTCTTCCCCTCGCGTTCCGGGACCCCCTCGGACCGCACGCCGGGGCGCCGGCACGCGGGGCGTCAATCCCGCGCGCGGCCGGTATCCGGGACGCCGCCGCGCTGGCATAATAGCACCACCTCCCGCCCGCCACCGCCCGTCCGCCGCCTCCGCCCGGGACCACCCGCCATGCCGCCGCCCGCCCCCCGCCGCGCGTCCCGCCGGAGCTTCCTCGCGCTCGGGGCCGTCGGCCTGTCGTCACTCCCGGCGCTGCGCGGCCTCGCGGCGCCCGGGCGGCGGCCGCGGGCGACGAGCGTGCTCGTCCTGTTCGAGCAGGGCGGGGTGTCACACGTGGACACGTTCGACCCGAAGCCCGACGCCCCGGCCGAGCACCGCTCGCCGTTCCGCGCCATCAACACGAACGTCCCCGGCGTGCGGTTCACCGAGCTCCTCACCCGCACCGCCGCCCACGCCGACAAGCTCGCCGTCGTCCGCTGCATGACCCAGCCGAAGCCGGGGATCGGGAACAGCCACCCGAAGGGGTCGCAGTACGTGTTCAGCGGCGAGCCGCCGGGCGGGGCGGAGGAGATGCCGGACATCGGCTCGGTCGTGTCGCGGCGGCTCGGCACGGCCGCCCGGCACCTCCCGCCGTACGTCATGGTGCCCGGCACGAGCGAGCAGCAGGACAACACCCGGGTCGGGTTCCTCGCCGCGGCGCACCAGGTGTTCAAGACCGGCGGCCGGCCGCACGAGCCGGGGTGGGCGGTGCCGAACCTGTCGCTCGCCGGCGTGGCCCCCGGCCGGTTCAAGGACCGCACCGACCTCCTCGGCAGCCTCGACGTGGGCATCCCCGGCGCGGCCGACGCCCGGGACGCCAAGACGATCGCCGGCCTCCGCGACCAGGCCGGGGACATGCTCACCAACCCGAACACCCGGCGCGCCTTCGACCTCGCCGCCGAGCCGCTGCGGGTCCGCGAGGCGTACGGCCTCGGCCACCGCGGGCAGTGCTACCTCCTCGGCCGGAAGCTGATCGAGAGCGGCGTGCGGTTCGTCACCATCGACTGCCGCGAGCCGCCGAGCGCGGCGTACCCCGGCGGCGGGAACATGAACTGGGACCACCACGACCACATCTACTCGGAGAAGGACACGAGCATCCGCGGCGGCGGCGCCGGGGCCGGGCGGTGGGGCATTCAGACGTGGCCGATGATGGGGAGCACCGACCGGGCCTTCGCCGCGCTCCTCGCCGACATGCACGACCGCGGGCTACTGGCCGAGACGCTCGTCTGCTTCGTCACCGAGTTCGGCCGCACGCCCCGGATCAACGACCGCAAGGGCCGCGACCACTGGACGCACGCCTTCAGTTTCGCGTTCGCCGGGGCCGGGGTGCCGGGCGGGCGGGTGATCGGCGAGACCGACCGCGAGGGCGGGTACGTCGTCACCCCGCGGGCGCACCCGGTCGAGGACTACGCCGCGACGGTGTACGAAAAGCTCGGCATCGACCGGTCGCAGCCGCTGTACACGCCAGGCGGCCGGCCGACCTACCCCGGGCACGCCGGCGAGCCGATCCCCGAACTGTTCTGACCCGACGGACGCCACATGCTCCCGCTCGTGCTGCTGCTCGCCCCCGCCCAGCCGGCCGACGCCCCGGTGCGGGTCGAGGTCCACCCGCCGGCCGTGGCGCTCGCGTCGAGGCGCGCGACGGTCCAGCTCGTCGTCACCGGCTTCACCGCCGACGGCCGCACCCGCGACCTGACCGCGGAGGCGGAATTCGCACCCGCCGCCGACGTGGTCGAGGTGCGCGACGCGGTGGTGCGGCCGAAGCGGAACGGCGCCGCCGACCTCGTCGTGACCGCCGCCGGGCGCACGATCCGGGTGCCGGTCACGGTGACGAACCAGGACGCGCCGGACCCGGTCCGGTTCCGCACCGAGGTGCTGGCGGCGCTCACCCGGCAGGGGTGCAGCAGCGGGTCGTGCCACGGGTCGCCGCAGGGGAAGGGCGGGTTCGCCCTGTCGCTGTTCGGGTACGACCCGGCGATCGACGCCGAGAGCCTCGTCCGCGGCGGGCTCGGACGGCGGCTCGACCCGTTCCGCCCCGGCGACAGCCTGCTGCTCAAGAAGCCGCTGATGCGCCTGCCGCACGTCGGCGGGAAGCGCCTCACGCCGGCCGACGCCGCCTACGCGGTGCTGCGGACGTGGATCGCCGAGGGGGCGAAGACCGACGACGAGGCGGCGCCGGCGTGTACCGGCATCGCCGTCTTCCCCGGCCCGGCCCGCGTCCTCACCGCCCCGCACCTGACGCAGCAGCTGAGCGTCCGCGCCACATTCGCTGACGGCGCCGTCCGCGACGTGACCGCCCTCGCCACCTACGACGCCTCGCACCCGGACGTGGCCGCCGCCGACGCCCGCGGTCGCGTCACCGGGGGCAAGCGCGGCCAGGGGGCGGTGTCGGTCCGCTACCTGAATCACATGGAGTCCGTTCACGTCACCGTGGTCGAGGCCGTACCCGGCTTCCGCTGGCCCGACCCGCCCGTCGCGAACCTCGTGGACGAACTCGTGTACGGCAAGCTGCGGCAGCTCCAGGTGTCGCCGTCGGACGTGTGCGACGACGCCACCTTCCTCCGCCGCGTCCACCTCGACCTGTCCGGACTGCTGCCCACTGCCGCCGCGGCCCGCGTGTTCCTCGCCGACCCGGCGCCGGACAAACGGGCGAAGGTGATCGACGCGCTGCTGGCGTCCGAGGAGTTCCCGCGCTACTGGGCGCAGCGCTCGGCGGACCTGATGCGGGTGACCGCGAAGGGGCTGCCCGACGGCCGGGCCGAGCGGTTCGCCGCGTTCCTGGCCGACGGCTACCGGAAGAACACGCCGTTCAACGAGGTGGCGACCGCGATCCTGACCGCGACCGGGAGCGGGGCCGACGTGCCGGCCGCGAACTACTTCCTCGCCGTGCCGACGCCGGAGGACCTGACCGAGACCACGGCGCAGCTGTTCATGGGCTCGCGGATCAACTGCGCGAAGTGCCACAACCACCCGTTCGAGAACTGGACGCAGGACGACTACTACCGCATCTCGGCGGTGTTCTCGCGGGTCAAGAAGGACGGCGACGCGGTCGTGCTGGCGGGGGCCGGCGAGGTGTCGCACCCGACCAGCGGGAAGGTGCTGGCGCCGTTCGCGGGCGCGGCCGGCGACGACCCCGCGGCCGACCGCCGCGCCGCGTTCGCCCGCTGGCTCACCGCGCCCGGCAACCCGTTCTTCGCGCGCGTCGAGGTGAACCGCATCTGGGCCGCGCTCCTCGGCCGCGGGATCGTTCACCCGGTGGACGACTTCCGCTCGTCGAACCCGCCGGCGAACCCGGAGTTGCTCGACGGGCTGGCGGCGGCGTTCGTGAAGTCCGGCTTCGACCGCAAGCATGTCATCCGCCTCGTGTGCAACAGCCACACGTACCAGCGCGCCGCGGCGACGGTCCCGCTCAACGCCGCCGACGACGTGCTTTTCTCGCACGCCCGCGTCCGCCGCCTTACTGCCGAGCAGCTGCAAGACGCGGTCGGGCAAGTGACCGGCGCGCTCCGACCCGCGGGCGACATCCCCGCCGAGTTGGCGAAGCGTGAGGGCGAACTCGCGGCGGCGATCGACCGGCTCAAGGCGGACCTGCCGAAGTGGGAGGCCGGCGCGCGGACGAAGGTGGCCGCGCTGCCGTGGTGGGCCGGGGTATGGCACAGCGCCGGGCCGCTCGCCGCGGGTGCGGCCGTGGACCCGGCCGACCCGTTCGCCGGCACGCGCTGGACCAAGCGGGCCGACCACGCCGACGCCAGGGCGTTCGACTTCGGGAAGGGCGCCGGCACGTTCTACCTCACGCGCACGGTCTTCACCCGCGCCGCCGGCACGGCCGAGGTCGTACTCGACCGGAGGCGGTTCGAGTTCACCCTGTGGGCCGACGGGACGCTCGCGTTCGACAGCACCCGCGACAAGGCGCTCGCGGCCGGGCCGACGTGGAAGGTGCCGCTGGCGCTCGACGCCGGCGAGCACCGGTTGGTGCTGAAGGTCGCCAAGCCGGCCGGGGCGATGCCGCTGAAGCTGACCATCACCCCGCCGGGCGGCAAGGCGCCGCCCCCCGCCGGGCTGTCGGCCGAGGCGGTGGAGCTGCTCGCCCGCCCGGGGCCGCGGACGCCGGAGCAGACGGCCGCGCTGGTCGCGGCGCGGGCCGACGGCGACGGAGCCGTCCGCGGGCTGCGCGATCAGCTGCGCCGCCTCGTCGACCGCACCGAGTACGCGACACAGCGGGCGCTCCCCGAGCAGTCCGAATTCCTGCGGGCGTTCGGCCAGCCGAAGCGCGAGAGCCCGTGCGCCTGCGAGCGGGCCGACGAGCCGACCGTCGACCAGGCGCTGCAGATGCTCAACGGCGGCGCCGTCGCCCAGCGCGTCGCCGCCGCGGCGCGCTACGCCCCGCTGTCCGACGACCGCCTCGCCGACGAACTCTATCTCGCCGCCTTCGCCCGCTTCCCGACCGCCGCCGAGAAGGCGAAGGTGGTCGGCTACCTGGCGCGCCCCGGGGACCGCGCCGAGGCCGTCCGCGACCTGGCGTGGGCGGTGGTGAACACCCGCGAGTTCCTGCTCCAGCACTGACCCCGGACCGGCCATGACCCGCCTCGCCGCCCTCGCGCTGCTCGCGGCCGCCTCCCCGGCGGTCGCCGCCGACCCGAGCTTCAAGGCCGACGTGGCCCCGCTGCTCGCGGCCCGGTGCGTCAGCTGCCACAGCGGCCCGAAGGCGCAGGGCGGGTACAAGCTCGCGACGTGGGCTGACCTGACCGTCGCCGGCAGGTCGGGCGAGCCGCCGGTCGTGCCGGGTAAGGCGGACGAGTCGGAGTTGCTCCTTCGCCTGACGGACGCCGACCCGAAGCGGCGGATGCCGCCGGACGACGAGCCGCTGAGCCCGGCGCAGGTCGCCGCCGTCCGCCGCTGGGTCGCCGCCGGTGCGACGTTCGACGGCCCCGACCCGGCCGCGGCGATCCGCTCCTACCTCCCGCCCCGCTCGCACCCCGCGGCCCCGGAGCGCTACCCGGCGCCGGCCCCGGTGTACGCGCTCGCCTTCTCGCCTGACGGCCGCGAGGTCGCCGTCGGGGGCGTGAACGAGGTGACCGTCTGGGAGCCGGCGACCGGCAAGCTGCTCCGCCGCCTCCCCGGCCTGCCGGACCGCGTCCAGGCGCTCGCGTATTCGGCCGACGGCGCGCGGCTGCTGGTCGGGGGCGGGACGCCGGGCGAGTACGGCGAGGCGGCGCTCGTCGATCCGACGAAGCCGGCCGCCCGCAAGGTGCTCGGCGTGTTCGAGGACGTGGTGCTGGCCGTCGCCTTCTCGGCCGACGGCAAGACGGCCGTCGCCGGCGGCGCCGACCGGACCGCGCGGGCGTTCGCGGTCGCCGACGGCCGGGAGCGCTGGCGGGCCGCGTTCCACTCCGACTGGGTAACGGCCGCGGCGGTGAGCCCGGACGGCCGGTTCGTGGCCACCGCGAGCAAGGACCGGACGGTGAAGGTGCTCGACGCTGCGACCGGCAAGCTGTTCACGACGTACAACGGCCACCGCCGGCAGTACGGCCCGCACACCGGGCAGTTCGAGGTGTACGGGGTCGGCTTCGACCCGGCCGGCGTGGCGTACTCGGCCGGCGGCGGGGCGGCGGTGCGGGCGTGGGAGCCGGTGAAGGCGCAGGACGAGAACGGCAGCGCGGCCGACATGGAGGAGCGGTTCGCGAAGGCCGGCCACACCCGCTACCTGCCGTTCGCCGCCGCCCGCCCCGTGTTCGCCCTCGCCGTCGCCGGCGGGCAGGTGTTCACCGCCGCCGGCGACGGGAAGGTCCGGCAGCACGACCCGGCCTCGGCCCGGCTCGTCCGCGAGTACGCCGGCCCGGCCGACTGGCTGTACGCGGTCGCCGCCGACCGCACCGGCGCCCGCGTCGCCGCCGCCGGGTTCGACGGCACCGTGTGGGTGTGGGACACGGCGGGCGGCGGCCCGGTGACGAGGTTCCGGGCCGCCCCGGGGCTCCCGCGGTAGCCCCGGGTCCCACGGGTCGGGAGCGCGCGGAGTCGGCTACACGCCCGGGGTCGTCGGTGAAGTGGATCGCCGGCCGGAGGCCGCACCGGCTGCGACCCGACCGTGAGCCCGGCCGGCCCGACTCCCGTACGGCGGACGCCGCCCGGCCGGGCCCGGCCCCCTGGTCGGGCGGGTCGGTGCGGCGGCACACGAGCCGGTGCGCGGCCGGTTCCGCGGTCGTCAGCCCGCCAATCCGACAGTACTCGTCCCGGGCGGCGACACGTTACTCGGGCGACGGCTCCGCGTCGGCCGTCAACCGGTGAAAAGCCTCCGGAGGGAGTACGTGTGCGACAGCGTTCCCGGCCTCGTCGGCCAGGAACGAAGGACCGGTGAGATGCCGCAGGCGGGCCGAGAGGTCGGCCGCGATCACTACTTTGTCCATCGGTTGATTTTCCTCAACTGCGTTCTACCACGGGCCGCGGGTCACTTCACCGCCACCGGCGCCCGGAACGCGGCGGCGATCGCGGCGGCCTCGGCCGCCGTCATCTCGCCCTCCTGCGCCCACACCCGGTAGCGCACCCGCAGCGGCTTCTGCGGCGTGATCTCGTACTCGAAGTAGTCGCCGAACCGGCCGTAGTCGCGCTCGCTGCCGCGCGCCTCGCCGGGGTTGTCCGGGTGGCCGACGCGCAGCACCGTGTACCGCTTCCCGCCGACCACGAAGCTGCACGCGTCCCACGGCAGGTTGATCGTCTTCGGGTCCTTCCCCTTCGGGTCCCAGTTCCGCGTCGCGCCGAGTTCCCCCTTCCCGTCCGGCCGCAGGTAGTAGGTCTGCTTCGCGTTCTTGAGCGCGACCTCCATGTTCGCCCGGAAGTGGAAGCCGGCGTGCTGCGGGTCGCCGTCGAGCTTCACGCTCGGCAGCTCCGTGCGGACAACGCTGGCGAAGTCGATCAGGGTGCCGCCCTTGGTGGCGTAGGCCGTCACCTCGCGCTCCTCGGTGGCGAACGCGGCGCCGTCCGGGCCGTTCCAGGTGATCGCGGCCCGGTGCCGGCCGAGCACCTCGCCGCCGACCATCTCCGTCATCTCACGCGCCTCGGCGAACACCTTGTTGGTGCCGTGCCACACGTCGGCCGTCTTCTTGTCGCCGTAGTTGATCTTGTTCCACGCGAAGAACAGCCCGCGGTGGTGCGGGAAGGTGCCGTCCTTCGGGTCCTTCGCCGAGCCGTTGGTGAGCAGCACCTTGCCGGTCGGGTCGAAGACGTGGTGGAACGGCTTGAACGTGTAGTAGTGGTCCTTCTCGTCGTGCCGCGGGGCGAAGAACTGCAGCACCGAGCGGCCGTCGAAGGCGACGTTCGTGAGCCCGGCCTGCTGCGCGAACTGGAACTGCGGCGGCGCCTTGACGTAGTTGAGCATCGTCGGCAGCACCGCGACCTCCGCGCCGGCCTTCATCTGCGGCAGGACGAAGACGAGGCGCGAGCCCTTCCCCTTGTCGGCGAGGGCGGGCGGCACGACCTGCGCGGGGACGTGGGTGCCGTCGGGGAGGGTGACGGCGTTCGGGGCGACGGACGTGGTCGCCGGCAGGGGCGTGGACACGACCACCTGCGCGGCGTCGGCCGGGCCGCCGACGACGGTGAGCCGCTGGGCGTGCGCTGGCGCCGCGGCGAGCAGCACGAGGAGGGGAGCGACGAGGCGCGTCATGGGGAGGCTTCCGGGGGGTGTGGTCCGCCGCCGGACGGCGGGGTGGCGCGGGGGCCGCCGGCGGCGTGCGTCCGCGGCTTCACCCGGCGGTGGACAAGGTATCGGTTGCCCCGACGCCGGGAAGCCCGCCGGCTCCCGCTTCCGCGGCCCCCGCCGGCGCGGTACGCTTCCCACATGCCCAAGCCGCTCGCCAAGCTGTCCGCGCTCGAGCCCGGCCAGCACGCCGACTTCTTCGCCCAACTCGCCGAGAAGACGCCGCGCACCACCCGCGACGGCAAGCCGTTCTACGTCGTCCGCCTCCGCGACCCGCGCCGCAGCGTCGGCGTCACCGTGTGGGCCGACAGCCCGCACTTCGAGGAGTGCAAGCAGCACTGGCAGCCGGGCATGTTTTTCAAGGTGCGCGGCCGGTACGTCGAGGACGAGAAGTACGGCCCGAAGGTCGAGGTCGAGCAGATCCGCCCCGTCACCGACCGCGACCGGGCCGACGGGTTCGCCGAGGCCGACTTCGCCGACCCGGCGCCCGCCGACGGCCCCTTCGCCGAGCTGACGGCCCTCGCCGCCGAGCTGGCCGACGAACCGCTCCGCACGCTCGTGCAAAAGATCCTCGCGGCGCACGCCGACCGGCTGAAGGTGCTGCCCGGCTCGGCGCGGACCTACTACCCCTTCGCCGGCGGCTGGGCCGTCCACACGCGGAACGTGGCCCGGCACGCGCTCTGGCTCGCCGACCGCTACGCCGAGCTGTTCCCCGACGTGATGCTCAACCGCGACCTGGTCCTCGCCGGCGCCCTCCTCCACGACGTCGGCCGCGTCGCCGAGCTCGACCCGACCTCGCCCGTGCCGCGGCCCGGCGTCGACGGCGAGCTGTTCGGCCACCTGCTGCTCGGCGTGGAGCTGGTGCGCGAGGCGGCGCGCGACGTGCCGGACCTGAACCCCGAGCTATTGCGGCTGCTGGGGCACGTCATCTATTCGCACCTGAAGACGCCGGAGTGGGGCTCGCCGAAGCTGCCGGCGATCCCGGAGGTGCTGATCGTCCACCACGCCGACGACCTGGACGCGAAGTTCGAGATGTACGCCCGGTGCCTGTCGGCGGGCGGCGGCGACGGCGCGTTCACAGCCCGCGACCCCGTCCTCGGCCGCCCGCTGCTGAAGGGCCGGACGGTGTAGCGCGGCGGGTCGTTCGGGCGATCCTCATTGTGTGTACGGCTCCCCCCCGGGGGGTCAGGGCACGCATTGAGTCAAATACACAAAAATATGTGACATCGACCCGGCGGCGCGTGGACGGGCGCGAGTCGTTGCCGCGCCAGACTTTACGGCCAGTGACACGGCTCAGCCAAGGTACACACGCCGCGCCGCCTCGTGGTACGTCGCCTCCAGATCGATTACGACTTGCGTGTCCTCGTCGAGCGCGAGTGGCAACTCCGGCAGCCGCCCGCCGGCTTCCAGCGGCCGCCGCCAGACGGCAACCGACGTGCCCATCACGTCTCCGTTCGGGACGGCGGCGCCGATCCGAAAGCTGACCGCGAACGGCGGCGGGGTCGGAGCTTCCCCGAGGCCGAGGTCGTCCGAAATGGCGTCGGCGAACGAGAAGCCGGCCGGCTGGCTGAACACGTCCACCAGCATGAGGTGAACGCCCTGTCGCAGGTAACTGAGGTAACGACGGGCGTAGCGGGCCTTGGAGTCCAGCCGGTCCTTGTTCCGCGGCGACACCAGCTCGACGGCCGCGATGAGCTGTCCGTGCCAATCGACGTGGAGGGCGCGCTGGGCGTCGGGCGTGAACGCGGCGACGGTTTCGTGGTCCGGCGCGATGGCGAGGGCGGTGGCGCTCGTGGGCTCCGTCGCCGGGCCGCGCCAGCCGCGGACGGTGACGTCCGGCTTGCCGTTATTAGATTCGAGGGTGAGGGTCGGCACCGACCCGACGTAGGCGCGGAACCCGGCCGGCAGCCGCGGCTGAATCCAGTCGAGAAGTTGCGCGAGCCAGAGGAGGTGGACGCCGTCCCACCCGCGCTCGTCCCGCCAGTCGTGCAGTGGCATCGCCGGCCCCCCTGTGGGGGAATTATCGCCGCCACCGCCGGCGCCAGCAAGTCCTCCGAGGGCCGTCGGCGTCCAGGTCCGGGAAGTCAGCCTGAAGAATGGGCGATAGCATGGGTCAGGCCATTCCGCGGGCGCGGCCCCAGGTCCGCCAGTGGTCGGCCGCGGTTGGCCGGCGGAACGGGGTCGGCGCCGGTCACATCCCGCAGCGTGGCGAACCACGGCGCAGCCGCGTCTGTGAAGTCCGCCAGGATGAGCGACACTACCTCCGGCCGCGAGATCGCCATCTTGCGGCCAGGAGTACGGTCTGCTACCATACATACTGACGATCGCATTGGACGAGGAGTTCATCCTGCTATTGGAGAGTGTGATGGCTAGGCGAGCGTTTTATAGCTTTCACTACCAACCCGATAATTTCCGCGCTGCTCAAGTAAGGAACATGGGCGTCATTGAGGCGAACTCGCCTGCGAGTGACAACGACTGGGAAGCCGTAAAGAAGGGTGGCGACAAGGCGATCCAAAAGTGGATCGATGATCAACTGTTCGGAAAGTCCGTCGCGATCGTCTTGATCGGATCAGGGACTGCAGGGCGGAAGTGGATCGAATACGAGATCAAGGCAGCGTGGGATGCCAAGAAGGGCATTCTGGGCATCTTCGTCCACAACTTAAAAGATTCGCACGGAAATCAGGCTTACCAAGGGTCCAATCCGTTCGACGGATTCACGGTTGGCGGGACGAAGATGTCTTCCATCGTCAAGGCGTACGCGCCTCCGTACTCTGACAGCAAACTGGCTTACGGCTACATCAAGGACAATCTTGCTGCCTGGATCGAGAATGCTATCGCAATTCGTGCAAAATACTGATCAGGCGCTCATGGCTACTACTCAGCTAGAGAGTTTTTACAAGCACTTCGTCAAGGCGATGCATGAAGGCAATGCGGCCATTTTCGCAGGGGCAGGACTCTCTAAGGCAAGTGGCTTCGTAGACTGGAAGGGATTGCTGAAGGAGATCGCGGATGACCTCAACCTAAACATTGACCAGGAAACCGATCTAATAGCAGTTGCTCAATATCATCATAATAAACAGATGAACCGAGCCAAGCTGGACAGGCTCATTGTCGAAGCATTCACGAAGGATACGGCTCTCTCAGATAACCACAGGTTACTGGCAAATCTTCCACTCGATACAGTTTGGACCACGAACTACGACAAGCTAATCGAGCAAGCGTTCACGGAAGCTCACCGCCGAGTTGACGTGAAGAAAACGCCGGAAAACCTCCAGCATCCGCTCCCAGAGCGGAACGTTACCATCTACAAGATGCATGGCGACGTTGATTCTCCCCAGGATGCGGTTTTGACGAGGGAGGACTACGAGACTTACGACCTGCACCGCGAATTGTTCTCTATCAAACTTAAAGGCGACTTGATCGGGAAGACATTTCTGTTCGTTGGATTCAGCTTCACGGATCCCAACATTGAGTATATTCTGAGCCGCATCCGAGGCCTACGCGGCAAAGACAAGGGAGAGCACTACTGCGTAATGCGGTGGCCAGAGAAACCGGCCAGAACAGAATTCCGGCAAGTAAGGGGCTATCAGGCAGCCAAGGCTCGTTACGAGTATGACCGAACGAAGTTAGAGTTGCGGATCGCTGACCTCAAGCGATACGGAATCGACGCCATAATGGTCGACGAATACTCTGACCTGACCAAAATTCTTGCGGAGTTGAATCGGCGCGTGCATTTGCGAGACATCTTTTTTTCCGGTAGTACTCACACGTATGAGCCGCTTGGTGAGCCACGACTTGACGACCTCTGCCGCCGTCTCGCGAGGAAGTTGATTGACTCTGGTCTCAATATAGTTTCTGGCGTAGGCATCGGCCTCGGAGGTAAGGTCATAGTGGGTGCTATGGAGGCACTCTATGCGAAGCACTACTACGACGCCACCAGCCGCCTATTCCTTCGTCCATTCCCAGAACAGCCACCCGCAGGCATGGCGCTGAAGGATTTTTGGACTAGGTACCGCAAAGAGATGATTGCGAGAGCTGGCATTTGTATCTTCGTGTCCGGCAACAAGCTGGACGCATCCACCGGCGAAGTCGTGGAGGCCGACGGCGTGGTTGAAGAATTTGAAATCGGCAGCCACTTCGGAAAGTATCTGATCCCAATCGGTGCGACCGGGCACGCTGCTAGAAAATTATGGCAAAGAGTGTCGAGCGACTTGGACCGGTATTTCCCTGAAGGTGGTGTGAAAGGTCATTTTAAAGTCTTGGGCAAGGAGACGAGTACATGCGAGGAACTTGTCGATGCCGTAAGTGGCATTTTAAAGCAGGTTAAGGCAGTCTCGTAGCTATGCTGAGGTTTTTGCTTCGCCTCTTCCCCGTCCGCCGCGGCTTGTCTTCCGCCAAGGTCGGTAGTCCGTCTTCGCCGACCTCGCGTCGCGCTCGCCGGGCGGCTCACCCTAACCACAGCCATTGGACTCTCGCCGCCGAGAGTTCGCGCCGCGGCTTGCGGCCGCCGCCGCGACCCGGCAGGCCCGCCATGTCGCCCCGCTTCTCCCACCCCGCGCCCAGCCGCTGCGGCGCCCTCCAGGGCCGGCGCCGTCGGCCTCCTCGGGCTCGGCACCGCTGAACTCCAGCGCCTTTGCGCGGCCGGCAGCGGCCGCCACCCGGCCCGCGCCGTCATCGACGGCTTCCCCCACCCAACTTCCGCTGTGACCCCGGAGACGGAAGGCCGGCCGGACTTGACGGTCAACGAGGTGCTGCTCGCGTTCCCCCGGCACGCCGGTGCTCACTCCGTCCGCCCGGACGGCACCAGGACGCAGGAGGTGGTCGAGTACCGGCTCGTCGCACGATACGTCCGCGAGCTCACCGGCCACCCTCTCCACGACGACGCGGTTGTCGAAGCGGAAGTACGCGAGCGTCCGCCGGTAATAGATCTCCCGGGTCGTGCGGCGGGCCGTGCGGGCCGCGGCGATCGCTTGCTCGAGGAGCTTCGTGCCTGGGGTCGCGGCCGCCCATCGCACGCCGGGACCGGCCCAGGCGCAACAGCGCTTCACCTCTCGCGTCGGCCTCCGCGGCGGACCGGGCGACGGCACGGTCGAGGAGGACGGCGGCCTCGTCCCGCTGGCCGCGCCCGCCGTCACGACTGCCGCGCGAGCCGCCGGAGGCGGCGGCCGACGACCACGAGGGCGGCGGCCCACGTCACCCCGCAGACCAGCGGCGCGTACCGCGGGGCGGCCGCCATGACGAACCCGGCCGCCAGGAACGCCACCCCGAGTGCGTAGCACCCGCCCCACAGAATCGACCCGAGGGCGAAGAACATCAGGGCCGTCAGCATCGCGATCGGCGGGTACACGCTCACCTCGGCCAGCGGCTCGAACCCGAGCACCCCGAGGCGGAGGCTGACGGCCGCCGCCAGGCAGCACGCGATGTACCCGCCGCCGACGGACCAGAGCTGCCGCTCGGCCGCGGTGGCCGGCCGGAACCGCCACCCGCGGAACCACCCGAGCACGGCGGCGAACCCGACCACCTTCGCCCCCTGACACGGGCTGATCACCCACGGGGCGACCAGCCCCAGGACGGCAGCCTGGATGACCAGGTCGAACCCCAGCACGACGGCGGCGAACCAGAACATGGCGGCCGAGTACGCGGCGAATTCGGTGTCCTTCAGGCTCCGTCCGAGCAGCCCGGCCACCCGGCTCAGCAGCCCCGACGACGGGGCCAGGACCGGTTCGCCGTCGAGGTAGCGCCGCAGGTCGGCGGCGAGCGCCCCGGCCGTGGGGTACCGGTCGTGTGGTTGCTTCCGCAGGCACCGCAGGCAGACGGCCTCCAGGTCGCCCGGGACCTCGGGCGCGTGCTCCCGCACCGGCGGCGGCTCGTCCTCGGCGACCCGAACGAGCAGGCGGACCGCGTCCTCGTCCCGGAACGGCACGCGGCCGGTGAGGCACTCGTAGAGGATCACCCCGAGGGCGTACACGTCGGCCGCGGGGCCGGCGAACTTGGCCCGCCCGGCGGCCTGCTCGGGGGCCATGTAGGACGGCGTCCCCATGACCGCCCCGGTCCGGGTCAGGTCGTCCCGGCCGCCGCGCTTGGCCAGGCCGAAGTCGACCACCTTGGGCTCGCCCGCCGCGTCGAGGAGGACGTTCCCGGGTTTCAGGTCGCGGTGGACGATGCCGAGGTCGTGGGCGGCCTGCACCCCGTGGGCCAGTTTCTCGACGATCCCCGCGGCGACCCGCGGGGGGAGCCGGCCGGCCCCGCGGATCGCCCCGCCGAGGGTGCCGCCGTCCAGGTACTCCATCGCGAAGAAGGGGCGCCCCCCCGCCTCCCCGTACTCGAACACCTGGACGACGTGGGGGTGGCGGACGGCCGCGACGACCTCGGCCTCGGCGAGGAACCGGGCGACCTCACCGGGGCCGGCGTGGTCGCCGGCGAGGACCATCTTGAGGGCGACGACGCGGTTCAGCCCGGCCTGGCGGGCGCGGTAGACAACGCCCATCCCGCCGCGGCCGATCTCCCCGAGGATCTCGTACCCCGGCACCGACTGCTCGCCGAACGCCACCGGACGGTGTGAGCCCCCTGCGGGGGTCGTCGGGTCGTCCGGGCAGCCCAGGGGCGGTGGCGCCGGCACGGTGGGGTCGGGTTCGGACTCGGGGTCGGGCATGTGTGTATCAGCCTCCCGTGGCGCCCGAGGGGCCGCTACCACCGATTACCACGAAAGCCCGTCCACGACCACGATTTCTTGCGATTTCACGCGCCAGAGTCCGCCCGCGGCCGAGGCCGGGGGGGGGTCGATGAAGGCTGCTTCATGGTTGTTGGTGCGGTGAGCCGGGCGCAGCGGGCGCGGCCACCCACTCGACCCGTGCGGGCGCCGGACCGAGTACCACCATTGTGGCTGGTGCGTGTGCCGCTGCCGGTGCCCCCCACGAGCCGGCAGTCGCGGCCACAACAGATCACCCGAGCCGCGTAGCCTGGGTCGTGGCGGAGGGGACCGGCGCGACCTCCCGGCACCGGGCGGCCACCGCCGGCCGGACGCGGGAGCGCGGCGGGGGGCTGGTGCTCACCAGCAGGTCGGCGCGGGACACGACCGGGCTCGCAGATTTCACGCGATCCGTTGTGACCCGACCGGTCCGCCCCCGCCGGCCCCGGAGCGGCCCCGCGTCAGGGCATGGCGACTTCGCCGGTGCCGACCTCGGTGCGCGGGCCGAAGACGAACCTGCCCGGGATCGTCTTCCGCAGGCCGGCAACCGGCGGGCCGGTCAGCCCGGCCCACTTCGCCCGCTGGTCGGCCGTCAGCACCGCCAGCATCCGCTCGTCGGCCGCGTCCCGGAGCCGGAACGCCAGCGCCTGGTCGGGCGTGTCGGCGCTGTGCGTGGTCACCAGCCGTTGGAGCCGTACCGCCTCGCCCGCGACCGCCGCCAGCCGGGCTTTCTGGTCGTCGGTCAGCGCCAGCTCGGCCGCGTCCGGGGCCGTCAGCGCCGCGACAAGATCGGCCGCGGCGGCGATCTGGCGGCTGATCTGCGGCAGCCGCTTGGTCTGCGCCGGGGTCAGGAACGTGGCCAGCGACTTCTCGAACGCGGCGCCGGCGTCGGCGAGCGCCGTCTCACGAGCCGACAGGTTCGTGCCGGCGCCGAACCCGGGCCGCGAAGCGGCCACCACGGCCTGATACGTCTTGCGGGCCTCGGCCAGCGCCGTCGTCTGCTCCGGGGTCAGCGCCAGTTCCCGTTCCACCGGTCCCCCGGGTTGGGCCAGGGCGATCACCAGCCGCGACGGGCGGGGCCGCGCCGCCTGCGCCGCCCGAGCCGCGCCGAACGGCTCGCCCATCAGCTTCGCCAGCGTCTCCTTCTGCGGGGCGGTGAGCACCTCGGCCGCGTCGGTGCCGGCGATGAGTGCCGTCCGCTGGTCGGCGGTGAGGCCGACCGCCTCGGCCGCCCCCGGGTACGACACGGCCGACGGGAGCATCGACGCCCCCTTCGTGATCGCGTTCCTCTCCCGGGCCTGCATCATGATCTCGCGGAACCGCTTCCCCTGCGCCGGTGTCAGCAACTTGCCGAGTTCCGCCTCGACGAGCGCCGACCGCTCGGCCATCGTCTTCGCGAAGCCCTCCGCACCGGCCCCCACCCACGGGGGCGTGGCCTTCGTCTGCACCGCCGCCGCGGCCTCCTCGGCCTTCTTGACCTGCTCCGGCGTCAGTTTCAACTCGGCCTGCACGGCCGCGTCGAGGGCCAGCCGGTTCAGCTCGGTGGTGTACCGCCCGAACGCCGCGGCCCGGATCGTCCCGAGGTCCGCCGTCTTGGCGCCTGTCGCGCCGGAGGTACGGTCGCGCGTGCTGCCGGTGAACGGGGCGCCGAAGGCGTCCTTTACCGTCGCCGCCTGGGCGGTCGTCAGCACGGCTTCCGCCTTCGCGCGGCGGGCGGCGGCGAGGTCGGCCAGCCGCTTCTCGGCGGCGGCCGGCTCGCCGGACAGGAGCGCCTTCGCCGCGTCGGCCCGGAACGCCGCCCACACGCCGTCCAGCGCCGCCACCTGTTCCGGCGTGATGCCGAACTCGCGGACGGACTCCGCCGCCTTGTACAACTCTTCGACGTGCGTGCCGGACGCCTGAAGGCCGCGGCCCGGCTGGGTCTGCCGGTCGATCTGCTTCAGCCGGGCGGCCTGCGTCGGGGTGAGGGTCGCGGCCAGCAGTTTCTCGGTCTCCGCGGCCAGCCCGGTGGCGGCGGCCGCGTAGTCCTTCAAGCTGAGCGTCGAGAACCGCTCGCGCTGAAGCTTCGTCCACCGCTCGGCGGTCTCCGCCACGGCCTTCCCCTGCTCGTCGGTCACGCCCACGTCGGCCCGCACGTCCTTCGCCGCCAGGAGTGCGAGCGCCCGCGGCGAGCTCGGGATGGCGGCCACCCGCGGGTCGGTCTTCGCGGTCCAGCCGGCCGCGAGGACCGGCCCCATGAACTCCGTCGCCGCCTTCTGCTGGTCGGCGGTGAGGGGAAGGGCGCCGAACCCGCCGGCCGGGACGGCCGGTTCATCCCGGCCCAGAAACAGCGGGGGCTGAAAGCCGGAGGCGCCGCCAAACCCGGGGGCCGGCGCGGCGAGCGTCTTCTTCTGCTCGTCGGTGAGGCGGATCGCGTCGGCCAGCTCGGGGTAAGTCGCGACGGCGGAGGCAGTGAACCGGATCGATTTCGTGGCCGGCACGCCGCGACCCGGCGGGGGGCTGAATCCGGTCAGCAGCACCCGCTGGGCGCCGAGCTGGGCGGCCCGCTTGTACTGGGCCGGGGAGAGCGTCGCCTTCAAGGCCGCGTCCGTGGCCGCGATTCGGGCGGCGGTCGCCTCGGCCGTCGGGGCGGCGGTGTACGTCTCGTCCCACCCGGCCTGTCGGCGGGCGACGAGCGTCTTCAGCTGTTCGGGCGTGAGCTTCAGGTCGGCGACGACGGCCGGGTCGTCGATCCCGAGCAGCACGAGCACCGCGAGCGGGGTGGGGGCGGGGGCACGCCGTACTCCGCTCGGCTGGGAGCGGGCGGCTTCGGCCGCGAGCAGGGCGAGGCCCGCGGCGAGGGCGAGGGCGGGGCGGACGCGGGGCATGGGCCAACCTCCGGCTGTGGGTGTGGCCGCGCGACGGGCGCGGCCGGGGGTGGGCTCGGGTCGTCCGAGCCCCGGTTCTCAAGCAAACTCCGACACGTCTCGGGTCCGGCCCTCCGGGCCGGTCACGTTGGCTCCGACGCGCGGCACGACCGCCGCGTCGGCCGGCGCGGGCGTCCCGTGACCACTGCCCCGCCGGCCCCGCAGCGACCCCGCTCAGGGGAGGACGACGGGGCCGCCCCCGAACCCGACGCCGCCGCCGAACCCGTCCAGGCCGAAGGGGACGGTGAGTGACTTCCGGAGCCCGGCGACCGGCGGGCCGGTGAGCTCGGCCCACCGCGCCCGCTGGGCGTCCGTCAGCACCGCCAGCATCCGCTCGTCGGCCGCGTCCCGGAGGCGGTAGGCGAGCCGCCGGTCCGGGGTGTCCGCCCCGGGGTGCGACGCCAGCAGCCGCTGGAGCGACGCCGCCTCGGCCGCCAGCGCCGCCAGCCGCGCCCGCTGGTCGGCCGACAGGTCGAGATCGGTGAGTGCGCCGGCGAGGTTGGCCGCGGCGGCCGTTTGGAGCTCGACCTGGGCCAGCCGCGTCTTCTGCGCCGGGGACAGCACCGCCTGCACCGCCGTGTCGAACGCCGCCGCCGCGCCGGTCATCTGCTTCATCGCCGACTCGATGTCGCCGGGGGTGCCCGGGCGGCTTCGGGCCACCGCGTCCTGGAACGCCGCCCGGGCCGCGTCCACGGCCTTGCGCTGGTCCGGCGCGAGCTTCAGTTCGGCCTCGCCCGGCCCGCCCGTGGCGAAGATGACCGGGAAGGACCGCGGGAGCGTGATGGGGGAAGTACCGAACGCGGGCCGCGCGGCGGCGGCGAACGGCTCCCCGAGCCGCTTCGCCAGCGCCGCCTTCTGGGCGGCGGTCAGCACCGCGGCCGGGTCGGTGCCGGCGACGAGCTTCGCCCGCTGGTCGGCCGTCAGCCCGACCGCCTCCGCCGCCCCGGGGTACGTCACCGCCGACCGCATGACCGAACTCGTCTCGCCCGGCAACAGCCCCGGCGGCCCGGCCTCCCGGGACTGCATCATGATCTCGTGGAACCGCTTCGCCTGGGCCGGGGTCAGGATCGTCTTCAGCCCGGCGGCGGTCGTCTCCGACCGGTCGGCGTAGGACTTGGCGAGCGCGGCCGGGTCGCCGCCGAACGGCAGCCGCACCTTCAGCACCTCCGCCTGGAGCGCCAGCGCCTGCTTCACCTGCTCGTCGGTCAGCTTCAGCTCGGCCCGGATCGCCGGGTCGCGGGCGAGCCGGGCGGCCTCCCCCGCGTACTTCCCGAACGTCGCGGCGCGGAGGTCCTGCAGCTGCGTGCCGACGGAACCCCGGTCGGCGGTGGTACGGCCGGTAAACGGGGCGCCGAACGCGGCCTTCACCCGCTCCGCCTGGGTCGGGGTCAGCACCGCCTCGGCCTTCGCCCGGCGGGCAGCGACGAGTTCGACCAGCCGCTTCTCGGCGGCGGCGGTCGGCTCGCCCGCCAGTAGCGCCTTCTCGACCGCGGCGCGGAACTCGGCCCACGCCGCGTCGAGCGCCTTCGCCTGGGACGGCGTGATGTCGAACTCCTTCGCTGCGGCCGGGTCGGTGTAGAACCGCTCGACGTGGCCGCCGGCGGGCCGGGTCTGCCGGTCGATCTGCCGGACCCGGGCGAGCTGGGCCGGGGTGAGGAACGCGGCCAGTTCCTTCTCGGTGTCGGCGGCGAGCGCGGCGGCGGCGGCCGCGTAGTCCTTCGTGGTGAGCGTCGAGACCCAGTCGGCCCGGAGCTTCGTCCACCGGCCCGACAGCGCGGCCGCCGCCTTCGCCTGGTCGTCGGACACGCCGGCGTCGGCCCGCACGTCCTTCGCCGCCAGCAGTTCGAGCGCCTGCGGCTGTTTCGGGATGGCGGCCACCCGCGGGTCGGTCTTCGCCGCCCACTGCGGGAGGATCGGGCCGAGGAACGCGGTCGCCGCCCGCATCTGCTCCGGCGTGGGGGTGATCGCGGCGAACCCGGGGCTCCCCCCGCCCGCCGGTGCGTCCGCGAGCTGCTTCTTCTGCTCGGCGGTCAGCCGGTACGCGTCGGCCAGTTCCGGGTAGCGCTGGAGCATCTGAGCGGTCAGCCGCGGGAGGACGCCCCCGGACAGGACCATCCCGCCGTCCGGCCGACCACCGACGGGGAAGACTACCCGCTGCGCCCCGATCTGGGTGGCCCGCGCGTACTGCGCCGGGGTGAGGGTCGCCTTCAGCGCCGCGTCCGCCGCCGCGGTCCGGGCGGCGGTCGCCTCGGCCGTCGGGGTGGCGGAGTACGCCTCGTCCCACCTGGCCTGCCGGCGAGCGACTAGCGTCTTCAGTTGTTCGGGCGTGAGCTTCAGGTCGGCGACGACGGCCGGGTCGTCGATCCCGGGCAGCACGAGCACCGCGAGCGGAGTGGGGACGAGGGCGGCCGGGCGGGCCGCCGGCAGCTGGGCGAGGGCGAGGCCGGCGGCCAGCAGGGCGAACCCCGCGGCGGCGAAACGGGGGCGAAACACGGGCAACCTCCGGAGGGAAGGGACGGCCGCGCGGCGGGCGCGGCCGCGGGTCACGCGAACACGACGATCCGGTCGATACCATGCGGCGGCGGACGGCGGGCCGGGGCGGCCTCCGTGGGAGCTCGAGTCCGGTCGTCGTGGGTCAGTCCACCAGCCCCCGCAGTTCGGCGCGGAGGCGCTTCAGTACGCGGCTCTTGGCGAGGATCACGGCGTTCAGCGACAGCCCCGTCGCGGCCGCCGCCTCGGCCGCCGGGCGGCCGTCGATCGCCTGCAGCACGAACGCCCGCCACGTCGCCGCGGCGAAGTCGTGCTCCACCGCCCGCAGCGCCCGGCCGACCACGAACTGGTCGTGCTCGCGGTCCCACAGGCGCGACAGCGCGGTGTCGTCACACGCGAGCGCGTCCAGGTCCACGGCCGGGGCGGCGTCGCGGCGGGCGCGGAAGTACGTCCGCGCCCGGTTCGCCACGACCCGCCGCAGCCACCCGCGGAACGACCCCGGCCCGCGGTGCTCGAACCCGTTCACCTCGCGCACCACCACCACGAGCGCCTCCTGGGCCAGGTCGTCGCGGTCGGCCGGCGGCACCCCGGCCCGGGCGAGCCAGCCGGCGAACAGCGGGCCGTAGTCACCGACCAGCCGCCGCCAGTCGGCGTCGGACGGGGCGGCGGTCAGGCGGCCGAGCCACGGGAGAGACGTTTCCATGGGTCGCTCATGGCCCAGGGGGAGTCGGAACGCGGACCACCCGCAGGCCGGCGTCGGTGGCGAACAGCATCACCCGGCCGTCGGCCGACGCGGTCATGCCGCGGATCGGGCCGCCCGGCCGGTAGTCGGCGAACGCGGCTCCGGTGGCGGTGGCTACGAACCGGACCGCCGAGACGTTCTCGCCGCGGTAGCCCAGCACCCGGCCGCCGAGCAGGTACACGCTGAAGTCGTACGGCCACGGCGGCGCCACCGGCGCCGCCCGCACCGGCGCGCCGGTGGCCACGGCCCAGCGGCCGACCATGCTCGCCCCGCCGCCGGCGGCGTAGTCGGCGACCAGCTCCTTGCCGTCGGCCGAGAAGGCGTTGCCGCTGCACAGCGCCCCGGCCACGTCGATCGTCCGCACCAGCTTCCCGGTGGCCGCGTCCCACAGTCGGATCGCGCTGGCCGTCGGGGTGGTGTCGGTGGTCGCCAGCAGCTTGCCGTCGGGCGAGAAGCGCGGGGCCATGCCGAGGATCGAGCCGGGGTGGAGCGGGTTCACCCGGAACCGCTCGGCGCCGGTGGTCAGGTCGCGGACCACGACCCGGTGCCGGCCGTACCCGCCGGCGCCGTCGCGGAGCCACACCGCGGCCGCGGACCCGCCGGCCGGAAGGGGGGCGAACGTGGCGTTCACCGGCACCTCGAACAGGTCGGCCCGCTTCGCCCCGGTCGCCCGGTCGTACCGGCCGAGCCGCAGGTCGTCGGACACGAGCAGGTCGCGGCTGCCGGGCACGAACCACGCGTACACCAGCTCCCCGGCCGGCATCGGGCAGCGGCCCGTCTCGGCCCCGGTGGCGGTGTCGAAGATCACGGCCTCGCGTTTGCCGCTGGTGGAAGTGAACGCCAGGAACTCGGCGCCATCGGGCGACACGGCCAGCCACCCGGCGGAGGCGAACGGGATGCGGTGAAGGTCCACTGCCGCGCCGACGGCCGCCGGGATCGGCGCGGCCGCCGGGGGCAACTCCCACACGAACACTTTGCCGGTCTCGCTCCCGGCCGCCGCCCGCCGGCCGTCGGCCGACACCGCGGGGGTCACGGACTCCAGCCCGTCGCCCACGAGCCGGAGCAACCGGCGGTCGGCCGCGACGTCCCACACCCAAACCTCGTGGGTGTGGGAGGCGAGGAGCAGCCGGCCGTCCGGGGCGGTCGTCAGGTGAGTGCTCGCCAGCCCGCGGCCTGCCGGGGTGGACAACGTCCGGTCGAGCCGCCAGGTTCCCCGGGCGTACGACCGGACGATCCCTTCCCACCCGGCCGTCAGGACGTGGCCGCCGTCCGGCGTGAACGCGATCGTCGTCTGCCCGTGTACCCCGAGGTCGGTGACCCGGTGGACGCGCCGGCCGGTCGCCGCGTCGCAGACGGCGATCCCGTCGGTCCCGGTCACCGCCAGGAGCTTGCCGTCCGGCGACCACGCGACCGCGTACGCCGGCGTCGATTCGATGGCCGCGAAGGCCCGCACCAGCTTCCGCCCGGCCACGTCCCACATCCGGACCGTGCCGTTGAGTGCGACCGTGGCCGCCGTCGTGCCGTCCGGGCTGGCCGCGACGGTACACAGGTGCTCGGTGGCCGGAACTTCGGGGAAGCCTTCGACCTCCTTCCCGGAGGTGGTGTCCCAGGCGCGGAGCCGGAACGGCGGGCGCTCGGTGTGGGCGATCGACAGCAGCAGCTTCCCGCGGTCGGCGAGGGCGATCGACATCACCCGCACGCCGTGGTCGTACACCGCGCGCTCCTTCCCGGCGTCCACGTCCCAGGCGCGGACGAACCCGTCGAAGCCGCCCGAGTAGAGCGTCTTCCCGTCCGGGCTGAACGCCACGTCGCGGACGGTCTTGTCGTGCCCGGCGAATACGCGGAAGGGCCGCACGTCGGCCGCCGCCGCCGCCGGTGCGATCGGTGCGGCGGCCGGCGGGACCGGCGGCGCGGCCGGGGTGCGGCGGATCGTGGCGACGACGGCCCCGTTGCGCCGCAGCACCAGCGGTGCGCCGTCGGGCAGGTCGAGTGTCAGTTCGCCGCCGTCGGGCGCGAGGCGCGCGTGCTTCGCGTCCAGCTCCCACGTCTTCTTCGTCTTCGCGTCCGTGATGCGGATCACCTCACCGTTCCGCCGCATCGTCACTTCCACGTCCGGGTCGTCCGTCTCGACGGTGACGACCTCGTTGCCGCGGCGCACGCTGTAGACCACACCGAGAACGAGCAGCCCGAACACCAGCCCGGCGGCCGCGACCCACGGCCACACCCGCGGCCGCCGCGGCGGCGACACGGCGACGGCGGTGCAGAACGGTTCGAGCGCCTCCGCGGCCGCGGAGGCGGTCGGGTAGCGGGCGGCCGGGTCGGTGGCCGTCATCCGGTCGAGCACGGCGGCGAGGCCGGGCGGCAACCCGGGGATCGGGGCGGGGCGGACGTGGGGGTTGCGGTGGGCGTCGAGCTTGCCGAGCATCGAGCCGGTGGGGTACGGCACCCGGCCGGCGAGGAGGTGGTACAGCGTGCAGCCGAGGGCGTACACGTCCGAGCGGGCGTCGGCGGCGGTCGCGTCGGTCGCCTGCTCGGGGGCGACGTAGTCGGGGGTGCCCATCGTCACGTTCTCGCCGGTCAGCCCGGGGTCACCGGCGGTGGCGGCGAGGCCGAAGTCGAGCAGCTTGACCGTGCCGTCCGGCGTGCGGACCAGGTTCCCGGGCTTCACGTCCCGGTGGACCAGCCCGGCGGCGTGGGCGGCGGCCAGCCCGCGGGCCGCGTCCCGGGCGGCCCGGCAGGCGTCGGCGACGGGGAGCGGGCCGCGGCGGGCCGCGTCCAGCAGGTTTTCCCCGGGGACGTACTCCATCACCAGGAAGTGCGTCCCGGCGGCCTCGTCGGCGTCGTAGTCCTACAGCCGTAGTTGGTCAGTCGGGCGGCTTGGCCCCCCGCTTCCGGTAGTGGTAGCAGCGGGCGCGGTGCTGGTGCGCCCGCCGCCACGCTGACCAGGCCAACACCTTCTCGGCGTCCGGCACCACCGCCCACACGAGTCGGAGCAGCAGCCTCCGCACCTCCGGGACGCTCACCCGGACCAGCCCCGCGCCCCCTTTTTCGGCCGACCCGACGGCCCGGCCGCCACCCGGATCGCCGCCACCACCGCCAGGGCGAGCAGGCTCAGGGTGACGTGTCGGTGCCACCCGACCCACGACCGCACCTCGTACTCGTCGAGGCCGCAGTCGCCCTTCGCCAGTTCCAGGCACTCCTCCACCCGCCACCGGCTCCCCGCCACGCGGACGAGCTCGGCCGGGGCCGTCGCCGCCGGCCCGCGGGCGAAGTAGTAGGCCCGCTCGTCCGGCCGGTCCCGGTGCCGCCGGACCACCAGCCACAACTGCCACCCCCGCTCGTCCACCGGGCCGAACGCCCGGACCGCCCAGTCGTACTCCCGCGGCCCCTTCGACCCGTCCCCCGCACTGGCCCGCTCCCACGCGGCAACCGGGAACCCCTCGGCGACGGCCTTCACGGTCGAGCGCTGCTCCCCGTCGAACAGCGGCTGGTTGGCCGGGACCGCCAGCAGGTACGCCTGCCGGTGCCCCTCCAGGAACCGGCGGAACGCCCCGTCGTGCCCGTACACCGTGTCCCCCGTCACCCACCCGGCCGTCACCCCCCGCGCCCACGCCCGCGCCAGCATCCGCTCGGCCAGCCGCGGCTTGGTGGCGAACCCGACGGCCGCCGGCACCCCGGCCGCGTCACACCGCGGCCGGTCGTCCGTCCACTCCTTCGGCAGGTACAACGCCCGGTCGATCAGGGCGTGCCCCTTCGGCCCCGCGTACGCCAGGAAGACCCCGACCTGGGCGTTCTCGATCCGCCCGGCGGTGCCGGTGTACTGGCGGGCCACCCCGCACGACTTGGTCCCCTTCTTCAGGAACCCGGTCTCGTCCACGACCAGAACCGCGGCCGGGTCGCCGAGGTGCTCGTGGACGTACCCCATGAGGTCGTCGCGGACGGCGTCGGCGTCCCAGTCGGCCCGGGCGAGCAGGTGCTGGACCCCGTCCGGGGTCGGGTCGCCGAGCGCCTCGGCGAGTTGCCACCCGTTCTTCCGGTCGGCGTCGCCCAGCAGCCCGCGGATGTACCCGACGGCCCGGGCGCGGGGCTCGGACCGGGCGAAGTGCCGGCCGATCCGGTCGCCGACCGCCGTCACCTCGTCCGCCCAGGCCCGCACCTGGGCCGCCGTCGGTCGTCCTGACATCGCCCACCCTCGCCACAAGTCCTGGCGAGGGCTGTTGTAGCAACTACGGCTGTAGGAGTAGGCGGCGACCACGTTCGGGTGGTGGAGCCCGGCCGCCGCCCGGGCCTCGCGGCGGAACCGGTCGGCAGCCCCCGGCCGGGCGAGGGCCGCCGGGTTGAGCACCTTTACCGCCACGGGCCGCCCCAGGACCGCGTGCTCGGCCAGCCAGACGACCCCCATCCCGCCCCGGCCGAGCTCGCGGACGAGCCGGTACCGCGGGTGGTCGAGCAGTGCGACGGGTGCGCCCGGCGGGGCGGGCGGGGGCGCGGGACCGGGCCAGCCGAGCGTGGAGGCGTGGTCGGCCGGGGTGGCGGACAGGCCGGAGTCGGGGCGGGTGCCAGCGGCGGCGAGGAGCGACGCCAGGGTGTCGTCCGGGCGAAGGCCGGCGGCCCGCTCGGCGCAGGAATCACAGCCGGCGAGGTGGGCGGCAACGGCCGAGTCGTCCGGGTCGGCGAGCCGGCCGAGAACGAACGCCCCCAGCTCCTCGGCCGACGGGTGCTCGGGTGACGCGACGGGCATGGCGACCTCGCCTCGGGGTGTGGTCTCACCAGTAGAAGGCGCGGCCGGGCGAGGACCTGTCACGAATCCGTCCTGCCCTGGTCCGTTCGATCGGCCCGGCAGGCGGCCGCGGCGGCGACAGCCCGTGCGGCCTGGGCCGCGGGCTCAGGGGTTATGGGCGTCGTGTTGGGGTAACCGGCCACCGGGGCGGGCGGACGATCACGAGCGGGGGAGCATTCGCCCGGTAGGCGGACTCATCGCCGGCCTCGGCTCGGGCTGTGAGGCAAGAGCGGGCACCCTACCACTGCAGCGCTGTTTCAGGTCCCACAGGCTGTCCCGTGCGTCTTGTGCGACGCGGCGGCCTGGGCGTTACGCCGCTGATGATACACGATCACCTCGCTCGTGTGCCGAATCACCCCGACGCCGGCTCAGCAGCCCGGCTCATAGGATAGCCCCCGGCCGGCGTATCCGGTTCGAGTAACCGCCCGGATGCCTCTCCGACGACCGAGGTGACCGCGTGTGGCCGGCGATTCTCACCGCGGGTGTCGTGTCCCTGGCCAACCTGACGCTACTGGCGCTGGCGTCCGCCGGGTTCGTCCGCCACCTGCTACCCGCGGCGCGACGCGTGGCCGTCCGGGCTCCGTTCTGGGGCGCCGCTGCGGCCCTCGGCGCGGCACTGGTGGCCCTGCTGGCGACCTCCTTGGCCCAGATCGCCCTGTGGGCTGCCGCGTTCGTGCTGGCCGGGGAGTTCTCGGACTTCGAGGAGGCGTACTACCACTCGGCGGTCAACTTCACGACCCTCGGCTACGGGGACATCGTCATGTCGCGGCGGTGTCGCCTGCTCGGGCCGCTGGAGGCGGCCAACGGCAGCCTGATGCTGGGCCTGTCGTCCGCGATGCTCTTCACCGTTCTGGGCAACGTCGCGGACACGCGCCGGCAGCCGTCGGCGGGCGACGGCGGGTGATCATTCGCCCTCCATGCCGGAGGAACTGGTAACAGCCAAATGACCGACAAGCCCGGCAACCCCTGGCCGCTACTGCCGATCGCCGGCTGGCTGTCGCAGTACCGGCGCGGGTGGTTGCGGTTCGACCTCCTCGCCGGTGCCACGCTCGCGGCCTACGCGGTGCCGGTGTCGCTGGCCTACGCGGGGCTGGCCGGGCTGCCTCCCCAGACGGGGCTCTACTGCTACCTGGTGGCGGGGCTGGGCTACGCGGTCCTCGGGTCCTCCCGCCACATCGCCGTCGGCCCGACCTCCGCCATCGCGTTGCTGCTGGGCGTCACCCTGGCGCCGCTGTCCGGGGGCGACCCCGCCCGGCACGCCGCGCTGGCGTCCCTGACCGCACTGATCGTGGCCGGCGTGTTCGTGCTGGCCTGGCTGCTGCGGTTGAGCGTGCTGGTGAGTTTCATCTCCGAGAGCATTCTGACCGGGTTCAAGGCCGGCGCCGCCCTGGTCATCGCCTCCACCCAGCTGCCAAAGCTGTTCGGGGTCGACGGGGGCGGCGGGGACTTCTTCCACCGCATCGGCCACCTCGTCCGGCAACTGCCGGACACGAACCTCCCGACGCTGGGCGTCGGCGTGGCGGCGCTGGCGGCGCTGGCCGTGGGAGGGAAGTTCCTGCCCGGCCGGCCCGTCGCACTCGGCGTCGTGGTGCTCGCGCTCGTCGCCGCCTCGCTGGTCCCGGTCGAGCAGCAGGGCGTGAAGGTGGTGGGCCGGCTGACCCCGGGCCTGCCGGACTTTCTCCCCGCCGCCGCGAGCCTGGGCGACCTCCGGGTCGACGAGGTTCGCCAGTTGACTCGCCTGGCGTTCGCCTGCTTCTTGCTGGCCTACATCGAGAGCGTTTCGGCCGCGCGCGCGTTCGCCCTGAAGCACCGCTACCCGGTGGACCCGCGCCAGGAGTTCCTCGGGTTGGGGGCGGCCAGCCTCGTGGCGGGCCTCTGGCAGGGCTTCCCCGTTGCGGGCGGGTTGTCGCAGAGCGCGGTCAACGAGAAGGGCGGCGCACGCACGCCGCTGTCGCTGGTGGTCGCGTCGGCAGTGGTCGGGCTGGTACTCCTCCTTTTCACCGACCTGTTTCGAAACCTGCCGGAGGCCGTTCTGGCCGCCATCGTGCTCGTCGCCGTGGCGGGCCTGATCGACCTCAAGGAGTTGCGGTACTTGTGGCGCGCGAGCCGGATCGACTTCGCCGCGGCCGGCGTGGCGCTGGGCGGGGTGCTGCTCATGGGGGTCCTGGACGGGGTCGTCATCGCCGTCCTGGCCTCGGCCGCGATGCTCCTCTTTCGGGTGACACGGCCCCACGTCGCCTTCCTCGGCCGCATCCCGGGGACGGAGCGGTTCTCCGACGCGACCCGCCACCCGGATAACGAGGCCGTCCCTGGCGTCCTGGCGTTCCGCGTCGAGGGGTCGCTGGTCTACTTCAACGCGGACCACGTTCTGCAGACGGTGCTCCAGCGGGTGGGCGGCGAGCCCGGGCTGCGGCGCGTGGTGTACGACCTCTCGAACACCCCCTACGTGGACGTCGCGGGGTCGCGGATGCTCAGGCGCCTGCACGACGAACTGGCCGCCAAGGAAATCGGGTTCCGGCTCGTCGGGGCGCACGGCGAGGTCCGCGACCGGCTGCGGTTCGAGAAACTCGAAGAGTGGGCGGGGCCGATCAACCGCCACGTCTCCCTGGGCGAGGCGGTCGACTTGCCGCCCGAGGGGACACCGGGGCGCGACGAGAGGACCAACCCCGAGGGACCACCCCACGGCAATCCCTGAAGGGCGCGACCACTCGGGCTGACGGTCACCCCGCCCTGCGGTGGCCCGCTCGGTACAGTTGGTGGAGAGCCAGACAGCCTGGAAGCGGGACGACTGTTGACAGCCCGGCGTCGCGCCGGACAATTCGCCCACAGACCGCTCACCGCCCCGAGGCCGTCATGACCCGACTCGCGCTTCTCAGCCTCGCCGCGCTCGCGGCCGGGGCCGGCCCCCTCGCCGCCGACCCCGGCGAGGCGCGGCTGCTCCGCTTCCCCGCGATCCACGGCGACCGCGTCGTCTTCACCTACGCCGGCGACCTGTACACCGTGCCGGCCGCGGGGGGCACCGCCCGCCGGCTCACGTCGCACCCCGGGTTCGAGATGTTCCCCCACTTCTCGCCCGACGGGTCGATGGTCGCGTTCACCGCCCAGTACGACGGCAACACCGAGGTCTTCGTCGTCCCCGCGGAGGGCGGCGAGCCGAAGCGCCTCACCTACACCGCCACGCTCGGCCGCGACGAGGTGTCCGACCGAATGGGGCCGAACAACATCGTCATGGGCTGGACGCCGGACGGGAAGAACGTCCTGCTTCGCTCGCGGATGCGGTCGTTCAACGACTTCATCGGCCAGCTCTACACCGTGCCGGTCGTGGGCGGGCTTCCCGAGCCGCTGCCGTTGCCGCGCGGCGGCTTCGCCAGCTACACGCCCGACGGCGGGCAACTGGCGTACAACCGCATCTTCCGCGAGTTCCGCACCTGGAAGCGCTACCGCGGCGGCATGTGCGACGACGTGTGGCTCTACGACTTCGCCACCAAGAAGACCGAGCAGCTGACCGACGACCCCGCCCAGGACATTTTCCCGATGGTGCTCGGCGGCAAGGTCTACTTCATCTCGGACCGCGGCAAGGAGATGCGGTTCAACCTCCACTCCGTGGACCCGAAGACGAAGAAGGTCGAGCGGCACACCGACTTCACCGAGTTCGACGTCAAGTTCCCGTCGGCCGGCGAGAAGGCCGTGGTCTTCGAGAACGGCGGCTACCTGTACCGGTTCGATGCGGCGACGGCGAAGGCCGAGAAGGTGCCGGTCCGCATCCTCGACGACCGCCTCGGCGCGCGTGGGGCGCTGACCGACGTGAGCAAGCAGGTCACGGCCTACGAGATTTCACCGGACGGCAGGCGCGTGATGTTCGGCGCCCGCGGCGACGTGTTCACCGTCCCCGCCGCGGCCGGCGTCACCCGGAACCTGACGCAGACGTCGGGCGTCCACGAGCGGAACCCCAAGTTCTCCCCGGACGGCAAGAGCGTGGCGTTCGTGTCCGACGCCACCGGCGAGGACGAGATCCACGTCGGCCCCGTCGACGGCAGCGCACCCGCGAAGGCGATCACGACCGGTGCCGACACCTACAAGTACGACCTGCTGTGGTCGCCCGACTCGAAGAAGCTCCTGTGGGGCGACAAGAAGCTGCGCCTGCAGTTCGTGGACGTGGCGACGAAGCAGGTGACGCTCGTCGACCAGGCGAAGGCGTTCGAGATCCGCGACTACGTGTGGGCGCCGGACTCGAAGTGGGTCGCGTACGCCCGGCCGGAGGTGGACTCGCTGCAGAAGGTCCACCTGTTCTCGCTCGCGTCCGGCAAGGCGACGCCGGTGACGGACGGGTGGTACGGCGCCGGCTCGCCGGCGTTCAGCCCGGACGGCAAGTACCTTTACCTCGTCTCGGCCCGCGACTTCAACCCGACGTACAGCCAGACCGAGTGGAACCACGCCTACCGCGACATGAACCGCCTCTACCTCCTGACGCTGGCGAAGACCACGCCGAACCCCCTGCGGCCGCGGCTGGACGACGAGCCGGCCGAGAAAAAGGAGGACAAGAAGGACGAGAAGAAGGACCCGCCGGCGGACCTCAAGATCGACCTCGACGGCCTCGGCGGGCGCGTCGTGGTCCTCCCCGGCGCGCCGGGCCAGTACCGCAGCCTGACTGCGACGGGGAACAGCCTCTACTACGTCCGCCAGACCGCGAAGGACGCCGCGCCGCAGCTCTGCGTGCTCGACCTGACCAGCCGCAAGGACGCGACGCTCGGGCCGGTCGGCGGCTACGAGGTGAGCGCCGACGGCAAGAAGATGTTGATCTCGAAGGACGGCAAGTACAGCGTCATCGACTTGCCGAAGGCCGGGCCGCTGGCCGCCGGCGAGCCGCTCGACGTGTCGGGCCTCGAAGTCGACCTCGACCGGCGGGCCGAGTGGAAGCAGATGTTCCACGAGAGCTGGCGGCAGATGCGCGACTTCTTCTACGACCCCGGCCTGCACGGCGTGGACTGGGTGGGCGTCCGCAAGAAGTACGAGCCGCTGCTCGAACACGTCGCGCACCGGGCCGACCTGACCTATGTCATCGGCGAGATGATCTCGGAGCTGAACGCCGGCCACGCCTACGTCGGCGGCGGCGAGCTGCCGACTGTGCGCCGCGTGAAGCAGGGGCTGCTCGGCGCCGAGTACCGGCGCGACGAGAAGACCGGCTTCTTCCAGATCACGCGCGTCCTGCCGGGCGAGAACTGGAACCCGAAGACGCGGTCGCCGCTGACCGAGGTCGGCGTGGACGTGAAGGCGAACGACTGGATCGTCGCCGTGAACGGCCGGCCGACCAGCGGCGTGAAGAACATCAACGAGCTGCTGGTGAACGCCGCCGGCAAGGCTGTCGTGCTGTCCGTCAACGCGAACCCCACGGCCGAGGGAGCGCGGCGCGTGGTGGTCACGCCTACCGACGACGAGGCGGACCTGTACTACTACGCGTGGGTGCAGGGGAACATCAAGAAGGTGTCGGACGCGACCGGCGGCACGGTCGGCTACCTGCACGTGCCGGACATGCAGCAGGCGGGGCTGAACGAGTTCGCCAAGCACTACTACCCGCAGCTGCGGAAGCAGGCGCTGGTCGTGGACGTGCGCGGCAACGGCGGCGGCAACGTGTCGCCGATGCTGATCGAGCGGCTCCGCCGCGAGGCGGCGATGATCGGCATCGCCCGCAACGCCGAGCCGACGGTGGACCCGAACGGCACGTTCGTCGGCCCGATGGCCTGCCTGCTCAACGAGTTCTCGGCGTCCGACGGCGACATCTTCCCGTACCGGTTCCGGCAGCACAAGCTCGGGCCGCTGATCGGCAAGCGGAGCTGGGGCGGGGTGGTCGGCATCCGCGGGTCGCTGCCGCTGCTCGACGGCGGCACGCTCAGCAAGCCGGAGTTCTCCCGGTACGACCTGGGCGGCAAGGAGTGGGTCATGGAGAACAAGGGCGTGACGCCGGACATCGTGGTGGACAACGACCCGGCGCGGGAGTTCGCGGGCGACGACCAGCAGCTGACGCGGGCGATCGAGGTGTTGCAGGCGGAGCTGCGGCGGAACCCGCCGCGGCTCCCGACGCCCCCGCCGCCGTACCCGAAGCGGTGACGGAGCCGGTCGCGTGATCACCGCGAGCGCGTCCGCCCGCGGCAAGCGGGCGCGCTCGCCGCGCCTCAGCCCCACACGTCCCGGCGCGCCGCCCGCCGGTGCCTACCCGGTCGTTCGGTAGTGGTCGGCCAGCGGGTAGCGGGCCGCGTACGCGCCGAACGCCACGGCCGCGGCGAACGCGAAGGCGGCGAAGAAGAACATCTGGAAGCTCATCACCCCCACCCCGGTCTGACCGATCGCCCGGGTCACCGCGTCGTTGCGGACGGCCACGTTCGCCAGCAGCACCCACAGGTTGCCGACCGTCACCGACAGGCTCCAGAAGGCCAGGATCGCGCCCTTCATCGGGGCCGGCGCCTGGCTGTACGCGAACTCGAGCCCGGTCGCCGACACCAACACCTCGCCGAGCGTGAGCAGGGCGTAGGGGAGCACCTGCCAGGTGATCGACAGCGCCTCGCCGGCGTCGAGCGACAGCTGCAAGACCCCGATGACGACCCAGGACAGGCCGGAAAACGCGATCCCGGCCCCCATCCGCCGGAGCGGCGTCGGCTCGAACCCGGCCCGGCGGATGGCGGGGTACAGGACCAGGTTGTTGAACGGGATCAGCAGCATCACCAGGAGCGGGTTCAGCGCCTGCATCTGCGCCGGCACGAACCACGCGGGTTTCGTCATCCCGTTGCCCTGGAGCACCCAGGTGGACGCCTTCTGGTCGAACAGGGACCAGAACGGCGTCACCAGGGCGAACAGGACGAGCACGCGGAGCACGCTGCGGGCGCCCTCGACCGCGTCGGCGGGGTGGGCGGCCCGCGCCCGGTCGAGTTGCCACCACGTCCCGACCCCGGTGAACCCGATGGCCGCGACGAGGGCGAGGCACCACCACGAGACGACCCCGAGCAGCGGGTGCGCGCCCCTCGTCATCCGCTCGAGATCGACGAACCCGAGCACCAGGCACGCGCCCGCCACGAGCGCGCCGACGAGGGCGAGCAGCAACCCCGGCCGGCCGTTCCCGGTCGGAGCCGGGGCGGTCAGCGCGGAGCGAGCCACGCGCACGAACGAGTCCGGGTGCGGCGGCGCCGGCGGCACGTCCACGTACAGGCGCCGGCCGAGCCAGAGGATCACGGTCGAGACGAACATCAGCACGCCGGGGATGCCGAACGCGACCGCCGGGCCGTAGTCCCGGAGGAAGACGGGCATGAGGAGCGAGGCGAAGAAGGAGCCGAAGTTGATGATCCAGTAGAAGGCGTCGAAGACGAGGCGGGCGAGCGACTTGTTCGACTGGTCGAACTGGTCGCCGACGAACGCCGACACGCACGGCTTGATCCCGCCCGAGCCGAGGGCGACGAGGAACAGGCCGACGTAGAACCCGGCCTTGTTGTCGAAGAAGGCGGCCAGGCATGCCTGGCCGACGCAGTACACGAGGCTCAGGTAGAGGATGGTCCGGTACTTCCCGAGGAGCCGGTCGGCGAGCCACCCGCCGAGGAGGGGGAAGAAGTACACGCCCAGCACGAAGGTGTGGAACACCTCCTTCGCCGCCGCCTCCCGCTCCGCCTTGGGCACCGCCTCGACGACCGCGAAGAGGAGGGCGGAGGAGGCGAGGAAGGGGGTGAGGATGTTCCGCATCCCGTAGAACGAGAAGCGCTCACACCCCTCGTTCCCGATGATGTAGGCGACCTGTCGCGGCCACCGGGCGCGCGGCGGCCCCGGCGGTTGCGGCTGTTCGGACGGTGCGGACATGCGGACACCCGTGGTTCGAGCGCGGCGCGGTTCGGGGGAGGATAGCCGGACGCCCGCCGTCGACCACCGCCGGTGCTTCCCGTCACCGCCCTACGACTACCGCGGCCGGGGCGCGAGGAGCGGGCGGAGGGCGGCGGCGAAGGCGTCGGCCTGGCGCAGGAACCCGAGGTCGGTCGGGTGCGACCCGTCCACCGTCCCCTCGCCGTCGTCGCCGATCAGCGCGTCCCCGCGGAGGTAGTGCAGGTTCCGGTCGCCCGCCGCGACGAGGGCGTCGAACGCCTTCCGGTACGCCGCACGGCTGTCGGCGTTCCGCTTCGCGGCCGCGGGGAGCACGGCGGCGTTCGCGTAGGTGCGGTCCTCGACCAGCAGGATCGGGGTGGTCGGCTTCGCGGCGCGGAGCGCCTTCACGAACGGCGCCGTCCGCTCGGCGACCTGCGGGGGCGTGAGGTTCGGGAGGCAGTCGAGGACGAACACGGCCGCGTCGAGTTCGCCGAGGAGGGCGGCGATGTCCGGGTCGAGGGTGCCGCTGCCGGAGAACCCGAGGTTGACGACCGGGCGGTCGAAGCGGCGGCCGAGGATGGCGGTGTGGACCATTCCCGGCCGCGACGCGCACCCGCCCTGGGTGATGGACGTGCCGTAGAAGACGAGCGGGGCGCGGCGGTCGGCAGGGCGCGGCTCGGCTGTCTTCAGCGCGGTCCCGTCCGGCACGCCGACCTCGACCGCCGAGACGCCGTTGTACAGCGGGAGGTACAGGAGGAACTCCTTCTCGCCGGGTTCGAGCCCGGTGGCGAGTTGGGCGGTCGTGGTCTCGGCGGCCGGCCGGCCGTTCGCCACCCACCGCCAGCCGGCCGGCGTGCGGACGTACAGGTCGAGCCCGCTCACCCCGGTGGCCGGCATGTGCGGCATCGCCAGGTTCTTGTTCGTGACCGTCCACCGGGCGTGGACGGTGGTCGCGGCGGTGACGAACCTGACGCACAGCCCGGTCGAGTGCCGGCTCAGCCCCCAGACCGCCGGGCGTGCCGTCTTCTCGGCGCGGGCGGGGAGGCGGTCGAACGGGGCTTTCGTGTCGGCCCAGCCCTGGCCCTCAAGGCCGAGCGCGCGGACGTCGTACCAGCGGACGCCGGTGGCCGGATCGACCTTCCCGGTGGCGGGGTCGATGACCGGCCCGGAGGCGGGGAGTACGGCCGGAAGGGCGAGGAGCGCGAGGACGGCCAGACGGGGCATGGCAGGCGTCGTGGGGAGTGGGGAGCCAGGTGTGTGGCATGCTAGCCCGCTTTCGCCGCCGGGTCCAGCGACACCGCCGCGGAGTCGCGCGTCACCGTGTCGGCTAGGGCCGCGGTGCGAGGACCGGCACGTCGCAGAAGGTGAGGGCGGCGAGGCCGTTGTCGCCGCGGAGGAGCCGGGCCTGGCTCCACGCCCGGCCGTCGAGGTAGGTGATTCGCCGCGCCGCCGACGGCCCCGCGAGCGTCAGCGTCAGCCGGTTCCCGCTCGCGGGGCCGGACGCCACCTTCGCCCGCTCGCCGTCGAGGTAGAACTCGCCCGCCAGCGCCGCGTCCCAGCGCACCGGCTGGTCGAACTCCAGCACCACAGCGTCGCGGGCGGCGGTGTACGTCGCGCGGAGCAGGTTCGGTGGCGTGATCGGCACCACGGACTTCTTGCCGTAGAAGTCGCGCTCGACGAGTGGCGTGATGAGGCGGGCGAACTCGGCGTACCCGGCGGCGGGGAAGTGGCAGCCGCCGGGTGGCTCGATGCCGAGGGTGGACATCACACTCAGGTTCGAGAACGCCGTCGGCAGCGTCCGTTGCACCTCGCGGAGTTTGTTGTCGGAGCCGTTCACCCCCATCGCGCACGACAGCGGCCAGATTTGAAAGACGTAGTAGTGCCGCACGTTCGGGAAGTCCTGCTTCCACGCCGCGGCCAGGTCGATGAACAACTGCCGATACGTCTCGTAGCCGTACCCGCCGGTCGGCCCGTCGGCCCCCTGGTCGTTCTCCCCCTGGTGCCACAGCACGGCGCGGACGCCGTGCGTGAGCTTCGCCTGCCGCACGCGCCACAGCAGGCGGCCGTAGATGGTCGCGGGGTCTTCGGGCGCGGCGGCGTTCCGCTGGTGCTGGTCGATCCGCGTGCCGCCGACCGCGCCGTTGAGGACACACACCGGTAACTTGTGCTCCTCGACCAGCCGGCGGGCGAACTCCATCCCCCAGTAGCCGACCTGGAACTTCTCGCCGTCGCGGCTGCGGTGGACGGCGGTGCCCCACGCGGCGACTGCCTTCGGGTTCCCGGACATGGTGCCGTACGTGCGAATCCAGTCGCTGCGGAACGCGGGGTCGTCCTTGCCGAAGTCGGTGGCGACGGCGTTCGACTGGCCGGTGATGACGTACGCGTCGCCACACACGAGGTTGCCGACGGCGCGGCGCACGGTGTCGCGGCCGCCGGCCGTCGTGCCGAATTCGACGCGGTACTTCACGAGCCCCGCCTTGAGCCGGGTCGAGAGCGCGAACGACCCGTCGGCCGCCGGCGCGGCCGCTTCGGTCTTCACGAGTCGGTCGTCGGCGTACAGCTTCAGGAATACCGCGTCGGCCGGTGCGTCGAGCCGACCGTTGTAATGCAACGTGCCCTCGCCGCTGTCGTCGCGGGCGTAGAACTGGTTCTCCTCGGGCTGCTCGTCCTTCGCGGGCAGGCGCCGCACCCACGGGTCGCTCGCCGGCTCGCGCACGGCGATCGTGGCCGAGCACGCCACCGGCGCGCCGCCGTTGCTCGCCGTCGCCGTGACCGTGAGCGGGCCGCTGTTCTGCGCGCGGCGCAGGATCAGCTTCCCGGGCCCGACCTCCTTGATGACGGCGATGTCGCCGGCGGTCCAGGTGAGACTCACCTCGCCGGCGCCGGCCGCCCGCATGGCGTCGAGGTTGGTGACCTCGGCGACCACCTCGACCGTCGCGCGGCCGTCCCACGTCGCCGGGGCGCGCAGGGTGAAGACGGGCTCCGGGATCCCCTCGCGGATTGTGACCGGGATGTCCTTCGTCTTCACGCCGTCGGGGTAAACCGCCTTCAGTAGCAGCGTCGCGGTCTGGTCGCCGACGACGCGGCCGGCGTCGAGCGTGAACGCGAAGCGGTCGGTGGCGACGACCTGCTCGCGGTCACCGCGGCGGAGCACCCAGTACAGCTTCTCCGCGCCGCCGGCCTCGGCGCGCACGGTGGCGGTGCCGCCCTCGGCGACGGTCACCGCCGCCGGCGTGACGGCGAATTCGCGCCCCGGCCGCACCAGCGGGCCGACGAGCGTCTGGAACGGCTTCTGGTTCTCGTACTGGAGGCGCACCCACTCGGCGGTGCGGGCGACCTTCGAGACGCGCACCTCGTCCAGGTCGCCGACGAAGGTGTAGTTGTCGTACCAGCCGCCGAGCCACAGCCGGGCCGGACTCTTGAGTGCGAGCGGCGCCGCCTTCGTCGTCGCCGCCGTGTCGAGGACGCCGTTCACGTACAGGCGGGCGTTCCCCTTCTCGTAGGTGTGGACGACCTGCACCCACTCCCCGAGCGGGACCGCCTTCTTCCCGGCGACGTTGGCGTCCGAGAAGTAGCAGTCCGTCTGCACGTGCGGCGGGCTCCGGTACTGCACCACCACCTTCCCCTGCGCGTGCTCGTTCCCCCACCCGACGACGACCGAGTTCGGCACCTCGGCGCGGAACCAGGCCTCGGTGCTGTGCGGGCCCGACCCCACGGGGAAATCCGCGATCTTGTCGCCGCCGAGCACGCCCTTGCGGCCGGGGAAGTGGCGCGCCGGGCCGACGACGCCGGGCGCCGGCGCGGTGCCGGTGTCCTTCGACGCGACCGCGCCGACCGCGTCGCGGACCGGGCCGGCCATGTGCCACACGCCGAGGTAGCCGTTCGAGGCGTTGAACACGGCCTTCGGGTCGGACGCGCCGCGGGCGTCGGCGTTCCCCCAGTACAGCTTCAACTGCTGGCGCGCGTTCCCCTTGATCTGCGGCACGCGCACCCACACCGCCGCCTCGCCGCGGGCCGCGTCCCAGTCCTCGATCTCGAACGCCAGCGGGGTGCCGTCGGCGGCGGCCACGCGGAGGTCGTCGCCGTTCGGCTTCGCCTCGGCGAACGGGAAGAAGTCGCGGTGGAGGCGGACAAGGAGCGGGAAGTCGGTCACGACCGCGGCGGCGTCGAGGTTCGCGCCGTCGGGCGTGGTGAGGACGACGACCGTGCCGGAGTGCCGCCACCCGGCGTAGTCCGCGGGGGCGGCCCCGGCGAACGACGTGAGGAGGACGGCAACGCTCAGGGCAGAGGCGGTCATGGGCGAGGCCCGTCGAGGGAGGGTGAGCCGAGTGTACGCGGGCGGGCCGAGCCGGTCCAAGGGACCTCGTCAGCGCCGCCGGAGGGCGTCGATCTTTTCCTGGAGCCGGGACGCGTCCGCCTCGGCGGACCCTAGCGGCTCCGGCCGCACGGTCTTCTCGCGGGTGTAGCCGGTGTGCCGCATCCACGCCGCCGACCGCAGAGCCCGCTTCTGCTCCACGAGTCGGTACAGCGGGTCGGCCTTGATCGTCGCCAGCGGCTCGTCCGGCGCCTTGACGCCGAGGGCAGCCAGAATCGTCCGCGCCACCAGCAGGTGCCCGTCGTCGCCGAAGTGGACCTTGTCCTTCGAGAACGGCTCGGCGCGGGCGTCGCGGGCCTTCCGCATCGCCGTGTGCAGGTCGATCACGCGCACGCCAGGCGTCTTCAGCGTCGTCTCCCAGCGCGCGTACTCGGCCAGGACCGCGTCGTAGTTGAACTCGCCCGCCTTCGGGGTGAAGTCGTAGACCGGCGGGGTGACGAGGTAGACCTGCTTCACGCCGGCGGCGTGGCACTGCTCGACGAGCCGCGTCACCCCCTTCTGGAAGGCGGCGGTGCGGTCCTTGTCGGGGGGGAGGTAGATGCCGTCGTTCATCCCGTAGCAGGCGAACACCACGTCCGGCCGGGCCTTCTCCAGCACCCGGCCGAGCCGCTCGAACAGGCACGGCCGGGGGAACGCCCCGCCCGCGTGGCCGTCCTCGCTCAGCCCCGACAGCGTCTCGCTCGCCAGCCCCAGGTTCAGCACGTCGAACGTCTTCTCGGGGTACAGCTTTTCCAGGTAGTAGGTCGTGAAGCCGACGTACCCGCCCGCCTGGGTGTTGCTGTCGCCGAGGACCACCACGCGCTTCCCGGCGAGCGCGTCCACGCTTTGCGCGGCGAGCGGGGCGGTCGAGAGCAAGGCGACGACCGCCGCGAGTGCGAGCCGAATCATGGGGTTCCCTCGTGCGACTCCGTGTGCCAGCGCTTAACGTAGGCCGCGACCCGGCGCCGGTCTTCTCTTGCCCCGGCCCCGCGGGTGAGGGACAATACCACTCCCGCCTGACGGCCCGCCGCACCCCGCTTCTGGCCCGCCATGACTCGCACCGCCCTCGCGCTCGCCGCCGCGGCGTTTCTCACCAGCCCGCTCGCCGCGCAGCCGCCGCGGACCCCGGCGTTCAACGCCGACGTCCGTCCCATCCTCAAGTCGTACTGTACCGACTGCCACGGCGAGGCCGAGAAGCTCAAGGGCGGCCTCGACCTCCGCCTCCGCCGCCTCGCCGTCGCCGGCGGGAAGTCCGGCCCCGCCGTCGTACCCGGGAAGATCGCCGAGAGCCTGCTAGTCGAGCGCGTCATTAGCGGCGACATGCCGCCGGGGAAGAAGAAGCTCTCGGCCGCCGAGATCGACGTGCTGCGGCGCTGGGTCGCCGGCGGCGCCGCGGTCGAGGGGCCGGAACCGGAGAAGCTCGCGCCCGGCCTCGCCATCGCGCCGGAGGACCGCGCGTGGTGGGCGTTCCAATCCGTATCGCGCCCGCCGGTCCCGACGGCCGGGCACACGATCGATGCGTTCGTGTTGGCGAAGCTCCGCGAGAAGGGGCTGGGGTTCAACCGCCCGGCTGACCGGGTGGCGCTGCTCCGCCGCGTCACGTTCGACCTCGTCGGCCTGCCGCCGACGCCGGAGGAGGCGGAAGCGTTCGCCGCCGACCCGGACCCGCGCGCCTACGAGAAGCTGGTCGATCGGCTGCTGGCGCGGCCGGAGTACGGCGAGCGCTGGGGGCGGCACTGGCTCGACGTGGCCGGGTACGCCGACTCCGAGGGCGGCTCGCCCGACGACCCGGTGCGCACGAACGCCTGGAAATACCGCGACTACGTCATCCGCGCGTTCAACGCCGACAAGCCGTTCGACCGCTTCGTGCGCGAGCAACTCGCCGGCGACGAGCTGGTCCGCCCGCCGTACACGAACCTCGCGCCGGCCGACCTCGACGCGCTGATCGCCACCGGCTTCCTCCGCATGGCGCCGGACGGCACCGGCGCCGCCGGCGCCGACCAGAAGCTCGCCCGCAACGCCGTCCTCACGGACACGGTGAAGATCACCGCCAGCGCGTTCCTCGGGCTCACCGTCGGCTGCGCCGAGTGCCACAACCACCGCTACGACCCGATCCCGCAGACCGACTTCTACCGCCTCCGCGCCGCGTTCGAGCCGGGGTTCGACCTCACCGCGTGGAAGGCGCCGGCGGCGCGGCAGGTGTCGCTGTACACGCCCGACGAGCGGGCGATGGCGGTGGCGATCGAGGCGGAGGCGGGCGTGCTCGAAAGGGCGCGGCTGGCGAAGCAGGCGGAGTTCATCGCGGCGACGTTCGAGAAGGAATTGGCGAAGCTGCCCGAGGACCGCCGCGCCGCGGCGCGGGCCGCGCGCGACACGCCGGACGCAAAGCGTTCGCCCGTGCAGAAGAAGCTGATGCAGGAGCACCCGAGCCTGAACGTGTCGGCCGGGTCACTGTACCTGTACGACGCGAAGGCGGCGGCCGCGCTCAAGAAGATGGCCGAGGGCGCCGCCGAGATGCGGAAGAAGAAGCCGGTCGAAGGATTCGTCCGGGCGCTGACCGAGGTGCCCGGGAAGGTGCCGCAAACGGTGCTGTTTCACCGCGGCGACGTGGAGCAGCCGAAGGGCGTGGTGCCGCCCGGCGGGCTCGCCGTGCTCGACGACGCACTGCCGCTTACGATCCCGAAGGCGCTGCCGCCGTCGGGCACGAGCGGCCGGCGGCTGGCGCTGGCGAACTGGCTGACCGACCCGCGCCACCCGCTGACGGCGCGGGTGTTCGTGAACCGCGTGTGGATGCACCACTTCGGCCGCGGGCTGGTCGGCTCGCCCGGCGACTTCGGCCGCCTCGGCGAGCGCCCGACGCACCCCGAACTGCTCGACTGGCTCGCCGCCGACTTCGTGGCGAACGGCTGGGGCGTGAAGCGCCTCCACCGCCTCATCGTCACGTCGGCCGTCTACCGGCAGTCGTCGGTGCGCGACCCGAAGGCCGACGCCGTCGATCCGGATAATCGGCTGCTCGGCCGCTACCCGCTGCGCCGGCTCGACGCCGAGGCGGTCCGCGACGCGACGCTGGCGACGAGCGGGAAGCTGAACGCGAAGGCGTTCGGCCCGCCGGTGCCGGTGATGGAGGACGACGCCGGGCTGGTGATCATCGGCAAGGCGAATCGCGACGGCGCCGGGTACAAGCTCGGTGACGAGTCCGTGGGTGTGGGTGACGAGTTCCGCCGCAGCGTGTACGTGCAGGTTCGGCGGTCGCGGCCGCTGGCGGTGCTGGCGGCGTTCGACCCGGCGACGACCGAGCCGAACTGCGAGGCGCGGCCGAGTTCGACCGCAACCCCGCAGGCGCTGATGCTGCTCAACGGCGAGTTCGCCGCGGCGCAGGCCGAGGCGTTTGCGGCGCGCGTTCGCCGCGACGCCGGCGCCGATGTTGAGGCGCAGGTGGTGCGGGCGTGGAAGCTGGCGTACCTGCGGGCGCCGACCGAGGGCGAGGCGGCGGCGGCGCGGTCGTTCCTGCGCGGCGCCGCGGAGGCGTTCGCGGCGCAGCCGGCGCCGCCCCCGCAGCCGAAGAAGGGGAACGCGCCGCTCCCCGAGCCGCCGACGCCCGAGTTACGGGCGCTGGCGGCGTTCTGCCAGGCGCTGCTCGCCAGCAACCGGTTCCTGTACGTGGAGTGACGACCATGCTCACCCGCCGCCGCCTCCTCCACGACGCCACGTTCGGCATCGGCTCCGTCGCACTCGCGCACCTGCTCCGCCAGGACCGCCTCCTCGCGCAACCGCCGAAGCCGGAACTCGAGCGGCCGCACTTCGACCTCCGCCCGAAGCCGCCGCACCACGCCCCGAAGGCGCGGGCGATGATCTCGCTGTTCATGCAGGGCGGGCCGAGCCACATGGACCTGCTCGACCCGAAGCCGCGCCTGAACCAGCTCGACGGCCAGCCGTTCCCCGGCGCGGTGAAGTACGACAACGCCGCGCAGGCCAGCTCCAAGGTGCTCGGCTCGCCGTGGCGGTTCACGAAGCACGGGCGGGCCGGCCTCGACGTGTCCGAACTGCTGCCGCACACGGCGCGCGTCGCCGACGACCTGTGCGTCGTGCGGTCGATGCACACCGGGGTGAACAACCACGTCCAGGGGATCCACGCGCTGAACACCGGCCGCATCGTCTCCGGCCACCCGGTGCTCGGCAGCTGGGTGTGCTACGGGCTCGGGTCGGAGTCGCAGGAGCTGCCGGCGTTCGTCGCGCTCCCCGACCCGGCCAGCCTGCCGGTCAGCGGCGTCGAGCACTGGGCGAACGGGTGGCTGCCGTCGCTGTACCAGGGGACCGTGGCGCGGCCGCGCGAGCCGCGCATCCCGAACCTCGACCCGCCGCCGCACCTCGCCGGCCGCCCGCAGGCCGAACTGCTGCGCTACCTCGACGACCTGAACCGCGCCCACCTCGCCGAGCACCCCGGCGAGCTCGACCTCGACGCCCGTATCGCCGGCTACGGCCTCGCCGCCCGGATGCAGACGGCCGCGCGTGAGGCGATGGACCTGAGCCGCGAGTCGGAGCGGACGAAGGCGCTGTACGGCATGGACGACCCGGCGAGTGCCGAGTACGGCGCCCGCTGCCTGATCGCCCGCCGGCTCGTCGAGCGCGGGGTGCGGGTCGTGCAGGTGTTCACGTCGAACCAGGCGTGGGACAGCCACGGGTCGATCCGCACGGCGCTGCCGGCGGTGTGCCGCAAGACGGACCAGCCGTGCGCCGCGCTGGTGAGCGACCTGAAGCAGCGCGGGCTCCTCGACAGCACGCTCGTGGCGTGGGGCGGCGAGATGGGCCGGCTGCCGGTGGTGCAGAACGACGCCGGCGCCGCCCGGGTCGGCCGCGACCACAACACCTACGGGTTCTCGTGGTGGTTCGCCGGGGGCGGGTTCAAGGCCGGCACGGTGTACGGCGCGACCGACGAGTTCGGCCACCACGCGGTCGTGAACCCGGTGTCGCAACACGACCTGCACGCGACGCTGCTGCACGTCTTCGGCCTGGACGCGAAGCGCCTCGTGTACCGCCGCGGCACGACTGAACTGTCACTCCTGAACGGGCAGGAAGGCCGCGTGGTGACGGAGTTGCTCGCGTAGCGCCGCGGCGTCGCTGCCCGGGGGCGTCGCCACTCATCACGGCAGCCCGACTGATTCCGACCGGCCTCAAAGCCGGGGCGATAGTGGTCAGCGCCCGTGCCGCGCACGCCAGGCGTGACTGGGTTCTCGGCTCACGTCTGGGCCGCTGCGTCAGCGGGTGTCCGTTCCGCGGTCAACACAGGAGGGGCTTTCACAGCCGCGGGTCCACGGGCTCGCTCTCGAGGGCCAGAACGCCGAACACGCACTCGTGGACCCGCCGCAGCGGCTCCCGCCGGACGAACCGCTCCAGCCCCTCCACCCCCAGGGCGAACTCGCCGAGGGCCAGCGATCGCTTGTGCGCCAGCCCCCGGGCGCGGAGCCGCGACAGGTTCTCCGGGGCGTCGTAGTCCGGGCCGTAAATGATCCGGAGGTATTCCGGCCCGCGGCACTTCACGGCCGGCTGAACCAGGCCCCGCGGGCCGCGCAGGACGAAGTCGAGCGGCTTCACCACCATCCCCTCGCCGGCGCGTGCGGTGAGGTCGGTCCACCACGTCACCCCTTCGGCCACGCCCGCCGGGTCGGTCACGTCCACCACCTTGAACGGCGTCGCCCGCAGCAGTTCCGGGTCGGCACGGCACACGGCGGCGAGCGTGTCCATGTGCCAGACGTGCGTCTTGTCGGTGTGGACCTTCCCCTCCGACGCGAGCAGGTGGAACGGCGCGATCTTCAGGTCGGTCAGCGCGGTCACCGGCCAGCAGTAGTGCCGGTAGGCGGCCACGAACTTTTGCACCCCCGCGTCGCGCTCCGCCGTCCGGGCCGCGACGCGGTGGATCTGGTCCAACTCGTCGCCGGTCAGCCGGCCGGCGGCCGCGGCCAGCGACGCGACGGCGCGCGGCACCGCCGCCCGCCCGGCCGAGCCGACTGCCGCGTACTGGTGCTTCAACAGCTCCTGGGCCTTCGCCGACCACGGCATCAGCTCGCAGTCGAGACACACCCAGGTCGTACCCAGCGACTCCCACAGCCCGGCGGCGGCGACGGCGGCGCGCACCCGTTCGAGCAACTGCCGTTCCAGGTCGGCGTCGGCGAAGAACCGCCGGCCGGTGCGGGTGGTGACGACGCCGACCTCGCCGTCGACGACGCCGAACCGCTCCCGCGCCGCCTGCTCGTCCCTGCACGCGACGACGACCGCCCGCGAGCCCATGTGCTTCTCCTCGCACACGACCCGCGGGGCGCCCTGGCTGCGGAAGTAGGCGAACGCCTCGGCCGGGTGTTCGAGCAGCCCCGGCTCGGCGCTCGTCTCGCACGGCGACATCGTCGGCGGCAGGTACACGAGCCAGCGTGGGTCGGCGGCGAAGCGGCTCATCACCTCCAGCGCCGCGGTCGCGTGGTTCTCGCGGATCGTGACGCTGCCGCGCAGCCGGGTCGAGACGATCCGCTTGCCGAGCACGTCGGCGGCGTCGAGCAGGTCGTCGTGCGCCTGCTGGGCGGTCAGCGCCGGGGCGTGCTCCGTTTCGGGCAGGAACGGCCGGGCCGGCGCGCAGTACGTCCGCGCCGCCGCCACCGACACGAACTCGCGCTCCGGCCAGCGCAGCGCCGTGAGCCGGCCGCCGAACACGCAGCCGGTGTCCACGTTCGCCGTGTTGTTCAGCCACTCGGGCTCGGGGACCGGCGTGTGGCCGTACACGACCGCCGCCGGGCCGCGGTACTCGGCCGCCCAGTCGTGTCGCACCGGCAGGCCGAACTCGTCCGTCTCGCCGGTCGTCTCGCCGTACAGGCAGAAGTCGCGCACCCGCCCCGACCCGCGGCCCTGCATCTCCTGCTTCAGCCCGGCGTGCGCCACCACCAGCCGGCCGCCGTCGAGGACGTAGTGGCTGACCAGCCCGTCGAGGAAGGCGGCGAGCTCGGGCACGAGTGTGTCGCGTACCGCCGGCGGGAGCGCGTCGATCTCCGCGAGCGATTCGGCGAGCCCGTGCGTAACCTGCACGTCGCGGCCGTTCAGCTTCTTCAGCAGCTTCACGTCGTGGTTGCCGGGCACGCACAGCGCCGAGCCGGCGGCCACCATGTTCCGCACGACCCGCAGCACGTCGAGCACGCGCGGCCCGCGGTCCACGAGGTCGCCAACGAACACCGCCTTGCGGCCGGCGGGGTGGGCGTAGGACACCGTCCCCCAGCCCGGCGCGGCTTCGACCGCGACCCGGCCGTACCCCAACCGCTCCAGCAGCAGTTCCAGCTCGTCGGCGCAGCCGTGGACGTCGCCAATGACGTCGAACGGGCCGGCGTCGGCGGTGCGGTCGTTCCACAGCGGCACGCGCTCGACCACCGCCGCCTCGACGGCCTCAACGGAGTCGAGAACGAAGACGTGACGAAAGCCTTCTCGCTGGAGGCCGCGGAGCGACCGCCGCAGCTGTGCCCGCTGGTTGCGGATCACGTGCGGGCCGAAGGCGCGGTCGGGCCGGGCACGGTTCCGCTCCTGGCACACGTGTTCCGGTAAGTCGAGCACGACGGCGACCGGCAGGCAGTGGTACTTGCGGGCCAGCGCCACGAGCGGGGCGCGGGCCTCCGGCTGCACGCTCGTGGCGTCCACGACCGTCAGCCGGCCGAGCGCGAGCCGCTGGCCGGCGATGGTGTGCAGCAGCGCGAACGCCTCGGGGGTGACGGCCTGGTTGTTCTCGTCGTCGCTGACCATCGCCCGGCAGGCGTCCGACGACACGACCTCGGTCGGCAGGAAGTGCCGCCGCGCGAACGTGCTCTTCCCCGACCCGCTGGGGCCGACGAGGACGACGAGCGACAGCTTCGGGATGCGGATCGTCATGACCGGGATCTCGCGCAAAGCCGCAAAGTCGCGAAGAAGAAGAAGGAAGATGCCGGTGTCACTCGGCCAACCCGTTCGCCAACCGGAAGAGGCCGTCCTTGATGAGCGGCGCCCCAAAGTTGATCAGAAGACCCAGCTTCAGACCGGTGATCTTGAGGTACGTGAGGAGCTGCTTCTTGTGGACGGGCGCGGTACTCTCCACGGACTTTAGTTCCAGGATCAACTTGTCGTCTACGACCAGGTCGGCCCGGAACCCCTCGTCGAACTCGATGTCGTCGTATCGGAACGGAATCGGCACCTCCCGGCGGACCTGCAAGCCGCGTTTCGCCAGCTCGTGCTCGAGGATTCGGGCGTAGACCGATTCCAGCAGGCCCGGCCCGAGTCGCACGTGAATCTGGTAGCACGCGTCGACCACGATCTTCGCTAACTCGTTCTCGGTCATAGCGCTTCTCCGCTTGGTTTTCTTGGTGGCTTAGCGGCTTTGCGCGAGATCAAAGACCCCCATCTGCGTCGGCGGGCCGTGCTCCGGGTGCTCCGGGCCGACCGGGAGAAACCGCACTGCGTACCCGTGCCGCGCCGCCACGCCGGCGGCCCAGTCCTGGAACTCGCGGCGCGTCCACTCGAAGCGGTGGTCGGCGTGGCGGAACTGGCCCGCCGGCAGCGCCTCCCACGTGACGTTGAACTCGCGGTTCGGCGTCGTCAGCACGACCGTGCCGGGACGGGCACACTCGAACAGCACCCGCTCGAACGCCCGCAGTCGCGGCGGGTCCAGGTGCTCGATCACCTCCACCACGGCCGCGGCGTCGAACCCCTCCAGCCGCTTGTCGCGGTACGTGAGCGAGCCGTGCAGCAGCTTCAGCCGCTTCGCCTGGGCATCGGGCAGCCGCTCCATCTTCAGCCGGCGGCTGGCGATCTCCAGGCTGCGGACGGACACGTCGAGCCCGAGAATCTCCTCGAACTGCCGGTCCTTCAGCAGCTCCCGCAGCAGCTTCCCCTCGCCGCAACCCAGGTCGAGGACGCGCCGCGCCCCGCTGCCGCGCAGTGCCGCCACGACTGCCCCGAGCCGCTGGTCGTTCAGCCGCGTCGGCTTCTCCAGCCGCTCCTCGGCCTGCTGCTTCTCGGGCGACTCGTCCTCGCCCGCCTCCTCCTCGTCCACGAGGCGCCCGAGCGCCTGGCGGACCAGACTCGGGCGGTTGCCGAGGTAGCGGCGGGCGATCTCGTCCTTCGCCGGGTGCCGCGTCAGCCAGCCGGCGCCCTTCGCCAACAGCTTCTCCAGCTCGTCGTCGCCGACGTAGTAGTGCTTGCGGGCGTCGAACACCGGAACCAACACGTACAGGTGCGTCAGCAACTCCGACAGTGTTACGGTGTGCCGGACGGCGACGGAGAAGTACGGGCTCTCGCCCCACTCGGGGAAGTGCTCGTCGAGCGGGTGGCGGGTCGCCTCGACCGCGTACCCCAGCGGCTCGAACACGGCGCGCAGGAATGCCTCGCCGCCGCGCACGGGCAGCACGTCGAGCCGGGCTTCGAGCGGGATTGGCGCCGCCGCCAGCTCGGGGCGGTCCTTGCACTTGCCTTGCAGCGCCGAGCCGAACACCTGCGCGACGGCGACGCTCAGGAACGACGACGCGACGTACGGCCGGTCGTTAACGTACTGGGCGAGGAGGAAGTCCTGGTCCGGGCTCCGCCCGCGGACGAGGCCGACGGCGTCCACGTCCAGCAGCAGGCAGGCGGTGCAGCGGTCGTCGCCGGCCTCGGGGTAGTAGGCGTGGACCCGGCCGAAGCTCAGGTCGAAGGACTGGAACTTGTCCGGGTGCTTGTGGAGGAGGTAGCCCAGGTCGGACGCCGGGCGGTGGGTCGTGGTGATCGACAGCAGCATGGGCGGTTCGCTCCTCCGGCCGCGGGGCGTGGCGGAGGGAGGGCGCCGCCCGCCCCGGGGTTCGCGGTTCAGTCCTTGGCACCTTGCGGGAGGAACTTCTGCTCGGCGAGCCACGCCAGCGACCGGGCCTGCCAGGCGTCCCACATCGGCCCCTTGTACCCGTTCAGCCCGTGCCCGCCGGACGGCAGCTCCAGGTACTCGGCCGGCACCTTCGCGGCGCGGAGGGCGTCGTACAGCATCCGGCTGTTGTCCGGCGCCACCACCTTGTCGTCCTTCGGGTGGGTCAGGAACATCGGCGGCGTCTTCGGCGTCACCTGCGTCTCGTTCGAGAACAGGGTCACCAGCTTCTCGTCCGGCTGCTTCCCGAGCAGGTTCGTCCGCGACCCGCCGTGCCCCTTCGGCCCCATCGACACGACCGGGTACACCAGCACCACGAAGTCGGGCCGGCAGCTCTGCTTGCCGGCCGCGTCCGCGGCGGTCGGGTCGCCGGCGTCGAAGTGCGTCCCGGCGGTGGACGCGAGGTGCCCGCCGGCGGAGAAGCCAATGATGCCGACCTTCGCGGGATCGACGCGCCACGCCGCCGCGTTCGCGCGGGTGGTGCGGATGGCCCGCTGGGCGTCGAGCAGCGGCACGAACGGCCGGCCCTTCGGCAGCCGGTACTCCAGCACCACGCCGGTGACGCCGTGCTTGTTCAGCCAGGCCGCGATGCCGTGCCCCTCGGCGCCGGTCACCAGCCCGCCGTACCCGCCGCCGGGGCAGATGACGACGGCGGCGCCGTTCGCCTTCTCGGGCCGGTGGACGGTGACGAAGGCGTCGGCCGCCTCGAACGTGCCGTCGCCCTGCGGGGCTTTCCCGTCCCACAACTTGACGCGCTCGGCCTTCGCCGGCGGGTCGGCGGCCCGGCCCACCACGGCGACCGTGAGCAGGGTGACGGCCGAGAACAGGAACAGGGCGCCACGCATGAGTTCCCCTCCGTCGAACGGGCCGGCACGCGACGGGCCGGCGCTTCCGGCCTAGCTTCGGGCCGCGGCCGCGCCCGGTCAAGGGGCCGCCGGCCGCGTAAGCCGGCGCCGCAGCGGGGGTATTCCCGCTACCCTGCTCTCATCGCCCACGGGACACGAGGACACGCGATGGAGTTCCGCCAGCTCGGCCGGTCGGGGTTCAAGGTGCCGGCCCTCACGCTCGGCACCGGTACGTTCGGCGGCGGCAACGAGTTCTTCAAGGCGTGGGGCGACACCGACGCGAAGGGCGCCGCCCGCCTCGTCGACATCTGCCTCGACGCCGGCTTGACCATGTTCGACTCGGCCGACATCTACTCGAACGGGCTGGCCGAGGAGGTGCTCGGGGCGGCCATCAAGGGCCGTCGGGACAAGGTGCTGATCTCCACCAAGGCCACGTTCCGCTTCGGCGACGGGCCGAACGACGTGGGCTCGTCGCGGTTCCACCTGTCCCGCGCTGTCGAGGGCGCCCTGCGGCGGCTCGGCACCGATTACATCGACCTGTTCCAGCTCCACGGGTTCGACGCGACTACCCCGGTGGAAGAGACGCTGGCCACGCTCGACGGGCTGGTGAAGGCCGGGAAGGTGCGCTACGTCGGGTGCTCGAACTTCTCCGGCTGGCACCTGATGAAGTCGCTCGCCGCGTCCGACCGGTACGGGTGGGCGCGGTACGTCGCCCACCAGGCGTACTACTCGCTGGTGGGCCGCGATTACGAGTGGGAGCTGATGCCGCTCGGGCTCGACCAGGGCGTCGGGTGTGTGGTGTGGAGCCCGCTCGGGTGGGGCCGCCTCACCGGCAAGGTCCGCCGCGGCCAGCCGCTCCCGAAGACCAGCCGGCTGAACTCGCAGGTGAGCAACGAGAAGCGGCCGCCGGTCGCGGACGAGCACGTCTACACGGTCGTGGACGCCCTCGACGCGGTCGCGGCCGAGACCGGCCGGACGGTGCCGCAGGTCGCCCTCAACTGGTTGCTGCGCCGGCCGACCGTCTCGACGGTCGTCATCGGGGCGCGCGACGAGGCGCAGCTCCGCGACAACCTCGGGGCAGTCGGCTGGGCGCTGACGCCGGAGCAGGTGGCGAAGCTGGACGCGGCCAGCGCGACGACGCCGGCGTACCCGTACTGGCACCAGCGCGGGTTCGCCGAGCGGAACCCGCCCCCGGTGTAGCGCCCCGGATGGCCTTGCTCGCCGCGGGTGGTGTCCGTGGCTCACCGGTGTCGCAACGCGGGACGATCCAGGACCGGTGTTGCTCGGGCGCGGCCGGCGAGCACGGTACGAGCGACCATGCTCGGGGTGAGAAAACTCAGCGGACTGCGGACCAGGTGGACGACCTCCACGAACCGACGCCGGACGGCGGGGTCGCGCGCCGCGAGGGCGGTCACCCGGTCGAGGTACCGGTGAGCCAGCCGCACCACCAGGCCGGGCGGCGGCCCCTCGGCCTCGGCGAACCGGTAGTCCTCCCCGGTCGCCAGCAGCCACGGCCGGGCGTTCGCCTTCGCGAGCCGGCGCTGGAACCGGGCCGCCAGTCCCACGACCCCCGGACGGGCCGCACGCAGACACCCGTCGAGCACCTCCGCCCCGACCGCTGCCGCCGACATCCCCTGCCCGTACACGGGGTTGAACGCGCAGGCCGCGTCCCCCGTCACCACCAGCCCCTCCGGCCGGCGCGTCACTTCTTCGTAGTACCGGACGCGGTTCTCACTCGTCTTCGTCCCGACGATCGGTGACAGCGGCTCGGCCGCCTCGACCGCCGCCGCGAACCGCGGGTCGGGGAGGCTCCGGGCGAACTCCCGGAACCCGGCGTCGTCGGTCGGCGGGTAGTCCTTCCCGCCGCCGGCCAGGGTCACCACCCACCGCCCGCCCTCGACCGGGGCGATCACCCCGCCGCGGCGGCGGTGCGGCGGCGCGGCCTGGACGTGCAGCGCCGACCAGTCGGTCCACCCGGCCGGGCGCTTGACCAACCGGCTGGCGTAGCCGAGGAACCCGTTGACCACCGTCTCCCGCGGGCGGGGAAAGCCGAGCGATTCGAGCAACTGCGGCGTCCGCGAGCCGCGGCCGGACGCGTCCACGACCAGGTCCGCGGCCAGGCCCTCCGCCGGGAGGCCGGGGCCCTCGCGCCGGTCCAGAACCACCCCGACGACGCGCCGGCCGGTCGGGTCGAGCCGGTACGCGGCGACCGACACGCCGTCGCGAACTTCGATGCCGGGGTGGGCCAGGGTGCGGGTGCGGACGCCCCATTCGAGCAGATCGCGGGTCGCCCCGAGAAACCGCAGGCCGGACCGGAATCGCGTCGTGGCCGGCCCGGCCGGCGAGTACCACTCCACGTCGCCGGCCGCGTCGTAGTCCTCCGCCCCGGCCGCGACGAGGTCGGCGACGAACCCGGGGTACAGGCGCTCGATCACCCGCCGGCCGGCGGTGAGCAGAACGTGGATGTGCCGGGCCTGCGGGGTTCCCTTGCGGGCGTCGGCGCCGGCCGGCAGTCGGTCGCGTTCCAGGATCGTCACGCGGCGGTAGTGGGCGGCGAGCACGCGGGCGGCGAGCAGGCCGGCGACGCTGCCGCCGATGACGACGGCGTGGTCTCCGAGGCGGGCGGGGGCGGGCATGGCGGGTCTCCGGTCGGGGTTCGGGTTCGAACACCCGATCAGCGGACGGGAGCGGCCGCGCCTGACACGAAAATCGCCCGCCTCAACCCGGCACGGGGCCGCGGAACCACACCGCCTTGGCGTAGGTCCAGTACCACATCAGCGCTGCGGCCGCGACCCCGTACAAGTACGGGCCGGCTTGCGGGTACCACACGGCGAACGGGACCAGGGCGATTAACGCCAGCCCGATCGGGAAGAACCGGCTCCAGTTGGTCGAGCCGAGGACGAACGTGCCGAACCCCGCCACGACCAGCTGGGCCGGGTACGTGTCCAGTATGATTCGGGCCGGTGCATCGGCCGACACCGGGACGTACCCGATGGTGACGGCCACAAGGCCGACGATCCCCCCGAACCCGATGATGAGGGAATGCCTCTCCGTCGGCGGCAGCTGGCGGAAGCGGCGGAGCATGTACCACCACAGGATCAGGCTCAGTACCGCCGCCGCCGCGACGTGGACCGCCCACGCCGCGGCCGCCGACCCGCCGGCTTCGATCAGCCCGAGCACCGCCCCGTTCACCACCAGCGTGACGAGCCCGAACCACGCCGTGACCGGCCAGGAGTAGTGCGGGTGCGGCTCGGGGCGAGTGCGGGCGAGCTGGCGGACCCAGTCCCAGAACCCCGGCGGGCGGGCGGCCACCGGCTCCCCGCGGGCGAACCGCTCCAGGTCGGCGGCCAGCTCGTCGGCCCCGGCGTACCGGTCGGCCGCGTCCTTCTCCAGGCACTTCATGCAGACCGCCTCCAGGTCGCGGTCCAAGGCCGGGTTCAGCTCGCGGGGCGGGGTCGGGGTCTCGGTCTGGAGCCGCCGGAAGATCGCCCACGGGTTGTCGGTGCCGAACGGCGGGCGGCCCGTCAGCCGCTCGTACAGCACCGCCCCGACCGCCCACACGTCGGCCGCGACGGTCAGCCGCGGCTCGCACCGCGCCTGCTCGGGGGCCATGTACGCCGGGGTGCCGACCGGGTTGCACTGGCCGGTCTGGGTGGCCGACGGGTCGAGCCGGCGGGCGATGCCGAAGTCGGCGACGAACGGCTCCCCGGCCGCGTCCACCAGGATGTTCCCCGGCTTGATGTCGCGGTGGAGGATCCCCTGCTCGTGGGCGAAGTGCACGGCCCGGGCCACCTTCGCCACCAGCACCGCCGTCGCCCGCGGCGGGTCGGGCGGTCGCGCCGCCAGGCTCGTCCCGTCCACCCAGCGCATCGCCAGGTACGGCCGGCCGCCGGCCTCGCCGACGCCGTACACGGTGACGACGTTCGGGTGCGCCAGCCGGGCGGCGGCCTCGGCCTCGAACTGGAATCGTGCCAGCTCCCGCGGGCCGGCGAAGTCGCCGGGGCGGACGGTCTTGATCGCCTCGACCCGGTCCAGCGCCAGGTTCCGCGCCTTGTAGACGAAGCCCATGCCGCCGTGGCCGATCTTCTCCAGCGGCCCGTACCCCGGCAGCGCCGGCGCCGACTCGTCGGCGGCCGGCGGGTCGCCGTACACGGCGGTGTCGGCCGTGGGGTCCGACATCGGGACGAGGAGCTCGGCCATCTTGCGGAGGGCCGCAATCCTGCGCTCCAGTGCGGGGACGAGGTCGGGGCGGGCGGCGCAGATCTCCGCCGGCGTCGGGTCGCGGCCGTTGTCCGTCTCCCATTGCCAGGCGTGGAAGAGGGAGTCGAGTGCGCCGTCGTTGTTGGTCACGAATCGCCTCCGGGGTGGGGTCAGGTGGGGAGTTCGCCGCCGAGCTGTTCGACCAGCCGCTCGCAGGCCATCGCCCACCACCGGTACACGGTCCGCTCCGACACGCCGAGCAGCAGCGCGGCCTCGGCCCGGGTGTGGCCGTTGTAGAACAGGAGGCCGAACGCCTCGCGCTCCTCCGCCGGCAGGGCGTCGGCGGCGGCGTGGAACCGCGCCCAGAGTTCGAGCTCGGCCGGCCCGTCGCCGCCGCCCGTGCCGAAGTCGTCGGTCTTCGGGTCCTGCACCGGGCGGCCGATCAGGCGGGTGGTGTAGTAGCGGGCCAGGTCGAGGAGTTCCCGCCGGACCTGGAGGGCGGCCAGCCCGGCGAACTCGCGGGTGGAGTTCGGGCGCACGTCGCCGAGCGCCTTCGTCAGCCGGATCATCGCGCCCTGGACCACGTCGGCGGTGTCGGCCCCGGCCCGGACCTTCGGGAAGTTGCGGATCATCCGCCCGGCGAGCCGACCGAGCTGGCCGGCGACGGCCTTGAGGAGCGCGTCGGCCGCCGCCCGGTCGCCGTCGCGGAAGCGATCGACGAGGTCGTGCAACCGGAGGGTGTTGAGGGACGGTTCGGTCATGGCACCCAGGGGGGCGGCAGGGCGGGGTACTCACCGGAGAGAAGCGTATCGGGGCGGCGGGGGCTGACAAAAAAACGTGGCGAGGTGAGGCCGACGCCCCCGCTCGCCGGCCTCACCTCGCCGGGCGGTACGCCGCCGGGTCTGTCAGCGGCCGCGCCCGCACTGTCCCGCCCGGGCCGTCGGCCGTCCCCTCGCCGCGGGCCACGTCTTGTGGGTTCAGCGGGTTGCGGGCGGTGTTGCCGAACTCGGCCTCGCCGGCGAACACCGTTACCCCCGGAACGTCCACCGGGCCCGGAACGCGGCCGCCTGACGCGCCACCTCCTCGGGCGTCTCGTGCGGGGAGTGTCACCCGGGCGGGGGCCAGCTCCGCCCCGCGGAGGAGGACCGGGTCGCAGCCGGGGAACTGGATCGGCAGCAGGATCGTGGCGAACAATGCGAGGCGGGTGGGGCGGGTCACGGTGGCCTCCGCTGGGTGATTCCGGCCCGGCGGATCGTCCGATCCGGGCCGACACCTTTCAAGCGGGAGCCAACCGAAAACCTGCCACGCGATTCCCGAAATTTCTCGGAGCCCTCGCCGACGGCCCGGCGAACACCGCGAGTTGTTCAACCGGGCCGGGCCGCGCCGGGCGTGAGCGGCTCGTCGAGGCCGCCGTACACGTCGCCGAGCCGGAGCTTGCCGCGGACGAGCAGCATGCGGTCCGTCGCCCGCCGGTAGAAGTCGAGGAGTGCACCGGCGACCTGCTCGCCCTCCAGCACCCCGAGCGCCTGGGCCACCGCCTCGTAGGTCGACATGTGGTGCCCCGCGTGGCTCCGGCGTAGGGCGGGGCCGGCGAAGGCCCGGTCCGGGAGCGCGACCTTCACGGCGCCGGCGAGGAGCGGCAGGCGCTTCACCATGCGGCTCGCCTGCTTCCAGTTGCCGTCCGGCACGACGAGGGCCGGCGGCGATGGCAGGGCGGCGACGAGCTCGGGCGTCAGCGGCCTGGCCCCGTGGCCGGGGAAGAGGACGACCGGGGTTGTGCCCGCCGGCACGTGGGGCGCCGGGTCGGCCGCGGCGGGGAACACCCCGTGGGGGATCACCGCGACGCCGCGGACCGCCAGCGAGAGGAGGCGGACCGTGTTGCTCGTCCGGCCGTAGTCGTGGACGTGGACGACGAGGAGGAGCGGGGTGCGGGTCGTGAGCCGCGGGGCGTGAGTGCAGACGCACAACCAGCGTGGCTGGCGACAAGCCGGGCACGGGCTGTGGTCGCGGTCGAGAGTCACTCGGTCACTTCTTACGGCGAAGCCCCCGCGGCGAGAACGGCTCGTCGTTCACCCGACGCCATCGGTCGGCCGGCGTTGATTGAGGGCCGACGGCTCGTGAGTCCCTCGGGGCTCGCGGCCGGGAGGGGGTTCGCGGCGGGAATTCAAGCGTGCGACGGTGGCGGGGGCGGGTCCGGAACAATACTCGTGCGGGTAGAGCGGATGCGTCCCGCCCCCCGCCCGGAGTCGCCGCCGTGTACCGCCTCCTCCTTGTGCCGGCCGCACTGCTCCTCGCCTTCGCCGTCGCGGCCGACGGGCAGCCGTTCCCCGTCGCCGGTCTGCCGAAGCTGAAGCCGCTGGAGCCGGCCGAGGCGGCGAAGGCGTTCGAGGCGCGGCCGGGGTTCCGCGTCGACCTCGCCGCCGCGGAGCCGCTCGTCCGCTCGCCCGTGGCGATGGACTTCGACGAGAACGGCCGGCTCTACGTGGCCGAGTTCCCGGAGTACAACCAGTACGCGAGCCCGACCCCGTCGAAGGCCCGCGGCTGCGTCAAACTGCTCGAAGACACCGACGGCGACGGCCGGTTCGACCGGGCCACGGTGTTCGCCGAGCTCGACTCCCCGGTCGCGGTCGCGTGCTGGGCCGGCGGCGTGTTCGTCGGCGTGGTGCCGGACCTGTGGTACCTCAAGGACACCGACGGCGACGGCAAGGCGGACGTGCGGCGGAAGGTGCTGACCGGGTTCGACCGCGACAAGGCCGGCGAGGCGATGCTGAACTCGTTCCGGTGGGGGCCGGACAACCGCTTCCACATCGCCACCGGCCTCGCGGGAGGCAACCTGAAGCCGGCGGACGCCCCCGACGCGAAGGCCGTGCTGGTGCGCCGCCAGAACATCCGGTTCGACCCGCGGACGGGCGGGTTCGAGCCCACCAGCGGCGGCGGGCAGCACGGCCTGACGCTCGACGACTGGGGCGACACGTTCGTCTGCGACAACAGCAACCCGATCGAGTTCCTCGCCTACGACGCGAAGTACGCGGCCCGCAACCCCTACGTCGTGGCCCCGTCGCCGGTCGTGGACGTGAACGCCGCGGGGCGGTACCCGCAGCTGCGCCGCATCAGCCCGCCCGAGCCGTGGCGCGAGGCCCGCACGCGCCTCCGCAAGGACAAGCTGGTGCCGGGCTCCGACGAGGGCGGGCAGCCGTTCGGGTTCTTCACCGGCGCGACCGGGGTGACGGTCTACCGCGGCGACGCCTTCCCGCCCGAGTTCCGCAGCAACATCTTCGTCGGCGAGGTCGCGAACAACCTCGTCTACCGGGCGCGGCTCGAGCCGAAGGGGCTCGGCTGGTCGGCGGTGCGGGCGGACAAGGACCGCGAATTCCTGGCGTCGAAGGACGTGTGGTTCCGGCCCGTGCAGTTCGCCAACGCGCCGGACGGCTGCCTGTACGTGGTGGACATGTACCGCGAGATCATCGAGGGGGCGGCGTTCCTCCCGCCGCAACTGCTCGCGCTCGTGGACGTGGCCGGCGGCATCGACCGCGGCCGTGTGTGGCGCGTCGCCCCCGACGGGTTCGCGCGGCCGAAGCCCCCGCAGCTCGGGCGGGCAACGACCGCGGAGCTCGTCGGCCTGCTCGCCCACCCGAACGGCTGGCACCGCGACACCGCCGCCCGGCTGCTCTACGAGCGCCAGGACCGGACCGCCGCCCCGGCCCTTCGCGCAGTCGCGGAGGGATCGGCGTGGCCCGTCGCCCGCATGCACGCGCTTCACGCCCTCGCCGGCCTCGGCGTGCTGACGGCCGGCGAGGTGGTCCCCGCCCTCGGCGACCCCGACCCGCGGGTGCGGGTCCACGCCCTGCGGCTCGCGGAGGGGTTCGGCCTGTCCGCGGGGCTGTCGAACAAGTTGCAGGCACTCGCGGCCGACCCGGACCCGCGGGTGCGCTACCAGCTCGCGTTCACCCTCGGCGCGTTCCGCGGCGAGACGGCCGAGACGCTGCTCACGGCCCTCGCCCGCCGGGACGCCGCCGACCCGTGGGTCCGTCTCGCGGTCCTCTGCTCGGTCGGTGACCGCGGCGGGGCGGTCTTCTCCCGACTGCTCCGCGACGCGGGCGGCCGGGGCGCGGGGACGACGGAGGTGCTCCTCGCGCTCGCGGCCCAGACGGCCGCGGCCAACCGGCCGGACGAGGTCGCCGAGGTGGTGAAGGGGATCGACGCGCTGCCCGACGCCGAGCGGGCGCTCGCCCGCCAGCTGGTGCAGGCGTTCGCGTCGAAGCTGCCGCCGGCCGCCCGGCCGCGGTTCGCCGGACTCGCCGCCGGGAAGACCGGCGCGATCCTGACGGACCTGCTCGCCGACGCCGCGAAGACCGCGGCGGACGAGGCGGCCACGCCCGCCGCCCGGGCGGCGGCAATCCGCACGCTCGGGCTCGGCTCGTTCGCCGACGCGAAGGCGCTCCTGACCGCGGCGCTCGCCGTACGTCAGCCGCCGGCGGTGCAGCTCGCCGCGCTCGAGGTGCTGGGCCGCTTCGACTCGCCGGAGGTTTCCGCGGTCGTGCTGGCGGCGTGGCCGGGGATGAGCCCGCCGACCCGCGCCTCCGCCGCCGAAACGCTTCTCGCCCGCGCCGCGTGGGTGACCGCCCTCCTCGACGCGGTCGAGAAGGGGACCGTGCGGCCGACCGACCTCGACCCGGCCCGCGTCCAGCTGCTCCAGCAGTCGGCCGACGGGCCGACCCGCGCCCGGGCGGCGAAGCTGTTCGCCGGGGTCGGACTGGCGCGGCGCGCGGAGGTCGTCGCGAAGTACCAGCGGGCGCTCGATCTGCCGGGCGACGCGGTCAAGGGGAAGGCGGTGTTCCGGGAGACGTGCGCCGCGTGCCACAAGCTCGAAGGCGTGGGCGAGGCAGTCGGTCCGGACCTGGCGTCGGTCAAGAACCGCGGCTCGGACGCGGTGCTGACGAACATCCTCGACCCCAACCGGGAAGTGCTGCCGCAGTATTATTCGTACCTCCTCGTCACGGACGCCGACGTGACCCTCACCGGGATGATCGCCGCCGAGACGGCGAACACGGTCACGATCCGCAAGGCGGACGGGACGAGCGAGACGGTCCAGCGGGTGAACATCGCGTCGCTGCGGAGTACGGGGCTGTCGGCCATGCCCGAGGGGCTGGAGGACAAACTCGGCCTCCAGACGGCGGCCGACCTGCTCGCGTACCTCCGCTCGATCCGCTGACCGCCCCGTCGCTTCCCTCGGTGAGGTGAATGCTCATGTTGCAACCGTTCCGGCCCGCCGCGGTCGTCGCCGTGTTCCTGGCCGCGGCCGGCGCGCTCCGGTCGGCGGACGACGTGCCGTTCGTCGCCCGCCACGACAAGTCCGAGCAGCGGTACGTGGTGGTGACGCCGAAGGGCTTCGACCCGAAGCGGGCCAACACCGCCGTCGTCGCCCTTCACGGCCACGGCTCCGACCGCTGGCAGTTCGTGACGCAGGACCGGGGCGAGTGCAAGGGGACGCGCGACGTCGCCGCGGCGCACGGGTTCCTCCTGGTCTGCCCCGACTACCGGGCGAAGACCTCGTGGATGGGGCCGGCGGCCGAGGCCGACGTGTTGCAGATCCTGGACGAGTTGAAGGCGAAGTACGGGGTGCGGCGGGTGGTCGTGGCAGGCGGGTCGATGGGCGGGACGGCCGCCCTCGCGTTCGCCGCGCTGCACCCCGACCGGGTGGCCGGGTGCGTGTCGCTGAACGGCACCGCGAACGTGGTCGAGTACGAGGGCTTCGGGGACGCGATCGCGGCGGCGTACGGGGGCACCCGGAAGGAGCGGCCGGAGGTGTACCGCAGCCGCTCGGCCGAGCTGCACGCCGACCGGCTGACCATGCCCGTCGCCATGACCACCGGCGGGAAGGACGCCGTCGTTCCGCCCGCCAGCTGCCTGCGGCTCGCCGAGAAGCTGAAGGCGCTCGGCCGGCCGGTCACGCTCATCCACCGCCCCGACGGCGGCCACGCGACCACTTACGCCGACACCGTGGAGGCGCTGACCGCCGTGATCGACCGCCTGCCGAAGGGCGAGAACCGCCCGGGCCGGTGAGGGCTTTGGGCAGCGCGCCGTACCGGCGGTCAGCGCCCCACGAGTTCGGCGATCGGTTCGCACTCGGGCAGGATGGGGATCGGCCGCCCGGCCCGGTCGCGTTCCTGGCCGGCCGTGTCGATCCCGAACCGGTGATAGATGGTGGCCAGCAGGCAGTTGCTGTCCATCGCGCGGGCGGTCGGTTCTTCTCCGCGGGCGTTGGTCGCGCCGACCGCCTGACCCATCCGCAGCCCGCCGCCGGCGAGCAGAACGCTCATGGCGCGGGGCCAGTGGTCGCGCCCGGGCCGGCGACTCGGGTCCTGGTACGCGATCCGGGGCGTCCGGCCGAACTCGCCGCAGAAGACGAACAGGACGTGCCGGTCCAGGCCCCGCTGGTACAGGTCGTCGATCAGCGCGGCCGCGGCGCGGTCCAGCAGCGGCATCCGCTCCTCGTACGCCTTGAAGATGTCGCAGTTCACCGAGTGGTCGTCCCACGTCGTGATGCGCCCGGTGCCGGGCCGCAGCCGGACGTTGGCCTGGCACTGCACGAACCGCACCCCGGCCTCGACGAGCCGCCGGGCCGTGAGCAGGTCGCGCCCCCAGTCCGAGTCGCCGTACCGGGCGAGCACCCGCGGGTCTTCCCGGCTCAGGTCGAAAGCGGCGCGCGTCCGCGGACCGGACAGCAGTTCGACCGCCCGGCGCTGGTACCGGCCGAACTCGGCCGCCGGCCCGGCGCGGTCGTCGAGCGCCCGGGGCAGCGCGTCGAGTGACCGCCGCAAGTCGTCCCGCCGGCGCAGGGTGACCGTCCCCTCCGGGTCGAGGCTCAACCCGGCCCGCCCGTCGGCGGCGAGGTGGAGCGGGACCGGGTCGTACGCGTTCGCGCCGGTCGAGGTGATCGGGTCCGGGCGGGGCATGAACGGCGCGTACGCCGGCCCCAGGTAGCCCGGGCCGCTGCCGTACGCCTTGGTGTTCGCAACGAACGTCGGCACCCCGGCGTCGCGGCCGGAGAGCCTCTTGGACACGACCGAGCCGACGTCCGGGTACTCGGCGTCGGTGAGGTTCGCCGCGACCGACGGGTAGCCGGTCAGGAAGCGGTGCGTCCCGCCGGAGTGCTCGGCCCGGTTGTGGTGCAGGCTGCGGACGAGGGCGAACTTGTCGGCCAGGCCCGCGAGCCGGGGCAGGTGCTCGGAAATCTGCACGCCGACGGTGTTCGTGCGGACCGGCTTGAACGGCCCGCGGACCTCCGCCGGCGCGTCCGGCTTGAGGTCGAACGTGTCGAGATGACTCGGCCCGCCGTTGGCCCAGAACAGGATGACGGAGAAGTCGCCGTCCGGCTTCGGGCCGGCCCCGTCGGCGGCGAGCAGGGCCGCGAGGTTCGGGCCGGCTGCGGCGGCGAGGGCGCCGAGGTGAAGCCCCCCGAGCGTCATCCAGGCGCGGCGGTCGAGCGGGCGGGACATGGGGCGCCCTCGGTCGTAGCCCCCAGGATAATCGAGGCCCGCACCCGGCGGTAGCGAGTTCTGGTCGGGTGCCGGCGCTGCGCCACGACCGGGCGCAACCGACCTCGCGTTCTGCCGTCCGGCCGAGTCTCATTGTGTGTACGGCTCCCCCCCGGGGGGTCGAGGCACGCATTGAGTCGATGCCACAAAAGAACATTCGATCGAGGCACGTCCGGTGAGCACCTTCACCCTCGACCTACGACCGATGGACACCCCCGCCGCCGACGCCCACACGGACGGCACCGGGTGGGTGTGGGACGGCGTCCTGGCGCGCGGCGACATTTCCCTTCTGACCGGCGTGTGGAAGTCGGGCAAGACGACGCTCCTGGCCGGCCTCGTCCACGCCCTCGGCGGCGGGGGCGACTTCCTCGGCCGGGCGTGTGCCCCCGGGCGGGTCGTGGTGCTGTCGGAGGAGTCGGGGGCGCACTGGGCCGAGCGGAACCGCGTGATCCCGGCGGGGCCGCACGCCCGGCTGGTGTCGCGGCCGTTCCCGGGGCGGCCGACGGCGGCCGAGTGGGCCGACCTGGTCGCGGCGGTGGACGGCCTGCGCGCGGACGGGCCGCTCGACCTGTTCGTGGTGGACCCGCTGTCCCCGTTCCTGCCCGGGTGGAGCGACAGCGACTCCGGCGCCCTGCTGCGGTTCCTGGAGCCGCTCCGCCGGCTGGCCCAGGGCGGGACGGCGGTGCTGGTGCTGCACCACCCGCGGCGGAAGGCGGCGGCGGAGGGGAGCCTGGCCCGCGGCGGCGGGGCGCTGCTGGGGTACGTGGACACGATCCTGGAACTCCACGTCGTCGGCCGGGGTGGGGGCGGGAACCGTCGGCGGCTGACGAGCCGGTCGCGCCGGCCGGGGGCGGTGGGGGAGCTGGTGTACGAGTGGGTGCCGGGGACGCCCGAGTTCCGGGCGGTGCCGACCGACGAGGACGCGGTGTTCCGGGAGAACTGGGAGCAGGTGCGGGCGCACCTGGCCGACCGCCCGGCGCCGGCGACGTGTCCGGAGCTGCTGGGCGACTGGCCCTCGGAGGCGGCGCCGGCGCCGACGGTGTTGTACCGGTGGCTGCGGCGGGCGGTGTCGGCGGGGCTGGTGGTGCGCACGGGGAGCGGCACGAAGACGCAGCCGTTCCGCTTCGCGCTGCCGCGGGCGCGGCAGAAGGGTGAGCTGCCGCCCCTCCCGCCGCTGCGCCTGCCGGGGACGTGAGGCACAGCTGTCGCGGCCGACCGGTGGTACGCCGTCGAAGGCACCCCCGCTGGCTCACGGAGCATGTCCTCGCCGGAATCTTCTGGCGACCACTCGGTGGACCCGGTACGCTCCGTCGGACAGGCGGTGCCCGCCGCGGAGACGTACCGCGGGAAGGCGAGTACGCCTAAACATGGTTCGGCGGCGGAGGCGGCCGGTGTCCCAGACGAACCAGCCCGCACTATTGCCGCTGGAGTACCCCGCCGGGACCACACTGCAGGAGAAGCTACTGATCGGGTCGGCTCGGGTCGCGCTCGCGAAGCTCCTGGGGCGGGTTGCTTCGCTGGACCCGATCGGGTTCGTCAGTCCGGGCTCCAACCTGATCGACGTGCAGGTGGCCGTCCGCGAATGCCTCCGGCGGGACGCCCCGACGCTGACCCTCCTTCCGGAGACAGCGGTTGACGAGGCGTCCGGCCCGGTCCTGTCGGCCCTCGCCCGGGAGTATCTGGGTGCCCCGGCCGAGGGCTACCTGTCGGTCCTGACGTGCCGGTGGGAGCGCGAGCTGTCGATGATGTCGTGTCTCCCCTGGGTCCTGGTCGCCTTTCGTGACTCCGCCGGGTGGGCGGACGACCTCTGGCGAGCCGGGGCGCGGGACTTCGTGTTCGCCGAGCCGACGGGGGCTCGAGTGTTCGCGGTGATCTACGACGACCACGACGACGAGGTCACTGTCGTCGGAGCCGAGGCGGCGGAGTTGTCACGGCGGGCAGCCGGACGCGAGTAGGTGGTCCCGCCGAACCCCACGCTGCAGCAGACCGCCGGCTCATTCGCACTTTTCGCTGGCCTGTGTGGCCGGGTCGTGGTTGGCGGCTCGGCTGCTGCTGAGCTGTTTGTTCGCCGGCCTCATTTTCGGAGTGGGGCGCGAGAAGCAACGGTCGCGTCTTCTGGTTTCGCGCAACCGCAGGCGTGTTGGCGTCCCGGGGTTTTCAGGCCGACGGCCTGACAGCCCTCAGCCCAAGGCAACGCCCTGCGTGCGCTCGTTTTGCTGCCCCGCGGGGAAGGAGGCATGCGCCCGCTATCATACCCATGCGAGCCCACCGGAGTCCCGCCATGCCGCTGACCCTCGCCATCGACCCGCCCGGCGACCTCGCCCGGTTCCGGCTGCCGGCCGGCGTCGCCGCCCGGCTCCGGTCGCTGCTCGACCGTCAGGACGCCGGCCACCCGCTCACTCCCGACGAGCGCGCCGAGGCCGAGGGGCTGGTCGAAATGGCCGACCTGCTCACCCTGCTGCGGCTCCGCGCCGAGCGGGGGGCGTCGTAGGCGACATCCCGGTCGCGTGCCGGTCCACGGCTGCCGATACCGCGCTCGGTCGAACCCTTCGGTGGTTCGGTGCTGGAGCCCGGAGGGCGTCGGCGTGTAGCCCCGGGTGGAACCCGGGGCGGCCTGCGGCGGAGTACGCGGGGGTCGCGCCACACGACCACCGCCGACGCCCGCCCCGGGTTCCACCCGGGGCTACACGCCGACGCCCTCCGGGCTCGAACTCGAAGGTCTCGACAGCGCCCCGACACCGGAGTGCCCATGCGCCCGCTCGCCCTCGCCGCCCTCCTCTCGCTGCCGCTGTCGGCCGCGGCGCAGCCGCCGGTCGATTTCGGCCCCGTCACCGAGCGGCACGTGTGGGTGCCGATGCGGGACGGCACCAAACTCTCGGTCTACCTCTACCTCCCGCCGGGGAAGGGGCCGTGGCCGGCGCTGCTGGAGCAGCGCTACGCCGACCTCACCGCTCCCGCCACCCGCAAGAGCTTCGCCAAGCTCGCCGAGGGCGGGTACGTCGTCGCCGCCCAGAACTTCCGCGGGGCGGGGAAGTCGGAAGGGCAGTGGGTCGGATACCGTGCGCTCGGCTGGGGCGAGCAGAAGGACGGGTACGACACCGTCGAGTGGCTGGCGAAGCAGTCGTGGTGTACGGGAAAAGTCGGGACGTTCGGCAGCTCGCAGGCCGGGTTCGCGCAGAACTTCCTCGCCGTCACCCGGCCGCCGGCGCTCAAGGCCCAGTACATGATCGACACCGGGCTCAGCCTGTTCCACGAGGGCTACCGGATCGGCGGCACCACCCGGCCCGAGCGGTTCCGGCAGATGGGCGCCGTCTGCCGCGACCCGGCCGACAACCTCAAGCTCCTCAAGGAGTGGTTCGCCCACCCGACCTACGACGACTACTGGGCCGCCGAGGACTGCACCCGGCACTTCGACAAGATGGACGTGCCCTGCTTCACCGTCGGCAGCTGGTACGACTTCATGTGCGTCGGCAGCGTGGACAGTTTTGTCGGCCGCCAGCACCGCGGCGGGCCGAACTCCCGGGGCGCGCAGCAGCTGATCCTCGGCCCGTGGCTCCACGGCCGGTTCAAGAACACGAACAAGGCCGGCGACCTCGAGTACCCGGAGAACGCCAGGTTCGACACCGAGGCGCACATGCTCCGCTGGTTCGACCACCACCTGAAGGGGCTCGACACCGGCGCGCGGCGCGACCCGACGGTGCGCTACTACGTGATGGGCGCCGTCGGCGAGGCGGGCGCCCCCGGGAACGTGTGGCGGACCGCCCCCGACTGGCCGGTGGCGGCGACGGACACGCCGTACCACCTCGCCGCCGGCGGCACGCTCGCGACCCGGGCGCCGGTCGCGGAGACGGCCTCGACACCGTTCGCGGCCGACCCGAAGAACCCGGCGACGATCCCCGGCCGCGCGTTCCCCGGCGCGAAGGACGCCCGCGAGTTCGAGAAGCAGCCGAACGTCCTCACCTTCACCACGGACGTGCTGGCCGAGCCGGTCGAGTGGACGGGGAAGGTGCGGGCCGAGCTGTACGTGTCGTCCACGGCGCGGGACACGGACGTGATCGTCCGCGTCTCGGACGTGTACCCGGACGGCCGCTCGATGCTGGTGATGGACTACGTCCGCCGGCTCCGCTACCGCGACGGGTACGAGAAGGAGGTGTTCCTGGAGCCGGCGCGGGTGTACCCCGTCAACTTCGACATCGGCTGGACGAGCATCGCGTTCAACAAGGGGCACCGGATTCGCGTGACCGTGGCGAGCACCGGCGCCCCGTTCTACGAGCCGAACCCGAACACCGGCGAGCCGCTGACGCTCGACCCGCCGGCGCGCGTCGTGGCGGCGGTGAACCACGTCCACCACGACCGCGCCCGGCCGTCGCGGGTCGTCGCCCCGGTCCGGCCGTCGCCGCCGGGCGCCGGAACCGGCGGGCGGTGACTCAGGCCAACAGGTCGCGTACGACCGCGGCGTTGGTGACGGCGTAGTCGGTGAGCGTGTCGTCGCGGCCCTCGTGCGGGACGGTCAGCCGCGTGTGGTCGAGGCCGAGGGCGTGGAGCAGCGTCGCGTGGAGCGACGGCACGCGCACCACCTTCTCGACCGACCGGTAGCCGAACTCGTCCGTCGCGCCGTGGACGTAGCCGCGCTTGAAGCCGCCGCCGGCGAGCCAGAGCGTGAAGGCGTGGCGGTTGTGGTCGCGGCCGTCGGTCCCCTGCGAGATCGGCAGCCGGCCGAACTCGCCCGCCCACATCACGATCGTGTCGTCGAGCAGCCCGCGGCGCTTCAGGTCGGTCACCAGGCCGGCGCTCGGCCGGTCGGTCATGGCGCACAGGTTCCGCAGGTTCTCGGCGTTGCGGCTGTGCGTGTCCCACGGCTGGCCGCTCAGGAACAGCTGCACGAACCGCACCCCGCGCTCGACCAGCCGGCGGGCCAGCAGGCAGCGCCGGCCGTACTCGGCCGACTTCGGGTCGTCGATGCCGTACAGCCGCTTCGTCTCCTCCGTCTCGCGGGAGAGGTCGAGCACGTCGGGCACCGCCGTCTGCATCGCCGCGGCGAGCTCGAAGTGCCCCAGCCGCGCCTCCAGCTCGGCGTTCCCGGCGTGGCGCTGGAGGTGCGCCGCGTTCAGACCGCGGAGCAGGTCGAGCTGGTGGCGGCGCGCCGCGGCCGGCACGTCGGCGGGGGTGGCGAGGTGCGCCACCGGCGTGCCCGCGGCGCGGAACGGCGTCCCCTGGTAGACCGCCGGCAGGAAGCCGCTCGACCAGTTGTTCGTGCCGTCCACCGGCAGCCCGCCCGGGTCGCCGAGCACGACGTAGGCGGGCAGCTCCTTCCGCTCCGTGCCGAGGCCGTACAGCACCCACGACCCCCACGCCGGCCGGCCGGCGAAGATTTTGCCCGAGTGGATCACCCGCAGCGCCGCCTCGTGGTCCACCGAGTCGGTCGTCATCGAGCGCACGAGCGTGATGTCGTCCACGATGCCGGCGGTGTGCGGCAGCAGTTCCGACAACTCGACGCCGACGTTGCCGCGCCGCGCGAACCGGAACGGCGACGCGAGCAGCTTCCCCTGCTGCGTGTGGAAGTGGACTTCCAGCTTCTCCGGGTGCGGCTGGCCGTTGCGGCGCGTGAGTTCGGGCTTCGGGTCGAACAGGTCCATCTGGCTCGGGCCGCCGTGCTGGAACAGGCAGATGACGGCCTTCGCCTTCGCGGCGTGGTGCGGCCGCTTCGGCGCCAGCGGGTCGGCGTGCGCGTCGGCCGCGAGGCTCGCCAGCGCGAGCGGGCCGAGGGCGCCGGCGTAGCGGCCGAGGAACGCCCGGCGGTTCAGCGCGAAGTCGGGTCGCACCACGGGGAGCCTCACTCGACGTAGAGGAACGCGTTGCTGGCGAGGAGCATCTGGGCCAGGTCCGCCCAGGCGCGGGCCGCGGCGTCCGGCTGCCCGGCGTAGGCCTCGCGCTGCTTCGTGAGGAACCCCTCGCACGCGGTTCGCTCCTCGGGAACGGGCGGGCGGCCGGCGGTGAGGCGGAAGGCCAACGCCAATCGCGCCGCGTCGTCGCCGGCCTCGCGGGTCAGCCGCGCGGCGAACGCCTTGCCGCGGGCGCGGGCGAACTCCGAGTTCAGCAGCGCGAGCGACTGGAGCGGCACCGTCGAGGGCGTTCGCTTCCCGCACGTCGTCGTGATCGCCGGCGCGTCGAACAGCTGGAGGAAGGTGACGACCTGCGTCCGCCGCTGCTGGAGGTAGAGCGAGCGGCGCAGCGCCCCGGGCGTCTTCTCCGCGACCTCGACCGACCCCTCGGGCGTGCGCCGGCTCGGCACGTAGGGGCCGCCGGCCGTCGCGTCGAGTTCGCCGGAGATGTTCAGCATGGCGTCGCGGACCGCCTCGGCGTCGAGCCGGCGGAGGGGGAAGCGGGCGAGCAGCCGGGTGTCGGGGTCGATGGCGTCGAGCCCCGCGCGCGGCGCGCTACCCTGCCGGTAGACGGCCGACGTGAGGATGAGCCGGTGCAGCGCCTTCACGCGCCAGCCGGACGCGGCGAACTCGGCGGCGAGGTGGTCGAGCAACTCCGGGTGCGACGCCTTCGCGCCGGACGCGCCGAGGTTGTCCGGGGTGGCGACGAGCCCGGTGCCGAAGTGGTGCTGCCAGACGCGGTTCACCATCACCCGCGCGAACAGCGGGTTCTCCGGCGACGTGACCCACTTCGCGAACGCCGTGCGCCGGCCGGTCGAGACGCGGCCGGCGGGGCGGTCGATCGTGTACTTGTTCCCCGGCGTGGCGAGCGCCGCCGGTACGCCGGGTCCGACCTCGTCGCCGGGCGCGTGGTGCAGCCCGCGCTTGAGGACGTGGTGCGGCGCCGGCTTCGCGTCCGTCTCGACGAACGCGGCGAGCGTGTCGGCCGGCGGCGGGCGGTCCTTCTCGCGGTCGGCGACCGTCTGCTTCACCTGGTCGCGCAGCGCGGCGTACTCGCGGAACCGCTTCGCCAGCGCGTCGTCGCCCACGTCGGCCGCCTTGTCGTGCTCCTTCAGGAGCGCCTTCTGCGCCGGCGTCCGCTTGTCCTTCGCGGCCTTCACCGCGGCGACGACCTCGGCGCGCTTCGCCGCGGGCACGTCCTTCAGCCGCTCGTCGAGGAGCTGCTCGCGGAGCGGGTCGGCGAACGCCGCGAGGCCGTCGCGGGCCGCCTTCACCTGCCGGTCGATCAGCTGGTTGCGGCGCGCCTGCGCGTCGAGGTCCACCTTCAGCCCGACCGTCACGACGCGCTCGTTCGGCTTCGTCCAGCGCTCGGGGTTGTACACCGGGAACAGCAGCGCCTGGAGGCCGTAGTACTCGGCCTGCGTGATCGGCTCGAACTTGTGGTCGTGGCAGCGGGCGCACTGGACGGTGAGGCCGAGGAGGCAGTTCACGAGGTTCTGCACGTTCCCTTCGAGCACGGTGAAGCGGTCGGTGCGGACCTCGTCCGGGTTGCCGTCGCTCTCGCCGGTGCCGTCCGGGGCGTTGCGGAGGAAGTGCGTCGCGGTCAGCGGCTCGACCATCGCCGGCGTCACGTCGCCGCCCGGCACGTAGCCGACGAGTTCGTCGCCGGCGATCTGCTCGCGGACGAACACGTCGTAGGGCTTGTCGGCGTTGAAGGAGCGGACCACGTAATCGCGGTAGCGCCACGCCAGCGGGCGGTCGCTGTCGGCGTTGAAGTAGCCGTTGCTGTCGGCGTACCCGGCGGCGTCGAGCCAGAACTTGCCCCACCGCTCGCCGTAGGCCGGCGACGCGAGGTAGCGGTCGATCATCTTCTCGTAGGCGTTCGCGCTCGTGTCCGCGACGAAGGCGTCGATCTCGGCGACGGTCGGCGGCAGGCCGGTCAGGTCGAAGGCGACGCGGCGGACGAGCGTGGGCCGGTCCGCTTCGGGGCTCAGCGTGAGGTTCTTCGCTTCGAGCGCGGCGAGGACGAACCGGTCGATCCCGGTGCGGGCCGGGCCGCGCACGTCGGGCACCGTCGGCTGCACGACCGGGCGGAAGGCGCGGTGCGCCTCGGGGCCGGGCGGCTCGTCAGCCGCGGCCGACCGGACCAGCGCGGCCGCGGCGACGAAGTACAGGACGACTCGCACGGCGCGGAACATTCTGCCCACCTCGGCCGACTCGGCGTGTGCCACTACTGTAACCCGGCGCTCGCGGTCCCGCCACGCGGTCACCGGAAACCCGCCATGAAGGTCACGCGGCTGGACGTGTTCGTCATCGGCGACGGGCCGGACATCGACCCGGACAAGGGCGGCGTCGAGCCGCTGGCGTGCGTCCGCGTCCACACCGACGGCGGGCTGAGCGGCCTGTCCGAAGTGTTCCGCGTGCCGCCGGGCGTGGTGCGGGCGACGGTCGGCGGGCCGGACACGCACTTCGGTCGACTGCTGATCGGCCAGCAAGTCACGCACCCCGAGCGCCTGTGGCAGCGGATGTGGGACGCGGTCATGCACACGAACCGCCGCGGGTGGCAGGTCATCATCCTCGGCGCGCTCGACGTGGCGCTGTGGGACGTGTACGGCCAGATGCTCGGCCGGCCGGTGTGGGAACTACTCGGCGGCGTGCAGCGCGGGCCTTTCCAGACGCCGACCGGCGCCGACCTCGCCGTCACGCCGTACTGCACGCTCGTGTCCGACGTGTGGGGCGGCGAGCCGATGTTCGCCCAACAGGTCGGCCGTGCGGAGCAGCTGGCGGCGCTCGGCTACCGGGCGTTCAAGGTCGAGCCGATGATGTCGTCGCCGGCCGACGTGGTCGAACTCGCCCGCCGCTTCCGCCGGGCGCTCGGCAGCAAGCCGACGCTCATGGTCGATGTCGGCTACCTGTTCCACGACGTGCCGACCGCCGCGCGGGTGTGCCGCGAGCTGGAAGCGTTCGACGTGTTCTTCTTCGAGACGCCGTTCCCCGTGGACTCGCCGGCGCCCTACGCCGAGCTCGCGGCGCGGACCTCCATCCCGCTGGCGATGGGCGAGCACGGCGTGACGCGGTGGGAGTTCCTCGACATGATGGACCGCGGCCGCGTGTCCGTGGTGCAGCCGTACATGACGACCTGCGGCGGGCTGACGGAGGCGAAGCGGGTCGTGGAACTGGCCCGCGCCCGCGGCGCGCTCGTGTGCCCGGGGAACTGGTCCACGCAAATCCTCGGCGCTGCCACGGTCCACCTCGCGGCGTACTCGCCGGTCACGCCGTTCGTCGAGTTCGCGCCCGCCGAGGTGTACGCGTCGCCGCTCCGCCGCGAACTCCAGGCCGCGGGGTTTCCGGTGAATAACGGCACGATCGCGCTCCCCGACCGCCCCGGGATCGGCTACGATCTGCCGGCCGAGATCGCCTCGCGCTTCGCGACGCCGTGACCGGCATCACCGGGTTGGGGGCTCAGTCCGCAAGTTGTCCGGGTTGGGTGCGTGGTCCCGGGGTTTCATCGGAGGCGGTTCGCCCCCTCACCCCGCGTGCTTCGCCGCGACCCTCTCCCCCGAGGGGAGAGGGTGAGAGCGCCCGACCCCCCATCGCGGATGGGCATCGACCCGCGGAGGTAGAGGCGTGTTTCGCAGCCGCGGCGCGTGGTTACCCGCCCGCGATGAGGACCGGTGAGGCCCACCCTCTCCCCTCGGGGGAGAGGGTCGCGGCGAAGCACGCGGGGTGAGGGGGCGAACCACCTCCGGGGAAGACCGGGGGCCGGCTTCGCAACCCTAATCAGCTGTAGGTCCGTAGATCGGACTGGCGAGTCCAATCGATTTCGACACGATTCCCCACCGGGTGCGCCCATGTTCGAACGGCCGACGCGCGTCCGCTGGCTGGTGGTGGCGTTGCTCGCGGGGCTCGCCTTCCTCGCGCACTTCAACCGGGTCAGCATCTCGGTCGCGGCCAAGGCGCACTTCATCGGGCCGGGCCTGCTCACGGCCGCGCAGATGGGGCTGGTGTACTCGGCGTTCCTGTTCGTCTACACGCTCGGGATGCTCCCCGGCGGCTACCTCCTCGACCGCGCCGGCCCGCGCCGGGCGATGACCGTGATGGCCGTGGGGCTCGGCTCCTGGGCCGCGCTGACCGGCGTGCTCGGCTGGTCCGGCCTGGGCGTCGCCGCGATGTTCGTGCCGCTGCTGCTCATCCGCGGGCTGGCCGGGGCGACGAGCGTGCCGCTCCACCCCGGGGCGGCGCGGGCGGTGTCGCTGTGGGTGCCGCCCGGCGAGCGCTCGACCGCGAACGGCACCGTCACCGCGGGCGCCCTCGTCGGCATCGCGCTGACGTACCCCGTGTTCGGCTGGCTGATGGACGTGGTCGGCTGGCCGGCGGCGTTCGTCGTCAGCGGCGCGGCGCTGGCGCTGCTCGGCGTCGGCTGGTACGCCCTCGCCGCCGACAGCCCGGCGGAACACCCCGGGACGAACGCCGCGGAGCGCGAGCTGGTGGCCGCGGGCGGCGCCCCGCCGCCGCGCGCCGCGGCGACGCTCGCGGACGTCGCCGACTTGCTCCGCAACCGGAGCCTGGTGCTGCTCACGCTCAGCTACGGGGCGCTCGGCTACATGCAGTACCTGTTCTTCTACTGGATCGAGTTCTACTTCGGCAGCGAGCTGAAGCTCCCGGAGTCGGAGAGCCGGCGGGCGGCGTTCGTGGTGATGATGGCGTCGGCGGTGGGGATGGCGCTGGGCGGCTGGGTGGCGGACCGGCTCGGCCGCGCCCTCGGGCCGCGCGCCGGCAACCGGGTCGTGGCCGTCACCGGCATGAGCCTCAGCGCCGCGTTCAGCCTGTGCGGCGTCGCCGCGACCAACCCGGACGCGGTGGTGGCGTGGTTCGCGCTCGGGCTCGGGGCGCTCGGGCTGTGTGAGGGGGTGTTCTGGACCACGGCCCCGGCGCTGGCGCCGCGAAACGGCGGGCTGGCGTGCGCCCTGGTGAACACCGGCGGGAACGGCGTCGGCCTGCTCGCCCCGGTCGTCACCCCGGTGATTGGTGAGGCCGTCGGGTGGACGACCGCGGTCGGGGTGGCGTGCGGGGTGTGCTTCGTCGGGGGGCTGCTGTGGTTCGCCGTTTCCGACGGCGGCCGCGGGCGGGCGTGAACCAGCGGCTCCTGGCGGACCGGGCCTACACGAGCCCGGGGATGGGGCGGCCGTTCTCGACTACCACCGGCGTCGGCCGGCCCTGCGGGTCGTCCCAGTGGGCGTCGGGGTCGATGCCCAGGTGGCGGAACACCGTCGCCGCCAGGTCCGCCGGGCCGACCCGGCCGTCGGTGATGCCGTACCCCTTGGCGTCGGTCCGGCCGATCACCTGCCCGCACGGCAGCCCGCCGCCGGCGACCAGCAGCGACATGCAGTTCGTCCAGTGGTCACGGCCGGCGTTCGCGTTGATCACCGGGCCGCGGCCGAACTCGCCCATCATCAGCACCAGCGTCGTGTCGAGCAGCCCGCGGGCTGCCAGGTCGGTCACCAGCGTGTGAACGACGCGGTCGATCCGCGGCAGCAGCGGCCGCAGCCCGCGCTCGATGCCGCCCCAGCGCACGTCGTCGCCGTGGTGGTCGAAGTAGCCCCACGCCCCGCTGACGAGCGCGAACGTGGTGCCGGCCTCGACCAGCCGGCGGGCCAGCAGCGCCTTCTCGCCGATGCTGTCGCGGCCGTAGGCGTCGCGGAGGCGGGCCGACTCCTCCTCCACCCGGAACGCCCGCTGCGCCTTCCCGGACACGATCATGTCGAGCGCCCGCCGCCCCTGCACGTCGAGCCGGCCGGCGTCGGGCGAGTCGAGGTCGCGGCCGGCGGCGGCGAGCCGGCGGCGGAGGTCGTCGCGGTCGCGGAGGTGGGGGACGGTCACGCCCTGCGGCAACCGGATCCGCCCGGCGAGGTCGGTCCCCTGCACCGGCTCGTAGGCGGCGCCGAGCGCCCCGGCGCCCCACACGTCGGCCTTCCAGCTGTCGGCCAGGCCGACGAACGCCGGCAGCGCCGGGTCGTTCGGCCCGCGGAACTTCGCCGCCACCGACCCCATCGACGGGTAGCCGCCGCCGTCCTTGCCGTCGTTGGTGCGGCGGGCCAGCGGGTTGCCGGCCTGCATGGTGATCGGCGTGTGGTCGCTGGCCTTGCAGTCTACCGACCGCACCAGCGTGAGCCGGTCCATGATCGACGCCTGGAGCGGCAGGTGCTCGCTCACGCGGACGCCCGGCACGCGCGTCGGGATCGAGCCGAACGGCCCGCGCACCTCGGCGGGGGCGTCGGGCTTCGGGTCCCACGAGTCGATGTGGCTGAGCCCGCCGGAGAGCCAGAACAGGATGACCGACGTGGGCCGCCGCGGCGCGGCGGTGGCGGTCGCGCCGAGGGCGCCGAGCCCGGCGAGCCCGGTGCGCAGGAACCAGCGCCGCGAGCCGACCTGAACGGTTCCCGAAGGGGCGTGGGGCATCGTCGCGTCCTCCCGGGCGGGTCAGAACAGTTCGGTGAGCGGGCGGCCGTCGTCCATCAGGCCGAACGGCCGGCCCTCGCGGTCGGTGGCGGACAGGTCGTCGATCCCCATCGCGTGGAACACGGTCCGGGCGATGTGCTCGGGGGCGACCGGGTTCTGGTCCGGGTACTCGGCGCGCTTGTCGGTCGTGCCGAACACCTGGCCGCCGCGGACGCCGCCGCCGGCGAGCAGTACCGACTGGCACGCCGGCCAGTGGTCGCGGCCGGCGCCGGCCACGCCGCCGGAGCGGCGGTCGCCGATCTTCGGCATCCGCCCCATCTCGCTCGTCACGAGTACCAGCGTGGAGGCGAGCATGCCGCGCTGGTGGAGGTCGTCGAGCAGCGCGGCGAACGGCCGGTCGAACTCGGGGAGGAGGCGGTCCTTCAGGCAGTTGAAGTTGTTCCCGTGCGTGTCCCACCCGCCGCCGCTCTTGCACAGCGTGTCGAGCTCCTTGTCGCCCTTCCAGAACACGCTCACGAACGGCACCCCGGCCTCGACCAGCCGGCGGGCCAGCAGCATCGACGCGGCGTTGATGCCGCGGCCGTACTTCTCGCGCACCCGCTCCGGCTCGGCCCGCAGGTCGAACGCCGCCTTCGTCTGCCGCGACGACAGCAGCGTGAACGCCTTCCGCTGGTACGTCGTGTAGTCGCGGTTGGCGGCCGAGTCGTCGGCGAACCGGTGGGCGGCGTCGATCGCGCCGAGCAGGGAGCGGCGGTCGCCGAGGCGCTCGGCGGTCAGGTCGCCGCCGAGGCTGAGGGCCGGCACGGCGAAGTCGAGCGGCCGCTCGCGGGTGCCGTCCACGAACACCGGGTCGTACTCGACGCCGAGCCGCGCCGCGAACTGCCCCGGCCGGGTGTACTCGGGGGCGCCCTCCTTGTGCGGCAGCGTGATCGCGTTCGGCAGGTGCGGGTGCGGCGGCCGCTTGAGCGCGACCACCGAGGCCATCGACGGCCAGTCGGTGGGGTACGGCGTGCGGGCGTTGAGGAGCTGGTGGAACGTGCGGTCCGGGGCGTGGCCGGTGAGGTTGTAGTAGTACCCGGCGTGATGGTCGCCGGTGCCGCGGCGGTGGTCGCCGAGCGACCGCACGACGGCGAGGTGGTGCGCCTGCTTCCCGAGGTGCGGCAGGTGCTCGCACAGGCGCACGCCGGGGGCGGACGTGTCCACCGGGCGGAAGGTGCCGCGGTACTCCTCCGGGGCGTCCGGCTTCATGTCCCAGGTGTCGATGTGCGACGCGCCGCCGCTGAGCCAGATCATGATCGCCGAGCGGGCCGTCGGCCGCGCCGCCGCGGGGGCGGCGAGGACGCGGGTGGCGAGGTCGCACCCGAAGTAGCTCATGCCGCCGGCGACGAGGGCGGCACGCCGGGTGGGGTGGGGAAGGGCCATACGCGCTGGCGAGTGGGGCAGGCGGGAGTCTGACCGGTACCATGTTCCCGCGCCGGGCGGTCGCAGTCCAGCGAGAACTCCCGCCGTGTGGCCTGCGGAATCCAGTCCGCCGTTAGGCCGGGGCGCGAGCCCCGTCCGGCGTCCGAACCCCGACGGGGCTTGCGCCCCGGCCTAACGGCTCGCGGACCGGATGGCTTAAAGGTGCTTGAGCAGCGCCGCAACCCGGGCGTGGAAGAGGTCCTCCCACTCGGGGGCGACGAGGCAGTCGCTGTCCTCCTGCGCCCCGCCCGCGTTCCGCAGCTGGGCCGCCGTCGGCGTGTAGTAGATGTACCCGTTCGTGTAGCCGGACACGAACGTCGTCTTGTGCGGCGACGCCTTCTGCACGGCCAGCCCGACCTCGACCGTCAGCTCGCCGGGGAACGTGACCAGCACGAAGTCGCCGACCCGCAGGCCCGCCACCTCGACCTCCAGCGGCCGGCGGCCGGCGGCGAGGTTCCGCTCCTGGTGCCGCCGCAGCAGGGCCAGGTTCGTCGTCACCCGCGTCAGCTTCTCCGTGGTCAACACGTTGTCGAGGTACGCCTGCAGGTTGCGGCGGTTCTCGGCGTCGAGGGCCAGCAGGTCGGTGCGGCCCTGGGCCTTCTCCGTCAGGTACAGGTGCGACGGGTACGCCGGGAACTCGCGGGCCAGGTTGTACTTCGTCGCCAGCTCCAGGAACGTCCGCAGGTTCAGGCTCGTCCCCTTCAGCGACCCGACCAGCCGGGCTTGCTCGGCGACCAGGGCGTCGATCCGCTCGGCGTGGTCGGCCCGGGGGAGCGCGAGCGTCTCGTTCCGCACCGCGAGCGGCCCGGCGGCGTCGCACTTGACCGCCCGCACGGCCCGCAGCGTGCTGAGCCCGAGCAGGTTCCCGAGCGGCTCGGCGCTGCGCGGCTGGTGCACGTCCTTGTAGCGGACCGGGTTGATGTCGCCGCCGCAGCCCTGCACGAACAGCGCGACGGCGCCGGGCAAATTCTCCTCGATCACCCGCGAGGCAAAGCCGGTGATGTCGGCGGTGTTCGCGCCGCCCGGCACGCCCTGGATCGGGTGGCAGGCGAAGTGGTAGACGACGGCGAGCGGCCGGCCGTCGAGCCGGTCGAGGCGGAGCACGCCGATCCGCGGGTCGATCGGGCCGACGCCCACGACCTCGTCGTCGGGCGGGAGCGAGTAGGCGTGGCGGACGTCGGCCTCCCGGCCGCTCTTGAGGCGGAGCCGGCGGTTCTCCGAGACGCGCGTCTCGCTGCCGACGCCGACGCCGGCCCGCACGGGGACGAGGCCCGCGACCGCCGCCGTCACGGCCTCCACCGTCTTCTCGTCCACGTCGGGGCCGACGACGCCGTGGCAGTGGCTCGCGTTGACGATCACGCTGCCGGGGGCGATGCCGAGTTCCTTTTCGAGCCGGGCGCGGACCTTGGCGAGGTAGTCGTTGGGGACGTGGCCGATCTCGCCGACCGCGACGGCGTCGAGGGTGACGAGCACGGCCGTCGTCGCGCCGCGCTTCAGGACGAGCGCCTTGACGTACAGCGGGTCGCTGACCGGGAGCGCCGTCTTGCTGGTGATCTCGACCTTGGCGACACCGGCGCGCAGTTGCTCGCCGCCCGCCGGCCCCTTGGGCGGTTCCTGTGCCGCGGGCGCGGCCGGCCGGCCGGAGCCCCCGAGACCGATCGTCAATCCGAGGGCGAGACAGAAGCGGAACATGACGGGCACCTCGCGGGCGGGTGGGTAACCTGGGGCGAATACGGCGGGCCGGTCGGGTGCGGGGCGAGTCTCGGCAGCCGGGGGATCGTACCACGAGCCGGCCCGGCGAGCCTGCTGCAATCCGGGTTTGAACCGGAGGTCTGCCGTGGCCCGGGGGGTGGCAGCCGGCCGCGCCGGTGGGGCTCGTCGACGGCCCGTGCCGCCCCGCGACCTTGAGCTCCTTCGTCGCCTGTATCCGTTCGGCAACGGCGCGATCGTTCGGGCGTTGAACGGGGCGAAAAAGTTCCTCACCTGCCTCAAGAACCCCGTTCCGACGAGTGATTCCGCAGATTGTCTGCCGCGTGCGTTTGCATCTTCGTGTCCGGAAACTAGCGTTTCCCGACGCCAGACGGGTGCCGCGACACCCCACCGGCGTACCCGCCACCCCCGCCCCGCCCCGCCCTCCGGGATACGACCATGGGCCTTCGCTCCTGGCTCCGCCGCGCCGCCGACCCGACCACCCGGGTCGCCCCCCGCCACTCGTTCCGTCCGGTTCTCGACCCGCTCGAGGCCCGCGACGTGCCGGCCGTCGTCGGGTACTACGACATGGCACACTTCCAGGGTATCGACTCCCAGGTCGCGTCGATCACGGCCGCCGGGCACACCGCGGTGCGGCTGTACGACCTCACCCCGGCCGACCTCGCCGGGCTCGACGTGCTGGTCGTCCAGAACCTCTTCACCGGCGCCTACGGGTTCGAGTACCTCTCCCGGCTGGACGCGGTCCAGGCGGCCGTCGGCGCGGGCCTGTCGCTCGTCATCCACGACCGGTACGTCGACGGCGCCGAGTCCATCCTCCCCGGCGGGAGCGGGTTCAACGTCGTCCGCGACTTCTCCGACGCGAACAACATTCAGGTGCTGGACGACGGCACCCTGCTGACCCACGGCCCGGGCGGGGTGGTGACCGACGCCACCCTGGACAACGGCAGCTATTCGAGCCACGGGTACGCCACCGCGGCGAGCCTCCCCGCGGACGCCCGGAAGCTCCTCAGCACCGGGGACCCGAGCCACGTCGTCACCTTCTCCTACCGGTTCGGCGCGGGGAACGTGGTGTACTCGTCGATCCCGCTCGACTACTACCTCGGCCAGCCCGGCAGCCCGTTCGCCCAGGTGTACGCGCCGAACGTGGTGGCGTACGCGGCCGACCTCCTCAACCGCCCCCCGGCCGCCAGCCCCGTCATGCTGTACACCGCCGAGGACGCGGCGCTCGGCGGCCGGCTCGCGGCGTCCGACCCCAACGGCGACACCCTGACCTACGCCGTCGCCACCGGCCCCCGCCACGGCACGGTCACCGTCACCGACCCGGCGACCGGCGAGTTCGTCTACACGCCGGCCCCGAATTACTTCGGCCTCGACGAATTCACGTTCGCCGCCACCGACGCCCGCGGCGGGACCGCGACGGGGACGGTGACGGTCGGCGTGACGCCCGTGAACGACGCGCCGGCGGCCGCCGCCGACGCGGTCGCCGCCGCCGAGGACACCGCACTCGTGGTCCGCGTTCTGGACAACGACACGGACGCGGACGGCGACAGCCTGACCGTCACGAGCTTCACCCAGGGCGCCAACGGGGTCGTGAGCGTCGGCGGCGGCGGGGTGCTCGTGTACACCCCGGCGACCGACTTCAACGGGACGGACACGTTCACCTACACCATCTCCGACGGCTACGGCGGCACCGCGACCGCCACGGTCACCGTGACCGTGGCCCCGGTCAACGACGCCCCGGTCGCCACGGCCGGCGAGCTCGCCCTGGCCGAGGACGGGTCGGTGTCGATCGACCTGCTGGCGAACGCATCGGACGAGGACGGCGACGCCCTGATCGTGACCGTCACCGACCCCGCCCACGGGACCGTCACCCTCCAGGGCGGCACGGCCACCTACACGCCCGACGCCGACTTCTACGGCACGGACGAGTTCACCTACACGGTCGACGACGGGAGCGGCGGCACGGCCTCGGCGACGGTGACCGTAACGGTCACGCCCATCAACGACCCACCGACGGCGGGCGCGGGAGCGGACGCGACCGCCGACGAGGGCGCCCTGGTCGCGTTCGCCGCAACGGCCACCGACCGCGACGGCGACACCCTCACCTACCAGTGGGACTTCGGCGACGGGTCCACGGGCACCGGGCCGGCCGCCACCCACGCCTACCTCGACGACGGCGTCTACACCGCCGTACTGAGGGTGACCGACGGCCGCGGCGGGGTGGCCACGGACACGCGGACCGTGACGGTGCGCAACGTCGCCCCCGTCGTCACCGCCGGGCCGGGTACGACGATCGACGAGGGCGGCACGTTCGCCGCGACGGGGACGTTCTCCGACCCGGGGCTGGACGCCGGGAGCGTCACGGTCGACTACGGCGACGGGTCCGGGGTACAGCCGCTGGTGCTCAACAGCGACGGGTCGTTCGCGCTCACCCACGCCTACGCCGACGACGGGGTGTACACGGTGACGGTCCGGGTGGACGACGGGGACGGGGGCGTTGGCACCGCCGCCGTGACCGTCACCGTCCGGAACGTGGCCCCGGTGGCGAACGCCGGCGCCGACCGCGCCGCGAACCGGGGCGACACCGTCGCCCTGACCGGGACGTTTACCGACCCCGGCCCGGCCGACACGCACACGCGGACCTGGGCCGTCCGCAACCCGGCGGGTCAGGTGGTCGCGAGCGGCTCCGGCGCCGCCGTCTCGTTCGTCCCGGCCGCCGGCGGCGTGTACCTGGCCAGCTTCACCGTGACCGACGACGACGGCGGCACCGCGACCGACACCGTCCAGGTGACGGTGGCCGGCAGCACGGCCCCGCTCACGGTGACCGGCCCGACGGAGAGCCAGCTGGGGCGGACGGTGACGTTCACCGCCGCCCTCGCCGTGTCGGGGCCGAGCCTGACCGCCTGGGTCGTCACCGACTCGCGCGGCCGAATCGTCGCCGCGACCGTCGGCGGGCACGTCTCCTTCCTCGTTTCGACGCCGGGCCAGTACACCGTGACCTGCCTGGCCGTCACCAGGAGCGGGCTCTACACCGCGACCGCACGGCTGACCGCGGCCGCGCCCCCGCAGCTGCCCGACCCCGAGCCCGTCAGCCGTCCGGGCCGGGGGCGCGGGCACAGGGGTTGAGCCGGGCGGAGGGGGCACGCCTTCCGCTCGAAACACGGCGACCCGGGCCGCGGTCGGCACCGCAGCCCGGGTCGTGTCGTTTTCCCGCCTCGCGTCAGCCGTGAGGGCTCAGGCGAAGAGTGCGCGGACCGGCCGGCCGCCGTCGGTGATCGGGACCGGGCGCGGGCCGTCGTACAGTTCCTTCGCCGGGTCGATGCCGAGCGCGGCGTGAACCGTCGCGTGGAAGTCCACCAGCGGCACCGGGTCGCTCACGACCCGCTTCGCCAGGTCGTCGGTCACCCCGTAGGCGCCGCGGTGGCGCAGCCCGCCGCCGGCCAGCACCATCGAGAACGCCGTCCCCTGGTGGCCGCGGCCGCCGCCGCCGTCGAACTCCGGCGGCCGGCCGAACTCGGTCGCCACCACCACCAGCGTCCGGTCGAGGAGCTTGCGGGATTCCAGATCCAGCACCAGCGCCGACAGCGCCGCGTCGAGCTCGCGCACGAGCAGGTGCTGGTTGTCGATGCCGTCGTTGTGCACGTCCCAGCCGGTGCCGTTGAGGAAGTTCAGGTTGTGCGACACCTCGACGAACCGCACCCCGGCCTCGACCAGCCGGCGGGCGACGAGGCAGCGCTGGCCGAACTCGCCGCCGAACCGCTCGCGGGTGGCCGACGCCTCGCGGGTCAGGTCGAAGTGGCGGAGGAAGCCGGGGCCGGCCAGCCGCAGCGCCTCGGCCTGCGCCGCCTCGTACCCGGCGGCCGCGGACCCGGCCGGGGCGGGGGCGCCGGCCGCTTCCAGCAGCCGGCGGCGGGCGGCGGCGCGGGCCTCGTCCACGTCCGCCGGGCGGGCGAACCCGGCCGGGCCGGCGGCGGTGTCGGTGAGGTACACGAACCCGGCCTTCGACCCGAGGAACCCCGGCCCGCGGCTGACGTTCGGGTAGCCGATCAGCACGTAGGGCGGCACCCCCGCCGCGGCCGCGCCGCGCTCGTGGGCCACGATCGAGCCGACCGACGGGTACACGACGTTCCCGCTGGTCACGCGGCCGGTGTGGACGAGGTTGGTGGCGAAGGCGTGCTCGTCCACGACGCTGTGGTTGACGGTGCGGACGGCCGTCAGCCGGTCGCTGATCGCGGCGACCCGCGGCAGGTGTTCGCAGAACCGCACGCCCGGGGTGGCGGTCGGGACCGAGTCGTACAGCGACCCGGCCTTCTTCGGCGTCCCCTTGTTCAGCCCCCTGGCCTTGGGGTCGAACGTGTCGATCTGCCCCATGCCGCCGCCGAGCCAGACGAAGATACACGCCTCGGCCTTCCCGCGCGGCGCGGGCGGGTCGGCGCTGGCGAGCTGCGGCGCGGCGAGGGCGGCGGACGCGGCCAGGAAGTCGCGGCGGTTCATACGCGGTCCGGTCAGGGGGTGAACACGAATTCGGACGAGTTCAGCACGGCCCACAGCACGTCCTCCATGCGGCCGCGCCACGCCGGGTCGAGCCGGGCGGTCGGCGGGTCGCCGCGGCGGGCGGCCTCCTCCTCGCGCTGCTTGACCAGGTTCGCCTCGGGGTTCAGGTGGTTCGACCACGACACGTACGGCACCGGCCGCCGCGCCTCCGCCACGACCGGCGCCGGCGGGCGCACCCGGACGTCGAACCCCGGACGAAGGTAATCGCTGTACGCCGCCCGTTCCTTCGCCGTGGGGCGGCGCGTGAGCACGCGCAGGTACAGTTCGTCGAGCAGCGCCTCGGGCGACTTCGCGTCGAGGGCCAGCGGCGTGATGCCGTGGTCGTCGCTCAGCCGGGTGAGCCACAGGCCGACCGGGCCGTTCTGGAGGATCGCCGGCTGGAGCACGTTCGGCGCCGCCTCGCGGGCGGTCAGCGCGTCCTGCCGCGAGCCGCGCCACCCGAACGCCTGGAGCACGTCGGCGACCAGCTGCACCCGCGGCAGCGACAGGCTCGGCCGGTCGCGCTCGTTCGACGTGGACGCCAGCATCCACGCCCGCCGGGGATTCCCCAGCGTGATCGACGCGTTCATCGCGCGGGCGCCGTCCACGTCCAGGCTCACTTCCTCGACGCGGAACGGCTTGCCGGTGGCGGCGAACAGCGAGTCCACGACCTGCTCGGCGGCGAGCCGGCGGCGGGCCGGGGCGGTGAACAACACGGGCGCTTCGGCCAGCGTCGGGTCGGCGGCGCGCTGGTAGGCGTGCGACGTGAGCACGAGCCGCGTCAGCCGCTTCAGGTCGTACCCGCCGCGGACGAACTCGCGGCCGAGCCAGCGGAGCAGCTCGGGGTGCGACGGCCGGCCGCGCTCCCAGTCGTCCACCGGCTCCACGACGCCGCGGCCCATGAGCCGCGCCCACACGCGGTTCGCCATCACCTGCGCGAACCGCTCGTTCTGCGGGGCCGTGACCAGCGCCGCGAGCCGGTCGCGGGAGTCGGCGGGGTTCTCGGCCAGCTTCGCGCCTACGTCTTCGGGGGCGAACGCGGCGAACGGCCAGCGCGGCTCGATGGTCGCGCCGGCGGCGAGGGTGACGCTGATGAGCGCCGGCCGGCCGCCGGGGTGGGCCTTGTCCAGCGTCACGACGCTCGTGGCCGGCACCTTCGCGGCCTTGCCGTCGAGCAGCGCCGCGAGCTGGAACAGCTCCCGCTGGGTGGACCGGTGCGCCGGCGCGTCGTGGCAGCGGGCGCACTTCATCTCCACGCCCAGGAACGCGGCCGCGACCACCGTCCCCTTCGTCGCCATCGGGGCGTCGTTCTGCGACGCGGTGCCGAACCCGGCCGGGCCGCCGAACCGCTCGCTGCCGCGCATCCGCAGCAGCTCGGTCACGAACAGGTCGGCCGGCTTGTTGTCGCGGAACGACTCGTACAGCCACCACCGGAACGGGCCGGTGTTGTTGAGCGTCGGGTTGATGATGTTCGGGTTCTCGGCCAGCACGTCCTGCCAGTAGCCCATCCAGTGGTCGGCCCAGCGCGGGTCGGCGAGGAGGCGGTCGATCACCCGCGTCCGCTTCTCGGGCGACGGGTCGGCGAGGAAGGCGCGGGCCTCGTCGGCACTCGGGACGACGCCGACCGTGTCGAGCGTGACGCGGCGGAGGAACGCCAGATCGTCGGCGAGCGGCGTGAGGGTGGTGTGGGCGGCGTCGAGGTCGGGCCAGCGGGCGCCCTGCGTCACCCACGCTTCGAGGACGCGGACCTCCTCCGGCGTCAGCCGCTTCCCCTTCGGCGGCATGGCGTCGTCGTCCGTGGACTTCACGCGCTGCACGAGTGGGCTGTCGGCGGCCTTGCCGGGCACGACCGCGGGGCCGTCGGTCTTGCCGCCTTCGAGCGCGGCCGCGCGGCCGTCGAGCCGCAAGCCGCCCTTGGCCTTGCCGCCGGCGTGACACCCGACGCAGTTCGCCTCCAGGATCGGCCGCACCTGCTTGAAGAAGTCGACGCCGCCGGCGGGGGTCACGGCCTGCCCCTTCACCTGCTCGACGCGGGCGGCGAGGAAGTGGTCGATCGGGTTGGACGCGGGGTAGCCCGCGGGGAGCGCCGGCACCGGCTCGTCCGGCGTCGCCGCGAGCCAGTCGCGCGCCGCGGCACGGCGCCGCTCCCAATACGGGGCGTGTTCGGCCCGCTTCGCGGCGCGGGCGGCGGCGTTCGTCGCGTCGAGCCGGGCCGCGCGCTCGGCCTCGTAGGCGGCCCAGCCGGCGTCGGTGTACGGCACCACGCGCTTGCCCGGCGAAAGGAGCTGCCACGACTCGCTGCCGGCGAGCGACACCGCGACCACCGTCTCGCCCAGCTCCGGCCGCCGCTTCGCGCTGCCGATGAAGTGCCCGACGATCGACTCCAGCACGACCAGGTGCTCGCCGCCCTTCGACTCGATGGTCGCCCACGTCTCGCCGTTGCCGGGCGGGGCGAAGCGGAAGTCGGGGCCGAGGTTCAGGTAGCTCTCGGGCGTGCGGACGGTGCCGTGGCCGTCGCCGGTGCCGGGCGGGAACGGCGTGGTGAGGACGAGCTTCTCGTCGAGGTACAGGCGCGACGCCCCGCGGCCGCGCAGCAGCAGGCGGTGCTTCCCCGGCGGCAGCTCGACCACCGCCGCGGCGCGGAGGAGGAACGGGTAGCCGCGGTCGGCGCGGACGCCGGTGTCCACGTACTTGTGCGGCACCTCGAAGAACCCGAAGGCGGGCTCGCGGTAGCTCTCGGCGGCCGGCGGCGGCGCGTCCGGCCAGGCGTTGCGGGCCGGCATCCCCTCCTCGCACAGCTGCACCAGCACCTCGCCCCGCGGCAGGTCGGCGCGCCGCACGGCCGGCGGCGGCGGCACGAACTGGTAGCGGTTCTTCAGCACGTCGGCGGGGAGGGCGGTCCGCCAGATCGTCACGTCGTCGAGCTGCCCGCGGAACGAGTTGCCGGCCCCGCCGCCGTTGCCGGTGCCGATGGTCAGGTCGTCGGCGTCGGCGACCGGGGCGCGCTTCGTGGCGCCGCCCATGTCCCACACGCCTGGGATCGCCAGGCCGTCGACGTACCCGCGGACGCTGCCGGGCTCGCCGAACGTGTAGGCGACGGCGACGTGGTGCCAGCCGCCGGGGGCGAATCCCTTCGTCGTCGTCCAGCGGTGCCACTCGGCCGGCTTGCCGTCGCCGGGGGCGCTGCTGAACAGGAACGACACGCGGGCCTCGCCCTTCTCGCCCTTCAGGCGCAGGGCGTAGTTCTGGTTCATCTCGGGGAAGCCGGGCCGGCGGGTGCGGCCCTTGCCGACGACGTAGGCGTAGCTGCCGTCCTTCAACTCGGCGACGCGGACCCAGGCTTCGAGGGTGACGGCGTCGCCGTTGCCGAACCGTAACCTGGCGCCGGGCAGGTCGGCCTCGCGGACGGTGACGGCCGGGTGGGCGGCCGTGAACGCCAGCGCCGTGTTGCCGGCGGCGAACGCCGGGTAGGCCGGCGGGCGCGGGCCGGGCTCGCGGTGCTTCGCGTCGGCCGGCGACAGGCCGGGTTCGGCCGCGCCGTCGAACCGCCACACGGCGACGGGCGCGTCGGCCGAGGCGGCGTCGTTCTGCGCCGCTGCGGGGAGCGGCACGGCGGCGAGGATGAGGAGCGCGACCGTCAGGCGAGGCATGCGCGGCCCGGAGAGCGAGTGAGGGCTTCAACCCCCGATTGTACCCCCGCGGCCGCCGCGCCGGAACGGAAATCGGCTCAGCGCGCGGCCTTCTTCGCGTACGCCTCCACGTCGGCGGCGGCCTTCGTCCGCACGCCCGGCTGCCCCAGGAAGCCGAGGTCGCGGAACCACTCGACGTACCGGTCGGGCCACGTGCCGAACGGGATGCCGCCGCGGGCGGTCAGCCCGCCGCCGTGGCCGCCGTTGCCGTACACGTGCATCTCCAGGTTCGGGACGCCGGCCTTCAGCATCGCCGAGAAGTAGTCGGTCGCCCACAGCGCGTGGACACGGTCGCCGGAGCCGGCCGTGGCGAGGAAGCTCGGCGGCACGTCGCGCGGGACGCGCGTCGCCGGGTCGCGGGTGAACGGCGTCGGCCCGGGGTAGATGATGCCGACGAAGTCGGGCCGCGCCGACACCTTCGCCAGCGGGTCGCCCGGGCCGCCGTTGGCGCGGGCGAAGTCGTCGTAGAAGAGCGCCGCCGGCGCGGCGAGCTCGGCCCCCGCGGAGAAGCCCATGATGCCGACGCGGGCCGGGTCCAGCTTCCACTCGGCCGCGCGCGACCGCACCAGCCGGACGGCCTGGAAGGCGTCGTTCACCGCGTCGGTCGTGGGCTCGTAGCCGTCCACCCGGAGGCGGTTCCGCAGCACGACCGTCGAGACCCCGTGCTTCCGGAAGAAGGCCACGAAGTCGGCCCCCTCCGGCCCGACCCACAGAATGTTGTGACCGCCGCCCGGGGCGACGATCACGACGGAGCCGGTGTTCCCCGGCGCGTCGCCGACGAGGTGCACCTCGACGGAGGGGTTGTGGACGTTGATGACGCTGCGGGTGGGGCCGGCCTTGTCCTTGAGCGTGGTGTTGTACCGCTCGGCCTCGTGGAGCCGGTCCTTCTTCAGCCGCGGCGAGTCGGCGGGGTACAGCGGCAGCACCACGCCGCCGGGCAGCACGGGCTGCGGGACGAACGGCTTCGCCGCGTCGGCGGGCTGGGCCGGGGCCGCGAGGGCCGACGCGAACAGCAGCAGCAGCGGGCCGGCGAGGCGCGTCATGGTCGGTCGCTCCGGGAGGGGTCGGGTCGTCGCCCGCGGGCATGATACGGCAGCGCCGTCCGGTTGGGCTTGCCCGCCTGCGCAGACCGGCTATCCTCCGCACCCACCCGGGGCGGCCCGTGGTTCGCGCGGAGGAGCGTCATGGTCCGGTGGGCGATCGGCGGGACGGCACTGTTGGCGGGGCTGGCGGCCCTCACCTGGATCGGCACCAAGCGGACCGGGCCGGAAATCGTCGTGAACGCGCCGGTCACGCCCGAACCCGCGCCGCCGGTTCCGCCGCGGCCCGCCGAACCGGCACTGGTCCGCGTCGTGGACGTGACCGACATCGACCCGCTGCTGGACCCGCCGAGCATCCCCGCGGCCGCGGGGGGCGCGGGGCCGGTCCTCACCGCCGTCGGCTACGAGGAGCCCGCCGCCCCCGCGCCGCCGGCCGGGCCGGTGCCGCCGATCCCGTCAGCAGTCGATTAGCCGGCGGGCCGTACAATTGCCTCCGGACCCCGCCCGCCGTCTCCGGAGCACAGCCCCCATGAAGCGGACTCTCGTCGTCGCCCTTCTCACCGCCGTCACCGGCGCCTGCACGTCGGCCGAGCCCGCCGCCCCCGCCGCCGGCGGTGAGGAACAGACCGGCGCCCCGGTCGAGTGGGTCGGCCTGAAGTCGGCCACGCCCGCCGGGTGGAAGCAGGTGCCGCCGTCGAACAAGATGCGGGCCGCGCAGCTCGTCGCCCCGAAGGTGGCCGGCGACGCCGACGACGCCGAGGTGGTGCTGTTCGAGCTCGGCGGTGGCGGCGGCATCGACGCCAACCTGAAGCGGCAGGTGGCCGTGTTCCAGCCCGCCGCCGGCAAGGACAAGGTGGACGAGAAGCAGGAGAAGACGAAGGTCGGGCCGAACGACGCGGTGCTGCAGGAGGTGAGCGGCACGTTCCTGAAGAAGGCCGGCGGCCCGTTCGACCCGAACGCCAAGACGACGCCGGTGGCCGGGTACAAGCAGGTGTACGTGGTGTTCGAGACGAAGGACGGAGTCACCGCCTCGGCGTGGCTCCGCGGCCCGGAGAAGACCGTCGAGAAGCACAAGCCGGCGTTCGTCGAGTGGGTGCGGAACTTCAAGTAAGGAGACTGAGGGACTTTGGGACCGTGGGACTCAGGGACCGAGGGACAAGCCTGGGTCTTCGGTCCCTCGGTCCCTGAGTCCCACGGTCCCAAAGTCCCCCCATGTTTTTTGACTACCCCCTCCCCGACCGGCTCGTCGCCCAGCACCCCGCGGAGCGGCGCGACGAGTCGCGCCTCCTCGTCGTCCGCCGCGCCACCGGCGCGCTGGAGCACCGCGTCTTCCGCGAGCTGCCGGAGTTGCTCTCCGCCGGCGACCTGCTCGCGCTCAACGACACGAAGGTGATCCCCGCCCGCGTCGTCGGCCGGCGCGAGGCCACCGGCGGCAAGTGGGAAGGCCTGTTCGTCCGCGAGGCGGCCGGCGGCCTGTGGGAGCTCCTGGCGCAGACCCGCGGCTACGCCCAGCCCGGCGAAACTTTCGCGCTCGACCCCGGCCCGCTGCGGCTGACGCTCCGCGGCCGCACGCCCGACCGGCACTGGCTCATGGAGCCCGACCGGCCCGGCACCCCCGCCGAACTGCTGGCCGTCTCCGGCCACGTGCCCCTGCCGCCGTACATCCGCAAGGGCCGCGCCGCCGACACCGACCGCACCCGCTACCAGACCGTGTTCGCCGCCGCCGACGGGTCCGTCGCCGCGCCGACGGCCGGGCTCCACTTCACCCCCGAGCTGCTGGCCCGGCTCGCGGCCGCCGGCGTGAGTGACACCCGGGTGACACTCCACGTCGGCCTCGGCACGTTCGCCCTGGTGAAGGCCGCCGACCCGACCCAGCACGCGATCCATTCCGAGTGGTGCGAGGTGACCGAAGGCGCGGCCGCGGCGGTGGCGGCGTGCAAGGCCCGCGGCGGCAGGGTGGTGGCGGTCGGCACGACGGCGACGCGGACGCTGGAGACGGCGGCGCAGGGCGGCACGGTGGCGCCGTACCGCGGCGAGACCGACCTGTTCATCCATGCGCCGTTCACCTTCCGGGCAGTGGACGCGCTGGTGACGAACTTCCACCTGCCGCGGACGACGCTGCTGCTGCTGGTGGGGGCGTTCGCCGGCGGCGAGTTGCTGCGGCGGGCGTACGCGGAGGCGGTGGCCCGCGAGTACCGCTTCTTCAGCTACGGCGACGCGATGCTGGTGCTGTAGCCGGCGGCTACCGGACCGGGAGTCGTTCCAGCCGGGCGCCGCGCAGCCAGCAGCCGAAGAGGAACACGGCGCAACGCACCACACCGGCGCAGCCCTGGTACTGTCGGCGGGCCGCGCTCAGCGGAGGGCGGTGGCGCCGGGGCGGCCGTCGGGGCCGAGAATCTGGAACGTGTGGATGCCGGACCGGCGGGCGTCGGTGTAGGTCCACACCACCTTCTTGTCGCGCGTCACCTCCACCAGCCGCACCTTCCCCGGGCCCGCGTGGTAACTGGTCACCACCGTGTTCCCGTTCGCCAGCCGCTCGACCCCGCAGCAGTCGTCCAGCGGGCGGCCCGGCAGGTCGTCGTTGGTGAGCCGCCACACCTCCTTGCCGGCGCGGTCGAACTCGACCACGAGGTTGCCGTGCGTGCAGCCGACCAGGGTGTTGCCGTCCGGCAGGCGGATGGCGGTGAACGGCATGTGCGGCGTCTTGGCCTCCCACACCACCTTCCCGGCCGCGTCGTACTCGCGGACCACCCGGTCGAGCAGCTGCGGCACGAGGTACGTGCCGCCGGCGAGCTTGCGGGTCATCCGCGACTGCATGTGGAGGTCGCCGGTCTGGGCCTGGAGCGGCACGTCGGCGACGACCTTGCCGTCCCGGGTGACTTCGAGGACGCGCGGCTTCGGCCCGGCCTCGGTGAGGAGCACGCGGCCGTCCTTCAGCGGCTGCACGGTGTTTACCTCGCTCTGGGAGCCCTTGAACTCGAACAGCACCTTGCCGGCGCGGTCCACCTCGACGACGGCGCCGCCGGGGTAGCTCTTGCTCTTGGAGAGGGCGAGGAGCACGTTGCCGTTCGGGAGCACCCAGCCGTCGCGCGACGAGTGCGGGTACGTCCAGCTCGCCTTGCCGGTGTCGTCGGCGATGAACGTCTCGGCGCCGGTGGCGAGGAACGTGTGGCGCGGCGGGTCGGCGGCCGTGGCGTGGGCCGCGACGGCGGCCAGCAGGACGGCGAGGGCGCGGGGCATGGTCGGTCTCGGGGGAGGGGGGCCGCGCGGCGCGCGGCCGGCGGGGGCGATTGTCGCCGGGTCGGGTCGCGCGGGCAAGCCCCGGGTGGCGGCGCGGCCGGCGGCCGCGCACAATGTCGGGACCGCCGCGACCTCCCCGCCGGCCCGCCGCACGCCCGCCCACGGGATCCCGCCATGCTCCGCACCCCGTCCGCCGTCGTCCTCGTCGCGCTGCTCGCCGGCACGGCCCCCGCCCAGGCGCCCGCCGTCACCACGCCCAAAGCCGCGTTCGGCTTCCACGTCGGCGACGACTATTGCCTCGCCAACTACGCCCAGCTCAAGACCTACTGGGAGAAGCTGGCCGCCGAGTCGGACCGCGTCAAGCTCGTGACCATCGGCACCACCGCGGAGGGCCGGCCGCAGCTCGCCGCGGTCGTCACCTCGCCCGCCAACCACCGCCGGCTCGCCGAGTTGAAGGCCACCGCGCGCCGGCTCGCTCTCGCCGACGGCATCGACGCGGCGGGCGCGAAGCAACTCGCCGCGCAGGGCAAGGCCGTCGTGTGGATCGACGGCGGCCTCCACGCCAGCGAGACGCTCTGCGCGCAGGTGCTCGTCGAAACGCTGTACCAGTTCGCCAGCGCCGCCGACGCCGAGACGCTCCGCATCCTCGACGACGTGGTCATCCTGTTCGTCCACGCCAACCCCGACGGGCACGACCTCGTCGCCGACCACTACATGAAGGAGAAGGAGCCGACGAAGCGGAGCCTGACCGGCCTGCCGCGGCTCTACCAGAAGTACGTCGGGCACGACAACAACCGCGACTTCTACGCCAACACCCAGGCCGAGACGAAGAACCTCAACCGGCTCATGTACCGCGAGTGGTTCCCGCAGATCGTCTACAACCACCACCAGTCCGGCCCGCCGGGAACGGTGCTGTTCTGCCCGCCGTTCCGCGACCCGTTCAACTACTTCTGCGACCCGCTCACGCTCAACGGCATCGACGCCGTCGGCGCCGCCATGATGCAGCGGTTCCTGGTGGAAGGAAAGCCCGGCGCCACCACCCGCTCCGGGGCGCCGTACTCGACGTGGTTCAACGGCGGCCTCCGCACCACCGCCGGGTTCCACAACATGATCGGCCTGCTGACGGAAACGGTCGGCAGCCCCACGCCGTCGGCCATCCCGCTGCTGAGCGCCAAGCAGCTGCCGAAGGGCGACTACCTGGCGCCGGTGCCGCCGCAGAAGTGGCGCTTCCGGCAGTCCGTCGATTACTCCGTGACCGCCAACAGGGCCGTGCTCGACTACGCCTCCCGGCACCGCGAGCAGCTGCTGTTCAACATCTGGAAGATGGGGAACACCGCGATCGAGCGCGGCGGCCGCGACAGCTGGACGGTCACGCCCAAGGTCGTCGAGGCGGCGCAGGCCGCGGGGAAGGGGAAGGGCGGCGCCGACTTCGACAAGTTGTTCCGCGACCCCGCCAAACGCGACCCGCGCGGCTACGTCCTCCCCGCCGACCAGCCCGACTTCCTGACGGCGACCAAGTTCGTGAACGCGCTGCTGGGCACCGGCGTGACGGTCCACCGCGCCACGGCCGACTTCACCGCCGGCGGCAAGAGTTACCCCAAAGGCAGCTACGTGGTGAAGACGGGGCAGGCGTTCCGTGCGCACGTCCTCGACATGTTCGAGCCGCAGGACCACCCGAACGACTTCGCCTACCCGGGCGGCCCGCCCGTCCGCCCCTACGACTCCGCCGGCTACACGCTGGCGTACCAGATGGCGGTGAAGTTCGACCGCCTGCTCGACGGCTTCGACGGCCCGTTCGAGGCGATCACCACCGAGACGGTGGCGCCGCCGCCGGGGCGCGTGCTCGGCGCCGACGGCGCGGTCGGGTTCGTGCTCGGCGTGGAGACGAACGACGCCTTCCGCGCCGTGAACCGCCTCCACAAGGCCGGCGAGGAGGTGCGCCGCGTTCAGACTGCGGGCGGCGGCCACGCGGCGGGGACGTTCTTCGTGCCGCGGAAGGACACGACCCCGGAGGTGGTGAAGACGATCGCCGCCGACCTGGGCGTGACGTTCCGCGGGGTGAAGGACGCGCCGGAGGCGGCGGCGTTGAAGCCGGCGCGGGTGGCGCTGTGGGACAAGTTCGGCGGGTCGATGCCGTCGGGCTGGACGCGCTGGCTGCTGGAGCAGTTCGAGTTCCCGCACCGCGTCGTGTTCACGGCCGAGCTCGACAAGGGCGACCTGCGCGAGCGGTACGACGTGCTCATCCTCGTGGACGGCGCGTATTCCGGCGACGCGGGCGGCAAGGGCGGCGACAACCCGGAGACGCCCGAGGCCAAGGGGCCGCGCGGGGCCGTCAGCAAGGCGACGACACTGCCGCAGATCAAGCGCTTCCTCGAGGCCGGCGGCACGGTGCTGACGATCGGCTCGTCCACGAAGCTGGGGGCGGAGCTCGGCGTGCCGGTGGCGAACTACCTGACCGAGGTGGACGACAAGAACGAGCCGAAGGCGCTGGCCTCGACGAAGTTCTACGTGCCGTCGTCGGTGCTGCGGGTGCAGGTGGACGACTCCAGCTCGCTGGCGTGGGGCCTGGGCGACCACGCGGACGTGATGTTCTCGAACAGCCCGACGTTCCGGCTGACCAACAACGCGGCCGAGGCGGGGGTGAAGCGGGTGGCGTGGTTCGACAGCGCGACGCCGCTGCGGAGCGGGTGGGCGTGGGGCCAGCAACACCTGGAGGGCGGGGCGGCGGTGGTGGACGCGAAGGTGGGCCGCGGGCGGCTGGCGCTGTACGGCCCGCAGGTGCTGTTCCGCGGCCAGCCGCACGGCACGTTCCGGCTGGTGTTCAACGGCATCGTGCAGTCGGTGGTGCCGCGGGAGTGAGGCGGGGTGTCGCGGCTCGAATCGGCCCCCGGGGCGGTACGACTCGCGGACGTGGTGGTTGGACTTCCCCGCAGGTGGTTCCCCCCTCACCCCGCGTGCTTCGCCGCGACCCTCTCCCCCGAGGGGAGAGGGTGGGCGTGGTTCGTCTCCTCGCACGGGCGGGTAACCACGCGCCGACGCTCGGAATGGCCACCGGCGTCGGCGGGGCGATACCCGCCCGTGACGGACGCCGGCAAGTCCCACCCTCTCCCCTCGGGGGAGAGGGTCGCGGCGAAGCACGCGGGGTGAGGGGGGAACCACCTGCGGGGAGGAGCGGAAACCACCTACGCAATTCGGCCGCCGGAGGGGACCGCAACGCCGCTACCGCTTCGGCCGCATCACCCCGCCGGGCCACGCCACCTCGCAGCCCGGCAGCGCCCCGAAGACCCCCGACGCGCCGCGCTGCGTCACCTTCGTGTCGCGCACGTCGAGGTGCGTCAGCTTGCCGAACTCGCGGACGGTCGTCAGCCCCGTGTCGGTCACCGGAGTGCCGGTCAGCACCAGCCGCGTCAGGCTCTTGCACTCGCGGAAGCGGTCGAGCTCGGCGTCGGTCGCGCCGGGCCGGCCGCTCAGGTCCACGGCCGTCAGCCGGAACAGCCCCGCGGGCAGCTGCTTCGCGTCGGCCGTGTCGGCGTCGGCGTAGTTGACCCGCACCTTGCCGCCGATCGACACCACGAACTCGGCCGCGGCGCGGTCGTCGTCGGTGGCGGGTTCGTAGGTCGCGCCGTACTGGATGCGGCAGCCCGGCAGCGACTTCGCCAGCGCGAGCGCCCCTTTCGCCGTGAACCCGGCCGCGCCGAGCGACAGGTCCTTCAGCTTCGTGAACCGGGCGATCAGCGGCACGGCGTCGTCGTCCACCTTCGTGCCGGCGAGGTCCAGGCTCACGAGGTTGGTGCAGCCGGCGAGGTGGGCGAGCCCCTCGTTCGAGATGCCGGTGCCGACGAGGAACGCGACGCGGACGTGCTTGCAGTCGGCGAACACCGCCATCTGCCGGTCCGTCACCGGCGCCAGGACGAACACGTCGGTCAGCCGGAACGGTTCCTTCGGCAGCCGCCTGGCGTCGCGGATCTCGTCCCGCACGGCGTCCACGGTCACCCGCCCGCCGACGCCGAGCACCCACCGCGCCGCGGCGCGGTCCGCTTCGCCCTCCGGCTTCGGCGCCGGGGCGGGTGGCGTCACCGGCTCGACGGCTTTCGGCGGCTCGACCGCCTTCGGCGTCACGGGAGTGGGCGTCACGGGCACGGGTGTCGTCGGGGCCGGCGTCGCTGGCGCGGGCGATTCGTCGGCCTTCGCCACCTCGGGCGGCTTGCGGCCGCTCACGGCGAGCCACACGCCGACGCCGACGAGCAGCACCGCGGCCGTCGCGAGAAGCGCTGGCAAGCGGCGGCGCGGCGGCGGTTCGGCGACACCGGCGAGGGCGCGGACGACCTCGGCGGCGGAGCCCGGGCGGCGCTCCGGCTCCTTCGCCATCAGCCGCTCGATCAGGTCGGCGAGCGCCGGCGGCAGCGCCGGGGCGGCCTCGCGGACGGGCGGCGGCGGCTCGGTCGTGAGCGCAATCAGCACCGCCATCGGCGTCGGCCCGTCGAACGGCGGGCGCCCCGTGGCCATGCGGTACAGCGTGACGCCGAGGCTGAACAGGTCGGCCCGCGCGTCGATCGCCTCGCCGCGCGCCTGCTCGGGCGCCATGAACGCCGGCGTGCCGAGGACGGCGCCTGTCGTCGTCAGCTGCGCCGAGGCGGCGTCCACCGGGCGGGCGAGGCCGAAGTCGAGCACCTTGCACCGGCGCACGGCGCCGCCGGGTTCGCCTTCGAGCCAGATGTTCGCCGGCTTGATGTCGCGGTGGACGAGCCCCGCCGCGTGCGCCGCGGCCAGCCCCTCGGCCACCTCGCGGGCCACCTTCGCCACGAGGCCCGGCGGCGACGCCGGCTCCCGCCGCAGGCGGGCGTCGAGCGACTCGCCCTGCAGGACGGGCATGGCCAGGAACGGGGTGCCGTCGGCCGCCTCGCCGACGGCCCACACGGGGACGAGGTAGTCGCTCTCGACGGCGGCCGCGGCCCGCGCCTCGCGGAGAAAGCGGTCGCGGTCGGCGGGGTTCGCGGCCAGCACGCGGTGCATCGTCTTGAGCGCGACGCGGCGGCCGAGGCGGGTGTCTTCCGCGAGGTAGACGGCGCCCATGCCGCCCTCGCCGAGCTTGCGGACGAGCGTGTACCCCTCCACGCGCGGCAGCCCGTCGGCCGGCGTGGCCGACCCGGGCGGCGACATCTGCGTGGCTTGCAAGCCGGCGGGCTCGGGCGTGCGGTCGGTCATGGGCATCCCCCCGGGGCGACGACGGCTCCTCGCGTTATAGACGCGCCGACCTGATCGACCCGACGGCGGCGCGCGGGCGGCTCCCGTGGTTGACACCCGGCTCGACCCCCGGCCGGGTGACCGAGGCCCCCGCCCGGGCCGATACAACATCCCCGTCCGCCGGCTCGCGGGGTCGTGCCGGCCCCGTGCGTCACGCGAGGAGAAGCCGCCATGCCCGGCCCGCCGGCGAAGCCCGGGGAAGTCGTGGACGTCCGCCCGCTCGGAGCGGCCCTGGCCGCGGCCGGGACGGCGACGCTGGTGAAGGCCGGGGCCGTGACCGTCGTCCGCCTGGTCGTCCCCGCCGGGAAGGAGATCCCGACCCACGCGGCGAAGGGGGACCTCGTCGTCCACTGCCTGGAGGGGCGGGTCGCGTTCACCGCCGGCGGGGTGACGCACGACCTGGGGGCCGGGCACCTGCTCTGCCTGCCGGCCGGGGAGCCCCACTCGGTCCGGGGCGTCGAGGACGGGTCGCTGCTCCTGACGGTCGTCGACGGCGGACCTCGGCCCGGGGCCTGAGCCGGGGACACGCCGCCGCACGGCCCGGTGACGCCCCGGCCCGACACCCGTCCCGCCCCGGAGCCGCCCGTGGAACTGACCCTCCAGACCCCGTCGCTCCTCTTCCCCGCCGTCTCCCTGCTGCTGCTGGCCTACACCAACCGCTTCCTGGGGCTGGCCTCGCTCGTCCGCAGCCTGGAGGGGAGCTACCGCCAGTCGCACGAGGGGAAGCTGCTCGAACAGATTCACAACCTCAAGCGGCGGCTGCGGCTGATCCGCAACATGCAACTCGCCGGCGTGCTGAGCCTGTTCTGCTGCACCGTGACGATGTTCCTGCTGTTCTTCAACCGGACGGGGGCCGCGGAGGTGGTCTTCTCTGCCGCTCTGATCCTGATGATGGTGTCGCTGGGGATTTCCGCCGAGGAAATCCGCGTCTCGGTGCGGGCGCTCGACGTGCACCTGACGGACCTGGGGGAGAAGCGGGACGCGGGCGGCGGGTCGTGAGCCGCGGCCCGCTCGTCACCCGGCGCGGGTCGTTCCGCCGGGCGGCGGGCCGGCGAACCGGTAGGCGTCGCCCAGGACCGTCCGGGTCAGGTGGATGACCTCCTGGGCGTGCCCGCGGAAGTGGGCCACGCTGCGGACCGCCAGCCCGACGGCGGTCGCCGGCTGCCCCCGGAACGAGCAGGCCCGCGCCCAGTCGGCCGCCGCCGGCCCCGTGAGCACCGCCGCGGCGTCGACCACCGCCGCCCGCAGGCCGGCCAGCAGGTCGGCCCGGGGGACCGGCCCCCGCGCGTCGAACTCGGCCTGCCGGTCGCGCGCGTCGGGGGCACCGCCCAGTTCGCTGCAAATCAGCTGGCGGACGTTCCCGGTCAGGTGCAGGACGAGGTTGCCGACGCTGTTGAGGTCGGCCCGCGGCCGCCACCACGCCTGGGCGTCGGTCAGCTGGCCGAGGCAGTGCTCGATCCGGCCCAGGGCCTGCCCGAGTTCGTCCGCCAGTTCCCGGCCCACCAGGGCCGCCGTGTCGTCGGTCATGTCGTTCCCCGATTCCGTGCGTGACCCGCCTTACTGCTTGTCGCGCAGTGCGTCGAGCAGGGCCTGGATGCCGGCCTTCGCCACCTCGGCGTCCTGCTCGCCGGTCCCGCCGCCCACCCCGACGCCGCCCACCACCTGCCCGTCGATCACGATCGGCACGCCCCCCTTGAGCGTCGTCACCCGGCCGCCGCTCGCGGTCTGGAGGGACAGGCTCAGGTGCAGGTCGGGCTCGCCCTTCGCCGGGAGGGGGCCGGTCTCCTGGCGGAAGGTGGCCGCCGACATCGCCTTGATCAGGGCGGTGTTCACGCTCGCCGGCCGCGCCCCGTCCATCCGGGCGAACGCCAGCAGGTGCCCGCCGTCGTCCACCACCGCGACGTTGCACTTCAGCCCCATCGCCGCCGCCTTCTTCTGGGCCGCGGCCAGCACCGCCTCGGCCCCCGCGAGGTTCAGCTGCACCCGGCCGCGGACGACCAGCGGCGACTTCTCCTGCGCGGTCGCGGGCGACGCCCCCAGGGCGAGGGCGACGGTCAGGAACGCGATCCGGGAGAGCGGCATGACGACCTCGACGGCTGAGGCGGGGGGTGGTAGGCGCGGCGCGGCCGGGGTTACTCTACTCGACCGCCCTCGCGTCACCCGCCGAGGGCGGTGAGGTCGGCCCGGAGGGTGGCCTCGGGGGTGACGCCCTCGTACCGCCGCACCACCCGTCCGTTCCGGAAGACCAGCAGCAGCGGGATCGCCGACACGCCGAACTTCGCCGCCAGTTGCGGGTTCGTCTCGGTGTTCACCTTGCAGACGGTGAAGTCGCGGGCGAGCGCGGCCAGGACCGGGTTCATGGTTCGGCACGGCCCGCACCACGCGGCCCAGAAGTCCACCAGCACCGGCCCCGGCGCGTCCAGCACCTCGCGCTTGAAGTTGTACTCTTCGAGCAACACGGCTCACCCCCCGATGCGCGTCCGGTAGCGGTCCGCCGACCGCCGCACCACGCCCTTCGCGTCCGACCCCACGAACTGCCCCGGGAACGCCCCGTACAGCCGGTCGAACGCGAACGGCGCCAGGCGCCGCACCACCTGTTGGATCGCGGCCGGCCCCAAAGGGATCAGGTTCGGGTACGAGTACATGAAGCTCACCCACCGCGGGTCGGCGCAGACGTACGGCTGGTCGCCGCACAGGAGCACGCCCCGGCCCGCCGCGCCGGCCGGCCAGTGGAGCACCTGGAACCCGGCGAAGTGGCCACCGGTCTTCACCAGCGTCAGCCCGCCCGGGAGCGGCTTCGTGTCGCCGTCCCAGAATGTCACCACGGGGTCGGGCCGCACCACCCACTTCGCGTCGAGCGGCGGGACGCAGTCCCGGAGCACGTTGCCGCGGGCCTGCCGGGGGAGTCCGTGGGGTGCGTAGACTAACCCCGGCCCGATCCCCGCCGTCCCCGGTGGCCCCATGACCCGCCCCGTCACGATCGTCATTCTCGCGCTGCTCGCGGCCGCCGCCCCGGCCGCCGGGCCGCGGCCGTTCCCCGGCACGCCGACGAAGTGGCAGACGTTCGCCCGCCACGACTTCAAGGTGAACGGGCTCGACGCCACCGTGGTCGTGCCGCCCGCGCCGCTGCCGGGCCGGCCGTGGGTGTGGCGCGGCGAATTCTTCGGGGCGTTCGCCGACGCCGACGCGGCCCTCGTGAAGGCCGGGTGGCACCTCGCGTACCTGAAGGCGCCGGACCTGTTCGGCTCGCCGAAGGCGGTCCGGCACTGGGAGGCGTTCCACGCCGCGATGGTGAAGGAGTACGGCATGCACCCGCGGCCGGGCCTGATCGGCCTGTCGCGGGGCGGGCTGTACTGCATGAACTGGGCGGCGGCGCACCCGGACAAGACGCTCGCGGTGTACCTGGACAACGCCGTGTGCGACTTCAAGAGCTGGCCGGGCGGCGCCCCGATGAAGCTCGGCACCGGCAAGGGGAGCGCGGCCGAGTGGAAGAAGCTGCTGGCCGCCTACGACTTCAAGACGGACGCCGAGGCGGTGGCCTCCAGGGCGAACCCGGTGGACAACCTCGCCCCGCTGGCGAAGGCGAAAATCCCGCTCCTCCTCGTGTACGGCGACCGCGACACGGTCGTGCCGCACGCCGAGAACTCGGGGCTGGTGTACGACCGCTACGCGGCGCTCGGCGGCCCGGTCACGCGGGTGGTCAAGCCGGGCCAGGACCACCACCCGCACGGGCTCCCGGACGTGACGCCCGTCGTGCGGTTCTTCGACGCCGCGCTCGGCGCTGGAAAGTGACCCCGCCCGCGAGCCCCCGCCCGGCCGTTGCGACCGCCCCCGCGCGTCGGCTACACTCGCGGGTATGCTCTCCCTCGCCGGCCGACCCGCCCGCCTCTGCTCCGGCCCCTCCCGCCGCGAGTTCCTCCGCGTCGGCGGTATCGCCGTCGGCGGCCTGTCGCTGCCGGCGCTCCTGCGAGCGCGGCCGGGTCGCCGCGCGAAGTCGTGCATCCTGATCTTCATGGACGGCGGCCCGAGCCACCTCGAACTGTGGGACTTGAAGCCGGACGCGCCCGCCGAGGTGCGCGGCGAGTTCCGCCCCATCCGCAGCAGCGCCGTCGGCGTCACCGTCGGCGAGTTGCTGCCGATGACCGCCCGCGTGATGCACCACGTCGCGCAGGTGCGGTCCGTCCGGCACGGCGTGAACGACCACAACGCCGGCGCGTACTACATGCTCACCGGCCGCCACCCCGCGGACGGCTCGAAGCTGGTCGTCGCCGACGGGCCGCAGAACTTCCCGCCGTTCGGCGCCGTCGCCGCGAAGCTGCTGCCGGTCGGGAAGCCGCTCCCGGCGTTCGTGCACCTGCCCGAGTTGCAGTGGAACAACGGCGTGGACATCGCCGGCCAGTCGGCCGGGTTCCTCGGCGCGCGCTTCGACCCGTTCGTGGCCGGCGACCCGAGCCTCCCCGGCTACCGCGTCCCCGGCCTCGACCTGCTGCCGGAGGTGCCGCTCGACCGCCTCGCCGGCCGCGACGGGTTGCGCCAGAACCTCGACCGCGCCGTGGCCCGCCTCGGCGACTCCGACGCGCCCGGCCGCATGAGCGTGTTCCAGCGGCAGGCCGTGGACATCGTCACCTCCCCCGAGACGCGCGCCGCCTTCGACCTGGCGCGCGAGCCGCAGTCGGTGCGCGAGCGATACGGGACCGACCCCGGCAGCGACCGCGGGCTCGAAGCACGGAAGTTCGGCGGGCTGCCGCACATCGGCCAGACGTTCCTCCTGGCCCGCCGGCTGATCGAGGCCGGCACGCGCCTGGTGACCGTGATGACCGGCCGCCGCATCGACCAGGCCTGGGACACGCACCGCGACCACTTCGGCCTGATGCGGCGGTCGTTGTGCCCGCCGTTCGACCGGGCGCTGTCGGCGCTGCTGGACGACCTGCACGTCCGCGGGTTGCTCGACGAGACGCTGGTGGTGGTGATGGGCGAGTTCGGGCGGACGCCGAAGGTGGGGTTCGTCACCAGCGGCGCCGGGGCGTCGAAGAACGACGGCCGCGACCACTGGCCGTACTGCTACACGGTGCTGTTCGCCGGGGCGGGGGTGCCGGGCGGCGCCGTGGTCGGCAGCAGCGACCGGACGGCGGCGTACCCGCGCGAGAACCCGGTGAGCCCGGAGGACGTGGCGGCGACGATCTACGCGGCCCTCGGCATCGACCCGGCGACGGAACTGCACGACGGCCAGGGGAAGCCGTACACCCTGGCGACCGGTCGCCCGATCACGCAGTTGTTAGGGTAGACCCCGCACCGCCGCGAGCGGCGTACTCCCAGGTGACCCATGCTCCCGCTGCTGATCGCCCTCGCCGCCCCGGCGGCCGACCCGCTCCCCACCTTCGTCACGCCCGGCGCCCGGCTCGAGAAGCTGTGGGGCGACGGCGAGTTCACCGAAGGCCCCGCCGAGGGGCCGGACGGGTGCGTCTACTTCTCCGACATCGGCAACCGCGTCATGAAGTTCGACCCGAAGACGGGCAAGACGACCGCCTTCCGCGACCCGTCCGGCCGGTCCAACGGGCTGAAGTTCGACGCGAAGGGCCGCCTCATCGCCTGCGAGGGGGCGAACACCGGCGGCAACCGCCGCGTCAGCGTCACCGAGGCGGACGGCACCGTCCGCACCCTGGCCGACAAGTACGACGGCAAGCGGTTCAACTCGCCGAACGACCTGACGCTCGACGCCCGGGGCCGCGTCTACTTCTCCGACCCGCGCTACGTCGGCGGCGAGCCGCGCGAGCTCGACCACGAGTCCGTCTACCGCGTCGACCCCGACGGCAAGGTCACGCGCGTGACGACCGACGTGCGGAAGCCGAACGGGCTCGTCATCTCGCCCGACGGCAAGACGCTGTACGTGTCCGACCACAGCGGCGACGCGAGCGGCTCGCGGGCGCTGGTGGCGTTCCCGCTGGCCGCCGACGGCTCGGTCGGACCGCGGCGGGTGCTGCACGACTTCGGCAAGGAGCGCGGCATCGACGGCATGACGGTCGCCGCCGACGGCACGGTCGTGGCGACGGCCGGGGCGAAGGCGGCGGGCGGGATTCACTTCTTCGCCCCGGACGGCAAGAAGCTCGGCTTCCTGCCGACGCCGGAAGACCCGAACAACTGCTGCTTCGCGGGGCCGGACCGGCGGACGCTGTACGTCACCGCCGGGAAGTCGCTGTACCGCGTGACACTCACGCTGGCCGGGGCGCCGGCGGCGAAGCCCTGACGGCGCCGAGCCACTCTACTGACCTACCGCCGCGCCGGGGGCGGCGTTACCTTCCCCCTCATGTCTTCCCCGCCGGCCGACGTCCGCGCCGTCATCGACGCCACCTACCGGGCCGACGCCCGCCGGGTGTTCGCGTCGCTGGTGCGGCTCGTGCGCGACTTCGACCTCGCGGAAGAAGCCCTGCACGAGGCGTTCGCCGCGGCGGTCGAACGCTGGCCCGCCGAGGGCGTGCCCGACAACCCGCGGGCGTGGCTCGTCTCCGCCGGGCGGTTCAAGGCGGTCGACACCCTGCGCCGCCGCGGCAAGTTCGCCGAGCTCCAGCCCGAGCTCGCCGGCCGGCTCTCGGAGGTGGCGGCGACCAACACCGCCCGCGCCGAGGCGGCCGTCGAGGACGACCGGCTGCGGCTCGTGTTCGCGTGCTGCCACCCGGCCATCGACCGCGCCGTGCAGGTGCCGCTCACGCTCCGCGAGGTGTGCGGCCTCACCACCGACGAGATCGCCGCCGCGTTCCTCACGTCGCCGACAACGATGGCGCAGCGCATCGTCCGCGGGAAGGCGAAGATCCGCGACGCCGGCATTCCGTTCGCGCTGCCGTCGGCCGCGGAGTTGCCGGAGCGACTCGGGCCGGTGCTGGCGGTGGTGTACCTCGTGTTCAGCGAGGGCTACTCGGCCAGCGCCGGCGCCGCCGCCACCCGCGCCGACCTGTCCGGCGAGGCGATCCGCCTCGGCCGCCTCGTCGTGGAGCTGCTGCCGGACCCGGAAGCGGTCGGGTTGTTGGCGCTGATGCTGCTCCAGGAGTCGCGCCGGCGGGCGCGCACGACGCCGGCCGGCGACATCATCCTGCTAGAGGACCAGAACCGCGCCGCGTGGGACGCCGGTCTCATCGCCGAGGGGCGGGCGCTGGTGGCGGCGGAACCGGCGGGGCCGTACGCGCTTCAGGCGGCCGTCGCGGCGGCGCACGCGGCGGCGCCGACGCCGGCGGCGACCGACTGGGCGCGGATCGCGGCGCTGTACGACGGGCTGTTCGCGCTCAACCCGTCGCCGGTGGTGGAGCTGAACCGCGCCGTGGCGGTGGCGATGCGCGACGGCCCGGCCGCGGGGCTGGTGCTGGTCGAGGGGATCTTGCGACGCGGCGAGCTGACCGAGTACCACCTGGCGCACGCGGCGCGGGCCGACTTCCTGCGCCGCCTCAACCGCACGGTCGAGGCGCGGGCGGCCTACGAGCGGGCGCTGGAGCTCGCCCGGCAGGAGCCGGAGCGGCGGTTCCTGTTGAAGCGGTTGAATCAACTCTGACGGTCGTGCCACATCCCTCCACGCGGCCGGCGCGGGGAAAATTCGCGCGGCTGTCGATCCGCGCGGGGGCCGATCGACAACGGGGTGAAATTGGGGCTCGGGGCTTCGCCGCTTGCGGCTTGGCGCGGCCCATCGCTACGCCGCAAGCGGCGGAAACACAGGAACCGCGATGCACTACCTGCTGCTCGCCTACGGCTGCGAAGCCGACTGGACCGACGCCGAGCGCGCCGACTGCATGGTCGAGTCGCTGGCCGCCTGCGACCGGCTCGCGGCGCAGGGGAAGTACCTCGCCGCGTCGCCGCTGCTGCCGGCGTCCACGGCGAGCACGACCCGCGTCCGCGACGGCCGGCCGCTCGTCACCGACGGGCCGTTCGCCGAGACGACCGAGCACCTCGGCGGCTTCTTCCTCCTCGACCTGGCCGACCTCGACGAGGCCATCGCCGTCGCCGCGGCGCTGCCGCCGGCCCGCAAGGGGACGATCGAAATCCGCCCCGTGCTGGAACTCCGCGGCGAGCCGCAGCCGCCGCCCGGGGCCGTGGCGCTGCTCGGCTACGGCGACTCCGCCGCGGCCGCCGACGCGACCGCCGCAGTTCGCCTGCGCCCGGCCGACACCGCCACCTGCGTGCGCGTCCGCGGCGGGGTGCGCGAAGTGTCCGACGGCCCGTTCGACGCCGCCGCGGCGCAGCTCGGCAGCGTGTCGGTCGGCGGCTCGGCCGCGGACCACCCGGCCGCCCGTACCGGCGCCGTCGAAACGCGCCCGCTGTTCGACCTTACCCCCGTCCGTGCCACGCTTTCCCCGGAGGCCCGATGACCGCGCTGACCCCGTACTTGTTCTTCGGCGGCCGCTGCGAAGAGGCCCTGGCGTTCTACCGCGACGCGGTCGGCGCCGAGGTCGAGATGGTGATGCGGTTCGACCAGAGCCCCGAGCCGCACCCGGAGGGGTCGCTGCCGCCGGGGTTCGAGAACAAGGTGATGCACGCCTCGCTGACGGTCGGCGGCGCCCGGCTCATGGCGTCCGACGGGCGCGAGGCGCGCACCAACTTCGACGGCTTCCAGCTGGCGCTGACGGTGCCGACGGAGGCGGCCGCCCGGAAGGCGTTCGACGGTCTGGCGGTTGGCGGCACCGTGGGGGTGCCGCTGACGCCGACGTTCTGGTCGCCGTGCTTCGGCATGGTGAAGGACAAGTTCGGCGTCGACTGGATGGTGATGGTCCCCGGCCAGGCCGGGTGAGTGTGTTCCGGTTCAATCCTTCCACGGGAGACGACGATGACGCGACTGATGACGGCCGGCGTGGTGATGGTGCTGGCCCTGGGCACGGGCGCCAGCGGGCAGGCGCCGGCGCCGAAGGCGCCGGCGCCGCACCCGGCGTTCGAGAAGCTCAAGGGCATGGCCGGGACGTGGGTCGAGGCCGACAAGGACGGCAAGCCGACGGCCAAGGTGGTGTCGGTGGTGCGGGTCATCGCCGGCGGGTCGACCGTCCACGAGACGTCGTTCCCCGGCACCGACATGGAGATGGTGTCGGTGTACCACCGCGACGGGGCCGACGTGGTGATGACCCACTACTGCATGCTCGGCAACCAGCCGCGGCTGAAGCTCGACGCCAAGTCGCCGCCGAACCAGCTGCAGTTCAAGTTCACCGGCGGCACCAACCTGGACGTGACCAAAGACATGCACATGCACGACGCCACGTACACGTTCGTGGACGCCGACCACGTCGAGATCTCGGGCGTGGCCTGGGTGGACGGCAAGCCGGCCCCGGACCACTGCGGCACCATGAAGCTGGTGCGCAAGAAGTAACCGTTCTTCCGCCGCTCGCGGCGTAGCGGTGCAAATCGCTACGCCGCAAGCGGCGGAATCCGAGCCAAACCACAATTCCGAAAAAAACCTGAACGCGCCGAGGCGCCGCCGGCAAGATACGGTCATGAGCCCAATTGCCGGTCCGCTCGCCCGGCTCCTCCCGGCGGCGGCGAAGACCCGTTCGGACGGCGAACTCCTCGCCGCCTTCACAGACGACCGCGACGAGGCGGCGTTCGCCGAACTCGTCCGCCGGCACGGCCCCGTCGTCCGGGCCGCGTGCCGGCGGATGCTCCCGAACCCGCCCGACGCCGACGACGCGTTCCAGGCCGCGTTCCTGGTGCTGGCCCGCCGCGGCGCCGGCCTCGACCCCGCCCAGCCGCTCGGCCCGTGGCTGTACCGCGTCGCCGTGCTCACCGCCCGCACGCTGCGCCGCGGCAACGCCCGCCGGTTCGCCCACCTCGACGCCCCGCCGCCCGACCTGGCCGGCGACCCCGACGCCGCCGAGCTGCGGCTCGACCTCGACGCGGCGCTGCTGGCCCTGCCGGAGAAGTACCGGACGCCGCTGGTGCTGTGCCACCTTCAAGGCTGGAGCCGCCGCGACGCCGCCGAGCAGCTCGGCTGCCGCGAAGGCACGCTGTCCTCCCTCCTGGCCCGCGGCCTGACGAAGCTGAAGGCCCGGCTGCGCGGGTACGACCCGGCCGCGGCGCTGGTCGCCGGCGCCACCCCGATCCCGCTCGCGCTGACGGCGTCCACGGCCCGCGCGGCGGCGGGCGTGGGGCCGTCGCCGGTCGCCGTGCGCCTCGCCGACGGGTTCGCCCGCGGGTCGTGGGCGGTGAAGACGCCGGCGGCCGCGGGCGTGCTGCTGGTTCTGGCCGCGTCGGGCTACGGGTTCGTCGCCGCGGGCCGGCCGCCGGCCGAGCTCGTCACCGCGCCCACCCCGGTCGTGCTGCCGGCGGCGTCGAGTTCCGGGCGGTTGCCGGCGGCCTCACGGGTCGACGCGTGCGCGGAAGCGCCGAGCGGGGAGGTGGTGAAGCTGCCGCCGGCCCGGCAGATCGACGTGGTCGTCGGCGGCACCTACGGGGCGATCCCGCTGCGGGCCGTGGACGTGGGGCCGCAGGGGCCGATCGGCGAGCCGGCGCTGTTCACGAGCACCGACCGGCTGCAGGGCTACCTCGCCGCGGCCCGCACCGCCGCGGCCCGCCCGCCCCGCGTCCGCGTGGACGTGTGGGACGCGGCCTACGCGGTCAACCCCACCTTGCCGCCGCGGGTGTTCGGCGCCTGCCGCGACGCCGGGTTCAAGACGGTGAACGTCCGCGGCCGGGTGCGGACCGTCGCCGGCGTGTGGCGCGAGTTCGACGACGCCGCCGTGGACGTGGACGAACTGGCCCCGCCGCCGGCGAAGTCCGACGCCGGGGGCGGGGGCAAGGCCGGCGTCTGCACGTTCCGTCAGCTCCCTTGTCGCGCCCCCGCGTACGAACCATAATTACCCGTGCTATTCAGCACGTGCGCCGGAGCGGCCCGTTCGGCCGCTCCGCGTTCGTTTTCCATCACTCCGGCCGGCGAGAGTACCGCGCACGCGGGAGGGTAGCCGGCCGCCGGGGGCACGACATGGCCGAGACCGCGACGCTGAAGGCCGAACCCCGCACGGGGTCCGGCAGCCGCCAAGCCGGCAAGCTCCGCAAGGCCGGGCGCGTCCCGGCGATCGTGTACGGGCACAAGGAGGCCAACGTGGCCGTGTCCGTCGCCGCCGACGAGCTCGACCGGCTGATCCGCGTCCAGCACGCCCGCGTCCTGAACCTGGACGTCGGCGGGAAGACGGAGACGGTGCTGGTCCGCGACCTGCAGTGGGACCACCTCGGCCGGCACATGCTGCACGTGGACTTCGCCCGCGTGTCGGCGTCGGACCGGGTGCGGGTGACGATCCCGGTCGAGCTGCGGAACAGCCCGAAGCAGACCGGCGGCGGCGTGCTCGACCAGCCGCTGCACACGCTGCACGTCGAGTGCAGCCCGACGGCCATCCCCGAGTCGATCCGCATCGACATCACCGGGCTGACGCTCGGCGCGCCGATCCACGTCCGCGAGCTGGCGCTCCCGGCCGGCGTGACGGTGCTGGAAGCGCCGGAGGCCGTGGTGGTGCAGCTGAAGCTGCCGGGCGCCGAGCCGGCGGTCGCGGTGGTCCCCGAGCCGGGCACCGGCCCCGAGGTGATCAAGAAGGAGAAGAAGGCCGACGACGAGGCCGACGACGACAAGAAGAAGAAGTAAGGAGCCGGGTTTTGCCGCTTGCGGCTTAGCGCTGCCCAGCGCTAAGCCGCAAGCGGCAAAGCCCCGAGCCACCGACACCTCCCATGAAGCTCATCGTCGGCCTCGGCAACCCCGGGCCCAAGTACGCCGGCACCCGCCACAACGTCGGCTTCGACGTGATCGACTACCTCGCCGCGGCGCCGGGCACGTCGCCGTTCCGCGAGAAGTTCGAGGCGTTCGTCGCCGAGCGGCAGGAGGGCGGCGAGGCCGTGCTGCTCGTGAAGCCGCTCACGTTCATGAACCTCAGCGGCCGCAGCGTCCGCGCCGTCCTCGACTTCTACAAGCTGACCGTCGAGCAACTGCTGGTGGTCTGCGACGACTTCAACCTGCCGCTGGGGAAGCTGCGGGTGCGGGCGAAGGGGAGCCACGGCGGGCAGAACGGCCTGCGCAACATCCAGGACCAGCTCGGCACCGACGGCTACGCCCGGCTGCGGATCGGCGTGGGTCAGCCGGCGGAGGGCGAGGCGGTCGATTTCGTGCTGAGCCGGTTCAAGCCGGCCGAGCGCGCCGCGGCCGCGGACGCGGTGGCGAAGGCGGCGCAGGCGGCGGTGGTGTGGGCGACGGCGGGCGTCGAGGAGTGCATGAACCGGTTCAACGGCGGCGACGACCCGCAGCAGCCGAAGAAGGAGAAGAAGCCGAAGCTCTCGCGCCCCGCCGAGCCGGAGGTATAAAGGCGATGCTCCGCGGAGAACGAGCGCCGACCCCGGTCCTGGACCGCCTCGCCGAGGCGGCCCTCGTGGTGTCGGTCGCGTTCCCGTTACTGCTCATGGGCGGGGGTATGATCCTCGTCGGGCTGCTCGCCGTCGGCCCACGGCGGAAGGACAGTCCCGAGTTGTGGATCTGCCTCCCCGCCGGGCTAGCGATTCTGGGAGTGTTCGTCGGCATCGGCTACTGGCAGTGGTGGCGGCTGCCGCGGCTGACCGTCACCCGGTTCGCGTTCGACGGGGCAGAGGTGGTGATCGAGGCGCCCGCCCGGGGGTGTGTCACCCGGCCCGTGGGCGCACTGCGGTCGCTGACGGAGTCCCGCGGCCGGCGGGGGCTGCTGGGCTGGTGGGTGCGATTCGATGGGGCGGGGTGGGTGTTCCTCCACGGCGCCACCCCGAACGCCTGGCAACTCGTCGATCAACTCCGGCCACACGTCGAGGTTGCGAGGTGAATCCGAGCGGAATCGATGTGCATCTGGCGGCGCAACTTCCGTGCCAGAAACGGGAAACGACGCCGCTCATTTTTCTTGCACTTTCCCGAACACGGGACGATACTTTGGGGACTCGCACGGGTTGAATACCGATAAGCCGATTGCCTTCCCACCGGCCCGCTCGCACCCGCCGCCCGCTCCTGCCAGGCGCCGTTCGTCATGACCACCCCCCGGCTCCTCGCCGCCGCTCTCGTTTGTGCGCTGGCCCCCGCCGCCCGCGCCGACGTCACGCTGCCCACCGGCGGCACCCTCCGGCACGTCGACTTCGAGCGGCACGTCATGGGCCTGCTCTCGAAGGCCGGCTGCAACACCGGCGGCTGCCACGGCTCGTTCCAGGGGAAGAACGGCTTCCGCCTGTCGCTGTTCGGCTACGAACCCGCGATGGACCACGCCGCCCTCACCCGCGACAACCTCGGCCGCCGCGTCAACGTGCTCCAGCCGCACGACAGCCTGCTGCTGCAAAAGGCGGTCGGCTCCGTGGCCCACGACGGCGGGATGCGCTTCGGCCGCGACAGCTGGGTGTACGCCGTGTTCCGCGAGTGGGTCGCCGGCGGCGCCCGCTGGACGCCCGGCAGCGGCGCCATCGCCAAGCTCACCGTCACCCCCGACAACTTCGCCGTCGTCGCCGCCGACCAGAGCCGGCAGGTGAAGGTGACCGCCACCTTCGCCGACGGCACCAGCGAAGACATCACCCCGTTCTGCGACTTCAAGATCAGCGACGAGGCCATCGCCAGCGTGGACGCCGTCGGCCGGGTCACGGCCCGCCAGCCGGGCGACGCCGGGCTGACGATCCTCTACCGCGGGGCCGTGGTCGCGCTGCGGGTCATCGTGCCGGCCCCCGGCGCGCCCGCCACCTTCCCGCAGCCGGCGAACTTCGTCGACGGCCTCGTGTTCGACAAGCTGCGGCTGCTGAACATGACGCCGTCCGGCCCCGCGTCCGACGAGGTGTTCCTCCGCCGCGTGACGATCGACACCATCGCCCAGCTGCCGACCGCGGCCGAGGTGAAGGCGTTCGCCGCCGACCCGGACCCGCGGAAGCGCGAGAAGCTGGTGGACAAGCTGCTGGCCCACCCGCTCCACGCCGCCGTGTGGGCGACGAAGCTCTCGGACATCACCGGCAACAACACGACCGCCCTGGAGCAGCCGCAGAACACCGCCCAGCGCCGCAGCCAGATGTGGCACGACTGGCTCCGCAAGCGGGTGCAGGACAACGTGGCCTACGACAAGACCGTCCGCGACATCCTGACGGCCACGAGCCTGGACGGGAGGGCGCCGGAGGAGTGGGTGGCGTTCACCCGCCGGGTGGACGAGCAGGCGGAAAAGACGAACGGGTACGGCACCGACTACCCGAACAAGCCGACGCTGGACTTGTTCTGGCGGCGCCAGCAGGCCCAGCCCGTGGAGGCCTGGAGCGAGAAGGTCGCGGCCGCGTTCCTCGGCGTGCGGCTCGAGTGCGCCCAGTGCCACAAGCACCCCACCGACCGCTGGACGCAGGAAGACTACTGGGGCTTCGCCAACATCTTCGGCACCGTCACGTTCGCCAACAACCAGTACAGCGCCCCGGCGGTGAAGGACGCCGCGGCGAAGGAGAACGCCGACCGCAAGACCGCCGCCGAGGCGGGCGGGAAGAAGGCGAACAACCAGTTCCTGCTCGTGAAGGAGGTCTTCAACTCCGCCCAGGTGAAGCAGGCGAAGAACCCCGGCACGAACAAGATCGCCCCGGCCCGGGTGCTCGGCGGCGAGCGGGTGGTGTTCGTCGGCGGCGACGACCCGCGGGTGAAGCTGGCCGAGTGGGTCACGAGCCCGACCAACCCGTTCTTCGCCAAGAGCTTCGTGAACCGGGTGTGGGCGCACTACTTCGGCGTCGGGCTGGTGAACCCGGTGGACGACTTCTCGCTGGCCAACCCGCCGACGAACGCGAAGCTGCTGGACGCGCTCGCCGACTCCTTCGTGAAGTCCGGCTACGACGTGCGGAAGCTGGAGCGCACGGTCCTGCTGAGCCGCACCTACGGGCTGTCGTTCCAGACCAACGACTCGAACAAGTTCGACAAGAACAACTTCAGCCACAGCTACATCCGCCCGCTGCTGGCGGAGCAGGTGGTGGACGTGCTGAACAGCGCCCTGGGGGTGGACGAGCAGTTCGCGGGTCAGGACGCGGCCCCCGCGGGGACGAAGATGGTGGAGGTGGGCTCCAGCCGCCTGAACGGCAACGTGGCCTACGCCCTCCGCATCTTCGGCCGGCCGCCGCGCACGACCGCCTGCGACTGCGAGCGCTCGGCCGAGCCCGCCCTGCCGCAGACGCTGTTCCGCATGACCGACCCGACGATCTCGAACAAGCTGGCCGCCGGCACCGGCCGCGTGCAGCAGCTGGCGAAGGCCAAGCTGAGCGACGAGGAGCTGGTGGAGGAGGCGTTCCTGGCGACGCTGAGCCGGCGGCCGACGGCCGACGAGAAGGCGTCGTCGCTGACCCACGTGCGGGCGGCGCGGACGCGCCTGGAGGCGACCACGGACCTGGTGTGGGCGCTGATCAACACCCGCGAGTTCATCCTGAATCACTGAGCCCGATACCCCCGAATCAGACTCGCCTGTAACCCCGACCCGGAGACCGAGCGATGGCCGACCTGACCCGGACCGACTGCGAGGGCTTCCACCGCCGCGACATGCTGACCATCGGCAGCGCCGGCCTCCTCGGCCTCACGCTCCCGAGCGTCCTCGCGTCGGAAGCCCGCGCGAAGCCGGCGGAACGCCCCGCGGCCCGCGCCAAGGGCGTCATCCTCGTGTGGCTCAGCGGCGGCCCCGCCACCATCGACATGTGGGACAACAAGCCCGACGCCCCCGAGGGCATCCGCGGCGAGTTCAAGTCCATCCCCACCACCGCCGCCGGCATGCAGTTCGCCGAGACCTTGCCCAAGATGGCCCGGCAGGGGAACAAGGTCAGCGTCGTCCGGTCGCTGTACCACACCATCCCGAGCCACAGCCCGGCCACGGTCTTCATGACCAGCGGCAACAAGCCGACCGCCGCGCTGCAGTACCCGTCGATGGGCTCGCTGGCGTCGAAGCTGCTGACCACCGAGGTCGGCGTGCCCCCGTACGTCACCTTCGGCCAGGGGAACGTGGCGAGCCTGTCGGGCTACCTCGGCACCGGGTACAACCCGTTCGTCATCGAGGGGAACGGCGGCGGCGGGGCCGCGGCCGGGCGGCCGGGCGGCGCCCCGAGCTTCCGCGTCCGCGGCATCAGCCTCGACGGCACCCGCATCACCCTGACGGACCTGGAGAACCGCGACCGCCTGCTGCGGAACCTCGACAACGGCTTCCGCTCCGTGGACCGCAGCAGCGAACTCGTGGACGGCCTCGACACGTTCCACCAGCAGGCGCTGGACATCCTCCGCTCCGACAAGACGAAGAAGGCGTTCGACCTGGCCAGCGAGACCGCCGCGGTGCGCGAGAGCTACGGCAGCACGCCGTTCGGCCAGAGCGCCCTCGCCGCCCGCCGGCTGATCGAGGCCGGGGTGCGGTTCGCCACCGTGAGCATCGGCGGCTGGGACACGCACAGCCAGACGTTCCAGGCCCACAAGACCCGGCTGATGCCGACGCTCGACACGGTGCTGGCGGCGCTGGTCGCCGACCTGGAGCAGCGCGGGCTGCTGGACGACACGATTGTGATGTGCGCCGGCGAGTTCGGCCGCACCCCGCGGGTGAACAAGAACGCCGGCCGCGACCACTGGGCCCGGTCGATGGCGTGCGTGCTGGCCGGCGGCGGGATCAAGCGCGGCTACGTCCACGGCAGCACCGACGCCTCGGGCATGGCCCCGAACGTCGACCCGACGACGCCGGACGACATCGGCGCGACGATCTTCCAGCAGCTCGGGATCGACCCGAAGACGGAGCTGCAGACCACGACGGGCCGGCCGATCCAGCTGTTCCGCGAAGGCCGGGTGGTCGAGAAGCTGATCGGGTGATCGCGGTCTCGAAGACCTGTCGCCGATGCACCGCCGGGTTTTCAGGCCAACGGCCTGACAGCCCTCAACCCGGGGCAAGGGAGCGTCAGCGACCGCCGCCCTGGGTACGGGGTGCGAATGGCCGTGCAGGCTGAAGGCCTGCGAGCCGGCTCCCAGCCCTTCAGGCTGGGGGTGGTTCGTGCCGCGAACCCAGGGCGTTGCCCTGGGCTGAGGGCTGTCAGGCCGTTGGCCTGAAAACCCGGCGGCCGGCCCGCCGCGATGCTTCAACGTCGTGGTGAGTAGTCAGGGGGTTCGACTCGCACGGAACGCCCGGGGGACGCCCACCCCCGGGCGTTCTTCGTTACTCATCCTCGATGCTGTTGACCTGCCCCTTGAGCATTCGCTGGGTCGCCTCCCAGCCGGCTTCGAGGTGCGCGTAGTAGCCCGCCACGTCGAGCGTGTGCCCGGTCGGGTCGGCGTCGATCTCGAACAGCCAGCCGGCGCCGTAGGGGTCGGCGTTGATCCCGGACGGGTCCGTCAGCAGCGCCGGGTTGAAGCGCAGGACGCGGCCCGCGAGCGGCGCGTACAGGCCGGACGTGGCCTTCTGCGTCTCGATGAAGCCGATCTCCTGCTTGAGCGTGACGAGGCCCGGGTCGGTGCGCCATTCGAGGAAGTACACGTCCTGCATGAGCCGCACGGCGTAGCTGCTGAACCCGACCCGCAGCGGGCCGTCGGGCGTGGGCTGGCACCACATGTGGTTCTTGCAGTAGAGGCGGTCCCCCGGCAGCTCGGCCGGGTGGTTCCCCATCAGGAAGGTGAGAGCGTCGGGCATGATTTCCGAATTTTAGACAGGATAACCGGATGAACGGGAGACCGAACCAAGACGGTGTCTTCGGATCGGTCTCCCGTTCATCCGGTTATCCTGTCTAAAATCTTGGCTTCGGGCGGGTCAGGTGTATCGGGCGTTCACGTACTGCGGGTCGAAGAACGCCGGCAGGTGGCGGTCGATCTGGATCAGGCCGTCGCGGGTGCAGTCCACCGACTCGGCGCCGACCGTCAGCCAGCCGTCGGCTTCGAGCTTGGCGAACGCCTCGCGGAACGTGTCGCGGATGTCCACGCCGTACTTGGCGCGGAAGTAGCCCACGTCCAGCTTGCCGGTCTTCAGCAGCAGCACCACCTCGCGCACCAGCCGGTCGCGCTCCACCGTCGGGAACGCCCGCCCCAGCGGCAGCTCGCCCTTCGCCAGCGCCTCGGTGTAGGTCTCCCAGGTGTCGAGGTTCTGGAGGTGGACGCCGTTGACGTGCCCGAACGACGCCACGCCGGCGCCGAACATGTCGGCCCCGCGCCACAGCGCCTCGCGGTACACGAACTTCGTCTTGCTCGCGTCCTTCACCACCGTCGTGGCGCTCGACACGGTGTAGCCGGCCTTTTCGAGCTCGGCGAAGGCGTACTTCGTCCACGCCCGTTTCGTCGGCCAGTCGGCCACGCCGAGGCTCGGCTCGTCGTTGCCGATCACGGTCAGTTCCTTCGAGAACACCGTGTTGTACGGCAGCTCCATCTGGTAGATCGTCACGCAGTCCGGGGCGAGGCCGATGGTCCGCTCGACGCACCGCTTCCAGTTGTCCCAGTCCTCGCCGACCATGCCGGCGATCAGGTCGATGTTGATCTGCGGGAAGCCGATCTCGCGCGCCCAGCCGTAGGCCCGGTCGATTTCTTCTTCGAGGTGGGCGCGGCCGTTGTACTGCAGAATCTCCGCCTTGAAGTTCTCGACGCCGAGTGACAGCCGGGTGACACCCTGGGCGCGGAGCGTTTCGAGCTTGTGCCGCTGGAGCGTGCCGGGCTCGCACTCGAACGTCACCTCGCGGGCCTGGTCCCACGGCATGATCTGCTTCAGCCGCGTCATCAGGCTGTCGAGTTGGGCGGCGCTGAGGTACGACGGCGTACCGCCGCCGAAGTACACGTAGTCGAGCGGCCGGCCGCCCACGACCGGCGTCGCGGCCAGCAGTTCCACTTCCTTCGTGAGGGCGCCGAGGTACGTCTCGATGTCCTTGGCGTTCTTGTCGGTGTAGACGCGGAAGTAGCAGAACTTGCAGCGCTTGCGGCAGAACGGGATGTGGAGGTACAGCCCGAGCGGGGTGCCCGGCGTGGGCGGCGCGTTCAGCACGTCGCGGGCGGCGGCGACGTGCGCCGGCTTCCAGAACGAGAACGGCGGGTAGTTGGCGATGAAGTAGTTGCCGAGGCCGGTCTTCTCTTGCTCGACGGCGGTCATCTCTGGCCCTGCCCGGGGGTCACAGGTCTGTTGTAGCACGACGGAGCAGATGGGATACCGCCGGCGCGGCAAACCCTTACGCCGGCCCGGCTTCGCACCAACGCGCGCCGGCGAGCCGCGGGCCGAACTTGACACCCCTGCGATTCGTATTACAAAGAATAACCGTCGGCCATGATGTATTACTTTGTGTAACCGAACTGGTCCGCACGGTCCGGCTCAGGAGTTCAGCCATGCTCCGCCGTCGTCTCGGGTTCACGCTCATCGAGTTGCTCGTCGTCATCGCCATCATCGCCATCCTGGTCGGCCTGCTGCTGCCGGCCGTGCAGAAGGTGCGGCAGGCCGCGGCCCGCGCCTCCAGCCAGAACAACCTGAAGCAGCTCGGCCTCGCCCTGCACGCCTTCGAGAGCGCCACCGGCAGCCTGCCCGGCATGAAGGCGGCCGGGGCGGCGAACGCCACCTCGTTCGGCTACTCGGTCCACGCGCAGCTGCTACCGTACATCGAGCAGGAGCCGCTCGGCAAGCAGATCGACACGACCCAGCCGCTGTTCGTCGGCGTCTTCCCGACGGCGTCGTTCCAGCTCAACCCGGCGGTCGCCCCGGCCGCCGCGACCGTGTTGAAGACGTTCCTCTGCCCCGGCGACGCGCAGCCGCCGCTGTTCACCATCAACTCGGGCGGCGGCACCCACGCCGGCACCAGCTACGTCGTGAACCTCGGCTCGGGGCTCGCCGGGGCCGGCGCGGCGGCCCCGAACGGGTACGACACCCGGTTCCCGTCGGACGGCATGTTCTTCTACGGCCCCGGCCTGAAGTTCGGCGACATCACCGACGGCACCTCGAACACGCTGTTCCTGTCGCAGTGCCTGCTGGGGCTGAACGTGAACCAGACCAAGCCGTTCGCCGAGCTGACGCCGGACGAGCGGCGGCGGCAGACGGGCAGCCTGTCGGGCCGCGGGCTGTTCACCGGGCCGGGCGGGGCCAACCCTGGCTACGGGGCCAGCCCGCCGATCGGGGCCGCCGACTACCAGACGGCCACGTCGTGGCGGGGCAACCGGGGCGGGTCGTGGATCTGGGCGAACGCCTCGGTGAACGGCTTCACCGCCGCACTGCCGCCGAACTCGCCGGAGCCGGACGCGACCGCCCACGGCATCGGCTTCCTGTCGGCCCGGAGCACCTTCGCCGGTGGCGTCAACGTGTGCCTGGGCGACGGCAGCGTCCGCTTCGTCCGCGACGCGATCGCGCTCCCCGCGTGGCGGGCGCTGGCCACCCGTGCCGGCGGCGAGACCGTCGGCGGTAGCGACTACTAAACCCACCCGGAGACCCCACCCGTGAACCTGTTCCTGCTCCCGCTGCTGCTTTGCGCGGACCCGACGCCGGCTCCGGCGTGGCCCGGCTTCCGCGGCGACGGCACAAGTACCTCGGCCGCCAAGAACCTGCCGCTGACGTGGTCGCCGACCGAGAACCTTGCGTGGCGGGCGCCGCTGCCGGGGTACGGCCAGTCGTCGCCGGTGGTGTGGAACGGCCGCGTGTACGTCACCGCCGTCGACGGGGCCGAGAAGGAGAAGCTGCTCGTCGTCGCCGTGGACGCGGCCACCGGGAGGGCGGCGTGGGCGAAGGAGTTCGCCGCCGGCCAGAAGGGGAAGAACAACCCGATGATGAGCCGGGCCGCCCCGACGCCGGTGGCCGATTCCGACGGCGTGGTCGCCTTCTTCGAGTCGGGCGACGTGGTCGCCCTCACGCACGCCGGCGGGGTGCGCTGGCAGCGGTCGCTGACGAAGGACTACGGCGCGTTCAAGAACAACCACGGCGTCGGCAGCTCGCCCGCCCAGACGGACGCGGCGGTCGTGATCCTGATCGACGACGGCGAGCCGTCGTACCTCGTGGCGCTGGACAAGGCGACCGGCAAGACCGTGTGGAAGGCCGACCGCAAGGGCCGGTCGTCGTGGACATCGCCCGTCGCGGCCCGGGTCGGCGGCCGGCCGGCGGTCGTGGTCAGCAGCAGCGGCTCGCTCGACGCCTACGACGCGGCCACCGGGGCGGAGCTCGCCACCCTCGGCGGGCTGGTGGGGAACAACATCCCGTCGCCGGCGGTGGCCGGCGACCTGGTGGTCTTCGGGGCCGGCGAGGGGCGGGCGAAGGCGGGCGCCGCGGCGCCGTCGAACGGCTGCGTCCGCCTCGCGGCCACGGGCAGCAAGCTCGCCTTCGAGCCGGAGTGGGAGTTGAAGCGGGTGGTGAGCCACCACGCCAGCCCGCTCGTCCACCGCGGCCACGCCTACTTCGTCACCAAGGCCGGCCTCGTCCACTGCGTGGACCTGGCGACCGGTGCGGAGCGGTACGCCGAGCGGCTGGACAACCCGTGCTGGGCGACGCCGGTGGGGGCCGGCGAGCACGTCTACTTCTTCGGCAGGGACGGCGTGACGACGGTGCTGAAGGCCGGCCCCGAGTTCGAGAAGGTGGCGGCGAACCGCTTCTGGGGCGCGGCCGACTTCGCCCGCCGGCAAGCGGAGGCCCGGGAGCAGGCCGCCGCGACGCTCCCCCGGCCGCCGGAGGGGAAGGGGCCGGGCGGCGGCCCGCCGGTTTCGCCGGAGGAGCGCGACGCCGCCCGGTACTCGGCGGTCGGCGACGTGGTGTACGGGGTGGCGGCGGTAGACGGCGGCTTCTTCGCCCGCACCGGCACCGAGCTGATCTGCGTGCGCGGCCCCGGCCGGTGACGCCTATGCCGGCTCGGCGCCGGGCGGCGGCGTGCCCTTGCCGGCGGCGACGTGCCCGGCCCGGCCGCGGGCGTACTCCTCGGCGGAGACGGCGTCGAGGGCGGCCTCCTGGCGGAAGATTTGTTTCAGGAACGGGATGCACCACCCGCACCCGGTGCCGGCGCCGCCGCACGCCGACAGCTGGCTCGGCACCCGCGGCTGGTGCAGCCGCGTCCAGTTCACCAGCTTCCGCCGGGTGACGTGGAAGCACAGGCAGACCTTGTCGTCCGGGTTCATGGGGTCATCGTACCGCGGCGGGCCGGGCCCCGGAAGGGGCCGGGAACCCCCCGCCCACGGGTCGCCGCGGCCGGCCGCGATACACTGGCCCCGTCGAACCCCGGGGTGACACATGCTCGGTCCGGTCCGGTGGGTGGTCTGGGTGCTCGCCCGCGCCGTCCTCGCCCTCCGCTACCGCCTCGCCGTGACCGGCCTCGACGCCGCCCGCGGCCCCGGGCCGTTCTTCGTGATGCCGAACCACCCCGGGTTCTGCGAGCCGCCGAACGTCTTCGCGCACCTGTGGGCGCGGCTGAACTTCCGGCCGATGCTCCTCGAAACCCACTTCCAGAACCCGGCCCTCGCCCCGTTCGCCTGGCTGCTGCGGGCCATCCGCGTCCCCGACACCGCGCAGATCGGCGCCGAGACCCGCGACCGCGCCGCCGCCGCCGTGCAGACCGCCATCGACGCCCTGAAGGCCGGCGACAACGTCATCGTGTGGCCCAGCGGCCACCTCACCCACGACGGCCGCACCGACCTCGGCGGCGCCCGCGGCGCGGCCGACATCCTCGCCGCCGTGCCGAACGTCACCGTGCTGCTGGTCCGCACCCGCGGCCTGTGGGGGAGCCGCCTCAGCTGGGCGCGCGGCAAGCCGCACCTCGTCGCCGAGCTCCTCCGCGGCGTCGGCCTGCTGCTGGCGAACCTGCTGCTGTTCACCCCCCGGCGCCGCGGCACCATCACCGTCGAGGCGTTCCCGCCGGGGACGCGCCCCGAGCCGACGCGCGAGGCCGTCAACCGCTGGCTCGAAGACTGGTTCAACGCCGACACCGGCGGCAAGCCCGAGACGCCGACCTACGTCCCGTACCACTTCGCGGTCGGCCCGCGCACGTTCGAGTTCCCGCCGCCGAAGACTGCCGCCGGGCTCGACCTGTCGAAGGTGAAGCCGGCCACGAAGGAGGCCGTCGCCCACATCGTCGAGGAGCACCTGAAGCGGCCGCTCGACCCCGGCGAGAACGCCGCCGACACCACCTTCGCCCGGCTCGGCGTCGACTCGCTCGACGGCATGGAGATCACGCTGAAGGTGGAGCACCAGTTCGGCTTCACCGGCGACGCCGTGCCGACCACGCTCGGGCAGCTGTGGGCGCTCGCCGAAGGGCTCCTCGACCGCGCCCCGCCGAAGCCGCCGCCGGCCGCGTGGTTCAACCCCGCGACCAGCGCCGACCCCGTGGCCGTGGAGGGCGCCACCATCCCGGAGGCGGTCCTGACGCGCGCCTTCAAGCAGCGCCGTGACGTGATCCTCGCCGACGACCTCGCCGGCGGCGTCACGTACGAGCGCCTCGTCGTCGGGGCGTGGGCGATGAGCCGGCGGTTCGCCGAGTTGCCCTCGGCGAGCGTCGGCCTGCTGCTGCCGGCGTCCGTGGCCGGCGACACGGCGCTGCTGGCGATCATGCTCGCCGGCAAGCTCCCCGCGGTGCTGAACTGGACGACCGGCCCCGCCAACCTCGGCCACGCCGCGCAGGTGATGGGCCTCACCCACGTCGTCACGTCGAAGGCGTTCATCGACCGCACCCAGGTGCAGGTGCCGGGCACCGAGTTCATCTTCCTCGAACACCTGCGGGCGAAGATGGGGAAGGTCGAACTCCTGTCGCGGCTGCTGCGCGTCCGCTACTTCGGCGGTGCGGTGAAGCACCGGCTGCTGGCGAACGCCGCGGCCGACCCGCACAAGCCGGCGGTGGTGCTGTTCACCAGCGGCAGCGAGAAGGCGCCGAAGGCGGTGCCGCTGACGCACGACAACATCCTGAGCGTGCAGCGCGGCATCGCCGCGGTCGCGGACTTCACCCGCGCCGACTCGATCCTCGGCTTCCTGCCGCTGTTCCACAGCTTCGGCCTGTCCATCACCGGGCTGATGCCGCTGGTGCTGGGGCTGCGCGTCGTCCACCACCCGGACCCGACCGACTCGGCGGCGCTGGTCCGCAAGTGCGCCGGGTACCAGGCGACGATCGTGTTCGGCACGCCGACGTTCCTGGGGTTCCTGGCCGAGCGGGCGAAGCCGGGCGACTTCGACGCCCTGCGGCTGGTGGTGGCCGGGGCCGAGAAGGCGCCGCCGTCGCTGTTCGCGGCCTACGCCCGCGTCGCCCCGCGGGCCGAGGTGCTGGAGGGCTACGGCATCACCGAGTGCGCCCCCGTGGTGTCGGTGAACGTGCCGGGCCGGGTGAAGCCGGGGACGGTCGGCGACCCGATCCCCGGGGTGCGGGTGTGCGTGACCGACCTGGAGACGGACGCGGTGCTGCCGCAGGGCCAGCTGGGGATGCTGCTGGTGGGCGGCCCGACGATCTTCCCCGGCTACCTGGGGGAGGGCGCCGCGGACCCGTTCCGGGTGATCGCCGGCGAGCGGTGGTACGTGACGGGCGACCTGGCGGCGCTGGACCCGACGGGGGCGATCGTGTTCCACGGCCGGCTGAAGCGGTTCCTGAAGGCGGGCGGCGAGATGATCTCGCTGCCGGCGCTGGAGGAGCCGTTCACGCGCCGCTACCCGCCGACGGACGCCGGCCCGCGGGTGGCGGTGGAGGGGACGGACGGCGACGGCGGCCGGCAGGTGGTGCTGTTCACGACGGAGCCGCTGACGGTGCGGGAGGCGAACGCGATCCTGTCGGAGGAGGGCTTCCGCGGCGTGATGCGGCTGGACGAGGTGCGGCGGGTGGAGAGCCTGCCGGTGCTGGGCACCGGCAAGACGGACTACAAGCTCCTCCGGGCGCAGCTGGGGTGAGCGGCTTTCACTACCGCGGTTTCTGCCCAGGCTCGAATGAAACCAATTCGAGCGTGTCCCCGCCCTTTTCAACTTCCTTCACGACACCGACTCCGTTGGCGTACCAACGGGTTCGTGCCCCTCGCCCGAAGCCCTCCCGGATTGCATGGACGCGGACCGCCTCAAACTTGCCTGCCGGGACTTCGACGCGAGCAACAGGGCCTTGCACGAACTGAGCGGCGTAGTCAAAGCTACTCGAAGAAGTCGACAGGGTATATTGTACGACCCACTTATCATGCTGAAGGTAGGGGGTGCGGATCCAGGGGATCGGGGGGACACACTCAAATGGCCCTTGTTGATGCACCAAGAGCTGGCGGCCGTCCAACGAAACAATTTCCCAAATACCAGGTTCACCTTTCGTAGATCGATATGAGACTGTAACCAGATTCCCATGCTCCTTGTCGCTGACAATGTCCGTAACAACCATTGTCAACTTTTCGTCACTTCCCTTCACCCGATAGGTCCATTTGGTTCCTATCGTGTGCGGCAGTGTGAACGGGCGCGCGGCATCCGGGATTGGGGCCGCCAATAGTACGTAAACGCCCACCGAAAAACACACCACAGTGGTAACGATGAGTCGCATGGTAATGCCGATCCGTGGCTGGTTCAGGAAACTCGGATCGCCTTCGCCGCTCGCGTGGGACGAGAACCCGGGGGCAGGCGCCCCGGCTCGCCGGGCGAAACTTGATTGACGAATCCCGATTGCTGTCGGGTAGGTCACGCCAGACTCAGCAGGAACTCGGCCCGCTCCTTATCGATGACTTCCGTGCGCACCAGCAGGCGGACGGGGAACGGCTTGTCCGGCTCGGTCGCCGCCCAGCGGTCGGCAAGGTGCTTCAATGCGTCCGCCTGAACGAGTGCCACGTCCCAATTCGTCCGGGCCTTGTACTGGTTCGCCAGCCGGATCGACTGCGGCGTGAACGCCGGGCCGATGACCAAGAACCCGAGCGGCTTTAGCCCCACCTGCTGCTCTTTCCGCAGGTAGCTGTCGAACTGGCCGTCCAGGTGGTCCTGCAAGTTGACGGCGGCTTCGACCGACTTGCAGTCCCACAGGACACAGTTGTCGGCGTCCAGCCGCACCCGCCCGTCCGCGCGGTTCTCGGTCCGGCTCGGGTCGCACGTCGCCTTCAACTTGACCCCGAACAGGAACGCCGTTGCTGCCTCGAACAGGTGCTCGATGTCCAGGTCTTTGGTGATGACCTTCTTCGCCCGCAATTCGGCGTAGGACCGGCTCGCCAGCGCGACGTAGTCGCTGTACCACGCCTCACGCTCGTCCTTCGTCTGCCGCACCTCGAACGTCAGGTCGTCGTAGAACTCGACGATCCGGGCGATCAACTCGGCCTTCGCTCCGGACGACTTCAGCCCGAACGTGCCGCACATGGACGACAGTCGCTCCCGGTCCAACCCGCCGAGTACGGTCGTCGGGCGGAGGTCGCTGGCGACGATGCGGGCGATCAGGTCGGGCTTGTTGCCGGAGCGGTCGAGCCCGCGGGCGTCGAGCGCCGCCCACAGGTCCGGGAGGAGCAGCGCGTCGTGCGATAGGAGCCGGCGGTAGTTCACCACCTGGAGCTCCTGGCCGGCCCACTCCCGACACGTCGGTGCGACTTCGGCTGGGATCACGTCGTTGAGCTGGTTACTCTCGTCGCGGTAGCTCCAGACCACGCTTTGTCGCTGCAAGTCCTTGCGGGCGTCGTTGACCTCGTCGGGTGTGTGCAGTGCGCCCCCCGTCTTCGGAAACCGGCCGATGAGCGCGCTGATGACCCAGTGTTCCTCCAAGGGAATGCCCAGGTGCTTGCGGAGGACGGTAAGCAACCGGGCTTCGTCCGGCGAAATCTGCCCGTCGTTACTCCAGGCCGCGTCGAGAACGATTCGGTACGTGTCGAGCGAGTGCCACCGGTCCGGGTCGGCCTTGCGGAGTGCGGCGAGGTCAAACGCGGCCGCGCGCCCGGCCAGCGCCTTCTCGAACTCGATCACCTTGGCGTCGAGCCGGTTTTCGGGCAGCGTGTGCGTTTCCTCCTGAAGGAGGACGGCCAGAATCATCGCCTTGAGCTGTCCGCGGTTATAGTCCGGGTCGTGAGACGCGAGCGTGGCACGGACCCGCTCGGGATCAGCGAGTTTTGCGGCGTCGTCGCGCAGGATGCGGGTGAGGTCGTCGTCCTCCAACCCCCGGACGGACTGAAGGTAGCCGCCGAGTACGCGGAGTTTGGCCGTCTTGAGCATCAGCGGGGCGATGTCTTCGACCCGCGGGCACAGCGCACGCCGACCGCGGAGCCGAAGTTCGGGTGAGTCGAGCCGGGGCCGGCGGCGCCGCCTCCGCAACCGCGGTCCCGCCGTACCCGTCTCGGCAACGGCCGTGGTTTCCGCCCCGGGTGTGTCGCCGGCTTCCTCGAATTCCCACTCGCCTCCGTCCTCGTCCGGCTCCACGGACGCGTCATCTGGTGGGAACACCTCGAACAAGCGGTTGGTCTGTTCCGGGCCCGGCTCGGTCGGCTCTGGCATGGAATCGAGGGTCGGGTCCGTGGGCGACGACATGGGTATCTCGCAGAGAGGTGGCATCGTCAGGTTGCAAATCAGGTGCAGGCTACCACGCCCCGAGCGACCGCGCATAACGAAAAGGCGACAATCCTTGCCATGAAACCGCCTCTCATCGGGGGGCCTCTTCGCCTGACCCGGCGCTCACCGCTTCGCCCGGCCGGCGGCGCGGCATTCCAGGGGGTGGTCGGTCAGGATCGCGTCCACGCCTGCGGCCCGCGCCGCGTGCCAGTTCGCCACGTTGTGGCCGGCCACCTCCGGCCCCACCAGAAACACCTTCCGGCCCGCCGCGTGGGCCTTCGCCACCTCGCCCGCCGTCGGCACCCAGCGCACGTACACCCACGACGCCGACCCGTCCGCCAGCGCCGCCCCCAGCTTGTCCGCCGACGGGCACAGCACCGCACACGCCGCACCCGCGTCCGCCGCCTTCACGGCGTCGCGCACCGCCCGGCTCTCGATCGCCCGGCCGATGAACACCAGCTGCCGCAGCACGCCGTGCCGCACCGCCAGCTTCACCACGTCGGCCTCTACGTCCGGGTCCTTCAGGTCGATCGCCAGCAGCGTCGCGGTCTTTCGCGCCGCCACCCGCGCGAACACCGCGTCCAGCGTCGGCACCCGCTCGCCGGCGAACGCCGGGTCGAACCACGCCCCCGCGTCCAGCGCCTCGATCTCCCGCAGCGACAGCGCCGACACCTTTCCCTTGCCCGTGGTCGTGCGGTTCACCGTGTCGTCGTGGATGACCACGAGCTGGCCGTCGCGGGTGCGGCGGACGTCGAGTTCGATGTCGAGGCGGAGGGCGAGGCAGGCGTCGAAGTTGGCGAGCGTGTTCTCGGGGGCGTGCGTCAGAAGCCCGCGGTGGGCGAAGATGCGGGCGGGCGGCGCGGCGGGGTCGGCGGCGACGAGCGCGAGCGCGGCGGCGGCCAGGAGCAGGCGCGACATGGGAACCTCGGTCGGGAGAAAGGGTTGCGGCCGACGCGGTGGCGGCGAGTCGCCCGAACGGACTTTTTTATGAGTCGGTGACATGCTTCCGGGGATCGACCCCCCTCGGCCGGAAACAATGATTTCGGCCCGAGCGTGGTCAGACGCGCACCTCGCGCAGCCGACGGCTGATCTCCTCGATGGGGATGAGTTCGCCCTGCCCGGAGCCGGGGCAGGCGCGGACGGTGCGCTCCCAGTCGGCGGGGGTGTCGAGGTTGCTGTCCCAGAACGGCCACGTGCGGCACTGCGGCGGCCGGGCCGGGTACACGGTGCAGCCGCGGCCGCGCTCGAAGAACACGCAGTCGCCGTTGCTCTTTTCGCGGAGGGAGCGGCGGCCGCGGGCGCGGCGGGTGTGCAGGGCGGTGAACTCGGCGACCGGCTCGCCGCGGAAGGCGGCCAGGGCGGCGACGTCGGCGTCCGTCACCCACACGAACCCGGGCGCGCCGGTGCAGCAGTCGCCGCACTGGGTGCAGGTGAACCGGAGGCCGTTGTGGTACCAGGGCTCGTCGGCCATCGTCGCTCCGGGTGGTGGTCAGTTGATGCGGAAGGCGGTGAACACGCGGGCCGGCAGCGCGCCGTCGGGGTCGAGCTTCGGCCCCTCGACGCCGACGACGTACAGCCGCGGCCGCGGCCCGGTGGCGGCGAGCACGTAGCGTTCCACGCGGGTGCCGTGCGGCGTGGTCACCTCCACCTCGAAGCCGCGGCCGTAGGTGGTCTGCACGGTCTTCTTGCGGCCCTCGACGAGGGTGCCGCCGGCGTCCTTCACCCGCCGCGCGAGTTCGGCTTCGAGCGTGCCGAGGGTGCCGTCCTTGTCGTCGGCGAGCTTCTTCTGCCAGGCGGGGTCGAGGTCTTGCCAGGCGACCCACGCGCGAACGCCGCTGTACCACCCCGCCGCGGCGTACTCCTCGCCGCCCTTCGTCACCACGCTCTGCGGGTTGGGGGCGACCGCAGACGCGGTTGGGGCGGTGGGGAAGAGGCCGGTGCAGGAGCCGTCGGGGGCGGTGAACGCGACCCAGCCGGCGGTGCCGCCGCGGCCGGAGCGGTAGCCGAGGACCAGCATCGTGACGCCGGCGACGAGGATCATGGCGCCGACGACGAGGGCGAGTTCCTTCCACGACAGCTGCCGCCGGGGCGTGGGCGGCGCGACGGGCGCGGCCGCGGGGGCGATCGGTTCGGCGTCGTCGAGCGAGAGCGGTTCGGGCGTCGCGGCAGCGGGCGTGTCGGCGGCGACGGGCAGGGCGGGCGTGGGTTCGCGGCACCACGGGCAGGTCACGTCCGTACCGGCGGCGGCCGGCGGCACCTGGAACAGCTTCCCGCACCGCAGGCAGGCGACCGGCACGAACATAAACTCCCCCGAATTCCGGCGAGCCGGCGGTGTGAGCCGCCGGGTGGTCCGGTGCCGACGTGGTCCGACTCGCCACCCGGCGGCTCATGCCGCCGGTTCGCCGCCCCGCAGGCCCGCCAACTCCGCCGTCAGGTTCGCCCGCGCCGGGACGTCGCCCTCCTGGTGCGCCAGGTCCGTCCAGAACAGCCGCGGTCGTGCCAGGAAGCGCTTCAGTACCGCCGCCCGGCCCGCGCGGTACTCCGCCTCCGGCACCCACGCGTACTCCGCGCGGATGGCCCCGGCGTAGCGGGCGTAGCGCTCCGGGGCCGCGCCAAGAATCGCCAGGTCGGCGTCGAGCAGGATCATCGTGTCGCGGTCGGGCGGCGGTCGGTCGTCGGTCAGGTGCGCCGTCGCGCGGATCAGCCGACCCACGCGGTCGAGCGCGTCGCGCGGCACGCCGAGCGGGCCGAGCAGCGTCGCGGCCAGTTCGGCGCTGCGCTCCTCGTTGTCGGCGGCGCGGGGGTCGTAGACGGCGTCGTGGAACCAGATCGCCAGCTGCACCGGGGCTGGGTCGTCGGTGATGGCCGTGAGCCGGGCCGCGACGCGGAACATCTCGGCGAGGTGTTCCAAATTGTGGTAGTGCCGGTCGGGCGCGGAGTACGCTGACGCCAGCAGGTCGAACACCGGGTAGGCGGCGGCCGCGGTCACGCGGTAGCCGTCGAGCAGCCTCGCCCACGCCTGTTGAAGTGCGGCGTGGCGTTCGGGGGAGACCATGCGCGTCCTGGTGATGGGCCGGCGGCTTGCCCCGGGCGGCCGGCCGCGGGTATAGTTTAAGCACCACGTCCGCCCCCGGCGACTTCCCGGAGCCCCCATGCCCGCGCCCCCGGGAGCCGCCCGCCGCACCGGCGTCGGCCTCGGCCTGCTGCTCGCGGTCGGGTTGTTCGCCGCCGGCGTCGAACTCGCCCGCCGCTCCGCCGGCTGGTTCCGCCCCGGCGCCGTCGCCCCGTTCCGCGTCGTCGTCCCCACGGGTGATGCCGTCGTGCGCCGCGGCGAGCCCGTCACCCTGTCCGCGTACCTCGACCCGACCGCCGCCGACGTGCCGCTGCCCGGCGTCGTCGAGCTGGTGACCCGCGCCGCGCCGGGCGAGCCCGAGACGCGCCGCCGCATGACGCCCGACGCCGCCACCGGCGCGGCCGTGGTCGTGCTGCCGGCGCCGGCCGCCGACTTCGAGTACCGCGTGGAAGCCGGCCCGGCCGCGAGCGAGTGGTACGCCGTTCGCGTCGCCGACCCGGTGGACCTGGCCCCTGGCACCGCCGTCGACCTGACGCCGCCCGCCTACGCCGCCGCGACCGTGAAGCCGCGCGCGCAGCCCGGCTTCGCCGACCTGGACGCGCTGGCCGGCAGCACGGCCGCGGTCCGCCTCCGCTTCACCCGCCCGGCCGCGACCGCGGCGCTGGAGTGGAAGCCCGACGCGCCCTCGGCACTGCCCGAGACGCTGCCCGTGGCGCTCGACGCCGACGCGCTCGGCGGCTCGGCGACGTTCCCGGTGCGCGAGCCCGGCGTGCTGCGGCTCGTGCTGGCGAACGAGACCGGCGCGCGGAAACTGCGGACCGAGGTGCCGGTGCGCGTGCGGCCGCGGCCCGACGAGCCGCCGCGGTTCGCGTCCGTCGCCGGCTTCTCGAACGGCCGTCGCGCCGTGCTCCCCGGTCAGCGCGTCGAAATCAGCTTGACCGTCACCGACGACGTGGCCGTGACCGGCGCCGAGCTGGAAGTGGCCGCCGGGAAGGGGTTCGCCTCCGTCACGCGGCTGCCGTTCCCGCTGACCGGCGCCGGCACGCCGACCGCGGAGGGGCGGCTCACCTTCGACCCGACGGCGCTCGCCGGCGTGACCGGGCAGGGGAACGGCGCCGGCATCCTGCGCGTGCGGCTCCGCGCCGCCGACGCCCGGCCCGGCGGCGCCCCCGCGGCGCTCCCCGACGACGGCTGGCACGAGTGGCACGTCACGCCGCTGGCCCCGCCGCTGGACGAGCAGGAGACGTTCGGCCCGTACCACGCCGTGGCCGAGCGGACGGGGGCGGCGCAGAAGCAACTCGCGGAGGCGCGCGGGGTGCTGGCGCCGGTCCTCGACGCCCGGCCGACGAAGGGCGGGTTGCCGGTCGATCACGCCGCTCGGCTGGCCGACGCCCGCGCGAAGGTGCAGGCGGCCGCCGCGGCGCTCCGCGCCGGCGCCGCCGAGGCCGAGCGCTACCCGGGCACGAAGGCGTGGGCGGCGTCGTACCGCGACGCGGCGGCGACTGTCGTGGCGGAGGCGGACGACTTCCTGCGACGGGCCGCGACCGACGACCCGGCCGTCCGCCTGGAGGCGCTCACCGCCTTCGCCCTCCGCCAGCGGCAGGCCGTGCTGTTGATCGGCAACCTCGCCGCAGCACACCACCGGGCCACCCGCGCCCGGCTGGACGCCGACCGCCTCGCCGCCCTCGCCGTCGCCTACGCCGCACTCGCCGACCGCGCCGCGACGGGCGCCGACGCGGCCGCCGAGCGCACGCGCCTCGCCGCCCGCTTCGACGCGATCCTCGCCGACAGCGAGGACCTGCGCGCGGCCGTGGCCGCGTCCGCCGGCGCCGAGCGGCGCGACCTCGCTCGCCGCGCCGAGGCGCTGGCCGCCGCCGCCCGCGACCTCGACGCCGTCGCCGACCGCCTCGCCGCCGACGTGCGCGCTGCCGTGTGCGCAGAGCTGGCCGCGGCGCAGGCGGCGCTGTCGGAGCGGGCCGTGGCGACGCTCGACCGGCTCGGCACCGCGGCCCGGCTGACCCGCGTCACGCTCCCCGACCCGGCCGGCTTCCGCGCCGCCGGCGAGCACCTGGCCGGTGACCGCGGCGCCGCGGCGTTGACCGAGCTGGAGAAGCTGGCCCAGGCTCTCGACCGCGCCGCGGAAGGCTTCGCCCGGCCGGCGTTCGACCCGGCCGACGGGAAGGCCGTCGCCCGCGCCCTCATCCCGTGGCAGGACGACATCCGCGCCCGCGCCGCCGGATTCCCAACGATCACCGACGCTGCGAAGGCCGCGCTTCGAACCGAACAGCGTGCGCTGCTCGCGGCCGCCGCGCGGCTCAACCTGCCGGCCGATCCCGTGCTGGCGCCGCTCCGCGACGAGGTGCGCGTTCACCTCGCCACCGCGGTCACCCGGTTGGACGCCGACCCGAAGGCGGCGCCGCAGCCGATGCAGCTGGCGGCCGGTGCGCTGGCCCGTCTCGCCGACGCGACCCCCAGCGCGGCCGAGCGCCGCAAGCGCGGCGTTGCCGAGCTCGAACGCCTCCGCGCCGAGCACGAGGCGGCCGCCGTCGGCGTGGAGGGCGTGCTCCGCGGGTTCGACCGACAGACGCCCGACGAATCGGTCCGGCGAGAGTTCGCCACACAGGTCGGCCCGCCGCTGGAGCAGTACGAGCCGCTCGCTGACCGCCTCGCGGCACTGGACCTGCCCGGATTCGAGGCCCGCCGCGCCGCCGCCGTCGAGGCCGTCCGCACGGCCGCGGCCGACCTCCGCGCCGGACTGCCGCTCGACGGCGCGGCGGCGCTCGCGGCCGCGCGGCGGGCGCTGGACCGATTCGCCGAGAGCGTCAACGGCCAGCAGCCGGTGGACGCGCTGGCCGCCGAACTGGCCCGCCTTCAGGCCGAACTGGTGGTTCGCCCCGACCCCGCGGCGCAGGCCGGCATCACGGAGCGGCTGACCCGGCTGTCGGCGCCCGAGGCGGCGGTGCTGCTGCACGACGCCCGCGAGACGCCGAAGGACGCCCGCCGCGCCGCCGAGGTGCTTGCGGCGCTGGCCGACCGGCTCGCGGGCCGGCGGACGGACGCGGACCGGCTGCTGACGTTCACCGCCGCGCGGGCGCGGGCCGCGGCGGTGGCGAAGGCGAAGGCCGGTCAGCCGGCGAGCCCGACGTCCGACGACGAGCGGCGGCAACTCGGCCGCGAGGCGAAGGAACTGGAGCACGTCCGCGTCGGCGCGGCGGGGCAGGTGTTGAAGCGGCGGGCGCTCGACGCCTACGCGCGCCTCGCGGCGCTCGCCGGCCCCGACCGCGACGCCGCGGGTCAGGCGCAGCTGTCGGAACTGCTTGGCAAACTGGCGGCGGCGTCCGCGGGCGTAGCCGACGTGCGCCGACCCGATCCACCTCCCGAGCCGGACCCGGCCGCGGACTACCTGCCGTCGCCGCAGCTGGCTGCACGTCTGAACGGGTTGGCAGCTGAACAACGGGGCGTGCGCGACCGGGCGAAGGGTGTGGGGGATGTCGTCAAGGAGCGGCTGCGGCCGGCCGACGCGACGGCGTTCGACGAACTGGAGCGCCGACTCCGAGAGTCCGGTGCCGGGCCGGCGGCGGACCGGCTGCACGTCGGCGACGCCCGCACGGCGCTGCTCGTGCTGCCGGCCGATTCCGCGCTGAAGGCGGAGGTGCGGGCGCTGACGACGAACGCCGCGGCGGCGCGGCAAGGGGCGCGGGCGCGGGAGCTGGCCCGCGACGCCGACGCCCTGGCGGCGGCGGTGGCCGCGACCGACCAGCCGGCCGCCGTCCGCTCCGCGGCCGAGTTCGCCCGCCAGGCCGCGCGATCGCTCACGACTGCGGCCGAGCGAACGGACGCGGCGGACGTCGTCGGTTCGGACCGGGCGCGGGGCGAGGCTGTGCGGGCGCTGGAGCGGGTGCCGCGCGAGTTGCGCGGAACGGAGCCGGTGGGGCCGGACGCGGGACCGGGCCGGGCGGTGCGAGCGGCGGCGACCGCGGTGCGCGGCGGCGATTTGAGGCGTGCGGCGGCGGCGCTCGCGGAGGCGGCGCGGGCCGCGGCGCCCTGACGCCGCCCGCCGCTTACTCCGCCCGCGGGGCGCCCGGGAGCGTTGACCGACCAGCGACGGTCATCTTGCCGTCGGCCGCCTCGAACGTCAGCACCTGCGTCGGCGGCGTCAGCGGCTGGTCGGCGAAGAACTTGAACAGGCCGACCGGGTTCCCCTCGTGCCGGTACCACGTCACGTCGATGTTCCACTCCCGCGCCGCCTCCGACACCTTGTCCAGGATGCTCTGCGTCCCCAGCGGCAGCCGGCCGGCGCGCAGCTCGCACACCTCCACCGCCGCCAGGTTGCTCTCGCCCGCCACCAGCCACACCCGGAACTCCACCCACACCACCGAGCTCCAGAACCCGTGCCCGTAGCGGAAGCCGACCTTCACCCGGTCGCCGTCCACGGCCACCCGCGGCGAGTGCAGCTTCTCCGGCAGCACCGATCCGTACCCGTCGCGGTCGCACATGTGCTCGGCGAAGAAGGCGTTCAGCTCGGCGGCGGTGAACGTGTCGCCCCACACCTCTTTCGAGCGAATCTCGTTCTTGAAGTCGAGCAGCCGCGTCGGCAGGCGGGCGGCGCGCTCGCGCGTCTCCCAGTCGGCGGGGGCGCCGGCGCGGGCGTAGAACTCGGGCTCGGCGCGGGCGGTCAGCACCGCCGCCCCGGCCGCGGCCGACAGCCCGCCGACGAGCAGGAGCAGGGCCAACAGCTTCGACCGTCGGCGCATACCGGTCCCTCCGTGGGCCGGCGGCATACCACCGGCGGCGGGGCGGGTCAACCGCGCTGTCCGCGGGCGGCCCGGGCTCAAGCCCCGGGCCGGGTTTCCCCCGCGGGGGGGCGCCGGCTACACTGGAAGCACCACACGTCACGGGGGACTCGGCCGATGGAGAAGGCGCTCGACTGGCTGGGGCGGCACCACGAAGACATCGTCCGCGGCCTCGCGGACCTGGTCGCCATCCCGAGCATCAGCACCGACGGCGAACACCGCACCGAGATCGACCGCACCGCCGCCCTCACCGTCGATCAGATGCGCGCCGCCGGCCTCAACAACGCCGAGGTGCTGCGCGTCGGCGGCTCGCTCCCCTACGCCTACGGCGAGTGGCTCGACGCCCCCGGCAAGCCGACCGTCTTCCTCTACGCCCACCACGACGTGCAGCCGATCAACTTCGTCGAGCAGTGGAAGAGCGACCCGTGGAAGCTCACCCGCCGCGACGGCCGCCTCTACGCCCGCGGCGCCGCCGACGACAAGGGGGCCATCTCCGCCTTCCTCGGCGCCATCGCCGCCTACCGGCAGACCGTCGGCAGCCTGCCCGTCAACATCAAGATGGTCGTGGAAGGCGAGGAGGAGGTCGGCTCGAAGAACCTCATGAAGTTCTTCGACACCCACCGCGACCGCATCAAGTCGGACGTGATCGTCGTCTGCGACACCGAGAACATCGAGGTCGGGCTGCCGTGCATCACCTACTCGCTGCGCGGGGTGATGACGGCCCAGGTGGACGTGACCAGCGCCAAGATTCCCGTCCACAGCGGCATGGGCGGCGGCGCCCTGCCCGACGCGGCGCTCGCGCTCAACGCCGTGCTCGGCAAGCTGTACTGGGCCGACGGCAAGCTCCCCATCCCCGGCTACTACGACAGCGTCCGCCCGATGACGGACAAGGAGACGGCCGCGACGCGGAAGCTGCCGTTCGACGAGGCGGCGCTGCGGCGCGACATCGGCATCGTGCCCACGGCCAAGATGGCGATGGAGGCCGGGCTGAACGAGTACGAGCAGACGTGGCGGCGGCCGGCGGTCACGGTCATCGCCCAGGAGGCGAGCTCGATCAAGGGGGCGTCCAACCAGGTGCTGCCGAAGGCGACGGCGCTCGTCAGCTGCCGGCTCGTGCCGGACCAGGACCCGCAGCAGGCGTTCGAGCAGCTGGCGGCGTTCCTGACGGCCGACGCGCCGTGGGGCGTCGAGGTGAAGGTGACGCCGCACGGGCCGCCGGTGACGTGGTGGATGACCGACCCGAACGGCCCGGCGTTCGAGGCGGCGCTGGGGGCGATGCGGGCCGGGTTCGGCCGCGACCCGGTGGCCATCGGGTGCGGCGGCAGCATCGGCTTCGTCGGCCCGCTGTCGGAGCTGTTCGGCGGCGCCCCGGCGCTGCTCATGGGGATCGAGGACCCGGCGAGCAACGCCCACGCCCCGAACGAGAGCCTGCACGAGGGCGACTTCAAGAAGCTGATGGCGAGCCTGGTGCGGCTGTTCGACGGCCTCGGCAAGCTGACCCCGGAGCGGGTGAAGTAGCGATGCTCGCCCTCGACCTGAAGCGGGTGGCGGCGTTCGTGCGGGCCGCCGACACCGAGGAGCTATTGGACCGGGTGACGGTGTACCGGGCCGGGATGGAGCCGGCCGCGCTCGACCTGATGGAGGCGGAACTGGACCGCCGCGGGGTGACGCGCTCGGACATCGCCGACCACCACATCGCGCGGCGGGAGTGCGGGGCGATCCTGTTACCAGACGGGACGGCGCTGCGGTGCCACTTCTGCGCCCGGCCGGCGGTGTCGCGTGGCTGGGGCTGGCACAGGATGTGGGGTCGGCTGCCGGTGTTCCCGCGGGTGTTCGCCCGGTGCGAGGAACACTCATCGGGCGCAGGCGAGCGGCCCGCGTGAGCGGGCGGTTCCGGGGCGCATCTACTGCGCCCCGGAACCGCCCGCTCACGCGGGCCGCTCGCCACGTCGCTTGTCTACTTCACCAGTTCCTTGACCTGCGCCTCGGTGATGCGGTTGAACCGGTCGCCGAGCTGGACGCTGAGCCAGCTCTGCACGGCGGGCGTGTACGGGAACGTGCCGGCCTTCACGAGCGCCAGCATCCGGGCGTCGCGGGTGGCGGCCTTCTTCCGCTTCAGGTGGCCGTTCTTGGTCCGGCTGACCGCCGCGTTATTCCGCTGCCGCTCCATCCGCAGCCGCGTGGACATCCGCTTCGCCATGACCGCACTCCGCAATCGCCGTGGTCGGGTATCAGGCTGAATAGGGTACGGCCCGCGGCGGCCGCGGCAAGGGCGCTACCGCGCCGCCGGGTCCGCGGCCGGCTCGCCGTGCTGGATCAGAAACGCGAGCTGCTCCAGCTGGATGGCCAGGTCCACCGACACCAGCTTCACCCGCGGAGGCAGCCGCAGCAGCACCGGGGCGAAGTTCAGCACGCCGCGGATGCCGGCGGCGGTCAGCTGGTCGGCCACGGGTTGCGCCGCGTCGGCCGGCACCGTCAGGATGGCCAGCTCGGCCCCGAGGTCGCGCACCCGATCGGTCAGCCGCTCCGTCGGCTCGATCGCCAGCCCCTCGACGCGCTCGCCGACCTTCGTGGGGTCGGCGTCGAACAGGGCGAGCACCTCGAACCCCTGGGTGCGGAAGCCGCGGTAGCGGAGCAGGGCGCGGGCCAGGTTGCCGACGCCGACCAGCACCGCCCGCCAGACGCGGTCGATGCCGAGGACGGCGCGGATGGCGGCGGACAGCTCGGGGGCGTCGTACCCGAGGCCGCGGCGGCCGAGGTGGCCGAGCGAGGCCAGGTCGCGGCGGACCTGGGCGTCGGTGACGCCGCACGCCAGGGCGATGCGGGTGCTGGACATCCGGCCGCCGTCGGCCGGCCACACCGCCAGGGCGCGGAGGTACAGGCTGAGCCGGTGGGCCGTCGCGCGCGACAGCCGCTCGCCCTCGGGTCGCCGGTCCCGCAAGAGTCCTCCGCACCAACGAGAAAATCGGATCGGAGTAACCTACGGACCGCGGGCCGACCCGCCCGCGTCAGGCGTCTTCGAGGTAGAACAGCACGTCGCTGAGGTCGTTGCACGCGGCTTCGAGCTCGTTCCAGCGGCGGTCGGACAGCGCGTCGCGGACCTTGCCGGTCAGCCGGTCCAGCTCCTCCTGGTCCTCGGCGGCGGCCTTCGCGCGGATGCGGTCGGCCTTCTCCAAGAGCGCCCGCGCCTGCACCGTCTCGCGCTGCCCCTCCCGCGGGCCGGCGTCCAGCTGCGGCGCCGCCAGCCCGAACGACGCCGCCCCGATCGGCGGGGCGTCGTCCGCCGTCGGCTCCGGCGGCGCCTCGGCCAGCGCCTCCAGGTCCGACCACATGCGGTCGAGCCGGGCCTGCGCCGCGGCGCGCTCCGTCACCGCGTACCGGGCCAGCGCGTTCTCCACCGTGATCTGCTTCGTCAGCCCCGTGCTCTTCTCCCGCGCCGACACCTTCAGCACGCCGTCGAGCGTCAGGTCGAGCTGCACCACCAGCTGGTTGCCGGCCGCCACCTTCGCCAGCCCCTCGATCATGAACCGGCCGACGCGGTGGTTCCGCCGCACGTCCTGCTGCTCGCCCTGGTACACGTCGATCTCCACGGTCGGCTGGCTGTCCGACACCGTGCAGAAGACCTCGCTCCGGCTCGCCGGCAGGGGCGCGTTCCGCTTGATGATCGGCGCGAACTTGTGCTCGTTCGCCCGGAAGCCGCCCGCGCCGGTGTATTCGAGACACTTGATGCCGATCGAGTGCGGCGTGATGTCCACCAGCACCGAGCCGACGTTCTGGCCGGCGACGATCGCCCCCTGCACGGCCGCGCCGAGGGCGACGCACAGGTCGGGGTTCACCTCGCGGTGCGCCGGCTGGCCGAGGCGGTCCTCGAGCAGTTGCCCCACCAGCGGCGTGCGGGTGGCGCCGCCGACCAGTACCACGCGGTCGATCTGAGCCGCCGTCAGGTGCGCGTCGTCGAGCGCCCGCTGCAAGCACTCCATCGTGCGGTCGAGCAGCGGGCGGATCAGCTCCTCGTAGTCGCTGCGCTCGACTTCGGCGTTGAGGTGGAGGGGCACGCCGTCCTTCTCGGCGACGAACTCCTCCTCGATGCGGGCGAACGGGTGGTCGCTGAGGCGCTTCTTGGCGTCCTCGACGGCGCTCAGGAGGCGCGCGCGGCTCGTGCGGCTGGCGCGCAGGTCGACCTCGTACATCTCCTGGAACTCGTCGGCGACGTGGTTCAGCAGCAGTTCGTCGAAGTCGTCGCCGCCGAGGGCCGTGTCGCCGTGGCTGGCGAGGACTTCCACCACGCCGTTCTCGGTGTGGACGACGGACACGTCGAACGTGCCGCCGCCGAGGTCGTAGACGAGGATGCGCTCGGCCCGCGACTGGTCGGGGTTGTACGTCAGCGCCGCCGCGGTCGGCTCGTTGAGGATGCGCACCACTTCCAGACCGGCCAGCTCGCCGGCCTCGCGGGTGGCCTGGCGCTGGCTGTCGTTGAAGTACGCGGGGACGGTGATGACCGCCTTCGAGACGGGAACGCCGAGCTCGCGCTCGGCGCGGGCCTTGAGCGTGCGCAGGATCATCGCCGAGATTTCCTGCGGCGCGAACTGCTGGTCGCCGAGCGACACCTTCACGTCCTGCCCCATCTTCCGCTTGACCGACTTCACGGTGCGGTCGGGGGCCAACACCCACTGGTTCCGCGCGGCGCGGCCGACGAGGAGGCGGCCGTCGTCGGCGAGGCCGACGACCGACGGCAGGATGGGATCGCCGTCCTCGCTGAGGACGCGCGGCTGGCCGTTCTCGACGACGGCGACCTCGCTGTTGGTCGTCCCGAGGTCGATCCCGACGATCACGTCTGGCATGAGGCACCTTCGGACGACTGCGACTAGCGCGCGACCTTGACCTGAGCGAAGCGGACCAGCCGGCCGCGCCAGCGGTAGCCGGGGCGGACCTCCTCCACCACCGTGCCCGCCGGCAGCCCGCTGTCGGCGACCACCTCGACGACTTCCATCATCTCGGGGTCGAACTCTTCATTCGTACACCGCACCGCCTCGACCTCCCAGGTCGGTAGCAGCCGCTCGACGCGGCGGATGCTCAGGGCGTATCCGTCGGCCACGCCGGCGGCGAGCTTCCGCAGCGCGTCCAGGTCCGGCGGCGGGGCGGCGGGGGCGGCGCCGAACAGCCGCGCGAAGAACCCCGGGCGCGCTGCGTGAGCGGCGTCGGCCTTCAGGATCGCGGCGGCGCCGTCGCGCAGCTTCTCGGCCTGCCGGTGCGACAGGGCCAGCGCGTCGGCGACGTCGATGACCGCCTTCACCGCCGGCCGCAGCACCTCGTCGTCGTCGGCCGGCTCGGGCTCGGGCTCCTCGTCGCGGTCGGCGAGCTGGCGGAGCACCTCGGCGTTCTGCTCGACGGCGGCGCGGGCGGCCTTCGTCTGGAGGTTCACCTCGTGCCGCAGCGCGGTGAACTGGCCGATCAGCGCGAACAGATCGACGGGCGGCCGGCCGTCGTCCGTCTCCGTTCGTCCGTCGTCATTCGGTGGTGCCGCGAGCAACCACTGTCGGAAGTCGGCCAGCACGCGCTCGACCTGCTCTACCCCGACTGGGCCGCGGTCAGGGCTTGCAGGGTCACCCGGGGCCGCGGGGTCCGACATGCCGCCTCCTCGATCAGGGCGTCGATGGTGTCTTCCTTGCCGGCCTCGAACAGCCGGTACGCCGCCCGCGCGTCGAGCGTTTTCACCTGGTCGTAGGCGGCGCGCACGGCCGCGAACTTCTCCGGGTGCTGCTCCGGGGTGAACGTCCGGGCGAGCTCCAGGTAGCGGCGGCGGATCGCGTCGTCGTCCGCGTCCGGCGGCACCCCGAGGACGGTATACGGGTCGGCCATGGGTGGTGGGGCGTCCTTAGCGCCGTCCGAAGAACGCGTCCAGGAAGTCGAACGGCGCCGCGAACTGCTTCAGCAGCTCGTCGATGTGCGGCAGCAGCGCCTTGTGCCGCGGTTCGGTCGCCGCGTCGGCCAGCGCCCTGGCCCGGCGCACCCGGCCCTCCACATGATACTCGCGCTCGCCGAGGCCCATCCCGGCCTCGGCCCGCGCCAGGTGGAATGCCGGGTTCGCGGGGAAGCGCACCAGCAGCGCGTCGGCGAGCTTCTTCGCGGCCTTGAACTCCTGCTTCGGGCCGACCAGCACGTCGAGCAGCTTCTCGAACTCCTCCTCCGGGCCGGCGGCGCCGGCGCACCGGGCCACCTGGTCGGTGATCTTTTTCTCGTGCGTCTTCTGGCCGCGGTAGGTGACGGCGTCGAGGCGGTACAGGTCGTAGGCGGCCAACAGCTGCTGCACCTCCTGCGGCAGCGGCTCGGCGGCCAACTCCGCGGCCCAGAGCGCGTCGGCGGCCTTCTTGTCGGCCGGCTTCAGCTTGGCGAGCTGCGAATCGATCATCATCCGGTACGTGACGCTGAGCCGGGCGCCGGGCACCGCCAGCGCCCCGGTCCGGGCCGCGGCGGCCTCGTCGGCGCGGCCGAGTTTCGTCAGCGCCACCGACCGCAGCGCGAGCCGGCCGGCGGGCGCCTCGGCCGCGAGCAGGGTTTCGTGCGTGTCCAGGACCGCGAGCGCGGCTTTGGCGTCGGCGAGCTTCCCGCCGGCGAGCGCGGCGCGGGCCTCGGCGACAATGACGGACGCGGTCTGGACGCGGGTCGCCTTGTCGAGCGGGTTCAGCGGCAGCGCCCGCCGCATCGCCTCGGCGGCCTCGGCGGCGCGGCCCTGCGTGCGGATCAGGTTCGCCAGCGCCACCAGCGCGAAGGCGTCGTCCGGCTTGCGCCCCAGGTACGCCCGCGCGGCGGCCTCGGCGTCCGCGGGGCGGTTGGCGTCGAGCAGCGCCTCGAACAGCCGGCGGGCCGCGTCGGGCGAGTCGGGGGCGAGTTCGGCTGCCTTCGCGAAGCACGCCGCGGGCGGCGGGTCGAGCGGCTTGGGCGGCTTCTTCCGCCGCGGCGGCGCGAAGAAGCCCAGCTCCGGCTCGTCGTCCACGTCGGCCGCCTTCGTGCCGTTCACGCCGAGGTGCGTCCACACCTCGGCGCGGGCGCGGTCGGCGACGGCGACGGGCCAGCCGGGGGGGTGGGCGGCGAGCCACGCCTCGTACTTCAGCCAGTGGGCGTGGGTGCCGGCCGGGTCGCCGATCTGCTCGCCGATCTGCGCCTGCAGCTTGTGGAAGTTCGGGTCGTCCGGCGGGTTGCCGAACAGCTTGCGGTACTTCGGCAGGTCCTCCGGCTGACCCTGGTTCACGATCGCGTGGTAGAGGCAGTTGGCGAGCCGCGGCACGAGGTCCGGGGCGAACGACCGCAGCATCGGCACCACGAGCTCGGCGGAGCGGAAGGCGGGGGCGAGCGGCTTGTCGCGGCCGAGCTCGCGGGCGATGGCGCGGAGGTGTTCCACGGCCGGGCTCGGCAGCAGCTTCCGCAGGCGGGCGCTCAGGACGGTGGCGGCGTCGGCGGGCTGCGCCTGCTTGAACGCCGGATCGACGGCGAACCGCAGCGGCGCCGCGAGGCGGGCCGGGAGGCGCGCCGGGTCGAGGCGGGCGAAGTTCTCGGCGGCGCGGGCGTCGTCGGAGGCGGCGTGGGCCATGAGACCGCGCAGCAGCACCTTCCATTCGAGGAACGGCGACCGCAGGCCGATCGGCTCCAGTGCCTCCCGCGCCCCGGCGTCGTCGCCGGCCTCGTGCTTGCGGAACGCGAGCAGCACCGCGTCGAAGCCGACGTGCAGCTCGGGCGGCAGGAAGGCGTTCGAATGCTGACGCACGGCGCGGTCGGCGGCGGCGGCCAGCACCTTCGGGCGGCTGGCGTCGTCGGCGAGCGCCAGCGCGTCGGGGGTGCGGCCGGCGCGGGCGAGGAGCACGGCGCGGACGGCCGGGTCGAGGTCGGCGGCCTCGGAGAGGACGCGGTCGAAGTCGGCGGTGCGGTCGCGGTCGGCGAAGTGGGCGGCGGCGTCGGCGAGGGTGCGGCGGAGCAGCGCCTGGTGGTCGGGCGTGGGGGCGAGCTGAACGAGGGCGCGGGCGACTTCGAGCGCGATGGTGTAGTCGCCGGCGCGGGCGTGCTTGGCCACGCGGTCGGGCGTGGGCGGCGGCGGGGCGGCGGGCTTCCTCTTCGCCACGGGGCGGCCTCGGGTCGGGGGGCTTGTTCGTACTATATCGCTGTCCGGGATGTGGGGTGAAGTGGCTGTCGCCGCGTGAAGGGGTGAAGGGGTGAAGGGGTGAAGGGGTGACGAAATCCACCCGCTCGTCACCCCTTCACCCCTTCACCCCTTCACCCCTTCACGCGAGACGAAAAGCGAGCCATGACGACGAGACCGCTCCACCTCCTCTCCCCCTACCGGCTGCCGACCTCGTACCCGCTCCAGATGGGCGCCGACGAGGTGGCCGCGTGGCTCAACGGGTACGCCGCCCTGTGGCACCCCGCGGCGCTCGCCGGCAGCGCCGCCGCGCCCGCCACCTCCAACACCTACGACCACGACACGCCGCTGCCGGGCGCCGTGTACTGCGTGCCGCAGGGGCCGCACCTGTACCAGCCCGACGACTGGCGCGACCGCGTCCGCGCCGCCGGGGCCGTCGCCTTCGCCGGCACCGCGGCCCGGCGCGAGAGCTTCGCCAACCTCAAGGACGCCCTGGCCGAGCGCGGCGAGGCCGGGCCGCTGTTCGACGTGCCCGACGACGTGGTGCGGCTGTTCACGGGGTTGGGGTACGGCTACCTGCTGGTCGATTCGCTGTACGAGGCGCAGGACCACGACCGCCTGCTGGACGCGGAGGGTTTCTGGAGCGATGTGAGCGACGCGGTGAAGGCTGCGACTGAGGGCGGCGACGTGCGCCCGCCCCTGAGCGCCGCGGCCGAGAAGCTGCGGGTGGCGCGCGAGTCGCTGTACCCCGGGGCGATGTTCCTGCTCGACTGGGTGATGCCCGACCCGAAGGAACTCGACGCCCCGTGGCCGGCGTCGCTCGCGGCCGGCATTCCGCTCACGCTGCTGGCGTCCGCCGAGACGCTGGAGCAACTGCAGGTGCAGGCGCCGGAGCGGTTCGCGGAGCTGAAGGCGAAGATCATTCCCGGCCTGCCGCCGGCCGTGGACGTGTGCTGCGGCGCGTACCGCGAGCGCGAGGACGCGCTGCTGCCGTTCGAGTCGCAGTGGTGGAACCTCCGCCGCGCCCGCGAAGTGACGAAGGCGTTGTTCGGAGTCGATCCGGCGGGGTACGCCCGCCGCAAGAGCGCGTACCACCCGCAGCTGCCGTCGTGGCTGCAACACTTCGGCTACCGCCACGCCGTACTCATCAGCTTCGACCAGGCGCTCATTCCCACCTTGCGCTCGACCGCGGTGAACTGGCCCGGCCCCGACGGCAAGGGCGTGGACGCCTTCACCCGCGAGCCGCTGCCGGCCCACGACCCGCAGACGTTTTTCAACCTCGCGTACCACCTGCACCAGGCCACGTCGTCCGACGCGGCGCCGACGGTGGCGCTGATCCACAAGGGCCAACCCGCCGCGGCCGGCTACGCCGACCTGCTGGCCCTCGCGGAGCTGGCCCCGGTGCTCGGCAACTGGACCGGCCTGGCCCGCTACTTCACCGATGCGGTGAGCGGCGACTACATCGGCACGCAGCCGGCCGACGAGTTCTTCGCCGACTACCTCGACGACCGGGTGACGCACGACAAGAACCCGACGCCGGTGACCGGCTTCCCGCGCCAGCTGCGGCTGCGGCGGCGGCTCGACTCGGCGTTCACGCTCGCCGCGCTGCACCACAGCCTGACGCCCGGCGCCGCCGACCTCGCCGAACTGACCGCGGTCGAGAACGACATCGAGGCCCGCGGCGTGAACCCCGGCCCCGACAGTGACGACGCGTTGTCATCGTCGCTGGCGCGGGTCGAAGCGGCGTGGGCGACGAAGCTCGCCGAGCGCATCCAGGCCCGCAGCACCGACGGGCAGCCGGGCGTGCTGGTGTTCAACCCGTGCGGCTTCACCCGCCGCGCGGCGCTGGAGCTCGACGGGTTCCCGAACCCGGTGCCCGTCGCCGACCCGATCAAGTTCGCCGAGTTCGCCGGCGGCCGCGCCCGGCTCGTCGTCGAGTTGCCGCCGCTCGGGTTCGCGTGGCTGCCGCGCACGGGGAACGCCGCGCCGCCGAAGCCGAAGCTGAAAACGGCCGACGGGCTGACCGTGCGTAACGAGTTCTTCGAGGCCGACGTGGACGCCGCGACCGGCGGCCTCCGCAGCTTCCGCGACCTGCGCACCCGCACGACGCGCTTCGGCCAGCAGCTGGTCTTCAACCCCGGCAGCAGCATGAAGGCCCGCTCCGTGACGGTGACGAACGCCGGCGCCGCGCTCGGCGAGATCGTCAGCGAGGGGGACATCCTCGACCCGCAGAACGAGGTGATCGCCACGTTCCGCCAGCGGTTCCGCGCCTGGATGGGGCGACCGGTGCTGGAGGTGCGTGTCGAGCTGGACGTGAAGCACCGGCCGAGCGGCTACCCGTGGCACTCGTACTACGGGGCGCGGTTCGGCTGGCGCGACGACCGGGCGGTGCTGTTCCGCGGGGTGAACGGCCAGAACACGCTGACCGGCTACACCCGCCCGGTGAGCCCGGACTACCTCGAAGTGCGGCTCGGCTCGGAGCGCTCGTTCCTGTTCACCGGCGGCCTGCCGTTCCTGCAGCGGCACGGCAGCCGGATGATCGACGTGGTGCTGTCGCCGGAGGGCGAGACGGGGTCGGCGTTCGAGCTGCTGCTGGCGCTTGACCGCGAGCAGCCGATGCAGACGGCGGTGGGCTGGGTGTCGCCGGCGCCGGTGGTGGTGACGGAGAAGGGTCCGCCGGCGGTGGGCGCGAGCGGCTGGCTGGCGCACGTGGACATGCCGAGCCTGGTGCTGACGAGCCTGCGGCCGGCGGACCCCGGCGAGGGGATGAACCGGGCGGTGGTGGGTCAGTTCGTGGAGTGCGCCGGCTTCGGCGGCGCCGCGGAGATCCGATTCGCACGCGACCCATCGGCCGCGGCGCGGGTGGACGGCAACGGGGCCCACGAGCACACGCTGGGCCTGGTCGGCGACGCGATCCCGGTGGACTTTTCGGCCGGCGAGAAATTCCGCGTGAAGGCCGAGTGGGCGTGACGGGATCGGGGCCAACTCGGGCTTCGTCTGTCGGCCGTCGGGGCGCGGACGTGACCACCGGGTTTCATCCGACGTGGTTCACCCCCTCACCCCGCGTGCTTCGCCGCGACCCTCTCCCCCGAGGGGAGAGGGTGGAACTCACCGGCCCCCGTCACGGGTGGGCAGCGACACGCGAACGCAGGGGCCGTGCTCGGGCGTCGGCGCGTGGTTTCCTGCTCGTGCGTGGCGCGGACCACGCCCACCCTCTCCCCTCGGGGGAGAGGGTCGCGGCGAAGCACGCGGGGTGAGGGGATTAACCACGCCCGATGGGAACCTGCACCACATTCGCCAACCTGGCAACCTGCGGCTGGGTCACAGTCTGTTACGCATCTTGGGTCGGTAACTGTTCTGCGGTGTCGGTCACCAGGCCAGCCTTCAGCAAACCTTCCGCCCAAGCCTTCAAGCCGTCCGAGTACTCGAGGGTACCTTCCGCGAGAACAGAACCAGCCCAGAACGTGGATGGCGGTCCGCCGGGGAATCGACGGAAGGCATTCACGAGGGTCTGCAACCGCCGTACTTGCTCGTCGGTGAGGCCGGTCACGTCGATCGTCTGCGACATCGTGGCGCCGTCCTCACCGGTATCGTATCACGCCGCCCGCCGCCGCACTTCCGTCGCCTCCGTCACCGCCGCCAGACGGCGCCAGCGCCGCGCCGCCACCGCGCCCCACGTCAGCAGCGCGGCGCCCGCAATGAACCACATCCCCGGCACCATCCGGTCGATCCACGGGCCGTTCGCCCACATCACCGCCGCCAGCACCGCACCCCAACCGGACAGCGCCGCGAAGTCGGGCACCAGCTGCGGGCGCTGCTTCAGAATCTCGGCGAGCAGCCAGAAGCCGGGGGCCAGGAACGGCACGAACCAGCGCACCGAACAGCACTGCCCGCCCATGTTGTTCGACAGCACCGCGTAAGCCGCCCACGCCCCGACGCACCAGCCCAGCAACGCCACCAGCTCCGCCCGGCCCGGGAAGGCGCGCCGCAGCACACCCCACGTCCCGACCGCGGCCAGCAGTAGCGGCAGGTTGTGGTTCCAGTAGCCGTGCTTGCCGACCAGCATTCCCCCGGCGTACAGCGCCTGCGACAGCGGGCCGTGACGGCTGTAGCCCGTCAGGTTCGCCTCGGTGAACGGCGAGCCGGGAAAGTCGAAGAACTCGCGGTACATGTTCATCGGCAGCGGCTTCCCCGACACCGCGTAGTTCACCCCCACGCCGGCCGCCACCCACGGCAGCACCGCCAGCGCGAACGCCGCCACCGGCCCGACGCGGCGGAACCGCCACGCCACCGCCGCGAGCGTCAGCGCCACCAGCGGCGGGCCGGTGCCGAAGTCGAGGTTGAAGCCGACGCCCGCCAGTGTGCCCAGGCCGACGAGCGTGCCCCAGGGCGTGTCGCCGGCCGTCGCCGTCCGCAGCATCAGCAGGCACATGGCCGCCGCCACGCCGAGCTGCGCCGCGTGGGCATTGGCGTGGCGCGTGTACGTCGGCGCGAACGTCGCCAGCGCGAACGCCGCCAGCCACAGCAGCCGCACCCCCGGCGTCAGCCCGATGCGCCGGCCGAGCGCCGCCAGGCAGCCGACCGCCGCCGCGTAGCCGACGCCGCTCAGGAGAACCGTCACGACCCACGCGAACACGTCGGGCCGCTCACCCGGTGCGGGGAGGCCGAGCCACGTCAGCGGTTTCACCGCACCCGCGAGCAGCAGGCTCACGACGGCCGGCTTGTCCGAGTAGAAGTGCCCGCGGACGAGGAGCTTGTCCTGCGTGCGGGCCAGGAACACGGAGTCGTCGATGGCGAGGGTGCCGCGGTCCACCAGCGATTCGACTGTCGCCAGGCGGCTGGCGTCGTTCCAGCCACCGGGGTAGGGGCGGGCGCCGACCGCGGCGACGACGAGCGCGAGCACGGCGAGGGCCGCCGGGTGGTCCGCGAGTCGCCGCATCCGCCGCCCTCCGCGCAGGTTACGCGGCCGCGGCATACCGGGCGAACCGTGCGGCCGCAACCCCGGGCCGGCGGCGCCGGCGCGACCGCGCCAACGTCCCGGGCTTCACCACGTTGTGTCAGTTGACAACCCGAAAATGGGAGGTTACGCTGAATCTGTTGGAGCACGAACCGGATCGAACAACCGGCGTGCGCCCGGGTGACCCCATATCAACGAACCCGGCCGCCCTCCTGACGCCCACAGCCGCCCAAACCGTCCGCCAACGAGGGTCTTCCCACCCCCGTTGAAGTATCGTACCCTGTGCCGCAGCGTTCCCCCGCTGGCCCGGAGAAGACACCCATGCCACCCGCCACCGGCTTCTGGGGCATCGACATCGGGCAGTGCGCCCTCAAGGCCGTCCGCGTCGAACTGGTCGACGGCAAGCCCACGGCCACGGCGTTCGACTACGTCGAGCACCCGAAAATCCTCTCCCAGCCCGACGCCGACCCGGACATGCTCATCCGCGAGGCGCTCGAGAAGTTCCTCTCGCGGAACGAGATCGGCCGCGACGAGGTCGCCGTCGGCATCCCGGGGCAGTCCGGCCTGGCGCGGTTCGTCAAGCTGCCGCCCGTCGAAGAGAAGAAGATCGCCGAGATCGTCAAGTTCGAGGCCAAGCAGCAGATTCCCTTCCCGCTGGACGAGGTCGTCTGGGACTTCCAGAAGATCGCCGGCGGCGAGGTCGTGGACGGCTTCGCGATGGAGACGGAGGTCGGCCTGTTCGCGCTGAAGCGCGACGTGATCAGCCGCTACATGGGCTACTTCAGCGGCTCGAAGATCGAGGTGCACACGATCCAGATGTCGCCGCTGGCGCTGGTGAACTACACCACCTACGACCTGCTGCGGAAGGGCGGCAAGGTGCCGGCCCCGCCGCTGGACGAGGCGCCGGAAGAGGACACGCCGCGCGGCAAGATCCGCTGCGTCGTGGTGCTGGACATCGGCACCGAGGCGAGCAACCTCATCATCACCGACGGCGGCAAGATCATCTGGCAGCGGCCGATCCCGCTCGGCGGCAACAACTTCACCCGCGCCCTCACGAAGGAGCTCAAGCTCACCTTCGCCAAGGCCGAGCACCTGAAGCGGAACGCCGCCAAGAGCCCCGAGCTGCCGGCCATCCTCAAGGCGCTCAAGCCGGTCCTGCAAGACTTCGTCGGCGAGGTGCAGCGGTCGCTGGGCTACTTCACGAACACGCACCGCAACGCCCACGTCGGCTACATGGTCGGCCTCGGCAGCGCCTTCCGCCTCCCCGGCCTCCAGAAGTACCTCGCGGAAAAGCTGTCGCTCGAAGTCAAGAAGCCGAGCGACTTCGCCCGCCTGGAGGGCGACACGGTCGTGAAGGACCCGCTGTTCGTCGAGAACATCCTGTCCTTCCCGGTGGCCTACGGCCTGGCCCTGCAAGGGGCCGGCGAGGCCCGGCTGACCACGAACCTGCTGCCGACGGAAATCCGCACGGAACGCCTGATCCGCGCCAAGAAGCCGTACGGCGTCGCGGCCGCGGCGGCGCTGCTGCTCGGCACGGCCGGGCTGGCGCTGGGGTACGGGGCGACGTACAAGTCGATTTCCGACCCGAAAATCGATCAGGCGCTGGGCACGGCCAAGAACGCCGTCGCCACGGTGGCCACCCAGGAGAGCAAGTACAACACGGCGAACTCCGGCGTGACCGACAGCAAGGTGCTGGTGAAGGCCGTGGTGTCCGGGCAGGACGAGCGGCTGAACTGGCCGCGGCTGCAGGAGGTGCTGTCGGCGGCGCTGCCGCGGCCGGGGGCCGACGGGAACCTCCCGCCGCAGCTGTGGCAGAGCACCGAGGGGAAGGGCGCGGCGGCGTACGACCAGTTCCGCCGCCGGATGAGCAACGGCGTGCCGATCGAGGAGGCGCTCCAGTACGAGACCTCGGAGCACCCGCGGCACCTGGCCATCGTCAACATCGAGGCGGTGTACCCGCGGTGGGTGGACAACCTGCCGGCGTTCTTCACCAAGATCGACGACGAGGTGTACGGCGACCAGACGGTGAAGCCGGCCCGCGGGTTCGGCGAGGACATCGCCCGGGTCATGCTGCCCGAGGAAAAGAAGGTGGACGAGACCACCAAGCGGGTGAAGCCGGACGTCAAGGAGGGCGGCGGGTGGGTGGTCGAGATCCGCGGGTGGACCGACTACGGCCCCGGCACCCCCGGCGCCGAGCCGTTCATCCGCGACGGGCTGATCGCCAACCTGCAGAAGATGTCCACCACCTACGCGGAGCGGAACGGCGGGGACAAGAAGGCCGGCAAGTACATCCCCGGGCTGGAGGCCGACCCGGTGAAGGGGAAGGTGTCGCACGCCTTCATCTACCACGTGTGGCCGGTGGAGAACCCGAGCCCGAACGTGATGGTGTTCGTGAACCGGTCGTACCTGGACGCCCACGCCGGCGGGCTGTCGTCGGGGGCCGCCGCGGGCGCCCCGGGCAACCCGTCGTCCAGCAGCGGCCCCCCCCCGGGTATGGTCGGGCCGAGCGGGCCGGGTAGCAGCAGCAGCGGCGTCAGCGCCGAGGCGGCGGCGGCCCCGCCGGCCGGCCCCCCGTGGTCGCCGGTCGGCCCCGGCGGGCAGGCCAGCGCCCAGGGCGCCGGCCCCGGCAGCTCCAGCGGCGGCCCCCGCGGCGGCGCGCCGGAGTCCGGCACCAGCCTCGCCCCGCCGACCGCGTCCGTCGGGTCGTCGTCCAGCAGCGTGTCCAGCGGTGTCACCCTGCCGCCGCTCCCGGCCCTCATCGAGGGCACCACCCGCAAGCGGTTCGAGTTCGTGGTCATGTTCGTGTGGCGCGAGCCGGTCCCGGTGATGACCCCGGCCGACGCCCTCACCGCCCCGGCCGCCCCCGCCGCCGACGGCCGCTGACCCCGACCGCCCCGGCCGCCACCCGGCCGGGGCCACCCCCACCCGCACACCCGGCGACCGACCATGAGCATCGACAAGGACCAACTGAAGAAGCACCACTTCTGGATCCTCCTCGGGGTCGTCCCCGTGGTGGTCCTCATCGCCGCCTTCGTCGTCTCGGCCACCGTCGGCGCCGCCATCGAGGCCAAGACCAAGGCCGTCGCCGACGCCGAGAAGGAGATCGCCGGCAAGACCGGCGTGAAGTCCGACCCGCTCATCAAGCTGCTCGACGACCAGCGCGGCAAGCTGGAGGAGAAGAAGGTCGACTTGTGGAAGGAGAACTGGGAGCGGCAGATCGGCGTCGTCCGCACCAAGGACGCCGCCGGTAAGGAGGTCCTGACGCAGGACCAGGACCGCAACCTCCTCCGCTGGCCGAAGGCGCAGCTGCTCGAGAAGTACGCCTACACCCCCGACTACGCCACCGACAAGAACCAGCTCAAGTTCGGCGACAAGTTCGCCTCCGCCACCGGCGACGAGCTGAACGTGTTCAAGGTGCGCGAGGTGTACCTCGCCGAGTTCTCCAACGCCCGCCCCGGGTTCCCCGGCACCGGCATGGCCGACAAGGTGGCCCCGACCGAGTTCCTCGGCGGCTGGCAGAGCGTCCTCCGCCACATCTACTTCCCGCCCGTCGGCGCCGGCGGCGACAACGGCTGGGGCGTCCGCGTGCCGACGTCCGAGCAGATCTGGCTGGCGATGGAGGACGTGTGGGTCCAGCGCGCGGTCCTCGGCCAGGTGAAGGCCGTCAACGACGCCGTCGGCACGTTCACCCGGGTGCCGCTGCTGGACGCGAACAACAAGGCGACCGACAGCCCCACCCACCGGGCGTTCCAGAGCCGCAACTGGCGCGTCGAGCTGAAGGTGATCCCGGACGAGAAGGACCGCCGGCCGGTGCTGGTGGGCCGCATCAAGAACGTCACCGACCGCCTCCAGCCGCTCGGCCTCGGCGCCAAGCTGACGCTGAACGTGTGGCTGACCGGCGACAAGCAGGCCCGCCCGTTCCCGTTCCACGTCGGCGGCGAGTTCCTCCGCGGCGGCGAGGAGCGCGAGATCGTCCGCACCGAGGAGCACAACATCCCCGACGGCCTCATCCCCGGCGGGCTCGACCAGGCCGTCATCACCCGGGTCGAGCAGGTGTTCGACACCCGCACCGTGCCGGTCCGCCGGATCGACGCCGTGGCCCTGGGGTACAAGGACAGCCGGCACGCCCTGATGCCGCTGAAGATGCCCGAGTTCGAGTCGTACAAGAAGGAGGCCGAGAAGGCCGACGCCGGCTCCGCCGGCGCGAGCGGGCCGCCGGACGGGATGCGGGGGCCGTCGTCGTCGTCGTCGGGGACCACCCCTCTGCAGCCGGGCGCGGGCATGATACCCGGCGGCACCGGCGGCGGCGCCGGCGGCCCGGTCGAGGCGGTGGTGGACGGCAACCGCAAGCGCTACGTCGAGGTGACGGCCCAGGTGCGGCGGATGCCGGTGGCCATCACCGTGGTGGTGGACCAGGCCTACGTGCAGGACGTGCTGATCGCCTACGCCAACTCGCCGCTGCGCTTCCAGACCACGCAGGTCCACTGGAAGCGGTTCACCGGCACCCTGTCTGGGGGCGGCGCGGAGGGGGGCGGCGGGTACGGCGGCGAGGGCGGCGTGGCCACGACCGGCCCCGGCACCTCCGGCATCGGCTTCGGCGGCCCCCCCGGCGAGGACGGCGGCCCTGGGGCCAGCATGGGGCGTCCCGGCTTCGGCCGCGGCGGCCCCGGGAGCGCGTCCGGCCCGCCGGGGATGCCCGGCCCCGGGGTGATGCCCATGCCCGGCCCCGGGGTCATGCCCGGCCCCGGCAGCCCCGGTGGTACCCTGACCTCGATCTCCGAGAGCCAGCTCACCGCGGGGCTGGTCGAGCTGACGATCTACGGCATCGTGTCGCTGTACGAGAAGTACCAGGTGCCAACCGACCCCAACGCCCCGGCGACGCCGACGGCGGCGACCACCCCGACGCCCGAGCCGACACCCGCGCCGAAGACGGAGCCGACGCCCGCGCCGAAGCCCTGAACCGAGGGGCCGGGGGCCAACGCCCCCGGCCCGCCCGACCCCTACACCAGACCCCGAACACCCCGACCCGACCCAGGGTGCGCCATGGCCAAGTCGAAGTCGTCGAAGCCGAAGTTCGACATCAAGGAGTTCATGCTCAAGAAGGGGGAGTACGTCGTCCTCGGCGTCGCCGGGGCCGGCCTGCTGTTGCTCCTCTTCCTGGGCGGCACCACCTACACCGAGGCGAAGGACCCCAAGAAGATCGCCGACGGCCTCACCTCGAAGGCGCAGCAGATCCAGCGGTCCGTCGGCGACCCGGCCGACCCCAGCGCCGTCCCGCCGCTGACGGGCATGTACGACCCGACGAAGCCCGGCGGGTACATCCAGATCGCGGCGAGCGACTTCCCGCTGTCCGGGGTGATGTTCGACCCGACGGCCCGGCCGGACACGAAGCGCGAGAACCCGCGGGTGGACCGGATCGGCTCGTTCCAGGTGGACCTGGTGCGGGCGCCGATGAAGGCCCACGACATCGTGCTGGACCCCGAGGGCGGGGCGAAGATCGCCGTGAAGGTGGTCAAGAAGGTGGCCGAGGCCGACAAGCAGAAGATCAAGGACGCCCTCGCCGCGATCAAGGGGAATGCCGGGAAGGCCCGCAACGCCCAGAAGGCCGGCGCGCAACCGCCGACCGGGCCGGCGTTCGGCCCGTCCGGCCCGCCGACGGCCGGCCCCGGCCCTGGGTCGAGTTCGTCCGGCCCCGGTCCCGGGTCGAGTTCGTCCGGCCCGGGGATCATGCCGCCGGGTGAGGGCGGCAGTGGCGGGTTCAACCAGGGCGGCATGCGCTCCGAGACGACCATCAACTACATCCCCGTCGAGGACCTGGACCGGGCCGCCGCCGAGGGGAAGCTGCCGGCGATGACCGTGGTGCCGCTGCGGATGGTGGTGGTGAACGCCACCTTCCCGTTCAAGAAGCAGGCCGAGGAGATGAAGCGGGCGCTGCGGATGAAGACGGCCGCCGAGGCCGCCCCCTTCGTGCGGTTCGACGGGTTCGACGTGCGCCGCCGGGTGATCGCCCCGGACGGCACGATCGTCGGCACCGGGAAGAAGTACGCGGAGGTGGTGTCCAGCCAGAAGGACAACGACACCGTCGGCTGGTACGACTACCGGTACATCGACAAGTACCAGGAGTTGGTCGCGTCGCGGATGCTGAGCACCCACCTGGAGGGGGCCGACAAGAAGGACAAGACCGGCATCAGCGCCTACCTGCCGTACTTCTACCGGTACGAGGACAACCTGGTCATGTTCCTCCCCGAACTGGTCGACGAGCTCGGCAAGTACCCCGAGGTGAAGCTGCCGCCGATCCTCGACACGGTCCGGAAGATGAAGGACGCCGCCGCCCCGCAGGTGCAGAAGTCGGCGGTGCTGGAGCGGCTCACGGGCAAGGGGAAGGAGGGGCCGCAGTCGGCGCGGACCGGCATCTTCGCCCCGACCACCGGCGCCGGCACCGCCGTGTACGGCGGGGCGGGCGCGGGGATGATGATGCCGCCGCCGGGCGGCGGCGAGGGGAAGCTGGAGTCGGGCCTGGGTAACCCGCTGACGGCCGCGGGCGTGGAGATCGACGACATCCTGGTGCGGTTCATCGACCCCGACGTGCGGCCCGGGTACTCCTACGAGTACATGCTGCGGGTGAAGCTGATCAACCCGAACTACGGCAACCCGAAGTCGATGGCCAACCCGGTGCTGGCCGGGGAGAGCTTCAAGACCCTGCCCGGCCCGTGGACGCGGCTCGGCGAGCCGCTGACGGTGCCGCGCGAGTCGCACCTGTTCGCGTACGACCCGGTGAAGTACGAGGAGGACGTGAAGGCGGCGTACGGGAAGCAGCAGTCGCTGGAGGCGCGGTTCAAGCTGCCGGCGGGCAACACGCACACGGTGGTGCAGAAGATGACGTGGCTGGAGCAGGTACGGGTGGACAGCGGCACCAACCAGCGCGAGCCGGTCGGGGCGTGGGTGGCGGCCGAGATGCCGGTGGCCCGCAGCGGGTTCATCGGCCGCAAGACCTACGTCAAGCTGCCGCTGTGGAGCAGCGAGGAGGACCGCTACCAGCTCCGCGAGTTGCAGACCGAGAAGGTCGGCAAGGGGAAGGACGCGAGCACCCCGAAGGGGTGGCTCGTGGAGGAGTTCGTCGGCCGCGACGTGCTCGTGGACTTCGAGGGCGGCAAGGTGACGACCCGGTTCGCCGGCAAGTCGCCGGTGATCGAGGACGTGAACACCGAGCTGCTGATCGTGCGGCCGGACGGCCGGCTGATGGTGCGCAACAGCAAGGACGACATGGCGAACCCGGAGCGCGTCCGCGACGTGGCCGAGTGGACGGCGTGGCAGAAGAACGTGGAGACGGCGGCGCCGGTGGGCGCGGCCGGCGACAACAACCCGTTCGCCCGGCCGAGGGATTAGCCGGCGCCGGTGGCGAACGACGACGACTCGGGCCGGGAACGCGAACCCTGGTGGGGGTGTGTTCCCGGCCCTGTCGTTGGCACCTGGTGCCCCGCGTCGGGTCACGAAGCCTCGACCTACGGGAGGCGGTCGGCCCCGCCGAACGGCCACCAGTTCCACTCGTCGGGCAGCAGCCCCAGCAGCCGCCGGTACGCCGGCCCCAGCCAGCTCGGCAGCGCCCGCGACACGGCCGACCCCCTCGTCTCGCCCACGTACACCTGGTCCGACGGCCGCAGCGTCACGTTCGTGGCGTGGTCGCCGTCGAGGAGGACGGCCGCGGGGTTCACCTTGAACACCTCCGGCCGGCCGCCCCCGGCGACGTTCGGCCGCACCACGTAAACCTTGCTCAGCTCCGACCCCGGCGGCAGGCTGCCGGTCCGCGTCAGGAAGGCGACGACCGGCTCCGGCCCCTGGAACGGCACGACGCGGGTGTGGCCGCGGACCGGGCCGTGGACGTACACCCGCCCGCCGCGCGGCGCCGCCAGCGACAGACTCACGTCGTCCGCGGGCACACCCGCCGCCAGCGCCACCGCGGTGCGGGCCTCGTCGAGCGTCAGCCCCTCGACGCGCGGCCGCGCCGCGACGGGCAACCGGCCGTCGAGATCGACGGCGGCGACCGCGTCCCACGCGGGCCGGTCGGCGACGCCGACCTCGAGCACGTCGGGGCAGCCGATGCGGTAGTCGGCGGCGGGGGTCGCGGCGGCGACGGGGTCGGGCGGGGGCGGGGCGTTGCGGCGGAGGAAGCGGGCGTCGGCGCACCCGGCCGCGAGCACGCCCGCGGCGCACGCCCCCGCCCGGACCCAGTCTCTGCCGCGGCGCGTTCCCACAATTCCGGTATCGGCCGCACGACCGGTACACCTTGACCCGAAGCGCCGGCCGCGAGAACATGCCGGTCCCCCCCGGAGCCGCCCCATGGGCCACCCGCCCCCGCCCCCGCCGCCGACCCGCCTCGACTCCGTCGACGCCTACCGCGGCCTCGTCATGCTCCTCATCATGTTCGAGCTGTTGAAGCTCTCCGCCGTCGGCAAGGAGGCCGGCAACTGGTTCGTTTCACTCCTCGGGTACCACCAGACGCACGTGGAGTGGGTCGGCTGCTCGCTGCACGACCTGATCCAGCCGTCGTTCTCGTTCCTGGTCGGCGTCAGCCTGCCGTACTCGCTCGCGGCCCGCCGCGCGAAGGGGCACGGCACCGCCGGCCTGGCGCTACACGCCTTCTGGCGCGCGTTCCTGCTGGTGATGATCGGCATCGTCCTGCGCTCGTTCGGCGAGCCGATCCCCGACATCGGGTTCACCGACACCCTCTCTCAGATCGGCCTCGGCTACGGCTTCCTGTTCCTGCTGGCGCTGCGCCCGGTGCGCGACCAGTGGGTCGCGGTCGGGGCCATCCTCGTCGGCTACTGGGCGCTGTTCGCGCTGTGGCCGGTCGCGGACGGACCGGGCGCCGGCGTGAAGCCGGAGTGGTTCCAGGAGCACGGGCTCACCGGCTTCGCGGCGCACTGGAACAAGAACGCGAACCCCGCCGCGGCGTTCGACGTCTGGCTGCTGAACCTGTTCCCGCGGCAGTCGGAGTTCGTGTTCAACCGCGGCGGCTACGCCGGGCTGAGCTTCGTCCCGACGCTGGCGACGATGATCCTGGGCCTGATCGCCGGCGGGGTGCTCAAGAGCGACCGCGGCGGCTGGGCGAAGGTGGGCTGGCTGGCGGCGGCCGGCGTGGTCGGCCTCGCGGCCGGGTGGCTGCTCGGCGAGGTCGGCGTGTGCCCGGTGGTGAAGCGCATCTGGACGCCGAGCTGGGTGCTGTTCAGCGGCGGCTGGTGCTTCCTACTGCTGGCCGGGTTCTACGCGGTGAACGACGTGATCGGCTGGCGGCGGTGGGCGTTCCCGCTGGTGGTGGTGGGCACGAACTCGATCGCCGCGTACTGCATGAGCAACTCGGTCGTGAAGCCGGAGATCGGGCGGTTCGTGCGGCGGCACTTCGGCCGGTTCCTGGAGATGGTCGGGCCGCCGTACGAGACGGCCGTGGCCGGCGCGGCGACGGTGCTGCTGATGTGGCTGATCCTGTTCTGGATGTACCGGCGGAAGATATTCATCAAGGTGTAGGTGCAACGCCGCGAGCGGCGGAACCGGAGCGCAGCATGGTCCCCGTCGGCCGCTACCGCCACTTCAAAGGCGGCGAGTACGAGGTGCTCGGCCTCGCCCGCCACTCCGAGACGGACGAGCGCCTCGTCGTCTACCGCCCCCTGTACGGCGACGGCGGACTGTGGGTGCGGCCCGTCGCCATGTTCCTCGAATCGGTCGAGCACGACGGCCGCACGGTGCCGCGGTTCGCACCGTTGGAACACGCCGGATGACCACCGACCCACGGCCTCTAGTCGGCGACAGCCCGGCGCTCGCGGCGGTGCGCCGCGCTGCCGGGCGCGTCGCGCCGACCGACGCCACCGCCCCGCCGCGGGCCGAGCCAACACGACCAGGGCGGCGGCAGAAACCCTCGAGCGACGGCTCGTTGATGCACCCCCCGGGCGACGCGCGGGCCGCCGGGCCGAGATGCCCGACGGCCACCCGGATCGTCCGGCCCGGGCCGGACGGATGCAAACGAAGATTCACCCCACCCACTGCGCGTCAACACCCGCGACGCTCACCAGCCCCTCGGGGAACCACAGCGCCACCTCGAGGGCGGCGTTCTCGGGGCTGTCGCTGCCGTGGACGAGGTTGTTCTGCACGCTCAGCGCCAGGTCGCCGCGGATGGTGCCGGGCGGGGCCTTGGCCCCGTCGGTGAGGCCCATCAGGGTGCGGCACACGGCCACGGCCTCGCGCCCCTCCCACACCATCGCCACCGTCGGGCCGCTGGTCAGGAACGCGAGCAGGCTGTCGTAGAACGGCTTCCCCTTGTGGACGGCGTAGTGCTGCTCGGCCAGCGCCCGCGGCGCCTGCACCAGCTTCAGGCCGGCGAGGCGGAGGCCCTTCCGCTCGAACCGGCCGGTGATCTCGCCGACGAGCCGGCGCTGCACCGCGTCCGGCTTCAGGAGGATGAGGGTCTGCTGCATGGGGTGGCTCGTGGTGGGGGGTGGCGGGTCGGAGTCAGGATGCGGACCGGCCGGCCGATCGTCCAGCGCCGGCTTTAGCCTCTCGCCCGGCCCGCCGCCGGCTGCTACCATCGGGGTACGCCGACCTCCCGGAACGCCGCCATGCCCCGCCGCGAGAGCTACCAGACCGACGACGACTACGACGACCGCCGCGGCAGTGCGTCCGGGGGCGGCGGCATCCCGGGCTGGGTGTGGGTTGTCGGCGGGGGTGGCGCGCTCGCCGTGGTGGTGGTCGTGGGGCTGATGTTCTTCGCGTTCACCGCCCGCCGCGAGGCGATGGTTCAGCACGAGGTCGCGCGGGCCGAGTTGGCGCGCGACGAGGCGCAGATGATGCGGGCCGAGGGGAATGCCGTGGGGGGCCACGGCGCGGTCGGCATGGCCCCGGACAGGCTACCGGTCCTGTCGCTGCTGCGGGTCACCAACGCCTACAAGAACGACCCCGGTACCGCGGAGGTGCGCTACACCAACCAGCGGGTGCGGGTGCGGGTCGAGGTGAAGGCGACCGGCGAGGGGTGGGTCGGAACGTCCGCAGACCTCGGGTCCGGCCCGCCGCGCCCGATGGCGTCGAACGTGATCTTCCGGCTGGACGACGACGGGGTCGCGGCCGGCACCACGGTCGTGATCGAGGGGATGTGCGCCGGCCTGTCGCCCGGCCCGGCGGACGGCCCGATGCGCGGCCCGACGCTCACCTTCACCAACTGCCGGGTGGTGCGGGAGTGAGTGCCGCTGGTCGCCGCGCCCCGCTCTAGCCCCGGTCGTAGGCCACGGCGGCGACCGGGCCTTGCCCCTTCTCCAACCGCCGCTCGTTGGCGAACGCCACCACGTCGGCCAGCGCCCGGACCACGGCCGGGGCGGCGTCGGCGTGCTCGACGCGGAACACCGTCAGCTCGCCGGGCAGCGCCTGCACCCGGGCCGTCGGCGTCCGCGGGTCGTCGAGGTGGGTGAGCGAATCCACCAGCGCGTCGAGGTTCTTCCCGTGCCCCGGCGGGAAGCCGAGCGCGGCGGCGACGGCGGCGTGAAGTGCAGCCGCGTCGGGCAACTGCCGGGCGTCGAGGCGGACCAGCATGGCGGCTCCCGTCAGCGGATGCGGGTGAACGAGTCGTAGTGGTCGGCGGTGTAGAACGCGGAGCCGTCGGAGCCGGTGACGAGCCGCTCGGCGCCGCGGTTCACGCCGGGGCGGAGTGGGTTCACGTCCCACTCCCGGTAGCGGACGCGGCCGCCGCGGGCGTCCGTCTGCGGGAGGCGCCGCTCGAAGTTGCCGAACGTGCGGCCGCCCTCGTAGCCGTCCATCGCGTCGCCGGTGCGGTCCACGTGCTCCAGCACCTTCAGCGCCTTGTCGGGAACGCCCTTGGGGGCGACCTTCGGCACCGCCTTCGGGGCGACGGCGGCGGCCTTCGGCGGCGGGAACATCTCGGCGAGAAACAGCTTCACCGCGTCGGCCGTGCGGGCGTCGGCGTCCGGGTCGAAGGCGCGCCCGGTCTTCAGGTCGCGGCCGGCGAGCGGGTTGGTGAAGTCGCCGGCCACCCCGCCCATTCGGAGTACCTGCCAGTCCACGCCGCCGGCCCGCATCTCGGCCTCGAACGCGGCGAGCCTGGCGGCGGGCACGGCCGGGTCGTCGGCCCCGACCACGACCAGCACCGAGGCGCCGACGCTCTTGCCGTCGTTCCCGGTCGGCGTCGGGTCGCCGTGGACGCAGACGACGCCCTCGACCTCGGCCTTGGCGCGGGCGAGTTCCAGCACCGCCGTGCCGCCCGCGCCGTAGCCGACGGCCGCGAGCCGCTTCGGGTCCACGTTCGGCAGCTTCTCCAGCGCCGCCAGCCCGGCGGCGACCCGCCCGCGGACGAGCACCCGGTCCTTGCCGCCGAGCCCGAGCCGGGCCGCGGCGTCGGCCGCGTCCTTCGGGGCCACGCCCTTGCCGTACAGGTCGGCGGCGAGGACGACGTACCCGAGCTTCACCAACTGCGCGGCCTTCCCCTTCGCGGCGACGCCGTTCGGCCCCTGCTCGTGCGCGAGGAGCACGCCCGGCCGCTTCGGCGGGCCGATCGTCTCGAAGACGGTCACGCCTTCGAGGGCGACCGGGCCGTGCTGGTACGCGACGGGGCGGGTGACGAGCTGCGCGAACCCCGGGGCGGCGCCGGCGACGACGAGCGCGAGGGCGGCGGCGAACCGGGTCATGCGCGGGCTCCGCGGGAGAGTCGGGCGGTGGGGTGAAACGTACCACCGCGGCGGGGCGGTCACAAGGGGCGGCGTCAGGACGAGCTGCGCGACCCCGTCAGCCCCCCGCCCGCGGCCGGTCGAACGCCGCCGACCAGCCGGGCAGCTTCTCCGCAAGCTCGTCCGCGCCGCCGGCGCGAAGGGTGACGTGCCCGACCTTGCGGCCGGGACGGTCGGCCTTGCCGTAGTGGTGCAGGTGCGCCGCCGGGTCCGCCAGCACCGCGGCCGCCGCCGGCACCGTGCCGATGAAGTTGAACATCGCCGACCACCCCGCCGCGTCGCACCGGCCCAGCGGCAGCCCGCACACGGCGCGGACGTGGTTCTCGAACTGCGAACAGTGCGCCCCCTCGATCGACCAGTGCCCCGAGTTGTGGACCCGCGGCGCCATCTCGTTCGCCAGGAGCCGCGGGCCGTCCTGGAACCACTCGACCGCCAGCACGCCGACGTAATCCAGCTCCGTCAGGATGCGCGCCGCGTACTCGGCGGCGCGCTCGCCGAGCTCCTCGCCCAGGTCGCCGGCCGGCGCCACGGAGCGGTGCAGGATGCCGTCGCGGTGCTCGTTCTCGACCAGCGGGTACGTGCCGATGCTGCCGTCGCGGCCGCGGACGGCGAGGATGGAGAGCTCGCGGTCGAACGGTACGAAGCCTTCGAGGATGAGGGGCCGGCCGCCGAGCGTTTCCCAGGCGTGGTCGGCGTCGGCCGGGGTGCGGATCACCGCCTGCCCCTTGCCGTCGTACCCGAAGCGGCGCGTCTTCAGCACCGCCGGCAGGCCGATTGCCGTCACCGCGGCGTCGAACTCGGCGCGCGTCTCGACGGCGGCAAAGGGTGGCGTGGGGACGCCCAGCGAGTTGAGGAACGTCTTCTCGACGACGCGGTCCTGCGACACCTCGAGCGCCCGCGGCGGCGGGAACACGGGGACGCGCTCGGCCAGCCACCGGGCCGACTCCACGGGCACGTTCTCGAACTCGTAGGTGACCACGTCGGACGCCTGCGCCAGCTCGTAGAGGGCGCGGAAGTCGTCGAACTCGCCGCGGACGTGCGGGCAGACGTGACCGGCGCAGGCTTCGGCGGCGGGGTCGAGGACGGTGGGGCGGACGCCGAGCGGGTGCGCCGCGAGGGCGAGCATCCGCCCGAGCTGCCCGCCGCCGAGGATGCCTAAACGCATGTCGTGAGCCCAGCAAGACGAAGGCAGATTGGCCGCAAAAAGGCACGAAAAGACACAAAAAGGAAGAACAAGAATGATTTCAACGTCGGTCTTGGCTCGGTCTTACATGTTGTGTCTTTTCGTGCCTTTTTGCGGCCAATCTGCCTTCGTCCGCTACCCCCGCGGGTCGGGGTGGTCGAGCACGTCCTGCGTCTGCTTGGCGCGGAACGCCTGCACCGCCTGCCGCACCGGCGGGTACTTGTTCGCCAGGACCGCCGCCGCGAACAGCGCCGCGTTCCGCGCCCCCGCCTTGCCGATCGCCATCGTCGCCACCGGCACCCCGCCCGGCATCTGCACGATCGACAGCAGCGAGTCCACGCCCCGCAGCACCGCCGACTCCACCGGCACGCCGACCACCGGCAGGCACGTCTTCGCCGCGCACATGCCCGGCAGGTGGGCCGCGCCGCCGGCGCCGGCGATGATCACTTCCAGCCCGCGGCCGACGGCCTGCTCGGCGTAGTCGAACAGCAGGTCGGGGGTGCGGTGGGCCGACACCACCCGCGCCTCGTAGGCGACGCCGAGTTCGCCGAGCAACTCGGCGGCGTGCCGCATCGTCTCCCAGTCGGACCGGGAGCCCATGATGATTCCGACGAGCGGCTCGGCCATGAACGCGGACCCGGCGGGGGAGGGGGCCGGGCGTCGTTATAGAAGTGTGGTGGCGGACGTGAAAGGCTGCGGCGCCGGCGGGTGGCGCCAACCAGCCGTTAGGCCGGGGCGCAAGCCCCGTCGGGCGTCCGAACCCCGACGGGGCTTGCGCCCCGGCCTAACAGCGCACCGGACCGCATTCGAGGGCACACTCCGTCACCGCTTCACCACCATCCCCTGGCCCGTCGGCAGTTCCAGCACCTGATACCCGCGGCGGCCGAAGAACTCGTCCTCGGCCTCCTTCTGGGCCACGAAGTCGATCCAGCCGTAGTCGTCGAGCAGCACGACGCCGCCGGGCACCACGCGGTCGAACAGCGTCTCCAGGCACGCCACCTCGGCCCGCGGCGAGTTCAGGTCGATGTGCAGGAACGCGATCTTCTGGTGCGCCGTCATGTCCAGCGCGTCGGGCACGAAGCCGCGCACCACCGTGACGTTCGGGTAGCCGGCGAAGCGGTCGCGGACCGTCTCGTACAGCCGGGGGATGCGGTAAGCCGCGTTCGCCATGTCGAGAAAGTTCGGGTTGAAGCGGAAGTCGTCGGCCGAGGTGTACTTGGGCGAGTAGCCCTCGAACGAGTCGTACAGGTGGAACGTCTTCGGCAGCTTCTCGAAGCTGACGCAGCGGGCCACGGTGTACGCCATGTCGCCCTTGAAGACGCCGCACTCGACGAAGTCGCCGTCGAGCCCGACGGCCCGGCGGGCGGCCCACACGAGCGTGTTCAGCCGCCACGCGATGGTGTCGGGGCCGTCGTACTGGTCGTAGGGGTGGAGGCCGCGGAACGTGTTCAGCGCCTCCTGAAACACCGGCTCGCGGATGACGCTGGCGGACTTGTCGAGCGTCAGGAGCCGGTCGCCCCACGTCACGGACTTGTGCCACGGGCGGACGAGCTCGTCGACGGCGCGGTTGACGAGCCGGGCGGCCGCCTCCCAGTCCTTCTCGTTGCGGCCGGCCGTCATCAGGGCGACGGCCTTCTCCCACGTCATCTGCCGGAGCTCGGCCGCCTCGCGCTCGGCAGCGGCGCGGGCGGATTCGGCGGCGGCGCGGGCGTCCTCGGAGCGGGCGAGTTGGTCGTGGGCCGCGGCCAGGTCGGCGGCGCGGCGGTCGGCGACGGCCGTCGCGGCGCGGGCGGCGCCGTCGTCGCCGGCGTAGAGGAGGCGGGCCAGCCGCGCCCGCCACGGCCGGGTCATCGCCTTCAGGCTCGTCACGACAGGCATCGCCACCCCCGGGTCGTCGGACCGACCCGACGGATTACCCGGTCGCGGCGCTCCACGCAAGCCGAGCCGGAGGCGCGTTAGGCCGGGGCGCAAGCCCCGTGGGGGTTCGACACCCCACGGGGCTTGCGCCCCGGCCTAACGCGCTTCTGCCGACCCCCGCAGGCGGACCGGGGTCGCGCTCAGTTCACCCGGTCGAACACCACCGCCCGCTTGGCGCGGGCCACCTCGCGCCAGCCGCCGGCGCCCAGCAGGTAGCGCTCGATCGGCGGCTTCTCCGTGCCGGTCGGGTCAGTCATCACGATGGCGCGGCGGAAGCCGTAGCGGCCGGCCCAGCCCTCGAACACCGGCCCCAGCTCCGCCGGCGGCAGGCCCAGGGTGTCGGAGTAGGCGCGAATCCAGTCGTCGCCGTACAGCTCGCAGCGGTCGTCCATGAAAATCTTGAGCGTCGGCGTGTGGTAGATCAGGAAGCCACCGAGGTTGGCGTCGTTGAACACCGGCGTGCCCGGCGGCACCGCGGCGGCGTAGGCCCGCATCTCGTCGGCCAGTTCCACCGGGATGAAGTCGGGGTCGAGCCGCGCCCACCCGCGGCCCACCACCGGCGCCTCGACGCCCGTCAGTTGCAGCGTCGCAATCAGCATCACGACCGCGGCGGGGATCGCCGCCCACGCCCACCCGGGCCGGCGCTCCGGGGCGTGCGCCAGGGAGCCGTCGCCGTACTTCACCAGCAGCCGGTGCCAGACGGTGTGCGGCCACAGGTCGGCGAGCGCGACCGCCGCGGTGATGGCGAACAGCGGCCCCTGCCGGATTCCCTTGAAGCTCAGGACGAGCCACGCGATCGGAATGAGCCACGACACCCGCGGCAGTTTCGGCAGCGTGCCGGCGAGCAGCGCCAGGTACAGCACGCCGAAGCCGATGACGGTGAGGCCCAGCGGCGACGCCGGGTCCAGCGGCATGTGCTCGTTCACGACCTCGGGCAGCACCTTCGACCCGACGATGCGGCGCCAGGTGTTCAGCATCTCCATGCCGAACGGGTTCACGAACGGCGTCAGCCCGCACGCGGCGACGACGGCGACGAGGAGCCAGGCGGTGCGCCAGTTGGTGATCGGCGACTCGCGCCGCGCCAGGAACAGCACGCCCCACCCGGCGACGGCAAGGCCGAGCGTCATGGTGCCGCCCAGCACGCCGCCGTGGAGGTTCGTCCACAGCACGAACAGCGGGATCAGCCCGGCGAGCCGCCACGTCGAACAGCGGCCGCGCTCGAAGTCCACGACGCACATCATCGTCCAGCCGAGCAGCGCGATCGTGGCCATGTGCGGCCGCACGAAGTAGTGGAAGGCGCCGACGACGAGCGCCGCGCCGACCAGCAGCCCGGCGAGCATCGGCCCCATGCCGGCCTGTAAGGCGCGGCGGAAGATCAGCGTGTACAGCGTGGCGACGAGAACGGCGAAGCCGAGGAGCATGGCGTCGAGGCCGCCGGCGCGGTGGGCCACGGCCATCAGCACCTCGGCGCCCCACTGCTGGGGGATCCAGGTGCGGCCCTCGAACGTGTACGTGAACGGGTCGGTGGTGGGGAAGCCGTGGTCGACGATCAGCTCGCCGACCTTGACGTGCCACAGCGCGCCGGGGTCGTAGAACCCGCGCTCGCGGAACGCGAGCAGGAGCAGGAGCATCACCGCGAGAAAGAACGCCGCTTCCGGCCGCAGCAGCCGCCTCACCAGTTCACCTCCGCCGGGGGGCCGACGGAGAAGCTTAGAACAGGATTCAGGCGGGTGCTGAACTCGGCGAGCGCTGCCCTCAGTCGATCACCGCCGGCAGCGCCAGCGTGGCCTTGTTCTTCGGCAGGAAGTACGGCATGGTCAGGTCGTCGAGCTGGCGGCCGAGATCCTCCAGCATGCTCTTGCGGATCGTCACGTCGTTGATGTCCTCGCGGAAGCTGCGCGACGAGCCGGCGTTCAGCGCCTCGCGCCACACCGGCGCGGCCGCGCCCGCCGCCCACAACTCCAGCACCGCGGCGCCCTTCACCTCCGTCGCCTTGCGGCCGGTGTCCGCCCCGCGGAAGTCGAACGGCGACTGCCGCGCGTAGATCGGCAGCGTGTCGCCCGGCATCTCGGCGAGCTTCAGCCGCAGCACCGTCGGCGCCTGCGCCGCGACCGGGATGCCGTCGCGCCACAGCCGGGCCGTCAGCGCCTGCCCCAGGGCGGCCCGCGTCTCGGCCTCGTTCCCGCCCACGCCGGTCAGCCGCAGGTCGAGGGCGACCGGCCGGCCGGGGGCCAGGTCGGCGTCGGCCTTCGCGGCCATCGCCTTCAGCGACTCGCGGATCTGCGGCCACGGGATTTCCGCCGCCCGCAGCTTGCGCGACTCGTTCCCGAACGCCCCGACCACCCGGCTCTGGTCCACGAGGTACGGCGGGGCCGCCGCGCCGAACGCCACCCGGGCGCTCGCCACGACGCGCTTCGTGTTGCGGTCGAACACCGCGCCGTTCACGAGCCACCCGGACGAGTCGGGGAGCCACTGCAGCGCCGCGTCGGTGCCGATCCACTTGGGGAGCGGCACGGCCGCGTCGAGGACGATCTGCCCCTTCGGGTTCCACACCAGGAGCCGCGGGCTCGGGTTGATGCTGAACAGGGCCAGCTCGGACCCGTCGGGCGAGAACACCATCCCCTTGACCCAGGCGAACACGCCGCGGGCGCCGAGCGGGCCGCCGCCGGAGGGCGTCGCCATCACCGCGTGCTTGCCGGTCTTCCCGTTCACGACGGCGAGCTTGTCGTTCATGATGGCGGCGAAGTGGCTCCCGTCCGGGGTGAAGACGATCTCGCCGTGCCGCACCTGCCGGTTCGGGGTCGTCAGCCCGCCGACGCGCTTGCCGGTGGCGATCTCCCACACGTTCATGACCGGGGACTCCCGGCCGCCGACGACCAGGTGCGTGGTGCCGTAGAAGGCGATCACGTCGGGCGTCGCGCCCTTCACGGCCGGCACGGTGAGGAGCGTCTTGCCCGTGTCGGTGGCGTAGACGAACACCGGGGAGTCGGACTGGTTCTGCCCCTTCTCGGTGACGGCGAGCATCTTGCCGTCGTGGGTCAGCACGGGGCGCGAGTTCTGGTCCGGCTTCTCCGCCAGCTGGCCGACCGGCTCGAACGTCTTGAGGTCGTACACCTGCTGGCCGACGAGCATGACCGGGCAGCCGGGCGGGCCGAACGCCACGACCTCGCTCCCCTTCACCTCGATGCTCCGCCGGGCGGCGCGGGCGTCCTTCGGAACGCCCGGTTCGTCCTCGGTCCAGCTCGGCGCCGTCTTCGGCTTCTGGCCCGGCTGCGGGAACGGCGTGTTGTCCGTCTTCTGGCCGGGCTGCGGGAAGGGGGTGTTGTCCGTCTTCTGGGCCGGCTTCGGGAACGGCGTGTTGTCGCGCTCGCCCGACACCCACGCGAAGGGCGAGCTGTCGCGCTCGCCGGACGGCGGCGGGTTGACGTTGCGCGGGCGCGGCTGCTCCTCGGGGTCGGCGGCGGCCGGTTCGGGGGCGGGCTTCTTGCCGCAGCCGACGGCGGTGACGAACAGCGCGGCCGCGAGGAGGAGGCGGGAGGTCATGCGAGTCGGCTCGGGGGAGGGCGGGGACGACCGAGAGATTATTCCAGCAGAGCGGGCGGCGGCGGTCAAGGTTGGGGCGGCCCTTGCCCCGCGCCTGCGCCGCGTGTAGCGTGTCGGTCGATCCCTTCCCCCGGAGGCGACCCGTGCGCACCCCGCTCCTCGCCGCCGCCGCGGCCGCGGCCGTCGCCGTGTTCGCCGCCGCCGGCCCCGGCCAGCAGCCCGGCAAGAAGGCCGACAAGAACAAGTTCGCGCCGCCCGCCGCCACCCGCCCCGACGACGCCACCCTGAAGACCATCACCGACAAGACGGCGCAGCTGCGCGAAGCCGTGGCCGGGCTGAAGGCGAAGAAGACGCCCGACGACGTGTTGATCGAGGTGGAGGTGTACCTGCGGGCGGCGGAGAACATCGTGCGGTTCGAGGAGTGGTTCCACAAGGACAGCGGTAAGTGGGCGCTGACCACGCTCGACCGCGGCCTGGAGCGCGCGACGCAAGCCGAAGGTGGCAAGGCGCCGTGGCGCGACGAGACCGGCCGCTGGGTCGCGCGGGCGTACCGGTCGATGATCGACAAATCGATTCAGCCCTACGCGGTTCTGCTGCCGGCCGACTACGGCTCCGACGCAAAGAAGAAGTGGCGGCTCGACATCGTTCTGCACGGCCGCGACGGGGCGCTGACCGAAGCGAAGTTCCTGGCGCTGCATGACAAGGCGAAGCTGGCGCCGAAAGACCTGGGGTTCGTGCAGCTGGAGGTGTACGGCCGCGGCAACAACGCCTACCGGTGGGCCGGCGAGCAAGACGTGTGGGAGGCCGAATTCGACTTTAATCCCGACTCCCCTAGGCAAAAGCGGGAGCCTGTGGATGCGAGTCGGCGTGTGCTCCGCGGGTTCTCAATGGGCGGGGCCGGCACCTGGCACATCGGCCTTCACCGCCCCTATCAGTTCTGCGTCATCGGCCCCGGCGCCGGGTTCACCACCACCCACGGCTACATCGGTGGCCTGCCGAACCCGCTACCGGAGTACCAGGAGAAGTGCCTCCGCATCTACGACGCGGCCCGGTACGCGGAGAACGCCTTCAACGTGCCGGTGGTCGCGTACAGCGGCGAGAAGGACGGCCAGAAGAAGGCCGCCGACAACATCGAGAACGCGCTGAAGGACTTCCCCGAGAAGCTCCGCTTCACGCACATCGTGGCCCCGGGCCTGGAGCACGCGCAGCCGCCGGAGTGGCAGGCGAAGTGCGAGGCCGAGTACCGTAAGTACGCGGACACAGGGCGGACGGTGCCGGACCGGGTGCGGTTCGTGACGTACACGCCGCGGTACGGGCGGTGCGACTGGGCCAGGATCGACAGCCTGGAGCGCACCTACGAGCGGGCGGTGATCGACCTCCGCCGCGAGGGAAACACCTTCACCGGCACCACCACCAACGTTCGCCGGCTGGAACTGATCGCGGCCGACGCGACGCGCGCGTACTGGGTGCGGATCGACGGCGCGAATCTGACGCTCCCACCGGGGAGGGCGCTGGAGTTGGTGAAGGTGGACGGCCGCTGGGAGCCGGCACGGAAGACGCCGGACCGACCTCAGAAGCGGGCCTTCTCGCAGGGGCCGATCGACGACGCCTTCCTGTACTCGTTCGAGGTCACGGCGCCGTCTGCGGCCGGCTGGCACGCGGCGACCGACCGCCACGCGAAGGCCGCCGACGCCGGGTTCGCCAGGCTGTGGGACCGCTACTTCCGCGGCCCCCTGCCGCGGCCGGGGACGCACAAGGGCGAACCCAACGAGGTGCTGTTCGGCGACCCGGCGAGCAACCCGAAGATCGCCGCGGTGCTGCCCAAACTGCCGATCACGTGGACGAAGGAGAAGCTGGTGGTGAACGGCGCCGAGTACGACGCCGCGACGCACCTGCCGGTGCTCATCTACCCGCACCCGTCGGGCGAGCGGTACGTGGTGCTCAACAGCGGCCACACGTTCGGCGAGGCGGACCTGAAGGGGACGAACGCGCTGCTGTACCCGCGGCTCGGCGACTGGGCGGTGATCCGCCCGGCCCCGACGCCGCGCGACCCGGCCGCGTACGAGGTCGTGGCCGCGGGGCTGTTCGACGAGAACTGGCAGTTCCCGAAGAAGTGACGCCGGTTCCGCCGCAAGCGGCAAAGAATCACGGCCGCCGCGGCAGTCCGTCGAGGTACACCACGCGCGTCAGCCGCTCGCCGCCGCGGACGACGTGGAACACCGCCGACTCGTCGAACAGCCCGCGCCGCAGCGCCCGCCGGAGGGCGTCGGCGGTGGGCATGCCGTCGAACCCGACGCGGGCGATCACGTCGCCCGGCCGCACGTCGTACCGCGCCAGCGGCGACCACGCCTCGACCGCCGCCACCGTCAGCCCGCCGGCGGCCGGCGCGACGCGGAAGCCGAACTCCTCGGGCGTCACGAACCGGATGCCGAACGGCATCCCCTTCACCCCCTCGGCGAAGTCCGGCTTCGTCGCCGACTCCAACTTCACCCGGCCGCCGGCCCGGAACGCGCAGTCGCTCCCGGGCAAGGCGTCCGGCAGGTCGATCGACCCCGCGGCGTACACCCGCACGTAGTCCATCGCCTGCCGGCGTTCGCCGGTCGCGGTGACCGACCCGTTCGCGACGATCACCGTCCGCCACAGGTCGGCCGGGCCGGAGATCGTCACGTCGCCGTCGGCCACGACCAGCGCCCGCCGGGTGCCTTCCAGAGAGACCGGCCCGTTCGCCAGCAGGACGGCCCGGAACAGCCCCGGATCGATCGGCGGTCGGGCGCGGCGCACGCAGCCGTGTGCCCCGGCCACGAGGCCGATCGCCTCGAACCGCGGGGCGGGGGCCACGAACACGCGCCGGCCGGCGAACTCCAGCCCGTCCGGCGCCGGGTCGTCGCCCGGCGTGGGGTGGACCGCCGGGAACGGGGGCGAGCCCGGCCGCGGGGCGAGGTCGGCCAGTGACCGCGCCGGTATGAACCCGACACCCTTCGCGAAGAGTGGCGTGTCCGGCCAGGCGGCGGCGTGAATTTCGTGCTGGATCGCGAGGACCCGGTCCACCACGACCGGAACGTCCGCCTCCGGGCCGTCGGCGAGGGCGTGGCCGAGCAGGTCGAGCCGCCGCTCCTTCGCCCAATCTTTCAGCCGCTCGCGTGTCCGCGCCCGGATGCGGGCCTCGATCGGGTCCAGCGCCGCGCGGACCGCCGCCCGGTGCGGCTCCGTCACCACCGCCAGCCGTTCGAGCCGTAGGAACGGGGCGTTCTTGTCGTCCTTCCCCAGCTCCGCCGCGGCTTCCGCGCGCACGCCCGGGTCGGCGTGGGTCAGCCGGTTCAGCTGCGCCCGCACCGGCCGCGGGGCTTCGAGCGACACCGCCTCCTGCGCCGCGGCCGGGAGCGGCAGCGCGACGACGGCGATGGCGAGCAGGCGGGCGGCGGTCACAGGGCGCCTCCGCGGGAGTGGGAACCTGTTAGGCCGGGGCGCAAGCCCCGTCGGGGTGCGGACGCCCGACGGGGCTTGCGCCCCGGCCTAACAACGACGTTCGGCCCGCCCTAAGATAACGCCGCACCCGCACGCGGGGGAAGGGGCGAGACGTGGACGACTACGTGATTCTGACCGTCACCGGCCGGCCGGGCGAGGCCGACGCGGCGCTCAAGGCCCGCCTTACTGCCTTCTGGACGCACGTCCTCCGCACCCGGCCCGACGACTACGAGGGCGTCTACGCCGAGGCCACCCGCTTCGGCCGCGCCGCCGACGCCCCGAGCCGGCAGTACTTCGTGTCGCCCGACGCCCTCGACGCCATCCTCGCCGAGCTCGGCGCCGCCGGCATCGATCACGAGCCGCCCGACCGCGACGACCTGTACTCGAAGTACGAAGCGTCCTCGCCCGACTGGTTCCAAATTGACCACTGACCCGGCGCCGGCCGCAAGCGCCGGCCGGGCCACGACTTTCGCCCGGTCGAGGGTCGCGGCTTCGTTCCAACAGTAATTTGTGGCATTGACTCAATGCGTGCCTCGACCCCCCGGGGGGAAGCCGTTCACACAATGAAACCCGCCCGAGCGACGCCGGTCGGCTACACTGCCCAGACACCCGGAGGGCCGCCCGTGCCGCGCCTGCTGTGCTTCCTCGCCGCCCTCGCGTGCGTCGCCGCCGACCGGGCGCACAACTGGCCGCACTGGCGCGGCCCCGACGCCACCGGCTTCGCCCCCCACGCCGACCCGCCGACCACCTGGGGGCCGGACACCAACATCCGCTGGAAGACGCCGCTGACCGGCCGCGGCAGCGCCACGCCGATCGTGTGGGACGACCGCATCTTCCTCCTCGCCGCGGAGAAGACCGACCGCAAGGCGACGCCCGCCGAGCTGCCGGTGCCCGATCCCGGGTTCGAGCGAAAGACGGAAGCGCCGACGCACTTCTACCGGTTCCGCGTCACCTGCTTCGACCGCGCCACGGGCCGCGTGCGGTGGGAACACGTCGCCGCCGAGAAGGTGCCGCACGAGGGGCACCACGTCACGCACTCCTACGCCGCCGGCTCGCCCACCACCGACGGCCAGCGCCTGTACGCCTCGTTCGGCTCGGCCGGCACCTTCTGCTACGACCTCGACGGCAAGCTGCTGTGGTCCCGCGACCTCGGCCGCCTCAACACCCGCCTCGGCTGGGGCGAAGCCGTCACGCCCGTGATCCACGGCGACGCGCTGGTCGTGAACCACGACCAGGAGGCGAACGGCAAGCTGTTCTGCCTCGACGCGAAGACCGGCGCCACGCGGTGGGCCGCGCCGCGCGAGGAGAAGACGACGTGGAGCACGCCGCTGGTGACGGAGCACGGCGGCCGCACGGTGGTGGTGGCGAACGGCACGACCCGCGTCCGCGCCTACGACCTGGCGAGCGGCGCCGAGCTGTGGTCGGGCGGCACGATGACGACGAACCCGATCCCGTCGCCGGTGCGGGTCGGCGACGCGGCGGTGGCGATGGCCGGGTACGGCAAGTCGGTGATCCTGTCGCTGCCGCTCGCGTCGCGCGGCGAGCTGGGGGCGGAGCCGAAGGGGAACTGGCGCCGCGCCGCCGGGGCGCCGTACGTGCCGTCGCCGCTGCTGATGAGCGGCCGGCTCACCTTCACGCAGGCGAACGACTCGCTGCTGAGCGTGCTGGACGCGGCCACGGGGAAGGTGCTGCTCGACCGCGAGCGGGTGCCGGGGGCGCGGACGTTCTACGCCTCGCCGGTCGGCGCCGCGGGGCGGGTGTACCTCACCGACCGCACCGGCACGACGGTCGTGCTGAAGGACGGCGCCGCGATGGAGGTGCTGGCGACGAACGTGCTGAACGACCCGATCGACGCCAGCCCGGCGGCGGTGGGGCGCGAACTGTTCCTGCGCGGGGAGAAGTACCTGTACTGCGTCGCGGGGCGCGACTGATGCCCGACGTGAACCCGTGGTGGCTCGCGGCCGGGCTCGTGCCGCTGGCGCTGGCGGCGCGGTGGCTGTGGCACCTCGGCCGGGCCGTGCAGGTGGAGCGGGCGCGCGAGCTGTTCCGCCTCCAGCACGAGCGGTTCGAGGAGCACCTGCTGAAAGCCGCCGCCGCGACCGGCAAGCCGCGCGGGCTGACGTGGGTGGCGTGCCTCATCACCGGCGACGCGGTGCTGGCGCGAACCGCCGGCGGCATCGTGGCGCTCGTGCCGGTCGAGGTGCGGTTCGAGCCCGAGGCCGACTCGGACATGGCGGAGAACCCGATGGCGCGCGAGCCGCGGCCGGCGACGGCCGTGTTCAGCTTCGCGCGCGGCGGCTGGCACACCGACGGGCGGGTGGTGTTCAACCTCGACCCGGCGAAGGCGGCCGCCACGTTCGGCGCGGCGGTAATCGACTGACCCCGTAACCCCGGACCCGCATGACGCCCGACGACGACGCCCGCACGCTCCGCCGCATGGGCTACGCGCAGGAGCTGGCCCGCTGCCTCGGCGGGTTCTCGAACTTCGCCATCTCGCTTTCGATCATCTGCGTCCTCGCCGGCGGCCTCACCTCGTTCCACGTCGGGTTCTGCTCCGTCGGCGGCGTCGCCGTCGGCGTCGGCTGGCCGCTGATGTGCCTGCTGTCGCTGGCGGTCGCGGCCACGATGGGGCAGGTCGCCAGCGCCTTCCCGACGGCCGGCGGCCTGTACCACTGGGCGTCCGTCCTCGGCGGCCGCGGCTGGGGGTGGGCCACCGCCTGGTTCAACCTCGCCGGCCTCGTCACCGTCCTCGCCGCGATCAACGTCGGCACCTTCCGCTTCGCCGCGGCCGCGTTCGACCCGGCGTTCGACGCCGCCGACCCGGCCGGGTTGCGGCTGCAATTCCTCGTCGTCGCGCTCATGACGGCGTCGCAGGCGGCGGTGAACCACCTCGGCATCCGCGTCACCCGCGTCCTCACCGACTTCAGCGGCTGGTGGATTCTCGCCGCGTCCGCGGCGCTGACGCTGGCGCTGCTCGCCTACGCGCCGTCGCTCGACTTCGTGCGCCTCCTGACGGTGACGAACTACAGCGGCGAGGCGGGCGGGAACGTGTGGCCGGAGACGGGCTCGCTCGCGCTGCTGTTCACGCTCGGGCTGCTGCTGCCGGCGTACACCATCACCGGGTTCGACGCCTCGGCCCACGCCGCGGAGGAGACGGTTCACGCGGCGGACGCGGTGCCGCGCGGCATCGTGCGGTCGGTGCTGGTGTCGGGCGTCGCGGGGTGGGTGATGCTCTGCGCCGTGGTGTTGGCGATGCCGGACCCGGACGCGGCCGCGGTGCTCGGCGAGAAGGCGTTCGCGCACACGCTGACGGCGGCGGTGCCGGGCTGGCTGGCGACGGCGCTGTTCGGCGCGGCGGTGGTGGCGCAGTACCTGTGCGGGCTGGCGACGGTCACGTCGGCGTCGCGGATGGCGTTCGCGTTCGCACGGGACGGCGGGATGCCGTTCCACGCGGCCGTGCGGTGGGTGTCGCCGCGGTTCCAGACGCCGCCGGTCGCGGTGTGGGGCGTGGCCGTGGCGGCGGTCGCGTTCACCGCGTACACCCCGGTGTACACCACCATCACGGCGGTGTGCGTGATCTTCCTGTACGTCTCGTACGTGGTGCCGACGGCGATCGGGCTGCTGGCGCACGGCCGGTGGTGGACGGCGTTCGGCCCGTGGACGCTCGGCATCTGGTACCGGCCGCTGGCGGTGGTGAGCGTCGTCGCGTGCGTCGGGCTCATCGTCGTCGGCGTGCAGCCGCCGAACGACCAGGCCGCGTACGTGGTGCTTGGCATGGTGGCGCTGCTGACGGTCGGCTGGTTCGGCCACGCCCGCCGCACCTTCCCCGGCCCGCCGCGCGGCGTCCTGACCGGGGGCCGCGATGAGTGACGCCCCGCTGTCACCGCTCGATCCGGTGGCGGAACTGCTGGCGCGAACGCCGGCGCGGGTGCTCGCCGGCCGCGCCGGGCCGGGCTACCGCACCGCGACGTGGCTGCAACTCCGCGAGGACCACGCCGCCGCCCGCGACGCGGTTCACGCCGAGCTGGACCTGGACCGCCTCGGGCCGCTGGTGGACGAGTACCGACTGTTCGCCGTGAACACCCACGCCGGCTCGCGCACCGAGTTCCTGACGCGCCCCGACCTCGGCCGCCGGCTCGACGGCGCGGCGAGGGAGCGCGTCACGGCCGAGTGCCCGCGCGGGGCCGACCTCCAGGTCGTGATCGGCGACGGCCTGTCGGCGACGGCGGTGGCCGCACAGGTGCCGGCGCTGCTGCCGCTGCTGGCGGCGGCGGCGGCGGCGCGCGGCTGGACGTTCGGCCGGCCGTTCGCGGTCTGGAACTGCCGGGTCGGCGTCCTGAACGACGTGGGCGAGTTGCTCGATCCGGCGGTCGTGGTGCTGCTGATCGGCGAGCGGCCGGGCCTGGCGACGGCCGAGAGCTTGAGCGCCTACCTGGCGTACCGTCCGCGGCCGGGCCACACCGACGCCGACCGCAATCTTGTGTCGAACGTCCACGCCCGCGGCGTGTCGCCGGCCGACGCGGCGCGGCGCGTGGCGGCGCTGGCCGCCGCCGTGACCCGCGCCGGCGCCAGCGGCGTTGGCGTGAAGGAGGAGCTGCCGGGGTTGGCCGCTACAATTCCTCCGCCGCACCCGGGGGAACTGCCGTGATCTACCGCATCACCGAGGCGCTGTCGGTCGGCCGTTTCCCGCCCGCCGACTGGACGGCGCCTCTCCTGGCCCGCGGCGTCACGCACGTCGTCAACGTGTCCGGCCGGCCGAGCGAGGTCGCGGCCGGCGACGGCGCGTTCCGCGAGGTCGCCTGGTTCCCCCTCGACGACAGCCGCCGCATCCCCACCAGCACCGCGCTGCACGTCCTCGACGAGCTGCACCGCATGGCGACGCAGCCCGGGGCGCACGTCTACGTCCACTGCGGCGGCGGCTGCTACCGCGGCCCCACCGCGCTCTGGCTCTACCTCGTCGCCTGCGGCGCCGACCCCGACGCCGTCCGCGAGGAGGTCGTGGCGCGCGCGCCCGACGCCAGCCCCGGCCCCCCGAGCATGGTCGGCCCCGACCTGATTCTCGAAGTTCAGCGGCACGGCCGAACGCACTTCCTGCCGCACCCGCGCCCGGAGGTGCTCGCCCTCGTTCCGGTGCCGACGTGACCGTCGCCTACCTGAACGGCCGCTTCATCCCGTTCGCGGAAGCGAGTTTGCCGCTGCACGATGCCGGGTTCGTGTCCGGCGCCACCGTCGTGGACAACGCCCGCACCTACGGCCGCCGCCTGTTCCGCTGGGCCGACCACCTCGCGCGCTTCCGCCGCGACTGCGCCGCCTGCTACGTCCCCCTCGCCGCCACGGACGACGAGCTGACCGCGATCGCCACGGAGTTGGTGGCGCGGAACGGAGTGCTCCTCCCGGCCGACGGCGAGTTGCAGGTGGTGACGTTCGCCACGCCGGGGCCGCTCGGGTTCTACGTCGGCGAACCCACGAACGGCCCGCCGACGCTCGGGATGGTGACCTACCCGGTGCCCGCGCGCTACGCCCGCTTCGCAGAGGAGGGCGTGGTGCTGGCCGTGGCCGGGACGCAGACGACGCAGGCGGAAGACCTGCTGCCGCCGCGGGTGAAGCACCGCAGCCGGATGCTGTGGCACGTCGCCGAGCGGACCGTCCGCGGGTGGGCCGACGCCGACGCGGTGCCGGCGGTCGAGACGCAGGACGGGGTGCTCGACACGCCGATCGGTGGCGTCTTCAGCGTGGCCTTGGGGGCGGTGTACTTCCCGCCCGACGGGGCGGCGCTGGACAGCATCTCGTTGCGGGTCGCGGCCGAGTTGCTCGGCAGGCTCGGCGTCCCGGTCCGGAAGGAGCCCGGCGTCTCGATCGCGCGGCTCGCCGGCGGGGCGGCCACGGAGCTGATCCTGTGCGGCAGCGGGTGCGGCCCGGTCGGCGTGCGGGGCTTCGCGCGGGGGCCGGGCCAGTCGCGCGCGTTCCCGGTAGCGGGGCCGGTGCTAACGCGGTTGCGGGCGGCGTGGGCGGAGGAAGTGGCGGCGGGCGGCGGGTGAAGCGGCGTCGCCGCGGCCCGCGCCGTACAACAACAGCCGCTCTCCTTCCCGCGAGGAACCCGACCGCCATGCCGCGCGTCCTGATCGCCGACAAGCTCGAACCCGCCGGACTCGAACTCCTCAGGGCCGCCGGCATCGACGCCGAGACCCGCCTGGGCCTGAAAGGCGCCGACCTCGCCGCCGCCCTCCGCGAGTTCGACGCCGCCATCGTCCGCTCGCAACCCAAGGTGACCGCCGAGGCGCTGGAGAACCCGGGCAAGCTCCGGGCCATCGCCCGCGCCGGCGTCGGCGTGGACAACATCGACGTGGCCGCCGCCACCCGCCGCGGCATCGTCGTGATGAACACCCCCGGCGGCAACACCGTGTCGGCCGCCGAGCACACGGTGGCGCTGATGTTCGCCGTGGCCCGCAAGGTGGCCGCCGCCGACGCCGTCATGAAGGCCGGCGGGTGGGACCGCAACAAGTTCGTCGGCAGCCAGCTCGCCGGCAAGACGCTCGCTGTCGTCGGCCTCGGCCGCATCGGCCGCGAGGTCGCCCGCCGCGCCGTCGGCCTCGACATGACCGTCGTGGCGCTCGACCCGTTCGTCACCGCCGCGAAGGCCGCGGAGCTCGGGCTGCGGACCGTCAACTCGCTCGACGAGCTGCTGCCGCTCGCCGACTTCCTCACGATCCACGTTCCCGCCACCGCCGAGACGAAGGGACTGGTCGGCGCCCGCGAACTGGGCCTGATGAAGAAGACCGCCGTCGTGCTGAACGTCGCCCGGGGCGGCATCATCGACGAGTCGGCGCTCGCCGCGGCGCTCAAGGCCGGCACCATCGGCGGCGCCGGCGTGGACGTGTTCACCGCCGAGCCGACCACCGCCGACCAGCCGCTGCTGACGGCGCCGAACGTCGTGCTCACGCCGCACCTCGGGGCGAGCACGGTCGAGGCGCAGGAGAACGTCGCCGTCGAGGCGGCGCAGCTGATCGCCGACTTCCTGCTCAAGGGGCAGGTGGCCAACGCCGTGAACGCGCCGAGCGTGGACCCGCGCGAGCTGGCCGAGGTGCGGCCGTACGTCGACCTGGCGCGGCGGCTCGGCCTCCTGCACGCGCAGCTGACGCACGGTGCCGTCCGCAAGGCGACGCTGACGTATAAGGGCGACCTGGCCGGGAAGAAGACGCGACTTCTGACGGCCGCCTTCACCGCGGGGCTGCTGGAGTACCGGCTGAGCGGCGTGAACCTGGTGAACGCCGAGGTGTTCGCCCGGGAGCGCGGCATCGAGCTGGCCGAGTCGAGCAACCCGAGGAAGGGCGACTTCGCGGCGCTGATGCACACCGAGGTGGAGAGCGAGGGCGGCACGAGCGTCGCGGCCGGGACGCTGTTCGGCGACCAGTACGTGCGGCTCGTCCAGCTCAACAGCTTTCGGATGGAAGGCTACCTGGACGGCGTCCTGCTGGTGTTCGTCCACCGCGACGTGCCCGGCCTGATCGGGTTCGTCGGCACCATCTTCGGCAAGCACGGGGTGAACATCGCCCAGATGACGGTCGGCCGGGCGGCGCCGGGCGGAGAGGCGGTGGGCATCCTGAACCTGGACAGCCCGCCGAGCGAGGCGGCGCTGGCGGAGGTGAAGGCGCACCCGCACATCAGCAGCCTGTTCGTGGTGGCGCTGCCGCCGGCCGGCGAGGCGCCGGGATGGCTCGGATAGAAAATGACCACTTCCCAGTGACCCACCAATGACCAAGGACAGCACCCGCTGTCTTACTTGGTCATTGGTGGGTCACTGGGAAGTGGTCATTCCGAGAGTTACGGTTTTCGCACGCCGGCCGGCAGCGGCTTCGGCGCGGCCGGCGGCTTCGGTGAAGGTGCGGCGGCGGTGGGCTTCGGCGCCTCACCGGGGCCGCGGGCCTCCAGCACCCACTGGCGGGCCAGCGCGATCGTCAGCCCGTGAGGGCTTTCGCCGGTGCCGGTCACGGACCGCCCTTCGGCCGTCAGCGAGCCACCCCAGGTGCCGTCGGGCAGCCTCGACAGTGCGAGCTGCGTGCCGGTCGGTAGTGCCTGGAACGCCTCGCCCTTCTTCGGCAGCTGCGCGGCGGCCTGCTTCTGCTGCTCGTTCAGCTTGGCGACGCAGTCCTCGCACCGGGTGCCCTGAAACTTGGCCAGCCGCTGGGCCCGGTACTTGTCCACCTTGTAGTGCTGGAACTCGCGCATGCACCCGCACGCCCGCGCCACCATCGGCCGGGCCACCACCTCACCCGTCGGCACAGCCATCGCACGTCCCCGTAGTGCCGCCCGCGGGGGGCGTCGTCCGACGCCCCCGGTCCGCGGTCGCGGCACAGGTAGTGTACCACCCGGGGCCGCACGTGGGGACCGGCACGCGGCTCGGCGGGCGCCTGCGGGTGTGAGCCGCCGCCGGTCAGATGCCGTACTCCCCACCGAAGCCGATCTTGCCGCCGACGCCGATCATGCCGAGCCCGCCGAACCCGGTCAGGCCGCCGCCGGGCGGGGCGGGTGGCTGGCCCGGCTGCCCGCCGGCGATGCCGAGGTTCCCGTTGCACCCGCCGAACCCGCAGACGCCCAGCCCCGGCTGGCCGATGAAGCAGCCGCCGACCGGGCGCCGCTGGTTCTCCAGCTCGGCCTGCTGCCGCAACCGGTCCATCCGCTCGTTGAACAGGCCCTCGGCGTGGTCCTTCGTGGTCACCAGGAACGCCGGGCCGCGCTTCACCACCCGCAGGTCGGCTTGCAGCGCCAGCAGCTCGACCGCCTTGTCGGCCGGCACGTTCAGCAGCCGGGCGCTCACGAACGCCGCCTTCTGGTCGCCGGCCTGGGGCGAAAGAATCACCGTCAGGTCGTGGTCGGCCGCGAGGTCGTCGAGGGCCGCGTTCAGCGGCACGTTCTTCACCACCGCCGACACCAGCGGGTACGCCGCCACCGGGTCGCCGTTCGCGTCGGTCTTCACCGGCTGCCGCGACTCCCGCAGGGCGAACGCCGTCGGCACGATCTCGACGTGGTCGCGGCGGACGAGGTACGTCAGCCCCTCGCCGCCGAGTGCGGCCCGCAGCACCACCGTGCCGGCTAGCTTCCTCGCCCCCGCCACGCGGACGGTAATCTCCTCCGGGCGGCTGTTGTCGCCGCGGAAGGCGTCGCGGTTGATCGACACCGGGATGCCGGTCACCTTCTCGACCTGGGCGGCGAACTCGGGGAGTTGCAGCTCGTCGGCTGGCGCCAGCGCGAGCGGCTGGCGGAGCTTCGCCAGCAGCTGCGCCGTCGGGTCGGCCGGCGCCGCCTCGCCGGCCTTCGGCTCGTCCGCCACGGCCCGGTGGACGGTCGCGGCGAACACCAAGAGCCCGACGATTCCCAGCGCCCGCACCATGACCCACCCCCCTACCGCGACACGTGATCGGTGACCGCCCGCATCGCGGGCACGATGTTCGCCGCCGCCCCGACGTGGGTGCCGTCCACCCAGACGATCGTCTGCCGGCCGCACGCCTCCCACAACGCCCGCGCCGCGCTCGGCGGGAGCACGTCGTCGCGGGTGGCGGCGACCATCAGCAGGTTCCGCTGCCGCAGCTGCGGGGCGTACGTCAGCGGGTCGATCGGGGCGACGATCCGCTTCAGCCCCTCCTTGCCGCCGACGAGGTCCAGCAGGCCGGTGTACGGCTTCGCCTGCGGGTGGTCGTAGAGCGCGTCCACGAGGCCGCCGGCGGGCAGGAGCAGGCACACGTTCTTCAGCCGCGGCTCGGCGGCGGCCACGTTAGCCCCGACGATGCTGCCGAGGCTGGTGCCGACGAACCCGAGCTTGTCGGCGTTCACCTCCGGCCGGGCCGCCAGCCACGCCGTCGCGGCGCGGCAGTCCAGTACCGTCTGGCGGATGCCGGCCATCGTCTGCTCGACGTTCGGCGATAGCAGCCGGATCGGGCTGCCGGCCGGGCGGCGCGGGCCGTAGTGCGCCATGTACACGAACAGCGACGCCACCCCGTGCTGCGCCAGCCATACCGATTCGGCCCGCGCGACGTGGCCGCGGCCGTCGAGGATGTCCAGCATCACGACGCCGGGCACCTTCGCCCCGGCCGACGCGCCCTTCGGGAGGAAGAACTCCGCGTGCACGGTGTCGTTGGCGGGAACGGCCGATTTTACCGCCGACGGGAACGTCAGGTCGAAGACGGCGACGTTGGCGTGCGGCAGCTCGTACCGCGGGGCGAGCGCGTAGTCGAAGTCACGCGCCGGCATCCGGTAGCGCTCGGGGACGAGGTGGGTGGCGTCGTCTACGGGGTCGTAGCGGAACGACCCGCGCGCCGGCTCGGCGGCGGCCGTGGGGGCGGAGGTCGCGAGCATCAGTAGAAGGGCCGACACCCCGGGCGCGGTCCGGCGGGTCATGCCAAGTCTCCAGTGTAGTGCGGAGCGTCCATCCTAGCGTCCGGATGGGGCGCGGGTCAAAAGTATACCCCGACGGCGTGGGTGAAAGTTCCGCGAACTTCGGCGGACCGGCGCTTCCGCACCGGGGGGTGGCGGGGTATTCTGACCGAACTCGCCACTGGGGCTTGAGCCCCACCCCGCCCCGCCGGAGCCCCCGCCGTGAAGAAGCTCCTCCTCGCCGCCGCCGTGCTCGCTGTGCTCGCCGTCGTCGTCGTCGCGTCGCAGAACCGCCCCACCGCCGTCACGGCGGCCGGCCCCGGCGGCGGGTTCGGCGGCCTCGAACCCGGCGACAAGAACCCCTGGACCGGCACCCGCCCCAACGCCGGCAACGGCCAGTTCCAGTTCGCCGTCGTCTCCGACCGTACCGGCGGCCACCGCGAGAAGGTGTTCAGCAAGGCCGTCCAGCAGGTTAACCTGCTCCAGCCCGAGTTCGTCATGTCCGTCGGCGACCTCATCGAGGGGTACAGCACGAAGGAAGACGTGGTGGCCGCCGAGTGGGACCAGTTCGACGGGTACGTGAAGAAGTTCCAGGCGCCGTTCTTCTACGTGCCGGGCAACCACGACCTGACCAACGAGATGCAGTCCAAGATGTGGGGCCAGCGGTACGGCAAGCGGTACTACAGCTTCACCTACGAGAAGTGCCTGTTCCTGTGCCTGAACTCGGAAACGCCGCCGGACGAGATGGGCACCATCGACCCCGAGCAGCGGGAGTGGGTGAAGACGACCCTCGCCGCCAACCGCGACGCCCGCTGGACGTTCGTGTTCCTCCACAAGCCGATCTGGACCGCGAAGGACCTGACGAAGAACGGCTGGGGCGCCGTCGAGGAGGCGCTCGGCGGCCGCAAGTACACGGTGTTCTGCGGTCACGTCCACCGCTACCAGAAGTTCGTCCGCAACGGCAACAACTACTACCAGCTCGCCACCACCGGCGGCGGCAGCAAGCTCCGCGGTGTCGAGTACGGCGAGTTCGACCACGTCGCCTGGATCACCATGAAGGCCGACGCGCCGCTGATCGCCAACGTGATGCTCGACGGCATCCTGCCGGAAAACCTGCGGGAGCCGGAGAGCGACGAGACCGGCGTGGTGCGGAAGATGCTGCCGACGCACCTCGCCAAGGCGACCGTTCTGCTCGACGGCCAGCCGCTGGCCCGCGCCACGGTTGCGCTGCACAAGTTCGGCAAGGACAAGACGGGCAAAGACGTGTACAGCTACGTCGCCGACGGGCTGACGGACGCGGCCGGGGTGGTGCCGTTCTCGACGTACACGAAGTCGGACGGGGTGCCGGTCGGTCAGTACACGGTGACGGTGGCGAAGACCGGCCGCGGCTACTACGACGGCGAGGAGCCGCCCAAGAACACCATCCCGACCCGTTACGCGACGCCCGGGGCGAGCCCGCTCCGCGTCGAGGTGAAGGAAGGGGCCAACGAATTCCGATTGGAACTGCGGAGTCAGAACTGAAGTGAGGCGAGCGGCGGGGCGTAAGCCCGCGGGGGGGGCGCGGTATGCCTCGTGAGCCCTACCGGCGGACTTACGCCCCGCCGCTCGCCAACGTCCGGCGCGGATTACGGTTGCATCCGGGGGCGGGTCTGGCAGACTGGGGTGTCCCCCACTGCCGGCCCGCCCCCGCTCCGTATCCTGACTCGACCGCCCAACGCCCGTCGTCCGCCCGAAGGATGCCTCTGTGGACCACGCCCTCGACATCCCGCCCGAGCGGCCGCCGACCCAGCCGCCGAAGCTGAACACCGCCGCCTTCAAGGCCGTGCCCGAGACGCGCGAGCTGCGCGACCGCGTGCGCGCCGCCGTGCAGGCGTTCGTGGCCACGCTCGACAAGTCGAAGCCGCTGTCGCGGGACGGCGCGAAGGAGATGAGCGAATCGGTACTAGCCCGGCTCGGGCTCGGCGGCGAGTACCTCGGGTTCACGATGGTGATGCTGTCGAACGAGTTCTGGCGCGACCAGGTGGCGGCCATCCCGTTCCACCGCCGGCTCATGCTCCTGCCGCACTGCCTGAAGAACGCCGAGGGCTGCCCCGCCGAGTACGACGACCTCGGCCTCGACTGCAAGAAGTGCGGCGCCTGCGAGGTCGGCGACTTCCGCACAAAGGCCGAGCAACTCGGCTACAAGGTGCTGGTGAGCGAGGGCACGCCGATCGTGCTGAAGATCATCGTCAGCGGCCACGTGGACGCCATCGTCGGGGTGGCGTGCCTGAACGTGCTGGAGAAGGCGTTCGACAAGGTGTTGCTGGCCGGCATCCCGTGTATCGCCACGCCGCTGCTGTCGAGCAACTGCAAGAACACGTCGGTGGACAACGACTGGGTGTTCGAGTCGATCGGCCTCCACACCCCGCCGCCCGAGACGACCACCAAGACGTACATGCACCTGATGCGGGCCGCGAACGTCATGTTCGACGAGCCCGAGCTGACGCGGCTGGTGCCGAAGGCCCGCCAGGGCGCCGCGGCCGCGGACCCGCTCGCCCGGCACGAGGCGCTGGCCTACGACTTCCTCGCCCGCGGCGGGAAGCGGAGCCGCCCGTTCATCGTCCTCGCCGCCCACGACGCCCTCACCGGCGCCGCCGCCACCCGCGCCGCCGACGGCTGGACGATTGCCGACCCCGTGAAGCACGCGGCGCTGGCCATCGAGACGTTCCACAAGGCGAGCCTCGTCCACGACGACATCGAGGACGACGACGCCTACCGGTACGGCGTCGAGACGCTGCACCGCACCCACGGCACCGGCGTCGCCATCAACGTCGGCGACTACCTGATCGGCCTCGGCTACCGCCTCGTGAGCCGCGACCGCAAGGCGCTCGGCGCCGAAGTCGCCGCGGACGTCCTCGACAAGCTCGCCGACGCGCACCTCAAACTGAGCGAAGGGCAGGGCGCCGAGCTGCTGTGGCGCGACGCCACCGACCAGGCGCTGACCACACTTGACGCGCTGAAGATTTACGCGCTGAAGACGAGCCCCGCGTTCGAGGCGGCGCTGTACACCGGCGCCCGCCTCGCCGGCCCGGTCGAGAGTTACGAGAAGATGATCGCCGACTTCAGCCGCAACGTCGGCGTGGCGTTCCAGATCCTCAACGACATCAAGGACTGGACCGGCGACGACGACAACAAGCTGACGGCCGGCGGCGACGTGCTGGCGGCCCGGCCGACGCTGCTGCTGGCGCTGGCGCTGGAGGGGAGCACCCCGGCCCGCCGCGAGGAGCTGCTCCACCTGCTGCGGGCGAAGGGCGAGGACGTGCTGCCGCGGGTGCGCGACATTTATTTCGCCGCGGACGTCTTCGGGAAGGCGGACGCGCTGGTGGACAAGTTCCGGGCGAAGGCCGAGGCGCTGGCCGACGCGGTGGAGCCGGAGGCGTTCCGGGAGCTGCTGTACTACCTGGTGGACACGGTGCTGGAGAAGGGCGAGCTGCCCACCCGCGGGGTGACGCAACTGGTGCAACTGGGGAGATAGGTTCCGCCGCTTGCGGCGTAGCACCGCGGTGCTACGCCGCACTCCTACCGCGGCTACCGCCAGTCGATCGACCCGAACGACCAGTTGCCCGCCGTCGAGCGGTCGGAGGCCACCACCGTCGCGTTCCGCCCGTCGGGGTCGCACACGATCGCCCGCAGCTCGATCTTCTGGTTCGGGTCCAGGTGGCCCGGCTTCGGCTCGACGCGGTTCGACTGCCAGGTGTACGCGATCCGCCGGCCGTCGGGCGACCAGCAGCAGCCGCCCAGGTGCCCGCCGGGCGGTACGCCCACCACCGGCGTCGTGCTCCCTGTCGCCAGGTCGAAGACGTACAGGAGTCCGGTGTCGCGGTCGTCGTCCGGGCGGAGGGCGCTGCACAGGACGCGCCGCCCGTCGGGCGAGAGCCGCCCCCCGGCCGCCATCAGCTTTTCCGGCGCGCCGATCTCACGGACGGTCTTCCCGTGGCGGTCGAGGAGCCAGGTGCGGCACGTCTCGCGGCCGTCCGTGAGCACACCGATCTGGCACGTCACGAAGCGCTCCCCGTCCCGCGACCAGTCGGTGACGTAGTGGTCCCTCGGTACCGGCAGGCGGGTGCGGCGGCCGGTCGCCACGTCCACGACCTCGTGCCGGATGTTGGCCGTCGCCGCGTCCTTCGCCTCGTCGTCGCCGCTCATCACGGCGATTCGGGTGCCGTCGCCGGACCAGCGGTAGCCCATCGTGGCCCGGCCGTCGCCGATGTCGGTCGCCGGGCCGGTGCCGTCGGCGGCGAACAGGAGGAGCCGTTGGACGCGGGCGCCGGGGTTCCCCTTGTTCATCGCGTAGACCACCGTCTTCCCGTCCGGCGAGAGCGAGAAGGCGTCCGGGTGCGGGTCGGGGCACTCGGGGTGCGACACGACGCGGCCATTGCGGCCGTCCGGGTCGCACAGGTAGAAGTCGTCTCCGTGGCAGAAGAATAGCTTGTTCGGCCCGGCCGCGGCCGCGGGGGCGGCCGCGGCCCGCGGCGCGGGAGCCGTCGGCGGCGGCGGGGCGGACGCGCCGGGGATGGCGAGCGCGGCGACCGCGGCCAGGCCGGCGAGGAGGGGTACGAGCGAGAGGCGGCGAACGTCCATGATCGGCAGCACTCCGCGGGCGAGGGTGGATACGGAACCGGGAACGGGGGTGGTGGTGAGGTCCGCGGTGGCTGCCTGGAGCCGCCGCGGCACGACGGCGGGGGCCAGGACGGCGAGCACCGCAGGGGCGAAGCCGCGGGCCGCGAGCCGCGCGGCGAGGCGCTTCCGCGCCGCGGCCAGGCGGCTGCTCAAGGTCCCTTCGGCGACCCCGAGTTCCCGCGCCGCGGCGAACCGCGAGCGGCCTTCGAGCTCGCACAGGATCACCGCTGACCGCAGGAACGCGGGCAGCCGGCCGACCTCGTCCAGCACCGCGGCCGCGGCGTCCGGGTCGAACGGCTCGGCGCCGCGCGCGGACACGTCGGGCACGACTTCGACGAGCGCCTCGCGGCCGCGCCGGCGCCACGCCCGGGCGGCGGCGTTCCGCGCCGCCCGCACCGCGACGCCGACCAGCCACCCGGCCACCGGCTCGCCGGGGTGGACGCGGTCGGCCTTCCGCGCCAGCACGAGGAACGCGGCCTGGAAGGCGTCTTCGGCGTCCTGAAGATGACCGGTGAGGCGGCGGCAGACGGCCAGCACGGCGGGGCCGTGGCGGCGGACCAACTCGGCGAACGCCGCGTCGTCGCGGGCGGCAACGAAACGCGTCAGCAGGTCGGCGTCGGTCGGTCCGACGAGGCGGGTCAGGCCGGTGGCGGTCGGTGTCACCCGTGAACCTCCTCCGTGTATCGTCGGCGGGGCGGCCGGCGCGTCGCGCGGAATCCGTCGTGCCCCGGGGCCGTCGGCCCGGCTGGGGCGATCGCTTTCCCCTACACCATCCCCCAGTCACTCCGGGGGGCGCGTCATGCGGCGGTGGGCGGCGGCGGCGGCGGCGGGGTTCGTGCTACTGGTCGCGGTCGGGTTCGTCGCCACGTACATCCTCCGCTACCGCCGCGCCGCCGGCGACGTGACCTGCGCCGCCAACCTCCGCGAGATCGGCCTGTTCGCCGCCCACCACGTCGACCCGAAGGTCGGCGACCCGGACCGCCTGCCGAGCGAGATCCCCGCCGGCACGGTCGCCCTCGCCGGTGTCGCCCCGGACGACCGCCTGAGTTGGTTCCCGCGCGTCCTCCCCGGCCTCGACCAGAAGCGGCAGGACGCCGGGCCGCTTCTCGCGGGGCTGAAGACGCTCGAACCGTTCCCCGCGGCTGCGAACCAGACCGTCGCCCGCACCCGCCTGCGCGCCGCGCTGTGCCCCGCCGACCCGCCTGCCGCCGACCACTCGGCCCCCGCCCCGACCAGCTACGTGGGGATCGCCGGCCTCGGCGCCGACGCCGCGGAACTCGTGCTGCCCGACCCGCCGGGTGCCGCCCCGCCGCGCGCCGGCTGCTTCCGCTACGACCGACCGACGCCGTTTAGTTACATAACCGACGGCCTCAGTCAGTCGCTGCTGCTCGGGGAACGGTCCGGCGACCTCGGGCCGTGGCTGCGAGGCGGGTCGGCCACGGTGCGCGGGCTGAACGACGCCGCGGGCGCGGGGCCACTGATGGCCCGCGGCGGCCAGTTCGGCGGCACCCACGCCGGCGGCGCCAACTGGGGCTTCGCCGACGGCTCGGTGCGGTTCTTCACCGACCGTGGGGACCCGCGGATTCTGTTCGCCCTGGCGACGATCGCCGGCCGCGAGACGGACGGCCTACCAGGCGAGTGACGCAACCCGTTACGCAGAAATTGATTGCGACCGATCGGAATTTGGCCCGAGGTCAGTCTAATCGCGTGACATGTTTCCGCAACCCGCACCCGGTGGGCGCGGAAGAATCTCAGACGGCGACCTCGCCGCGGATCGGCGGGTGCGGGTCGTAGCCGGCCACGCTGATCTGATCGACGCGCACGTCGTCCAGGCTGGTGATGTCGTCGGCGAGGACGAGCGTGGGCAGCGGCCGCGGCGTGCGCGTGAGCTGCTCGGCGACCTGCTCGAAGTGGTTCTCGTAGACGTGGGCGTCGCCGAACGAGTGGACGTACTCGCCGACGCCGAGGCCGGTGACCCTGGCGAGCAGGTGCGTGAGCAGGGCGTAGGACGCGATGTTGTACGGCACGCCGAGGAGCATGTCTGCGGAGCGCTGGTACAGGTGGCACGACAGCCGGCCGGCGGTGACGTTGAACTGGGCGAGGGTGTGGCAGCCGGTCGGTGTGGTCGGCGGCGGCATGTCGCCGGGGTTCCACGCGGTGAGGAGCAGCCGCCGGGCCGCCGGGTGCCACGGGTCGGCGGCGACGGCCCGGACGTTCTGCACCAGTTCGGTGATCTGATCGACGCGCCGGCCGTCGGCGGCCTCCCAGCGGCGCCACTGCTTGCCGTACACGGGGCCGAGTTCGCCGGTGACGGGGTCGGCCCAGGCGTCCCAGATGCGGACGTTCTGCGCGAGCAGGTCGTTATTGTTCGTGGAACCGCTGAGGAACCACAGCAGCTCGACGGCGACGGGCCGAATCGCCATCCGCTTTGTGGTAAGGAGCGGGAAGCCGGCGGCCAGGTCGAGGCGGATCGGGTTGGGGGCGAACAGGCTGCGGCAGAGGAGGCTGCGGCCGCCGACCTTGGCCCGCTGCGGCTTGTCGATGCCGCGTGTGTACACGTCGCGCAGCAGATTCAGGTACGGCTCCATCCCGCTATTCTAGCGGTGCCCCACTCCCCACACGAGGTCCGCCCGTGGTCCGCCTCCTCCCCGCCGCGCTGCTCGTCGCCGCCGCGGCGCTGCCCGCGCCGGCCGGCGCCGACGACAAAGCTCCCGCCTCGCCCGGCGAGTTCTTCTTCCGCCCCGGCGACCGCGTCGTCTTCCTCGGCGACAGCATCACCGAGCAGTACCAGTACAGCACCTACGTCGAGCTGTACCTCACCACGCGGTTCCCGAACGGGAAGATGAGCTTCCTCAACGCCGGCATCGGCGGCGACACCGCCGGCGGCGGCGCCGGCCGGTTCCAGAGCCACGTCCTCGACGAGAAGCCGACGGCCGTCACCATCAACTTCGGGATGAACGACGGCGGCTACGGCAAGTTCGACGCCAACCGCGCCAAGCAGTTCGCGGAGCGGACCGAGGCGATGCTGAAGATGGCGAAGGACGCCGGCGTCCGCGTGGCGCTGCTGTCGCCGAACGCCGTGGACAAGCGGAACAAGAGCAACGGCGCCGAGTACGTGGTGACGCAGAAGCAGTTCTACGCCCCGCTCGCCGGCCTCGCCGGGAAGTACGGGTTCGCGTTCGTGGACCAGTACGCGATCACCAAGGCCGCGACCGACCGCATGGAGGAAGTGGATCCGAAGGCGAAGTCGGCGGTGCCGTACTACGACGGGTTTCACACGTCGCCCCCGGGCGGACTGCTGATGGCCCACGCCATCCTCACCGGTCTGAAGGCGCCGGCGGCGGCGAGCGAGGTGGAATTGACCGCGGCCGGCGGCATCGCGGCGAAGGGGGCGATGGTGACGGAGCTGAAGGCCGGCAAGGACGGGGTGACGTTCACCCGGCTCGACGACGCGCTGCCGCTGCCCGTGCAGAAGGACTGGCTGCCGATGCTGCCGTACACGAACGAGCTGCGCGACCTGAACCGCTACGGGCTGACGGTGAAGGGGTTGGCCGAGGGCAACTACGCCGTGAAGATCGACGGCAAGGAGGTGGCGAAGTACACGGCGAAGCAACTGGCCGACGGGGTGAACCTGGGCACCGTCACGACCGGCCCGGTGTGGGAGCAGGGGAACGCGGTGCTGAAGGCGATCAACGATAAGAACAGGATCGTTCACGGCCGGTTCCGCGGCATCCTGCTGAACGGCGACCCGTACTGGAGCACGCCGGCGGGCCAGAAGCGGCGCGCGGCCGAGCTTGCGACGCGCCGCGCCGAGGCCGACGCGGCGCAGGCGGAGGTGTACAAGCTGGCCGCGCCGCAGGCTCGCCGGTGGGAGGTGCGCCCGGCGCAGTGACCGGCAGTTGCGTCGGCGGGGCGGGCGTGGTCTACTCGGCGCATGGCCGACCCCGACGCCCCGCCGAAGCCGCTACACGGGTGCTTGCTGTTCGCCGGCCTCGTGTTCGCCGGCCTCCTCGGATTCGCCGGCGCGGTCGGCGCCGGCGTCGGGTTCGACGCGCCGCTGCCGGTCGTCGCCGGCATCATGTTCGGCGTCCCGATCCTGTACGTCGTCGGGCTCGTGGTGCTGGCCGTCCGCCGCGCCCGCGCCTCCGGCGTCGAGATGACCCCCGAACAGCGGGCGGCGTGGCCGCTGCTCGCGCCGGTCGTCGGGGCGTTCCTGCTCGTCGCGGTGCTGTCGATCGGCGGAGTGATCGCCGCACAGGTTCTCGGCGCCCCCGGGTGGGTGGCGCCGGTCGTGTTCTTCGCCCCCGGCGTGCTGTTCAGCTTCCTCGCGTGGCCGTACCTGAAGGCGCTGCCGGAACGCCTGAAGCGCGCCGCCCCGTCGCCGGAGAAGGCCGCGGTGCTGACCCCGAAGCCGCCGCGGCGTTCGGAACTCACCGCAACCCCCGCCGTCCCCGACGCTTTCCCGACGGTGCCGGCCGACCCGTCGCTCCCCGGCCGCGAGTTCGCACGCCGCCTGCCGCCCGCCGACCTCAGCGCCGGCTGCGCCTGCGTGGCGTCCTCGGCGTGGCGGTGTTCTGGAACGGCATCGTCAGCGTGTTCGTTTGGCAGGCCGTGCTCGCCGTCCAGCGCGGGCAGCCCGAGTGGTTCCTGATGGTGTTTCTCATCCCGTTCGTGCTGATCGGCCTGGTGCTGGTCGTCGTCGGCGTCGTCGCCGCCGGCGCGTGGGTGGTCGCCATGCTGACCGGCCAGGTGACGGTAGAAGTGGACGCCCACCCGTTCGAGCCCGGCGGCACGTACCACGGGCGGGTGGCGCAGCTGGGCCCGTGCCGGCTGCGAAAGGTGGGCGTGGCGCTGGTGTGTACCGAGGCGGCGACGTACCAGGCGGGCACGACCCAGAGCACCGAGCGCTGCGAGGCGGCGAAGGAGCTCGCCGAGTTGCCGGAACCGCTGCCCGCGGCGCCCACGGACTTCACGCTGCGGGTGCCGGCCGGGGCGATGCACTCGTTCGAGGCGAAGAAGAATTCGGTGACGTGGAAGGTGACGGTGTGGGGCCGCGTGCTGGGCGTGCTGCCGTACGGGCGCGGGTTCGAGGTCGTGGTGCGGCCGGGGGGCGGCTATGCGGGGTGAGCCCGAGGTGCGCGTCGAAGTTACCGGCGACCGGTTTCACCCCGGCGACGAGGTCCGCGGTGCGTTCGTGCTTCCGGGCGGGCCGCCGGCCGACGCCGACAGCGTTGAGGTGTCGGTGCTGTGGCACACGTCCGGGAAGGGAACCGAAGACCTGGGCGTGATCCACTTCGAGGACTGGACCGCGGCCGCCGGCACGCTGCCGGAACTGCCCAACCCGGGGACGTTCGCGGTGCGCCTGCCGAACACGCCGTGGAGCTACGACGGCACGCTGGTGAAAGTCCACTGGGTCGCGCGGGTGCGGCTCCGCTTCGGCGCGTCCGGCGAGGTCGTGGCCGAGGCGCCGTTCGTGCTCGCGCCGCGGGAGCCGACGTGACCGGCCGCGTCGGAACACCGCCGCGGGTGAACCCGTTCTCGACTCGCTTCGTCGAGCCGGGCGCGATCCCCTACCGCCTCCCCGGCGGGGCCGAACTCGACGCGCTGGTGACGCGCTTCGAGGCTGCGGGAAGTTGGAGCGAGGTCGTTGGCCCGCACGGCAGCGGCAAATCGACGCTGCTGGCGAGCCTGCTGCCGCGGCTGACCGCGTGGACCGTCCGCCGCGTGCGGCTCGGCACCGCGGAACGATCGCTGCCGCCGGAACTGTGGCCGCTGCCGGGGCCGCGGCCGCTGCTGGTCATCGACGGGTTCGAGCAGCTGGGTTGGCTCGGCCAGCGGCGCGTGACGCGTGAGTGCCGCCGGGCCGGGGCCGGGCTGCTGGTGACGACGCACCGCCCGGCCGGACTCCCGCCGCTGCACCGCACCGACGTGACGCCCGAGGCGCTGGAGTGGGTGCTGGCGCGACTGCTGCCGGCGGACGGCCGCGGCGTGCTCGAAGGCTATGACGCAGCCGCGCGGCTGTGCGCCCACCGGGGCAGCCTGCGCGAGGTGCTGTTCGAGCTGTACGACCGGTGGGAGGCGGCCTGACCGCTTCCCGTTCTGCCCCGCGGCGCCGCGCGGTACAATTCCCTCACCGCCGCCCGGCGGGGCGAGGGGGCCGGCCGATGAAGTGTCAGCGCTGTCCGAAGCAGGCGACCCTGCACATTACCGAAGTCCTGCCCGAGGAGCGGTTCGAGGAAGTCCACCTCTGCGAGGACTGCGCCCGCAAGTACATGAGCGAGCCGGGCACCGCCGGCGGCAAGAAGCCGGCCGCGAAGGCCGCCGACAGCCCCGCGATCGACCCGGCCGACGCCCCCGCCGACGGCACCTGCCCGGCGTGCGGGATGCCCTTCGTGGAATTCCGTAACCACGGCCGGCTCGGCTGCCCGCACGACTACGACGCCTTCCGGGCGGAGCTGCTGCCGCTGCTGGAGGGCGTCCACGGCGACGCGACGCACGCCGGCAAGGCGCCGCGCCGCGGCCCGAAGCGGAAGGCCGCGGCGACCGAGCTGGACGGCCTGCGGCGGCGCCTCGGCAAGCTGGTGGCCGACGAGAAGTACGAGGACGCCGCCCGCGTCCGCGACCAGATCCGCCGGCTGGAGGAGGGCGACGCGTGACCCGGACCCGACCGACGGGCGAGGGCGGTTCGGCTGGCCGGCGCGGCCGGCGGTGTGGTAGGGGAGTGCCATGACCTGTCAGTTCTGCGACGCGCCGGCGACCGTCACCCTGACGGAGATCGTCAACAAGCAGAAGCGGGTGCTCCGCCTGTGCGACCCCTGCGCCAAGAAGAACAAGCTGTTCGCCGACGCGCCCGGGGGCGCCGCCGGGACCGTCCACGTGCCGGCACTGCTCGGGCTGCTCGGGGCCGCCGGCCCCGCCCCCGCCACGCCCGCCGAGACCGCCGCGTTGACCTGCCCCGACTGCGGCCTACAGTATGGGGAGTTCCGCGCCACCGGGCGGCTCGGCTGCCCGGCCGAGTACGACGCCTTCCGCCCGGCCCTCGAACCGCTCCTGACCCGCATCCACCGGGCCGACGCCCACGCCGGCAAGACGCCCCGGGCCGTCCGCGCTGCCCGCCGCGACGACCGACTGCAGGAACTCCGACGCCGGATGGCCGCCGCCGCCCGCGACGAGGACTACGAGGAGGCGGCCCGGCTCCGCGACGCGGCCCGGCAGGAGGAGGCCGGCCAATGAACCTCGACACCCTACTGCCCAACCTCGGGGAGTGGCTCCGCGGCACCGGCCCCGAGTCGGACGTCGTCGTCTCCACCCGTATCCGCCTGGCCCGCAACCTGGCCGGCTTCCCGTTCGCCAACCGTGCCTCCGCGGCCCAGAAGGCCGAGACGGCCGCCAAGGCCCGCGACGCCCTCGCCAAGGCCGAGTTGCCGTACACCCTCGACTACATCGACGTGCCCGGCCTGTCGCCGCTCGACCGCCAGTTCCTCGTCGAGCGGCAACTCATCAGCCGCGAGTTGGCCACCGTGCTGGAAGGCCCGCGCGGCGTCGCCCTGGACCAGAAGGAATCCGTCAGCGTGATGGTGAACGAGGAGGACCACCTGCGGCTCCAGGTGCTCCGCTCCGGCCTCGCACTCACCGAGGCGTGGGAGGACATCGACAAGCTCGACGACGCGTTGGAGGCGCGGCTGGGGTACGCCTTCCACGACCAGTTCGGCTTCCTGACCGCGTGCCCGACGAACGTCGGCACCGGGATGCGGGCGAGCGTGATGCTCCACCTGCCGGCGCTCGGCCTCACGAAGCAGATCGAGAAGGTGTTCCGGGCGCTGCAGAAGATCAACCTGGCCGTCCGCGGCCTGCACGGCGAGGGGAGCCGGGCGTTCGGCGACCTGTACCAGATTTCGAACCAGGTGACGCTCGGCAAGAGCGAGCCGAAAATCCTCGCCGAGATCGGCGAGGTCATCCAGACGATCCTGCAGTACGAGCGGCAGGCCCGCAACGCCCTGCTGAAGGAGCGCCGTCAGGCCGAGCAGGACCGCGTGGCCCGCGCCATCGGCACCCTCGGCAGCGCGACGATGATCACGTCGGAGGAGACGATGGAGCTGCTGAGCGCGGTGCGGCTCGGCATCCACCAGCGGCTGATCGAAGACTTGCCGGCGACGACGGTGAACCAGCTGTTCATCCACACGCAGGCGGCGCACCTGCAGAAGCTGATGGGGCAGCCGCTGGACGGCGAGGAGCGGAACGCCGCGCGGGCGAAGTACCTCAAGACCAAGCTGCGCGAACTCGGCTCGGCGCGGTAGGCGTGGGACGCCCCCGCCGCCCGCTCAAATCCCGCTGGCCATCGAGATGTCCAGAATCTTGAACCGGATTGTGCCGCGCGGCACCGGGATCTCCACCGTGTCGCCCTTCTTGCGGCCGAGGAGACCCTGACCGATCGGGCTTCCGGTCAGGATGCGGCCCTTGTCCGGGTTCTCCTGACCGGGGCCGACCAGCTCGTACGTCTCCTCCTCGTCCAGGTCCAGGTCCATCACCTTGACCTTGCTGCCGAACGCCACCGTGTCCTTCGGCAGCGTCGCCATGTCCACGATGGCGGCGCGCGCCAGACGGTCGGCCACCTCGTTGATCTTCGCCTGGAGGATGCCCTGGTCCTCGCGGGCGGCGTGGTACTCGGCGTTCTCGCTCAGGTCGCCCATGGCACGGGCCTCGGCCACCCGCACGGTCACCGCGATCATCTCGACGTTCCGCATCCGGTCGAGCTCGGCCTTGAGCTTGTCGTACCCTTCCCGGGTCATCGGGATGCGGTCGTCGGCCATGATCGGCACTCCTGAGCGGTCCGTCGCGGACGCACGTCGTCGGGGCAACCCGGTCGCGGACGAAAAAGCCCGGCGGCTGCGGGGCAGCCGCCGGGGCCGGGTCGTTCGGCCATTATAGCTCGTCGGGCACGGCGCGGAGCAGCACCCGCCGAAAAGGCCGGTTCGGCACCGGCCACCCGTCGGCCGTCCACCCGCCGGTGCGGACCCGTTCGGGCAGCTCCAGCTGGGCCACCCGGTCGTGGCACTGCTGCTCGGCGTCGGTGAGCTTGCGGTCGGCCGGCTGCCCGTTGCCGCGCCGCACCGCGACGACGCCGTCGTCCACGACCGCGATGACGCACGGCGAGTCGAGGTCGAGCAGCCGCAGGGCGACGGCTTCCATCTTCGCCGTGCGGAAGGCCTGGTGTAGCGCCGGTACGTCGTACTTGTGCTCGCGCAGGGCCGACCGCAGGAGCCGGGTGGGGACGAGTATTCGAGCCGCGAGCAGCCCGCGGAGGTGCGTCGCGGCCTGCTTCGACTCGCTGCCGGGCACGATGTCGATCTTGCGGAGCAGGTCCGGCAGCAGGTGCCGGGCGATCCCCTGCGCCGCGACGGCCTGGCGCTGCTCGGCGGTCATGTGCGGGTTCAGCACGATGCCGGCTGACGGGCGGCGGCGCCGCGGCGGGCCGTCGGCGTCGTCCTCGTCGGGCTCGACCATCTCGACGGGGATGCCGAGGTGGTCGTCGGCGAGGCGGAGCGCGTCGACCGGCGGCTGGGTGACGCCAGCTCGCTCCAGGAGGCCGTGGACGAGCCGGTCGCAGGCGTCGAAGAGTTCGTCCTGGGAGCAGTCCATGCGGAAATCAGAACCGATGAGGCGGCCTGGTGCAAGGGTGGGAGGTCAAACCTTGAAGGTGCCCTCGACCGAGTCGTCGAGCGTTTTGCCGACCGCAGCACCGATCAGCATCTTGGTGTCGCGCCTGGAGCCGGCGGTGGCGAAGAAACAGTTCTTCGCAGTGCCGACCAGCTCCTTGATCTTGGCGACGGCCTCACGGCCGCGGAGGTCGGTACGGGTGTGCTCGGGTTGGTTGGCGCTGATCGAGCCCGTGCCGACTCCTCCGGAAAGCGCTGCGCGAGAATCGCGGCGGCCGGAGGAGCTGAAGTGCAAACCATAAGCCGATTCGCGCGGGGCGCTGACGCGACCCCGCTCGCCCGCGTCAGTCCCCGTTCAGGTTCTCGCCGAGCTTCGCCAGCGCCTCGCTCTCGATCTGCCGCACCCGCTCCCGAGTCAGGCCGAGGCACTCGCCGATCTCCTTCAGCGTCTTCGGCTCCTCGTCGTCCAGGCCGAACCGCATCCGCAGAACCGACGCCTCCCGCTTGTCCATCTTCTCCAGCAGCACCATCACGTGCTTCAGGTCGTCCGTCTCCACCATCTCCGTGTCCGGCGTCTTCGAGCGGTTGTCCATCAGCATCTCCTCGATGCTCCACCCCTGCTCGCCGCCCTGGTCCGTCTGCGGGGCCGAGTTGTACACCCGGATCGCCTTCTTGATGATGTTCAGCTTCTTCTTCGGCAGCCCCAGGAACTTGGCCACCTCCTCGTGCGTCGGCGGCCGGCCCAGCTCGTCCGACAGCTTGTTCGTCGCCCGCCGCCACTTCGCCAGCAGCTCGACCATGTACGCCGGGATGCGAATCGTCTTCGCCGTGTTGACAAGCGCCCGCTTGATGCTCTGCTTGATCCAGTAGCTCGCGTACGTGCTGAACCGCGTCCCCATCACCGGGTCGAAGCCCTCGACGGCGCGCAAGAGGCCGAGGTTCCCTTCCTCGATCAGGTCTTGCAGCGCCAGGCCCTTGCCGGTGTAGCCGCGGGCGATGTTCACCACCAGGCGGAGGTTGGCGCGGACCATCTGGTCGCGGGCCTCGGTGTCGCCGACGGCGATGGCGCGGGCCAGCGACTTCTCCTGGTCCGCGGTCAACAGGGCCGTGGTGTTGATCTCGCGGAGGTACGTTTCGAGCGGCGACTGGACCACGTCCGGACGGTATTTGCGGAGGCGGGACATTACGGCATCCTGTCGGTGTGGGTCCGGCGGGCGACGGCGAGCGAGTCGGAGACCCCGGCGTCCTGGGCGGGTGTCGCGGGCGTGGTTCACCCGCGGACGAACCCGCAAGGACGTATCGACCGCTGAAACGATCCCCTGGACGGATGCGGTCGGTTGGGGCCGACCGGCCGCGGAATCCGGCGGGCGCCGGCCGCACGGCGGGCGCCACCGGGGCGACGACTCCCGCCGGCACGACCCGCACCACCGGCCGAGACGGCGCCGGCGGCACGAAACCCGAGTGGACCCGGTCGGAGAACCCAACCGAATCTAATTCGGGCCGGGCATCACCGCAAACTGGTAGGCGGCGGAAAAATCCGGCCGCTCCGGCCGGCGCGGTCGTAACACCCGCGCCGCGCTCCACTTGAGAGCCGCGGCCGGGGCGGGGAAAGCGGGTTGACTTTCGGGGGAAAATCGGGCCGGCGGGATTTGCCGGCCCGATCGCGAACGGGAACTTACACTTACTCGCTGCCCGGGAGCTTGAACAGCGGGCCTTGCGGGCCGGTGCCGCCGCGGAGCTTCTCCTTCTTGCCGCTCGTCGGCATCGGCTCCTGCGGGATTTCTTCCTCCGGCTCGTCGATCGGCATGTCGGGGATGATGTCCGGCACCTTGCCGTCGTCCACGTTCCGCATCGACAGGCCGACCTTGCGGTCCTTCGTGTCCACCCGCAGCACCTTGACGTCCACGTCGTCGCCGACCTTGACGACCTCCTCCGGGCTCTCGATCTTCGCGTCCGTCAGCTCGGAGATGTGGAGCAGCCCTTCCAGGCCCGGCTCCAACTCCACGAACACGCCGAAGTTGGTCAACTTGGTCACCTTCCCGCTCACCTTCTGGCCCGGGAGGTAGCGGCCGGGGATGTCGCCCTCCCACGGGTCGTTCGCCATCTGCTTCAGGCCCAGCGCCACCCGCTTCCGCTCCTGGTCGACGCTCAGCACCTGGCAGGTCAGCTTCTGGCCCTTCTGCACGACCTCGGACGGGTTCGACACCTTCCGCGTCCAGCTCATGTCGGACACGTGCAGGAGACCGTCGATCCCTTCCTCGATCTCGATGAACGCGCCGTAGTTGGTGAGGTTCCGCACGACGCCGCTGATGACGGTGCCGGTCGGGTACTTCTTGGCCACCTCGCCCCACGGGTTGCTCTGGCACTGCTTCATGCCGAGCGAGATTTCCTTCTTGTCGTGGTTGATGTTCAGCACCTGAACCTCGACCTTGTCGCCGATCTGCACCAGCTCCTTCGGGTCGGCGATCCGCTTCACCCAGCTCATCTCGCTGATGTGAACCAGCCCCTCGATGCCGGGCTCGAGCTTCACGAAGGCCCCGTACGGCATGATGTTCACCACCTCGCCGTTGTGGCGGGTGTTGACCGGGTACTTGGCCTCGATGTTCTGCCACGGGCTCGGCGTCTTGTGCTTCAGCGACAGCGCGATCTTCTCCTTCTCGCGGTCGATGTGGAGGATGTACACCTCCAGCTCCTGGTCGATCTGCACCACGTCGCGCGGGTTGGTCACGCGGTGCCAGCCCATGTCGGTGATGTGGAGCAGGCCGTCGATGCCGCCGAGGTCCACGAACGCGCCGAACTCGGCGATGTTCTTGACGACGCCCTTGCGGATCTGGCCGACGTCCAGCTCGGCCAGCAGCTTGTCCTTCTGGATGCGGCGGCGGTCCTCGATCAGCTTGCGGCGGCTCACCACGATGTTGCGGCGCTGCTCGTCGATCTTGAGGATGACGCACTCGATGGTGCGCTCGATGTACTCGTCGATGCTCTGCGGCCGGCGGATGTCCACCTGGCTGGCCGGCAGGAACACGTTGACGCCGATGTTGACCAGCAGGCCGCCCTTGATCTTCTTGAGCACCTTGCCGGCGACCACGTCGCCTTCCTTGTGCTTCTCCAGGACGGCGTTCCACTCCTTCTGCCGCTTCGCCTTGCGGTAGGAGAGCGCGATCGTACCGTCCTCGCTCTCGACCGTCTCCAGCAGCACCTCGACGGTGTCGCCGGCCTTCGGCGGGGCGATCCCCTCGGCCCCGTCCTCCTTCCACTCCTCCAGCTTGATGACGCCTTCGGACTTGTACCCGATGTCGATGACGACGTCTTCGCCGCGGATCTCGAGCACGCGCCCGGTGACGATCTTGTTCGACTCGAACTCCTGCGTCTCGGCGGGGAGCCACGACTCCAGGTCGCCCATCTCGGCGGCGAACATCTTCTCGAGCTCGGCCTCGTCGTTCTGCTGATCGAACTGGCGGAGGAGGTTGCGGTTGACCATAGTTAGGGTGGGGAGCGGCCCGGGGCAGACGGCATTCGCCGCGGGCGGGTGCGGTTGAAGGTTACCCTCGGGTCCCCGGCCGGTCGCGTGACCGGCGCCGTCGGGGGCGAAGACTGGGGATTGTAGCGATTCGTCAAGGGCGCCGACAGCCCGACCGGAATACCGGACCGACATCGGCGTCAAGTCCGGGGACGGCCCGCCGATCACGCCCCGCGCCAGCAGGTGCCCATGAACCTCGTCCAAGCCCTCCGTTTCGCCCTCGGCGGCCTGTGGCGGCAGAAGGTCCGCACCACGCTCACCCTCGTCGGCGTCCTCGTCGGCACCGCGGCCCTCGTCTTCAGCCTCGCCCTGGGCCTGGGGCTGCGGGCGTTCATCGACCGCGAGTTCCGCGAGCGCGAGGGCTTCTGGCGCGTCACCGTCCGCATCGCCGAAGCCACCCCGGACCCCGACCAGGTGCCGGCCGAGAAGGTCGCCGTGTCCGCGGCCGTCAGCCCCGAGCGGCGCGCCCGGCTCCGCGAGGCGCTCGCCCGCCGCTACCTCCGCGACGAGGCCCGCACCCCGCCCAGGCCCCTCGACGCGGCCGCCATCGCCGCCCTGGGGGCCATTCCCGACGTGACCGAGGTCCGCGTCGTCCGCAGCTCCGGCGGCCGCGCCTGGCTGGCCGACCGCTCCGCGCCCGCGCTCGTCGTCGCCGGCAAGCTCGACGCCCTCACCCCGCGCCTGATCGCGGGCGACCTCCCGGCCGATCCGGCCGGCGTCGTCCTGAGCGAACTCACGCTCTACGACCTGGGCGTGCGGGACGACGCCGACCTCGCCGCCGCCGTCGGCCGGCCCGTGCAGGTGGACGTGGGCGGCACCACCGCCGCGCCGCCGTTCGCCCTGGCCCGCGCGCTCGCCGGCTGGCTCCCCGCCGACGACCTGACCCGACCCCAGGCGCTCGCCCTCGGCCGGCTCGCGCTCCTGCTGCCGAAGTCCATTGACAAGCTCGACCTGAGCCCCGCCGACCGCACCGCCCTCGCCGACCTGCTGAACCGCAAGCCCGACCCGGAGCGCGCCAGGCGAGCCGACTCCGGCAAGGTCGCCAGCGGGCAGTTCCGGCTGGCCGGCGTCGTGAAGCTGGTCGGCGAAGGCGAGCGGAAGAAGGCTGACCCCCTCGCCGGCTGGGAGCTCGCCGAGGCCGACGCCTACCTCACCAAGGCCGCCGGCGACGCCCTGTTCGACCAGTTGCCGTGGGTCCGCGGCAGCGGCGTCGGCTCGGTCGAGCTCCGCATCCGGCCCGGCGGCGACATGCCGGCCGTCGTCGCGGCCGCGGAAGGCATGGGCTTCGGCACCTACTCGGCGCTCCGCTGGTACAGCGCCGCCCGGCGCGAGGTGGCCATGATCGCCGGCGGCCTCAACCTGTTCGCCCTCATCGGCCTGCTCGTGGCCGGCGTCGGCATCACCAACACGCTCGTCACCAGCGTCGTCGAGCGCACCCGCGAGATCGGCATCCTGAAGGCCGTGGGCGCGACGCGCGGGCAGGTCACCGGCCTGTTCCTGGCCGAGGGCGGCGCCATCGGCCTGGCCGGCGGGCTGCTCGGCGTGGCGACCGCCGTCCTGATGTCGTTCCCCGCCGACGGCTACATCCGCGGCCTCATCCAGGGGCAGATGGGGAACGAAACCATGAAGACGACCACCATCTTCGAGTTCCCGTGGTGGCTGCTCCTGAGCGGCGTCGTGTTCGCCGTGCTGGTCACGACCCTGGCCGCCCTCTACCCCGCGCGCCGGGCCGCCGGCATCGACCCGATCCTGGCGCTGAAGTACGAGTGACCCGTCGCCGCAAGCGGCATCGGACCCGCCCGACGGCCCCCGCCGCGGCAGCACCCGCGCGAGCAGGCCGCCGTCGGGGTCGTCGTCGTGCGAGGTGCCGCGGTCGGCCTCGATCGTCGCTTCGGCCCACGTGGTCATCTTGCCCCAGTCGCGGCCGGCGCCGGGCACGGCGAAGCCCGCCGGCGGCCGGTCCGGGTGGAAGCCGAACCGCACCTCGAACATCCGGTTCGTCAGCTCCTCGATCTCGGCGCCGTGCTCCTCGGTGTTCACCACCACCTCCTCCCACAGGTGGTCCTTCGCCTTCTGGTGCGGGTCCGCGGGCAGCTTGCCGGCGAGCCGGCGGCGGTGGCGGCGGGTCGTCATCCACACCCGGGCCAGGCAGTCGGCGGCCTTGTTGATGGTGCGGTCGTCGTCGGACCGGAGGAGCTTGCGGAGCGAGAGCATGGCCTCCGCGAAGCCGTCCTCGACGACGCCCGAGCGGGCGGCGGCGAACAGCCGGCGGAAGTCGGGGCCGGCGTCGCGGGCCAGCTGGCGGAGCTCGTCCTGGTCGAACCCCAGGCGGAAGGCCACGCGGTCCCAGTCGGTGCCGGCGGCGCGCATCTCGGCGACCCGGGACAGGACTTCGTCGGTCGCGGCGGACATGACGGCTCCCGGGGCAGGGGGGCAGAATAGTGTACGCATGTACCGTAAGCTCGGATTTGGGGCGGGTCAACTATTTCCGCCGAATTTTGCCCGGGTTCTCCGCCCGACTCCGTACATACGAGTAGAAGCGATTGCTGATGTCGGTCCGCGTCCGCCGTACGGCCGCCGTTCGAGTAGAATCTAGCCGACGCCGGACTGTCACGGGCGTACACTTCATCCGCGGAAGGCTGGTGCGCGATGGCCAAGGCCGACGACCCGAAGAAGAAGGCGAAGCCGACGGCACCAGCGGCGGCGACGGCGAAGCCGCCGGCGAACGCGAAGCCGAAGGCACCGGCGGCGGCGAAGGGACCGCCGGCCGGGCCGGCGTTCCGCCCGCAGGTCGCGTCGGCGGTCGCGGCGGCCCCGCCCGGGGTCGTGGTGTGCTCGACCGAGCAGCGGACCGACCCCAACCTCCCCATCGTGGTCGGCGGCGAGGCGCCCGAGGTCCGGCTGTGGGTGGCGGGCACGGTGCTGCGGTGGCGGTGCCGCAAGGCCTCGTTCGTCTTCTTCTCCGAGCCCAAGAAGGCGATGGACGGGGTGAAGAAGCTGGTGACGAAGGCGATGGGGGCGTGGGGCGCGGCCGCCCCGGTGAAGCTGGCCTACGACGAGGACGACTGGGACTTCGAGGTGGTGATGAACCCGGCCGACAACCGCGTCGGCGGCGGGTACACGCTGGCGCGGGCCTTCTTCCCGGGCGGCGCCCAGCGGATGCTGATGCTGTACCCGCGGCTGTTCTCGCTGCCGGAGACGGGGGTGGTGGCGACCCTCTGCCACGAACTCGGCCACGTGTTCGGGCTGCGGCACTTCTTCGCCGTGGAGCAGGAGGGCGGCACGGCGGTGCCGTTCGGCGAGCACCGGCCCAAGACGATCATGAACTACGGCCCGAACAGCACGCTCACGGCGGCGGACAAGGCGGACCTGGCGCGGCTGTACAAGGAGGCGCGGGCCGGCACGCTCACGAAGCTCGGCCGGTGGCCGGTGAAGCTGGTGAAGCCGTCCACGGCCGGCGGCTGACGCGGCAGGTGTCGGGGTCGGCCGCCGCCGACCCGTTCGTAACCCTCTCTACCCGAAAGGACGGTGGTGCGATGGCCAAGGCCGACAAGAAGGGCGACGACAAGCCGGCGGAGCGGCCGGCGGCGTTCAAGCCGCGGGGCGACAAGAAGCCGACGAAGCGGCAGGAGGCGAGCATCCACGTCATCGACAAGGCGAAGGGGATCGTGTGCGCCACCGAGCGGCGCGGGCACCCTACCCCGCAGGGCCGGTCGCCGCTGGACCTGGTGCTGGACGCCCCGGGCGGGTCGATCCCGCTGTGGGGGCCGGACACGACCCTCCGGTGGCGGTTCCGCGACGAGTCGTTCGACTACTTCGCCGACCCCGAGAAGGCGATGGAGGCGGTGCGGAAGCTGTGCTCGAAGGCGCTGCGGAAGTGGGGCGCGGCCCTGCCGGTGACGTTCACCTACGACGAGGGCCTGTGGGACTTCGAGATCGTGATGAGCGGGTCGAACAACTGCAACGCCATGGGGTGCACGCTGGCGTCGGCGTTCTTCCCCGGGAGCGGGCAGAACAAGCTGATGCTGTACCCGCGGCTGTTCGACGAGGGCCAGGACGAGATCGTGGAGACGCTGTGCCACGAGTTCGGCCACACGTTCGGCCTGCGGCACTTCTTCGCGCTGACCAGCGAGCAGGCGTGGCCGGCGAAGATCTTCGGCCGGCACGAGGAGGAGTCGATCATGAACTACGGGGTGAACAGCACGCTGACCGACGCCGACAAGGACGACCTGGAGGAACTGTACCGGCTGGCGTGGGGCGGCGAGCTGACGCACATAAACGGCACGCCGATCCGGTTCGTGTCGCCGTACAGCGCGCAGGGCGGGTCGAGCGCGGTGGCGCCGGCGGCGGGGCCGGGGCCGGCGCCGGCGGTGAACCCGGCGTTCCTGCCGGCGCCGCGGGCGGGGGGGGCGGCGATGGCGGTGGCGCCGGCGGCCGCGGCGGGCCGGCTTCAGTCGCGCAAGCCGTACCTCGACGCCGACGACTAGGGCCGACCGGCGGGGGCGTGCGTCGGGTGTCGCACGCCCCCGCCGGGTTCAGTCCAGGCGCACGACCTGCGAGTCGTTGCGGCCGTGCGACCAGTGCCAGGCGAGGTAGTCCACCGCGTCGCGGACGAACCGGACGCTGCCGTCGCCCATCGCCACGTTCACCCCGCCGGTGTGCCGGCTGCGGGCCGTGGCCTGCCAGTTCGGCCAGTTGTTCGCCAGGTTGTCGTTCGAGCAGCCCATCGCCTGCTGTGCCAGCCCCGAGTTGCCGACGCCCGCCGCCTGCCGGGTGTCGTTGCAGTTCTCGATGTCGTCGGAGTACTCGCTCCGGTCGTTCGGGGCGTAGCAGTCGCCGTACCCGAGCGCCCCGACCAGGCTCGACCCGCCCACGCCCATCGCCCACACCCCGCGGCGGTCCTTGTCGTTGAGCCCGGTCCGCACCTCGTCGATGCACACCGTGTTCGACAGGCCGTCGGTGATGTCGGTCATCTTGATGCCGCCGTTGATGGTGATGAGCCCGCCGCGGATGCCGTCGGAGGCGATCCCGTTGACGCTGGCGCAGATCCACCCGCCGCCGGCGTTGGCCGCGTAGTTGCCGCGCGCCCACCCGCCGCCGTTGAGCGCGAACGGCGTGTTCACGCCCGTGTCGCTCGGGCACAGGTACGTCGGGATGGTGGTGCCGCGGAGGCCCCGCCAGCTCTGGTCGGTGCCGCTGGTGGCGGTGAAGGCGGTGACGGCGGTGGCGTACTGGTTGTACAGCGCGCCCTGCTCCATCTGCGGCAGGATGAAGACGGCCCAGTTCGGCCCGAACCCCGGCGTGCGGTAGGCGCTCAGGTTGTCGTTCTGCCCGGCGTTCTTGTTCGCGTTGACGATCATGACCGCCGGCGGGAACGTGTTGTTCTGGTCGTGGTAGCTGTGCACGGCCAGGGCGATCTGCTTGATGTTGTTGCTGCACTTGATGCGGGCCGCGGCCTCGCGCACCTTCTGCACGGCCGGGAGCAGCAGGCCGATCAGGATGGCGATGATGGCGATGACCACGAGCAGTTCAATGAGCGTGAACGCACGCCGGACGGGGGGACGAGGCACGGGGAGACTCCGGGAATGAGACGCGCCACCGGAACGAGGGGGTGGTGGCGATGAGCAGACGGGGGAGCGAGTGTTCCCCCAGACCGTCATCATAAGACTGGCCGGGCGGGCGTCTGTCAACGGGAGTCGGCCCGGAATCAGTCGAACAGCCCCGGGCCGTCGGGCCGCGGCTTCGGCGGGCTCTGCCGGCCGAGCACCGCGAACGCCCGCGGCGTCACCACCCGGCCGCGCGGCGACCGCACGATGTACTGCTCCCGCAGCAGGTACGGCTCGATCTCGTCCGACAACGTGTCCGCCGCCAGGTTCATCGTCGCCGCCAGCGCCTCCACGCCGGTCGGGCCGCCGCCGAACACGTCGATGAGCGTCTCCAGGTAGCGGCGGTCGTTCTTGTCGAGGCCGTCGGCGTCCACCTCGGCCTTGTCCAGCGCCGCGTGCGCCACCGCCTCGGTGATGGCCCCGTCGTGCAGCGCCGCCGAGTAGTTCCGCGCCCAGTGGAGCCGGGCGTTCGCCACCCGCGGCGTGCCCCGGCTGCGGCGGGCGAGTTCGTGCGCGGCGCCGTCGGTGATCGGCGTGTTCAGCTTCGCCGCGTTGATGCGGACGATCGTGGCCAGCTCCTCGACGGAGTAGAACTCGAGGTGCTCGTGCATCTTGAACCGGTCGCGCATCGGGCCGCTGAGCATGCCGCTGCGGGTGGTCGCGCCGATCAGCGTGAACCGCTTCAGCTGCATCGAGATGGTGCGGGCGCTCATGCCTTCGCCGAGCACGATGTCGATGCGGAAGTCTTCCATCGCCGGGTAGATGAACTCCTCGACGACGCGCGGCATGCGGTGAATCTCGTCGATGAACAGGATGCTGCCTTCCTCCAGGTTGGTGAGGAACGGCAGCATGTCGGCGGGCTTCGACAGGGCGGGGCCGCTGGTGAGCTGGATGGACGTGCCGAGCTCGTTGGGGAGCACGGTGGCGAACGTGGTTTTGCCGAGGCCGGGCGGGCCGTCGAAGATGATGTGCCCGAGCGGCTCCTTCAGCTTCTTCGACGCGGCGACGGCGATCTCGAGGCGCTCGGCGACCTTCCGCTGGCCGACGACCTCGCGGAGGAACTTGGGGCGGAGGGCGGCGTCCACCTTCGAGGGGCCGTCGTCGCCGGCGGGGGCGGGGCCGATCACGCGCTCGCGGGCCATGATGGGGTGACTCGTGGGGTTGCCGGTGGGCGGGAGGTGGAGATTCACCACAGAGTCACAGAGAGCACAGAGGGAAGACAGAAAACCGAGAAGGAAGACGACATTGTGTTCAAACTCTATTCTGTCTCTGCCTTCTGTCTTCCCTCGGTGCTCTCTGTGACTCTGTGGTGAAAATCCTCCCGAGCTACTTCGCCCGCTTGTACTCGGCGAGGAACACCTTGGTGCCGGCCTTCGACTCGAACGCCGTCGGCCGGGGGCCGTCGCCCAGCTCGTAGCACACGGTCATGGTGTCGCCGGCGAGCTTGTAGATCGTCTTGAACGTCTTGCCGGCGTTCGGCCCGTCGTTCCCGATGATGTCCATCTGCTTCGGCGTCTTGGCCGCGTCCACCTTCACCGTGCCCTTGTCGGTCTCGCCGCTGAGCGAGAGCGTGTACGCGCCGTCCGGGGCGAGCACGAGTTCGACGCCCTTGAACGCCTTGGTCACGTCCTTGCCGCCGAGCGCGGCCTTGGTGACGGTCCACTTGCCGGCGGCGCCCTTCAGCTCGTCGGCCGGCTGGGCGGATGCGACGGCGAGCGTGGCGAGGGCGAACGCGACGGCGGGGGTGAAGCGGGTCATCGAGAGTCTTTCGGGTTGCGGGATTACTTGGTCTTCTCGCGGCGGTACGTCAGGAGCATGTTACGCGTGGTGCCCGGAGCCTCGAACGCCGCGGGCCGCTTGTCGGCCTTGCCGTCGCCGTCGAGGCACAGGCGGAGGGTGTCGCCCTTCAGCTCGTAGATGCCGGGGAGCGTCTTCCCCTTGAACGGCCCCTCGGCGCTGCGGACGTCGATCCGCCGCGGCGTCTTCGTGGGGTCGAGGGTGAAGGTGCCCTTGTCGGTGTTCGGGCCGAAGTCGATGGTGTAGCGGTCGCCGGCGAAGGTCAGCTTCATGCCGCGGAAGTCGTCGGCGTGGTCGCGGCCTTCGAGGGTGGCGGCGTCGAGCACCCACGTGCCCTGGAGGGCGGCGCGGTCGGCGTCGGCGGGCGCGGCGGCGACCGCGAGGGCGGCGGCGACCGCGAGGGCGGCGAGCGCGGCGGTCAGCAGGGGGCGGAGCATGACTCCTCCAGTCGCGATTCGATTGGGCTGCTCGCCGTCACACCGCCAACGCCTTCCCCCTCACCCCGCGTGCTTCGACGCGACCCTCTCCCCCGAGGGGAGAGGGTGGGCGTGATCGACCGCCATCACGGGCGGGTAACCACGCGCCTGCGTTCGCGGATCGATGCCCGCCCGTGCGATGGGCCGGGTGCCTCCCACCCTCTCCCCTCGGGGGAGAGGGTCGCGGCGAAGCACGCGGGGTGAGGGGGCGAACCCCGCACGATGGAAACCCGTCAGCCCCCGCCAGACACGGCGGGCACGTCACCGAGTGCCGCTAGCAGTGCCGCCTCGACGCGGTCGTCCTCCGCGTAGAACACCTGCGGGCACGGCTCGCTGGGCCGGACAAGGCCCACCACGAGCTGCGCTAGCCGCATGTCCGGGTAGCGGAACCAGTAGTCCCGCAGTAAATCCAACATCCGGTCGATTCGGGCCGGGTCACGCACGGCTCACCCCTTGTTGGCGAAGATCAGGGCCAGCGCCTCCTGCACCGTCGTGAACCGCTGGCCGCTCTTCAACAGATCGTCGAGCCGGGCCCGCGCCTCCACCGGCGTGTAGCCCACGCCCATCAGCGCCTGGTACGTGTCGTCCACCGCCTGCCCGTCGAACGCCGCCGCCGCGGGGGCCGGCGCCGCGGCCGGCTTGCGCCGGCCGCCCGCCTTCTCGACCACCGCGTCCGGCGGCGGGGCGTCGGCCGGGGCCGCGGCCATCACGAACGGCGTGATCTTCCGCTTCAGCGTCGTCACGATCTGCTCGGCGGTCGTGGCGCCGATGCCGGGCAGCGTGCTGAGCCACCGCGCGTCCTGGCGGGCGATGGCGTCGGCGATCTCCTTCACCGGCCGGGCCATCGCCTTCAGCGCCTTCTTCGCGCCGATCTTCTCGACCGTGCAGAACAGGTCGAAGAAGTCGAGTTCCGTCTCGGTCAGGAAGCCGATCCGCCGCGGCACGAACCGGTTGCCGCCGCTGTTCCCCTCCAGGTACTCGGTGACGTGGAAGGTGATTTCGGTCCCGGTCCGCATCTGAATGACGCGGCGCACCGCCTCCGGCACGAGCACCTGGTACTCGAACGGGCCGACCTCCACCCGGGCCTCGTCGTCCAGCACCCGCACCAACAGGCCGGTCATCTTCGTCATCATGGCGGTTACTCGTCGTCGATCGTGTCCGGGTCGTTGCCGAGGAGCGCCTGCTGGTTCACGCCGGTGACCGTGGCGAAGCGGGTGCCACGGCCGAGCCCGCCGGACGCGAAGTAGTGGCACAGGGCGATGCCGAGGGCGTCGGCCACGTCGTGCGGCTCGGGCGGGGCGGCCAGGTTCAGCTCGCGGGCCACGGCGTGCTGCATCTGCTCCTTCGAGGCGCGGCCGTGCCCGGTGATCAGCTTCTTGACGCGGGCGGGGGCGTAGCTCATCACCGGCACGCCGCGCTGGGCGCCGGCGAGCAGGAACGCCCCGCGGGCGTGGGCCATGAGCACGGCCGTGCGGGGGTGGTCGTAGTGGGCGTACAGCTGCTCCACCGCCATCGTCGCCGGCGTCCACTGGTCGAGGACTTCACACACACCATCGTAAAGCGTCTTGACGCGGGCCGCCATGTCCGCAGGGTCGCGGCCGGCGGCCGACCGCACGACGCCGGCCTCGCACACCTTCGGGCCGTCCGGGGCGAGTTCGAGGACGGCGTAGCCGGTGGTCTGCAGGCCGGGGTCGAGCCCGAGGACGCGGCGCGGCGGGTGCGGGACCGGCGTCGGCGACATGGCGTGATCCCCCGGCGGCGGCACTGGTGAAAGGGCGAACAGTACCGGAGTTGTCGGCACCCGTCCAGCCCGGTCCGCAGCCGCGGTCGCCCGCCGGGGGCGGCGGGTCAGGTGACGGGTTCGGTCGTGCCGGATAAGCCGGGTGGAATGCGGTTGGGTCTCACGCCAACGTGGTTCGCCCCCCTCGCCATCCTAACAGCCGCGATGGAATCGCGCTCACCCCACCCGCCACGTCGTGCCCGTGGGGCGGTCCTCCAGCGTCACGCCGAGCGCCCCGAGGCGGGCGCGGATCAGGTCCGTCTGGTCGAACAGCGCCTTCTTCAGCGGGTTGTCCTTCGCCGCCCCCTTCGCCTCCGCCCGCAGGTTGGCCCGCAGGTCGATCAGCAACTGCATCAGCCCGCTCACCAGCTCGTCGCCGCCGCCGAGCGTCGCCGCCGGCGCCGCCAGCGTCAGGCCGAGGATGCCGGCCAGGTCGCGGACCAGCACGGCGCCCTCGCGGAACTCGGCCTTCGCCGGTGCCGCCGCGGCCGCGGGGTCGTCCAGCTTCTTCTCGTCGGCCAGGCGGTTCAGCCGGCGCACCAGCTCGTACAGCACGCCGACGGCGCCGCCGGTGTTGAAGTCGTCGTCCATGTGCTCGCCGAACCGCCGAGCGGCGTCGGCGTTGGACAACGTCAGAGTCGCCGCGCCGGCGGGGCCCGTCAGCGCCGGCAACTCCGCGAACGGCGTCCCCGTCACCCGGCCGACGCGCTCGGCGAAGCGGGTGAACGTCTCGAACGCCGCCTTCGCCGACTCGATGCCGGTGGGGATGCCGGCGCCGGGTTCCCAGTCGCCGAGGTCGATCGGCGAGCGGTAGTGCGTCTGGAGGATGAAGAACCGCAGCACGTCGCCGCCGACCAGCTTCAGGGCGTCGGCCACGTTCAGCACGTTGCCGATGGAGCCGGCCATCTTGCCGCTCTTCATCTTGAGCAGGCCGTTGTGCATCCACACCCGGGCGAAGTCCTTGCCGGTGGCGCTCTCGCTCTGGGCCAGCTCGTTCTCGTGGTGCGGGAACTGAAGGTCGAGGCCGCCGCCGTGGATGTCGAGGGTGTCGCCGAGGAGCTTGGTGGCCATCGCCGAGCACTCGATGTGCCAGCCCGGCCGGCCCTTCCCCCACGGGCTGTCGAACTGCACCTCGGCCGGCTCGCCGGGCTTGGCGCCCTTCCAGAGGGCGAAGTCGCCGGGGTTCCGCTTGCGGTCGCTCACCTCGATGCGCGAGCCCGCTTCGAGCTGCTCCGGGTCGCGGTTGCACAGCTTGCCGTAGTCGGCGTCCTTGCTCACGTCGAAGTACACGTCGCCGCCGGCGGGGTAGGCGTAGCCCTTGTCGATGAGCCCGCCGATCATGGCGAGCATGCCGCCGACGTGCTCGGTGGCTTTGGGGAAGTGGTCGATGCCGGTGACGTTCAGCGCCTTCAGGCAGCCGTAGTAGTCGTCCGTCATCCTGGCCGCGAGCGCCGGCACGGTGGTGTTCTGCTCCTTCGCCGCCTTGATGAGCTTGTCGTCCACGTCGGTGATGTTGACGACCCACGTCACCTGGTAGCCGAGGTGGGTGAGGTAGCGCTTGACGGTGTCGAAGATGACCGGCCCGACCATGTGGCCGATGTGGCTCGGCTTGTACACGGTCGGCCCGCAGACGTACATCGACACCGGCTCGCCCGGCCGCTTGTGGAACGGCTCCTTCTTGCGGGTCAGCGTGCTGTACACCTGCAGCGGCATCGCGGGCTCCAAATCAATGGCCACAAAAAGGCACGAAAAGACACAAAAAGGAAGAACAAGGCCGGGGTTCGGGTCGGTCCCTTTTCGTGTCTTTTCGTGCCTTTTTGTGGCTAACTCTGCTTCTGAATTAACACGACCGTGTGGCAGCCGATCGCCTCGCCGCGGCCGATGTGGCCGACGTGCTCGCCGGTCTTCGCCTTCACGCTCACCGCGTCCGCCGACACGCCCAGCAGCGCCGCCAGGTTCGCGCGGATGGCCTGCTTCACCGGCCCGAGCTTCGGCTCCTGCGCGAACAGGGTCACGTCGAGGTTGCCGACGCGCCAGCCGGCGGCGGCGAGCTTCTCCAGCGCCGCGGCGAGGAAGATTCGACTGTCGGCGTCTTTGTTCCGCGGGTCGGTGTCGGGGAACAGGTCGCCGATGTCGCCGAGCGCGGCGGCGCCGAGGAGCGCGTCGGTGACGGCGTGCAGCACCACGTCGGCGTCGGAGTGGCCGGCGAGGCCGCGGGCGTACGCGACGCGCACGCCGCCGAGGATCAGCGGGCGGCCTTCGACGAGGCGGTGCGTGTCGTGGCCGCTGCCGACGCGGACGTTCACCGACGCCTCCGTGCGGAAACAATGTGAGCGGGGGGATTTTATGCGGCGGGCGGGAAACGGCACACCGCCGACCGGGAAGGCGCTGGCGGACCGCCGTGCCGGCGTGTACCGTGGTGCTTCCCGCCTCCCTCCCCGGAACCCCTCCCATGCCCGCCGAGCACCTGTTCCCCACGCGCCGCACGTTCCTCGCGGCCGCGGCCGCCGCCGTCGCCGCCCCCGCGGCGGGCCGCCCCGACGACCCCGTCACGTTCGGCGAGGGCTCCGCGCGCTTCACCCTCGACCCCGCCTGGGGCCGCCTCCCCGACGGCATGCGCTACGGCCTCGGCTGCGCCGTCGTGGTGGACTCGCGCGACCGGGTGTACGTCACCTCGCGGTCGGCGTCGCCGTGCGTGGCGATCTTCGACCGCACCGGCCGGCTGCTCGAAACCTGGACGAAGGACTTCGCCGACGGCATCGGCCTGACGCCGCAGCAGGTCGCGGGCACCGCCCACGGCCTGTACTGGAGCAAGGAGGGCGCGAACGAGTACCTGTACTGGACGGAGAACGTGTCGGCCCCGAAGGGCGCCCCGCGGATCGGCGCCCGCGTGTACAAGACCGACCTCGCCGGCAAGGTGCTGTACACGCTCGGCAACGTGGCGAGCGAGTCGGCGACGAGCCAGAAGATCGACTTCACGAACCCGACGGACGTGGCGGTGGCGCCGAACGGCGACGTGTACGTGGTGGACGGGTACGGCAGCCAGCGGGTGTTCCGGTTCGACAAGGAGTTCAAGCTGCTGAAGGTGATGGGCGGCCCCGGCAAGGAGCACGGCAAGTTCAGCACGTGCCACGGGGCGTGGGTGAGCACGCTGCGGAAGGACCCGGAGGTGTACATCGCGGACCGGGCCAACGGCCGGATCGAGGTCTTTTCGCCGGAGCTGGAGTACAAGCGGACGATCCCGAACTTCCGCGCCCCGTGCTGCTTCTACCAGCACGCCGGCCGCATCTACGTGCCGGAGCTGAGCTGCCGGGTGACGGTGATCGACGCGGACGACAAGGTGGTGGCGCACCTGGGCGACGGCACGGGTGCGGCGAACCCGGCGGCCGACGCGGGCAAGTTCGCGGCGCCGCACGCGCTGACGGTGTCGTCGGGCGGCGACGTGTACGTGGTGGAGTGGGTGGCGGACGGCCGGGTGCGGAAGCTGCGCCGCGGCTGACGGCCGTGGTCATTCTTGAAGCGGTCGGCCGGTCGGATAAGATACCCCGCGAGAGCCGGTAGCTCAGCCGGTAGAGCAGCGGACTTTTAATCCGCTGGTCGTGGGTTCGATCCCCACCCGGCTCACTCATGCGAACCGATGCGGGCCGGTGCAAATCAGCGCCGGCCCCTTGCATTTCCAGGGCTACCGTCGCACGCTCCGTTTCGCTCTCGACACCCTGAAGGTTGCTAGACGGTGCGGATCGGTGCCGTCTGCTGTACCCGGCTGGTACAGCGGGTGGTACAGCGGACGCGCCACCGTCGTCGGTTCGGGCGGGCGGGGATACGAGTTCTGGCAGCTTCCCCACCGCCCTTGCCACGTCGTGCGACCGGACGTGCATGTACTTCGCCGTCAGGGTCGGCGTGCTGTGCCCGGCTAGTTCTTGCGCCGTGCGGAGGTCAACGCCGTGCCGGCCCAGCATCGTCAGGAAGCTGTGTCGCAGGCTGTGGAAGTCGGCGTACTCCGGGCCATCGGCGCCCGCCACCGCGTAAGGGATGCCAGCCGCTTCCAAGTCGATGCGGAGCATTTCCGCCGCCCGATCCTTCGCCCAGGAACCCGGCCATACCGGCACACCCGAGGGCATCCCCGTCAGGTAGCCGCGGAGAGCGTCGGACACGTCGGCGGGGAGCGGTTGCACCTTGAGCCGCCGCGACTTGTTCAGCCGAGTCGGCAGGGTCACTACGGGCGAACCCGCGTCGAGGTCGAAGTCGGCGGGCGTGAGGCCGGCCAGCGCGCCAGCCCGGAACCCCGTCGCCGCGGCGAGTAGGTACAGGAAGTATCGTTCCACGCCGCTCAGCCCCCGGAACGTGCGGTCGCTCGTGCGGGTGGCGTCGAACAGGCGATGGAGCTCGTCGGGCGCCAACTCGCGGCGTGCCCGCCGCACTTCGACCCGGGCGTTCACGAGGCTCAGGCTGTCGAGCGGGTTGGAACCGATACGCCGCGCCTTGACGAGCCAGTTGAAGAACCCGCGGACGGCCCGGACGTAGTGGTTGATCGTGCCCGGCCCGGACCCGCGGGCGGCGCGGTCCGCCAGTTCCTGAACGGTCGTCCGCGGCAATCGCCGGGCTTTACCGTTACCCGCGGCCGGGAGTTGGTGGCGACGGATCGATTTCGCCAGCGCGTCCTGCGACACGCCGAGAACGGCGGCAGCCTCGGACGGGCGGAACACTTCTACGCCGTCGGGCAGCACGACCGACGACCGACCCCGACGGATGCCGTTCAACCACTCGGCCGCGCGTGCGGCGTCCACGTCGCGTAAGAACACGGCCCCGGCACCACTGAGGAGCGTGGCGACGCGGCCGGTGGACAGTGCGACGTGCTTGGGGGTGTTCCCCTTCGCTTCCAGGTGGGCGGCGTAGTCCTTCAGGTGGTCGGCGAGCGGGCGGCGGGCGTGTTCCTCAGCCGGGTCGGTGAACCCAGACCCCGTACGCGCCGCCTTCCGCTCCGTGTCAGTGGCCAGTTGCTCCGTCGCCTTCAGGTCGGTGTACCCCTTCACCCGGCGGACGGTGCCGGTCGCGTCGCGGTACTTGAAGTACCATCGCTTCGACGGTGCCAGGTACTTCGTCCCGTCCGCGGTCAGCGGGTACAGCACCGACCGACCGCGTTCCTTCAAGCGGACGTGCGACCGCCCCTCGTGGGTGACGACTTCGGCGCCCGGCGGGAGCGGGCGGGCGTTCTGGAGTTTGAACGGCTTGGGCATCAGTCGGCCTCGTCGGTGGTTGGAGTATACCCGGCGCGTCGCCGTGCGGAATCGCGGTAGCGGGCGCCGGGCGTTAGTTTGTCTGGTCCGCCACTCGTTCTGCGGGTGGCCGGCGTATCTATCCCCGTCCCGAAGGACCCGGCGCGGGGTCGAACAGCCGCGGCGCGTCGCACCACGCGGCCGGGTTTATGCGGTCCCACGTGGCGTCGCCCTCCACGGCCAACAGGGTGACGCCGGATGGCAGCGTGGCGGCCGGGTTCAGCACCACCGCCAGACCCGTCGCCTCGTCGCACCCTAGCCACCGGCGGCCGGCCAGCTGGGCGCGGACGCCGGTGTGGATCACCCTCAGCACCGCGTCGAGCGCGGCGGGCGGGTCGTCGTCGAACGCCAGTTCCTCCCCCTCGACCACCGGGCCGAACGGGGCCAGGGCGGCGAGCAGGTTGCGGGCGCTAGCCGGTATCGCGGTAGCGGTCGCCACGGGTCACCCCCTCAGCTCGTGCGGCCGGTCGTCGCTGCGGTAGCGGCGCCGGCCCCGTCCGACACTCGCCCCGGCCGCGCCCTCACTGTGCGGCCGGTCGCCGGGCGCGGGCTTCGTCACGGCGACGCACGACACTTCCGACACTCGCCCCGAATTTCCTGGCAAATCCGTAGTTTCCTCCGGCGTGTCGGGGCGAGTGTCGGACACCTCCGCCTCGCCGTCCTCGTCGGCCGGGTCACGAGTGTCGGAAGTGTCGTGCGTCGGACCCAGCACGAACGTCCGCAGCGGGTGCCCGCCGCCGGCCGGCCGCGCCTCCTCCCACGCCCCCCACCCGGCGGCCACCAGCTCGGCCAGCGCCGCCTCGGCCGCCGCCGCCGTCCGGTACTTCCGGCCGTTCGACTTCTGGAGCGCCCGCACCGTCGCCCGCCCGCCCAGTGCCCGCACCCGGTCGGCCACCGCCCGCAGCCGGGAAGTGGAGTCGTCCTCGGCCAGCGCCGCGTACACCCGCTCCGTCTCGGCCGCGAACCACCGGGCCAGCGTGATGCCCGCCTCCAGGCTGTCGAGCCCGACCGCGTCGGGGATGGTGGCCCCGCCCGGCGCCGCCCGGAGGACGAGGTGGTGGATCAGCGCGAACCGCGCGGCGTACCCCTCCATCTTGGAGAACGCCGCCGCCAGGTCGTCGCTCTCTTCCCCGGCGTCGAACGTCTTCTGCCCCCACTCGTTCACGAACCGCCCCCACTGCTCGCGGGCCGCCGGGGTGAACCGCACCGGCACCGGCACCGGCCGCCCGTCGGCGTCGGTCGCGGGCTCGAATTCCCGCAGCCGGCGGACGAGCGCCTCGTAGTCCGCGGCCACGGCCGCTGGGAGGTCGTCGTCGGTCCACACCTTCTGCCGCGGCGGCGGCATCACCACCAGAATCCGCGCCGCCCCGCCCGACGCCCGGAAGTCGCGGGTGAACGCCCGCGCCAGGACGACCGGCTGGATCGTGCCGATGACGCCCGCGGCGGCGTGGGGGATGGCGATGGTCAGCTTGTCCCCGGTCTTGCGGTCCACCGACAGCGGGCGGGCGTGGAACAGCTGGAGCCAGTCGGCGGTGGCGTCGGTCTTCGAGTACCGCGTCAGCCCGGTGAACCAGCTGGCCAGCTCGTCGCGGTACACCAGCACGCCCTTCGGGTTGTCGGCCAGGACCACCGCCAGCGACTCGATGGTGATGTCGCCGGCGACGCACCGCGGCTTCGGCGGCGCCTCGCCCGGCCCGTCGGCGGCGGGCGGCGGGCCGGCCCCGTCCCCGCCCCGCCCCCCGCCGCTCCCGCTCGGCGTCCTTCCACTCGTCGAGGGCGACCCGGTAGGCGCGGGCGGCGTCGTTCCCGGCCGCGCGGAGGTCGAGGTCGAGCCGCTGGAGGGGGCCGACGGCGAGCTCGAACGGCGGGCTCTTGACCGACCCCGACCGGGCCACGAGCGCGGCCCAGACGATCGGCGGCTCGGCCCACGACCGCTTGATTTGCAGCACCCGGGCGGCCCCGACGGCGGCCCCGCAGACGGCCAGCGCCGGGAGAGCGACGGCGGCGGGATCACAGGGAATGGCGGCGGCGACGCCGGCGACGAACGGGACGAGCGGGGCCGGGAGGGCGTCCACCGGGAACGGGACGAACGGCCGCGGCGGGGCGGCCGGGCCGGCCCCCGTCGGGCGGGGCGGCCACGGCCGGAGCCGCGCCGCGGGGAACGCCTTCTCGGCCGACGCACCCTTGCCGTCGAACCGCACCCGGTACGTGTCGCCGGGAAGTGCTGCCGTGACGGTGCCGACGTTGTCGCGGTCGGCCGGCGTCACCCGGTCGCCGACGGCGAACCGCCGCGCCGCCGGCCCCTCGGCCGCGGGCGGGGTGACGGGGCCGGCCACGTCCATCAGCAGCCGGAGCGCGTCGGCGCCGCGGGCCGTCAGGAAGTCGTCCAGCCCGGCCTTCTCCCCGCCCGGCCCGTGCGGCAGCCGCACCGCCCGCACCACGGCGCCGGCGGCGGCCAGCGCCTCGGCCAGGTGCCACTCGGCAAGCCGTACTGCGGGCTTGTCGGCCAGGTCGGAGTCGTAGACCACGAACACCGGCCGCCCGGCCCACGCGACCGCGGCCAGGTCGGGGATGAGCTCGCGCGGCCCGCCGCCGTCGCGCCGCTTCTGCCACCCGTAGACGCCGACGAGGCCGACGCACGCGAACCCGTCCTGGTCGGCCCGCGCCGCCTTCTTCTCCCCTTCGGTGACGAGCAGCGGCACGGTAGCGTCGGCGAGCGCGGCGCGGGTCGCCGGTGGGAAGTACGCGCGGTTCGGGGCGCCGGCCGGCGACTCGTACTTGACCGGCTTCCCCTTCGCGTCGGCGCGGGGGCGGTCGGGCTTGCACCGGACGTACCCCAGGGGGCGGCCGGCGGCGCCGAAGAACGGCAGGCACAGGCACGGCGTGATAGCATTTGCGAGCATTCGGTCGGCTCGGCGGAGGAGCTTGGCGACGGCGGCGGGGTCGGCTTCGGAGTAGAACCCGCAGCGGCGGACGTGGTCGTCGGTGAGGCCGGACCGGCGGAGGTCGGCCAGGTGGTGCGGCAGGAGGGTCGGGGGCGTGTTCACGGGTCAAGGCTCCGGGTCGGGGCGCGACAACGCCCGGCGCCGGCCCGGGGGCCGGGCGGCGGGCGTGTGAGGCGGGGATTGGGGGGGAGTCGGACGGTTAGCGGCGGCTGGCGGCCTTGCGGTCCTCCCACTCGACCCTGGGTGGGGAGCCGGCGACGACCCACGCGCGCAGCTCGGACAGTCGCCAGCGGACGCACCCCGGCGACAGCCGGACGGGGGCCGGGATGCGGCCGGCGGCGTCCATCGCCCGGAACGTCCGCAGGCCGACGCCGATCAGCGCGGCGGCGTCCTTGGCGCTCAGCAACAGCGGGTCGAGGCCGGCGGGGTCGTTGACGGGCTGGCCGCCGCCCCGGCCACGGGTGGTGGTGGTGTCAGTCACGGCTGCCTCCCTTCGCCTGGTCGGCGAGCCAGGCGCGGACGACGCCGTGGTGGAAGCGGAGCAACCGGCCGACGCGGATGACGCCCGGGACGGCCCCGGCCGCGACCAGCCCGCGGACGTGCCGCTCCGAGCACTTCAGCAGTGCGGCCAGGTCCGGGACCGTGAGCGTGGCGTCGGGCGGGTCGGCGTCCGACGGGGTTGCGGGTGCGGTCATGGGTTCCCCCGGGTCTCGCGGGCGGGTGTGTCCCGCCCGTCTGCAACCCCTTTTCGGGCGCGCCGCCGTCACGAAACACCGGGGGCGAGTTTCGTGACGAAAAAGTGGCGATTCGGAAGGGGGAGGAACTGGGATTCGTAGGGCGGAAGGGAGCGGCAAGTATTTCGTCACGAAACTCCACGGACGGAGTTTCGTGCGCCGCCGGGGGTTTTGTGACAGGCCGTTTATGCCGCCGCGTCGGGGTTATCCTTGACCCACTTCAGGGCGGCGCGGAAGAACTTCGTCTTGTTCGTGACCCGCACGTCGTGTCTCAACGTGTTCAGGAAGTCTTTGTGTTCCGGCCCCTGGAAATGTGCCACGAGCTGCCCCACGGTCCGCAGCGCAGGGTCCTTCCGGATGGCGGCGCGGATTTGCAGGTAGAGTTGGTGACGTGCCCGACCGACTGGCGACGTGGTCTCGGCCAGAATGGGCCGACCGACCCGCTTCACTGTGCCGTCCACACCTAGCGCCGACTTGCCCGCCGGGCGTGGAACTGCGGTGGGTTGCTTTGCGTCGCCGGCGGCGGCTGGCGGAGGGACGTTAGTGAGCCGCGCCAGGGCGAGGAGCTCGTCGGGGGTGATGGGGTCCGCCTGCTGCCAGCTGTGACTATACAGCTGCCGCCGGGCGCGAACGTCGCTCGGGACGTGCCCGCCGGCTTGCACCAGCGCCGAGATGAGCGCGGTGCGGATGCGGGCCGCATCGACCACCGCGTGCTGCTCCTGCTCAAACTGTACCCCGTGTTGCGGCTGTCCGGACGGCACGGGTTGCGAGATGTCGCAATGCCACGGCCGGGGGGTGGGACCGATGCCCGCGACGGGCGCGCGCACGGCGTGATTCACCCACGTCGCCGCCTCGGCCACGGTGGTACGGGTGGCCTCGTCCCACGCACCGAGACGGGTGAATTCGCCCGCGGCCTCGTCGTAAAGTAGCTGGCCGAACCCGCCCACGGCGTCCGACTGCTCCAACGTGCAAACCGCGTCGCGCACGGCTTCAAAGTCCGCCCGGAGCCGGTCCCGCCCGTTGAACCAACCGGCGGACCCCTCGGGGTCGCACGGCCGTCCCCGCTGCTGGCGCGGCAGCCGGAACGACTGTTGGTGGAAGCGGTGGAGGGCGATCGCCACCACGTCGAGACACTGGATGAGGCGGTGGACGGGGTCGCGGCCCGGCTCCCACCGGGGGCGGTGGTCGGACATGGGGGGTGTTCCCGGGGTGGGTGGGCCGGGCGACGCACGCGGGGGAACACGACCCGTCACACGACGCCCGGCCGTAACGGCCAATCCTACCGCCGGGCCGTGGGGGCTTTCCAGCTCCGCTGTAGCGAACGCCGGCAGCGCGTCTCCCGACCGGCCCGCGGCGACCGGGGCGCCGCCCGGCACCGGCGGGAAGCGGGCCAACTGGTCGCGCAGGCGGTCGAGCAGCCCCCGGCCGTCTACCCGCCCGAACAGCGTGTCCCCGTGCCGGAACAGGCCGGTGACGACCGCGTTCAGCCCCCCGCGCCGGCCGGCGGGGTCGAGCGGGGCGTGGGCCTGCAACGTCAGCACGTCGTTCAGGGCTTCCCGCATCACGTGCGGCCCGCCGGCGCGGCGGAGCCGGGTGTCCACCGCGTCGAGGGCCGGGCGGAGGGCGTCGGCGGCGGCGTGGACCCCGGCCGCCAGCCGGCGGTACGCGGCCGCGTCCTCCCACAACGCCGGCGCCGAATCGATCAGCCGGGTACACTCCCGGAACGCCACGGCGGTGGCCACGAACGCCTCGGCCAACTCCGGGTCCAGCCCGTGGGGCGGCCGCGTGTCGATCGCAGCCGCCTGCGCGTCGATCCGCTGGAGGTGCGTCGGCGCCGGGCGGCGGGTCGGGTGTCCGGTCGCCGGCGGCTCGGTGGGGGCGTCGAGGGCGGCCCGGCGGATGGCGACGAGCCGATGGTCGCCGGCCGGGAGCGATAGCCGGAAGTCGGGCGGTCGGGCGGCGGGATCGTCGGACGGGCGGAGCTCGGCGCGAACGTCGGCGATCCACCCGGCCGCCTTCCAGGCGTCCAGGCTCGGTAGCAGATCGACCCCGGCGGCGAGCAGGAACGCGGCGAACTCCGGGAACCGAACGAACACGACGGGCTCGGGGTCGGCGGCCGGGGCTAGTTGCCACCGGGCGGGGTTCGGGTCGGCAAGGTAGCGGGCGGTGAGCCAGTTCCGAACTCCGGCCGGCAGAAACGTCGCGGCCGGGGGGAGTTGGTCGGGTGTCGGGGGCGTGGGGGGGCGTTCGCTCGACATGGTGTGGTCCGCGGGGTCGGCGGGCCGGGGGCTGGACGGCGGCGGACCACGCCCTCCGTCCGGCCCCCGGCTTTCGGCGGGTAGCTACTCCCGTCGTTCCGGTTGGAAGAGTCTACCCATCGGCCGATGGTTGGCGGTAGGTTCGTAGCGCCGACCCGCCGAGGGCATCTGGGCCGGGCGGGTGAAGACCGTCGTCGTCTGGCGGCTGGACCGGCTTGGGCGGACGGCGAAGGGGCTGGTCGGCCTGCTCGACGAGTGTGTGACCCAGAAGGTGAACTTCATCAGCCTGAAGGACGGCATCGACCTGGGCACCCCAGCCGGGCGGCTGATCGCCAACGTCCTGGCGAGTGTGGCGAGCTACGAGGCCGGTCGTCAACAAGGGCGGCAGGCCGAAGGGCATCCCGCAGAAGGTGACCCCGACCGTGGAGAAGATGATCTTCTCCATGAAGGCCGAGCGGCGGAAGGTGGCGGTGATCGCCCGGGAGTTGCGGCTGTCGCGGCAGACCGTGTACGAGGTGCTCAAGCGGGCGTGATGTGGTCGCCGTTGCAAAGTTTCACCGAAGGGAACTCGAAGTGCGAACCCCGGGGGCGCGGGTCCCACCCACCCCCGGGTGGACCACCGACACCCCCGCCCTCTTGGTGATGAAGGCGGTCGGACCACACTCGGCGTCCTACCCGTCCAAGCTCACGATGGCGGTTGCCAGATCGCCCTTCTGGATTGTGGCCGAGTGGATCGTCTCCCGGGAGTTGATGTCGATGAATACCCGGTGCTCTCTCCTGAAGGTCCCTCCGAGCCGGAAGAAGTGTAGCAGCGGCAGGTACGGGTCGTCTGCGCCCGGTGGAGCTACCGCAAGGGATAGCACTGAATGCCCATACCAGTTGAGCATTGCCAGACAGCAGCGGTATTCGGCTTCGGAGTAGGTGAAGGTGTCGAGCATCTCCTGGTACTGCGCTTCGAGGCTGGCCCCGCCTTCGGCTCTCGCCGCGAGGTCCGCGAACGGGACTTCACCGGCCAAGTCGAGTTCGTTCGCCCAGAGCGCTTCACGCCGCAGAAACTCCTTCATCAGGCCGACACACGCGGGCGTGTTCTCGGCGTTGACCTGCCTGGGGGAGCCGATCAGATCAACGGCTTCCGCGAGCCTGCTCATGTGCATCACCTCAATGTGCCTGTGGGACGACGGTGTGCGGCGGCCAGACCATACGCCCTCCGGCCGCGCATGCCCTCACGCTATGGCCCGTACTGCCGGAGGTGATCCCACGGCCCGCCCGGCGGATAGACCGGCGTCCCCGGTCTGGTGTTCGGGAAGAGCGGCGACAGGGGGTGTGCGCCGGGGTACTGGAAGGGCGGGTGATAGTGCAGGTAGGGCATTCCCGACCGCATCAAGGCCCGCTCGACGTACTCGTGGGCGAAGATCGCCTGAACACGTTCGAGTTCGGCCTTCGGGATGCCGCCTTCGGTCGCGGCCTTCCACCACGCCGCGATGCCTTGGTCCGCGTCGAACCGCCTCATGACCAGCCTGCCGGTCCCGTCCGCGCCGGTCGGTAACAGATGCTCCTCGAAGAAGACGTGCTGTCGCACCGAGCGGACCATCTGCTCAGGAACTCCGGTGTTCCTTGCCACCGTGGCGATATTCGTCTCCGCATCCAGACCCCGAACCCATCCGTAAATCTGATCCGCTTCGGCCTGGGTGAGGGCGTTCGGATTGGGAAGCGTTCTGGCCCCCGTGTACAGCGGCCTCCCTGCGCCTGGGGCAGACGCCTGGGTGGGCGAAAGCGGCCGTTCCCGTTCAGCCGTGGCTTTCGACTTGGAGGGTGTGCGGATCGACGACCAGGACGAAGAAGTTCGTGGCGAACTTCTTCATCGCCTCGGGGTAGAAGAAGATGTGCCACAAATCTCGGGTCTCATCCGAGAGGTTAAACTCGTGGTCCTTTGGGACAAACACGGCCCGGAAGTCCTTTCCGGGGTCGTAGTCCCGCTGCCGACACCACTCCAGGGCGGCCTCGATCACAGAGGCTGGTGCTTCCGTCATCGTGGCTCACTTTCACTCCGGACGGAGCATGCCCTGGAGACGCCTAATGTCGTCCATGACCCTCGCCCGATCCGCATCCGGGATGCGACCGACGTTCGCCTCATGCTCGAACAGGTGCTTCTGCAACGACCGTATCTGCGCCTGCTGCTCGGCCCTGGTGAGCGACTCCCAGACGCCAGACTTCCCGTTTGTGCCGAGTTGGAACACCCGTTGATCTAACCCGGCCACTTCCCGAACCGTCCACCACTCCCGCATCCAGGTCGGTGAAGTCGAGTACATGGGCATCCGGAGGGACAACTGGCCGTGAATGTACTCGTGGATGTACGTCGAGTACCCCGCCCCCTCGGGTATGACGATGGTGGCGGGCTGGCCGGGGGCAGCAGGGGGTAAGAAGTTCCCCCCTGTCTCGGGTGGAAGTTCGCCCGGACGAGCACGCCGGACGGTGATCTTGTTGCCAGATGCTCGCTCGACCCACGCCTTGTAGTCGTTGAACTCCCACGGCGTTGTATCCCGAACAGGCCCCAGCATCCTGTCCGGGACCGCCCCCGGCCTCCCTGGGGCAGTTCGCTCCATCCACGCCGCGAACTTGCCCCACCCGAATTTGGCACCTTGCCATCCAGCCTTGGCCCCTTTGGCACCTGCTTTGGTAGCAGGGATCGAGGTGACAACGTCCAAGGTCAGTAGCCCCCACGTCTTCCAGTAACCCGCCTCCGCGTGCTGATACGGCCCGTAGATCGGATGATCCGACCGGTAGTCCTTGTCGCACGCACTCCTCACAATATCGTGCGCGAACCACCCCGTCCGCACCGGTCCCATGACGATCGCGTCGAACAGGCTCTTGCCATTCTCCAGGTTGAATGTCCCTTGCGCCTGGATCGGGTTCTTCAGCACATACTCGCCGACCATGAACAACTCATCGAACACCTCGTTCCAGAAGCCATTGTCGCCGGATGGCGGCTGCGGCGGGCGGTCGGGGGCGGGCGGCGCAGCCGCCGGCGGGTCAGGCAGGCGAGGGAAGGGGTTCAGGAGGGTGAACGGCGGCAGGCCGAACGGACCGGCCGGTGGCCCTCCGGGCTGGGGCCGCCCGGACCAATGCCCCCCGGCGTTCGGCTGCGGCGGTCCCGATATGTCGGACGGCCGCACGCCGGGACGACCGAGGTACTGCTGGAGCACTTGCGGGTCAACTGTCAGCGGACCGGTGTAGACCTCCGGCGGCGATGGGGTGGCTGGCGGTTGCATCCCGCTCGGGTCGGTGCTCGTGGTCGGTGCGTTGCCGACATACCGGTACAGGTTCACGTCGCGGGCCGCCAACCCCAGCGGGTCTTCCGCGTTCCACCTCCCGGTCGCCGGGTCGTACACCCGCGCCCGGTTGTACGACTGCCCCAGCACCCCGTCCCACTCCCGCCCCGCGTACCCGTACCGGTCACCCGCCCCGCCCGCCGTCACCACCCCGAACGCGCTGTACGTTGCCGAGTGCGTCGCCGCCCCCGCCGCGTTCAGGTTCAGCCGCACCGACCCCACCAGGTCCGCCGCGTACCACCCGGCCGAGCTCCCGCCCACCGCCGCCACTGGCGCGTCGAACCCGGCCCCGAACGCCCGCCGCGTCGTCACCGTCCCCGAGCCGTCCACCTCGGCCCAGGCGTCGAAGTTCTCGGTGCCGACCGCCCCCGGCTTGGCCGTGTCCCACCCGTCGTAGGCGTACCGCTCTGTGGTCGTCGTGGTGCCGTCCCACGCCGTCCGGGTGGCGCGGTTCCCGAGCGCGTCGTAGGTGTAGGCCACCGTCGCCGTCGCCGCCCCGCCGTCGGTCGCCGCCTTCGTCGCCCCGGTCAGCCGGCCGAGGTGGTCGTAGGTGTACGTCCACGTCTCGGCCGCCGACCCCTGCGACTTCTTCACCAGCCGCCCGGCGTCGTCGTAGCTGTAGGTCCACGTCCCGTCCGACAGCACCCGGTTCCCGTCGCCGACCGTCACACCCGTCCCGGTGCGGTTGCCGGTGTCGTCGTAGGCGAACGACGTACCCCCGTCGGCCGTCAGCTGCCCGGCCGCGTCGGACGTGTACGACGTGGTGACGCCCCCCTCTGTCCGCGACGTGAGCCGGTCGGCCAGGTCGTACCCGTAGGTGCTGGCCAGCAGCGTCGTGCCGGTCGGCCCCTTGTGCGTGATCCCGGTCGTCCGGTCGAGGTCGTCGTACCCGTACTCGGTGGTGCCGACGAGGGTCGTCCCGGCTAGGTCGGCGTACCGCGTCAGCGTGTCGAGTTGGCCGTTGGCCCCGTAGGCGAAGTCCACCCTGGCGTCCGCCCCCGGGCCGTCCAGCCACCGGCTCGTCAGCCGCCCGAGCGGGTCGAACGTGCTCGTCACGGCCCCGCCCTGGTCGTCCGCCACGGACGTGCGGTTCCCGGCCACGTCGTACCCGAACTCCAGACTCACCCCGAACGGCTCGTCCACCGTCACCGGCCGGTTCAGCCGGTCGTAGGTGAGGGCGTATGAGCCGTCCGGGTCGGTCGCCGACGTGAGGTTGCCGGTGGAGTCGTACCCGAACGTGCGTGTCCGGACCGTGACCCCGAGGGCGGACTTCCACGTGTCCGACGTGAGCCGCCCCGCGTCGTCGTAGCCGAACACCCGCTGCTGCCCGAGCCGGTCGGTCACCGTGTCGAGCCGGCCGGCGGCGTCGTAGGCGTAGGTCGTGTCCTTGCCGAGCGCGTCGGTCTCCGTCTCGACGCGGTTGAGGGCGTCGTAGGCGAACAGGGTGACGTTGCCGCTCGCGTCCTCGACGGACGTGCGGTTGCCGGCGGCGTCGTACCCGAGCGTGGTGACGTGGCTGAGCGGGTCCGTGACGGTGGTGAGCCGGCCGGCGGCGTCGTACCCGTAGGTGGTGGCGTGGCTCAGCGGGTCGGTGACTTCCGTGAGGTTCCCGGTCGCGTCGTAGTCGAACGTCGTGTCGCGCTCCAGGGCGGTGCCGTACCCCTCGGTGAGGGTGCGCAGCTGCCCGAGCTCGTCGTAGTCGTACCGCGTCTCCCGGCCGCCCGGCGCCACCGTCGAAGTCACGCGGTCGAGCAGGTCGTAACCCGTCGTGGTGGTGAGCGCGACGGACGTGCCGTAGGCGGCGGTGACGGACGTGACCCGGCCGGCGGCGTCGTAGGCGAACCGGGTGTCGTACCCGCGCGGGTCGGTGACCGTCTCCAGGTCGCCGGCCGCGGTGTAGGCGTAGGCCGTCTCCCGCTCCTCGGCGTAGCCGACCGCCTCGGTCACGAGCGTCACCCGGCCGAGGGCGTCGCGGTCAAACGTGGTCGGGGTGCCGCGCGGGTCGGTGACGGACACCACCCGCCCGACCCGGTCGTAGCCGAAGGTGGTGGCGTGGGCCAGCGGGTCGGACACCTCCGCCAGCCGCCCGAAGCGGTCGTAGGCGGTCGTGGTGACGTGGCTGAGCGGGTCGGTGACGGCGTCGGCGTCGGCGCCGCTGCCGGTCCAGTAGGCGTAGCTGGTGGTGTGGCTCAGCGGGTCGGTGACCGACGTGACCCGGCCGAGGAGGTCGTAGGTAGTCGCCCACTCGTGGCTGAGCGGGTCGGTGACCGACGTGAGGTTGCCAGCCGCGTCGTAGGCGTACACCCAGGCGTGCGCGAGGGCGTCGGTGACCGTCACCGTCCGGGCGTCGTCGTCGTAGGCCGTGGTGGTGGTGTCGGTGCGCGGGTCGGTGACGGACGTGACCCGGCTGAGCGCGTCGTACCCGAAGGTGGTGGTCCGCTCGACCGCCGCGCCGTCGGCCTCGGTGACGCCGACCGCCCGGCCGACGGCGTCGTAGGCGTAGGCCGTGACCGCCCCGAGTCCGTCGGTGACGGCCGTGACGAACCCGGTGCGGTCGTAGGCCGTGGTCGTCGTCCGCTCCGCCGCGGTGCCGTCCCGCTCGGTGACGGCCGTGAGCCGGCCGAGGGCGTACCCGTAGCGGGTGGTGCGCGACCCGGGGGCGGTGACCGTCTCCAGGTGCCCGTCGGCGTCGTACCCGTAGGTGACCGTGAAGGCGTCGCCCGACCCGTAGGCCGCGGTGACGGTCTTCTCCCGGCCGAGCAGGTCGAAGGTGGCGTGGGTGACGGCGCCGTCCGGGGCGGTGATGTCGGCCAGGTTCCCGGCGGCGTCGTAGGCGTAGCCCGTAACCAGGATGTCGGCAGCGGCTTAAGACCGGGCCATTTTCGCGGTGTGGCCCGGGCCAGGGCGCGCGCGGCTGATCGCGGTGTGGCCCGAGCCAGGGCGCGGGAGTGGGCGTGTCGTTCGCGGGGACGGGTGGGCCGGGCGGTGTGGTAGTCTGGAAGCACTTCGTGATGTGAACTGGATCCACCCGCAAGAAGTCGCCTCGGAGCCAGGCGTCAACCTGGCTCCGAGACTTGACCGTCGGGGACAAGCCTCCCTGAAGGCCCGTGTCATTTCACTGTTCGACACCGCTTCGGCCAGAGCCGGGGCGTCGTTCTCGGGTTCGCCGGTGCCTGCTCAAGGGGTGCGAGCAGGCGTTTGTGCCGTCGCGTCCGCAGTCGCGGTACTGCCGCGAGGCGTGTGCGCGGTCGGCGCAGCAGTGGCGGCGGTGGCGGGCCAGTCGTCGGTATCGGGTGAGCGAGTCGGGTCGGGAGCGGCGGCGGGCGCAGCACGTTCGGTATCGTCTGCGACGACAGGAGCGAGCGGCGGCGATGGAACCTGCCGTTGTTGCGACGGCGACCACGGCGGCGTGCGAGGGCCAGCGCCCGGCGGAAATCCCCGAAGATTTCGCGGCGTGCTCGTGTCATCGGCCGGGGTGCCACGTGGAGTTCGCGGTCCGGTCCGAGGGTTCGAGCCGTCGCTTCTGCAGTGTGGCGTGCCGGCTGGCGTTACGTCGCGTCCTGGATCGGGAATCGCGCTGGCGCTGGCGTCGCCGGCGTGGGCGGCCGCGTCGAGTGACGGGGCGTTGGCACTCGCCGGACACGTCGTGAGTCACGTCTTTGGCCCTGGAGTCGGCTTCACAGCGCGTCTACAGTCCCACGACCCCACGGAGGAAGGAGCGGACGCGTCGGAAGACCCTTCCGTCCGTCCGCTTCCGTTCTTCGGGCGGGGTCGTTCGGGGAGGGTCCGCGCATGGACTGGGAGCACGGCGTGGTGCGGCCGGTGCCGCTCGACCGACTGGGTCAACGCTACCGCCGCTACCGCCTGGCCGATCCGCTCGCGGAAGAGGCGATGGCCGGTTCGCTGCGTCGCTGGGGGCAGTTGTCGCCGGTCGTGGCGTGCGTCCGCGGCGACGGCCTGGAGTTGCTCGACGGCTTCAAGCGCCTGGCGGCGGCGCGGCAGGTGGCGGGATCGACGAGTCTGAGCGTGCGGGTGGTGGAGCTGGACGAGCCGCTGGCGAAGGCGGCGATCCTGGGCCTGAACCGCGGCCAGCGTGCGGCGCGGGAGCTGGAGGAAGCGTGGGTCGTGCAGGGGCTCGTCCGCGACGACGGGTTGACGCAGGTCGAAGCGGCGCACCTGCTGGGTCAGCACAAGAGCTGGGTGTGCCGGCGGCTGGCGTTGCTGGAGCGGCTGAGCGAAGCGGTGGTGGAGGACCTGCGGCTGGGGCTGCTCGGCCCGGCGCTGGCGCGGCAGCTGGTGCGGTTGCCCGCGGGCAACCAGGAGGCGGTGCTGGCGTTGACCCGCCGTGCGTCGCTGACGGCGCAGGAAGTCGGCGGCGTGATCGACCTGCTTCGCGGCGCGAGTCCGGAGCAGGCGGCGTTCGTGCTGGCGAAGCCGCGGGAGGCGTTGCGGCAGGTGAACGGCGTGCCGACGGCGCTGCGCGACCCGCGGCTGAGCCGGGCCGGCAACTGGCTCGTCAAGCACCTGACCCAGGCCGCGGACGTGCTGACCCGTCTGGAGCAGTGGCTCGTCTCGCCGGGCGAACGCGAACTGGCCGACCGCGATCGTCGGATCGTGGAGCCGGTGCTGGTGCAACTGGGGGATCAGGCGAGCCGCGTGGCGGAACGGGTGCTCGGTCCGGCAGTGCTGCGGGAAGGGAGGCGGCCATGAACGAGGCCACGCGGCTGGAGATCGTGCAGCGGCATCAGCAGGGCGCGTCGGCGCGGTCGATCGCGCGTTCGCTGGGGATCTCACGCGGCACCGTCGATCGCGTGCTGGCCCGGATCGAAGCCGCCCGCACGGGCTCGACCGGTCCCGGCGATCCGCCGCCGCGTCGCGGCAGTCGCCTCGACGCGTACGAGCCGATCCTGAAGGAACTGCTCGACCGCTACCCGAACCTGACCGTGGAACGCGCCCTGCAGGAGTTGCGGGCACGCGGCTTCGCGGGCGGGTACACGATCGTCCGCCTGCGGGTGAAGCGACTCCGTCCGCGGGCCACGCCGCCACCCGTGCCGCGCTTCGAGACGGGACCGGGCGACCAGGCCCAGATGGACCACGGCGTCTACGACCTCGACTTCACCCGCGAAGGCCGCCGCCGCGTCTACCTGTTCAGCTACCTGCTCGGCTACTCCCGCCGCCAGTACCTCCGCTTCGTCGAGTCGACGGACCTGCCGACCACGCTCCGCGAGCACGTCAACGCCTTCCGCCACCTGGGCGGCGTGGCGCGGACGTGCCTGTACGACAACTTCAAGGCGGTGGTGTTGCGGCACGACGCCGAGGGGCCGCTGTACAACCCGAAGTTCCTGGCCTTCGCCACCCACTACGGCTTCCGACCCCGGGCGTGCCGCGTGCGACGGCCCCAGACCAAGGGGAAGGTCGAGAGGAAGTTCCACTACGTCGAGGTCAACCTGCTCAACGGCCGCACCTTCGACTCGCTCGATCACCTCAACGAGGTGACGGCCCGGTGGCTGGCGACGGTCGCCGATGTTCACACGATTCGCGACTTCCGGGAGACGCCACGCGACCGCCACGAGCGCGAACGGCCGCACCTGCTGCCGCTCCCCACCCGCGACTTCGACACCGCTCTCGTGGTCTATCGCCACGTCAACGTCGAGGGCTTCCTCACGCACCGATTGAACCACTACTCGGTGCCGTGGTCGTTCATCGGCCAGGTCCTGCCGGTCCGCATCGCCGACGGCGAGGTCATCGTCTACTCGGTCGGTCTGGAGGAGGTCGCCCGCCACCCCCTGGTGCCGGCCACACGCAGCGGCGTGCGGCAGTCGATCAAGAGCCATCATCCGACCGGCGATCCCGAGGAGCGGACGCGGCTGTTGCGACAACGCTTCGCGGACCTCGGCCCGGTCGGCACCGCGTTCCTCGACGGCCTGCTCGCCCGGCAGATCCAGGGCAAGTTGCAGGCCCAGCACCTGCTCGCCCTGGCCGCGCAGTACACGCGGGACGACGTGCGTGCCGCCCTCGACCGCGCCGTCCGCTTCGGCGCCTTCTCGCTCGCCGCCGTCCGCCGCATCCTCGCCGCCCGGGCTCGACCCCGGCCCCGGCTCGACGAACTCGCCGAACTCCACCGCGATTCGCTCGATCCCACCCTGCGCGACGATGTCATCGGGCCGCGGTCCACCCGCGACTATCAACACCTGCTCGCGTCCGACGAGCCCGAGGAACCCGGCGATGACACCCCGCCCGAAGACCGCCCCGAACACGACGCCGGCCGCGACCCCGGGCCGGCGTGACCAGATCCTCGCCGACTTCGCGACCCTGCGCATCCCCGTGACCGCCGAGCAACTCGACGCGGCCTTGCAGCAGGCGCAGGATGCCGGCCTCGCGCACCTCGACTTCCTGCACCGCTTGCTCGCCGACCAGGCCGGACTCCGCCGCGAGCGTCGCATCGAGCGACTCGTCCAGCAGGCCCGCTTCCGCGAAGCCCTGCCGCTGTCCACCTTCGACTGGACCTTCAACCCCGCCATCCCCCGCGTGCAGATCGAGGCCCTGGCCCAGGGCGACTTCATCCGCCGCAACCAGAACGTCGTCTTCGTCGGGCAGTCCGGCCTGGGGAAGAGTCGGCTCATCCAGAGCATCGGCCTGGCCGCGTGCCTGCTCGAACAGGCGGTGTACTACACCACCAGCGGCGACCTCCTCGAAGACCTCACCGCCGCGATGGCCGATCAGACCATCCACGACCGCGTCCGCTTCTACGCCCGCTTCCCGCTGTTGATCATCGACGAGTTCGGCTTCGACCGCATCGAACGCAGCCTCTGCCCGCAGGCGGCGAGCCTGTGGTACAAGATCATCGACGCCCGCAGCCAGCAGCGTTCCACCGCCCTGATCACCAACATCGACTTCGGCGACTGGGCCGAATACCTCGGCGACGCGCCGCTGGCGATGGCGTTGCTGGACCGCGTCGTCGACGGCGCGACCATCGTGAAGCTGAAGGGCCAGTCCTACCGCGTCCACCGCCCCGACAAGCCCGCCGCGAAATGACCGTCCGCTCGCTCCGCCCGGCAACTCCGACTGGCCCGCCTCCGACCGCGAAAGTGGCCCTGTTTCAAACCGCGATCGACAACCAGGACGGTGTCGGACGCCGTCGGCACGGTGGACGGCCGGGTCCACGCCGTGCCGCCGTTCGTCCCCACGTCCACGGCCGCGGTCGCCCGCCCGAGGCTGTCGTAGTAGTACCCGGCGTAGCTCACCCGGGCCGCGACCCCGCTCGTCAGGGTGCCGAGCGCGCCCGTCCCGGTCGCCGCCGCGGCCCGCTCCCGGCCGGTCACGGCCGTCAGGTTCCCGGCCAGGTCGTAGGCGTACCCGAGCTGCGTCAGGACCGTGTCGCCGGTCACGTCGTCGGCGTCCGCGTACCCGGCGTCGCCGCCGCCGTCGGTCCAGTACACCGTCGTCGCCCGGCCGAGCCCGTCGTAGGCGAGCTTGGTGACCAGCCCGCCCGCCTCCCTCGTCTTCCCCACCAGCCCGCGCACGTCGTACCACGTGTCGGCCGACAGCGGGCTCGACCCGACGGCGCCCGACGACTGATCCACGCCGTACACGGTGGACCGGTACGCCCGCCCGAGGGCGTCGTAGGCCGTGTCCGTCCGCCCGCGCAGGAGCGCCGCCGACGGCGCGACCGGCACCCCGGCCGTCACCGTCGGGGTGACGCCGTCGCCGTCGTACACCCGCACCCTGACGGCGTTCCCGCGGTTGTCGAAGTCGGTGTACACGAGCGGCCGGTTCACCCCGGTCGCCTCGGTCGTCTCCGCCCCGCCCTTGACCGCCACCGGCCGCCCGCGCCAGTCGTTCCAGACGAGCGTGACGCGGTCGGCCGCCCCGCCGCCGGGGTGTTCCGTGACTCTGGTCAGGAACCCGTCGCCGACCCCGCCGCCGTCGTACTCGTACTCGCGGACCGCCTCCATGTCCGTGCCGGTCAGGTTCGTCGGGCTCCAGTACCCGGTCGTCGGCGTGTCGTCCGTCCCCTCCCACTCGGACACCACCCGCCCGAGCTCGTCGCGGACCGTGCGGCTGATCGTGCCGTCCGGCGCCTCCACCCGCCCGACCTGGCCGTGCTTGTCGTACCCGACCCGCACGCGGAGGTAGTTCGTCCCCTCGGTGCCGAGCGCCGCGGCGGCCGTGTACGTCACCCCGGTGAGGTCGAAGTAGGCGTCGGCGGCGACCGCCTGCCCGGCCAGATTCCGCGACTCGCGCGTCAGAGACTGGATCGCCGAAACGGATTCCGCCCCGGTCGGCCGCCCGCTGCTGACGGCGGGGGTCGCGGACATGGTCAGCGTCTCGACGTACCCGGCCCCCCTGTCGTCGCGGACGACCACGGTCGGGCCGGCGGCGGTGCCGGTCGTCGCGTCCCACCCGGCGTAGTAGCGGGCGGCGTGGCCGGGGTCGTCGAAGACGGCGTAGTCCACCCGCCCGCCGGGGTGCGTGAGCTTGGTCGCCCGGCCGAGGGCGTCCACTTCGGCGGTGGTGGTGGCGTGGAGCCCGCCGCCGGTCGGCGTGCTCCACCCCGACGGCAGGCCGGTGAAGGTGGAGGTCTGGGCGGTGTCCACGTCGGCGATCGCCGTGACGACCGCCCCGGTCGCCGGGTCGTAGGCGGCGTACCCGAGGACCCCGCCGGCGTCGCGGACCCAGGTGACCCGGCCGAACGTGTCGTAGGCGGCCGCGACGGTCGCCGCCGACCCCGACCCGTTCTCGCCGGTCGAGACGACGGGGAGGGTGGTGGTGACGGTCGCCGCCTGGTTGGTGCCCGAGTACCAGGTGTAGGCGAAGGTGGCCGTCTCGGCCCCGGTCCCGTCGTCGTTCCGGTAGCCGGTCAGGGTGGCCGGTACGGCCACGTCCCTCGGCCCGCCGGTGCGGAGGAGGTAGCTGCCGGCCGCCTGCGGGGCGGGCGTGCCCGTCTCGCCGCGGCGGAGTGCCGACCCTGCGAGGAACCCGTCCACGTCCCCGGCGGTGGTGGTCGTGGCGGTGGTGGCGGTGGCCCACGTGTAGGTCGTCACCAGCCCGGTGCCGTCGGCCAGGTACGCGGCGTTGCCGCTGGAGTACGCCACGAGGTCGGCGGCGCCTTCGCTCCACCCGGTCACGGTCCCCGGGCCGGCTTCCAGCAGGAGCCGCCCGCCCTGCCACCCGCCCCGGTCTTCGTAGCGGTAGAAGGTGGCCCAGGTGCCGCCGCTACCGGACCCGCTCCCCGACCCGCTGCCGGACCCACTCCCCGACCCGCTGCCGGACCCACTTCCCGACCCGCTGCCGGACCCCGACCCACTGCCGGACCCGGTCCCCGAGCCCGAGCCGGTGCCGGTGGCGATCAGCATGACCTGGGCGTAGGCGTTCGTGTAGACGGTGTCGGTGGCCCCCGTCGGCAGCCCGACCGTCGTCTTCATCGCCCACGAGTTGAACCCGTCGGCGTTGGAGCTGGGGGTGTAGGCGAAGGTGTACGTCCCCTGCCCGGCCGAGCACGCCGAGCACCCGGCCCCGGCGGCGACCTCCTTCGTCACCCGGTGGTCGCCGTCGTACTCGAAGTAGTTCTCCGCGTACCCCGAGACCGTGGCGTCCGCCGCCGCGTCGGCCAGCGCGTCGGTCCCCCCGGCGTCCGCCTTCAGCCGGGCGTAGGCGGCCGGCCCGAGGGCGAACTTCATCCCCCCGGCGTACCCGACCTGCACCCCGCCCGAGTACGTCGTGGCCGTGTAGTACCGGTAGTACCACTGGTCGAGGACCGCCGCGCTGGCGTCGGTCACGGTCGCCCGGTGCAGGTCGCCGGCGGTGCCCCCCGCGGTCGTCCCGTCGTAGTACTCGTACCCGACCGCCCGGACCGTCCCCCACGCCCCGCTCCCGACCCGGCGGCGCAGGGTGACCGTGTCCAGCAGGCCGGGGTTGGCCCCGGACGCCGACCGGTAGGCGTAGAGGTACGACTCGGTGACCGCGCCGTCGGACCGCTGAACCTCGGTGGCGCGGCCGGTCGAGTCCCAGGCCGTGACCGCGGTGACGTTCCCGCCGGCGTCGGTGCTAGACGAGAACGCCCCGCGCTGGGCCACCGGGCGCGAGGACGCGAACCCGGCGAACCGGAGCTCGCCGCCGGCCCCGTCCCCGATCACGAACTCGTTCGCCCCCGAGTCGTAGGTGGCCCCGTCGATGATGTCGAACCGGGGGGTGTAGGTGGCGTAGTTCCCGTCCGCGTCCGGCGTGCCCTGGCCGTCGTAGTACAGCGCCGTGGCGGCGTTTAGGACGAGGATAATCGACGCCCCGTCGCGGAGGAGCCGCGGCTGGGCGCCGCCGACCCACCCGTTGCCGAGGAGCGAGTCGGTGGCGTAGGCGGGGTTGTTCGACCACGACCGCGCTTGCCCCCAGCCGCCCCCGAACCCGTCCGACACGAAGTCGGTCGCGGGGAGGACGGCCAGCCCGTCCCCGTACCGAACCGGGTAGCCGGTCCAGTTCGGCGGCGGGTTCCAGGGGATGACACACCCGGGGCCGCTGCCGCCCGCCCAGAAGCCGCTCGTCTTGCCCCCGTTGTTGGGCGCGCCGCCGGTCGGGCAGGTGTCGGTGCCCGGGGCCGTCGCGGGCGGCATGGTGGGTGGCGGTGAAGTCGGCGGGGGCGGCGGTGGGGGCGGCGGTGGGGGCGGCGGCGGCGAGCTGCCGTCGTCGTCCTTCAGGGTGTACGTCAGGGTCGAGGGCGACCCGATCGTCCCCCCGCTGCTCACCGAGGTGATGGTGACGACGATCGTCTCGTCCGCCTCGGCGGCGCTGTCGTCCACCACGTTGAACGTGAGGTACGCGGTCCCGCCGCCGGTGGGGATCGTCACCGACCCGCTCGACAGGCCGGTGTAGTCGGTCCCGCCGGTGGCCGTCCCGCCGACCGTGTAGTTGACGGTGAGCGGGGAGGTCGGGGCCGGGCTCGGGTCGATCCGGAAGTACGTGCCGGGCGAGCCCGCCTCGGCCGCCTCGTACCCGTCGAAGTGGTTCACCCCGACGGTGACGACCGTCGGGTCGTTGCTCGCGGCGACGTACACCCCGCCCGTCATCCCCGGCCCGAACGGGACGTACTCGCCGACCGGGGCCGGGAGTTGGTCGCCGGTCGCCCCTGATAGCACCCGGACGGTCGCCGTGCCCCCCGCCCCGGTCCCGGCCACCACGTCGGCGAACTCGTCGTCGTCCACGTAGGCCAGCGCGACCCGGACCCCGCCGGTCATCCCCGGGCCGAACGGCTCGAAGTCCCGGAGCAGCGTCCCCGTCGCCCCGCTGTAGACGCGGACGCGGCCGCCCGTCCCTGGGCCGGTCCCGACGGCCAGGTCCGGCGTCCCGTCGGCGTCCACGTCCCCGGCCAGCGCGTCCGCCCCGACGTAGACGCCGCCGCGGAGCGTCGGGGCGAACGCGAAGAACGAGCCCAGGGGGCCGCCGATCGGCGCCCAGGTCGTCGGGTCGTAAACTTTGACCCGCGGGCCGCCGCCGACCCCGGCCCCGACCGCCACCTCGGCCCGCCCGTCCCCGGTGAGGTCGGCCGCGGCCACGGTAATGCCGCCGCGGAAGTCAGGGTCGTAGGCGAAGAAGTCGCCGACCACCGCGCCGGTCGTTCCGCTGAACACCCGCACGTGCGGGCCGCCGCCCGGCCCGGCGGCCGCGATCACGTCGGGCGAGCCGTCCCCGTCCACGTCGGCGGCGGCCACGTGGAGCCCGCCGGCGAACCCGGTCTCGAACGCCCAGAAGCTCCCGAGCGGGCCGTCGATCTCGTCCCCGGTCTTGCCGTCGAGCACCCGGACCCGCGGCCCGCCACCCGGACCGGCTCCGACGATCGCGTCGGGGAACCCGTCCTGGGTGATGTCCCCGACGGCGACGCGGACCCCGCCCGTGAACCCGCTCTCGAATACGGTCCGCTCGAAGTTGAGGGCGCCGGTCTCCGCGTCGTAGGCTCTCACGACGGGCGACGAGCCGACCCCGCCGCCCGACCCCATGTACAGGACGGGCAGGGGCAACGGCCGCCCGTCCGGGACAACGCGAGTCTCCAGCGCCTCCAGCCCGAGGCGCGCCGCGGCACCCGGCCGGGCCGGGCCGCGGGCGAACAGGTCGGCAAGCCGGTCGCGGAGGGCGAGGAGGCGGGCGAACCGGGAGTAAGCGGCCGGGACGGGCATGGACGGTTCCCACAAGAGACTCGGGAGGACGACCGTCAGCAATCGGCGAGACTCAGGTTGACCGGTTACCGTACCGACCGCTCGACCACTCGCGCGAATCTCGTTATTCGCGGGGGATTTCACCAGCGATAGCATCCGCTGTCAACAAAAATCCGATTCGGGTTGTGCGGTTTCTGCCGGATTTACGGCTTACGATTGGGTTGAGCAATGCCACCCCCTGGCCCCCGTCCGAACGAGCCGGCGGGGGCGACGAAAATGTGTCTTCCTGTGTGGACGAACGTGGCCGGGCGGCGGAATCGGACACGAAATCCGAGCGCCGGACGGGAAGCCTGCGAGTCAGTGAAAGGGACTGGACTCGTCCTAGCCGTTACCGGCGCTCGGGCGCGGGTCGCCGGCCGGCGGCGCGGGAAGGTGGAAGGTGTAGTCGGCGTAGCGCTCCTTCGGGCTGCCGGCGTCCTCCCACCCGTACCGGTAGGTGCCGACGTGCCACAGCCGGACGCGCGTGTCGGCGACGGGGGCGAACCCGGCCTGCCGGGCGCGCTCGCAGAAGGCGTAGTCCTCGGACAGCGACCACCGGCCGCCGTGCTCAGGAATGCTCAGGGGCTCGAAGTACGGCACCAGGAGTGAGCCGAACCGCTGGTTGCAGGTCGGCAGGCGGTGGTGCATCCGGACGGCGTCGAACACCTCCCGCCGCACGTGGGTGAAGCCGAACCCGCAGTACCGCACCTCGGCGAGCCCGCCGTTCACCCCGAACCGGACGGCCGGGGTGCCCGGAAGGAACTCGCACGCGAACTGCCGCGGCCCCTTCTTCGGGTACAGCCCGCACGTGAACGGCAGCCCGTTGGCACGCAGCCGCCCCACGTCCGCCGGGTCGAAGGCCACGTCGGAGTCGATCCACATGAGCTCGTCGTAGCCCTGGGCGAGGGCGTCGGTGGCCATCTGGTTGCGGGCGGCGTCCACCGCCGAGTACCCACGGACCCGCCACACCGGGTGCCCGCGGCGCTCCAGTTCGCGGAGGGCGTCGTCACACCCGGGGTCGATGGCCCCGCCGACCGGGACGAGGACGACGCACGACGACGGCGGGGCGGGGTCGGGCATGACGGCACCGGGGCGGCGGGACGATGCGAGGGTATGGGTCGCCCACCGGCGTCGCAAGGTCGCGGCTGCGGCTCCGTCGGTGACGCCGCGCGAGACGGCGCTTGCCCGACCGGTTGAGGACGCCGACGCGCTCAGCATTTCTCAGCATCATCAGCCGCGGGGCCGATCGTGATGAGCCGTTCGCGCTTGGTGCGGGTGAACCGCAACTGCCGGCCCGCGGCGCCGATCTCGTCCGCGACGCCGCGTAACCACGGCGACACGCCCGCCCCGGCCGGGAAGCCCGTCCCGAACCGCAGCGGGTGACAGGCCAGGAACGCAGTCAACTTGTCGGACAGGTCGCCGGCCGTGCCGGACCACCCTTCCGCCGGAAGGGCCGCCAGCCAGGCGCGGAACACTTCCCGACGGCGGCCCTCCACGGTGGCGCGGGCGCGGTCGGAATACGTTGGCATGAGCGTTCTCCCGCGGCGTGAGGGTGACGAAGTAAAGTGTGTCCCGGAGTCCGACTATTCTGGGTGCGGTGCGAACACCCTACCCCCCGTTGGAAGGACCCATGAGGGGGGTGGGGGGTGTCACGGTGGCGACGAGCGCCTGAACGGCGGCGCGGATGTGTGGGGGTAGCGTCGGCCACGCGGCGACGATCGCAGCCAACTTGGGGTCGGGCAGCAGCCCGCCTTGTTCATGCTTGCTGGTACAGCCGGTGGTACAGTGACACGAAGTCGGTGACGTAAGTTCTTCTGTGAACGGGGTGTTACAGCCTCGCCCCAGCGGACTTTTAATCCGCTGGTCGTGGGTTCGATCCCCACCCGGCTCACTGGACGAAAATCCTAGCAACCGAAGCGTTTTACGCTTACCCCGGCGTCCGCCGGGCGCGGTTTCCGAACCCGGCCATTGTGGAATATTCCACAGTCGCTTCGGAGCCCGAGCGTGAAGCGTAAACCCGTCCCGTCGTACGTCCTCCACCAGCAGTCCGGCCGCGGCCACCTCCTCTGGACGGTCGGCGCCAGTACCGGCTCGGCGTTGCTGCGTGCCTCGCTCGCGGAGGCGGACGCGGCCCGGCTGCCAGTCCGCTTACGCGTCGAGATGAACAACCCGGCCCGCCGGCTGTACGACCGGCGCCCGTCGGACCGGTCGGACGTTCGGCGAACCGGCCCATCATTGCCGCGGCCGCGGCGGGGTGTCAAGGACCGGCGGCCCGGGTCCGCGGGCGGGCGCGGGCGCCCGGGTGGGGTCGTACCGCCCGCCGGCCGTCACTGCTTCCCGCCGCTGACGCGGTTGGTGCGGCTGCTCATCTTCACCTGGGTGTCGATCTTCACCCCCACGCCCATCGTCGCCCCCTCGAGGGCGATCGTCATCGTCGCCGTCGAGTTCCCCTCGGGGCTGGTGCCGTCCAGGCAGCCGGTCCCCTTCATGGCGATCTTCCAGCCGCTGCCGGGGTTCAGCTTCAGCGGCAGCTTGCCGCGCAGGTCGGTCAGCGGCAGGTCGGCCGTCACCTCGAGGTCGCCGAACGTGGTCGGCCCCTTCTTGGTGGTCGAGAGGAGCTTGCCGGTCACGGCCGCCCCCTTCGGGGCGATGACGAACGGGTTGTCCGGGGTGTCCATCTCTTTGAGGAACTTCTCGGTCAGGTCCCACGAGTCGCCCGGCTTCACGCCCTTCTCGGGGAACAGGTTGTCGCCGAGGTTACCCTTCTTGGTGAACTCGCGGTCGAGCTCGGCCGTCGCGGCCGCGTCCAGGGCCGCCCCGTCGGCGGTGAACGTGTACTTCTCCTCCTTCCGCTCGATGGTCACCGTCTTGCCGTCGAGGGAGAGCGTCGTCTCGACGCCGTTGCGCTCCTCGACCGCCTTCTCGTAGGTGCGCTTCAGCTTCGCCGGCTTCCCGGCGTCGGCCCCGACCTCCAGCACCTCGGTGACGTAAACCAGCGTCTTCTTCTTCTTCTCCTTCGTCTTCTGCTCCTTCCCCATGGCGTTGATCGTGGTGCCGCCGGTCGTGTCCTCGGTCTTGGTGGTCCGCGTCTTGTCGCCGACCTTGTACGGGTACTGCTTGAACGTCACCGCCTCCTGCCCGGCCGCGCCGCCGACCAAGACCGCCACGAGCCCCACCGCCCCGAACGCCCCGCGCATGATCGCACCTCTTGGGAAAGGGAACCGTTCCGCCCCGCCAGCATATCCGGGTCCGCCACCGTTGCCACGGGCCGGCCGGGGCCGGACAATGCCGGCACCCTCACCCCTTGGAGTCGGTCATGAAGTACGGGATGAACCTGCTGCTGTGGTCCGGGAGCATCGGGCCGGAGCACTACCCGCTCCTCGCCGACCTTAAGGCGGCCGGGTTCGACGGCGTCGAGATCCCCGTCTTCGGCGGCACCGCGGCCGACTACAAGCCGCTCCGCGCCGAGCTCGACAAGACCGGCCTGAAGTGTACGACGGTCACCATTCTGACCGCCGAGACGAACGCCATCAGCCCGGACGCGGCGGTGCGGCAGAAGGCGAGCGAGTGGCTCAAGACGGTGGTGGAGATCAACCACGCGCTCGGCGCCGAGACGGTGGTGGGGCCGTACCACTCGGCGCTCGGCGTGTTCAGCGGCACCGGCCCGACCGGCGACGAGAAGAAGCGCGCCGCCGACGTGCTCCGCGGCACCGCCGAGCTGGCGAAGCAGGCGAACCTGATGCTCGGCATCGAGTACCTGAACCGCTTCGAGTGCTACTTCCTGAACACCGCGAAGGCGGCGGTGGAACTGGTGAAGGCGGTGGACCACCCGAACTTCCGCACCATGTTCGACACCTTCCACGCGCACATCGAGGAGAAGGACCAGTCGAGCGCGATCCGGACGGTGGCGCCGGTGCTGGCGCACGTCCACATCAGTGAGAACGACCGCGGCACGCCGGGGACGGGCCAGGTGGACTGGGCGGGGGCCTTCAAGACGCTGGCGGAGGTGGGGTACGACGGGTGGATGGTGATCGAGGCGTTCGGCCGGGCGCTGCCGGACCTGGCCGCGGCGACGCGGGTGTGGCGCGACCTGTTCCCGAGCCCGGAGCACGTCTACAAGAACGGCCTGGCGTTCATGAAGGCCCAGGTCGCGGTGGCGAAGAAGTAGCGCCCGTGCCGACCTTCGACGAGGTGGCCGAGTTGGTCCGTGAGCAGACCAACTACGACGGCCCCCTGACCGACGACACCGAGCTGCAGGCCGACCTCGGCGTGGCCGGCGACGACCTCGACCGCCTGCTGCTCGCCTGGGCCGAGCGGTTCGGGGCCGACCTGTCCGGCTACCTGCCGCACTTCCACACCGCCGAGGAAGGCTTCAACCTCGGCGCGTGGTTCTACCCGCCGCGCGACTCGCGTTTGCCGGACGTGCCCATCACGGTCGGAATGCTCCACCAGTACGCGGAACTCGGGCGGTGGGCGCTCGAGTACCCGGACCACGACCCCCGGCGGCGTCGGCCGGACGTCTGGGTGAACCGGGTGGTTGCGACCGCGGTCGCGGGCGGATTGCTGGCGGGTGTGGTGCGTGGCTGCGTGTCGTGATGCGCGTTAGGCCGGGGCGCAAGCCCCGGTGGGACCGAGGACCCTCCGGGGCTTGCGCCCCGGCCTATCGACTCTGTAGCTCATCCGGTCGTGAACGCCAGCGCGTCGTGGGCCGCGTCGTAGTCGGCGGTCACCGCGGTGCCGTCGGGGATGGCTCCCTGGAGCAGCCGCTTCGCCAGCGGCGTCTCCACCTCCTTCTGGATCGTCCGCTTCAGCGGCCGGGCGCCGTAGGCCGGGTCGTAGCCCACCCGCACCAGGTGCGCCTTCGCCGCGTCCGTCAGCGCCAGCGTGATCTTGCGGTCGGCCAGCCGCTCGCGGACGCGGCCGAGCTGAATCTCCACGATCTGCTTCAGGTGCTCCTCGGTCAGCGAGTGGAAGACGATGATGTCGTCGATCCGGTTCAGGAATTCGGGGCGGAAGTGCTTCCGCAACTCCTCCGTCACTGCCGCCTTCATCCGGTCGTACACCTCGCCGATGTGCGTTCCCTTGTACTGCAGGATGCGCTGGCTGCCGACGTTCGAGGTCATGACCACGAGCGTGTTCTTGAAGTTCACCGTCCGCCCCTGGCCGTCGGTCAGGCGGCCGTCGTCGAGCACCTGGAGCAGCGTGTTGAACACGTCGGGGTGGGCCTTCTCGATCTCGTCGAACAGCACCACCGCGTACGGCCGCCGCCGCACGGCTTCGGTGAGCTGCCCGCCCTCGTCGTAGCCGACGTACCCCGGCGGGGCGCCGACGAGCCGGCTGACGGTGTGCTTCTCCTGGTACTCGCTCATGTCGATGCGGATGACGGCGCGCTCGTCGTCGAACAGCGTCTCGGCGAGGGCGCGGGCCAACTCCGTCTTGCCGACGCCCGTGGGGCCGAGGAACAGGAAGCTGCCGATCGGCTTGTTCGGGTCGTTCAGCCCGCTGCGGGCGCGGACCACGGCCTCGGCCACGGCCGTGACCGCCTCGTCCTGGCCGATCACGCGCTGGTGCAGCTCGTCGCCCAGGTGCAGCAGCTTCTCGCGCTCGCCCTCCAACAGCTTCGACACGGGCACGCCGGTCCACCGGCTCACGACGGCGGCGACCTCGCTCTCGCTCACCTCCTCCTTGACGAGCCGCGAATCCTTGCCGTGCTCCGCGGTCGCCTCCGCGGCGTCGAGCTTCTTCTGAAGTTCCGGCAGCGTGCCGTATTCGAGCTGCGCCGCGGCGTTGAAGTCGTACTGCCGCTTGGCGCGCTCCAGGTCGGCGCGGGCCTGCTCGATCTGCTCGCGGATCGTCTGCAACTGGTGCACGCCCTGCTTCTCGGCCTGCCACCGCGCCTTCAGGGCGTCGGCGTCGGCCTTCAGGTCGGCCAGCTCCTTCTCCAGCTTTTCGAGCCGGTCGCGGCTCGGCCGGTCGGTCTCCTTCTTCAGCGCCTCGCGCTCGATCTCCAGCTGCATCACCCGCCGGCTGGCCTCGTCCAGTTCCGTCGGCATGGAGTCGATCTCGGTGCGCACCTTCGCCGCGGCCTCGTCCACGAGGTCGATGGCCTTGTCCGGCAGGAAGCGGTCGGAGATGTAGCGGTCGGACAGCACCGCCGCCGACACCAGCGCCGCGTCCTTGATGCGGACGCCGTGGTGCGCCTCGTACCGCTCGCGCAGCCCGCGCAGGATGCTGATGGTGTCCTCGACGGTGGGCTGATCGACGGTCACCGGCTGGAAGCGGCGCTCGAGCGCGGCGTCCTTCTCGACGTGCTGGCGGTACTCGTCGAGCGTCGTGGCGCCGATGCAGTGGAGCTCGCCGCGGGCGAGCATCGGCTTGAGGAGGTTGCCGGCGTCCATCGCCCCCTCGGCCTTCCCCGCGCCGACGATCGTGTGCAGCTCGTCGATGAACAGGACGATGCGGCCCTCGGACGTGGTCACCTCGGTGAGCACGGCCTTGAGCCGCTCCTCGAACTCGCCGCGGAACTTGGCCCCGGCGATGAGGGCGCCCATGTCCAGCGCCACCACCTTCTTGTCCTTCAGCCCCTCGGGCACGTCGCCGCGGACGATCCGCTGCGCGAGCCCCTCCACGACCGCCGTCTTGCCGACGCCGGGCTCGCCGATCAGGACGGGGTTGTTCTTCGTGCGCCGACTCAGCACCTGGACGACGCGGCGGATCTCCTCGTCGCGGCCGATGACCGGGTCGAGCTTCCCCTTGGCGGCGAGGGCGGTCAGGTCGCGGCCGTACTTCTCGAGCGCCTGGTACGTCTCCTCCGGGTTCTGCGACGTGACGCGCTGGCTGCCGCGGACCTCCTTCAGGGCGGTCAGGAGCCGGTCGCGGGAGACGCCGAACTGCTTGAGCGCCTGCCCCGCGGCGCCGCTGTCGGCGGCGAGCGCGAGCAGCAGGTGCTCAACGGACACGTACTCGTCCTTGAGCCCCTTCGCCTCGGACTCGGCGGCATCGACCAGCTTGACGAGCCGCTGTGTGAGCCGGGCTTCCACGTCTCCGCTGACGCGCGGCAACTTCTCCAGGTCGCGCTGGGTCTTGACGGTGAGGGCGTCCACGCTGACGCCGGCCTTGGTGAGGATGGCGGCGGCGAGCCCCTTCTCCTGGTCGAGGAGGGAGAGGAGGACGTGTTCGGCGTCGATGTTCTGGTGGCCGAGGCGGGCGGCGAGCTTCTGCGCGCCGCTGAGCGACTGCTGGGCCTTCTCGGTGAACTTGCTGAGGTCCATATTTCCTCCGGTTAACGGGGTGGGTGTCCGTGTGCCCCGTTAGAGGGCTTGTGACTCAGACCGGTGCGGGGAAACGGCGAGAAACTGACCGCCGGCCGCCGTCCGGGGCTATCGTATCCCCGGTCGGAAGGGTGGTAGGTAGGTTGAGGTGCGGGGCCGCCGGGCGATCGACGGCGCGGAATTGAATCTATTCATATGTACACTACCATTCGGCGTTGTCAAATGAAAACGACTCCGGCCGGCAATCTCACCACCTGACGATCAATACATCCAGGACGGTCCCCATGCCCGTGTTCACCCTCGCCGCGAAGGACCTGCGCCTCCTCCTCCGCGACCCGCGCAGCGCCGTCATCCTGCTGCTGATGCCGCTCGTCCTCACGCTCGTGATGGGGCTCGCGCTCGGCGAAGGCTTCGGCGAGAAGGCCGACGACCGGCTCCGCGTCTCGGTCGTGCTCCTCGACGGCGGCCTCCCCGCGAAGGCCGGCCGCACCTTCCCCGCGAAGCCGTGGTCGGAGCTGGTGCTGGACGACCTCGCCGCCGACCCCGACGGCACCGGCGGCGGCATCCGCGTCGAGGTGATCGGCACCCGCGAGGAGGCCGAGAAGCTGGTCGCCCGCGGGAAGCGGCCGGCGGTGCTGGTCTTCGAGCGCGAGTTCAGCGACCGCATGGACCGGGCCTCGTTCCTGGCCGCGCCGGGGTTCGAGCCGGTCAACCCGCTCGGCCGCGACGGCGTGGTCCAGGAGCGCGTCGGCCTCACCGTGCTGCGCGACCCGACGCAGCCGACGGCGTCCGCGGTCATCGAGCAGGTGGCGCAGGTGTCGATGTTCCGCGTGGTGATCCCGTACATGATCGGCCAGGCGTTCGCCCGCGTCGGCGACGACCGGTTCATGGAGCACCTCGCCGAGGGGCTGAAGGAGCGGAAGCCGCTGCCGCCCGACGTGCTGGTGCAGCTCGACCCGACGGTGCAGAAGCTCCTTGCGGCGTTGCTCGCGGACCCGAAGTTCGACGCCATGCTGCGGCGCGAGTTCGGCCTGTTCACGAACACGATCAAGGGGCAGATGCCGCAGTTCCGCCGGCTGGTGAGCGAGGCGTTCCGCGACCGCGAGGTCGCAGCGCGCGTCGGCAAGGACGTGTCGATCGGCGAGGTGATGACGCCGGCGGTCCGCGCCGAGGTGGGGCCGGGGGTGAAGGCCGGCGTCGGCGAGTTGTTCCCGAGCTACGACTTCACCGCGCTGACCTGGCAGCAGCTCACCCGCACCGGCGAGCGCGGCGGCGCGGCCGCGAACCGCGCCGTCTACGCCGACCCGGGGGCGAAGCGGTATCAGATTCTCGTGCCGCAGTTCACGGTGATGTTCGCGTTCTTCCTGGTGCTGACCGTGGGCTGGCTGTTCGTCGCGGAACGCACCCACGGCACGCTCGTGCGGCTGCGGGCGGCGCCGCTGTCACGCGGGCAGGTGCTCCTCGGCAAGCTGCTGCCGTGCCTGCTGGTGTCGCTGGTGCAGGGCGTGGTACTGTTGCTCGCGGGGCGGGTGGTGTTCGGCATGAGCTGGGGCGCCGAGCCGTGGCTGTTGCTGCCGGTGGTGGCGTCTACGTCGGCGGCCGCGGTGGGGCTGGCGATGCTGGTGGCGAGCGCGGCGAAGACCGAGACGCAAGTGGCGGTGTACGGCACGCTGCTGGTGCTGGTGCTGGGCGGCGCAAGCGGGTCGCTGATGCCGCGGGAGCTGATGCCGGAGGCGATGAAGCGCGCGAGCCAGGTGACGCCGCACGCCTGGGCGCTGGACGCGTACTCGCAACTCCTGGGGAGCCCGACGCCGGACGTGGGCGTGGTGGTGATGAGTTGTGTGGTGCTGCTGGCGTTCGGGGCGGCGTTTCTGGCGCTGGCGTGGTGGCGGCTGGATTTGACGTGACTGGGTTCCGCCGCTTGCGGCATAGCGCTGGGCGGCGCTAAGCCGCAAGCGGCGAAGCCCGGAATCAAAAGAAGAACCTCCGCCAGGGGGTGGCGGAGGCGGGGGGGAAGGTTGGGGGACGGGGGACCGGACTTGTCAGGGGACTTGCCGGGAGCGGGGGGAACACGCTCCCGTGGCCGGGCGTCAGGGGGACTCACGCCCGGCCGGCATTCTTCGTTCGGCGTCAGGCCGCGTGGGGGTGGCTCGCCTTGGGGGAAGGCTTGCCGTCGCGGCCCGGCACCGACCCGCGACTCCTTGGGGGAAGGTTGTCGCGGACGATTCTGAGTAATGCAGCGGTCGTGCCAATCGCGCCGGCCCCGTTATCGCCGCGGTCGCAACCCGCTGGTGGGAACTGAGGTTCGGGAAAAATCGCCGTCGCAATTTCGCGGTCGGAGGCCGTCGCGGGCCGAGGGTCTTTGTCATTTTTACACGGCGTTGTAAGACGTATCGCAGGAAGAATTGACACGACCCGACCGGGGCTCTCCCATGCCCGCCGACCAACTCGTCGCCGACCTCACCGCCGCACTCGACGCCATCCCGCTCATCGACCCGCACTCGCACATCGACCCGCTGGCGCCGGTGTCGAAGTCGCTCGACGACATCCTCGGCTACCACTACTACACGGAGCTGGCCCACTCCGCCGGCATGAGCCAGGAGCCGCTCGGCAAGGACGTGTCGCCGCGGGACCGCGTCCGCGCCATCGTCGGCCACATGGACCGCTACGACAACACCGCCCAGTACCGCTGGTTCCTGGACATCGCCCGCACCTTCCTCGGCTACGACGGCACCCGGATCACCGCCGGCGACGCAGACAAGCTCTTGGACGCGGCCGAGACGACGTTCGCGCAGCCGGACTGGGAGAAGCAGGTCTTCGCGAAGACGAAGCTGGAGAAGATCTTCCTCACCAACGAGTTCGACGACCCGCTCGAAGGGTTCGACACGAACGTCTACGTGCCGTGCCTGCGGACGGACTCGCTGGTCTTCCAGTTGGACCGGGCCGAAACGCGAGAGCGGCTGTTCAAGGCGACCGGGGTGCAGCTGCGCGACGCCGGCAGCCTGCGGAAGGCGCTGGCGACGCTGTTCCTGCATTTCACCCGCAAGGGGGCGAAGGCGTGCGCCATCTCCCTCCCGCCGGACTTCGAGCCGGCCCACTACGACGACGAGTACCTGTACGAGCAGATCCGCCACCACGACTGCCGCGACATCGGGCCGGGCGTGTTCTGGCTCATCGCCGAACTGTGCCGCGACTTCAAGCTGCCGTTCGACCTGATGATCGGCGTCAACCGCCGGGTGTACGTCAACGGCGTCCACCAGGGGCAGGACCTGTTCGACCAGCGGACGAGCCTGATCCAGTACAAGCGGGTGTTCAACGCCTTCCCGGAGGTGACGTTCCCGGTGTCGGTGCTGACGAGTGCCCAGAACCAGGAGCTGGTGGCGTACTCGTGGATCTTCCCGAACGTGGTGCCGAACGGGCACTGGTGGTACTCGAACGTGCCGCCCTACATCCGCAAGGACCTGGGCGAGCGCCTCAGCGCGGTGCCGAAGACGAAGCTGATCGGCTACTACTCGGACGCGTACAAGCTGGAGTTCGTGCTGCCGAAGTACGCGATGTACCGACGCATCCTGGCGACCACGCTGGCCGACGACTTCGTGCGGCCGGGGGTGCTGAGCGAGGCGGGGGCGGTGGCGCTGGGGACGCGGCTGTTGCGCGACAACGTGCGGGACACGTTCAAGGTGTAACCCGCCCCCGCAACGGCGCTCCCGACCGCGGCACCCGCCCCCGGTCCGCTCACGCCTTCACCAGCACCGCGCCCTCGCCGTTGCGGAGCGTCACGCTCGTCGCCACCGGGCCGAGCGTGCCGTCGGCGTTCACCTTGCGGTAGTTGCCGCCGAGCGCGTGCGTCGTCGCCGTCTGGGCGTTGACCGTCCCCTCGCCGACCCCCTGGGTGTAGCTCAGCGGCTTGTACAGCACCAGGGCGTTCTCGTAGTCGCGGGCGTACACCTTGTACGTCAGCGTCGGGCTCAGCGGGTCGCGGCCGGTGGCGAACTCGCGGTACGCGGCCGTCGGCAGGCCCACGTCCACCCGCACCGCCTCGCTCCAGTGCTGCGTCCACGACGTGGACGGGCTCTCGCCGCCGTAAAACATCAGGAACGTCCGGTCGGCGTCGGCCAGCAGGTAGTAGTAAGCCAGCGTCGCCAGCTGCGTCCGGGCGTCGGTCGCGCTGCCGCCGTCGCTCCGGCTGTCGATCACCAGGTACGGCGAGCCGTCGGCGGCGAGGCGGCGGGCGACGAGGTTGGCGGTGTCGCCGAACTCCGTCCAGCTGTGCGACAGCGGGCGGATCAGGAACTCCTCGATCGCCGCCGCCGCGCCCGCGGTGACGGCGTCCGCCGAGTTGCCGCCGCCAGCCGTGTTCGCCATCACCCAGTTCGGGGCAATGGCCCGGTTCACCGCCGCGATCAGCGCCCCCGAGTCGGCGCTGAACGTTGCCGTGGCTTCGAGCACCGGCGTGCCGGCGAACGGCAGCTTGCCGGTGGCGTTGTCCATGAACACGCCGTCGGCCAGCGGGTTGTTGGCGAGCAGGCGGACGTGGTACTCGGCGGCCCACTTCCGCACCGCCGAGCCGCTCGGGTTCGTGACGAACCGCATCTGCCCGTAGTACGGGTAGAACAGCCGCGACTCGTACACGAATCGCGCGTCCTTGCCGGCGGCGCGGGCGGCGTACTCGGCGTCGTTCAGGTAGCCGTCGCCGTTGCGGTCGGCGCTGTAGTCGAAGGCGGGGATCACGCCCGCCTGCGTGCCGGCGGCGCGGACGTAGTCGCGGCCGAACACCGTCTTCAGCTGCGCCGCCTGGGCCGCGGTGCCGGTCGTCACGCGGAAGCGGACGTAGTACTGCCGGTCGCCGCCGCCCACCGTCGCCGTCTTCCAGTCGGCCGGCGGGTCGAAGGTGACGCCGCCGGAGCGCTTCATGCCGGCGGTGCCGTCCTGGAGCGTCGTCAGCGTCTTCCACGCCGTCGGGTTCCCGGCCGCGTCCACCGCCGTCACGTACTCCCACACGCCGCCCCACCCGGCCTGCGGGAGCGTGGCGAGCGTCACGTTCAGCTCGCGGAACTTCTCCAGCGACCCGAGCGCCGTCCACGCGCCGGCGCCGCCGAAGTTCAGGTTCGTGCCGGCGCCGCCGCGCGACGCCGACGTGACGTTCTTCGTGGCCGCGCCGTCGAACTGGTAGGCGCTCCACAGCCACGTCACCGGCTGCGACGACGGGCTGGTGCCGACGAAGGTCGTGGCCTGCGAGACGTGGTAGAACGCCTGCTCCCGCGGCGCCCCGACGCGGTCGGCGTACTCGACCCAGTCGGCGAGGAGCCCCTGGTACAGGTTCGACACGTTGCTGTAGAGCAGCTGCGGCGTGTCCGGCGACGCGTTGTTCACGGTCTGCATGAACTTCGCGTTCGGGATGACCACGTCGACGCCGGTGCGGAGCAGGCTCTGCTCGTAGGCGCCCATCGGGTTGCCGGTGTACGCCAGCTGCGCGACGCGGACGTGGGCGAACTTCCGCGGGATCGTCGGCTTCGGCACCGGGTCGTTGTCCGGGTTCGTCACGGCGAACACGCGGTCCACGCTGCCGACGTTGCCGCCGGCGTCGAACGCCCGCACGGTGAGCGTGTGGCTGCCGTTCAGGACCGTGGTGCTGTCGAACGTCCACTCCGCGGGGCTCGTGGACGAGGCGTAGCGCACCTGCCCGTTCAGCACGAACTCGATCCGCGTCGGGCTGCCGGTGGCTGCGGCGCGGAAGACGATGTCGCCGCCCGTGCTGCCGTTCGTGTAGATCATGCCGGTGATGGTGACGACCGGCCCCGCGGCCGCGCTCGCGGGGCGCGCCTCGAAGTCGTCGAACGCCACGGTGCCGGAGTACAGCTTCGGGCGGGCCACGCCCGCGCGGCCGGCGGCGGTGATGCTGCCGTCGCGGACCTCGAGCGCGAAGTCGGGCGTGCTCGACCACGCCCCCGCGGGCGTGAGCCACTGGCGGGTGTCCGTGCGGTACAGCTGGACGCGCAGCCGGTCGCCCTCGGCGGTGAGGCGGACGCGGACCCACTGCGTCGTGAACCACGCCGCCGACTTCACCGTGCCGAGCGTCGTCTCGACGCCGTTCACCACCTTGACGAGCTTCGCCTCCAGCCCGCGGACGGCGCTCACGGCGTAGTACGTCGGCGTGGCCGTGTCGAGGTTCGTGCCGCGCGCGAACACCTGGGCCGGGATGATGCCGTCGAGATAGAGCGCGGCCGAGGTGTCCACGTCGGCCGGCAGCGCGGCGTCGCTCCAGGCGCGGGCGGCGCTGACGGAGCCGCCGGTCGAGGCGAAGCCGTTGGCGGGGCTGTTCGCCCGTGCGGCCGACGCGGTGAACACGCCGCTGCCGTCGGCCGACCAGCTCGACCAGCCCGCCGGCCGCGCCCCAGTGGCGGTGGCGTCGAAGTTCTGGCTGACGCTCACGACCGGCGGCACCGGTGGCGGGGCCGGCGGGATGACCGTGAAGTCGTCGAGCGACACGTTCCCCGAGTAGCGGGCGGCGCGGCCGACGCCGACCGAGCCGCCTCCGGTGATGGTTGTCGAGGTGACGACGGCGTCGGTCGGCGCCGACTGCCACGTCCCCGTCTTGGTGAGGTACGCGCCGGTGTCCTCGCGCTGCACGCGGAGCGCGACCGATCCGCCGGTCGGCACCAGAGTCACCGTCGCCCAGCCGCCGGAGAAGTACGACGCGCCGCCGGACGAGACGGTCCCCCGGACGGTCGGCGTGCCGGCCGTTACGTCCCACACCTCCGCCGTCATCCCGCGTGTGAGCGCGGCGGCGACGTAGGTGGGGGTGGCGGTGTCGAGGGCGGTGCCGCGCACAATCAGCAGCGTCGGCACGAGTGTGTCGAGCTTCACGCGGAACGAGGCGCCGGTGTCGGCCGACACGACCGCCGCCTGCCACGCCCGGCCGGTGCTGAGGCTCGTGCCGGTCGAAACGGCGCCGGGCGTGCCGTCGACGCCGGCGCCGGCCACGACGGAGAACACGTCGCCGCCGGCGGACTCGGCCCAGGCGGCGCCGAGGGTGGGGCCGGGGGTGTCGAACGTGTCGGTGAGGCCGGAGGGAACGTCGCGCTCTTCCAGCGCGTGAACGGACAGGCGCGTGCGGCTGGTGCCGGCAACGACGGGCATAGGGTCGTTCCTCAACGGTGTCGGTCTGGCCCGGTGGCCGGGTCCGGCGCGGGGGCCGGACCGTCCGTGACGGCACGAGTGCCGGAGTGGGATCGACCGGCCGGCCGGCGGCGCGGGACGAATTGCGCGGCGAAGTGCCGCGGGCCGGGAGGGGGGCGGCGTCAGCACCCGGAGGACGGGCGCGACGGGCGGAACGGGAACGACTTCACTTCAGCGCGGGGCCAGTAAATCCCGGACGGCGCCGAGGCCGCCGGCCCCGTCGGCGGGGGCGTCGAGGTACAGCCACTCGCCGGTTTCGCTGGTCGTGCCGGCCCGGCGGCGGAAGGCGGCCGCGAGGTCGTCGCGCGCCGCAGGTGTCGCCGGTTGGGCCAGGAGGCGGACGGTCGGGTCGGCCGTGACGGTCAGGCCGGCGGCGACGGCCCGCACCTTCGCCAGCCCCTTCTGCCAGTCCGCCTTGCCGCCGAGCGTCAGCAGCAGGCCCACGGACTTCTTGTTCGCCCAGTCGGCGGAATCGGTCAGCAGCCACGCCGCGGCGTCGGCGGGGATCGCTTCCGTGAGCGACGCACGCATGCGGGGCGACAGGCCGCCGGGCGTGAGGTCGCGCTCCGACCAGCCGAACAGCCACACGGTGTCGGCGGCCTTCGTGAGCTTCAGCGGGAGGGCGCCGAACTCGGCGACGTAGTGCGGCGGGCTGCCGGTCGCGGGGCGCTTCGCCTTCAGCGCGTCGAGGAACTTCGCCTCGTCCGGCACCGGGCTCCGCAGCACGAGCGCGACGGCGAGCCGCAGGTCGGACAGGTCGGCGTCGGGAACGTTGGCGCCGGCGGCGACGTGATCGATGTTCGGCAGCGCCACCCCGCCCTGGCCGAGCGCCGCGAGCGCGGCCGCGGGGACGCCGGCCTTCGTGAGCACGTCGAACGGGCTCTGCCCGGTCCGCTTGGCGTGCTCGACGACCGGCGACACCTGCACCGCGAGCACGACGTTGGCGTCGGCCGGCAGGTAGTCGAGGCCGCGGAGCAGCGCCGGCGGCACGGGCGTGCCGATCGGCGGCGGCGGGGGCGGCGGGTCGGCGGGCTGGGGGAAAGGCGTGTTCAGCACCCAGTACACGAAGCCGAGGCCGAGGAGGATCGCCAGCCCGAGCGCGACCGGCAGATTCCAGCTCCGCGGTGGCGGTTCGGGCGCGGGAGCGGGATGGGCGGGGGCGGTTTCGCGGCCGCGGACGGGGACGGTTTCGCCGCAGCGCGGGCAGCCGACGCGGCCCTCGGGCGGCGGCTCGAACGAGGCGTTGCAGAACGGGCAGGAAATCCGCGGCACCGGGGAGCCTCCGGAGGACACCCCCCAGTGTACGCCCGGTGCCCGCGGTGCGGCTCACGCGAACCCGTGCTGCCGGCGGTGGTACGGCCCCTCGAAGTCGATGGTGCTCTTGAACCGCTCGTGCCGCCCGTCGCCGGCCTGCGGCCGCACCTTCGCCAGGAGCGCCGTCAACTCGGCCGGCTCGAACGGCCGGTACTCGCGCGCGATCCGCAGGTTCTGCCGCAGCACCTCCATCGAGTCGATGCCCGTCACCAGCGACGCGATCGGCTGCGACAGCGCGAAGCGGATGCACTCCTCGACCGTGGCCACCTTGTCCTTGACGATCTTGCCGCCGCCGCCCTCCTTGCTGCCGCCGCCCAGACTCTTCATGCCGATCACGCCGGCGCCGATCTTTGTCGCCGCGGGGATCACGTCCTTGGCGAAGCTGCGGTAGAACTGGTCGCACACGTTGATCGGCATCTGCACCGTCTGCCAAGTGTGGACCGGCATCATCTTCAGGTGGATGTGCGGGCTCTTGTGGCCGGTGAAGCCGACGAACCGCACCTTCCCCTCCTTCTGAATCTTCAGCAGCTCTTCCAGCCCGCCCTGCTCGACGACCCACTCGGGGTCGTTGTCAAAATTGATCTCGTGCATCTGCATCAGGTCGATCGTCTCGGTGCGCAACCGGCGGAGGCTGTCTTCCACCTGCGACCGCACGGCGCGGGCGTCGCGGGCGCACACCTTGGTCATCAGGAAGCACGCCTTCCGCCACTTGCCGCCGTCGGCGGCCAGCGCGCGACCCATGATCTCCTCGGCGCCGCCGTCGTGGTAGTCCCAGCAGTTGTCGAAGAACGTCAGCCCCTCGCCGAGGGCCGTGTGCATGATGCGGATGGCCTCGTTCTGGTCCTTCACGTCGCCGACGTGCCAACCCCCGAGGGCGAGGATCGACACGTTGACGCCGGTGCGGCCGAGCGGCCGGGTGGGCAGGCCGGTGGCGGTGGCGGGCTGACCGGCCGCGTCGGCGGCGAGGGCCGCGGCAGCGGCGGTGGCGGCGACGCCGGCCTGGAGGAAGTCGCGGCGCGTTTCGTCGGCGGGGAGGTCGGCCATGACGGGCTCCGGTGGGGGAGGGCGGACAGCGGCCAGAATACCGCAACCGCCGCGCCGTGGCACGCGCCGATTCTCTCGTCCGCGGTTGATTGTGGCAGCCGCCCGCGCGGCGGGTTACGATGCCACACCCGCCCGCGCCCCGTCCGGACGCACCCATGAAGCGCCTCGCACTCCTCGCCGTCGTCGCGCTCGCCGGCCCCGCCCCGGCCCAGGACCGCACGCCCGTCCGCCTCATCGCCGAGGCGGAAGACTTCACCCCGAAGTCGCCCGGGTGGAAGGTCGTGCCGTACCGCGAGAACTACTTCGCCGGCACGTTCGCCGTCACCTTCCTGTCGCGGATGGCGTGCCTCGGCGCCCCCGAGCAACTCCCCGCCGGCACCGAGGCCGTCGCCGAGCAGGTGGTGAACGTGCCCTACGCCGACAGCTTCGAGTTGCTGGCGCGCTACGAGCAACCGCTGGACTTCAGCGTCGAGTTCGCGGTGGAGGTAGAGCAGGCCGGCAAGGTCGTCGGCCGCTTCCCGTGCGGCCGGCTCACCGACCCGCGTATCTGGGCGTTCAACGACCACAAGCGCGTGCCGTTCGAGCGCTACACCTGGAGCGGCACCGACAACATCGTCTGGCAGCACCCAGGCGCCGTGAGGCTCGACGCCGGCCCGGCCACGCTCCGCCTCATCGCGTCCGAACAGGCCGAGAACGGCAAGCCGCGGGCGAACGCGGCGAAGCGGCACGTCGACGTGTTGTGCCTCACCAACGACCGCGCCGGCATGGAGGCGCAGAAGAAGGCCCGCTACCTCGAATACGACGGCTGGCTCGTGCAGGACGGCGACGTGTTCGTCCGCTTCACGAACCCCGCCGACGCAGCCGCCCCGGTGGTGCCGGTCGTCGCGCCGTTCGACCAGGGGCAGCACTCGCCGTACTACGTCCACGTCCGCGACTGGCCGACCACGCACGTCCTGAAGTCGGGCCGCGCCACCACGCCGGCGAAGTACGCCATCCACGGCCCGCGCTCGGAGGCGGTGAAGGCCGCCGACTTGGCCCCGCTGCTGCCCCCCACGGCGATCATCCCCGACGGCGAGTACCTGAAGCCCGGCGAGCGCAGCGGCTGGGTGCCGCTCGGGCCGTGCCTCGACGCGCTGAGCGACTCGCAATGGTTCCCGCAGGCGAAGTACCTGGGCAAGGCGCCGGGCGAGGTGTATCTCCGCGTCGAGTTCGCGGTGCCCGACAAGGGCACGTTCAAGGTCGTGAAGGACGTGACAGTCAAGGGCAAGACCGCGAACCTGTCGCCGGCGTGCTTCGACATCCCGGGTGTCGTGAACCCGAACGCGGAACTCACGCACATCCGCGCCGAGCGCTACTGGCCGGCGGCCATCCGCACGCAGAAGGAGGTGCTCGACTGGCTCAACGCCGAGGTGGCGAAGTTCCCGAAGCGCGGCTCGGTGCCGAAGCGGTTCCTCGTCTACAACCTGCTCGGCTTCAGCGGCGCGCTCGACGCCTTCCCCGAGGCGAAGCATCTGGCGACCGCGCTCGGCGACAACACGGCCGTGAACCACGGCGGCCAGCCGCGGGCGCTCGTCGCCCACTGGACCGACCCGAAGGTGGAAGCGCTAAAGAAGCAGGAAGCGGCGCGCAAGGGCGGCCTCTCGGACGTGAAGATCGTCAGCTACGGCGACGAGATCCACCTGCCGCCGCTGCCGCTGACGGACGCCGAGTTCGGCCAGTGGCTGACCGCCCGCGGCGTGAAGTACAACGGCGCCGTGAAGTTCGTGCCGGGGGAGAAGGTGCACCCGCTGTACTACTACTCGCAGCTGGCCGCCCGTGAGAAGGGCGGCGCGATGTACGCCGCCGGCACCGCGTACCTGAAGTCGAAGGGCGTGCTGACCGGCGCCAACTACTCGCCGCACGCCAACTTCCTGGTCACCGAGATCGACTACGTCCGCACGTTCAAGCTGAAGGCGATGAGCATGCCGTGGGCGGAGGACTACGCCTGGCAGATCGCCGAGTTCAGCCCGCAGGTGGTCGGCTACCTGACCAGCGCCCTCCGCTGCGGGGCGAAGTACGACGACCTGCCGATCCACATGTACGTGATGCCGCACTCGCCGGGCCAGGTGCCGGGCGAGTTCCGCCGCAGCTTCTACACCGCGGTCGGGCACGGGGCGAAGATGGTGAACTACTTCTGCGCCAGCCCGTCGGCGGTGGGGTCCACGGAGAACTACGTCGATTCCTACGACCTGCCGATGTGGAAGCAGATTCACGCCTGCACCCACGACGCCGGCACGTTCGAGGACTACGTGATGGACGGCAAGGTCCGCCCGGCGAAGGTCGGGCTCCTGCTGTCCAGCGTGGACGACCTCATCACCGGCGTGAACAACTTCAGCCTGGCCCTGCACAACAACGAGCGGAAGGCGATCTACTACGCCCTGCGCCACGCCAACATCCCGGTCGACTTCGTGACCGAGGACGACATCATCGAAGGGCGTGCGAGGAATTACCAGCTCATCTACGTGACGCAGCAGTACCTCCACTCGCGCTGCATCGACGCCCTCCAGAAGTGGTGCGAGGCGGGCGGTACTGTTGCGGCGCTGTGCGGCGGCGGGATGAAGGACGAGTTCCAGCGCGAGAACCCCGCCGCGGCCCGGCTCTACGGCGCCACCGGCGCGAAGATCGACGCCGACCCGCAGCTGGTGTCGCGCTACCTGCGAAAGGAGAACACGCCGTTCTTCGCCAAGCACGACCTGCCGCGGTACGAGCCGTTCGACGCGGCGAGCTGGCTCAAAATCAAGGACGTGCCGGTGATCGCCTGGAAGCAACCGCTCACCCTGCTCCCCGGTGTCCCGGGCGGGGAAGCGCTCGGCACCTTCCGCGACGGCTCGCCGGCGGTCGTCGGCAAGGCCCACGGGAAGGGCGGGGCGTTCTTGTGCGGGTTCCTCCCGGGACAGGCGTACCTCAAAAGTGGGTTGCCGCTGAGGCCGGTGGACCGCGGGGCGTCGGCGGACGGCTTCTCCCACCACCTCCCGACCGTGATGGACGCCGGCCTCCGGGATCAACTGCTGCTCGACGGCATGCGGGGCGAGCGGGAGGTGCTTCGCCCCGTGGTCGTGTCCGCGCCACTGGTCGAGACGACCGTGATCGACTCGCCGACGAAGATGGCCGTGACGCTCGTGAACTGGACGCCAACGCCGCAGAAGTCGGTGACGGTGACGATCCGCGACACGCCGCGGCCCGTCGCCGTGCGGAGCGTCCAGCGCGGGGAACTGAAGTTCGAGATGCGCAACAACGACGTGGTGATCGCGCTACCGCTCGACGCCGCCGACATGCTTCTGATCGACCGCTGATGAGTATCCGCCGCGTGGTTTTCAGGCCGAAGGCCTGGCAGCCCTCAGCCCAGGGCAACGCCCTGGGTACGGGGTGCGAATGACGTTGCAGGCTGAAGGCCTGCCAGCCGGCTGGCAGGCCTTCAGCCTGCTGGGTGGTTGGATACCCCGTCCCAGGGCGGCGGTCGCTACGCTCCCTTGCCCTGGGCTGAGGGCTGCCAGGCCTTCGGCCTGAGAACCAAGACACCAACTTTCCTTTAACTCGCGGACGGCACCATGAAACTCCCCTACCTCCTCGCGCTGCTCGCCACCGCCGCGGTGCCGGCGGCCGCCGGCACCGCGCAGCCGCCGGCGCCGCCGTTCGCGTACCTGCCCTGCACCGCGTACCACGTCCTCCCCGGCACCCACACCGACGAGTCCGGCTACTTCTCGCTGTGCGAAGGGAAGGACGGCAAGGTCTACATCGGCACCGCCGCCTACGGCCTCAACGCCTACCTCATCGAGTTCGACCCGAAGACGAACCGCCAGCGCATCGTCGTGGACGTGAACAACACCCTCGGCGTGGCGACGCCCCCGGCCGACCGGCCGAGCTTCGCCATGCAGTCGAAGATCCACACCCGCAACTACGTGTCGCCGTCCGGCGTCATCTACGTCGGCAGCAAGCAGGGCTACCGCCGCGGGCCGGCCGACACCGCCGACTACCCCGGCGGGTTCGTCATCAGCTTCGACCCGAAAACCGGCAAGGCGACGAACCTGGGCATGCCGTACAAGGGCGAGGGTGTCAACGACGTGACCGCCGACGAGGCCCGCGGGCTGGCCTACGTGGTGACGTGCGAGGACCACCACTGGGTGATCGAAGACCTGAAGACGAAGACGTTCCGCGAGCCCGACCCGAGCCTGCGCCTCACGCCTTACGCCCAGACCCTGCTGGATCACAAGGGCCGCGCCGTCGTGCTGACGAAGGACTTCCGCCTCGCCCGCTTCGACCCGGCCGCGAACAAGCTGGAGGTGCGCGAGCTGGCGTCGGACGGGAAGCCGGTCGGCACCGCGGCCGACAAGCTCGGCCCGGTCTGCTGGGCGTCCACCGCCGACGGCAAGGCGGCTTACCTCATCCGCATGTCGGACTCCACCCTGTTCCGCCTCGACCTCGCCGCGGAGGGGGCAAAGACGCCGGTGGCCGACCTCGGGCCGCTCCTCAAGGGGAAGGGCTTCGACAGCCGCGGGTCGCTGATCGTGGGGCACGACGGCAAGGTGTACGCGCTGATCCGCGTGGACAACACGACCGGCTACGGCACCGGCTACCTGCACCACCTGGTGAGCTACGACCCGGCGACGAAGGCGCCGAAGGACCACGGCGTGCTGACGGTGCGGAACCCGGACTGGTTCGACTTTCGCCCCGGGCCGGACGGCAAGGCGAAGCCGTGGAGCCACGGGTTCCACAAGCTGCCGGACGGGACGTACACGCCGCTGCACGCGCACATGGCGCTGTACATGGCCCGCGACGGGACCCTGTACGCCACGGTGATTTACCCGTTCACGCTGCTGAAGATCGACGTGCGCGACTACCGGCGGTGAGCGTCACGGCGCCTTCATCACGTACGGCGTGGCGCCGGGCGGGTCGAGCTTCATGCCGCCCCACACCCGCACGCGGCCGGTGCGGTCCACGGTCGCCAGGTCCTTGCCGTCGGGGCTCCACGACGTGGCCACGACCGGCCCGCCGTGGTCGGTGATCTTCACGGCCTGCTTCGGCGGCGTGCGGCCGAACCGGTCGCCGGGGTGCCACAGGGTTACCGAGCCGTCCAGGTGGCCGACGGCGAGGACGTTGCCGTCCTTGCCGAAGTCCAGGTCGGCCGCCGGCGGCTGGTTCTCCTCCGGCTCCAGCTTGGTGGCCCGCTGGCCGTCCCAGAAGCCGAACTTGCCGTCGGCCCCGAGCGCCGCGTACCGCGACTCGAAGGCGCTCGCCCCGACCGCCGCCTTCGTGTACTCGCGGATCGGCCCCTCCAGCGGCGACGCGCCGACGCCGCCGGTCTCTCCCTCCCAGACCGTGACGCCGCGGTTGGCGACGACCGCCGCCACGCGCCGGTGCTTTAGCTGCGAGGGGAACGCCAGGATCGGCCCCTCGGCCATCAGCGTCCGGTTGGTCTTCCAGTCGCCGAAGCTCTGCCACTCGCGGACGGTGTTCCCGCTCGCGGCCAGTAGCTCCGGGAAGATGTGGTCGGAGAAGGTGACCGCGTCGACCCGGCCGGCGAACGTCCGCTGCCCCTTCCCCGGGCCGATAAAGCGGACCGGCAGGCCGTTGCTCCCCTTGCGCCACGCCGACACGGCCCCCTCGTCGCCGCCGGCCGCGACCCACTCGCCGTTCTTGCTCAGCGCCACCGCCGTCGGCACGTCCGTGAACCCGGGCATCTTCGGCCACCCGCTCTTCGGGACTGCCGCGCCGATGGTGACCACGAACAGGTCCTTCTTGCCGTCCATCGCCGTTACCATCGTGCCGCCGTCGGGGAAGACCAGCGGGCGGAAGCCCTTCACGCCCGTGGAGAAGCTCATCCGCTCGGCGCCGTTCACGGCCGACACGAGGGTCACGTCGCCCTCGGCAGTCACGCCCATGAGCAACTGGCCGTCGGCGGCGTAGCCGATCTCGGCGAACTGCTTCGCCAGCGTGGGGCTCTGGAACGTGCGGATTTGGGCCACCGTCTGCACCACGGGGGGGGCCAGGAACTGGTCTTCCATCCCCTTCCGGTTCTTCGTCGGCCGCGGCGTCGGGTCCGAGATGATCGGCACGACCGGCGGGGTCAAGTTGGGCACGAACGGCGCCGGCCGCGGGGTCGGCGTCGAGTTCGGCGTCGGCGTGGGGGTCGGCGTCGGCGTCGGCGTCGGGGTCTGGTCGGGCGGGGTGTTCTGAGCCGTGGTGCGGTCGCGGCCGGTGGCGAGCACGACCACCAGGATGATGAGGAGCGACGCCACCACGCCGCCGCCGGCGATCAGCCACGCCTTCACGCTCGGGCCGTCGCGCTCCTCCCGCTCGGGGCGGCGGTCGCGGTCACGGTCGCGGTCGTCGTCGCGGCGGCGCGGGCGGTCGGCGTCGGGGTCGCGGCGGACGGTGACTACCGGCCGCTTCGTCGCCGGGGGCGGCGGCGGGGCCGGCGACGCGACTACCGCCTCGACGACGGCCACCTTCGGCGGCGCGGCCGTGGCCGACGGGTTGAACACGGTGCCGCAGCGGGTGCAGCGCAGCGCCGTGGCCCCGGCCCGGAACCGCAGCGACACGCCGCACGTCGGGCACGCCACGATCTGCGGCCCCTCGACGGGCGGCGCCGCGGCGCCGGGCGCGTCCAGCTTCGCCAGCCGGACGGCGAGCTCGGCCGCGTCCTTCGGCCGGTGCTCGGGGTCGTGGGCGGCGCAGTCGCCGAGAAGCTCGATCAGCGGCTCGGGCACGTTCAGCCGCTTCAGCGTGCGGGCGAAGTCGGCGCCGGGGGCGGTGTCGAGCTTGCCGGTCAGCATCTGGTAGCCGATGACGCCCAGCGCGTGAACGTCGTCGCGCGGGTCGGGCTTCTCGCCGCGCTGCTGCTGCGGGCTGGCGTACAGCGGCGTGTGCGAGCCCCACAGCTGCGACCCGAGGTACCCGCTCGACCGGCGCGTCGCCTCCGCGGCGAGGGCCGCGTCCGCGGCGACGCCGCCGATGCCGAAGTCGGCGACGAGCAGCTGCGGGCTCGCCGCGGTGCCGCGGACGAGGATGTTCGCCGGCTTCAGGTCGCGGTGGACGAGCGGCGGCCGCAGCTGGTGGAAGTGGCCGACGGCCGCGGCGAGCGTCCGCAGCGCGGCCACGGTTTTCGACGCGCGATCGGCTGGTGTCGAGGTCTGCCAGGCGCCGATGAGCGAGCCGAGCTCGCCGCCGCTGACGTACTCGTACATCAGCCACGGGGCGTCGCCTTCGAGGTAGGCGTCGAGGAGCGGCACGATGTTGGGGTGGCGGCCCTCCTCCATGACCCGGCTGACGAGCCCGCCCTCGTGGCGGAGCAGCCGCTCGCGGGCCTGCGGGTCGGTGCCGAACTTGACGGCCCCCTTGAGCGCCGCCAGCGAGGGGTTGCGCGCCAGCCACACCTCGCCGAAGCCGCCGCTGCCGAGGAGCTCGCCGACGACCCACCCGGGCCGGCCGGGGAGCGGGTCGCCGGGGCGGAACTTCGGCAGTTTCGACGGCAGCCGGCGGGCCAGGTCGGCGCCGTCGTTCAGGGCGAACTGGTCGGGCACGGACCGGCCGGAGGGGTCTTCGGCCCGGCGGAACGAGGCGCGGACGGCGCCGGGGACCTGGGTCAGGTACAGCTCCAGCGCCGCCTTGTCGGCCGGGGTCGCGTTCTTGGCCACTTCCTGCACGACCTGCTCGGCGACCTTGCGCACCTCCTCCACGCCCGCGGCGGCGATGGCGACCACTTCCTCTCGTATTTGGTCGGACCGCTTGCGGTCGCGGAGGCGGCGGTGGGCCTCGTTGGCGATGTCGTAGACGAAGCCGCCGCCGGGGACGAGTTCGGCCAGCCCGCGCACTCCCTTCGCCACCACCGCCTCGGCGACGCACTGCATCAGGACGTACATCGGGCCGACTCCGCGCGGAGAGAGGCGTCCGGGGTGGTTCGCCGCGGTCCGAGAAAGATTGTACCGCATTCCGGCAGAATCACGGCGCCGCCTTCAGCGTCCGCTCGATGTACTGCCGCACCTCGCCGACCGACACGTCGGTGGCGACCCGGGCGGTCGGCGGTCCGGCGGGCTTCGGCCGCACGTCCACCACCAGCATGCCGCGGGTCAGGTCGCCGCGGGCCTCCACGTCGGCGTGCCGGGCGTCGGCCGTCACCACCCCGGGCAGGGCCACCACCGCCACGCCCAGCACGTCCTTCAGGTGGTAGCCCTCGATGCCGTACAGGGCCGAGCTCGCCCGGATGCCGTACGGGACGATCTGCCGCAGGAACTGGCACGTCCGCGAGTCCGGGTTCGGCAGGTCGAGCAGGTCCGACGGCGAGAACACCAGCTTCCGCGTGGCGTCGAGCGGCAGCAGCAGCGGGTTCAGCTCGGCGTGCAGCACCCGGCGGGCGGCGTCCGGGTCGAGCGCGAAGTGGAACTCGGACCCCGGCCCGGCGTTCCCCGGCACCTTCCACGCCCCGCCGACGATGACCGTTTCCGCCAGCACCGCCGGCAGCGTGGGGTCGCGGTCGAGGGCGGCGGCGAGGGTGGTGAGCGGCCCGAGGCAGATCAGCGTGACCTCGCGCGGGTGCTCGTGGGCCAGCTCCACGAGCACCTTGTCGGCCGGGTGCAGGGCGTGTCGCGTCGCGGTGGGGAAGCTGACGCCGCCGAGCCCGCCGGGGCCGTGGAGGGCGAGGCCGTCCAGGTCGTACTTCGCCGGCAGCGCCGCGGCCAGCTTCGGCCACTTCGGCGGGTCGAGCACGTCGACCAGCGTGTGGACGTTGGCCGTGGCCTGCTCGGCCGAGACGTTGCCGGCGGTGGGGAGGAGGCCGACGACTTCGAGCGTCGGGTCGGCGAGGGCGAGTGCGACCGCGAACGCGGTGTCGATGCCGGGGTCGGCGACGATGACGATCTTGCGGGGCACAGGAGGCTCCTCCCGGGCGAGGTCGCACCGCCGCGAGCGGCGGGTCAGTTGGGCCGCGTCAGTTGCTCCAGCAGCGCCCGCGGGGTGCCGGCGGCCAGCGCCGCCTCGGCCTTCTCGACGCCGGCCCGGAGCGTCGGCACGGCCTCCGCCGCCCACAGCGCCGCGGCCGCGTTCGCCAGCACGATCCGCCGCGCGGGAATGTCCTCGTCGGCGAGCACCCGGCGAATCGCCGCCGCACTCTCGGCCGGGCCGTCGGCCACGATCGCGCTCAAGGGCACCGCGCCGAGGCCGAACTCGGCCGGCTCCCACTCGCGCGCCTCGTACTCCTTGCCGCGCACCACCCGCACCATCGTCGGCGCCGCGAGGCTGACTTCGTCCAGCCCGTCGCGGCTGCACACCAGCACGGCCTGCCGGGTGCCGAGCTCGGCGATGGCGCCGGCGAGCGGGTCAAGCAGCTCCGGCTTGCCGACGCCGAGCAGCTGGTACGGGGCGTCGGCCGGGTTGGCGAGCGGGCCGAGCAGGTTGAACAGCGTCCGCACGCCGAGCTTCCGCCGCAGGGCCGACACGTGCGCCATGCCGCGGTGGAAGTGCGGGGCGTAGCAGAACGCGAAGCCGATGCGGTCCAGGCACTTCTGCGCCCAGTCGGCCCCGGCCTCGACCGGCACGCCGAGTTCGCGGAGAACGTCGGCGCTGCCGGAGCGGCTGGACACGGCGCGGTTGCCGTGCTTCACCACCGGCACGCCCGCGGCACACGCCACCAGCGCCGCCGCGGTGCTGATGTTGAACGAGCCGCTGTCGTCGCCGCCGGTGCCGCAGGTGTCGAGGACGTGGCCGCTGACCGGCACCAGCCGCACCATCTGCTCCCGCAGAACGAGTGCCGCGGCCGCGATTTCGGTAGCCGCCTCGCCCTTCATCCGCAGGGCCGTCAGGAAGGCGGCGGCGCGGGCGTCGTCGACGCGGCCGGCGACGAGGTCGCGGACGGCCTCGGTGACGCGGCCGCCGGGGAGGGCGCGGCCGGCCAGCAGCTGCGGGAACAGCTCGGCGAACCAGGGCGGCGGCGGCAGGTCCACGGGCGGGCTCCGGGGGCTGCTGTTGCTTTAGCCCGCCGGGGCGGCGGCGGCACCGTCTCGCCCGTCGGCACCCCCTCCGTACAACACCCCGCACCCGCCGAAGGAGAGCCGCCGATGTCCGCCCCCGCCCCCGCCCCCGGCAAGCCGTGGCCGCCCTACGTCGTGCCGCTCATCGGCGTCGGGCTGGTCGCGGCCGTCGTCGTCGGGGTGGTCGCGTTCGGCAGCAGCACGACCATGTCCGACGGCTCCGACGTGACCGCGCCGGACCCGAACCTCAAGGAAATCGCCACCGGCGTGCAGGTGCGGGATCTGAAGACCGGCACCGGCGACCTGTGCCCGCCCGGGGCGAAGGTGAAGGCCCACTACACCGGCTGGCTCGTCGACGGCACCGTGTTCGACTCCAGCAAGGACCGCGGCAAGCCGGCCGAGTTCGACCTGAACCGCGTCGTGGCCGGGTGGCAGAAGGGGATCCCCGGGATGCGCAAGGGCGGCGTCCGGAAGCTGGTGATCGCCCCGGAGATGGCGTACGGCGCCAACCCGCCGCCCGGGAGCAAGGTGACCAAGAATGCCGTGCTGATCTTCGAGGTCGAGCTGCTCGCGTTCGCCCCGCCGGACGACGCCGGCAAGGGCGGCGAGGACGGCGGCGGCCGTGCGGGTCCGGAAAAGCTGTCGGACGGCACCGCCCCCGGGGCCGAGGACACCGCCCTGAAGGACATTGGGGGCGGGCTGAAGGTCCGCGACCTGAAGGTCGGCAGCGGCGCCGAGTGCCGGCCGGGCGCCACCGTGCTCGCCCACTACACCGGCTGGCTGACCAGCGGCAAGGTGTTCGACTCGAGCGTGGCCCGCGGCGCCCCGATCGACTTCTCCCTCAACGAGGTCGTGGCCGGGTGGCAGCGCGGCATCCCGGGAATGAAGGTCGGCGGCGTGCGGAAGCTGGTCATCCCGCCGGATCTGGCCTACGGGTCGCAGAACAAGCCCGGCATCCCGCCGAACAGCACCCTGGTGTTCGAGGTCGAACTGGTCGGCCTCCCGTAGCCGCCGCCGGCGGCTACATCAGCAGCCCGGCGACGGACGCGTTGATGAGCGTCGCCAGGAACCCGCCGGCGAGCGCCCGCAGTCCGAGGCGGGCCAGATCGCCGCGCCGCTCCTCGGCCAGCGCCCCGATCCCGCCGAGCTGAATGCCGATCGAGCCGATGTTGGCGAACCCGGTGAGCGCGTACGTCGCCAGGACGAACGACCGCTTGTCCATCGGGTTCGCCGACCCCTCCCCGAAGTTCCGGGTCATCAGGTCGAACGCCAGGAACTCGTTGGCGACCAGCTTCACGCCGAGCAGCTCGGCCACCTTCGGCACGTCGGCCGGGGTCACGCCCATCAGCGCCGCCACCGGGGCGAACAGCTGCGCGAACGCCGCCTCCAGCGACCACGCCGGGTGAATCTGCTTCAGCCCGTAGTTCACCGCCGCGATCACCGCCAGGAACGCGATGATCATGGCGATGATGTTCAGCGCCAGCTTCATCCCCTCGGACGCGCCGGCCGTGGCCGCGTCCATCACGTTGGCGTGGGCCTTCTCGTCGGCCACCCGCACCGTGCCGCGGGTGACGGGCTCGCCCGTTTCCGGCAGGAGAATCTTCGCCACGTACAGCCCGCACGGGGCGGCCATCACGCTCGTCGCCAGGATGGCCCGGGCGTCGGCGCCCATCTCGATGTAGATCGCCATCACCCCGCCGGCGACCGTGGCCATGCCGCCGATCATGATGGCCAGCAGTTCCGAGTTGGTCATCCGCCCGAGGTACGGCTTGACGATCAGCGGGGCCTCGGTCTGCCCCATGAACACGTTAGCTGCTGCCGACAGGCTCTCGGCCCCGCTGACGCCCTTCGGCCCCATCACCAGCACCATCAGGCGGGCGAACACCCACACCACCAGTTGCAGCACCCGCAGGTGGTACAGCACCGTGAACACGGTGGACACGAAGATGACGGTGGTGGTCAGGATGATGGCGAACGGCACGCCGGCGGACGGGCCGAAGGACTTGCCCATCGCCTCGCCGCTGGCCAGCGGGCCGAACAGCAGGCCGGCCCCGGCCTTGCTGAACCCGACGAACAGGGTGACGACCCGGCCGGCCCCGTCGAACGCGGCGCGGACCGGCTCGGCGTGGATGATGAGGGCGGCGAGGGTGAGTTGCAGGGCGAACCCGGCGAGGACGACGCGCGGGTTCACCGCCCGGATGTTGGCCGACAGCAGGAACACCGTCCCGAGGAAGGCGGCAACGCCGAGCGCCGACCGGGCCTGCGGCGGGAGGGCGTCGGCCGACGTGTAGGCGACCGCGGCGAGGGCGGCGACGCCGGCGCCGAGCGCGACGCGCCAGGCGAGCGGGGTGGGCGGGGGCATCGGGTGGTCCGTGGGCGCGAGTCGGGAACGCGGGAGAGGTGGGGTTGGTATATGGCGGGCGGCCCGCGTGGGTGGGCCGCCCGCGACGCGCTCAGTCCTTCCGCGCCGGCGGCAGGATCGGGCGGAACTCGCCCTTCCCCTTGCGGTCCAGGTTGCGGTTCAGGTCGGCCGCGTCGAACGCCACCGGGGCGCCACCGACCGGCACGTCCGCCTTCGCGCTCCACAGCACCGCGTTCACCACCAGCCGGCGGAAGTCGGCGTCGGCCCAGTTGCGGTGGAAGTGGCCGCCGGTGAAGCCGAACCCGCGGCCGCCGTCGGCCCGGTCGTAGGCCCACGCCATCGTCTCGATCTGCCCCTTGCGGCCCTTCGTGTACGCCGTGTTCCGCGTGTTGTCCGGCGGCACGGCTTGGAGGATCGGCGTGAGCCCCTTCGTGTCCTCGGGGAAGCGCATCCCGTAGTACCACTCGTCGCGGAGCGTGAACGGGCGAACCCCGCGGGTGATCGGGTGTGTCGGCAGGCTGCGGACCTCGGCGTCCCAGTGCGGGTTGATCGAGTAGTCCGGCTCGTAGTACCCGCCCATCCATCCGATCACGCGCTTGCCGTGCTGCGGCAGGTAGTCCACCGCGTAGTGCAGGTTCACCCACCCGCAGCCGCGGTCGATCTGCTTCTGGATCAGGTCCATGTGGTTCCCCTGAACCACCGGGTGGCCGCCGCGGCCGTCCATGTAGAAGACCAGGCAATCGGCCGTGTCCAGCAGCTTCTCGTTCTTCGGCCAGCCGTCCTTCGCCAGGATCGGGAACACGCCGGGGGTCTGCTTGAGCAGGTTCATCAGGACGGCGCAGCCGGCGAAGAACTCGTGGTCGCCGGGACCGTGGCTCGGGCGGCCGGCGACGAGCAGGACGCGCTTCCCCTTGAAGTCGGCCGGCGGCTCGACCTCGATCGGCACGCCGGACTGGTCGTACGGATCGACCTTCGGCTGTGCGAACGCCGGCGTCGGCAGGAGTGTGAGGAGCAGGGCGGCGGGGAGGAATCGCATGGGGGAAGGCTCCGGGGAGGGCAGGAAAAGCAGACCACGCCGCGCGGGCGGAAGCAAGGGCGAACCGGCGGCGCCTCTTGCGGCGGCGGGCGGGGTTAGGATAATCAACTCCTCCCACCCCGCCCCCCGTCCCGGGCTGCTTCCCGATGACCCGTCGCGTCCTGGCTGCCGTCGCGCTGCTGGCCCTCGCCCCCGCCGCCCGCGCCGTCGAGCCGTCCGAGCTGAAGCCCGGCCTCGTCGCCACCTACACCGACGCCGCCGACAAGAAGCTGGTCCGCCTCGACCCGGCGCCGGCCGTGTCGCTCGCGGCTGGCGAGGCGGTCCACCCGCGGCAGAAGGGGCTGGATACCGTCACCTGGACCGGCTTCGTCAACGTCACGCGTGCTGGGAAGTACAGCTTCTCGGCGACCGTCGGCGGCAAGGCGACCGTCACCGTCGGCGGACAGATGGCGTTCGCCGCGTTCGAAGACGGTGCCGCCAAGACCGTCGACGGGGCGCCGCTCGACCTGCCGGGCGGGGTGCAGCCGATCTCCGTCGTCTTCGTCGCCCCGCAGGCCGGGGTCGCGCGACTCGACCTGTTCTGGGAAGGCCCGGGCTTCGTCCGCGAGCCGGTGGCGCACCAGTTCCTCGGCCACCTGCCGAAGGACCGGCCCGCCGCGCTCGCCGCCGACCTGGCGCTCGAACACGGCCGCTTCCGCTTCGAGGAGCTGGCCTGCGTCCGCTGCCACAAGCCGGCCGCGGGCGACGTGATGGCGAAGGGGCTCGCCGACCGCGCGGCGCCGGACCTGACCGCCGTCGGCAAGCGCGCCCACGCCGGCTGGCTCGACAGCTGGCTCGCCGACCCCGCGAAGCACCGGCCGAACACCGCCATGCCCAAGATGTTCCCCGACACGCCGGAAGGCGCCGTCGAGCGGCACGCGGTGCTGCGCTACCTCGTCTCGCTGTCCGGCAAGGCACTCGCCCCGACCAAGGCCAACCCGCTCGACGGGGGGTACAAGGCGAGCATGGAGAAGGGCCGCGTCCTGTTCCACGTCACCGGCTGCGCCACCTGCCACCCGCCCGCGCTGCAGAAGAAGGAAGGCCGCAACGACGAGGAGGAGAAGGAGCCGCTGCAGCCCGCGGACTACGTGTACGGCCTCGGCACGACCGGCCCGTCGGGGAAGTACGCGCTCGGGGCGCTCGGCAGCAAGTTCACCCCCGAGACGCTCGCCGCCTACCTCCAGAACCCGGTCGCCGTCAACCCGTCGGGCCGGATGCCGCACATGGCCCTCAGCGGCGAGGAGGCCCAGAATATCGCCCGCTACCTGTGCCGCGTCGTGGACGACGCCGTGACTACCGAAATGCCCGCGCCGCCGGCCGGGGTGATGAAGACCGACGACGAGTGGCTCGAACTCGGCAAGGAGGTCATCGTCACCCGCGGGTGCGTCAACTGCCACAGCGTGCAGAGCGGCGGGAAGGTGGTCGAGCCCGCGGCCGCGTTCCCGAGTCTGGAGAAGGTGAAGGCCGCGGGGCTCGGCAAGGGCTGCCTCTCGACCGCGGCCGCCCCCGGCACCCCCGTCTACAAGCTCGAACCGACCGAGGCCCGCGACCTCGGCGCCTTCGTGAAGGACGGCCTCGTCGGCGCCGGGTCGCCGGCCCCGAGCCACGCCACGCGCGTCAGCCTGCGGCGGTTCAACTGCCTCAACTGCCACAGCCGCGACGGCGAGGGCGGCATCCCGGTCGAACTCTCCGAGCTCATCCGCTCGATGGAGAAGGCCGAGAACGCCGACGACGTGCGGCCGCCGGTGCTCACCGGAGTCGGCCACAAGGCCCGCACGTCGTGGCTGCGCGGCGTGCTGCTCCAGGGGCAGCGCGTCCGGCCGTGGATGCAGCTGCGGATGCCGCAGTACGGCGACGCCAACGTCGGCAAGCTCCCCGACACGCTCGCGCTCACCGAGGGGACCGTTCCCTCCGACGCCGTCGATAGCGTGCCGCTGAGCGCCGAGAAAATCACCGCCGGCCGGGCGATCGTGGGCAAGGCCGGCATGGGCTGCATCTCGTGCCACGACATCGCCGGCATCCCGAACACCGGCACCCGCGGCCCCGACCTGGCCACCATCAACCAGCGCGTCCGCTTCGACTGGTACGAGCGCTGGCTCCATCAGCCGCTCCGCATGAGCCCTGGCACCAAGATGCCGCAGGCGTTCGTGGACGGGAAGTCGCTCCTCGCCACCGTCCACGGCGGCAACGCGAAGCTGCAAGCCGAGTCCGTCTGGGCGTACCTGTCGCTCGGGCAGGGGCTGCCGCTGCCGGACGGCATGGAGCCGCCGAAGGGGCTCATCGTCGTCGTGAAGGACCGGCCCGAGATCGTTCGCACGTTCCTGCCGGACGCCGGCACCAAAAGCATCACCGTCGGCTACCCCGGCGGCGTGTCGGTGGCGTTCGGCGCCGACCAGGCGCGGCTCGCGTACGCCTGGGCCGGCAACTTCCTGGACGCCTCGCCGGTGTGGAACAACCGCGGCGGCAACCCGGCGAAGATCTTGGGGCCGCGCTTCTGGCTCGCCCCGCCCGGCCACCCGTGGGGCCTCACCGCCAACCCGGCCGTGCCGCCCGACTTCGCCGCCCGCGCCAACCACCCCGCCTTCGGCGCCCCGTACCCGCTCGAACCCGCCCGTATCTACGACGGCCCCGTCGCCGTGCGCTACGAGGGGTTCTCGCTCGACAAGGGCGGCCGGCCCACGTTCCGCTACGCCCTCGCCGAGGGGCCGAAGGGCGTCGAGCTGAAGGTCGCCGAGACGCCCGTCCCGCGGACGAGCGGCGTCGGCGCCGGGCTGGAGCGGCGCTTCGTGATCGAGCGGCCGGGCGGGTATCAGCCGTGGTTCCTGGCCGGCGTCGCCACCCGCGAGCCGCGGGCGATCGGCGCCGACGGCGCGGCACTGAGCCTGGACTGGAAGGCCGTGGAGGTGAAGGTGCCGGCCGTCGCGCGGCTCGTGCTCCCCGCCGACGGCGACCGGGCCGTGGTGCTGGGAATCACCGACGCCCCCGCCGGGGCCGAGTGGCGGCTGGTGCCGCGCACCGGCGGCGGCTGGAACGCCATCCTGCGGCTGCCCGCCGACGCCGGGCCGCTGGCGTTCGCCGTCACCGTGTGGGGTCTGCCGCGCGACGACGAGGCGCTCTTGCGGGCGCTGCCGCGGTGACGGGGCGGCGGAATTCGGGTGTCGCGGCGGGGCCGTTGGTGCTAAACTCAAGGCACGTCAGCCCCGGGTTCGCTCGCCCCGGGACTCGCACTCCCTCTCCACCCCCGGCCAGGAGACCGGCATGACGGCGTTACGGACGACCCGTTCGGTCCCGCCTCTTTTGCTCGCCGCAGTCGCGATGGTCGGCTGCGGCGGCCCGCCGCCCGAGGACGACGCGGCCCGGCCCACCATGCGCGAGCTGCCGCCGCCGGTCGCCGAGAAGATTGACTACAACCCCGACACCCGCACACTGAAGCTGTACTCGCTGCCGCCGTCGAGCCGGTGGCTGGTCCGCTCGTCGAACAACCCGATCACGCCCGAGGTGCAGGCCGGCTCCACCCACGTGCTGCCGAGCGACACCGACCCGGATTACACGTTCGTGTCGTACCGCCGGCCGTCGGGACAGTCGTCGGCGACGGTGAAGCTGTCCGACATCGTGGCGGCCCGCTCGACGCACACCAGCAACGGCCCGTAGCCCCGATGCTCGCGGCCCACCTCGACCTCGCCCCGCCCGGCCCCGCCGCCGGGCTCGCCGTCGCCGACGTGGACGGCGACGGGCAGGTCGAACTGGTCGTCATTTCTCCTGTCGGCCCGCTGCAAACCTACCGCTGGACCGGCTCCGCCCTCCGCCCCGCGGCCCCCGTCGGGCCGCTCGTCGGCGCCGTGGGGTCGCTCGCGGCCGGCGACCTCGACGGCGACGGCGCCGAGGAACTGTACGCGCCGCTCCCCGGCGGCCGCGCCGACGCGCTGCTGAAGCTCCGCCCCGACGGCTGGCACGACCTCCTCGCCGACCCTTTGAACCGCCCCGTGCGCGGCCCCGCCGGCCGGGTCGCGGCGGCGCTCGACCGCCGCGGCGACGGCCGGTACGGCTTCGTGGTCGGTGCCGACGGGTGGCCGCTGCGGCTGCTCGAACTCGGCCGCGACGGCCGCCTCGCCGACCTGGCCCGGCCGCTGGCCCTGGGGCACGTCGTGGCCGCGCGCGGCGTCGTCGCCGGCCCGCTGCTCGGCCCCGCGGCCGACGTGTTCGTGACGACCGAGGGCGGGGCGAACCTGTTCTTCCGCGGTCGCGGCGACGGCACGTTCGACGCCGCCGCCGACGGCCTGGCCGACGCCGCCGAGCACGGCCGCGGCTGCGCGCCGGTGGACGTGGGCGGCGCGGCGGGGCTGTGCTGGGCGAACTGGGACGGCCCGCACCGCCTGGCCGCGCCGGGGCCGGACGGCCGCTGGCGCGACCGCACGAGCCCGGCGTTCGCGCTGCCGTCGGCCGGCCGCGGCGTGGTGGTCGCCGACCTGGACAACGACGGCTTCGAGGAGCTGTTCGCGCTCCAGGACGGCGAGTCGAACCGGCTGTTCCGCCTCGTGTCCGATGACAGCGGGCTGTCACTGGTGAAGCTCGACGCCGGCGCCGCGGCCGACTTCGACGCGACGACGGCGGTGGTGGCGGACGTGAACCGCGACGGCGTGCCGGAACTGCTGCTGGCGGGGCCGGCGGGCGTGGGCGTGTTCCGCGCGCGGCCGGCTGGCGGGTGGCTGCGGCTGGTGCCGCGGACGCGGTTCGGGGCGCCGGCGCGGGGGGCGAGTGTGCGGGCGCGGGTGGGCGGCCGCGACGTGCTGCGAGTGATCGACGGCGGCGCGCACGAGCCGGTGGCCCACTTCGGGCGCGCCGCGGGGGCGGCGGTGGAGCGGGTGACGGTGACGTGGCCCGACGGCTCGTCGCTGACGCTCCGCGACCCGGACGCCGACTGCACCTACGACGTGCCGTACCCAGCGGGGTGAGCCCGGCCGCGGCCGGACCCGTATCCTGTCACGAACCGGACGACACCGACCGACGGGCGCACAGGAGCGACGATGCAACTTCCCGACTGGCTGGCGAAGCGCGGCGGGGTGCTCCAGCCGGGGGCGCAGACCTTCGTCACGTTCGTGACGCTCGGCGGCGCCCCGCAGTACAAGCTCGAAGTGCGCCCCGCCGGGGCCGCGTACACCTGCTACGTGCTTCAGTCGGTCAACGGCCGCCGCGTCGACGACGGGAAGGGGAACTACCCGACCGCCGACGCCGCCGTCGCCGGGGGGCTGGAGCAACTTCGCGGCACGCTCGGGTGGTAGCCCGCCCGTTCGTTACCGGTCGGTGCGCAGCATCGCCCCGCCGCCCAACTCCGCCGGCAGCACGTAGCGCGTCAGGAAGAACCGCACCGCCTCGTCGCGCAACAGCGCCCCGGTGTTCACTCGCACTACCGGGTTTGCCGTCGTCCCGGTGATCGTCAGCCGCACCGTCTTGTTCGACAGGAAGTCCGTCACGTCGCGGATCACGCCGATCGGCACCGGGCCGATCGTCGGCAGCCGCAGGCCGAGCAGCCGGAGGCCGCGCACGTCCGGACCGAACTGGCCCGTGTGCGCCACCACGTCCAGGTCGAGCCGGCTGTTCGACAGCGTGACGCTGCCGTCGGCGAACAGCTGCGTCGTGGGGTTGGCCAGCGCCAGCCGCTGCACCCGGAGCACGCCGCCGGCCAGCGTCGCGCGCACGTCGCCGGTCTGGAAGGCGCGGTTGGCGCCGATCGGGTTCAGGTACGGCACCGCCTGCCGCAACAGCGGGATCTCCTGCGCGGACGTGCCGTTCAGCACGCCGACCAGGGTGCCCCGCAGGTCGGCGGCCGAGCGCACGGTTTCGCCCGACACGTCGAACCGCCCCGTGAGCCGGCCGGCGCCGACGTAGGCGTTGTCGCCGAGGCCCGGGGCCAGGGCGCGGACGGGCACGTCAAACAGCTGCACCCGGCCGCTCACCCGCACGCCGGGGCCGACGCCCCAGTCCACGGTGACGGCGCCGGTGGTGCGGCCGCTGCCGGCCAGGGCGGTCGCCTCGCGGACGGTCAGGCGGCCGCCGGCGGCCCCGGCCGTCACCTCGAACGGCACCCGCAGCCCGACCACGCCGGCGCCGCCGACGGTACCGCGGTCGAGCGTCACGCTGCCGGTCAGCCGCGACGCCCGGCCGAAGCTGCCGCGGACGACCAGCGACACGCTCCCGTCGAGCGCCGCGCCGGCGTCGCCGAACGGGGCCAGCAGCCGCGCCGCGTCCGCCCGGTCGAGCGTGAGCGACACGAAGTTGCGGCCGGGGTCGTCCACGTTCACCCGCGCCCGGCCGCGCAGCACCCCGCCGGCCATGTACCCGCGCAGGTCGCGCAGCTCCAGGGTGCCGTCGGTCAGCAGCAGCACCGCGTCGATGTCGTCGGCGGTGGCCTCGCTCCCCCAGCGGAGGCCGCGCACGCCGACGCGGCCGGAGCCGGCCGACAGGTCGTTGGCGTAGTCGAACGTCACGTCCACGCGGCCCTGGAGCGGCCGCAGCGCGTCGGCCCCGAGCGCCCCGGCGAGGCGCGACAGGTCGAGGTTCCGCAGCCGGGCCGACCCGCGCGGGCCCTTCGGCTCCTCCTTCCCGCCGGGGTAGCGGCCCTTCACCTCGAACGTGCCGCCGAGGCTGTGCCCCTCCAGCGAGTACTCGATCGCCCCGCCGCGGACCGACGCCTTGCCGACGAGCTTCTCGGCGGGGAAGCCCTGCACCCTCAGCTTCGGGGCGGTCAGGTCCACGTCGAGGTTGCCGACGCGCGGGCCGTCCTTCGCCGGCGGGATGGTGCCGGCGACCTTCCCGGTGACGGCGCCGCTCACGCGGACGGGGAAGTCCGGCACGAAGGCGCCGGCCTGGGCGGCGTCGAAGTCCTTGAACCCGAGGTCGAACGAGCCGCCGCGGTCGGGCTTCAGCGGGTAGTCGAGCTTGCCGTCCACGCTGCCTCCGAACACCTGGGCCGTCAGCTGCGTGACGCGGAGGCGGTCGGGGTCGAACTCCCAGCGCACGTCGAGGTGGTTGGCGGGGGTCTTGTTGAGTGTCAGGTCGGACGCGGTGACGCGGCCGGCGGCGCGGACCGCGACGGGTGACAGCGTGCCGGTCAGGCGGGCGTCGGCGGCCAGCGTGCCCTCGACGGGAACGGGCAGCTTCAGTTCGGGGACAAGCTTCCGCAGGTCGGTCACGCTGGCGCCGGCGGCCTTCACGGTGGCGTCGAGCTTGAGCGCCCCCGTGAGCCCGAGCGTGCCCGCGGCGGTGACGGGGATGCCCTCGATCGTCGCGGCGCCGTCGGTGAGCGTGAGCGTTCCCTTGTCGATCTTCGCGGCGAAGGACACGGCGCGGGCGGTGCGGCCGGCCAGGGTCAGTTCGTCGCTCGTGAGCTTCGCCGACGCGGCCCAGGCGGCGGGGTCTTGCAGCTTCTCGAAGGGCGCCTTGAACTCGGCCTCGCCGGTCACCACGCCGGCGCCGGCGACGCCGAGGTCGGGCAGGGCGGCGAGGACGGGGCCGACCGGCAGCTTCGTGAGGGTGAGCTTGGCGGTGGCGTCGCCGGCCGGGTCGATGGCGGCCTTCGCGGTGCCGCGGAACTCGCCGGCCGCGCCGCCGGGGTGCGGCACCTTGCCGCGGAGCTCGGAGAGCGTGAGGACGCCGTTCTGGTAGTGCAGGTCGGCCGCGGCGTCCTGCACCGTCAGCCCCTCGAAGCGGAGTTCCGGCGACGTGAGCGTGCCGGACAGCTTGTACGACGCCGACGTGGTGACTTCGCCGAGCGGCACGGCGAGCTTGGCCCGGAGCGTGACCTTGCCGCCGAGCTTGTAGGGAATCTTGAGTTCGAGCTGCTCGACGAGCTGGGCGATGTCGATGTCCCGCAGCGACAGCGTGGCCTCGACGGGCGTCTGGTCGGCGCGCGTCTTGTCCGGCGGCTGGAGGAGCGTCGCGGCGAGGAGGAGGCGTTCGAGGTCGGCCTTGGTCGCGGGCGGTGTGGTGAACTGCGGAGTCGCGTTCGACTGTGCCCCGTCCGGTGCCCCCGCCTTCTCGGGCGGCGCGACCGTCGTCTCTCCCAGGTTGAACGTGAGCCGCTTGCCGTCGCTGCCGAGCGACACGTTGATGTCGCTCTGCGTCCCGCCGAGGAAGCCCGGCAGGCGGATGCGCCCCCGCCCCGTGGCGGTCACCACCGCGTCGCCCGCGGCGGGGACCGACAGCGTCACGCTCGCGCTGCCGGTCAGGAAGCCGCTCTCGAAGCTCAGCTTCCCCGGCAGGCCGCCGCCGAGGGTCTTCAACCCCCACTTCGCCGGCAGGTCTTTCACCGCGAGGTTCTTCACGTCCACGCGGATCGGGTCGCCCTTCGCCGGCTCCTTGGCGAAAGCGTACGTCGCCTCCGCCAGCACCACGCCGCCGGCCAGCTTCCCCGTCGCCTTCGGCCGGCCCGCGGGACCGCCGACGGTCAGCCTGCCGTCGCGGACGCTCAGCACGCCCTGAACGTCCTGGAGCGTCACGTCCGCGGCCGGCAACGCGAGTGTCGTGCTCGTCGGCTGAACCCGCACGTCGTAGCCGACCGCGCGCCCCGGCGCCGCCCCGACGCTGAGGTGAACGGTCGCCTTGCCGCGGCCGGCGGGCTGGGCGTTGTCCCACACCTCGCGCGGCACGAACGGGATCGACCGCAGCAGGTCCAGCGCCAGCGGCGCGTCGTCGGCGGCCAGGTCGGCCCAGCCGGTCTCGCCCGCGCGGTCCACCTCGCCGGACAGCTTCCACTTGCCCCACGCGGGGTCGTCCGCGCCGCCGGACAGCACCACCTTGCCGCCGTCGGCGCCGGCCTGGAGCGACACCCCGGACACGCTGAACGCCGGCCGCCCCTCCTGCCGGACGGTCACCTTCGCGCGCTCGACAACGACGTGCGGCAGCGGCCCGTCGGCCGCCGCCCGCGCCTCCGGGAGCGTGGGGAGCGTCGTCAGCAGCTTGCCGTCGGCGTCCAGCCGCACCGTCACGGTCACGCCGCGGAGGTGGACCTCCTTCGGGTGGACGCGGCCGGTCAGCAGTTCCGAGAAGGACACGTCGGCGGACGCCGACTCGACGACGAGCACCTCGGCGTCGGGCGAGTTCGGCAGGGCCGGGTCCAGCACGCGGAAGGCGATCGACGACGACACCGGGCCGACGCTCAGCTCGCGGACCTCGACCGGCAGCCCGATCGCCTCGCCGAGGCGCTCCGCGACGACGGCCCGGCCGCCGGCCGATTGCAGGTACCACCCGGCGCCGACCCGCAGGGCGACGCCGACCACGGCGACCGCCCCGACGACGATCAGCGCCACCCGCCCGACCTGCCACAACTTGCTCATCGCGCCCCTCCGGTGGACCGGCCGCCGGTTGTGCATCCGGCGTTCCGCGGCCGGCAGGCGAACCCGGCCGCGCGGGCGGGCGCAGCGGATTGCCACGTACTGGCGTCGTCGCCGGCACACCCGTTGCTTCAGTCCCAATCCGTCCGGGCCGTTTCCGCCTGCCGCGGGAGCCCGGTCGAGTCCACATAACCGGAGCCTCACCCATGACCCGTACCCTGGCCGCCCTGACCGTCGGCCTTTTCGCGATCGCCACCACGGCCTGCAACCGGAGCCCCGAGGGGGGCACGCCGGGCCAGACGTTCCGCCTCACCACCGCGGCCGGCGACACCAACCTGAAGCCGGGCGAAGAAAAGACGGTGGTGGTGAACGTCAGCCGCGACAACAACTTCACGCAGCCGGTGGCGCTGAAGGCCGACAGCCAGAGCCCGAAGATCGACGTGCGCGTGGACAAGACGAAGATGGAGACGGCCGACAAGAGCTTCACCCTGACCGTGAAGGCCGCCGCCGACGCCCCGAAGGGCGAGCACATCATCAAGGTGACCGGCACCCCGCAGACCGGGACGCCGACGAACCTGGAGGTGAAGGTCGAGGTGGTGAACCCGTAAGCCCCGCCGCGACCGGCTGTACCTACAACCGGAGGAACTCCGATGCTCCGTATGGCCCTGACCTTCTTGATCGTGGCGATCGTGTCGGCCGTCCTCGGGTTCGGCCTCATCGCCGACGTGTCGTTGGACGCCGCGAAGGTGCTGTCCTTCGTGTTCCTGGTGCTGGCCGTAGTGTCGTTCGTCGCCGACGCCTTCCGCAGACGGGATCGGATGATCGACCCCGTGTAGCGGCGAAATCCGAAGCACGAAAATCGCAATCCGAACCCGGGTGCTGGTGGCCCGGGTTCGGATTGCGATTTTCGTGCTTCGTGCTCCGTGCCCTCCCGTGTGGCACGACCGATGCAATCGTCCTGACCCGTCCGGCCGCCCGCCGCTTCGGTAGGGGCCGTTTCTCCCAGGAGTTTCCGCATGTCGCACACCCCTGAACACCGCAGCGAAGCGGTCCACCTTTCGGACGTCGCCGGCGTCCGCAGCCGGGTCAGTTGGGGGGCGCTGCTCGGCGGGGCGGTCGTCGCCCTGTCCGCCGCCCTCGTGTTCACGTTCCTGTTCGCCGCCATCGGCGTCAGCCTCCGCGAGACGGACCTGCGCGCCGAGACGGTCGGCATCGCCGGCATCGTCGCGGCCGTGGCCACGCTCGCCGCGTCGCTGTTCCTCGGCGGCTGGGTGACGAGCCAGCTGACGGCCGGCGAGACGCGGCAGGAGGCGGTCATCTACGGCGTGCTGACGTGGGCGCTGGTAACCGCGGCGTCGATGATGATGGTCGGCATGGGGGTGCGGGCCGGGTACTTCGCGCTGTTCGGCGGCACGATGGTGGCGCAGACGAACCCGAACGTCCAGCCGCGCTCGTGGGACGACCTGGCGCGGGACGCCGGGGTGAGTCAGGCGAGCATCGACGCGGCCCGGGCCAACATGGACCCGGCGCGGGCACGCGCCGCCGCGAACGACACGGCGACCCGCGAGAAGGCGGGGCAGGTGGCGACGGCGGCGTCGTGGGGCGCGCTGGCGGCGCTGCTGGTGTCGATCGCGGCCGCGGTCGGCGGGTCGGTCGCCGGGAGCGGGCCGCAGTTCCGCCTGTTCCCGACCGCGACGGCGCACCGGGCCGAGATCATCGTGGCGCGGTAAATCGCGGTCAACGCCCACCCGTCGCGGCGGGTGGGCATTCTTCTCTCACCCCTCCACCCCGTCACCCGTTCATCGTAAAAGTGCCACCCGGCCGCGCGCCCACGGCCACCCCTGGGGCGGCGCACGCGCATGGACTGGCTCACCGGCACCGACGGGTTCGTACCTCGGAAGAACTGCGGCGCCTGGGAGGACTGGGAGGTCGCTCTCCACGTCGTCTCCGACGTCCTCATCTGGCTCGCGTACCTGTCCATCCCGCTGGTGCTGGTCTACTTCGCCCGGCAGCGGCGCGGGCTGCCGTTCACCGGGCTGTTCGTCCTGTTCGCCGTCTTCATCCTCGCCTGCGGCACCAACCACCTCGTCGAGGCGGTCATCTTCTACCACCCGGTGTACCACCTGTCGGGCGTGGTGAAGGCGGTGACGGCCGCGGTGTCGTGGCTGACGGTGTTGGCGCTGGTGCCGGCGGTGCCGCGGCTGCTCGACCTGACCGCCGCCGCGGCCGCGCGACACGAAGCGGTGCCGACGGCGCCGCCGGCCCGGCCGCGCTGGCAGGGGTACGCCGTGGCCGCGGCCGCCGCCGCCCTCTCGCTCGGCGCCCGCGAGGCCCTCGGCCCGCTGCTCGGCACCAAGTACCCGTACCTCATCTCGTTCCTGGCCGTCATTTACACCGCGTGGGAGGCCGGGTTCGGGCCGGCCGTGCTGTGTACCGTTCTCACCGGGGTCGGTACGGAAGCGTGGATCATCGCGCCCGACGGGTCGGTGCTCGGCGCCACCCTCGCCGACCGGCTGGCGTTCGGTCTGTTCCTGTTCAGCGGGCTGGGAACCGGCGTGCTCGGCGAGGCCCAGCGGCGGGCGCGCGAGCGCGCCGAGGCGGCGCTGGACGCGGCCCGCGAGACGGCCGACCGGCTCGCCCTGTCGCTCGACGCGGCCCGGCTCGGCGACTGGAACTGGAACGCGGCCGACGACACCCTCGCGCTGTCGCCGCGCGCCGCCGCGGTGTTCGGGTTCGACCCGACCGCGCCCGTGACGTGGGCCGCCGTCCGCAAGCGGATTCATCCTGCCGACCGCGACCGGGCCGACGCGGCGGTCCGCGCCGCGGTGCTGGAGCGGACGGCGTTCGACATCGAGTGCCGGGTGGTGCGGCCGGACGGCGAGGCGTGGCTGTCGGCCCGCGGCCGCGCCGCCTACGACGCCGCCGGCTCGCCGCGCGGCATGTACGGCGTCGTCGCCGATGTGACGCCCCGCAAGCGCGTCGAGGACGACCTGCGCCGCAGCGAGGAGCGGTACAAGGCGTTCGTCGCCCAGAGTTCCGAGGGCATCTGGCGGTTCGAGCTGGACGAACCGGTGCCGACGACACTGCCCGTGGCCGAGCAACTGGCCGCGTACCACGCGCGCGGCTACCTCGCCGAGTGCAACGACGCGTTCGCCCGCATGTACGGCTACACCTGGGCCGTCGAGCTGACCGGCGCCCGCCTCGCCGACTTCTTCGACGCCGCCGACCCGCGCACCACCGCGTTCCTGACGGCGTTCGTCAGCGGGGGCCACCGGCTGACCGACGCCGAATCCCGGGAGCGCGACCGGTACGGCAACCCGCGCGTGTTTCTCAACACGCTCGTCGGCATCGTCGAGGGCGGGAGCGTGATCCGCGCCTGGGGCACGCAGCGCGACGTGACCGACCGCACCCACGCCGAGGAGCTGCTCCGCGCCGGCGAGGAGCGCTACCGGCTGGCGACGGAGGCCGTCCGCGGGCTGGTGTACGACGCCGACATGACCGCCGGCCGGGTCGAGCGCTCGGCGGGGCTGCTGGACCTCGTCGGCGTCCGGCCCGAGGCCGCCGACCCCGTCGTGGGGTGGTGGCCGGCCCGCATCCACCCGGACGACCTGCCAGGCGTGCTCGCCGACCGCGAGCGGGGCTACGCCCGCGGCGCCCCGACGCTCCAGGCCGAGTACCGCGTCCGGCACGCCGACGGCCGGTGGGTGTGGGTCGAGGACCGGGCGCGGGTCATGTACGGCGACGACGGCAAGCCGCGGCGGGCGGTCGGGTGCCGGTCGGATGTGACCGAGCGGAAGGAGGGCGAGGCCCGGCTGCGCGAGAACGAGGCCCGGTTCCGCACGCTCGCCGAGGCCGTGCCGGTGGCCGTGTGGGTGTGCCGGCCCGACGGGTGGTGCGAGTACATGAACGCCCGCTGGGAGGAAATCACCGGCGTCGGCCTGGACGGCAGCCTCGGCGCCGGCTGGCTCGACCAGGTCCACCCGGACGACCGCCCCCGCGCCGCCGCCGCCTGGAACGCCGCCGTGGTCGACCCCGCCGTCGGCTACCGCATCGAGTACCGGCTGCAATCCCGCGGCGGCGGCTACCGCTGGGTCCTCGCCGCCGGCTTCCCGCACCGCGCCGCCGGCGGCGCCGTCGTGCGCTGGTTCGGCACCTGCACCGACATCGACGACAAGAAGCGCCACGCCGAGACGCTCGAGCGCCTCGTCGCGGAGCGGACCGCGGAGCTGGTGCGGAGCAACAAGGAGCTGGAGGAGTTCGCCTTCGCCGCCAGCCACGACCTGCAGGAGCCGCTGCGGAAGATTCAGACCTACGGCGCCCGGCTGAAGGAGAAGGCGCGCGACCAGCTCGCCGACGACAACCGCGAACGGCTGGACCGGATGATGGCGTCGGCCGGGCGGATGGGCCGGCTCATCGACGACCTGCTGGCGTACAGCCGGGTCACCACGCGGGCCAAGGCGTTCGCCGCGGTCGACCTGAACGCGGCGCTGGCCGACGCGCTCGACGACCTGGCGGCCCGGCTCGAACTGACCGGCGGCGGGGTGGAGGCGGGGCCGCTCCCGACGGTGAGCGGCGACGCGGGCCAGCTGCGGCAGGTGTTCCAGAACCTCGTCGGCAACGCGCTGAAGTTCCACCGGCCGGGAGTGCCGCCGGTGGTGCGGGTGAGCGCCGAGCGCACGGCCGCGGGGTGGGCGGTCACGGTGGCCGACAACGGCATCGGCTTCGAGGACCGGTTCGCGGGGCGCATCTTCCAGGTGTTCCAGCGGCTGCACGGCCGCGAGGAGTACGAGGGGACCGGCGTCGGGCTGGCGGTGTGCAAGAAGATCGTGGACCGCCACGGCGGCGCGATCGCGGCCCACGGCCGCCCCGGCGAGGGCGCGACGTTCGTGGTGACGCTGCCGGAGCGGTCGTAACTGAGTCGCCGCAAGCGGCGACGGATTCTCATCCGTGGGAACGGTTTCCACCCCCGATTCTCACCCGCGGGAACGGCCGCCGCCGCGCGGTTATGCTGCGATCAGCCGGCCGGTTGGGAATCCACGGGGCGCCGCGGGGTTTCCCGGAATTGGGCGTTGCCGGGAAGTGCCGCGGCTGTAAAACCCGTCTTTGCTCGCGCGGCTCGCCGCCCCGCTCGCTCCGGTCGGAAAGGGAACCGATGGATCACCCGCCCCCCCCGCCGCCCGCCGGTCCCGGGTACTCCCCGGCCGTCCGCGGGATCGCGGCCGCGTCCGTCGCACTGGGGTACTTCAGCCTGATCGTGTTCTTCTGGAAGCCGTTCGGCATGGCCCTCGGCGCCGTCGGGCTGGTCCTCGGCCTGATCTCGCTGGCCATCCGCAACAAGGGCGGCCTCCACGGCGAGAACGTCGCCCTGGCCGGCGTCGGCATCTGTGCGGTCAGCCTGTCGATCACCACCGCCCTGTACTGGGGCATCGGGTTCGTGACCTGGGGCTACCGGTTCTGGTAACCCCGCCCGACCCAAGCCCACCGCGGAGGTAGCGGATGCCCCAGATTTTCCCGAAGGCCGTGAACCCGCTGACGCGGTTCCTCGTGCTCCTCCTCCCGATCGGGTTCGGCAGCACGGGCGTCGGCCTCGCCGCGTTCTACCGGTCGAGCTACGCCACGGGCAAGGAAGAAGTGGTGCCGCAGCCGGTGGCGTTCAGCCACGCCCACCACGTCGGCCAGCTCGGCATCCACTGCCTGTACTGCCACTCGTCGGTGGAAGACTCGCACTTCGCCAACATCCCGCCGACGGCGACGTGCGTGAACTGCCACCAGCAGATGTGGCACGGGTCGGACATGCTCGCCCCGGTGCGGAACAGCTACCAGGCGGACAAGCCGATCGTGTGGAACCGCGTCCACAACGTGCCGCACTACGCGTACTTCAACCACTCGATCCACGTGGCCAAGGGCGTGGGTTGTCAGACGTGCCACGGCCAGATCGACCAGATGAACCTGACCCACCAGTCGCAGACGCTGTTGATGGAGTGGTGCATCAACTGCCACCGCAACCCGCACGAGCAGATGCGGCCGCGGTCGGAGGTGTACAGCATGACGTGGGCGCCCGGCCGCCCGGTGGACGGCAAGGCGCAGGTGTGGGTCCGCGACGACCTGCCGAACTGGGGCAAGAACCCCAACGGCAGCGACGACACGGACCTCCTCGACCGCTACCTCGGGACAGACCGGAAGGGTCTGCCGCGGCCGACGACGCAGGCCGCCCTCGGGGCCGAGCTGGTGAAGCTGTACGGCATCCGCGACAACGTGACGCTCATCGGCTGCTCGATGTGCCACCGCTAACGGAATTGATGAGTGGTGATTGGTGATTGATGAATGACGGACCCCGGCTCGGAATTCATCAGTCATCGGTCTTCGATCATCGATCGCAAGAGGTAGCGATGCCCCCCGAAGCGAACGACGCCACCGCCGCCGCCAACCCGCCGGAACTCTGGCGCGGGCTGGAAGAGTACATGGGCAGCCCGGCGTTCCGGGCGTCGCTCGAGAACGAGTTCCCCGAAGACGCGGCCGAGTGGACCGACCCGGTGTCCCGCCGCAACTTCATCACCATCATGGGCGCCGGCCTGGCGCTCGCCGGCGCCACCGGGTGCACGCCGCGGCCGGCGTCGATGCGGAAGATCGTGCCGTACACCCGGCAGCCGGAGCAGATGATCCCCGGCGTGCCGCTGTTCTTCGCCTCGGCCGCGCCGCTGGCCGGGTACGTCACCGGCGTCCTCGTCCGCAGCCACGAGGGGCGGCCGGTCAAGGTCGAGGGGAACCCCGACCACCCGAGCAGCGGCGGCGGCACCGGGGCCATCACGCAGGCCAGCGTCCTGGACCTGTACGACCCCGACCGCTCCCAGCACCCGACCCGCAACGGCACCCCCGTCGCGCTCGACGAGGTGGTCCGCGCCGCCCGCACCGCGCTGTACAACCCGGACGGCACGCCGAAGGCGGCCACCCGCCTCCGCCTCCTCACCGGCGCCGTCACGTCGCCGTCGCTGGCCGCCCGCATCGAGGCGCTGCTGGCGCAGTTCCCCGCCGCCCGGTGGGCGCAGTACGAGGTGTGCGGGCAGGACAACGTGCGCGAAGGCCTCCGCCGGGCGTTCGGCGGCAACTACGCGGTGAACTACGACTTCCACGCCGCCGACGTGGTGCTGTCGCTCGACGCCGACTTCCTCGGCGAGGGCCCCGGGCACGCCCGCTACAGCAAGGACTTCGCCGCCCGCCGCCGCGTCCGCAACACGATCCCGGCCGGCGGCGAGAACGAGTACGTGACGCCGGACGGCATGAGCCGGCTGTACGTCGCCGAGTGCATGCCGTCGATCACCGGCTCGACCGCCGACCACCGCCTGCCGCTGCTGGCGAGTCAGATCGAGGGCTTCGCCCGGGCCGTGTACGAGCGGGTCGCCAACCCCGCCGCCCCGGTGCCGGCCGCGCTGCCGGAACTGGCCCAGAAGTGGCTCGACCCGCTGGTGAAGGACCTGCAGCGCGCCGGCGGCAAGGCGATCGTCATCGCCGGCGAGTCGCAGCCGGCCGCGGTCCACGCCCTGGCCCACGCCATCAACAGCAAGCTGGGCAGCGTCGGCACCACGGTCCACGTCACGGCCCCGATCGAGGCCCGGCCGGACGGCCGCACCGACACCCTGGCCAAACTCGTCGCCGACATGAACGGCGACCAGGTGGACGTGCTGTTCGTCCTCGGCGGCGCCAACCCCGCGTACTCGGCCCCCGCCGACGTGGACTTCGTCGCCGCGGTCAAGAAGGTGAAGTTCGCCCTGCACCTGGGCACGCACCAGGACGAGACGGCCGGCGTGTGCGAGTGGCACGTCAACGAGGCGCACTACCTCGAAACCTGGGGCGACGGCCGCGGGCACGACGGCACCGTGGGCCTGCAACAGCCGCTGATCGCCCCGCTGTACAGCGGCCGCAGCGCCGCCGAGTTGCTGAGCCAGATCGCCGCCGCGCCGCAGACCGACGGGTACGAGATCCTCCGCGCCTACTGGCAGCCGAAGCTGCCGGCCCCGTTCGAGCCGGCGTGGCAGGAGGCGGTGCGGCTCGGCGTGGTGCCGAACACGGCCGCCGCCCGGCAGGCGAAGGTGGGCCTCGCCCCGAACTGGGCCGAGGGGGCCAGCCCCGCCCCGGCGCCGCTCGCCAGCAACGAGTACGAGATCAACTTCCGCCTCGACCCGACGCTGTTCGACGGCCGGTTCGCCAACAACGGCTGGCTGCAAGAGTTGCCCAAGCCGGTGACGCGGATCAGCTGGGACAACGCCGCCTACGTCAGCCAGAAGACGGGCGAGGACCTCAAGATCGAGAAGGAGTTCCGCTACACCGCCGGCGAGCGCGGCCGCAGCGAAGTGACCGTCGTGACGCTGACGCTCGGCGGCAAGTCGGTGAAGCTGCCGGTGTGGGTGCTGCCGGGCCACCCGGACAAGTCGATCACCGTGCACCTGGGCCACGGCCGCGAGCGGTGCGGCCGGGTCGGCAACGCCGAGGGCGAGAAGAACGCCGAGGGAAAGCTCGTCCGCGGGTCGAACGTGTACCCGCTGCGGACCAGCGCCGCGCCGGCCTTCGCCACCGGGCTGAAGGTGGAGAAGACCAACGACGACTACTACCTGGCCTGCATCCAGGCGTACTGGTCGATGAAGCAGGAGTTCTTCCTCACGGGCGAAGTGCTCGACCGCGCCCCGGTCCGCCGCGGCACGAACCAGGACTACAAGACGAACCCGTGGTTCGCCAAGATCACGCCGACGGCCGCCGGCGAGACGGCGCTGATCGTGCAGAACGTGCCCGGCCAGCAGACGACTTCGGCGAACCCGGACAGCGGCGTCGTCCGGCGGCAGGGCAACACCTACGGCCCGAGCCACGACGAGAAGCACGACCACAAGGACGGCGACGACCACCAGCACGGCGACCGCCGCATCCACGCCCTGACGATGTACCACCCGAACGACCGGCTCTACCCCGAGGGGAGCCGCGGGCCGGCCCGGCGGTGGGCGATGGCCATCGACCTGAGCGCCTGCACCGGCTGCAACAGCTGCATGATCGCGTGCCAGAGCGAGAACAACATCCCGACCGTGGGCAAGCACGAGATCACCCGCGGCCACGACATGTACTGGATCCGCATCGACCGGTACTACGAGGGCACGCCGAACGCGCCGGACGCCAACCGGACCTACATGATGCCGGTGCCGTGCCAGCAGTGCGAGAAGGCGCCGTGCGAGATCGTGTGCCCGGTGGCCGCGACGGCGCACTCGGCCGACGGCCTCAACGACATGGCGTACAACCGCTGCGTCGGCACCCGGTACTGCTCGAACAACTGCCCGTACAAGGTGCGGCGGTTCAACTTCCTGACGTTCCAGGACTGGTACACCGAGAGCATCAAGCTCGGCCGCAACCCCGACGTGTCGGTCCGCAGCCGCGGCGTGATGGAGAAGTGCACCTACTGCGTGCAGCGGATCCGCTACGCCGAGATCGTGGCCGAGCGCGAGTTCCGCCCGATCCGCGACGGCGAGGTGCGGACGGCCTGCCAGACGGCCTGCCCGTCGGGCGCGATCGTGTTCGGCGACTTGGGCGACCAGGCCAGCCAGGTCGGCAAGTGGAAGGCCGAGCCGTCGAACTACGGCCTGCTCGCCGAGCTCAACACGATGCCGCGGACGACGTACCTGGCGAGCCTCCGGAACCCGAACCCCGCGCTGGTGGCGGTGCTGAAGTAGGCGAGCGGCCCGCGTGAGCGGGCCGTTGGTTGACGCATCAAGGCGCAGAGGAACAGCCCGCTCACGCGGGCCGCTCGCCGGGGCGAGCGAGAAGCGGACAGACGGGGCATCCCACGAAGGGGCAACCTGTGGCAGCGACAGCGACGCAACACGCCCGGCCGGGGAACGACCTCCCCCTCGAGCCCGAAATGCACCCGCTCGTGCTCAACAAGCACGACCTGGTCAGCGTCGGCGACGCCATCGGCAACGTCGTCCTCGAGGGGAAGCACCCGCGCGGCTGGTGGATCGGCTTCCTCGCCGGCTTCGCCATGCTCCAGGTGCTCGCGATCTCGGTCGCGTGGCTCTTCTACATGGGCGTCGGCATCTGGGGCATCAACGTCCCGGTCGCCTGGGGCTTCGCGATCATCAACTTCGTGTGGTGGATCGGCATCGGCCACGCCGGCACGCTGATCTCCGCCATCCTCCTGCTGCTCCACCAGAAGTGGCGCACGAGCATCAATCGCTTCTCCGAGGCGATGACGATCTTCGCGGTCATGTGCGCGGGCGTGTTCCCGCTGATCCACATGGGCCGGCCGTGGTTCTTCTACTGGCTGTACCCGTTCCCCAACATCGCCGGCGTGTACCCGCAGTTCCGCTCCCCGCTGACGTGGGACGTGTTCGCGGTCACCACGTACTTCACCGTGTCGCTGGTGTTCTGGTACATCGGCCTCGTGCCCGACCTGGCCGCCCTCCGCGACCAGGCCCAGAAGAAGTGGCAGCGGATCCTGTACGGCCTGCTGGCCCTCGGCTGGCGCGGCTCGGCCATCCACTGGCGGCGCTACGAGAAGGTGTACCTGCTGCTGGGCGGCCTGAGCACCCCGCTCGTGCTGTCGGTGCACACGGTCGTGTCCTTCGACTTCGCCGTGTCGATCGTGCCCCTGTGGCACGCCACGATCTTCCCGCCGTTCTTCGTCGCCGGGGCCATCTTCTCGGGCTTCGCGATGGTGGTGGCGCTGGCGATCCCGATCCGCCACTGGTACAAGCTCGAAGACTTCTTCACCGACCACCACATGGACGTGATGGCGAAGGTGATGCTCGCCACCGGCTTCCTGGTCACCTACGGGTACTTCTCGGAAGTGTGGATGGCGTGGTACGGGCACAGCCTGTACGAGTGGGGCACCACCATCGAGCGCATCTTCGGCCCCTACGGGTGGTCGTACTGGTGCCTCATCTTCTTCAACTGCGGCATCCCGCTGACGCTGCTGTGGAGCAAGAAGGTCCGCCGCAGCGAGTTCTGGCTGGAGGTGTGCTGCATCTCCATCCTCATCGGCATGTGGTTCGAGCGGTACGTGATCGTCATCACGCTCAGCCGCGACCAGGTGCCGAGCAGCTGGGGCCGGTACAACCCGACGATCTGGGACTACGCGACCATGGTCGGGTCGCTGGGTCTGTTCTTCTTCCTGTTCTTCCTGTTCATCCGCTACCTGCCGATGATCTCGATCACCGAGATGCGGGAACTCCTCCCGAAGAAGCAGGGCGGCGGCGGCGGGCACTCGATCATGGAGAACGCGCCGTGAACGTGGACATCCCCACCATCGTGCCGATGGTCGACACGACCGTCGTGCCCCACGGCCCGGACCCGGACGCGCCCAAGCCGTTCGCCGTCCTCGCCGGGTTCGCCACCGCCGACGACCTGGTCGTCGCCACCCGCAAGGCCGTGGCCGCCGGGTACACGCGGCTGGACACCCACACCCCGTACCCGGTCGCGGAGACGGCCGACGCCATCGGCTACCCGAAGTCCGAGATGGGCGCGGTGATGCTGATCGGCGGCCTCACCGGGGCGTTCGCCGGGTTCTTCATGCAGTACTGGAACAACGCCTACGGGTACTCGCTGAACATCGGCGGCCGCCCGTACATGAGCTGGCCGTCGTTCGTCCCCATCGCCTTCGAGATGATGGTGCTGACGGCCGCGCTCAGCGGGTTCTTCGGCCTCATGGCCCTGTGCGGGCTGCCGCGGCTGAACCACCCGCTGTTCAACAGCACGGCGTTCGACCGGTTCTCCCGCGACCAGTTCTTCCTGTCCATCGAGGCGGTGGACCCGAAGTACGACTCGGCCGCCACGCTGGCGTTCGCCGCGACGCTGAACCCGGTGTCGGTCGAGGAGGTGATGGAATGACTCGCCGCACCGACTACCTCCTGCGCGCCCTCGTGCTGGCCCTCGCCGCCGGCGTGGTGGGGTGCAAGCAGCAGATGGGCGACCAGCCGTACTACAAGCCGTACGAGCCGACCGACTTCTTCGAAGACGGCCGCTCCAACCGCCCGCTCGAGCGCGGCGTCGTCCACCGCGGCCAATACCTCGACAGCGACCCGCTCGTGACCGGGCTGACGCCGGCCGAGTGGGGCCGGTTCTGGGCGCGCGGCGACAAGAAGGTGGACCCCGCCGCCGCGGTCGCCGCCGAGGACCGCGAGACGAGCTACGGCGCCCCGCGGTTCGACCCGCGGCAGCCGGGCAGCCCGCAGGTGTACGTCACCGAGTTCCCGTTCGAGATCACGGCCCAGGACCTGGACATCGGCGGCCGGCGGTTCACCGCCTACTGCGCGATGTGCCACGGGCCGCTCGGCAACGGGAAGGGGAAGATCTGGGAGCGCGGGTACCTGAAGCCCACGTCGTTCCACACCGAGCCGGTGGAGGCGAACGAGCCCGCCGACTTCGGCCAGATCAACCTCGGCTTCAGCCGCGGGTTCTGGAAGTGGGACGTCCGCATCCCGATGCGGGACGTGCCGGTCGGGTACTACTTCGAGGTCATCACCAAGGGCTACGGGGCGATGGGGAGCTACGCCGCCCAGATCAAGCCCGCGGACCGGTGGCGGATCATCGCCTACGTCCGGGCGCTGCAGCTGAGTCAGCGGGCCGAGGTGGGCCAGCTGCCGGCCGACGTGGTGGGGCGGATCAACGCCGGGGGGAACCAGCCGTGACGACCGCTCCGACCGACACCCCGCCGGCCGCCCCGCAGCCGACCGCCGACATGTGGGCGGCGCCCACCCGCTTCGCCGGCATCGCCGGCGTCGCCGGGCTGGCCCTCTACGGCATCGGCGCCGCGCTGTACGCCGGCTCGCTCGACCCGGCCCACGCCGAGGAGTACCCCGGCCTCGTCCGGCAGCTCCTCATGTCGTGGCTCGCGGGGTGGACGTTCTGGCTGTGCCTGCCGATGGGCGCGCTGGCCCTGCTGATGATCCACTACCTCGTCAAGACGTCGTGGGGCCTGCTGCTCCGCCGGCCGCTGGAGGCCGCGTCGCGCACGCTGCCGCTGCTGGCGGTCCTGTTCGTCCCCGTCGTGATCGGGGCGTTCCTGCACGACGGGCAGTCGCCGTACTGGTGGTCGGACACGCACCACAGCGGCGAGGCGCACGACAACGACGTGAAGGCGAAGCAGGAAGCGGCCGCGAAGGCCGCCGCCAAGGAGGCCGCGACCGGCCCGGCCCCGACCGACCGCATCACGCTGAAGTGGGAAGAGCGGATGGCGGCGGCCGAGGGGCAGGTCCACAAGGCGCACGCTCACGAGGCGGAGGCCCGGCGCAAAGGCACGTTCAGCTTCCTGTCGGCGCCGTCGATGGTCGGCCTGTTCGTGGTCATGTTCGCCATCTGGTGGGCGATGATCGCCTACATCAACAAGCAGGGCGCGGTGTCCGACGCCGTCATCGGCCAGGGCACGCCCGAGGAGCAGTGGGTGAAGGTGGACGGCGCCCGCGAGGCGCTGAACAAGTTCTCCGGCCCCGGGCTCATCATCTTCGCGCTGACGACGACCGCCGCGTCGACGCAGTGGACGATGTCGCTGGAGGCCGGGTGGGCGAGCACGATGTTCCCGGTCATCTACGCCGTGAACCAGTTCCTCGTCGCCTTCGCGTTCTGCCTCGTCGTGTTCCTGTCGGTCTCGCACCGGGAGCCGTTCAAGAGCAGCCTGCGGCCGAAGTTCCAGCTGGACATGGGCAGCCTGATGCTGGCGTTCACCCTGTTCTGGAGCTACACGTCGTTCTCGCAGATGATGCTGATCTGGATCGGGAACCTCCCCGAGGAGATCCCGTTCTACCTGAAGCGGTCGTCGCGCGGGTGGTGGGCGGTGAGCGCCGGGCTCATCGTGTTCCACTTCGCGGTGCCGTTCCTGCTGCTGCTGTTCCGCGACATCAAGCTGCACCCGTACCGGCTGCGGGCGATGGCGTGTTACATCCTCGTGGTGTGTGCGGTGGACGTGGTGTGGTGGGTGTCGCCGACCTACGACCACGCCTCGCCGACGTTCGTGCTGATGGACGTGGGGGCGGTGGTCGGCATCGGCGGGGTGTGGGGACTGGTGTTCCTGAGCATCCTGAAGAAGCGGCCGCTGCTGCCGGTGAACGAGCTGTACTACCTGCCGGAGGGCCACAGTGAGCACCACTAACCCGCCCCCGGGCGCCCCGATCCCGCCGGGCGCGGCGCCCGGCGCCGGCCCGAACTGGCCGAACGACGCGACGAACCTGTCCGCCCCCGACGACAGCGGCGGCGGCGGCGGGGTGGACCCCGCCGCGCTGAAGCTCGGGCACGAGCCGGACGTGTTCGAGGTCAAGCCGATCCTGAGCATCCCGTTCGCCGTGGTGGTGTCGTTCGTGATCGGCTTCGGCGTCGCCGCCGCGGTGTTCGCCTACGTGATGGCGAAGGCGAAGGAGCCGGACCCGCGCTCGCACCCGGCCGGCCTGGCCCGCGGCGAGGCCCCGCTGAACGAGCGGCTGGCGCGGATCAGCCAGAAGGGCTCGACGAGCGTGCCGTCCGAGGTGGACGCCCCCCGGCTGGAGACGCTCCAGCGCCTCCAGGGGAACGACAAGGCGGTCTACCAGGTGACGACGGAGCCGCCGGTGCCGACCGGCAACTCGCCGTGGGTTCACCCCGAGGAACTGCTGCCGGGCCGGTACGCGCCGCTGAACCGGGCGGAGTTCACGAACAAGGAAAAGACGACGGCACGCATCCCGATCGACGACGCGATGAAGCTCGTGATCGAGAAGAAGCTGCTGCCGTCGGCCGGCGGCCCGCGGCCGCAGCCGGTGGAGCAGCAGCCGACGAACGGCAACGCCGGCCGCGGCGGGCTGCCGAAGGCGCCGGAGGTGAAGGCCGCACCGAAGGGCGACGCCGCGCCGAAGGCGCCGGACGCGCCCAAGGCACCGGAGCCGGCGAAGAAGTAACACTACCCCGAACGCCCACCCGCCGCGACGGGTGGGCGTCGCCCGGAATCGACAGGAACCCGTGACCCGCCGCCTGCTGCTCGCCGTCGCCCTCCTCGCGCCCGCCGCGCCCCGCGCGGCGGCCCAGGGTGCGCCTACGCAGCAGCCCGGGGAAGGCCGCAGCGTCCCCAACCCCGAAGTCAAGATCGACGAGCACGTCGGGGCGCAGCTGCCGCTCGGCCTCGTGTTCCGCAACGAGCGGAACGAGGAGGTCACGCTCGGGCAGTGCGTCAACGGCAAGCCGACGATCCTGGTGCTGGCCTACTACCGCTGCCCGATGAACTGCACCGACGTGCTCAACGGGCTGGTCGAGGCGCTGCGGCTGTTCCCGCCCGGGTTCGACGCCGGCACCGCGTTCAACGTGGTCGTCGTCAGCTTCGACCCGAAGGAGACGCCGAGCCTCGCGGCGGACAAGAAGAAGTTCTACCTCGCCGAGTACGGCCGCCCCGGCGCCGAGAACGGCTGGTTCTTCCTCACCGGCCGCCGCGAGCCCATCCGCGAGCTGACCGAGGCCGTCGGGTTCGGGTTCACCTACGACCGGGTGTTCAAGGAGTACGACCACCCGAGCGGCGTCACGGTGGTCACGCCGTCCGGCACGATCGCCCGGTACTTCTACGGCATCAAGTACGACGGCAACTACCGGGTCCCCGGCGGCACCACGACGCTGCGGCTGTCGCTGGTCGAGGCGAGCGAGGGGAAGACGGGCTCGCTGCTGGACCGGCTGATCCTGCGGTGCTACCGGTTCGACTACCAGAGTCACAAGTACACGCCGAACGTGATGCTCGCGGTCCGGGCGGCCGGCGTGCTGACGGTCCTGACGCTCGCCGCGGCGGTGGTCTTCTTCAAGGTCCGGGAGCGGCGGACGGCCGCCGCCCGCGCGGGCGGGTCCGCGAAGCCCGAGGAGGGCGCGACGTGCTAGACGGGAACAGGGGTCCGCTGCCGGCGATCGCCGAGCGCGCGTCGGTCATGGCCGACCGGTTCGAGCCGCTCTTCTGGTACATCACGTTCTGGACGGCCGCCGGGTTCCTCCTGGTGTGCGCCCTCCTGGCGTTCTGCTGCGTCGCGTACCGCCGCAAGCCGGGCCCCATCAGCACCCCGCGCATCCTCGGGTCGCACCGGCTGGAGCTGTTCTGGACGCTCACGCCGCTGCTGATCTTCCTCACCTTCTACGCCTGGGGCGTGTGGGTGTACGACTACGCCGTCCACCCGCCGGCCGACGCCCCCGAGGTGTTCGTCATCGGCAAGCAGTGGATGTGGAAGGCCCAGTACCCGAACGGCCAGCGCGTCATCATCGGCGGCAACCCGCAGAACATGACCGAGGAGGACCGCCAGAACATCGGCGCCCTCGTGCTGCCGCTCGACCGGCCGGTGAAGGTGACGTTCATCTCCGAGGACGTGATCCACGACTTCGGCGTGCCGGCCTTCCGGCAGAAGATCGACGTGATCCCCGGCCGGTACGTCAGCACGTGGTACCAGCCGACGAAGCTCGGCGAGTTCCACGTGTTCTGCGACCAGTACTGCGGGGCGTGGCACTCGCTGATGGTCGGCCGGATCAAGGTCGTGCCCGCCGCCGAGTTCGAGGCGTTCCTGGAGGGGAAGGGCGGCGCCCAGGGGTCGGCCAACCCGGTGGACGGGTCGCTGGCGCACAAGGGCTGGCAGCACTTCCAGCGGCTCCAGTGCCAGAGCTGCCACATGCCGAACGCCGGCATCGGCACCGGCAAGCACCCGCGGGCGCCGAGCCTCGAAGGCCTGTACGGCCGCGACGTGCCGGTCAAGGGCGGCACCACCGTGACGGCCGACGACCAGTACATCCGGGACTCGATCGTGAACCCCGGCAAGCACGTGGTCGAGGGCTGGGAGCGGGTGATGCCCGGGAACTACGCCAGCCAGGTGAGCGAAGACAACCTGAACGAACTGGTCGCGTACATCAAGTGGCTGCGGCCGGGCACGCAGCTGGGGCCGAACGACAAGGCGCCGGCGCCCTACGGGGCGCCGCGAACGACGCCGCCGCCGGCCGGGTCCACGGGGGGGAAGCAGTAACATGAGCATCGTCATCGGCGACACCCCGCGGACGGCCCCGCCCCCGCCCGAGCCCGCGGTCCCCGGCCGCAACTACATCAACGAGACGTCCGGCTTCTGGTCGTGGGCGCTCACGGTCGACCACAAGCGGATCGGCATCCTGTACCTCGTGAGCATCACCGCGTTCTTCCTGGTCGGCGGCATCGCCGCCGGCCTGGTGCGCGCCAACCTGCTGACGCCGAACGGGGCGATCCTCACCGAGGACCAGTACAACAAGGCGTTCACCGCGCACGGCGTGGTGATGCTGTTCCTGTTCCTCATCCCGTCCATCCCGGCGGTGTTCGGCAACTTCCTCGTCCCGCTCATGATCGGGGCGAAGGACCTGGCGTTCCCGAAGCTGAACCTCGCCAGCTGGTACGTGTTCATGATCGGCGCCGCCTTCATGGTGTGGGGGCTGCTCGCGGGCGGCATCGACACCGGGTGGACGCTGTACCCGCCGTACAGCTCGCGGTACTCGCACTCCAGCGTGGCGCCCGGCGTGTTCGGCGTGTTCATCACCGGGTTCAGCTCCATCATGACGGGGCTGAACATCATGGTGACGATCCACAAGATGCGCGCCCCCGGCATGACGTGGGGCCGGCTGCCCCTGTTCATCTGGGCCATGTACGCCACCAGCTTCATCCAGCTGCTCGGCACCCCGGTCGTGGCGATCACGCTGGTGCTGCTGCTGGTCGAGCGGCTGGCCGGCGTCGGCATCTTCGACCCGAGCATCGGCGGCGACCCGGTGCTGTACCAGCACCTGTTCTGGTTCTACAGCCACCCGGCCGTGTACATCATGATCGTGCCCGGGATGGGCGTGATCAGCGAAGTCCTCACGTGCTTCAGCCGCAAGAACATCTTCGGCTACAAGGCCGTGGCGTGGTCGAGCGTCGGCATCGCGGTGGTCGGGTTCCTGGTGTGGGCGCACCACATGTTCGTCGCCGGCATCAGCTACTACTCGGCGCTGTTGTTCAGCTTCCTGACGATGCTCGTGGCCGTGCCGAGCGCCATCAAGGTGTTCAACTGGGTGGCGACGCTGTACCGCGGGTCGATCACGTTCCAGGCGCCGATGATGTTCACCCTGGCGTTCCTGGTGCTGTTCACCGTCGGCGGCGTCACCGGCCTGTTCCTGGCGACGATGGGGACCGACATCCACCTCCACGACACGTACTTCGTGGTGGCCCACTTCCACTTCGTGATGGTGGGCGGGATGGTGCTGGCGTACCTCGCCGGCATCCACTTCTGGTGGCCGAAGATGACCGGCCGGATGTACTCCGACTTCTGGAGCAAGACGAGCGCGACGGTGATCTTCGTCGGGTTCTTCTTCACGTTCGTGCCGCAGTTCGTGCTCGGCTACCACGGCATGCCGCGGCGGTACCCGAACTACCCGGAAGAGTTCCAGGTGTACAACGTGCTCTCGACCGCGGGGGCGAGCATCCTCGGCGTCGGCTACCTGATGCCGGCGGTGTACCTGACCCTGTCGCTGTTCTACGGGCCGAAGGCCAGCGCCAACCCGTGGAGCGCCACCGGCCTGGAGTGGCAGGTGCCGAGCCCGCCGACGGTGTTCAACTTCGAGTACCTGCCGATCACCGTGTGCGGCCCGTACGAGTACGCCATCGGCGTGGACCAGATGGGCCGCGGGCTCCCGGAACCCCCGGGCATGAGCGACGACAACCCGGCCTCCCGGCTCGGCCTGAGCGGCCCGGCCGGGGCCCAAGCCAAGGAGACCGAAGTTGTCGGCTAGCACCCACCACGACACGGTGCTGAAGCACCACTTCGACAACCTGGAACAACAGCGCTCGGCCGAGCGGCTGGGCATGTGGTTCTTCCTGGTGACCGAGGTGCTGTTCTTCTCCGGCATGTTCGTCGCCTACACCGTGTACCGCAACTGGTACCCCGGCGAGTTCGCGTTCGCCAGCCAGCACCTGATCCTGTGGATCGCCGGCCTCAACACCGGGCTGCTCATCACCAGCAGCCTGACGATGACGCTGGCCATCCGCTCGGCGCAGCTCGGCGACACCGCCGGGCTCATCCGCCGGCTGCTGATCACGTTCGCGCTCGGGGCCGGGTTCATGGGCTTCAAGGCGTTCGAGTACAGCACCGACTACCACGAGAAGTTCGTGCCCGGCGAGATGTTCCGCACCGAGTACGACAGCGCGGTGAAGGAGCTGGCCCCGGTGAGCGCCGCGGCCGTGAAGGACTACAAGTTCACCGGCGGGCAGGAGCACTGGTCGCAGGACCTGGCGAAGATCAACCACGGCAAGACGCCCGGCAGCGAGGGGACGGTGAGCCCCGAGCGGGTGCAGCTGTTCCTGTGCTTCTACTACATCATGACCGCCATCCACGGCGTGCACATCGTCGTGGGGCTGGGGTGCATCCTGTGGCTGGTGTGCGAGGCGTACCGCGGGGCGGTCCCGGCCGCGGGGTACTCCAAGGTCGAGGTGGTGAGCCTCTACTGGCACTTGGTCGACATGATCTGGCTGTTCCTGATGCCGCTGCTGTACCTGATTGGCAGCCGCGGCGGGCACTGACAAGCCGACGAAGCCCGCCGGCTGCGGCCGGCGGGCGGTGAGCCCACGAACACGAGGCCGCGATGGCGCACGACCCGCACCACCCCCCGACCGACTCGACCCCGCACGACGTGGACACGGTGGGCAGCGTCTTCGCCGTGTACGTCGTCGTGCTGGTGCTGGCGGTGGCGAACATCCTCCTGGCCGGGACCGGCCTGGGGAGCCTCGCCCTCCCCGTGCAGATGGGCATCGCCACCGTGCAGGCGTGCCTGGTGGCGTGGTACTGGATGCACATGCGCCGCGGCGAGACGGCCGTGACGCTGTCGGCGTTCACCACGCTGTTCTTCATGGGCATCTTCTTCGTCCTCGTGCTGTCCGACATCCTGACCCGGTGGCGCGGCGGCATCTGACGCTTCCTCGACGTCCCCCCGGTTACATCGAGACGCGTACCGCGGTGAATGAAGGGGTGAGAGGGTGAAGGGGTGAAGGGGTGACGACGATGGCCGAACATCACCCCTTCACCCCTTCACCCCTTTACCCCTTCGTCCTGCCGTGCGTCGCGGTCCTTCTGGCGACTCTCCCGGCCGGCTGCACCCGCAACCCCGGCTACCCGCCGGAACTGACGTTCCCGCCGCGCGAGGACCGGCTCGTGCTGGCGCTGCCGACGGCGGCCCCGCCGCGGCCCGCGGAGGTCGGCCGGCTCGACGCCGAGATCGCCGCCCTCGACGCCGCCGGCGGCCGCACCGCCGACCCCGCCGCGCTGCCGGCCGCGGCGCGGGCCGAGCTCGGCACCTTCCTGCGGGAGACGTTCGGCACCCCCGCCGCGCCGCAGTCGCCGGGCCTCGGGATCGGTGCCGAGCAACTGGCGGAGGGGAGCCGGCTGTTCCGCAAGCACTGCGCCCAGTGCCACGGCGTGGCCGGCGACGGCCGCGGGCCGACGGGGCCGTGGATCGACCCGCACCCGCGCGACTTCCGCCGCGGGGCGTTCAAGTTCGTGTCGTCCGGCGACGGGATGAAGCCGCGCCGCGCCGACCTGCTGCGGACGGTCCGCGAAGGCTTGCGCGGCACCGCGATGCCGTCGTTCGCGCGGCTGCCGGACGCCGACCGCGAGGCGATGGCCGCGTTCGTGGTGTACCTGAGCGTTCGCGGCGAGGTCGAGTTCCGCACCCTGGCCGCGCTCGCCGACGAGGGCGGGGAGGCGGGCACCGACGGCGACGCGGTCGGCTTCGCGCGGGGGCGGCTGGCCGCGGTCGTCGCCGAGTGGCAGAAGGCGGAGGCTTCGCCGCAAGCGGCGGTCCCGGCGCTCCCCGACGACGACGCCCGGCAGGCGCCGGACTACCTGGCGTCGGTGGCCCGCGGGCACGAGCTGTTCGTGGCGGACGCCGGCGCCGGCTGCGCGAAGTGCCACGAGAACTACGGCCGGACCGCGGCGCTGCGGTACGACGTGTGGGGCACGGTGGTGCGGCCGCCGGACCTGACGCAGACCCGCCCGAAGGGCGGCGACCGCGCCGAAGACCTGGCCGCGCGGGTGCGGCACGGCATCGCCCCGGTGGGGATGCCGGCGCAGCCGGCGCTGTCCGGGGGGCAGCTGCTGGACGTGGTGCGGTTCGTGCGGGCGCTGCCGTACCCGCGCGAGCTGCCGCCGGACGTGCGGGCGCAGGTGTACCCGTAGGGCTGGGTGAGGGGGCGAACCACCCACGATGAGACCGAGTTGGCGACACGCCACGACGACGACACCATGACCGACACCGACCTGCCGCCGCGCCCCGTTCCCCGCTGGCTCCACCGGTGGGCCGTCGCCACCGTCTGCGCCTGCCTGGCGCTGCTCGCCGTCGGGCAGCTCGTCACCAGCTTCCGCGTCGGCATGGCCGACCCCATCTGGCCGACCTCGCCGTGGCACCTCGTCAACAACTACGAGCCGAGCCCCGGCTACCTCATCGAGCACGCCCACCGCATCCTGGGCTTCCTCGTCGGCGGCCTCGTCACCGTGCTGGCGCTCGGCGTGTGGGGCACCCACCCCAACCGCGCGGCCCGCTACCTCGGCCTCGTCGCGCTCGCCGTGCTGGTGGGTGCGTTCGGCGAGTTCCACCGGGCCCTCATCGCCCAGCGCGAGTCCACCGAGGCGGTCGTCGTCCCCGAGCGAATCGTGTTCACGATGCTCGGCGCGCTGGCGGTCGCGGCCCTGCTGGCCGGCGGCGGGCTGGTCGGCGGCGGCCGGGGGAGCGTGGCGCGCTTCGCCGGGCTCCTCGGCCTCGTGTTCGTGATGATCCAGGGGCTGCTCGGCGGCTTCCGCGTCAAGCTGAACGAACTGGTCGGCACCGACCTGGCGGCCGTCCACGGGGTGTTCGGGCAGGTCACGTTCGCGGTGCTGCTGACGGTCGCCGTCCTCACCGCGCGGCCGCCGGCGGGTGACGTGCCCGACGCCGACCGCCGCCGGCTCGGCCGGCTGGGGCTGGGACTGGTGGCGGTGCTGTTCGTACAACTGGTCTGGGGCGCGTGGGTGCGGCACGCCCCGGACGCGCTCGGCCAGCGGCTCCACTTCCTCACCGCGTTCGTCGCGGTGGCGACGGCCGTGTGGCTGCTGCGGCTCGGCTTCACCGGCCCGGCCCGGCCGCGCGTCCGGGTGTGGGGCACGGCCCTCGGCGTCCTCGTCGCCCTTCAGGTGACGCTCGGCGTCGAGGCGTGGATGGGGAAGTTCGGGGGGGCGACGCTGCCCGAGTTCGAGACGGTGTCCGCCAAGCAGGCCGGCATCCGCACGGCCCACGCGCTCGTCGGGACGGGTGTGCTGGCGGCGGCGGTGGGGCTGGCCCTGCGGGTGCGTGCGGGAGGCGAGCGATGAGGAAGGCCGCTGTGGTCGAGGCCGAGGTCGCCCCGCTGGACCCGTTCGCCGGGCCGGCCGAGGAGGTTCTTTCCGCCGTGCCGTCGCGCGCCGCCGACTACCTCGAACTCACCAAGCCGCGCATCGCGGTGATGGCCCTGTTCACCGTCGGCATCGGCTACCTCGTCGGCGCCGGCAAGGCGGCTTCGCTGACGGATTTGTTCCACGTCCTGCTCGGCTCCGGCCTCGTCGCGGCCGGCGGCAGCGCCCTGAACCAGTGGCTCGAACGGCACATCGACGCCAAAATGTTCCGCACCCTGAAGCGGCCGCTGCCGGCGGGCCGCATGTCGCCGCTCGAAGCGCTGACGTTCGGCGTCGTCCTCGGGGCGATCGGCCTCGCCTACCTGTTCGCGACGCTGCCGGTCGCGGCGGGGGTGGCGGCGGCGGCGACGTTCGTGAGTTACGTGTGGGTGTACACGCCGCTGAAAACGATGACGGTGTGGAACACGGTGGTGGGGGCGGTGCCGGGGGCGCTGCCGCCGGTGATCGGGTGGGCGGCGGCGTGCGGGTGGGAGAAGCCGGGCGGCGCGTTCGCGCTGTTCTGGGTGATCTTCGTGTGGCAGCTGCCGCACTTCCTGGCGATCGCGTGGATGTACCGCGACGACTACGCCCGCGGCGGCCTGCGGATGCTGCCGCACATCGACCCGACGGGCACGAAGACGGCGTTCGTGATGGTGCTGACGTGCGTGGCGCTGATCCCGGTGGGCTGGGTGTCGATGGCGCTGGGGGCCGCGGGGTGGCTGTCGGTGGTGGGGTGTGCGGTGCTGGGGCTGCTGTTCCTGCGCGAGGCGGTGGCCTTCGCCCGCCGCCGCACCGACCGCCAGGCCCGCCGCGTGCTGCGGGCGTCGCTGCTGTACCTCCCGGGCGCGCTGGGGCTGGTGCTGCTCGACAACGTCATCGGGTGGTGACGCGGCCGCCGGCTCGGGGCTTGAGCCCGGAGGGCGACCGTTCATAGCCCGGGGCGGAAGCCCTGGGCGGGCTGGGCACGTCCGGGGGATCAACGCCCCACCAATCACGCGGATGCCGCCCAGGGTTTCCACGCCGGGCTACACACGTCCGCCCCTCCGGGGCTCAATCATGCGCCGTCTGGCAGCCCCTCGCGAGGTTGACACGGCCGCGGGTCGGGCCGGATACTGGATTCAACCTCCGTGGGGTGATCGCATGTCGCCGAGCATCTACGACCTGGGGATCGACAAGCTGAGCGTGCCGGACCGGCTCCGCCTGATCGGCGAGATCTGGGACACCCTGGAGCCGGCCGACCACGCGCAGGTTCAGCTGTCCGAGGCACACTGGCACGAGATCGAGGACCGTCTGGCCGACATCGACGCCAACCCCGGTGACGCCATGTCCCTCGAAGAGACGATGGCCCTGCTGCGGGCCAAGCCATGAGCCGGACGTTCGTCGTCCGCGGGGCCGCCCGCCGCGACATCGACGACGCCCGCGAGTGGTATGAGTTGCAGCAACCGGGCGTCGGCCGGGAGTTCCTCGACGAGGCCCAGGCGGCCCTGATCCGCGTCCGCGACAACCCCGATGGCTACGCCAAGGGCCGACACGGGGTGCGACACGCCCTCGTCCATCGCTTCCCGTATGTCGTGATCTATCGTGTTGACGCCACCGTCGTCGTGGTCGTCGCGGTGATGCACACCCGGCGGCACCCCCGGACGTGGCGGTCGCGGCTCTGACCGCCCTCGCGAGGTTGACACGGCCGCGTGTCGGGCCGGATACTGGATTCAACCTCCGTGGGGTGATCGCATGTCGCCGAGCATCTACGACCTGGGGATCGACAAGCTGAGCGTGCCGGACCGGCTCCGCCTGATCGGCGAGATCTGGGACACCCTGGAGCCGCCGGCGGCGGTGGCCGAGACGGACGAACTCCGCGACCTGATCGACGCGCGGCTGGACGCGGCCGACGCGAACCCCGGGGTCGGGTCTACGTGGGACGAGGTGAAGGCCCGGATCCAGGGCCGGCGATGAGCCTCCAACTGGTCATCCGCCCGGACGCGGAGGACGAGCTCACCGCCGCACACGACTGGTACGAGAGTCAGCAAGCCGGCGTCGGGGACGATTTCCTCCGAGCCGCGGATGCCGTGTTCGTTCGGATCACGGCCCAGCCCGAGTTGTACGCCGCCGGTTACCGCGGCGCCCGCCAGGCGCCGATCCATCGATTCCCCTACGTGGTCGTTTATCGAATTGTTGGGACCACGATCGACGTGTTCGCCGTCGTCCACACCAAGCCGGCACCAACGGTCGTGGCGGGCTCGCCTCTGACCCGCCGCCCAGCGCTGCAGTCGCAACCCGTTGCCGGGCCACGACCTGCTCCCATTACCGGAGTCGCGGCTGGATCGAACCAACTTTTTTATGAGTCGGTGACATGTTTCCGGGGATCGACCCCCCTCCGCCGGAAACAATGATCCCGGTCCTCGGGTTGCCGTGTCAGCCGTACTTGCGGTGGCAGTCGGCCGACGACATCTTCGCCGCCTTGATCAGCCCGCCGGCCACGCGCTCGCCCGCCGGGTCGAGGTACAGCCGGCCGCTGCCGGCGCCCAGCCGCGGGTCGTAGCCGTCCACGTGGACGTTGAAGATGTACGCGCCGTCGGTGGCGGCGCGGAACCAGTGGACGTTGTCCTTGTGGTCCGAGATGGTGCTCACTTCACCGGGGCCGAACTCCTTGTCGATCGTCGGCCGGATCAGGTAGTGGTCGGCGGCCGTCTCCACGCGGTCGTAGTGCTTCCCCGCCCAGCGGCCCTTCAGCACGATGAACCCGGTGCACATGTTGGCGTGGCCGTGCGGCACGATCGACCGGCCGCGGCCGCAGCCGAAGATCTGCTTGCCGAAGCCCGGCGCCGCCGGCAGGCCGCCGACGCCGCCAAGGTCGAACCCGGCGCTGAGGGCGCCGTTGTCGGGCAGCTTGCGGCGCTCGACCTCGTCGAGCTTCACGAACCGGCATAGCGCCGGCAGGTCGACGCGGCGGTACAGAGCTTCCATGCGCTCCTGGAACTGCACGTCGGTGAGGCGGCGGCCGCGGAGGTCGGCCGTCATCTCGCCCAGTTCCTTGAACCAGGCGTCGATGGTCGGGCGGACTTCCTGCGCGAACAGGTCGCGGCGCCAGCACGTCTCGACGAACCCGTAGGCGACGAGGGCGCCGAGGAACTGGGAACCGAACTCGCGGCGGGTGGCGTCCACGGGCGGGCCTCCGGGGAGAAGGGAGACTCTGAGCGTACCCGGTGCCGTGCCACGCCGCAAGCGGCGGTCAATCGGCTTCCACCGACAGACCGCAGAAGCTGTCCTCGGTCTCGGCGGCGCTCAGCCAGAACTCGCCGGGACCGTAGTGCGCGTCGCGGCGCTCGGCCGGGGGGTCGCCGCCGCGCGGGTCGCGGACGTGGACGCGGTCGGCGCCGCGGTCGTAGCCCAGCACCGCGTAGCAGTGCTGCGGCGAGATCCAGCCGTGGACCGGCTTGCGGAAGCGGCCGTCGGTGCCGCCGAGCACCATCAACCGGCGGCCCGCCTGTTCTTCGAGCAGGTCCTGAAACCACGCGCGCCGCGACCACGCCCGGTACACCGGCGCGAACCCCATCCCGGTGACGTTCAGGTAGCCCGTGCGGGAGCGGCCGGTGAGGAGGCCGATGCCGAAGCCGTAGGTGAAGACGCGCGGGGCGGACAGGTTGCCGAACCGGCCGGCGGCCGCCTCGCACACCCGCGCCCACGGCCACGGGCCGGAGTCGGTGCCGCTGGCGACCTCGTCCGGCCGCACGTCCTGCGGCTCACAGTCCGGGAAGGTCACGCGGTACACGCCGTCGCCGAGCAGTTCCACGTAGTCGCGGAGTTGCTGCGGCCGCTGGTGGGCCATGCCGACGAGCGCGGACAGGAACCAGCAGTCGTCCCAGTTCGCCTGCCGCAGCGTGCGGTAATCGGGGAGATCGAGCACGCGGTGCCTCCGGACCGGGAAGACACCTTACCCGGCCGTCGGGGACGGGGGTAGGGGCCGGGCGTTTCGCCGACCGCCTCCTAGAATCGACGGCAGCGCTTCCCCCGGAGCCCCGACATGCCGATCCCGGTTGTTTGTGCCAACTGTCAGACGCGGCTGAACGCCCCCGATGCGGCGGCCGGGCGCAAGGTGAAGTGTCCGAAGTGTCAGACGGTGATGCCGGTGCCTGGCACGGCCGCACCCGCACCGCCGCCGCTTCCCCCGCCGCCGGCCGCGCCGAGTGGCGGCACCCCGTTCGACTTCGGCGGCGATTCTCCCCCACCGCCCCCGCGTCGCCCCAGTGGCGAGTCGCGCCCGCCGCGACCGGCGCCGGATTCGCCGGATTCGCCGGACTCGCCGCCCTCGCCGCCAGCGGGCGGCGGCAGCGCGTTCGACTTCGGCGCCGCCGTCGAGTCCGGGGGCGGCGGCCGGGCGCGCGGCGAGCGTGAGGACCGGCCGCGCCGCCGCCGCCGCGACGAGGACGACGCCCCGCCGGCGGACCGCCCGCGCCGCCCGCGGCCGGACGACGACGCCCCGGCGGACGACGACCGCCCGCGCGGCCGCCGCCCGGCGGCCGGCGGGGGCAAATCGCCGCTGCTGTGGATCCTGCTCGGCGGCGGCTTGCTGCTGCTGACGTGCTGCGGCGGTGGCGGCGTGGTCGCCTACATCGCGATGGGGAAGGTCAAGGACGCCGCCGCCCAGGTGACGAAGAAGCTCGACGACGACATGAAGAAGGCCGCCGCCGCGCAACTGCCGCCGGGGTGGACGAAGTTCGAGGCGCCGGACAAGTCGGTCCGCGCGGCCTTCCCGGCCCCGTTCCCGGACGACGCCGGCCTGTCGTTCACGACGCAGTCGGTGACAGGGGCGAAGGCGTGGCGGAGCCAGGAGGCGGACTGGAGCCTGACCTGCACCGTAGCGGTCGTCAAGTTCCGCCCCACGTCCAAGGCCGCGGACCGCGAGAAGGACTTGAAGCTCGCCGCGGGGATGATGAACTTCGCCGCCAAGGACGCCGGCGGGCCGAAGACGGTGGACTGGCTCGGCGGCCAGGCGAAGGAGACGGACGCGAAGGGCGGCGTGAACCAGGACCTGAGCGTCGTCACCCGGTGGGTGGTGGTGGGCAACACCGGGTACGTGGCGATCGTGCAGCACAAGGACAAGCCGGAGGCCGTGCGGACGTTCTTCAACAACGTCGAGGCGCTGTCGAAGTAGGGGGCGACGGTGCTCACCCGCGTGGCCCTCGGCGGCCGGTCGTACCTGCTGTTCACCCCCCCGCCGGGGCCGACCCCGCCGCCGCTCGTCGTCGTGCTGCACGGCGCCGGCGGCACCGCCGAATGGGCCGACGGCGAGACCGGCTGGTCCGCCACCGCCGCCCGCGAGGGCTTCGCACTCGCACTGCCCGACGCGCTGCCGCCGGACCCGGCGAAGCCGCCGAAGTTCCTCACCAACGCCGCCCGTTGGGACGTGGGGAGCGGCGGCGACGAAGACCTACTCGACCCGCCGGACGCCCGCCCCGACGACCTCGCGTTCCTGAGTGACGTCCTCACCGACGCCACCCGCCGCGCCGGGGCCGACCCGCGGCGGGTGTCCGTGACCGGCTTCTCGAACGGCGCCGCGATGGCCTTCCGGGTCGCGGCCGAGCTGAGCGACCGCGTCGCCGCGGTGGCGCCCGTCGCCGGGTACTGCCGCGTGCCCGAGGGCTTCCGCACCGCCCGGCCGGTGCCGACGCTCTACCTCATCGGCGCCGCCGACCCGCTCGTGCCGGTCCGCGGCGGCGCCGTGCGCAGCCCGTGGAAACACCGCCTCGTGACGCGCCGCCCCGTCGCCGAGTCGCTGGGGCGGTGGGCGCGAATCCTCGGCTGCTCGCCGGGGCCGGTGGAGGAGTCGGACGCGGGCGGCGTGCGGACCGACGCGTACCCCGGGCCGGTGCCGTTCCGCGCCGTGACGGTCGAGGGGCTCGGGCACCACTGGCCTGGCGGGAAGGGGCAGCTGAACCCGCGCGTCGCCGGGCCGCCGTCGGCGGTACTGAACGCGACCGCAGTCATCTGGGAATTCGTCCGGGAATACCGCTCCTGACGGGGTGTAAGGGTGAAGGGATGAACTGTCGTCACCCCATCGCGCCATTACCCCATCGCGCCTTCACCCCTTCACACGGTCCCACCCCGCTCTTAGTCTAACCCCCCGGCCGACTCGCACCCCCATGTTCCGCGTAGGACTCCGCGACATGCTGACCGACTCTCCCGACCAGCGGGCGCCGCGGCGCGCCCCCCGCGCCGTTGCCGCCGTCCTGGCGCTGCTCCTGCTAGGCGGCCCCGCGCTGGCCCAGAACGCGCCCGCGGGGCAACCCAAGAAAGGCGGCGGCGAGGCCAACCTCGTCCTGCCCGACCTCAACAAGGCCGAGTTCGTCGGCGGCATCGGCGGCAAGAACCTCCTGTACCTCGGCCTCGTCGTGTCCGTCGCCGGGCTGGCGTTCGGCCTCGTCGTCTACAACCAGCTCAAGAACATGCCCGTCCACCGCACCATGCTCGAGGTCAGCGAGCTGATCTACGAGACGTGCAAGACGTACCTGTTCACCCAGGGGAAGTTCCTCGCCGTGCTCTGGGTGTTCATCGGGGCGATCATCTTCGTCTACTTCGGCTACCTCACCACCTACACCGACCCGGCCACCGGCGTGTCGCAGCACGGGTTCCCGCCCGAGCGGGTGGCGATCATCCTGTTCTTCAGCGTGGTCGGCATCCTCGGCAGCTACGGCGTGGCGTGGTTCGGCATCCGGGTGAACACGTTCGCCAACAGCCGCACCGCGTTCGCCGCCCTCACGGGTAAGGCCTACCCGTGCTACGCCATCCCGTTGAAGGCCGGCATCTCGATCGGCATGCTGCTCATCTCCGTCGAACTGCTGCTGATGCTCATCATCCTGATGTTCATCCCGGGCGAGCTGGCCGGGGCGTGCTTCATCGGGTTCGCCATCGGCGAGAGCCTCGGCGCGGCGGCCCTGCGGGTCGCCGGCGGCATCTTCACGAAGATCGCCGACATCGGCGCCGACCTGATGAAGATCGTGTTCAAGATCAAGGAGGACGACGCCCGCAACCCCGGCGTCATCGCCGACTGCACCGGCGACAACGCCGGCGACTCGGTCGGCCCGTCCGCCGACGGGTTCGAGACGTACGGCGTGACCGGCGTGGCGCTCATCACGTTCATCCTGCTGGCCGTGGCCGACCCGATGGTGCAGATTCAGCTGCTCGTCTGGATCTTCATGATGCGCGTGATGATGGTGGTGGCGTCGGCCGCGTCGTACTTCATCAACGAGGCGCGGGCCAAGGCGAAGTACAGCGAGATGAAGGACTTCAACTACGAGGCGCCGCTGACCGTGCTCGTGTGGCTCACCTCGATCGTGTCGGTCGTCCTCACCTACGCCGTGTCGTACCTGCTGATCCCGAACATCGCCGGGAACACCGACCTGTGGTGGCAGCTCAGCACGATCATCACCTGCGGCACGCTCGCCGGGGCGATCATCCCCGAGTTGGTGAAGGTGTTCACGAGCACCGAGAGCGGCCACGTGAAGGAGGTGGTGACGAGCAGCCGGCAGGGCGGGGCGTCGCTGAACATCCTCAGCGGCCTCGTCGCCGGCAACTTCTCCGCGTACTGGATCGGCATGGCGATCCTCGGCCTGATGGGCGTGGCGTGGTGGATCAGCCTGAGCATTCCGCCGATCATGCTCGCCCCGGCCGTGTTCGCGTTCGGGCTCGTCGCGTTCGGGTTCCTCGGCATGGGGCCGGTGACCATCGCCGTGGACAGTTATGGCCCGGTGACGGACAACGCCCAGAGCGTGTACGAGCTCTCCACCATCGAGGGCGTGCCGGGCATCCGCGAGGAGATTCAACGCGACTTCGGGTTCGCCGCCGACTTCGAGACGGCCAAGGAGAACCTGGAGAAGAACGACGGCGCCGGGAACACGTTCAAGGCCACGGCCAAGCCGGTGCTCATCGGCACGGCGGTGGTCGGGGCCACGACGATGATCTTCGCCATCATCGTGGGGCTGACGCAGGGGCTGAAGCCGGAGCTGGTGGTGAACCTGTCGATCCTGAACCCGCTGTTCCTGCTCGGGCTGATCGCCGGCGGTGCGGTGATCTACTGGTTCACCGGCGCGAGCATGCAGGCGGTGACGACCGGCGCCTACCGGGCGGTGGAGTTCATCAAGGCGAACATCCGGCTGGACGACACGGTGACGAAGGCGAGCACCGAGGACTCGAAGAAGGTGGTGGAGATCTGCACCAAGTACGCCCAGGCGGGGATGTTCAACATCTTCCTGGTGGTGTTCTTCAGCACCCTCGGGTTCGCGTTCCTCGACTCGTTCTTCTTCATCGGCTACCTGATCAGCATCGCGCTGTTCGGGCTGTACCAGGCGATCTTCATGGCCAACGCCGGCGGGGCGTGGGACAACGCCAAGAAGATCGTGGAGACGGAGTTGAAGATGAAGGGCACCCCCCTGCACGACGCGACGGTGGTCGGCGACACGGTGGGCGACCCGTTCAAGGACACGAGCAGCGTCGCGCTGAACCCGATCATCAAGTTCACGACGCTGTTCGGGCTGCTGGCGGTGGAGCTGGCGGTGGAGCTGACGGCGACGCGCGGGTCGGGCCTGGCGCACGGCCTGGCGGCGGCGTTCCTGGCGGTGTCGATGGTGTTCGTGTGGCGGAGCTTCTACGGGATGCGCATCCAGGACGGGGGCGACCACGGGCACGCGAAGGCGTAATCCGGGCGACCGGCCGGCGTCAGCCGGCTGGTCGTTGGTCCAGGCACCTGCCACCCCGACCAGCCGGCTGACGCCGGCCGGTCGCCCAAAGCAAATCGCCCACGGGAATGACCCCGTGGGCGATTTGCTTTGGGCGACGCAACGCCGCAAGCGGCGGAAGTTATCGCCCTTCGCGGAGCCGGTCGCCGAGGAAGTTCTCCAGGTCCGGCGTGTCGTAGATCTTTTTGATCGTCGTCTCCACGTCGTACTCGACGCGGCGGAACCGAATCGTGTCGTCGTCCAGCACCACGTAGCACGCCCGCCAGTTGCCGTCGCGCGGCTGGCCGACGCTCCCCACGTTGCACAGCGTCTTGCGGCCGTCCAGCTTGTACGCCGAATCGACCTCCTCGGGGCTGAGGAACTGCAGGTTCTCGGTGAACACCCCGGGCACGTGCGTGTGCCCCTGGAAGCAGTACTTCTCGACCAGCGAGAAGATGCGCTCCATCTTCCGCTGGTTGTACACGTCCTCGGGGAAGACGTACTCGTTGAGCGGGTTGCGGGCGCTGCCGTGGACGAACAGGTAGCCGTTCTCCCTGTGGCTCCGCGGCCGGTCGGCCAGGAACTCCCAGCGCTTCTCGCGCGCCGCCCGGCTGTCCGGGGCGCTCTCCAGTTGCGCCCGCGTCCAGAAGATGGCCTTCTCGGCGGGGCCGTTGAACCCGTCCGGGTCGAACATCGCGCCCTGGTCGTGGTTGCCGAGGATGACGACCTTGGCGGTCATGACGAGGTCGATGCACTCGCGCGGGTTCGGGCCGTAGCCGACGACGTCGCCGAGGCAATAGATGTCCGTGATGCCCTGGGCCTTGATGTCGGCCATGACGGCCTGCAAGGCTTCGAGATTGCTGTGGATGTCGCTGATTATCGCCTTCACGGCGGAAAGCCCTTTCCGGCGGAACGCGGGCCGGCCGTCCCGAACGGACGGTGAGGCGAGGCGCGTGGCTCAACTCGAAGTATAGACCACGCCTACGGCTCGGTAAACAGCGCAGGGCGGGGAGGTGGCGGAAACGCGCGCCCCAACCGGCACAGCCGGCCGGGTGGGCTAGCGACCGGCCCGGGCGAGCCGGCCGCGGGTTTGGCCGGAGCACGACCTCCGTCGCGTCCGACGGTTGTCCGTCTCCCGCCCCCGAAAGGGCGGACTCGCCTGGACCGATCCGGAGTCAGGGAGGCAGGACTCGAACCTGCATAGGCGGGTACCCGAAACCCGTGGTCAACCTCTGACCCACACCCTGAGGAGTCCCGGCGGCTGGAGTCGAACCAGCACCTCGCCGTTTTCAGCGGCACGCTCAGACCGCTAAGCCACACCGGGATGCCAAACGTCGTCTGTGCCGGCGGTGGGAGTCGAACCCACAACCACCCGCTTAAAAGGCGGGGGCTCTACCGATTGAGCTACACCAGCCAGTCAGATCCGGGAGCTGGGGTCGAACCAGCACTTTCCGCGTTCAGAGCGCGGCGTCTTACCGTTAGACGATCCCGGAGCGTGTTCACGAAACGGGGAGACGGAGTCGAACCTTTTTCGTGCTGCCCCTGTCACCAGCCCCCTGGTGATTCCCTTCGGCCGGGTTGGCGGGTGACCCGACCCCCTGCGGCTTGCCCGAAACGAAGACGGCCAGGGGTCTACCCTGGCCGGAACGCATGTCGCGTTCTGCGGTAGGGCTATTGCGTCTTCCGTACCTTGCTGGCGAAGCCGCCGGCTGGTTGAGCCGGTTTCGCGAAATGCTGCTCAACTTTCATCTTGCACTAAGAATTCCGCAGGGTTTTGGCCTCAGGTATTGCCGGTGCACTCAATAGACGCCCACTTCGGAGGGTGGTTCGCGATTCGGTTCCGAAAAGTCACGGGAAGCGATTCGGCTAACCAGTTTGCTTCGAGGCAATCAGCCGGGGCCGGAAGTGGCTGCTCGATAGTCAGGACTCGTTCATCTTCTCAAACACCCTCTTGAGCACCGGGTACTCCCCGGAGAGGCGGTGCATCCGATCGGCCGCCATAGGGTGATGACCCAGGACCGCCATCCAAACGAGGTCGAACACCTCGCGGGCGATGGCGACGCACTCCTTCGCCCATTTCCGATCGAATTTGTCACTTAAGTGGAGTGCCGACTTGCCGACCATGCGGCCGGCCAGGTACGCAGACGCGTGAACGTACTTGTGAAGTTCGCCCCACCGGCGTCGGTAATGCTCCCGAACTTCGGGCTCACTGTCCGCTAGCGGGAAGACCGCCCGGAGAACCGGCTCCATGCACCGGTTCCAATCCAGTGCTCGGCCGTGTTCTTCCAGCCACACCAGTTTCTTTGCCGCCGACCGCCCCGGAGCGACCCAGGAGGAAGGGCTATTCCGAAAAGGGTAGTTCTCCACGAAGTACGCCCGGAATACTGCCTCCCACACATACCGCAGCCGGCTCAGGAGCAGGGGGTAGTTGCCCGATACGAAAAGGAACTGGAACCACGTCGCCTCTTTGAAGACGCCCCAGCCGGTGTGTAGCACGAGGTTGACCTTCCGGGGGTAGGCCTGGCTGACGGCGAAGCCGATGTCCGTGCAGTCGTTCGCCACGTTCACGAAGAAGCCACGCTCCAGCTCGCCCAATTGCTCCGTCGTTTCTCGCTCGACCTCGGCGAGATGGCGGCACATCTGCTCCACCCACGATGTCGGTTTCTCGCCCACGATTTCGCCCTCATCGAGTCGGGTTGCGTGTACCTGAACACATATAGACCAATTGGCCGGCCCTCGGGTTCGCGGATCAAGGCTAGAAGCAGCCGCGAAGCGAGGAGCATCAGGAGATTGTGGTGCGGTCGGTTGACCAGACGGGCCGAAGGCACTTATACTCTCGCTCTCCCAGACCATTCGGACAATCCGCCCATGGACGTCAAACCGCGCAGGCCGAGCGCCGAGTCTATCGCCGGCATTTCATGCTTCGGCGTGGTACTCCTGTGGCTGCTCGTTGTGGTCCTCGGCTACACAGCCCTCGTTTACGACGACCGACCTGGAGCGCCGCCCATACCGCACGCCGAGGGGACGCTGCCGTCGACCGCTCCTGCCGCGCCCGAGCGGCCGTGGTACGGCATCATCGCCCAGTCCGAACTCGACGACCGGGGGAAGTTCGGTGACATGTTCGGGGTCGTGGGGTCTTTACTCGCGGGGCTTTCTCTGGTCGGGGTGGGGTACACGATCCACCTACAGCGCAAGCAACTCGCGAAGCAGCAGCAGGAGTTCCACCTTCACCGGTTCGAGGCCGAGGACGACAAGCTCGCAGCAATCGCCGACACATACCTGTCAACCGAGAACGACGAGACGCTTTACTACACTGAGGTTATGTTCGAGATCGTGATGCCTCACCTCGGCTTCGCAACATGGTGGAGTGAGAAGCCCTACTACCTCAAGGAGGTGACAAAGCAGATTCTGCGGGAAGTCGTGTGGCTCCTGCACCGGGTAGGGCAGCGGCCGTCAGCAATCTACCTCGAAGCAATGACCAGGCATGTGCGCAATGTGCGAGATAACAAATCGACTGAAGACGGCGCAACGCTTGGTGATGCATACTGGCACGGTGGAGGAACGTCTGAAGACCGGGCACAGAAGTGCCTTCTGTGCTTTCGCCAGACCCTACAGGTCTACCTCAACTATTCTCGTGTATGGCTTGCGCGGGAGCACGAGCGGAAGGAGGCTGGCATCGCTATCGCCCCAGACTACCTCGAAGTAATGGGCCAAGAGCGGGGCCAAGTTCTTGCGCAGTTCGTCGAGAAGATGAAGGCGCACTTCCACCCCGGGCAAGGCCGGGTGCACCCGTACCACGTCATCCTCGAATACCTGAGAGCCGCCGGGCACGCAGTCCCGGAAGGCCAGCCGCTTCCAAGTTAACGGCTCGAGCGGGTTCTGCCTCGGTGGCGGGGCCGTCCCCCCGCGGGCCCCTGCCGCTCGGCCTTGCCGCGGTCGGTCCACCTGCGGACGTAGGCCGCGAGCGCCGTACTCCTGCCCACAATGACCCCCTTTCCATGCTCACAGTTGCGGGCCATAGTAACCCCTGCCGTCAGACGTGGCATGCGTCGCCAGTCCCATAAAGTTGCTCACACAAACTCGGTCCGAAGCTCCTTTGGCGGGTTCTGACACCCCTGTCCATACTGACACTCACGTCACCACACCATGCCAGGCAGGGATGGTGTCGTTCGACACCCCTGCCAGGTGTGGCATACGTCGCCAGTCTCGTATGTGTGGATTCAAAGAGGATCGATCCTCGGTGACTCTGGAAACTCACGTCTCTATTCGGATAGGCTCAGCGGTGTAGAGATCGTCCGATCCTGGAATGAGGGCGTCGGAGATCGCGTCGCGGATCGTCAGAATAGTTTATTATCTTTTTGGTTGTCGTTCCCAAGCTGGATCTGTTTGGGTAGGGTTCCATTTGGGTCTGCCGCTACGGCTTGTGGGGGTAATCGCTTATGACACAGCTACTGCAAGATCGGTTCACCTCTGCGGAGCTATGTGCAATCACGGGGCTGCCAAGCCTGACGCTCGCCCAGTGGGTCGGGAGGGGGCTGCTTACACCCGTTCGGGTCGGGGGCCGCGGCCGAGGTTTCCCGCACCTGTTCTCCCAGACGCAGGTGCTTGCTGTGATGGCCGGGCTCCGCTGGCGTGAAGCTGGGGCAGGGGCGGATTGGGTGGCCGGTGTGGTGAAGTGCCTGGGCTCTCTCGACGCGACCACGCTGGAATCGGCCATCGCCGACGGTCGGACGTACACGGTGCCGGCGGCTCGGCTCGGAGGAGAGTGGGTACCGGGTGAGCTGATCGAACCTACAGGCGAGGCAGGCATGCTGCCGCCCGGGCTCGACCTCGCCGACATTCAGAGGTGCATGCTGGGACGCCTCGCCCAGCACGCTCCGTGTTCTCGATGATCCTCGGACTGTCCTCAACAAAGTAACCCACCGCAGCCTCCTACTTGCCGGGAGCAGGCTGCGATGGGTCAAGGAGAAACCTATGCCGAAGATTCCAGAATCCGCACAGAAAAGTCCACAGCCGAATTCGGAAAACCGCACGGCCCCGAACCCCGTTTCTGAAAAGGAGGCGAAGGACACGAAGTGGTCCAGTGGCTGGCTACCTCCTGGCACCCTACTGGCGAAGTACGGAGAGACGCTCGAACACGCTGTCCTGAAGCACCGCGGCGACCCAACCGACTACTCGGGGAGACGGGGCGGGCCAACCGTCCTTTGGGCCGATAGTGCCGACGTGATAGCCCTGATCCCCGAGCCTTCAGCTTCCGAGCCCTGCTCCGAGCAGACGGCACCCTCGCATCTCGTGGAAAGCGAGGGAGGGCCACACACTCCGGAGGCAGATGCAGCACCGCCAGGCAATGATGCCGTACCTGTCCTCCACCAGTTTCTGTCGATGGCGGAGTGTCGCACGGATGTCGCGAACGCACACCGGCTCGTCGAACTCGCCGGATCGGACCTACGGTATGTGCCCGAGTGGAAGGAATGGATCGTCTGGGATGGGCAGCGGTGGGTGCGGGATGCGAACGGGATCGTCGTCAGGGAGAAGGCGAAGGCCGTGCCCGCGAGGCTGTGGGAGGAAATCGCTCGGTCCGATGCCCCGCCGCCGATGCTGGCCCAGTACATCGCCTACGCCAAAGTCTCCTCCTCTGCTCACGGTATCACCAACATGGTGGATCTCGCACGCGGCCTGCTTGCGATTTCTGCAACCAGGTTGGACGCCAGCCCGATGCTCCTGAACGTGCCAAATGGCACACTCGACCTGCGGACGGGCGAGTTGCGGCCGCATGACCGCTACGACTTCCTGACCAAGCTCTGCCCGACCCCGTTCGACCCCGCGGCCCCCTGCCCGACATGGGAGCGATTCCTGCGAGAAGTCTTCGAGGGGAATGGCGAACTGATCGCCTACCTCCAGCGATTCTTCGGGTACGGCCTGACCGGAGATATTTCGGAGCAGGTACTCCCCATCTTCTGGGGGGGAGGGAGTAACGGGAAGTCGACCCTCGTCAATGCCCTGCTCGCTGTCGTAGGCGATGATCACGCTGGCAGCCCCCCTCAGACGCTGTTCAAGGTATCGACCCACGGGGATCGGCACCCGACCGAACTGATGACGCTCCGCGGTCGGCGGCTGATGATGGCCCAAGAGACGGAGGCCGGCTGCAAGCTGAACGAGGCTCTGATTAAGCACCTGACCGGGGGAGACCGGGTCACCGGCCGCGGGATGTACGAGAACTTCACCACGTTCAGCCCGACCCACAAGATCTTGCTCGGCACGAATTACAAACCCGAGGTCAAGGGCTGCGATTACGCGATCTGGCGACGGCTGAAGCTGATCGAGTTCCGGCGGCAATTTAAGGGGTCCGAGGTCGATCGCAAGCTTCCGTGGAAGCTTCTAGCCGAGGCCCAGGGCATTCTCGCATGGATGGTTCGGGGGTGCATGGAGTGGCAGAAGGGCGGGCTCATGGAGCCGAAGTGCATCGCTGACGCCACGGCGAAGTATGCACGAGAGCAGGATGTGATCGGACAGTTTCTGAACTTGCGGTGCGAGCGAGGGAACTACGTTACATCGGCATCTGACCTCTATCGGGCCTTTATGGATCTGTTCCCCGATTCTGGCATCACGCAGACGGCCTTCGGGACGGATCTGGGTCGGCGGGGGTTCGAATCCGTCATGTATAAATCAGGGCCACTTGCAGGACGCGTAGGTCGCAAGGGGCTGAGGCTCACGTAATTGCGAACGGCCGACGTGCTTGTGTTGCAATACGTGCAGAACGAGTAGGTAAACTAGAGGGTGTAGACAGTTTAGACGGTTCGCAGGAAGATTATTATAGGAACGACTTGCCCCGCCCACTTCCCGGGGAACTGTCTAACTGTCTAGACCCTCTACCCCCTCCCAGGAATGTCTCGCAGGGCGAGGGCAGTCTGGGGAAGCGAGTAGGGAAAGGAGAACGACTATGGCACCTGCTAGGCAAGAAGAAAACGGAGAAAACGGGACGGAACTGACCGAGCGTCAGGAGCAGGTTGCCGCGGCCCTCGCCGCTGGGGCTACCGTGGCTCGCGTTTGTCGTGAGTGCCGAGTCGGCGTGCAGACTGTGTACACCTGGAAAAGGAGCCCGGCCTTCAACGCCCGGGTGGCTGCTCTCCGTCGCGACCTGACTGAGCGAGCCCTCGGCCGGCTGTCCGACATGATGGCCGGGGCCGCACTCGATCGCCTCCAGAAGCTCTTCCGGGCGAAGAACGAGGGGGTGCAGCTAGAGGCCGTGAAAACCGTGTACGAGCTCTTCCTCCAGGTCACGTCCACCGTCGAGCTCCGGACAAGGATCGAGGAGCTGGAGGCCGCCCGGCCAAAGGGGAAGCGATGAAGGACTACTCCCGTTCGCTCCGTGCCCGGGTCGGCCGGCTGGAGGCTCAGCAGCCGCCGGAGTCCACCCAGTACGGCTTCCCGTCGGATTTCTGGGACGTGCTCTGCGGAGGTATCCCTCTCGAGGAGGCCGATCCCGAGTCTCGGCGGATCGTGTCTTCCCTTTACGAAAGAGAGGAAGAGGGGCCGGATCCGGTCGAGGAAGCGATTGCCGCCTTAGAGAAAGCCGCTCTCCTTTGAAAGGGGTGCTTATGTTGCGGGGGGGGCATCAGGGGATCGACGCAACTCGCTGCTCTGCCCAATAGCAGCTTTGTTGAAATGTATCTTGATACCATTTGTAGTATGTTCGATCGACGTCGCATCCAAAATAGATAATAAATCGAATAGCAACCTGGCAATTGTTGCAGTTGCTGCAAGCTCATCCTTAGACACCTGCTGTTCAAGGGCTTGCCAAAGCTGCATGAGGCGGAGGTGCGTCGGTGGGTGCGTGGCGCGATGGCGCTGACTGTCCACTGTGCTACCAAAAAGCTTTGACTGGAACGATTCAACGATCAGGCCACAAGTGAGAAAGCAGACGCCACCAAAGGCAAAGCTCATACCCGGACCGGTTATCTTGAGCATCAGCCGTTGCGATTCTAAATCCGCTTCATACTCTTGCTCCTGGCTGCTACTAGCGACCTCAAGCCGGCCATTCTCAGCGATGACGCTGCGCTTTTCAGACGTATCTAGATGGCCCAGGGTTACATGGGCAAGTTCGTGACCAACCACGAACGTCCGCATTCCCCCCGCAATCCCATTGGCGTATAAGAGTGCGGCCTCGTGCATTCCCTCTTGGATCTCTATCGGATAAGGATGCTGTCCGAACGCTAAGTATGCGTAGATCGATTTGATTGCTGCTCCGATAGCTGGCAGTGACGCTTCGTCCTCCAAGGCTAAACGCGCGGAGAAATCGAGTGTTTGATTCAATACATTGCCTTTAATCAGATAGCACGACGAAAGTGATAGATGATACAGCAACTTAAGAAGGCCGGTGTTCAATAAGCACAGGTGCCCATTATTGGTCCGTACGGCGCAAGCATTGAATTCTCCTGTTGGAAACTCGTCGATAAAGATGTCGTCTCTTAGTGTACGGCCCTCTCGATGAAGCACGTCGTTTATAAAAGTGACGTAGGTATCGAGCATGCCACTCGCCGAATACTTGCCATGTCGCCGCACGAACTCATCAACTTGGCTTCCATATTTATTATGCACCTCTACTGCCTTCGCCCCGATCGCCCGCTGCGTCGGGTCTGACGAGGCTGCCATCTGTTCCAGTCCCTTTAGTAGATCGACATGCGTTACTTTCTCAGGAGGGTCTACGTTGTGTAGAGCAAGAAGGTCAACGTAATCTTCATAAAGTCCCATAGGGCTCTCCTGCAATTCCTTGATCTCCGTTCTTGAGCACAACTCAACGCGGCCTGCACTTGCACTATCGGCTGCCAGACCTAAGAAGCCCTGACACAACCCCCAAAATGCCTTGAAAACCGGGGGTTCTCGGAGGTTGTGTCAGAGCTTCTAACGCGAGTCATCCTTTGGGGCGATGTGTGACTCTTGTGCTGCCCAAATCACCGCACAGAAGTTGTGCAGCCCCACCCGAGCGATGAGGACGGCTGCAGTGAGGGCAGGTACACCGCCAAGCACGTGGCTAACCACGTCGAGCACGGCACTGATCGAAAGGATCACTTCTTGCGTTGGCACATCCTGCCGCGAGAGCACCTTCAGCTTGTCGCTCGAACAAACCGCTTGGGCGAGCCTCTCGGTGGCCCATCTTCTCGCCCTAGCGATGAGGTGTACCGGTGGCGTAGGGAAGGCTTCACGGCCTGTAAGCTGGCGACCGATCTCCAAGTAGATCTCGTCCTGCGACAGACTCAATAGTCGAGCAATTTCGTCAGCGTTTTCCATCGTTTCTCCCTAGGTGTGAACTCGTTCAGCCGAAAGATCTCTCCGTCATCGCGAAAGCTCGCAGTATATGCCTCCAGGTCGCTGGGGACTCATCCGTTCAAGTAGACATCGAGGATGCGATCCATTAAGATGGAGGTCGCAAAGCCTGCTCCAAACTGACGGAACAAGTAATCTTGTTGCGACATTCCCATTCGCTTTGCCTGGATATGGCAAAAGACCGCTCTCCTAATGTTCCAGGGCGGATGCGATCTGTGGTCATACTCATGCTCACGTCTTTCAAGATGGGTTTCAACCATCGCATTCAACGCGAAAAAGAACGAAACGTGCATGTAAGCGGAAGCCAGCTTTTCAGGACTCTTCGCCCATCCGCCGTGTGTCTCGGTAGCGTGAAGGTACTCAAATCCACCCATGTCAGCATGGAATTCTCGGACCCATGAATCCATGACAGTCGGGTCGCGGAGTGCTTCTCGTGCTGTCGCGAGTACTGCGGGGCGCACTAGGGCTGACTCCTCATCGAGCCAAGTGACAATGTGCCCTCGTATCTCCGCCATCATCCGCTCCCACTCCGCATCTTTGTAAAGCGACTCAAACCAGTGGGTGAGCTCGTGCCCAACCACGAGGTAAACCATGCCACGCCCTCCGACACGGCTCGCGCTTGACTCAAGACCGTCGATCACAGGAACCAATAGTTGCCAGTTGGCTTGCTCTGACATTTCCCATGCCCGTGCCAAACTCGCAATCTCCAACAGCACTGCTCGCGGTGGATCGAAACTGGCAAGTTGATCAAGACGGTGCTCAGAGCAAGAGAGCTCTCGGTTTACGAGCGTGTAGGTCTTTGGGAGAGAAGCAAATGCAGTCAGCAATCCGAGATGAATCTCCAACTCGCCTCCGGCAAAGGTGCGCGCCGATGCATTTGGCATACCGCTAAAGTTGATAATCGTCTTTGGGGTGACCATCTTCGGTTCGCCCTTATAACGATCGGGCTTGGGCAGGACGATGCACTCAGTGGCTCCCTGGACAGGCTCGATCATCCATTTCAAGAGGTCACATTGAAGGCGGCTTAACTCGCTGCCATCGGCATTTCCCGGGTTACCTTTAAAACCGATGTGTGGTGGAAAGACGACCAGCTCGTCTTCTTGCAAGATTTGTTGAAATGTACGTAGGCGTGTCATGCCAGCGTGCCTCGGGCTAGGTTGATTACCGCCCTTATCCACATTTCGCTGCCCAATCCTGAATATTATCGCGACGCTTGAAGTCCCTCGCTGAATCAAGCCGGGGGAAGGTTGTTTTTCTTCGATCTATTCGCGGCCGTGCAGAGGGCATGCTCCCTCCCACCCGCCTCGCCTCCGCGATGATGTCTTTCAGCCCTTCACCCCCGGCTGCCGTAGGCGAACTGGAATGGAACCTTGTTTGCCCGCAACTCTCCCTTGATTACCGCCCAGCTTACCTGTCCTCGGAGTACAGTGGCAAGTGTTTTTTGGTCCTTCTTTCGAACGCCGAGCCTGCTCCGCAGACGGCTTCTTCTCCCCGGCAGGAAGCCCACACGAATGAGTGCAGTGGTCTGACGGGGAAGGTGAATAACGCCCAAGTTCCTGTACCGCACGCGACGGAAGCCCTTCTTCCCAGAAAAGTCACACGGTGTAAGGGATCAGAGGCTGCCAGGACCGCCAGCCAGACGGGCAAGGAGGGGAACCAGAAAGGTGAGGGCGTGGTCGTCCTCGGCTACGCGGTCGAGGAGGCGGCGGGCCTGGTCGCGGAGGACAGGTCGCGGGTCGCTCGGGGTGCTCGATTGCAGCAGGTCCGAAGCCGTCACGCCGAGGGCCACTCCGAGCCGCTCGACCAGATCGATTCCTGGGGCGGCTCCAGCGTTCTCCAACTTCCCGACGTAGTTCGGGGTCACGCTTGCTTGCTGGGCTAGGTCTGCCTGCGTCATCCCACGGGCCAATCGCAGTTCCCGGAGCCGGGCGGCGAACCGCTCGACTACCCCCGCATGCCGGATCGGAACCCCCTTCTTCGCCACGGCAGCCCCCTCCCACTGCCATCGCCCGGCAGGAGGGGGAAACCGCTCAATCAAAAATGTTGTTGCCAGCAACACGATCGAGTTGGTAGCGTCCGAGGAGGCCGTCCGGGCCGGGATGCCGCTGCCCGGGACGGGGCAGACGTGGTCGCTGGCATGCGGTGGTGGGCTAACCGCGTCGAGGGCTGCGACGGCCGCAGTTCCCTTTTCCCTCCTTTAGGAGCAGACCGGCGGTAGTCGCCCAAGTGCTGGCTACCGACCTTACCCAGCAATGAGCAGCACCAACCCGAAGGCCGTCACGTTTCAGTGCCCCGAGTGCGAGAAGTGGCTGCGGGGGACAACCGGGGGCGTTACCACCTGTCCAGAGTGCGGGAGCGAAGCCCGGGTCCCGGCATCCTCGCCTTTTCCCCCGCCTCCTCCCCCCGCTCGCCCAAAAACCGTTCCGCTTGAGTCCTCGATACCGCCCCCGTCCAAGCGAGGTGAGTCTCCGCCCGGCAGGAATCGGAAAGCTCGCCCGGGCTCGTACCGGAATCTCTTCTCCATGATCCTGCTGGTCGTCGGGACCGTGTGCCTGATTTCCGGGCTGGACATGGACACCACGACCGACGTGCCGGGCCAGGTGGGACGTGTGCATAACACGGGACGGCTCAATGACCGACTTGTTCGGGTGGTCACGGGGGTCGGGCTGATCGTGTTCAGCGGGGTTTTGAAAGTGGTTGCAGTCTTGGAGGAATCGGTACGGCTCCAGCGACAGTTGCAAGCGGATGGTGGTACGTCGCAGCGGTAGTCAGTCGTCCCCGCCAGCCGTCACTGGCTCTGGATGGAGCCGGAATCGGTCCTTCCCGAGGTGGACTAGCTCGAACTTCGGGGGTTTACGCTTCTTCCAGCAGAGCAGGTTCAAGAGCCCGAGCAACCGGCGGGTCGGCTGCTCGGCGTTGTCACGGAATTCCGGGCACTCGTTCCAAAAGCCAGGGAGAAGCGGGATCCGGTAGCTCGCGTTGCCGAGGAGCAGGAAGACGGCCTTTGGCCTCCGCCTGCCGAAGACCCGGTCCCGATCCTCGAACCGGAGCCGAAGACCGTAGGTGTTCCCATCGACGTCGCTGCTGGTGTCCTTCCACCCGCTGACCTTCATGGCGATACTCCCATCCCGGCTGCGGGGTCAGTCGGAGAGTACGGCCAGCATGTCGGAGACGTTTTCCGCCCCGTACTGCTGCACCAGAGCCTTGACCTGACGGGCGAGCTCCGCCGGGCTGCTCGAACGCTCGTTGCCGCCGCTGACACCACCGCCCGTTGCGACCTGGGCGGGCTTGCGACCACGCTTGCCACTGCTGGTCATCCCACCCTCCTTCTTCGCCTGCTGGCTCTTGTAGCTGCTGAAGTGCTGGGGCGTGATGTCGATGCCGAACTTCGTCTTGATCCACTCGCACGCGTCCTGGGGCTTCGTCACCCCCTCGGCGACGGCGGCCCGCACCGCGTCGGCCTTCGTCATCGAGCCGTTTCCGGCCTCTTCATCTTCTTTCTTCTTGGCCATGTGTCACCTGGATATGAGAGGGCGTACCGTTCATGTAACCCGCAGACCTTGCCTTGTCCACAAGTATAGCATTTCCGGCTGTCCAGCGTGTCGATCCTCGCCCGCTACAATCCGATTGCCGGCCAGCTGGGCTGAGTGTCGGAGCAGAGGAACCAGGTTTGAAGTCACAGTACGATGCCGTCCGTTTGAGGATCTCGAACATCGGGGCGGTGAGTGACGCCGAGGTCTGGCGGGGCTACCTCGCCGATCAGGGGTGGACGGTCGCACCGGGCTGGGGTGCGGACGACATTACAGCCTGGGCCGACCACCGGGACGCCCGCACCCTCCCGACACGCCGGGCACTCGCCCAGGTGCTCCGCGAGCGGTACGCCGCTGCTGGGCATGACCCGGAGGAGGCGACGCTGGGAAAGGGTGAAGCGGTGATCGACCTGATCTATTACCGGGAGGTGGATCGCAAGTAAGACGTCGGCGGGCCTCGTTGCCGATCATCGGGGCCATCGCGGAGCCTATCCTGCACTTCGCCCTGCGGCGAAAGGTATCCAGGTGCAAGCATGAAGGTCGAAAGCCTTGAGGGCGAGCTACGGGCAGTCGCAGAGCGGCTGTTCAGGGTGGTGGAGGAAGTGACGGGCTCTCCCCCAGTGCCGAGCGGTGCAGACCGCTACAAGGCGGCCGTTCCCGGGCGGGACGCCGTCTACATGAGCTTTATCGTTCGCGGTGGCTCGAAGAACCCACCGCAATCCGTCTGGTTGCATACCGGGTGGAGCGACCACCTGGCCGGCGACCTGGTACAGCGGGGCGACAACTGGTACGGCGGGGACCGGGTTTCCGCAGAGCTGACCGCTCGGGCAAGTGAACCCGACGAAGTCGCACAGGCGGAGGAGTTCCTTCACCGTGCCCTTTAAGGCGGCTGACTCGCGAACTGTGTCGTTGAATCCCCAGAATGCCGCCGATCGGGTGCCACTTGAACCCGGCGTTCCTCGCGTCGAACTGGTGCGGGTTGTCGTGGAGCCCGTTCATCCCTTTCCGGGCGTCGGACAGCCGTCTTATCCCAGCCGGGCCGGGACTATACCGGGTCCGGGTCGCGGGGGGGCCGATCAGCTTGGCTACGTCGGCCAGGCTGGGCGTGGCCTTCGAGCTCGGCTAGTCACTCGTTCCCGTCCCTGGACGCATGAGCCTTAGTCGTCCCCGGCGGGCCGAACCTTGTTCAACCAGTACACTGCATCGCTCTCCGGGACTTGTTCCCAGCGTTCTTCGTAGCGGAAGTTCTCGATACGCTGGCCCGTCGGCCCCATCGCCCGAATCAGTAACGATTCGATGTCTCTAATCCAGGCTTCGGCATCGAGATAGCGGGTATCGTTCAACCCGCACACGCCCGTTTCGTCGGGGCTCCAGTCCACGGCACGGAACCCGAACCACGAAAAGCGGTCCCACTCGTGTTCACTGTAGTTCGTGTGGTGGTCACGTAGCCGAATGCCGAGACGCGATTCCGTAACGATCCCGACGCGGAAGACCCCGTAGTTGCCGTAGAGGATGTAAACGCCCGTCTGCTCACGGAAGTCCGCCACGCGAAGGCCGGGCTTATTCACCCCGTTCCGGCCAAGCAGGCGAAACTGCCCTCCCTGTCCCGGCTTCCAGTTCACTTCCTCCCGCTGCCAGAACAGGCCATAGTTGACGATTGCCACGGGCGAGACCTTCTTGGGTTGGGTGAAGTCGGGATTCTCCCAGAATGACCGGCCATGTCAAGAATCGACCTCCACCCCGGCGGTTGCACAGGGGCCGTTCCTCGGGTTGGGTCTTGTGGGGGACGTGCTGGAAGACGACGGCGGATGTGGTGGACGTGGACGCCCTGGTCAAGAACGCCGGATGACTAGCCTGCAACTCGCCCGCGAGTAACGGCAACGGCCCGGGTGCTACGTAGCCGTACGGTGAAATGACGCTCTTGGCTCTTGGGGCCGGTTACAGTCGGGGTCGCGATTCACTGACCGACGGCGGGAGCGCGAATCGCTCAAGGAGGTCTTCCTGGAGGCGGCCGAACTTCCGCTTCGTCGAGGCCGGTGGTTCGGGGGCCGGCGGCTCGACCGGCGGCGGGGGCAACTCGGCTTCCGGCGGGTCGATCCCGTCGAACATGGTCGGGCCTTCGACCCGCTCGCCGCCGCGGCCGAACGTCATTTTCACCAGGCGGTGGATGTGGGCCTGCTGCGCCTCGACCTGCTTCCGGAGGTCGGCCACGACGCCGCGGAGTTCGGCGATCACGGCCTCGGCGTGGGCCAACTTGCGGCGGAGGTCGTCGCACTCGTCGGTCGGCGGCATGCCGGATTCAACACCGGCGGAGTGGTCGCGGTAGCGCATCACGCCGGCGTTTTGTACCGGCGGCGTGCGCGGGCCTTGGCCGGGTCGAGGCCGCAGAGGAGCATCGCCAACTGCGTCGGCGTGACGGCCACACCCGAGTTCGAGCCGCTACCACTCGGCCGACGACAGCACCCGGCGGTAGCTCGCGTCGTAGCCCGGGGCCAGATCACCGACCGTGCGGAGGAGGTTGGCGACGGTCCGCCGGCCGGTCGTCAGGATGGCCGCCGCGGCCAGGGTGACGAACCGCGTGTACGTCGGGGTCGTGAAGTGCGGGAGGAAGGCCGCGAGGAGCGGCTGAGCCTCGGCGGGGAGGAGCATGGCGGCCGTCCGTGGGCAGCGAAGTCAGGGCGATCACCCCGCCATGCTACCCTCGGGGCGACTTCGAAACTGCACAAGCCGAGCTATGATATAAACTGAAAATGGCAGTCCAGTTCAACCAGGCACCCCTTGGTCCCCGGCTGAAAGGAATCCGTCTGCCTCTTCTTCAATTCGCTATAGCTGTGCGAAACCAGTTCAACACGACGGCCGCTAAAAGAGCAAGTAGAGGCAAGCTTCTTTTGCATCGAGTCGATCTCCTGACCTCGCCCCCCTAGGCGAATGACTACATGGCCTTTCTTCGCCATGACAGCCCCGAGCATCCGCCACATGTCAGCAATGAACGACCAGTAGCTAACTTGCGTCTCGTAACGATCATCGCGCGAAACACGGTGCCGAGTCGGGTTCGGTGGTCCACCAAGAAACCACAAGCGGAGCCACTGGTCCTCCTCGAAGTTGGTAACATCAAGGTAAGGAGGGGAGGTGACTGCGAGTCGGATCGGCCCAGGCAAAGTGTCCTTTTCCCAAGATAGGTGACGCATGTCACCATGGATTACAGTTGCCTCGCCTTCTGGGGGGGGCGACTCATAGCGGTAACGAGCCTGCGTGCGGAGTAGCGCAAACGCATCGCGCTCCGGAGGCAGGAGGTTGCGGTCTCGCCAAAACTTCACCGAGTACGCCGGTTTCGTGCTGATCGTGCGGGGCATCTGGTTACTGAGGTAGGAAGGCGATTTATTCGTCTCCCCATGCAGCGCCCCGAGGGCGATCGCAGCCAGCATGCAATCCGTCCGATTCTTCCGCCAGTCCAAGGCATCTCGCAGGTAAAGCGTCTGGCGCAGCGTGTCGTTATGGTACGCGACATGAAAGAACTCCGGCATCGACCTGGCACGCCGCAGCCATTCTCCCTTTTTGTAGCCACTCTCAAGAACAGTCAGACGACGAAGCACGCTCGTCAAAGAAGGTGCCTGGACCTTTGCTTTCGTGATGCAGTAAGCCACGTCATTCACGTCGCACGCTACAGGTTTCCTGCCCATCAATACGGCTTGAAACGCGGTCGTGCCGCGTCCGCTGAACGGATCAAGAACCACATCGCCCTTGCGTGTTAACTCGCCGATCCACTGCTCCGCGAACGACTCGGGGAACATGGCGAAATAAGGACAGATGGCATGGAAGCGGTGTCTCATGGCATGGTGATTCCATGAGACAGCAAAGCCGCCCGCGTCCATTTGATCCACTGCTGGCGAAGCGTAGGCATTGGTGGGGCGTAATCCATAATCCGGCATCGGTCAAAAAAGATACCGGCATCGACGTTCACCTCATTCCACTTTGACTGCTTTACCCTCGCGGTGATGAAGTAAAGGCGAACAGGATCAACGACAGGCGCAGGCCATACCCACTTCTTGCAGAACCCATCAGGCTGGAGCGTAAACAGCCCCGCCGACCAGTGCGTCCCAGTCTTGCACTGTCCGAACCCAATCAGTTGGCCTCGGCGCTGGTCCGTGAACGGCTTCCAGACCACCACATCGAGCTTTCCATCTTGGGCCGTGATAGCGTCGTTGTAGTTGTTGCAGAACCCGTCGCTCTCCTTCATCGATTTGCACAGATGATCGACGGCCGCCTCGAATCCGGCGACCTCGCGCCCGTCCACGCGGCGCGCCGTGCCAAATACGAGAGCCTCTGCATCCTTCCCCCAATAGTTCTTCGCAACTTCGCAGCAGACTTGCTCGAATAACTCCGCGCCGTCGATACCTTCGTGGACGCGGTCTTCCCCCATATTCAAGCGAGTCGCAGTGAGCAGAAACAGATACAGATCAAATGCCTTAATATTCGTGTCAAACGTGAGCACATCCGCGTTTCTATTCAGCTTGTATGGGTAACGATGGCCGCGCCTGCCTGAATGCTCGATGCGGTCTCCCAGCTCTGCGAACGCTTCCCGGATCGCATTCTCCGTATCAAGATCAGCGTCCCGCCGGTCCTCTGGTAGGTCGTCGTTCAGGCGGCTAAAGACAGCTGCCAGGTCGCCGCCCGAGAAAGAGCCGTTCGATTTCTTCAGGCATTCGAGCTCGATATAGTCAGCATGATGAATGGCGTCTTCGGTGTGCGTCGGAGCAGTGCCGATTTTAAACATCCTCGTCATCCTCCGACATCCGATGCCGCCTCTTCGGCTTTCTCTTCCTTTCCATTTGCTCTACGATGTCGTCGACCAGCTCGGCGATCTGGTTTGCAGTTCGCACCAGGTCCGTATCTTCCCTCTTGAATCCCGTGGTTAGCGTACCGAGGGCCGTTTGCAATACCCTCTTGGCCTCTTGGAGCGATTCCCGGAAGATGCGTTCATCGCCGCGACTGACATCGTGAGCGACCTTCAGAGGAAGGCCGTTGCGAAGCGTGTCGATCGCGTTGTCCTTCATTAGGACTTCGTCGAGTATCGCCAGGTCGGGGTTTTGGCTCTCGATCAGGGGGCGCGTCTTGTCTCGCCGGTCCCCATAAAGCCATTTGCAGAGCTCGCCGAGATGCTTCAGCTTCGGCCGAGGAACAGGTTTGTCGGATTCGGATGTCTCGTCGCTGAGGTCGAGAAACCGCTTGAACCCGTCGTAATCTAACCCGGTGTAGAGGTGAGAGAACGAGAAGCTCTGCTTGAAGCGGTTCTCGCGCGCGAAGACCTTCGCATCCTCGGCTTGGCGGATGACCATCATGGCTCGGTATAACCGCTGGACGGTTCGGTTCCTGTCACCGATCTGTTCCGCAATTTTCTCTAGTGAGATGCCGAAATTCTTCCTTACCTCGGCGATGTACTGGGCCTTGGCATAGGAGCCCCATTTCGCCGGCCCATTTACGTGCTTGAAGCCGATGTACTGCCAAATGCTCTTGCGATCGGTCCGTATGATTGGGAGCTGCTGAAGATCCTGGCGGAGTTCAGCCGAAATGCGAGGCAGGTCATCAATCTTCAGCCGCTTCCGCAGGCTGTCGTCGAGCAGTATTTTGACTGCAGCCAGTCGGCGATTTCCCTCGATCACGATGTCCTTACCGCCCTCGGTTGCGACGAAGACGGGTTCGTGGTCGAAGTAGCCGCTGGAGGCGATGGACATGGCCAGTTCGTCAACCGCCATCTTCTCCCAGAGGACTCGTAGTAGGTCCGCCTGCGTCGGCTCCTCGCCGAGCGAGTACTCAGCCAGACGAGGGTTCGTGGGGTCAAGGAACAGATCCTTGGTATCCACCCGCTCGTATGGTTGCTTCGCTTCCGGAGCCGCTGGTTTTTTGGCCATGAGGACACCTTTGGCAGTGTCCGGGGCGATTAAAATGGGCTCGCGCCGTCCGCCACCTTACCCGGATTGGAGTACCCTGGGCTTTCGGACGATTTTAGCCCCGCCCACGTTGAAGACAAGCGTAAGACCCGAACCAGAAATGAATTCGGGAGAGGGAAGCGCGTTTCGACCGAAAGTGCCGGATGTACCGGCAGATCGCCAGAGAACAGCAGTTGACGGCAACTGGAAGCGGGCGAGCCGGATGGTGAAACGACTGCCGCTCCTCGCCGTGGCCGTCGAGGTCGAGCTGCCGGAGCGGCGCCTGGCCGGCCGCGCCCAGCGCCTCAACTCTGTGGGGTACCACATGTCGAGCTACGAGGTGGTGGCCCAGGCGATCGGGGTTCTGGAAGGGGAGGTGGTCGCCGGGCCGCTCCTCGACTTTTACCGGCGGGCAACCGACCGGATGCTGATGATCCGGGGTAAGCTCCGGCTCGACGACGTGTACGAGGGCTCGACGAGGACTCTGCCCGCCCAGCAATGGCCCAACAAATCACCCTCTAACGGGGCCAAATCGTGCCCGGCGGTGCCCAGCAGTGCCTAACGGAGGAGGAGGCGCAAAGCCTTTACCTGACTGGATATGCCGTGAACTGCTGGGTAAAAACGGCCTTTGCCGGCAGAACCGCGGGGTTGATTTTGGTTCTCTTTGAGTACACCACACGTCCAGACGAAGCCCGCTATGCCGCCCCGGCCAGCCCCCTGAGTGCTTAAACACCGACAGAGGCTGACCGAGTCCGGGAGAGCGCTTGCAACTACGAGGGATCGATCGCCTGGATGACGACCCCGCCCTCGACCTTCGACGCCTTGAGCCCCTTCCCAGCCTTCTTCGCCGCCATGCGGGCCAGGGCCACGAAGCTGACAGTCTTGCACTGGTAGTCCTTCCCCTCCTCGAGCTGGTAGATCCCGCCGTTCAGGAGCTTGGCCCACTCGTACTGCCCCTTCCCGACCCGGCTCGCCGGAAACTCGAAGGTCTTCAGGCTCTTCATCGGTTGATCCTCCTAGTGGTAGGGCGTCGGCTGCCAGCGGGAATGTCCCGCAGGTCCGGCGATCCCCGCCACCTGCTCGCACGATCCCACCCGGTCGTGCCGAGGACCACCGCGATTCCCCGGATTCCGAGAAGCTGCCATCCCTTCCAGAAAAGGCACCGCTTTGCATGTCAGGATGCTCGGTCGGGAGGGTATCCAAACGTAGAAGAGGGCGTTTGGCTGCAGGGTCATACCGGCGGAATCTGGCCGGAGGAGATTCCGATCGAGGTGCCTGCTTCCGGCGGCTGGTGGTAAAATGGGCCTGGATAGCGGGCCGAGGTGCAATGCCGGCGATTCTCGACCGGCAAGTCTCGCTTCCGACGATCCCAGAAACCATCAAGGGGCGAGCTATGCCAGCACTAATCCCTGCGGTCGGGTATGCGCGCCGTAGCTCGAAAGCCCAGGACGAGGCCAGCATCCCCGAGCAGAAGCGGGCATGCGAGGACTTCGCAAGGGAGCAGGGCTACCTGCTCGTTCGCTGGTACTCGGACGACGCTGTGTCTGGGGATAACACAGACAAACGGGTCGAGTTCCTTCGGATGATCAAGGACGCCCAGACACGGGGGGACTTTCGGGCCATTGTCTGTTGGGATCACGCAAGGTTCGGCAGGTTCGATTCACTTGAGCAAGGGTTCTTCGGCTATCAGCTCCGGCAAGCTAACGTTCACCTGGTCACAGTGAAAGACGGGGCTCTCGACTGGACGAAGTCAGTGGACCGGATCATTGGGAGCGTCAAGCAGGAAGGCAAGCACGAGCAACTCCTCGATCACAGCCGAAACGTTGTTCGAGGACAGCTTGGGGCTATGCAAAACGGGGGATGGGTTGGGTGCCCTCCTTACGCATACCGGCTGGAAGGCACGCGGAAGAACCGGCGTTTAGTGCTCGGCGATCCGGGGCACAGGCTTATTGTACAGCGGATCTATAAGGAGTTTGCAGATGATGGGCGATCGATGAACGCGATCGCAACCCGCCTGAATCACGATGCGGTTCCGACCGCACGTGGAAGAGTAGGCAAGTGGAGATACGACGAAATCAAGGTCATCCTCACGAACCCAGCATACGCAGGCGACTTCACAGCAGGGCGATGGGAGCACGGCAAGTATTACACGATCAAAGGGCGTGCTGTAGCGAAGGCTGAAAGGCCGGGCAAGAAGCCGGAATCGGAATGGATCATCCATCGTGACCACCACGAGCCCATCGTGAGCAGAGAGATCTGGGAACGCACTCAGGGGATTTTTGCGAATCAGAAAGCTGCCGGCCGAAGGGTGGGGCACAGCCCTTATAGCCCTGAAGAGAATCCTTACCTCCTATCCGGCCTACTCAGATGCGGCCGATGCTCTTGCCCGATGCACGGCCTCAGGCAGTCAAAGTATCGCCACTATAAGTGCAGTCTGAACCACGATAGTCGGGGTAAGGAATGCTCTGGTACCCAGGTTCGCGAAGATCGGGTCCTGCTGCAGGTTGCAGACTTCGTGGACCGGGAGTTCTTAGCTCTCGGAGGCGAACAACTCGCCTTCCGAGCAGAACTCAAAGAGCTAAAGCCAGAAGATCTTCCCGAGGGGTTCGCAAGGTTAAAGTCCCTCCTCTCACCCCCAGAGCAACCCGCGATCGACCGCAAACAGATCGTGGGACGGGTTCGCGAGCTCTCAGTTCAAATTGAGAAGGCACGCAAGCAGTTGGTCCTTATCGACCCCGAGTTTATCCCCGACGCTCAGGCTACGATTAGGGAGCTGGAACAAGAGAGAGATCGGCTAGAAAATGCTCTCCGCAAGACTGGCGGCGGGGAATCAGACCTGAATGAGCAAACGTTTCAGGCGTTGCAGGCCCTGTACTGGGTCAGCTACCTTTTCCGGTGTGTGGCCCAGGAGCACGGTAGAGAGCAACCGGAGGACTGGACGGAGTTGCTGGAAGAAATGAGGGAACTGAATGGCGGACGGCCGGTGGCAGTCTTGACCGGGGCCGCACGTTCCCCTCTCCTGCGGAGGTACTTGCGGCATATCGCTGGAATCACCCTCCACACCCGAACCGAGGGATCGGGGAAACGCCGCCGACACCAGCTTCAGGGGGGCGAGATTACCCTCCATCCAGACGTGGGGGCTACGAAAGAATTGAACCGTCATTTCCGGGGTCAAAGGCCGGCGGCCGACCGTTAGCCGATCCCCGTGCAGCAGCGGTGGCAGGAATCGAACCTGCAAATTGCGCTTTAACAGAGCGCCGCCTTACCATTCGGCTCCACACCGCTGTGAAGTGGCCCCACAAACGCACCGGGGCCGGGCGGCCTCGGAAGGACGCCCGGCCCCGGGATATTCCCGTTGCGTCGTGGCGTCAGCCGGAGGCGTGATGCGGTTTCGGATTGGGTTGCGGGAAGCGGTTCATCGCCCGTCCTCGTTTGTGCTCACGGGGATAGACGCGGCCGCCGGGAAATGGTTCGCGGGACCGGGCAGAATTCGTTTTAAAGCAAGCTCACGCAAAGGCGCAAAGAAGCCCGGGGCTTGGATCGCTTTGCGACTTCGCACCTTTGCGTGAGCTTGTCTTTAGAACCAGCACAGCCCCTCGACGTGGGCCGCGGAGCCGTCGCGGAGCCAGCCGTCGAGCTGGGCGGGGTCCTTCAGTTGCTGGCCGCGGACGCGCGGCACCGCGGCGAAGCCGCACTCCACCCCCGCCACCGCCGTCATGTCGCCCCACAGCTTTTCGAACTGACACACCGGAAACACGTCCTCCTGCCCATGACCCCAACGCTTCTTCACGTCCTTCAGCGTCACGTACGTCGGCAGCCGCGCCGCCACCCGGTTCACCGCGGCGGCCACGGCCGTGTCGTCGCCCAACTCACCGCGCGACAGGCCGAACAGCTCCAGCAGGGCGTCGATCGTCACCCACGTCGTGAGCGAGTTGTAGAAGCTCAGCGCGAACTCCTCCTCCTCGCGCGGCATCGCCAGCCCCTCCAGGATGCGCGGCCGGCCGTCCACCCGCGCCAGCCCGCCGCCGCGGTCGTCGAGGCGGCGGCCGATCACCTCGAACGTCAGTGGTTTGCCCGCGGCGATGTGCGTGCCCAGCAGCCCGGCGTCGGCGTCGGCGCCGAGCGTGTCGATGTTGTGGACGAGAAGGTATTTCAGGTTCGGCCGCTCGCTCAGCAGGTCGCGCAGGACGCCGTTCCGCAGCAGGTTCGGGATCTCGTACCAGTGGCCGACCGGGTGGAGGCACTGGAGCGGCTCGTTGTCGGTGTAGTCGCTCCCCTCGCCGGCCGCGGTCGCCCAGCCGATCAGCGCCTGGTGAGCGCCCTCGCGCACCCGCTGCTTCCGCTCGTCGAGCACCTGGTGGGCCGTCTCCTCCCACGCGAAGCGGAGGTCGCGCACCATCGGCACCAGCCGCAGGCCCACGCTCATCGCCGGCGACAGCTTCACCGGACCGCCGTAGCCGTAGTTGCCGGTCGCCGCCAGGTGCGCGCCGGTCGGGCCGTGCGTGAGGTAGCCCGTCGTGAAGACGTGCGGCACCGTCGCGCCGGAGCGCTCGGCCGCCTTGCGGCTCTTGGCCAGGTGCACCTCGAGGAACGTGCGGTGCTTCCCGGCCAGGCGTGCGAACGGGTTCAGCGCTTTCACCACGCCGGCGCCCTGCGTCCAGCGTGAACCCGCGCCCGCCGACAGCGTCACGACCGCGAGCTCGCCCGCGGCCAGCGCCTGCTCGCCACGCCGCACGACCTCCGCGGGGACGCCGCCGCGGCAGTCGGTCACGTCGCCTGGCTGCACGTCTTCCACGACGGTGGACGCCGCGAGGCGGTTCTGCGCCAGGCCGATGCGGCCGCGGCGGAGGTCGTCGCGGATGCGCTCGTGCTCGGCGCGGTCGAAGCCGTTCGCCGTCAGCAATGCCGCCAGCGCTTCCGGCCGGGCGCTCGACGACGCCGCCGCCGCCGGCACCATGCGGTCGAACAGCGACTCGACGAGGCCGGCCAACTCCGGGGCGCGGGCCGCGGCGCCGACGCGCTCCAGCTCGCCGCGCCGTGACGCCGGGATGAGCCGCGCGTCCTCGCGCAGCCAGCGCGGCACGAGCAGCGCGTAGTAGCCGCGCGGCAGCAACTCGGCGCCGGCGGGGAGGAGGTCGGCGTGCGTGCCGCGCGGGTTGACGGCGAAGTCGTACACGACCGGCGCCATGGCGAACGGCAGCGAGTGCTTCAAGGCCTCCCGCTGCCGACGCATCTCTTCCAGGAGGAAGTCTTGCGCCTCGGCCTTGCGGTGCGGCGCGACGATGAACCCCATGCCGCCGCCGCTCATGCCGCCGAGCATCCAGAAGCCCCAGAAATCGCTGCCGAACCGCGCGCGGCTCGCGGCGATCAGCCCCTCCGTGAAGGCGTTCGACGCCGCGGGGATGATCGTCTGAATCGGCCCGGCGAAGTTGCGCGTCGTCGCGGCGCCGAGGGCGGGGACGTCGCCGCGCTTCAGGTCGTCGGCGATCTCGTCGAAGATGCCGAGCGCCGCCTGCCGGGCCTGCCACTCGGCGTCGTCGCGCAGCAGGTACTTTTCGGTCACCATCTCCAGCACCGGGCCGACGTTCTGGGCCATGCCGCCGTGGACGAGCACCAAACTGTCTTCGAGCTTCCGGCGGTTCGCCTCCGAAACCTCCTCCGGGCCGAAGACGGTGTGCCGTGGCAACAGGCGTCCGCGACTGACGCCGTGCTCGGGGTCGCCCTCCGCGGCGACGGTCCCCTCGATGAGCTTGATGCCGGGCCAGACGCCGCCGCTGTCCTGCCAGCCGCCGCCGCTGCCGCCGAGCCACTCGCCGAGGATGGCCCGCGCCGCGACCAGCCGGCGCTCCGGCTCCGCGAGCGAACCGGTGAGCGCCTTCGCCTGCCCGGTCGCGCGCATGCACACGGCGATCAGGCCGGCCAGCAGGTTCGTCGAAACGGCGAGGCGCGAGCCCTTCGGGATGTCGTTCACGGCGCTGACCAGTTCGATGCCGAGGCCCGGGCCGACGAGTACGTCGAGCACCTGGCGCAGGTCGGCGCGTGACCCTTCGAGCCCCGGCGGGATCACGCCCGACGCGATCACCGCGGCCTTCAGTAGGCCGAGGTAATCGCGGGCGAAGTCGAACACCTCGGGCAACGACTTCACGTCCGCGGCGGCGTCCAGGTCCACGCTCACCAGTCGCAGCACGGGCTCGTCGATGACGCGGAAGTACACCTCGATCGGCGGCTTCGGCACGCTATCGCGGCCGTGGACGCCGAGGTCGATGGACACGTTCAGGACGCGGGCGCCCTCGGGGTAGTCCATGCCGAGGAAGAAGATGTCCGACCAGCACGAGTGGGACAGGTCCATCCGCACCGGCGTCCGCTCGCGCAGCACGGGGAAGGGGGCGCCGGCGTGGGGGCGACTCAGCAACTCGGGGCGGACGCGGAGCGGGTGGTCGGCGGGGTCGCCGGCGCGGAACATCCAGCGGTTGCCGGCGGCGCCGCGGACGCTGGCGCGGACCTGGTCGGCGAGCGTCTGGAAGGCGAGGGCGTGGTACGCGGCGGCGAGGGCGCTGCACAGCGGGTCGCTCGGGCCGTGCTCGGCCTCGGCGGCGCGGAACAGGCGCACGGCCTCGTCGAACCGGCGGTTCATCAGCCGGTCGATGCCGGCGTGCGGGATGCGACCGGCGGCGGGGAGTTCGGGGCGCGTCGGCAGGTGGAACCGGTCGATGGCGTACAGGAAGAACAGGGCGCGGACGCGGTCGTAGAGGTTGCCGCGCTCGCGGCGGAAGCGGTCGAGCGTCTGCCGCTCGGCGAGGAGTTCGGGGTACGACAGCGCCGCCACGGCGGCGGCGAGCGGGCGGTTGCGGACGGCCGGGTCGGGGGAGGTAATCAGGTCGGTGAGCATCAGGAAGTCGTAGCGGGCGGCAGGGGGCGCGGCGAGCGGCCGGCGTCAGTCGGCGGTCCGGGCGGGTGGAGGCCGACCGAAAAGAGTACGGTCCGCAGGTTGACCACGCCGGGGCGGTTGAGCCGGAGCGCCGCGACGGTGGCGCGGCCCGTTGGCGTCAACCCGACGACTTCCGAGTAGTCGGCCGCCCACGCGAAGTGGTCCGACCAGCGTTGGCGGCGCGGGTGGAACAGGGGCACCTCGGCACCGGTGGCGGGGTCTACCGCGCGGGTCCGGGTGTACTTGTGGTTGTTGCACCCCTGACAAGAGTAGGCGAGGTTCTCCGCATCGTCGGACCCGCCGCCGCTCTGCGGCTCGACGTGCTCGACCGCGAACGACTGGACCGCGAACCGGTCCTGACTGCGACAGTATTCGCAGCAGCCGCCGGCCCGGTCCGCCACCGCGGTTCGAACGGACGACGACACGGGATCACCCCGACGCCGGCCAGGGGATGCCGAGCGCGCGGAGCACCTGGTCGAGCGGCTCCCCGCGCACGGCCGCCAACTCCACCAGCGCGGCCGTCCGGTCGGCCTGGTACAACTCGACCGTGTCGGTCAGACGGGTCAACTCCGCGTACTCGGCGGGGGTGAGCACCTGCCGTCGGTGCCGGTCGCGGAGGCGGTGGTACTCGCTCCACACGTCCGGGGACGGCCCCCCGTTGATGCGTGCGAGGAGGGCCGCTTCGCCGCCCCGGACCGTCCCGGCCACGCGCTCCGCCCGCACCCGGAGCAGGCCGGCGACCAACCGGTCGAACCGGTCGGGGTCCAGGGCAACGGCCGCCTCCAGTAGGTCGGCCGGCGGGTCGAGGGCAGCGGGCATGGGGTGCCTCCGTCGGGCGTACTACCCGTATCGTACCCGATCCGCCCGCCGGCACGGGTCACATTTAGATGTGGTACATCAGCGACACGTCGTCCGCCGCCGGCTTAGCGCCCTTCAGCCGCAGCCGCGGCTTCTCCAGCAGCACCGTCGTGTCGGGCGGTACGCTCTCCGTCAGCCACACGTTCGAGCCGATCACGCTCCGCTCGCCCACCACCGTGGCGCCGCCCAGGATAGTGGCGTTCGCGTACACCACCACACCGTCCTTCAGCGTGGGGTGGCGCTTGTAGCTGCCGTGCGTCAGGTTGCCGTCGTCGTCCTTCGTGAAGCTCAGGGCGCCGAGCGTCACGCCCTGGTACAGCTTCACGCCGGCGCCGATCTCGCACGTCTGGCCGATCACCACGCCGGTGCCGTGGTCGATGAAGAAGCCCGGCCCGATCCGCGCCCCCGGGTGGATGTCGATGCCGGTCTTGGCGTGCGCCGCCTCCGTCATCATGCGCGGGATGAACGGCACGCCCAGCGTGTACAGCTCGTGGGCCACGCGGTACACGCTCACCGCTTCGAGGCCGGGGTAGCTGAAGATGATCTCGTGGTGGCTGCGGGCGGCCGGGTCGCCGCGGTAGGCGGCGTCCACGTCCTGCTCCAGCACCTTCCGCACGTCCGGCAGCCGCCGCAGCAGCTCCATCGCCTTCGGCTGGGCGATGGCCTCGCAGTCGACGTGCGGGCTCTCCTCGCACAGCTCGTGGCGCAGGGCGCGGGCGATCTGCTGCGTCAGCTTGTCGTGGAGCCCATCGACGAGGGCGCCCACGTGGTAACCCACGTTGCCGTGGTGGAGGTTCTGCCGCCGGCCGTAGCCGGGGTACAGCACTTCGCTGAGATCGGCGAGGATGTCGGCGACGGAGTCGCGGCTCGGCAGCGGCTCGTGCGCCAGGTGGTTCATCCGGCTGCACTCGGTGTACGACTCGACCAGCAGGTCGGTGATCGTCGGCAGCTCGTCCTTCAGCCGGATGTCGGTTGCCATGTCAGTCGCCAGGGACCAGAGGGCAGACGCCGGAATAGATCGGCCACGAAGCCGCCCCGACTTTCCGGTCTCTCCAGTTTACGCCGGCGCCGCCCTCTGTCTTACGCCCGCCGACCTCCGCCACCTGCCCGTCCCCCGGGCACGAATTGCGCTCGCACCCGGCACGGCGGCGCGGCACGAACCCGGGCGGACTTTTTTTCGTGCGGCCGGGGCGGCGGGAATGCCCCAAGAATCCCAGCGTTTTTCGCGCGGGTCAGCGCGGAACGCGGCGGCGGCGGGCGCGATTGGCACCGCGGCTGCTTTTACATGAAGCGGAGAGGTCGAACGGGACGCCGGGGTGAGCCGAGGGGAGAGGCGGTATCACCACGGGTCGCGATCTCGACCTCGCCAATACAGCAGCCCGGGTGTGTCGGCCGAGGGGAGAGGCGGCCGATCACCCGGGCTGTTCGTTTTCCCAGCACCGCCCGCGCCAAACCGGGTTCTCATTTTTCACTCCCATCTCGTACACTGAAGCCAGACTCGCTCGCCTACGTCCGCACAGACACTGCCATGCGTCGCCCGCGCCTCCCCGCGGCGGTCGTTGCCGCGCTCGCCGCCGTCGCCGTCGCGCTGGCCCAGGAGCCGGCCGCGCGACCGGAGTCGCCGTTCCTCAACGTCCGCAAGGGGAACATGCCGGTCATCATCTCCGCACCGCACGGCGGCACGGGCGAGATTCCCGGCGTCCCGACGCGACGCGGGGTCGGCCTGCCCACCGGGCCGAACGGCTTCTACACCGGCCGCGACCCCGGCACCGAAGAGCTGGCCGCGACGCTGGCCGTTGAAGTGTTCCTCAAGACCGGCAAGCGACCGTACCTCGTCACCGCCCGGTTCAGCCGCCGCTACGTCGACGCCAACCGGCCGGCCGACGTCGCCTACGAGAGCCCGCGCGCCAAGCCCGTCTACGACGCCTACCACGACACCCTCGCCGGGTTCTGCAAGGAAGTCCGCAAGGTTCACGGCCGCGGTCTGCTCCTCGACGTCCACAACCAGGCGACCTTCCCCGACTCGGTGGTCCGCGGCACGCAGGACGGTAAGACGGTGGCGCTGCTCCGCCAGCGCTTCGGCGAGAAGGCCCACTGCGGCCCGGACAGCCTGCTCGGGCTGCTCGGCGGGGCGGGCTTCAAGACGCACCCGGCCAAGCTCGACGGCAAGGAGCACGATAACTTCAACGGCGGCTACATCGTCCGCACCTACAGCGGCGACTACGGCCTCGACGCCGTGCAGCTCGAATTCGGCTGGATGCTCACGACGCCCGTGTCAGCTCCCGAGACGGCCGGGAAGGTGGCTGCGGCGATCGATCAGTTCCACCGGCTGTACCTCGTGGACGCGAAGTGACGCTGCTCGCGGCGTGGCACGGCGTGCATCGCCGCAAGCGACGGAATCCCAACCACTTCAGCCCTCACACCGGTCCGGCGCTCTTTCGTCTAACCCACTTGCTGCATCCGCGGAACTCGTCCCCTTCGCCGCTGGACACGATGAACGCCAGGCGAGGGTTCGTGTTCTAGGCTCCGGGCAGAGTTCGCACCGCCCCCGGAGGCCTGCCGTGCCGCGCCCCGTGTTGCTGGTCGCCGTGTCCGCCGCGCTGCTGGCCGGCGGCTGCGGCAAGTTCAAGGACGTGCTCAACCCGCCGATGGCCGAGTTCACCTCGCCCGACGGCAAGTGGAAGGCGCTGTTCCCGGGCACGCCGTCGGAGAAGACCAAGTCGGCGTTCGGAGTCAACTTCACCATGTGGGTGAAGGAGCCGTGGGGGAACAAGGGCGGGTACATGGTCGGCACCGCCGAGCTGCCGCTGTCGGCGGCCGAGCCCCTGGCCCTGTCGCAGAAGCGGCTCGACGACGCCGTCGCCGGGTCGGTGCAGGGCGTCGGCGGGAAGACGATCGACACCAAGCGGGTGATGCTGCACGACCGCTACCCGGGCCGCGAGTGCCTGGCCTCGGTCACCGACCCGAAGGCGGGGAAGTACCGGTGCCGCATCTTCCTCGCCGGAACCCGCATGTACATGGTCGCGGTCATGGGCGTGGACGAGTTCGTGGCCGACCCGAAGGCGGACGAGTTCCTGGACTCGTTCGCGCTGCTCGGCGACCTCCCGGCGGCGAGCGGCAACCCGGCCGAGCGGCTGGCGACGGCGACGCCGAAGCGGACGAACCCGGCCGACCGGGTGGCGGCGAAGGCGGCCGACCCCGAGCCGGCGGCGAAGGCGGCGGGCACGGCCATCCACTCGACCGGCGGCAAATTCAAGGCGCGGTTCCCGGCGTCGCCGACGAAGGGGACGGCCGACGCCGACGGGCACACGTTCACGACCTACGCGGTGACGGCCGCCGGCGGCCGTTATTCCGCCGGGTACGCCGACGACTCCGAGCTGGAGGGCGTCGCCGGCAAGGCGCGGCAGGCCGCGCTGGACCATCTCCGCGACACGACCGTGGCCGAACTGGGCGACGGGTCGAAGCTGGGCAAGTGCGAACTCCTGGTGCTGGGCGGGCGGCACCGCGGCTGGGAGTTCGAGGCGACGGCCGGCGACCGGAGCCTGCGCGGCCGGGTGTACGTCGTCGGGGCGCGGCTGTACCGGGTGACGGTACGCGGCTCCGACGCCGCCGTCCGCGACCCCGGCGTGGCCGATTTCTTCGACTCGTTCCAGCTGGTGAACTGACCCACGGCGGCGGGCCGGGGGCTCGTCCCCCGGCTTCACCGCGCTTCGCCCCGCGCGATCAGCACTTCGTGAAGCAGCCCCAGCCCCGCGGCCACCATCAGTGTCGCCGTCGGCACCGCGCCTAACCCCACATCACCCGCCAGAAGCCCGAGCCCCGCGGGGACGGCCGCCGCCCCGATCATCGCCGCGCCGACCTGGAAGCCGATCGAGTGCGCCGACAGGCCCGGCCCGAGGCGCTGCGGCGTGCGCGTCATCAGGCACGGGTACACCGGCGCCAGCCCGACGCCGGCGACGACCAGCCCCGCGAACGCCGCCCACTCGGGCAGCGGCGCCGCGAACAACATCGCACCGGCGAGGGTGGCGAACATGCACACGCGGAGCAGCCGGTCGATGCCGACGCGCTCGGCAACCAGGCCGAACACCACGCGGCCGACGCCGATGCTCCCCCAGTACGCGCCGACGGCCACACCCGCCGCCCCGGCCGCGACGCCGCGGTGCTCGGTGAGCACGGTGAACGCCCACTGCCCGAGCGCCACCTCCAGCCCGGTGTAGACGAAGAACACGGCCATGTGCAGCAGCACCGCCGGGTGCCGCAGCGCGTCGCCGGTGCGGACCGGCGGCGCGTCCCCGGCGGGGTCGGCGCTCGCCTCGCCCCAGCGCGGCCGCGTCGCCAGGAAGACCAGCGCCAGCGCCGCCATCACGCCGCCGACCACGGTGTACCCCGCGGCGTAGGGCCGCCCGCCGCTCAGGACCGCAGTCATCAGCAGCGGGCCGAGCATGGCGCCGAAGCAGTAGCAGGCGTGCAGCCAGTTCATGTGCCGGGCCGACAGGTGGTGCGCCGCGTACCCGTTGAGCCCGGCGTCGATGGCCCCCGAGCCGAGCCCGTGGACGACGGCGCACGCCGCGAAGAGCGCGAACAGCGGCGCCCCGGCGAACCCGAACATCGCACCCCCGACGAGGCCCGTGCTGAGGCCCAGCAGCAGGCCGATGCCGAGCCCGCGGGCGAGTCGGCCGGCGACGAAGCTGCTGGCGAAGTAGCCCAGCCCCGACGCCGCGAACACGACGCCGGCCGCGGCCTGCGCCAGCCCGAACCGGTCGCGGACCGACGGCCACGCCACGCCGATGACGGCGTCCGGCAGCCCGAGGCTGACGAACCCGACGTAGGCGAGCACGACGAGGAGCAGACCCGGCCGGTGTGTCATGAGGAGTTCCGGTTGCGACGAGCCGGCGCGTCCGGCGTTCAACAATCTGGCAGGAAACGTCTTGAGTTCGTCGGTGCGATCGACTAACACTCACAGCACTTCACCCCGGCCACGCGTCCCGCCCCGGAACCGCCCATGGCCCGCTCGCGCCCCCGAAAGCCACGGCCGAAGCCCGTCCCGCCGCTGCCGCCGCCGGACGTCGCCCCGCCGAGCCGCCGGCGCCTCCAGGTGTACGCCCTCGACCCGGCCGCCGACCAGTCGCTCAGCACGGCCAACATCGCCCGCTGCGTGCTGCCCGTCCGGTGGGAGGCGCTCACGCCCGGCCCGGTCGGCGAGTACGTCGAGGTGGTGGACGTCGACCCGTCCAGCGGCTGCGCCTACGACCCCGTGGACCTCGACCACCCGCACCACGCCGCCCAGGACGGCCTCCGCCCGTCCGAGGGCAACCCGCACTTCCACCAGCAAATGGTGTACGCGGTCGTCATGAAGACGATCGAGAACTTCGAGGCGGCCCTCGGCCGGCCGGTGATGTGGGCCGACCGGCCGTGGACCGACAAGCACCCGACCGGCCGCGAACTCACCCGGGCCGAGCGGTACGTGCCGCGGCTCCGCGTCTACCCGCACGCCCTCCGCGAGGCCAACGCCTACTACTCGCCGAGCAAGAAGGCGCTGCTGTTCGGCTACTTCAACGCCCAGACCGCCGACCCGCGCGAGGAACTCCCGGGCGGCATGGTCTTCACCTGCCTCAGCCACGACGTGATCGCCCACGAGACGACTCACGCCATCCTCGACGGCATCCACCCGCGGCTGCTCAAGCCGTCGAACGGCGACATGCTCGCGTTCCACGAGGGCTTCGCCGACATCGTCGCCATCTTCCAGCACTTCACGCTGCCGGGCCTGCTGCTGGACCAGATGCACAAGACGCGCGGCGACCTGTCGCTGAACAACCTCCTCGCCGAGCTCGCCGGGCAGTTCGGCCGGGCCACCAAGCGCGGCGGGGCGCTGCGGAACGCGCTCGGCGAGTTCGACAAGGACGGCCGCCGCGTCCGCCCGCAGCCGAAGACGCTCGCCGGCACCACCAAGCCGCACGACCGCGGGGCCGTCCTCGTCGCCGCCGTCTTCGACGCCTTCCTCCGCATCTACGAGGACCGCATCCGCGACCTGAAGCGGATCGCGTCCGACGGCTCCGGCATCCTCCGCCCCGGCGACATCCACCCCGACCTGGCCAGGCGCTTCGCCGACGAGGCGATCAAGGCCGCCCAGCGGGTGCTGAACATCTCGGTGCGGGCGCTCGACTACCTGCCGCCGGTGGACATCACCTTCGGCGACTACCTGCGGGCGCTCATCACCGCCGACGCCGAGTTGGTGCCGGACGACCCGAAGCGGCACCGGGTGGCGTTCATCGAGGCGTTCCGCGAGCGCGGCATCCTGCCGGACGACGTCCGCTCGCTCGGCGAGGACAGCCTGCGGTGGCAGCCGGCGACCCGCGAGTGCGTCGCCGCCATCAAGGACTTCATGCCGCCGCCGGAGGTGATCCGCACCATGCTCGCCGGGTACGACTCCATCTCCGAGTCCATCCCGGAAGCGGCGGCGCGAAAAGAGTGGACGCAGTTCGACACCCGCGTCGCCCTGCGCGAGGCGTTCCTCCGCAAGATGTGGGTCGAGCCGCCGGCCCAGCGCGACCGCCGGGTCGAGCGCCGGATGGAGGCGTACAAGCTGGAGAACACCATCGCCGCGTTCCTCCACCAGTGGCTGCGGCTGTCGGTGTCGGAGCCGGCCGGCGCCGCGGCGTCGGCTGCCGCCGCCAGATCACCGGCATCGGCGGCGGCGGCGGCGGTGGCCGCCGGGTCGGCGGCGGCGTCTTCGGCTAGCGACGCCGCCGGCGTCATCGGCGAGTGGCTCGGGCTCGACCTGCACGCCAACAACGAGTACCTGGCGCGGCCGCGCGGCGAGCGCCGCCGGCCGGGCGACATGCCCATCGAGGTCCACGACGTGAGGCCGACGTACCGCGTCCGCGCGGACGGGCGTACCAAAGTCGAACTCGTCGTCGTCCTCACCCAGAAGCGGCGGTGGCTCCTCCCCGCGACCGACGCCGGCAAGCCCGAAAAGGACGAGTTCGCCGTCGGCCAGTTGGGCTGCCAGGTGGCCCGCGACGACTGGCGCGACGGGACGTACGCCCAGTACCAGGACGACGCCGGCCGCAAGGTGTACTTCACGTTCCGCGGCGGCTGCACGCTCATCATCAACCCCGAGACCGGCGAGCTGCGGTACGCCATCGCCAAGAACGTCCTCGGTGTCGCCCGCCGCAACGCCAACGCCCGGTTCTTTCTGGAGCGACTGATCGAGGGCGGCCCGGCCGTGATGGACCGGTACGGCCTGGAGTACGAGGGCGCCAAGGACGACACCGACGAGAGCGGCACCGACGCCCCCGCCCGGCGGCGGCGGGCAAACAAGCGGCGGCCGCTGGAGCCGTTCGCGCTGACCCACCGCGGCACCGACGAGGAGGGCGACTGATGGCCAAGGCGACCGCGGCGGCCGACGACAAGCGGCTCCTCCCGAAGCCCGGCGAGGCCGTCGTCCGCATGTACCGGGCCGGCCTCGGCGACTGCTTCCTCCTCGCCTTCGGCCGCCTCGGCCAGGAGCCCGTCTACGTCCTCGTGGACTGCGGCATCCACGCCCGCCAGGACAAGGGGCCGGCCCGCCTCCTCCGCGTCATGCGCGACCTGCGCGCCGCCACCGGCGGGCACCTCGACGTGGTCGTCGCCACCCACGAGCACGCCGACCACCTGTCCGGGTTCGTGCAGAAGGGGAGCCCGTTCGTCGCCAAGGCAAAGGGCGACACGATCACCTTCGACCAGCTGTGGGTCGCGTGGACGGAGAAGCAGGACAAGGGGCTGGCCGACAAGCTCCGCGCCCGCCGCGGGGCGTACCGCGCGGCCATCAAGTCGGCCGTCAAGAAGCTCGAAGACCGCGGCCTCGGCGCCGACGGTAAGAAGCTCGAGGGTCTCGGCGACTTCGAGAAGATGGACCCGAAGATGGTCGCCGACGAGTTCCTCGGCGCGGCCGCCGGCGCGCCCAAGCGGAAGGGGAAGGACAAGGCCAAGCCCACGTCGAACGAGGTGGCGCTGGCGATGCTCCAGAAGCACGCCGACAAGACGAAGTACTGGGAGCCGGAGGAGGTGGCCCCGGTGCCCGGCGTGCCCTGGGCGCGGGCCTACGTGCTCGGCCCGCCGACCGACGAGGCCCGGCTGAAGAAGGACCTGCCCACCGGCGGCGACGAGGGCGAGAACCGCGAGACGTACCTCACCGGCCGCGGCGAACTCACCGCGCTCCGGCTCGCGCCGGCGCTCGACCTCGCGACCAGCCTCGGCTCCGACTTCCGCTACCCGTTCGAGAAGTCGGCCCGCCGCCGCTGCCCCGAGGTCACCCCCAAAAAGGTCTCCGCCGACGACGTGACGGACGCGCCGGCCACGGCCGTCGAGTTCTGGCAGGACCGCTACCTCGCCGACGACGAGGCGTGGCGCCGCATCGACGACGACTGGCTCGGCGCGGCCGACCAGCTGGGCCTCGACCTGGAGGCGGACACGAACAACACCAGCTTGGTGCTGGCGTTCGAGGTGGGCGAGCCGGGGCTGGGGAAGGTGCTGCTGTTCGTCGGCGACGCCCAGGTCGGCAACTGGCTGTCGTGGCACGGCCAGGAGTTCAAGGTCGGCGGCACCACGACCACGGCCGACGACCTGCTGCGGCGCACGGCCCTGTACAAGGTCGGCCACCACGGAAGCCACAACGCCACCGCCAAGCGGGTGTCGGCCGACGACGCCTCGCCGTTCGGCCTGGAGCTGATGCCGCCGGGGCTGATCGCCATGATCCCGGTCGACCGGGCGGCCGCGCAGCGGGAGATGCCGCAGCCGTGGAAGATGCCGCACCAGCCGCTGTACCAGCGGCTCCTCCAGAAGGCGGCCGGCCGCGTGCTCCGGTCCGACGGCGGCGGCCCGTGGTGGAAGAACGCCCCGGAGCAGCGCCAGCCGACGGGGGCGGCGCCGGCGGCGGTGCCGGGCGTGACCGGCGCCCGCTGGCGCGAGTCGGCCGAGGCGTTCCCCGCGGCCGAGGGGCGCCAGTGCCCCATCTATTACGAGGTCGTGTTTTCCGGTGTGGGGTCGTAGCGGCCGGCTAAACCGGCCCCGGGGCGTCACCCCCTCACGGGACCACCCCGGGGCCGGCTGAACACCCTGGTATACGTAACCCGCCCGCCGACTCGGACACGGAATCTGCCGATTTTTCGGACCGACGACCGCCGGGGCGGAGAACGCCAACCGGCGGCCGTCGGTCGCGCACGGGACGCGAGCCAACGGCCGCCGGCAGCGGGGTGTCGAGTTCGGCACAAACGCGCCCTCCGGACCGCGCCTGTCGGCCAGGGGGATTACAGGCTCGTCACCTGCTGCCGGTCGCCCGGACGACCGGCTCCCCCCGGCGCCCCATTACGGGGACGGACCGCGCGGCACGCGGTTGGGGACTCACGGGTCGAGTGCGGTTGACCAACCCATCCGGTCGCGCTGTCCGGGTCGCAACGTCGTGGGTCTGAATCGCCCCGACACCTCACCAGGCAGCATACGGAACGTCTGTTCACTATTCAAGGGTGGTGGCGCCGAATTGTCGCGCGGCCGGGCACCGCACCCGCGCCGCCGGCGGCTCACCGCACGATCCCCGGCGGCGGGCCGCCCCGCCGGTTGAGCTCGTCGCGCTGCTTCGTCCACTCGTCTGCCGTCAACAGTTGGCCGATGCCGCTCTCGGCCACGCGCAGGCCGGACTGTACCTCCACCCACGCGGTGATCCGCGGCTCGTCGTCCGGCACCGGCGTCGGCAGCGGCCACAGCCGCAGGGTGCCGTCCCAGCTGCCGGTCAGCGCCGTCTTTCCGTCCGGGCTGAACTCGGCGTCGCTCACCCCGCTGTCGTGGGCGAACGGCGGCGAGATGGGCTTGCCCGTCGCCACGTCCCACACCCGCGCCGTCTGGTCGTAGCTGGCGGTGACGACCCGCGTCTCGTCCGGGCTGGCCGAGATGCCCCACACCTCGCTGGCGTGAACGAGCGGGAGCGGCACCGCCTCCCCGCCGTCGCCCGTCCACACCTCGCCGGTGTTGAAGTTGGTGCCGCCGAGGACCAGCCGGCCGGACCGGCTGAACCGGGCGAGCTGCACGCCGACGCGGTTGCGGAGGAGGTGGACCGGTGCCCCCGCGGCGTGCCACAGCCCCCGGCCGCGCGGGCTGCGCGTGAGGAGCCGGTCCCCGGCCGGGCTGTACGCCACCGCCCGGATGAAGTCCCGGCCGCCGTCGATTTGGTGCTCGATCGGCCCGGCCACCTGGTCCCCGGTCGCCGTCGAGTAGACGTGGACCCGCCCGTCGCGGTGGGCCACCGCCACCCGCGACTTGTCGGGGCTGAACGCGACCGCCCGGACGCGCATCACGAACCCGTCGTCGCCCAGCTCGGGCGGCGGGCCGATCGGGCCGGGCTCGGCGAGCCGGCAGACGCGCGCCCCGGTGTCGAGGTCGATCACCCAGTAGTTCCGGCCGTCCGGGTCCGGGTGCGGGGCGCGGACCACCACCGTCCGCCCGTCGGGGGCGGCGGCGACGAGGTTCCTCCCCGCGTGCCGGACCGGGTCGTTCACGTCCGAGTTCGACCCCGGCGGGGGGACGTGGAACACGAACACCCGGAACGACTCGTCCTGGGCGATCAGGCGGGTGCCGTCGGTGCTGAACTCGACCTCGGCCACCTGACTCCAGTCCTTCCCCGTGTCCGCCTCGGCGCACCGGAAGACGGTCGGCGCGGCCCTGTTGTCGAGGTGGTACACGAACACCTTGCCGTCGCGGGTGCCCGCCGCGACCGCCTTCCCGTCGGGCCGGAAGTCCACCGCCAGGATGTTGTTGATGACCTTGCGCCCGGGCTCCGGGCCGCGCGGCAGCTCGTACCGGGCCTGCGCCGGGTCGCGCTTCGGCCGGCCCCACAGCCGCACCGTCCCGTCGACGTTGGCGGTGAACACCTTGCCGTCCGGGCGGAACCCGTACCCGGCCAGCCACCCCTGCGGCGACAGCCGCTCCTCGGCCCCGAAGTGCCGGTCCTTCGAGTGGGTGACGGCCAGCCCGCCCGACGGGTTGACAAGGAGCACCTGCTCCGCGTCCGCCTTGTCGAACACGGCCCGGGCCGTGTGCTCCTGGCCGGACCGGCGGCCGATCGGCCGGAGGTCCTTGTTGTCGATCGCCGTGTTGACCGCGTCCGCGGTCTTCCACACGAACATGTCGATCCCGCCGGCGGCAACCCGCGACCCGTCCTCGCTGAACGCGACGCAGGTGACGGTGACGTCGAGCCCGTACCGGCGGAGGGTCGCGCCCGTCGCGGCGTCCATGAGGTGGAAGCTGCCGGCGGTGCCCTTCTGCGCGCCCGCGCCACGGCCGCACCCGACCGCCAGCAGCTTGCCGTCGCGGCTGAACTCCATCGCGTACACCTTCCCCTGGTGCGGCTGCGGACTGCCGACCACCTTTCCCTGGTACTTCCGGGCCTCGTCCGGGTGCCCCGGGAAGGTCGCGTCCCACAGCGTCACCGTCCCGTCGTGGTCGGCGCTGGCCGCCGTCTTCCGGTCCGGGCTGAGGACCGTCCCGCCGACCGCGCCGGTGATGAACGGCGCGCCGAGCGGCGCCCCGCCCGGCGCGTCCCACAGCTGCGAATACCCGGCCCCGTCGGACAGGAGAACGGTCCGCCCGTCGCGGTGGACCTCGGCCGACATCCCGACCGTGTCTTTCGTGAACGGCAGGTGCGGGATCGGCGGGCCGAGCGGCTGCGGCTGTCCGGGGGGGGCGTCCGTCGCGTACAGCTGGGCGCCGCCCTTGGTGCGGCAAAGGATGACCGTGCCGGCCGGGTCGGTGGCGAGGGCCGGTCCGGGGAAGGTGCGGACGTCGTCGAGGCAGAGCTGGTGCGTGGCCCACCCGCCGAGGTTGGTGAGGATGACGTTGCGGAGCGCGGCCGCCTCCGGGCAGGCGTCGGCCGGCGGGCACGCCTTGAGGGCGTAGGCCATGCTCAGCAGCCCGAACCGCGGCCGCCCCTGTTCGCTGAGCTGGATGCCGCGGTCCAGCGCCAGCGTCGCCGCCCGCACCTGCGCGTCGCGGGCGCTGGCCTGTGCCTGCTTCGCGCTCTCCTTCGCGTCCGCGGCGCTCTTCGTCGCGTCCCGGGCCTTGCCGTCGGCGAGCACGGCCAGCGCCGCGGCGGTCGCGGCGAGCAGCCCGAGGGTGACCATGACGGCGCCGCGCGTCCGCTTCTGGCGGGTGAGGTAGCCGCGCATCCCGGCCACGAACTCGAGCGCGGCCGGCGGCAACTGTGGCGTGTGGGTGTCGATCCACGCCAGGTAGTTGCGGCACACGTCGGCCCCCGGCAGGCCGCGGGTGCTCTTCGCGGGCACGCCGGCGAATCCGGCCTCCCACTTCTCCACGGCCGTGCGGAACTCGTCGCGCATGGCCCGCCCCTGCGGGTCTTCGGCGAGCCACCCGCGGAGCCGGTCCCAGTGCCGCACGAGCGCCTCGTGCGCCAGGTCCACGAGCGACGCCGCCGGGTCGGCCGGGTCGCTGCGGACGGTCAGCAGCCGCTCGCCGACGAGGTGGTCGATGACGGCCCGCGCCGCGTCCGGCTTCCCCGTCTCGGCTTCGAGCGCGGCGCGCGACCGCGGCTGCCGCGTGCCTCGGCTGCTGACCAGCGCCGTGATGACGTGCTCCGCCACCGCGCGCGCGCCGACGCCGAGGCCGGTCGCGGTCGGTGTGGCCTGGTAGGTCGTTTCGGCGTGCAAGGCGATGGCCGTGCCGAGGCACCCGAGGGCGTCGAAGGCGGCGTGCGTGAACACCGTCGTGCCCGTCTCCACGGCCTTCAGCCACAGCCGTTCCAGCGCGAACTGCAGCAGCGGCAGCGACGGCGCGGCCCCGTCGCCGGCCGCCAGCAGCGGGTCGGCGAGGATGCGGTCGAGCAGCCCCGTGGCGTGCGTCGGGGTGCCGTCGGCGAGCGGCCCCTGGAAGGTGTAGCCGCAGTGCTCGGCCGGGCCGACGACGATGGCCCGGAGGTTGTCCGCGCCCGGCGGCCGCAGCACCCACGGCCGCCGCAGCAGCCGGCTGAGGCCGGGCAGCCCCGCCGACTGGCCGAGGAACTCGCTCCGCATCCCGATCACGAGGCGGAACCGGTCGGGGCGTTCGGCCACGAGGTCGGCCAGTGCTTTCGTCAGCGTGCGGGCTTCCTCGGGGTCGCGGGCCAGGGTGAACGCCTCCTCGAACTGGTCGAAGATGACGAGCAGCGGCCGGTCGTCGGCCCGCAGCGCGGCGGCGAGCGCGGCGGCCGTCGGCGGTTCGGTCGAACCGGGTTTCAGCGCCGTCAGCAGCGCCTGTGCCGGGTGGTAGCCGGGCCGCAGCGACACGATCCGCCAGCGCTCCACGCCCGCGAGCCCGCCCTGCCGCGCGGCGTACACGAGGCCCGCTTGCAGCAGCGAGGTCTTGCCGCTCCCCGAGTCGCCGACGACGCCCACGGCCGGTTCGGTGCGGAGGATGTTCAGCAGCTCGGTGACCTCGGCGCGGCGGCCGAAGAACAGGTCGGCGTCGCGCTCGGTGAAGCTGGAGAGCCCGCGGTACGGCGACACGAACTGGAACGCCGCCCGCTGCTTCGTGCCGCCGAGGGCGCCGGGCCGCGCCCACAGCTCCAGGAACGCCCACGTCCAGTCGGTCTCGGAGGCGTGGGTGGCCAGCGCCTCTTCCGGCGACTTGCCGGCGGCGAGGGCGCGGTAGAAGCCGGCGGCGGCGGTCGTGCTGTGCTCGGCGTCGAGCGGGAAGGTGCTGGCGACGACCGCGGCGAGGTTGCCGCCGCGCGGGCTGAGCAGCTGCTGGGCGACGCCGCCGAACCCGCCGCGGCCGCCGGTCTGCCCGGCCTTGCACACCTGGAGAAAGGCGAGCCCCGCGGTGCCGGCGCCGCACCACTCGGCCAGCTCGCCCGCGGTCGTCTCCGCGGGGGCGCCCGCGGCGTCGCACAGGAGTATGCCCGCGCCGTGACCGTGCGCGAGGAGGTGGAACACGTCGTAGCTGCCGGCCAGGGCCGCCTTGAGTGCGGCCCGCGTGGTGCGGGTGAACGGCGCGAAGGTCGTCGCTTCCGCGGCCAGCTTCTCCAGCGGCGTCACGCCGGCGGCGCCGACGAGGAAGACTTCGGCGCTGGGCTGCAACGCAACACACAGCGCCTTGAGCCGGCCGGCGGCGTCGAACGCGGGCACGTCGGCACTGCTCGGCTCGGCGGCGGCGACGAGCACCCGCGGCCGGTCGCCGAGGGTGAGCGGCCGCGGCGAACAGCGGCGGAGGATGCGCACGAACCGGACGCGGTCGGCCTTGGTGCCGCGGAACAGGAACCAGTCGTCGTGCGGCTCGCACAGCAGGCCGTAGGGGAGGTCGCGGACGGCGTCGGTGGTGGCGTCGATGAGGAGGCGGATGGGGCGGTTGGTCTTGCGGGCGCGGTCGAGGACTTCGGTCCACTTCTTGGCGTTCTCGGGCTGGCCGAGCAGCGCGGCGAACAGGTCCTTGCCGAGCTGGCGGGCCGCGTCGGGCGGCAGCTCGGCGCCCTGGGCGAGGTACGGCACCCACTCGCCGAGGCTGGGCGGGAGTTCGGTCAGCACGTCGCCTTCGGTGTCGCCGAGGTCTTCGGTGAACAGCTCGGCGCGGAACTGGTCGCCGTACTGCGACACGGCGAGGCGGACGTGGTACGGCGCGGGCATGGCTCTATCGAGCTCGTGCGTGAAGGGTGACAGTCGTGGGGCGTCCGTACCCCCTGAAGGGGTGAAGGGGTGCGGGGGTGAGGGGGTGACGAACGACAGCGGCTTGTCACCCCCTCACCCCCGCACCCCTTCACCCCTTCAGGTCCGAGGGCCGCAGCCGGGCCGCCGGGTCGCCGAGCAGCACGTAGTTCTGCGCGTCGTTCCGCTCCACCCAGCAAGCCGCCAGCTCGGTCGCCGTCGGCTTCGGCACGCCCGCCGACGGGTCGAGGTAGCTCAGCAGCTCCGACGACAGCACGGCGTAGCGCTCGCTGAAGCTCTTGGTGGCGTGGCCGACCGGCTCGCCCGCCATCACCCGGCCGAGGAAGTCGCGGAACGGCCCGACCTGCGACCCCGCCCCCGGCGGCTTGATCGAATAGCCCCAGGCCCGCTCGACGTGCCCGACCACCGCCAGCGCCGGCCCGTTCGGGTGCGACAGCAGCCGCTGCGGCAGCGCCGCCACGAACGGCGCCGGCGCGACCGCCACCGGGCCACGGCCGCGCTCCGTCAGGAAGTTGTCGAACGCGGGCGTGCCGGCCCCGTAGCACGCGAAGAGGAACGCGACGAGGCCGCCGACGTTCGCCGAGTCTTCGACCTCCGCGGCGGTGAGGTAGTGCTGCGGCCCGACCTGTCCGAACCCGGGCCAGTCCTGCGCCAGCAGCGCCCCCTGCGCCGGCCGCTGGCGGGCGTCGTCCTTCGGCCAGCCCATCCCGTGCGACGCCGTGAACAGCACCGCCGGCGGCGTCCCGTGCAGCGTTTCGAGCAGGCGCGCTTTGGTGGCGTCGGCGCCCTTGAAGGTGCGCGAGCGGTAGCTCTGCGCCGCCGCGGGGGGCGGGTCGTCGGGCGTGCCGTCGGCGAGCGGGGTGACGAGCGCGTCGGCGCTCATCTGCGTGGAGCGGTCGGCGGCGTGGCGCGGCCCCCAGTACACCAGCTCCTTCGCGTTCTTGACGGCGCCCGCCGTCTCGAACGCGGCGACGCTCTCGGCGTAGCGGCGCAGCTGGTCGGGGGTGTCGAACGCGAGCCGGCCGACGGCGTACTCCACGTCGAGGAGGTACTGGAAGTCGAACGGGATGTCGGTGGGGCCGCCGACGAGCGTGACGTAGTACGGCACCTTCCGCGGGTCCACGGTGCCGGGGGCGACGCCGTGGCGGGCGAGCCACGGCTTCATCCCTTCGCCGGGCCGGTATTGCAGCACCTTGCAGCGGTCCGGCGGCACCGACTTCTTGCGGTGGTCGATGAGCGGCTGGACGGCGGCCAGGAGTTCGGGCGGGGCGGCCGCCGGGAGCACGACGGCCCAGCCGGCGCGGCCGACGTTAGTGGGGTCTACGTCCATCGGCAGGCCGAGCTTCGGCCGCTTCAGCACGCTGACGACGGCGCGGAACCACGACGCGAGCAGCCCCTCGGGCGGCCTGCCGCGGGCGAGGTCGGCGGCGGCCGCGGCCGTCATCGGCGGGACGAGGTACTCGCCGGTGGCGCCGTTGATGCCGTTGAGGGTAAGTGGGTCGTCCACGTCGGGGGCGCTCCGGTGGCTTGCGAGACGGATCAATCACCCCACGAGCCGCGACCGCAAGGGAGCGGCTGACGCCCAACACCAGCCGCGATCGGAGACGACCGGTTCCGAAGCCGCTCCCTTGCGGTCGCGGCTCGTGGGGCACCCCGCTAGATGTTGATGCTCTGCGGCACCCCCGACGGCATCATGAACGGGTACGGCCGCCGCCGCGTGTTGCGGTCGGCGATCGTCTTCTCGATGTCCAGCATCTTGTCCGCGAACCGGCCCGCCAGCTCGTCCAGCCGCGGCTCGCCGAAGTAGTCGTCGCCGTAGTAGCCGAGCCGCGTGTAGTGCGTGTCGCCGAGCATGTAGCCGGTGTTCATCTGGAGAATCGCCTGGTCGCGCGGCGGCAGGTGGGCCAGGTAGTCGGCCTCGGTCGCGCCCGTCTTCGCCGTCGGGGCCGGGGCGTAGCCGGCGAGCGGCATCGCCGGCACGTAGCTCATCACGTCGTACTGCGGGAAGTTCACCGCCGCGTGCTGCGCGCTCGCCGTGAAGATCACCAGCGCCGTCACGTCCACCAGCTCCGCCAGCGTCCGCGCCGGCTCCACGCCGTTGATGCGGCCGCCGCCCTTGTGCGACACCTCCGACAGCCAGCCCGCCACCTCGTGGTCGGCCGCGACCTCGGCGTCGGAGCGGTAGAAGCAGCGGAGGTAGCCCGCCACCCACTCGCGGATCGCGTCCCAGTGCAGCAGCGCGTCGTCGCGGTAGGAGTAGCTCGCGAGCGCGTCCGAACCGACGCCGCGGCGGCGGAACGTCTCCGGCGGCATCTGCTCCTTGAACAGCCGGCTCTGCACGCCGCGGGCGGACAGCCCGAGGGTGCCGTCGATGGTGCCGCCCAGCAGCTTGGACACCACGCCGTCCGGCGAGATGAGCTTGGTGCGGGCCATGTGGTTGATCGCCAGCGTCCCCTCGAAGTGCGGGGCGAGGAGCACCTTCAGCGGGTGCGTCGGCGCCAGCTGGCGGTGGGCCGCGACGGCGAACGGCTCGATCGTCAGGTGCGTCCAGCCGAGGTGTGTCACCGCCTCGTGGTAGTTCCCGTCGGCGATCTCGACGATGGTCTTGGCGATCCGCCAGTTGTAGCCGTCGTCCGGGGTGAAGATCGGGTTGTCGGCCCCCGGCTGCTGCTTGCACTGGACGGCGACCGGCGTGAGTTGCCGCGTCTGCTTGTTGACCGCGAACAGCGCCAGCGGCGCGTACAGGTACTTCTGCTGCCCGCCCGGCGCGATCGCGTTCTCGATGCCGTCGAGCTCCTGGTAATCGACCAGGAACAGCCGGCCTTCCGCGCCGGCGGCGGCGAGCGTGTCGCCGGGGAGCGCCACCTGGAAGTGCTCGTCCGTGACCGGGAAGCCCGAATCGAGGGCGTCGACGCGGTGGATCATCACCGGGTTCGGGCCGGCGAGCCGCAGCTCGGCGAACGTGCTGTCCTTCTCGAAATCCTTGCTGATCGGCGGGAGGCCGATGATGTGGAACAGGTCGTTGTAGTCGTCGATCGACATCAGCCGCCGCGACTCCTGCTGCAACCCCACGAGCTCGCCGACGACCGCGGCCACGGCGCGGACGGCGGTGCCGGTGCCGAGCGCGGCGCCGGCCAGCGGGTTGGACATCTCGCGGAGCCGGCGGCGCAGCCCCGAGTCGCCGTCGCCCTGGTTCGAGACGTTGGTGATGACCTTGCTGAGCACCAGCGTGGTGAAGTCGGTGGGGAACCGGTCGCGGCGCGGCACGTCGCACACGAACGCCAGCGGCGACACGTAGCTGTGGTTGAACCGGTACTCGGTGCGGCGGGCGGTCTGGTCCGCGGCGCGGCCTTCCGGGTCCGGGTCGAACGCGGGGAGGAACGCACTCATGGGCGACTCGCGGGGGGACGGGGGTGAGTCGAGCAGGTGTCAGTGTAGCAGCCGGAAGCGGGCTTGCGTCGCGGTTCGCGGCCGGTCTACACTCGCCGCCCTCCTGCACCCTCGCGCACCCTGTGGAGCCACGACCGATGGCCGATCGCGTTCTCGTCACCGGCGGGCTCGGCTACCTCGGCAGCATCCTGTGCGAACACCTGCTCGCCGCCGGGTACCGCGTCACCGCCCTCGACAACCTCATGTACGGCCTCGGCCAGCAGGGGCTCTTCCACCTCTGCGCCAACCCCGACTTCGAGTTCGTGAAGGGCGACGTGCGCGACGAACCGACCATGAAGGCGGCACTGAAGACGGCCGACGCCGTGGTCCACCTCGCGGCGATCGTCGGGGCGTCGGCGTGCGACAAGGACCCGGCCCTGACGACCGGCGTGAACCTCGACGCGGTGAAGCTCCTCAACCGCCTCCGCAGCCCGAGTCAGGCGGTGATCTTCCCCAACACGAACAGCGGCTACGGCGCCACGACCGGCGCCAGCTACTGCACCGAGGAGACCCCGCTGGAGCCGATCTCGCTGTACGGCCGGACGAAGGTCGAGGCCGAGCGGGAGCTGCTGGGGTCGCCGAACGCGGTGGCCTTCCGGCTGGCGACGGTGTTCGGCATGTCGCCGCGGATGCGGCTCGACCTGCTGGTGAACCACTTCGTCCACGCGGCCGTGACCGACGGCTACCTCGTGCTGTTCGAGAAGGACTTCAAGCGGAACTTCGTCCACGTCCGCGACGTGGCCGACGCCTTCCTGTTCGCGCTGCGGAACGTGCCGAAGCTGGCGGGCGGCGTGTACAACCTGGGGCTGGACTCGGCGAACCTGTCGAAGGAAGAGCTGGCTCGTGCCGTGCAGCGGCAGGTGCCGAACTTCTACCTCCACTTCGCGCCGATCGGCCAGGACCCGGACAAGCGGAACTACATCGTGTCGAGCGCGAAGCTGGCCGCGGCCGGGTTCGAGGCCCGGCGGTCGCTCGACGACGGCATCCGCGAGCTGCTGAAGGGCTACCGCATGGAAGGCCGCGGCCTGTTCCGCAACGCGGCGTGAGCGCGTGGAGCGCGTTAGGCCGGGGCGCAAGCCCCGGTGGGTGTCTGGAACCAGGCCATTCACGGTGACGCATCCCGGTCGTAAGCCGTCCGCTGGCAGGGACTTGGCCAAGCCAGGGAGAGGGCGCGCCCATGCTGTTCGGTGGGGTCTTCGAGCGGTTCCTAGAGGAGAGCCCGCTCAGCGTGATGTCCCGGGCGACCATCGAGCACGCCCTCTCGGCCTCGGCCCTCGACGCGCTGTTCGACCGGACCGCCGAGCGCGGGTACACCCGGGAGTTGCTGTTCTCCACGACGGTCGATCTGATGACCCTGGTGGTCGGCGGCAAGGCCCTCCACGTCCAGGCCGCCTACCGGCACCTGCGGGACCGCGTCCCGGTCACCCTCAAGTGCGTCTACGACAAGCTCCGGAACATCGAGACGGGCGTGTCCGCGGGGCTGGTCGCGCACGTGTCGGGCCGGTGCGAGGGGCTGATCACCGCGCTGGGCGGGGGGTGCAAGAGCCTGCTGCCGGGCTACCGGGTGCGGGTCCTCGACGGCAACCACCTGGCCGCCACCCAGCGGCGGCTGGGCGTCACCCGGGGGCACACCGCCGGCCCCTTGCCCGGGCAGAGTTTGGTCGTGCTCGACCCGGCCCTGATGCTGGTCACCGACATCGTCCCGTGCGAGGACGCCCACACCCAGGAGCGGGCGCTGATCGACCAGATTGTGCCGCTGGTGCGGGAGCGGGACGTGTGGGTCGCGGACCGCAACTTCTGCACGGCGGAGTTCCTGTGTGAGGTGGCCGCCCGGCGGGCCTACGTCGTCATCCGACGCCACGGGAACCTGAGCGTCGAGGCCGAAGCCGGGTACGGGGCCGAGGTCGCGACGGACCGGGGCTGGGTGGGCGAGCGGCGGGTCTGGGTCTGCTGGGGTGGGGCGCGGTTGGTGCGCCTGCGGCAGGTGCGGGTGCGGCTGCGGGCGCCGACCGCGGACGGGGACGCGGAGGTGGAGATCCTGACCAACCTGCCGGCGAAGGTGCCGGCCAAGAAGGTGGCCGAGATCTACCTCAAGCGGTGGAAGATCGAGGGGGCCTTCCACGAGTTGACAGTCGCCTTGAACTGTGAGGTGAACACCCTGGGGTACCCCAGGGCCGCGCTGTTCGGGTTCTGCGTGGCGGTGGCCGCGTACAACGTGCTGGCCGTACTGAAGGCGGCCCTGCGGGCGGTGCATGGTGAGAAGAAGGTGCAGGAGGAGGTGTCGGGGTATTACCTGGCGCTGGAGTGGGCGATGGTGTACGCGGGGATGATGATCGCCCTGCCCGCGTCGGAATGGGAGGCGTTCGGTCCGATGCCCAGCCCGGAGTTGGCCGGCCACCTCCGCGAGTGGGCGGGCAAGGTCGACCTTGGGAGGATCAAGAAAGCGCCGCCCCGGAAGCCGACGAGGACGGCGACCCGACGGATCAAGGACAAGAGCCCACATGTTTCCACGGCCCGGTTGCTCGACGAGGGGAAGAAGACCCGTCAGGCGAAAGTCAGCCGGAATCCGTGAGTCTCACACCGTGAATGGCCTGGTGTCTGGAACCCACCGGGGCTTGCGCCCCGGCCTAACGCGCTCCACGCCCCTTCACCCACCGCAGCGCCCCCGCGACACGGTCCGCCATCCGGTAGCGCCACGCCCGCCGCGCGTCCGCGTGGCGCGCCGCCTCCTGCTGGAAGCCCACCAGCGCCGCCCACAGCACCGCTGCCTCGCCCGGGGGCAGCGCGTCCGCCTTCGCAAACTGTCGCAGCACCCGCTGGTGGTTCTTGTACCAGTTCGTCACCCGCGAGAACCCGCCGGCGCGGTGGCGGTAGTAGAACAGGTGGTCCGGCACCACACCGACCTTCCCCCCGGCCTGCACCAGGCGGACGAACGCCTCCCAGTCCTCGCACGAGGTGCCGCGGTCGGTGCCGTAGCCGCCGGCGGCGCGGAACGCCGCCGTGCGGAACATCGAGTTCGCGTCGCCGTACACGTTGCGGACCGCGGCCGCGGCATACGGCCCGCCGACCGGCCGCAGCGCGAACAGGTACTCGCCGGCGGGCGCCGCGTGCTTTTCGTCGAACGCCAGGAAGTAGCACGACATCGCCGCGAACTGTGGGTTGCGGTCGAGTGCGGTCACGAAGCGTTCGACCATGTCCGGCCGCGCGACGTTGTCGGCGTCCATCGGCAGGAAGAGCTCGCCGCGCGCCAGTTCGAGGCAGCGGTTCCGGGTGGCGCCGATGCCGGCGTTCGCCTGCCGTACGAAGCGGAACTGCGGGTAGGTCTGCTCCATCCGGTCGAACGTGGCGCGGGAGGCGGCATCGGTGCTGCCGTCGTCGATGACGACCACGTCGAGCGTCGGATACGTTTGTGCCGCGACCGAGGCGAGCGTCGCCGGGAGGTGCGCGCCGAGGTTGTAGTACGCGATGCCGATGGTCACCACTTCCGCAGCCGCTTGCGGCTTGGCGTCGGGCGGCGGCGACCAGCGCCAGCCGAGCGCGGCCGCGCCGCCGTCGGGGTCGATGACGGCGTCGGCGTTCTCGAACGCGAACCGCTCCATGAAGTCGCGTTCGAGGTCGTCGAGGGTCGCCGGCCAGCGCTCGGCGGTCTCGCGGTCGAGCTGCGCGGCGCCGTCGAAGCGGACGACCAACTCGGCGTCGGCGAACGCCAGCCCGGCCCGCTTGGCCTGCACGGCACGGAAGCCGAGGCCGCCGCGCGACGGGAGCTCGACGCGGCCGGACGCGGGGAGCGACCAGCGGGCGCGGTCGGACTCGTCCGCGGGTGACGGCTCGTACAGGTTGCGGACGCGGAAGTCGGGGGGCACGGGGTCGGGCGCCACGGCGGGCTCCGGAGGTCGGGTCGAGGTGAGGGACGGTCGTCGCGGCCGACACGCCGGGCCCGGGCCTATTCCTCCGCCCGGAGGTACGCGCTCAGCACGCCGACGTTTCGCCGGAACACCTCGCTCGACACGTACCGGAAGCCCGCCGCGAACGGCGGCTGCCCCACCAGCCGCTCACCCGCATAGGTGCTCACCCAGCGCCCCTCGGCGTCCAGCGCCGCGACCACGCGCCGCACCTCCGCCTCCGTCGGCCGCGCCCGCACCGGCGGCGGGGCGTTACGCCGCGCGTCGTCGAGTTGCTTCTCGATGGCGTCGAGCCGCGCCGGCTGCGTCCAGCCGTAGTGCGCCGGCGCCGCCGCCGGGTCGAACGTGAGCTGGTACGCCGCGTCCATGTACAGCGGGCGGTTCGTCCTCAACTCGTAGAACCGCGCGAGCCGGCCGTCCGGCAGCCGTGACTTCCGCAGGTACGCCAGCGCCCGCGGCACCGGCTCCAGGTACTTCGCGTCGCCGGTGACGCGGGCGATCCGAATCAGCGTCTCCAGCGCGTCCTGCGACTCCCACCCGCTGACCGCCGGCGGCTCGAACTTCCGCGCCCACACCGGCCGCATGTCGCGGTCGTACTGCTGGCACCACGCCGGCTGCGGGTCGGGCATCTGGGCCAGGATCAGGAAGTCGCCGAGCCGCGCCAGCGCCGCCTTGTACCTGGCGTCGCCGTACACCTGGTGGGCCGTCACGAGCGCGTCCGCGACCGTGCCGGGGAGGCCGTCGTTGAGCGTGTAGTGGGTCCAGTACTCCTTCTCCTTCCCCCCGGTGCGGTAGTCGAAGTCGGGGAACTTCGCCTTCAGCACCGGCGCGGCCGGGCTCGGGCCGGTGAACACCTGGGGGAAGCCGCCGTTCGGGAACTGCGCCGTTAGCAGCGCGTCGAACCCGTACCGCGTGGCGTCGCTCACCGCCTCGTTCTTGAAGCCGAGCGCCTTGTCCGTGCGGGCCAGGAACCGGAGCGCGGCTTGCGTCTGGTCGTCGTCGAGGGACGAGGCGTTCCAGCTGCCGCCGGCCATCTTGCGGTACTTACCGACGCGCCGGGCGGGGCCGAACTCGATCGTCTGCGTCCACCCGCCGGACTGGAGTTGGCCGGCGGCCAGGCACTCGGCGGCGGCCGTCGCGGCGTCGAGGTAGAAGCGGTCGCCGGTGGCGGCGAACGCCTCCAGGAACGCCTCGCCGACGGCCGGCGTGCCCGGCGGCTGCACGAACACCGTGGTCGGGCTCGCCTTCCCCTCGCCCCAGCGCTGCGCCAGGTCGGGCGTGACGTAGTACACGTACCCGCCGCGGACGGCGGCCTTGTCGCGGAAGAACGTCGCCGCGGCCTTCAGGGCGCGGGCGGCGTCGGCCCTCAGCGTCGGGTCGTCGGCGCGGGCGGGGGTGGGGAGGAGGAGCGCGAGGAGAAGTGCGGGTCGCATGGGGGAAGTGTACCGCGCGGGCCGGGCGGTCGGAACCACCGGCCCGCGGGGGAGCCCGACTACTTCTTCTTGAGGGCGAAGTTGACGCCCTCGTTCTTGCCCACGTCGAGGGTGGCCGACAGCTTGCTGGTGGCCACCGTGGCGTACTCCTTCGGGAGGAGGTTGGTCGGCCCCCCCTTGGCGCCGCCGCCGGTGTCGGACACCATCGCGTCCGTCTGGCCGGCGTCCATCCCCTCGGCCCCGGCCGCGAACTTGCCGTCGAACTTCGTGACGGTGACCTTGTACACGCCCGGCGGGATGCCGGGGTCCTTCCCGGTCGTGGCGATGAGGTACTTGCCCGAGCTGTCGGTGAGTGAGCTGTAAGAGGCTCCCGGCTTACCGTCCACTTCGGCCGTGCTGTAGAGCGTCACCTTCGCCCCGTCGACCGGGGTACCGTCGACGGACACCACGCCGGAGACGGTGGCGAAGGAGCCGTCTTTGCTGCCCGAACACCCGGTCGCCAGGGCGAGAAGCCCCGCGGCCAGCGCCGGAAATCTCCACCGGAGCATAGATCGTCCTCGTTCCGCCCCTCCCCGGGGGCGACGTGATCGGGGAAAGGAAATCCCCGCAGCCGAGGTCGGCTGCGGGGCGGGTCGCGGTTAGTAGTTGCCGATCACTTCGGCCCCTTCGGGAGTGGCCAGGCACTGGAGCACGCTGACGTAGTCCACGGTGTCCCGGATGAACTTGACCGACCCGTCGCACAGGACGAAGTTGGCCCCGCCCGTGTGCCTGCTGCCGAAGCCCCAGGCGTACTGCAGGTTGGCCCGGCTGTCCGTCCACCCGCTGGCCAACCGCCCGGTCGGGGCGTTGATGGCGCAGTAGGTGAGCGCGTTGGTGAGGGTCGTGCCGCCGGTCTGCTGCACCAGGCCGGGGGTGACCTGAAGGATGCGGCCGTGGACGGAGGTGTGGACCCCGCCGCCCCAGTACGGGCCGTAGGAGGTCGAGGTCTTGATCTGGGCCGACTCGCCGATGGCGATGGTGTTGCTGGTGCCGTCGCGCATCGACCCGATCATGGACGCGCCGTTGTTGCCGAACGGCCCCCGCGCCCAGGTCGCGCTCACCGCCCAGTCGCGGTCGTAGTCGGTGTAGTACCCGGTGTTGAACAGGTAGTTGCTCCGGGCCACGCCCGGGGCGAGCCGCTCGTAGAACGACCCGGCCGCGTCGGCCGTGGTCATGACCGGGGCGGGGTTGTCGTCCGACGGGCAGGTGTACGTGGCGATCGGCGTGGACGCGACGATGCGGTTCGTGTTCCCGGCCGGGTTCGCCCCGAGGGTGTACGAGTACGGGTTGGACCCGTTGGAGATCTGCTTGTAGTCGTACCGCGCGAACAGCGGCCCCTGCTCGATGTACGGCAGCAGGGCGACGAACCCGGTGTGGTTGTACACGCGGTACGTGGCCGTGGTGTCGCCCTTCCCGTGGAGGGCTTGCAGGTCCACCTCCGGCCCCTTGTAGTTGGAGACGTTGGGGGCGGCGATGGTCCCGCTACCGGCGCGGCCGGAGTTGATCATGGCGGCGGGGAGGCGGCCGGCGCCGACGCTGTCGGCGAAGGCGTGCAGGGCGATGCCCTGCTGCTTGAGGTTGTTGGAGCACTTGGCGCGGGCGGCCGCCTCCCGGACCTTCTGCACCGCCGGCAGGAGAAGGCCGATGAGGATGGCGATGATGGCGATGACGACGAGTAACTCGATCAGCGTGAACGCGTGGCGGGAGCGCCGCCGGTGAATGAAGCGGGTCATGGACGAACTCCTGCGGAATGTGAACCGGTAAACCAACCGATTACGCCGGACCCAGAGAGGCACGTGAAGCCTACTCCCGTCGCGAAGCGGCATGCAAGCCAATTTCGATGATTCTCATAATTCTCCATCCGTTGCTCATCGTCCCCCCAAAAGGGGTTGGGGCAACAAAGCGACCCCGGGGGCCGCACGCCGAAGCGTGGGGCCCCCGGGGTCGCTCCGGGGCCGCGAAGTAAGGTACGGTCACGCCGACGCGCCGGCGCGGCTCGTCCAGCCGCGCTTCGTCTCGTCGGCGTTCTTGTTCAGGTGGACGTGACTGTCCACGTGATCCACCCACGCCGTCGGGATGTAGTGGTGCACGCCGTCGGGGCTGTCGTTCTTCGTCAGCTTGATGCTCGACCCCTCGACGCCGTCCACCTTGCCCATCGTGCAGCCGCACGACGAGACCACCGCCATGTGCGGCTTGACGGTCGAGGCGTCGCAGGTGCCCATGCCGGTCTTCTCCTTCACCCAGCACGCGGCCTCCTCGGCCTTCTCCTTCACCGCCTCGCCGGCGTTCTTCAGGGTGTCCTTGACGCTCATGGTGTTGCCTCCAGTGGGAGAGCCGCGGCCGCCCGCGGCGGGACGCGGGATGTGTTGCACCCCGTGTGCCGTTCGGCGGTGGTGGGCAGCGATTGGCCCGTCCCGTCACGGAGGGCGTGGCTAAGATGTCCCCTCGATTCCATACCGGAGGTGTCATGGAGTTGCGCGACCCGTTCAGCTCGGCCACGCACCTGCTGGCCGCCGTCTGGGCCGCGTACGCCACGCTCGTGCTGGTGCGGCTCGCCCCGCGGCACCCCGGCCGCCGCGCCTCGGCCGTCGTGTACGGCCTGTCGATGGTACTGCTGTACGCCGCCAGCGGCCTCTACCACGCCGTCCCCGCCGACGCCGACGCCGTCCGCCACCTCCAGACCCTCGACCGCTCCGCCATCTTCGTGCTGATCGCCGGGACGAACACGCCGGTGATCGCGGCGCTGCTGCGCGGCCGGCAGCGGCGGTGGTGCCTCGGCGTGATGTGGGGGGTGGCCGCAGTCGGGGTGGCGGCGCTGTGGCTGTTGCCGAGGGCGCCGTACTGGGCGACGGTGAGCCTGTACGTGGCGATGGGCTGGCTCGGCGGCCTGCCGGTGGTGGCGTACTACCGGGCCGTCGGCTGGCGGGCGATGAACTGGGTGCTGCTGGGCGGCGTGCTGTACACCGGCGGCGCGGCGTGTGACCTGTTCGGCTGGCCGGAGCTGAGCCCGCCGCCGGTCCGCGTCGGCCCGCACGAGGTGTTCCACGTCTTCGTGGTGGCCGCCAGTGCCGCGTTCTTCGTGTTCGTCGCCCGCCACGCGATCGGCCACGAGCGGCGGTAGAATGCCCCGAACAGCGGAGGCCCGTCATGCGGAAGCGGATCGCGGCCGGGGTTGTCGCCCTGGGGGTGCTCGCGCTCGCCGCGGCGTGGGGGCTGCGCGTCGCCGGGCGGCCGCACGCCGTCGCCGTGCCCGTGCCCGCCGGCGGCCGCCTCGACCTCGACCAAACCCCGTTCGGCGAAGCCGCGTTCGCCGCCGACCGGCTCACCGCCGAGTTCCGCGCCGCCCTCGCCCCCGGCCGCTACGCCCTCGGCACGGACGTCACCCTCGACGTGCCGCCCGACACGAGCGCCGGCGGCACCCTCGACCTGCGCGTGGCCGCCCGCGGCGACGCCGACGGCCGCCGCTGGATCGACGTGACCGCCGAGCCGAGTCGCGTCGCCTTCTCGAACCCCGTCCGCGTCACCGGTGCGGCCGGGTGGGTCGCCGACCTGCACGAACTCACCGCCGACCCCGGCGGCGTCGAGGCCACGGCCGTGCCGGTCGTCGGCCGGTCGGTGGCGAACTGGGTCGCGGCCCGGGTGTGGTCCGCGCCGGGCGGCGCCGCGGACCAGGCGGGCAGCCCCGTGCGCGAAGTGACGGTCACGACGGCCCGGCTGGCGCTCCGCGAGAACGGCCGCGTCGGCTGGCGCGACTTCCGCCGCGGCGACGCCTCCGTCCTGGCCGTCGGCCCGGGTTCGACCGTGGACGTGCGCGACCTGGTCGTCACCGCCGGCGGCGCGATCACCGACGGCCGGCTGACGGTGAACCTGAAGGTCGGCGCCGACAGCGTCGTCCGCGGCGGCGGGGTCGAGGTCCGCGCCGCCGGCGGCGACCTGACCGGGACCTTCACCGTCCGGCGCGACGCCACGGACACCCGCGTGTCACTCGCCGCCGGCGCCCCCGCCGCGGTGCGACTCGTGGCGGCGCGCGTCACCCCCGCCGCCGGCGTGCCGGACTTCGCGGCCGACCGGCTCGACGCAACCGTGGACCAGGCCGACTGGGCGCAACCGCACGGCGCCGAGCCCGTCGCCACGGTTCGCACGACGGTCCGCGTCACGGGCCTGACGGTCCCGGCGGCGCTGGCCGGGCTGCGGGTCGAGTCGGTGACCGGCGCGGTCGCCGGCGACGGCAACACGATCCGGCTCGACGACGTGTCGGTGCGGCTGCCGAAGGCGGCGGTGCTGGCGGCGGCGCGGGCGGCGCTGCCGAAGTCGGTGCCGCTGCCGGACCAGCCGGTCGCCGACAACGTGGCCGAGCTGTTCCGCGACGTGAAGCTGACCGGCATCGCCGCCGACCTCGGCGCCCCCACCATCGGCTACGAGAACGGCCGCATCGTGTTCGCCGCGTCGCCGGTCGTGCGCGGCCGCGTGACGGCCGACGGCCGGCAGGTGGCGCTCGAGCCGCAGGAGCGCGTCGTGGTCGTGTTCGGCCGCGAGGTCCGCACAACGGTGCAGGTGCCGGTGGTGCGCTGGGTGCCGCAGGTCAGCGCCCCGTTCACGGTGCCGCTGACGGTGCGCGGCACGGCGACGGTCGAGGTGATACCCGGCCCGACGCTCGCGGCCGCGGCGCTGCGAGTGCGCACCAACTGCGAATCGGCCGAGGTCGGCGAGCCGACCGTGGACGGCCTGCCGGCGCCGGTGCGGCCGCTGGTGCAGCTGGCGGCGCGGTTCCGCGACCGCGTCCGGGTGGACGGCCAGTCGCCGGCCGAGTTCGTCCGGTCTCGGCTGACGCGGGAGGACACCGTGCCGCTGTTCGCCGCCACGGACGCTCCGACGGCCGCGGCCCTGTCGCGTGTCACCGCGTCCGCCCCGCGGCTGACCGAGGACGGCACCGACCTGCTGCTGACGGCGTCGCTCGGCTGGACGGCGCGGTAGAAACTCCACGGTCGCGTCGAAATTATTGTTTCCGCCGAGCGGGGGGTGGGTCGCGGAAACAATGATGCCGGGGCGATCGTTTCCCGTCTGTCTACCTAAATCCCTTCCATATCAGGTCTTGGAGCGTCATCGCATGCCTCTCACGCACTTCGACGACAGCGGCGCTGCCCGCATGGTGGACGTCAGCGGCAAGGCCGAGACGCACCGCACGGCCCGCGCCTCGGCGCTGGTCCGCATGGCGCCCGCGACACTCGCCCTGATCCGCGACCGTAAGCTCAGCAAGGGCGACGTGTTAGAAGTCGCCCGCCTCGCCGGCATCATGGCCGCCAAGAAGACGGCCGACCTCATCCCCCTGTGCCACCCACTGCCGCTCACGTCGGTCAAAGTGATGCTGACGCCCGTGGAGCCGGACGCGGTGCGAATCGAGGCCACGGCCACGGTTTTCGCCCGCACGGGTGTTGAAATGGAAGCCCTCACTGCGGTTAGCGTGGCGGCCCTGACGGTGTACGACATGTGCAAGGCGGTCGACCGCGGCATGACCGTGGACGCGATCCGCCTCGACGAGAAGGACGGCGGCGCGAGCGGCCATTACGCCCGGCCGCCCGCCTGACGCCGCCGCCGGGGCCGCTCCCGTGGAGGGCCGCGCCGTGACCTCGACCATCGCCCCGCCCGTCGCCCCGTTCGTGCCCCGGCCGGCGGGGTCGATGTTCGCCCCCGTCGCCGCCGACATCGACGAAGCGGATCGGGTGTTCGCCGCGACGCTCGCCCCGTACCAGGGGCTGTTCGGGCCGCTGGTCCAACACCTCCGCCACTACCGCGGCAAGCGGCTGCGGCCCGCCCTGCTGCTCCTCGCCGGCAAGGCGTGCGGCGGAATCACACCCCCGCACCACACCCTCGCCGCGGCGGTGGAGATGATCCACACGGCGACGCTCGTTCACGACGACGTGCTCGACGAGGCGGATGTGCGGCGGCACGTCTCGACGGTGAACGCCGGCTGGGGGAACAAGGTCAGCATCCTGCTCGGCGACATGCTGTTCACGCACGCCTTCCACCTCACCAGCACGGTGGACGGCCGGGCCTGCGGCATCATCGGCGCCGCGACCAACCGCGTGTGCGCGGGCGAGCTGCGGCAGGTGACCGAGCGCGGCAACCTGAACCTGACGGAAGCCGACTACTACGCCGTGATCGACGGCAAGACGGCGGCGCTGACGGAGTGCTGCGGCCGCCTCGGGGCGCTGTACGCGGGCGCGTCGGAGGAGACGGCCGACCGGCTGGCGAACTACGGCCGGGCGCTCGGCCGGGCGTTCCAGATCGCCGACGATCTGCTCGACCTGGTCGGCGACGAGACGACCGCGGGCAAGACGCTCGGCACCGACCTTCAGCAGCAGAAGCTGACGCTGCCGGTGATTCACTGCCTGAACCGGCTCCCGGGCGGGGACGCGGACCGGCTGCGGGAGCGGATCCGCGACGGCGACGGCGCCGCGGTGCTGGCGGCGCTGCGGCGGACGGAGTCGCTGGCGTTCGCCCGCGGCCGCGCCGACGAGCTGGCCCGCGCCGCGCGGGCGGAACTGGCGGCGCTGCCGCGCTCGGACGCGCGGGCCGTGTTGGAGGCGCTGCCGGAGTGGGCGGTGCGGCGGGAGAAATAACGGAATCGTTGCCGCTTGCGGCTTCGCGTCACCCAGCGCGAAGCCGCGAGCGGTGTCACTTCTTCTTTGGCTGCGCCCCTCGCCGGCCGCCTATCATATCCCCCGGCCCCGTCCCTCCCCTGCCTCTCTCGTAAAGGGTCTCCCATGCTGGAACGCGGAAACCTCTCGCGCCGCGGGTTCATGCGGAACTCCGTGGCCACCCTCACCGCCGCCGGCCTGCCGGCGTGGTACGCCAAGGACGTGTTCGGCGCCACCGTCGCCCAACAGGCCGCCGCCGCCCGCCCCGTGCAGGCGAACGGCCGGCTCAACGTCGCCGTGATCGGCGTCGGCCCCAACCCGCGCCGCAGCAACGCCCTCTACGGCGAGGCCAAGCGGTTCCGCCACGTCCAGTTCACCGGCGTCTGCGACGTGGACGAGCGGCACGTCGCCTTCGCCGTCGACCAGTACAAGAAGGACGGCTACGACGTCCGCGGGCACAAGGACTTCCGCGAGGTGTTCGACCGCCGCGACGTGGACGCGGTCATCGTCGCCGTGCCCGACCACTGGCACGCGCTGGTCGCGCTCGACGCCCTCCGCAAGGGGAAGGACATCTACTGCGAGAAGCCGCTGACGCTGACCGTGCAGGAGGCGCTGGCGCTGAAGAAGGCGGTGAAGGACACGAACAAGGTGCTGCAGACCGGCAGCCAGCAGCGGACGGAGATGGGCGGCAAGTTCCGCCTCGCCGCCGAGCTGGTCCGCACCGGCCGCATCGGCTCGGTCCGCAGCATCGAGTGCCGCATCGGCAACAACCCGCAGAGCGGCGCGATCAAGGAGGCGCCGGTGCCGAAGGGGCTGGACTGGGACATGTGGCTGGGGCCGACCGCCCGCGTGCCGTACCGCCAGGAGGCCGGCAAGACGAACTGCCACTACGAGTTCCGCTGGTGGTACGACTACAGCGGCGGCAAGATGACCGACTGGGGCGCCCACCACCTGGACATCGCGCAGTGGTGCCTGGGCATGGACGGCAGCGGCCCGACCGGCGTGGAGGTGGTGGCGGCGAAGGCGCCCTACGCGGCCGGCGACGGGTACAACTGCCACGAGCACTTCAAGGTGAAGTACAGCTACCCGAACGGCGTGAGCGTGTACGCCATGAGCGGCAGCGGCGCCGAGGGGATGGGCACCCCGGCCCCCGGCCTGGTGGACGCCATGGGGAACAAGCCGAAGCGGAACAACAAGGAGATGGACGGCGTGGACGGCGGCGAGAACGGCCTGCTGATCGTCGGCGAGAAGGGGAAGATTTTCGTGAGCCGCGGCCTGCTGCTGGCGAGCGACAAGGCGATCCTGTCGGAGCCGCTGCTGCTGGACCCGATGCTGTACCCGTCGCGGCCGACGAACCACATGGGGAACTTCCTGGACTGCGTGCAAAGCCGACAGACGCCGATCACGGGGGTGGACGTGGGTGCCGGGTCGGTGATCGTGTGCCACCTCGGCGTGATCGCGCTGCAGACGGGCAAGAAGCTGACGTGGGACGCGCGGACGTTCAAGTTCACCGGCGCCGACGCGGACGTGGGCAACGCCCGCCTGTCGCGGCCGATGCGCGCCCCGTGGCGGCTGGAGGGCTGACCCTCTTCCGCCGCTTGCGGCGGTGCAGGGCACGCCTTGCACCGCCGCGAGCGGCGGGTTAGCATTTCAACATGATCCGCATTCACTTTCCGACCACCGACGCCAAGCGTGCCGCGCTCGCCCAGCTCGCAGGGCGGTTCGGCTTCAAGAGCTGGGCGACCGGCGAGATGGTCGTGCCCGAGGACGCCCTGGGGTTCCTGGCGGTCCAGGGCGTCCCGTTCACCGTCGAGGGGCCGGCCACCTATGAGCAGACAGCTCCGCCGGTTCGAGGTGCTGTTGCCGCTGCGTCTTAACGACGGCACCCCCGTCCCGGACGCCGCCGTGGCCGACACGCTGATCGAACTGGAGGAGCGGTTCGGGGCCGTGTCGTGCGAGACGCAGACGATCCGCGGCCGCTGGCGCGCCGAAGGGCAGACCTACCGCGACGACCTGATCCGCGTGTTCGTGGACGTGGACGACGACCCCGAACACCGCGAGTTCTTCGTGGCCTTCAAGGACGTGCTGAAGGCCCGTTTTCAGCAGCTTGACATCTGGCTGACGACGTACCTCATTGAAGTGCTGTGAGCCCGCGACCATACATGCCGCGGAGGTCCCTCGTGGAGTGGATGCGGGAGATTCGCACCGACGTGGAGGTACTCGTCCACGCCATCAGCGACGGCATCAACAGCAACATCCGGGACGTGTTGATCCCACGCGGGCTTGTCGATCCGGTTGTGTACGACGCCGGATGCGGGGCGGAGGGCGACCTCACCCGCCTTCAGTACGAAGTAGCTGCGGCCGTGGCGGAGAGCTGGGCGGTGTCATGGCGGAACGAGCCGACATGACCACGAACGAGCGGGCCGAACTGTTCGCGGCGCTGGCGGAACTGGCCCGGCGCTACCCACACTGGCGGGTCGGCCAACTCGTCGCCAACGTGGCCGGCTGGGCGGACGCGGACGTGTGGGACGCCGCGGACGATCAGCTTCTCGCCGCGGCGCGGGCGCATCTGGGGACGGCGACCGGACCGACCCCGGCAGCGCCATCGGCCGGCGCGGCGTGTTCGCTCCCCGAGATACCGAGCCCCGCGGGCCGCTGAGATGCCTGGGGCGGCATCCTGCTTCATCCTGTTCGTGCTGTCAAAAACTGCATCACCGCGTCACTCCGTCTTGCGGCCCTGGTTGGCGTCGTACCACGCCCGCAGCTCGGCGTCGCAGCGCGTCAGGCCGCGGCGCGTCAGCCACACCGTCGCGGCGCCCATCAGCACCAGCCCCGCCGCCCAGCCCATGCCCAGGCCGCCGGCCGCGGGGAGGTAGCACGCCGCTACTGGCACCAGCCCCGCCACCTCCGGCAGGCCCGCCTTCAACAGCGCGAACAGCACCAGGGGCAGGCCCAGCGTCAGGAACGACGCCAGCCCGCTCGCCTGCCGGCCGGTGCAGAACGCCCGGAAGCCGACCGCGAAGAAGAACATCCACAGCACCGCCCCGCCGATCGCCGCGGCCAGCGCTTCGTACCACTCCACCCGCCCCGCCACCGCCAGCGCCACCCACAGCAGCTCCGCCACGTACAGGTAGTGGTGCCCGCGCCGCCACGCCGCCGCCAGCGACGCGTGCCAGTAGTCGCGGCCGTCCAGGTCCGTCAGCAGCAGTAGTTCCAGCCGGCGGCAGCGGTCGCTGATGGTCGCGTCCCAAAGGCCGAACTGGAACGCCGCCGGCACCGCCGCCAGCACGCACATCGCCGCCGCCACGGTGGGGGCGCCGCCCCAGTTCTCGAACAGCTGGAACACGAGCCGGCCGAGCCACGCCGGCCACGCGTCGCCGGCCATCAGGTACACCGCGTAGGCCAGCCCGAACCCGCCCGCGAGCCACAGGTTCACCCGCCCGCCGTACTCCATCACCCGCCGCACCGCCCACCACGACAACGGCCGCTCCCCCACGTCCTCGGTGCGGGCGGCGCGGTCGGCGGTCAGCGGCCGGTAGTGGCGGTCGTGGAAGTGCGGCTTCAGCCGGAACGCGGCCCGCAGCGCGAACAGCGCCACGGCGACGGCCGCGGTCTGGTGGAGCGTCACGAAGCTGTCCCACACTTCGGCCGGGTCGCGGGCCGGGTCGAACCAGTTGCGGACGACGCCGAACGGGTTCTCGTTGTGCGCCGCGAGCACGGCCGCCTGCACGGCGTTGGCCCACGCCGGCGGCAACTGTGCAAGCCACAGCGGCAGCTTCTCCGCGGCCAGCACGCCGACGACGAGGTACACCAGCACGCCGAACAGCGCCACGATCTCGGCCGCCTTCCGCCCCGCGAACGGCTCGTAGGCCCACACGGTGACGCCGAGGCCGGTGACGACGCCCCACGCGAACGGCATCAGCGCCAGCGGCCACAGGTCGGCGGGCGTGATGAGCCCCTGCCACACCAGCGCCGCGAGCGCGGGCAGGCCGGCGAGTTGCACCACGGCGAAGCGGCAGATTCCGACCGCGGCTTCGGCGAGGAACACGCCGCGCGGCCGCAGCGGCGACACGAGGAGGAACTCGAGCGCCTGGCTCTTGGGGAGTTGCGTGAGCCGCCAGCCGACGAGCGCCCCGCCCTCGACGATGCCGAGGACGAGCGCGAAGTTAGCGACGGCGGTGCGGCCGGCGGGGGTGGGGTTGTTGACCGCGGCCCACGCCAGCAGCACGCACAATACGGCGTGCAGGGCGACGGCCTGCCGCAGGCTGCGGCGGCGGACGGGCGACGCGACGGCGGCGGCGAAGAACGGGCGGAACATGCCCGAAGTGTAGTGCACAAACCGGTTCGACGCCCGGGGGGCGACCGCCCCCGGGCGTCGAGCCCGCTTACGGCCGGGTCGCCGGCGGGACCGCCCGCGGGGCGGCGCGCTCGGCCTGCTCCAGCGTCAGCTGCGCCTCCCGGAGCATCAGCTGCGCCCGCTCCACCTCCAACTTCGCCCGGTCGAGTTCGCCGGCGGGCACGACGCCGCGCTTCACCTGCTCCTGCAACTGCTGGGCGCCCAGCACCTTCTCGCGGACGGTCAGCTCGGCCAGCTGCACCCGCACCTTCAGCACCTCCAGGTTCGCCGCAGGGGCGGGGGCGGCCGCCCGGGTCGGGGGCGGGGCGGGCGTGGTCGGCCCCGGCGGAACCGGCGCCTTCTTCGGCTCGGTCGGCCGGCTCGGCTCGGCGGGCTCGCGGGAACCCTTCTCCTTCAGCCGCGCCTTCTCCCGCGACAGCGCCTCGTCGGCGCGGGCGCGGTCGGCGTCGCGCTCCGCCTGGGCACGCCGAGCCAGCGCCTCGGCCAGCACCTGCGCCCGCTGCGCCTCAACCGCCTGTTCGGCCGCGCGCCGGGCCTCCGCGTTCCGGTCCGCGGCCGCCTTCTCGGCCATCGCCCGCGCCTCCTCATCTCGGGCGCGGGCCAGCTGCACGGCCTCGGCGTACCGCCGGACTGCCTCGGCGGTGTCGGCGTCCGACCACCGGGTCAGCTCGTTCGCCCGCTCGGCCACCTTGTCCGCCTGCCCGGCGGCCTTCGCGGTCCGCTCTCTGACGAACAGGTCCACCAGCGTGGCCCGCCGGTTCGCGTCCTTGCTGGCGAGGAAGAAGTGGACCTCGGCCGGCGTCGGGTCGGTGCCGCGCAGGTCGCGGCTGACGCGGCGGATGAACGCCTCGTCGGTGTCCCTGGGTTCCTCCAGACGGGCCGTCAGCGGCCGCGCCGGCGGGGGCGCCGGCTTCGGCGGTTGCGCGGTCCCCACTCCCACGCCGACGGCCAGCGCCAGTACGCCGGCGGTCACGAGCTTGAACTTGGACATCGCCACTCCCTTCAGGAATTCGTGGGACAGGGCCGCGGCCCGCGGGCTCGCCGCGGCGGGGTCCGCCGCCAGCCGGCCCAGCCGCAGCGCCGCCGTCGCGTCCGGGGCCACCGCCAGCGCGGCCAGCCCCGCGGACAGGCCGATGCCGCGCCGCACCAGTCGTTCGCCGAGCAGCCGCCGGCCGCGCTCCAGCCGGCCCTTCACGGCGCCGGCGTCGATCCCGAGCCGCTGCCCGGCCTCGTCGCGGGACAGGCCCTCGAGGTAGCACAGCACCAGCACGTCGCGGTACGCGGCCGGCAGGCGGGCGAGCTCGTCGTCGAGCCCGGCCCGCACCTCGGCCCACGCCAGCGCGTCGGCCGGGGTGCGGCCGTCGGGCACGGCGGCCGCGTGCTCGCGGGCGGTGCGGCGGCGGTCGGCGCGGCGGAGCCGCAGCGCGACGCGCCGGGCGACGCCGTGGAGCCAGCTCGCCAGCGACTCGGACTTCCGCACCGCGGCGGCCCGGCGGGCGAGCACCAGGAACGTGGCCTGGAGCGCGTCCTCGGCGTCGTGCCGGTTGCCGAGCAGCCGGGCGCAGACGCCGAACACCATCGGCCCGTGCCGCTCGGCGACGACGCGGAACGCGGCCTCGTCGGCGGCGGCGACGCGGCGGAGCAACTCCGGGTCGGCGGCGCCGCGGAGGGCTTGCACTTCGAGCAGTTGGAGGAACGGGCGGACGCCGCCGGTTCCGGCGTGGCTGACCATCGGCGGCGGACCTCCTGGCCGCGGCGGCGGGTTTTGTGAGGGTAGTGCCCGCCGGCCGCGGCACGGCACGCGGGAATCGGGCGGACTTTCCCCACCAGGGTAGCGGCGGTGGCGGGCCGTCGCAACGCGGCCGGCGGCGGCACCGGATGCCTTCGCGCGGCGGCACATGCGGCATCGGTCGGCGCAACGCTTTTTTGTTTGACACCGGTCCGCGGTCGCGGATACTCATGAGCAAGCGAGCTCTCAACCGACCCGATTCCGTCGCTGGCGAGGCCGTCTCGCGCGCCCGCGGCGGAAGCCCCACGTAGGTGAACGGCGATGTCCAAGCCCCGGTACTTCCTGCTCCTCGCGGTCGGCATCCTGGCGCTCGGGTGCTTCATCATCATCCGCCGCGAGGACGTCAAGCCGGAGGAGTGCTCGCAGTACCTCGGGATGACGTGCATCGTCCTGGCCATCTGCGTCGCCGCCCTGATCGAGGCGCTGCAGGCTGTGCACAAGCGGGTGGAGGAACTGGAGCGAAAACTCGCCGGCAAGTGATCGCCCGCGGCAATCCGTCGGCCTGACCCGTGCTCTACGAAGCCCCGCCGCGTACGATACCCCGCGGGGGAGCGCCACATGCGGCGGGTGCGCGTCGGCAACGGGTGCGGGTTCTGGGGCGACAGCCCCGACGCGCCCGTCCGCCTCGCGGAAGCCGGCCGCCTCGACTACCTCACGCTCGAATACCTCGCCGAACTCACCATGTCGATCCTCGCCGTGCAGCGGCAGAAGGACGCCGCGGCCGGGTTCGCCACCGACTTCCCCCACGTCCTCGGCCGCCTCACCCGCGCCCTCGCCGAGCAGCCGAACCTCAAGATCGTCACCAACGCCGGCGGCATGAACCCGCACGGCTGCGCCGCGAAGGCCCGCGACGTGCTCGCCCAGGCCGGGCTCGACGGCCGCCGCGTCGGCGTCGTGAGCGGCGACGACCTGATGCCGCGGCTCGATGAGCTGATCGCCGCCGGCCACCCGCTGAGCCACCTGGATACGGGCGAGCCGCTGGCGACGGTGCGCGACCGCGTCGTCAGCGCCAACGCCTACCTCGGGGCGCGGCCGATCGTCGAGGCGCTGAGGCTCGGCGCCGACATCGTGGTGACGGGGCGCGTGGCGGATGCGTCGCTCACGGTCGGCCCCGTGGCGCACGAGTTCGGCTGGGACTTCGGCGACTTCGATCGCCTCGCCGCGGCGACCGTGGCGGGCCACCTCATCGAGTGCGGCGCGCAGGCGACCGGCGGCCTGTGGATCAACGCCGACGACGCGACGCACCTCGAAACGGTCGGCTACCCGATCGCCGAGATCGGCGACGGCGGCGACTTCATCGTGACGAAGCCGGACAACACCGGCGGCGTCGTGAACGTGGAGACGCTGGCGGAGCAGCTGCTGTACGAGGTCGCCGACCCGGCCCGGTACTACACGCCGGACGTGGTCGCCGACTTCACCACGGTGCAGCTGCGGCTGGCGGGGCCGGGCGTAGTCGCGGTGACCGGCGGGAGCGGCCGCGGCGTGACGGACACGTACAAGGTGTCGGTGGCGTACCGCGACGGGTACATGGCCGCGGGGACGCTCGTCATCGCCGGCCCGAACGCCGCCGCGAAGGCGCGGCGGTCAGGCGAGATTCTGCTGGACCGGCTGCGACAGGCGGGGCTGACGTTCGCGCACAGCCTGGTGGAAACGCTCGGCGCCGGGGCGTGCGTGCCGGGCGTGGTGACGGCGGCGTTCGACCCGCCGGAGGTGGTGCTGCGGGTGGCGGTGCGCGACCCGCGGCGGGGTGCGGTGGAGCGGTTCACGCGCGAGTTCGCGCCGCTGGTCACGTCTGGTTACGCCGGCACGACGGGGTACACGACGGGCCGGCCGCCGGTCCGCGAGGTGTTCGCGTACTGGCCGGCGCTGGTCGCCAAGAGCGCCGTACACGCCACGGCGGAGGTGCTGCCGTGACGCGGGTGCCGCTCTCGACGCTGGCCCACGGCCGCAGCGGCGACAAGGGGAACCACGCCAACGTGGCGGTGATCGCGTACACCGACGCGGGCTACGCCTGGCTCCGTGAACACCTGACGGCGGCGTGGGTGGCGGCGTATTTCGCGCCGTTGGGAGCGTCGCGGGTGAAGCGGTTCGAGGCGGTGAACGTGCGCGGGCTGAACTTCGTGCTGTACGACGCGCTCGCGGGCGGCGCCAGCACGTCGCTGCGGACCGACACGCAGGGGAAGACGTTCGCGCTGGCGCTGCTGCGGGCGGAGGTGGACGCGCCGGCGGAACTGTGCGCCAGGCGCGCCTGACCACCGACCTTTCTTTTCGCCCCGGGTGCGGGCACAATCCCCCCATCCCCCGGGGAACAGCCCATGCCCAAGCCCGCCGCCCGCGCCGCCGAGCTCCGCACGCTCATCGACCACCACAACCACCGCTACTACGTCGACGCCGCGCCCGAAATCTCCGACCGCGACTTCGACCGCCTCCTCGACGAACTCACGCAGCTCGAAGCGAAGCACCCCGAACTCGCCACGCCCGACAGCCCCACCCGCCGCGTCGGCGGCGCCCCGGTGGACGCGCTCACCTCCGTCCGCCACCGCCAGCCGATGTACAGCATCGAGAACAGCTACAACCCGGACATGCTCCGCGAGTGGGACACCTCCGTCCGCAAGGCGCTCGGCAAGGAGGCGGTCACCTACGTCGTCGAGCTCAAGATCGACGGCGTGGCCATGTCGCTGAGCTACGAGCACGGCCTGCTGACGCGCGGCGTCACCCGCGGCGACGGCGACGCCGGCGACGACGTGACGCACAACGTCCGCACCGTCGGCGGCGTGCCGCTGAAGCTGCGTTCCGACAAGCCGCCGGCGCTGTACGAGGTCCGCGGTGAGGTGTACCTGACGCGCGCCGAACTGATCCGCATTAACCGCGAGCGCGTGGCCGCGGGCGACAAGCCGTACGAGAACTGCCGCAACCTCACGGCGGGTTCGATCCGCATGTTGGACCCGCAGGAGGTGGCGCGGCGCAAGCTCCGCTTCTTCGCCTACGCGCTCGGCGCCCTCGACGGCTTCGCCGTCACGTCGCACCTCGCGTCGCTGGAGGCGATGAAGGCGTTCGGCTTCCCGGTGAACCCGGAAACGAAGCACTTCCCCGACATCGACGGCGTTATCGCCCACTGCGCGGAGTGGAACACGAAGCGGCACGACCTGGGCTACGACACCGACGGCATGGTCGTGAAGGTGGACGACTTCTCGCAGCGCGAGCGGCTCGGCTACACGAGCAAGTTCCCGCGCTGGGCGCGGGCGTTCAAGTTCGAGGCCGAGCAGGCGATGACCAAACTGGCCCGCGTCGAGGTGCAGGTGGGTCGCACCGGTAAGCTCACGCCGGTGGCGCACTTCGACCCGCCGGTGCGGCTGGCCGGCACCACCGTCAGCAAGGCGAGCCTGCACAACGCCGACGAGATGGAGCGGAAGGACGTCCGAGTCGGCGACACGGTCGTGGTCGAGAAGGCCGGCGAGATCATCCCGCAGGTGGTGCGCGTGGAGACGGCCGCCCGCACCGGCGCGGAAACGAAGTTCGCGTGGCCGACGGCGTGCCCGGTTTGCGGCGCCGCCACGAAGCGCGACGAGGGGAGTCCGTTCTACTTCTGCACCGCCCCGCGCGGCGCCTGCGGCGGCCAGTTGAAGCGGCAGTTGCTCCAGTTCGCCCGCCGCGCCGCGATGGACATCGAGGGGCTCGGCGAGGCGGTGGTCGACGAGCTCCTCGCCGCCGATCTGGTGGAAACGCTGCCGGACCTGTACCGCCTCACGAAGGAGGACTTGCTGAAGGCCCGACCGCCGAAGGACGCCAAGAAGGCGAGCGGCAAGTGGGCCGACAACCTGCTCGACGGCATTCAGGCGAGCAAGCCGCGCGGGCTGGCGCGGGTGCTCGCCGGCATCAGCGTCCCCGGCGTCGCCGACAGCATGGCCGACATCCTGGCGCAGGAGTTCCTGACCATCGACGCGCTGCTGGCCGCGACCGACGAGCAATTGTTGGCCGCCGAGGGCGTGGGGCCGGAGCGGGCGAAGGGGATTCGCGCGTTCTTCGAGGCGGACGCGACGCGGAACATGATCGCCGACTTCCGCGAGCTGGGGCTGACGCTGACGGAGGAGAAGCGGGCCGCGGCGGCGACGGCGGCGGGGCTGCCGTTGCAGGGGAAAACCGTGGTGGTAACCGGGACGCTGACGCGGTATGGCCGGGAGGAGATCGAGGACGTGATCCGCAAGGCGGGCGGCAAGCCGAGCGGCAGCGTGAGCAAGAAGACGGACTACCTGCTGGCCGGCGAGAAGGCCGGCAGCAAGCTGGACAAGGCGAAGGAACTGGGCGTCGCGGTGCTGACCGAGGACGACTTCGACGCGCTGATCGGGAAGTGAACAGGCGAGCGGCCGGCGTGAGCCGGCTGTTGTCGAGCGCCACGGACGCGCACGACAACAGCCGGCTCACGCCGGCCGCTCGCCGGGTTCCCCACTACCGTCGCCCGTCCCCGTGGTATAATGCCGATACCTCTTCCACCCCTTCCCGTCCCGGGGTCGCTTTCATGCCGGAGCAAAACGCCGACGAGGAACCTCCCGAAGGCCGCGCCGGCGGGCCGCGCCGCAGCGGCGCGAGCACCCGCCCCGCGGCCGTCGTCCGCACCGGCCGCGACGCCATCTCGGCCGAACTGGCGCTGACGCTGTACCGCCAGATGGTTCGCACCCGGGCGCTGGAAGAGCGCTCGATCAAGATGTCGAAGTCGGGCGAGGCGTTCTTCTGGATCGGCGGCCCCGGCGAGGAGGCGTTCAACGTCTGCCTCGGCCGGCAAGTCCTCAAGGGCCGCGGCCCCGCCTTCGACTACCTCCACCTCCACTACCGCAACGCCGGCACCATGCTCGCCATGGGCATGAGCATGACCGACCACCTCCGGCAGCTGGCCATGCGCGCCACCGACCGGCACAGCCGCGGCCGCAACTTCGTCGGCCACTACTGCGTCCCGGAGTGGAACGTCCTGCCGGTGTCGAGCGTGATCGAGGTGCAGTACGTGATGGCCCCCGGCACCGCGCTGGTGCAGAAGCGGTACGGCGGCGAGGGGATTTCGGTCGTCGTCGGCGGCGACGCCGGCACCGCGGAAGGCGACTTCGAGAGCTGCCTGAACTGGGCGACGCAGCCGGGCAATTCGCTGCCGGTGCTGATGATCGTGACCAACAACCGCACGGGCATTTCGACGCCGTTCGAGACCGTCCACACGCGGCGGCCGATCTCCGACCGGGCGCTGCCGTACGGGGTGGACTCGGCGACGGTGGACGGGACCGACCCGGTGGTGGTGTGGCACGCGCTGGACCGGGCGATGCGGGTGTGCCGGCAGGGCCGCAAGCCGTACCTGCTGGAGGTGATGGTGAGCCGGATGCACGGCCACTCGTCGAGCAGCGGCGCCCAGCGGGACTGGGCGGAGGCCGACCCGCTGGCGCTGTTCGAGCAGCGGCTGATCGACGCGGCGGCGATCGACGCCGACGGCGTCCGGCAGCTGCGCGACGAGGCGCGGGCCGAGGCGGACGCGGCGGCGGTGGAGGCGACGAGCGAGCCGCACCCGACGCCGGCCGACCTGTACCGCGACACGTTCGCGCCGAGCCCGGTGGACGCGGTGTACCCGAACGAGTACACGGGGCTGCCGGGCCGCTGAGTGCCTGCGGCTTGGTGCTTCCGGCGTCTGGTCCGGAGCCCCGAAGGGGCGGTAGCCAATAGCCCAGGGCGCAAGCCCTGGGCTATTGGCTGACGCCCCTTCGGGGCTCCGCCACACGCATTCGCGCCTTGCACCCGTCCCCGCGCCCGCTTACGCTACACCACAGCCTTCCTCCCGCGCCCGTCCGCCCCGGACCCGCCCCATGCGGACTCCCCTCGCCGCCCTGGCGCTGCTCGCCGCCGCGTCGCCGGCCGTCGCCCAGGACTACCGCAAGGACGTGCAGCCGCTCCTCCGCGAGCGCTGCTACGCCTGCCACGGCGTCCTGCAACAGAAGGCCAAACTCCGCCTCGACACCGGCGCCGCCATGACCGCCGCCGGCGCCGTCGTTCCCGGGAAGGCCGCGGGAAGCGAGTTGATCGCGCGGGTGACCGCGACCGACGACACGCGGATGCCGCCGGAGGGGCACGCGCTCACGGCCGAGCAGGTGGCGAAGCTGCGGGCGTGGATCGACGGCGGGGCGAAGGTGCCCGCCGACGACCGCCCCGAGCCCGACCCGCGCGACCACTGGGCGTTCCGACCCGTCGTGAAGCCGACGCCGCCGGCCGCGGGCAACCCGATCGACGCCTTCGTGGTCGCCGGCCGGGGCAAGCTCACTCCCGTCGGCCCCGCCGACAAGCGCGTCCTGCTGCGGCGCGTTTACCTGGATTTGATCGGTCTCCCGCCGACGCCCGCGCAGCAAGCCGCCTTCGAGACCGACGCCCGCCCCGACGCCTACGAGCGCGTCGTCGATGAACTCCTGGCGTCGCCGCAGTACGGCGAGCGTTGGGCGCGGCACTTCCTGGACATCTGGCGCTACTCCGACTGGTGGGGGCTCGGGGCCGAGCTCCGCAACAGTCAGCGGCACGTGTGGCGGTGGCGCGACTGGGCCGTGGAGGCGTTCGCCGCCGACGTGGGCTACGACGAGATGGTCCGCCAGATGCTCGCCGCCGACGAGCTGTACCCGACCGACCCGCTGAAGCTCCGCGCCACCGGCTACCTGGCCCGGCCGTACTTCCTGTTCAACCGCACGACGTGGCTCGACGAGGTGGTCGAGCACACCGGCAAGGGGCTGATGGGGCTGACGACGAACTGCGCCAAGTGCCACGACCACAAGTACGACCCGGTGACGCAGACGGACTACTACCGCCTTCGCGCCGTGTTCGAGCCGTACCAGCTCCGCACCGACCTGACGCCCGACCTCGACGAGGTGAAGGCCGGGCTGGCGCGGGCGTTCGACGCCAACCCCGACGCCAAGACGCCGTTCCACGTCCGCGGCGACGAGCGCACCCCTGACAAGACCCGCGTCGTCGAGCCGGGCCTACCGCGCTTCCTGGCGCCGACCGGGCTGACGATCGAGCCGGTGAAGCTGCCGCTGCTGGCGGTGCAGCCGGGGCTGCGGCCCGACATCGCCGCCGCGCACGTGGCGAAGGCGTCGGCCGCGGCGGACGCCGCGAAGCTGCGAGCGCGCGCCGCGGCGAAGGCGCAAGCGGTGGTCGGCGGGCCGTCGCTCGGCGTGGTCCTGGCGCTGGAGAAGGCCACAAAGGCGGCCGACGACGCGCTCGCCGCGGCGCGCGAGTTCGAGGGGCACGCGAAGGCCGGCACAGTGCCGCCGCCGGCACTGGCGCAGCGCTTCCCCGGCGCCGTCCGCACCCGCGAGTCGAACCTGGACACCGACGCCGCCGCGAAGGCCCGGCCGTACCCGACCACGAGCACCGGCCGCCGCACCGCGCTCGCCCGCTGGCTGACGGACCGCAGCAACCCGCTGACGGCCCGCGTGGTCGTGAACCACGTCTGGCTGCGGCACGTCGGTCAGCCGCTGGTGCCGACGGTGTTCGACTTCGGCCGCAAGGGCACCGCCCCGACCCACCCCGAGTTGCTCGACTGGCTCGCCGCCGACTTCATGGAGCACGGCTGGTCGTTCAAGCACCTCCACCGCGTCGTCGTCACGTCGGGCGTGTACCGCCTGTCCTCCTCGGCGAAGGGGGCGGAGGCGAGCGCCGCGGCGGACCCCGAGAACCGCAAGCTGTGGCGCATGAACCCGACGCGGATGACGGCGCAGACGATCCGCGACAGCCTCTTGCACCTGAGCGGAGAACTGGACCTGACGCGCGGCGGTCCGCCGATCCCGCTGGCCGAGCAGGACACGAGCCGGCGGCGGGCGATGTACTTCTTCCAGTCGCACAACGACCACCACAAGCTGCTGTCGATCTTCGACGACGCCAACGTGCTGGACTGCTACCGCCGCACCGAGAGCGTGGTGCCGCAGCAGGCGCTGGCGCTGTGGAACAGCGGCTTCGCCATCGGCGCGGCGGGGAAGATCGCCGGGCGCATCCCCGCGGCCGACGACGCGGCGTTTGTGACGGCGGCGTTCGAGACGGTGCTGGGCACGACGCCGAGCGCGGCCGAGTTGACGGCGTGCGTCGAGGGGCTGGCCGAGCTGCGGGCCGCGAACGGCGGCGCCCCGGCCGAGCGCACCCGCCGGGCGCGGGCGCTGCTCGTGCAGGCGCTGGTGAACCACAACGACTTCGTCACCGTGAGGTGATAGCGGAGCAAGCCGGTTGGCCGCAAAAAGGCACATAAGACACAAAAAGGAAGACCAAGAGGGTTAAGACAGGAACGGAGGGGGGAGCCATGAAGCCGTGGGGGACGGTCTTCGAGCTGTGCGACATCGTCCGCGAAACTGGGTTCGCGCTCCACTCGTACCTCAAGAACGGACACCAGGAGAAGGTTTACGAGCGTGGGTTGGCGCACCGACTTCGTAAGCAGGGGCTCCACGTCGAAACGCAGCGCCCGATCGACGTGTACGACGAGGACGGGACACCCCTCGGCGACTTCTTCGCCGACCTCCTCGTCGAAGGAATTCTGGTAGTCGAGTCGAAGGCGGTGCGGACGACGACCGACGAGCACGTCGCCCAGCTCCTCGGCTACCTTCGCTCGTCGCGGCTCGAACACGGCCTGTTCGTGAACTTCGGCGCCCCGCGATTCTTTGTCAAGAAGTACGTGATGTCCGAATCGCTGTCCGCGACCTGAATTTTGTGGTCTTCCTTTTTGTGTCTTTTGTGCTTTTTTGCGGCTATCCTCCGGAGCGCCTCTCATGCACCGCCGCGCGTTCCTCGCCGACCTCGGCCACGGGTTCACCGGCCTCGCCCTCGCCGCCATGCTCCACCGCGACGGCCGCGCCGACCCCGCCGCGCCGTGGGCGCCGCCCACCGGCCGGCCGCACTTCACCCCCAAGGCCAAGTCCGTCATCTGGCTGTTCATGAACGGCGGCGTGTCCCACATGGAGACGTTCGACCCCAAGCCGATGCTCACGAAGTACGCCGGCAAGACCATCGCCGAGACGCCGTTCGCCGACACGCAGAACCCCGCGAAGCTCGCCCTCAACCGCGTCACCGTCGTCAACGACGCCAACGGCCAGCAGCGCAACCGCCTCTACCCGCTGCAAGTGGGCTCGGCCCGCGGCGGGCAGTCCGGCATCGAGGTCAGCGACTGGCTGCCGCACCTCCGCGACCGGGCCGACGACCTCGCCGTCGTCCGCTCCATGTGGACGACGGACGACAACCACGGCGCCCAGACGCAGTTCCACACCGGCCGGCACATGCTCGACGGCGAGTACCCGACGCTCGGGGCGTGGGTCCACTACGGCCTCGGGTCGCTCAACGACAACCTGCCGCAGTTCGTCAGCATGGGCCGCCGCGAGTACTGGAACCTCAAGGACGGCCACTACCTCGGCCCCGCCCACGACGCCGTGCCGGTCCGCGTCGATCCCGCCAACCCGCTCGACTACGGCCGACCGGAAGGCCCGATCACGGAAGCCGAACAGCGGGCCGGCTTCGCGCTCACCGAGCGGCTGAACCGGCTCCGCGGCGTCGAGTACCCGGCCGACCCGGCGCTCGACGCGCGGGTGCGGAGCTACGAGCTGGCCTTCCGCATGCAGCGGTCGCTGCCGGAGGTGCTGAACTTCGCGGCCGAGACGGAGGAGACGAAGAAGCTGTACGGCATCGACCGCGCCGAGACGCGCGAGTTCGGCATGCAGATGCTCGCGGCCCGGCGGCTGGTCGAGCGCGGCGTCCGCTTCATCCAGGTGCAGCACGGCGCCGGCGGCGCCGGCGTGTGGGACGCGCACGGCGGCCTGAAGGCGAACCACCAGCGCAACTGCCTCGCGGTGGACAAGCCCGTCGCCGGGCTGCTCGCCGACCTGAAGCGGACGGGGTTGTTGCGCGACACCATGGTGGTGTTCGCCACCGAGTTCGGCCGCACGCCCGGCACGCAGGGCGCGGACGGCCGCGACCACCACGTCTACGGGTTCAGCGTGGCGCTGGCCGGCGGCGGGCTGAAGGGCGGCGTCGTCCACGGGGCGACGGACGAGATCGGCTTCCACGCCGTCGAGGACCGCCACTACGTGACCGACGTGCACGCCACGATCCTGCACCAGCTCGGCCTCGACAGCCGGCGGCTGGAGGTGCCGGGCCGGAAGCGGCTGGACATCGACCACGGCGCGCCGATCCGCGCGATCATCGCCTGACCCGGCACTGTGGAGCCCCCATGCCCCCGAAGAAGGTCGCCGCGGTCGTCACCGAGTACCGTCGGTGGTCGCACGCCGACGTCATCCTCCGCAACCTCCTCGGCGGCTACCCCGACGGCACCCGCCCCGACCTGCAACTCGTGTCGCTCGTCACCGACCAGGTGCCCAAGACCGACATGAGCCGCGAGCTGGCGAAGCGCCACGGCTTCCGCATCTGCAACACCGTGAGCGAAGCACTCACCCTCGGCACCGACACGCTCGCCGTGGACGGCGTGCTGTCGATCGGTGAGCACGGCCAGTACCCGACCAACGACCGCGGCCAGCTCCTCTACCCGCGCCGCCGCTTCTTCGCGGAAATCGCTGCCGTTTTCGAGCGCACCAAGAAGTCGGTGCCGGTGTTCAACGACAAGCACCTCGCGGCGACGTGGGACGACGCGAAGTGGATGTACGACACCGCCCGCCGGCTGATGGTGCCGTTCCTCGCGGGATCGAGCATCCCCGTGACCTGGCGCAAGCCCGAGCTGGAACTGCCGCGCGGCTGTGATTTGGTCGGCGCCGTGCAGATCGGCTACGGCCCGTTCGAGGGGTACGGCTTCCACGCGCTTGAAGGGTTGCAGTGCATGGTCGAGCGCCGCGGCCGCGAGGAGACGGGCGTGAGCGCGGTGACGTGCCACACCGGGCCGGCGATGTGGGCCGCACTCGACCGCCACGCCTGGACGAAGCCGCTGCTCGAAGCGGGCCTGCGGCGCGTCCCCGCGCACGCGCAGGGCGACGTCCGCGACCTGACGGCGAAGGCGCGCGACGCGGGGACGTTCGAGGTGGAGTACCGCGACGGGTTCCGGGCGTTCGTGGTGATGCCCAACGGCTGGGTCCACGAGGGCGACGGCGGGGCGTTCGTGTTCGCCGGCCAGGTCCGCGGCCGCGACCCGGTGGCGTGCCAGTTCTACCTGCAACAGCCCGACCCGTTCGCGCACTTCGCCGAGTTGACGAAGGCGATCGACTCGCTGGTCCGCACGGGCCACGCCCCGTACCCGGTGGAGCGGACGCTGCTGACGACCGGCGTGCTGGACGCGGTGATGACGAGTAAGCACCGCGGCGGCGTGCGGGTGGAGACGCCGCACTTGGACATCCGCTACCGGCCGACGGACTGGGGCGGGGCGAAGGGGCCGATCCCGCCCGTGCAGAAGATGTGATGTTGGCGAGCCGGGGGCGTCCGGCCCCGGCTCGCCGATCCCGTTAGCGCACGAACAGCTGCATGTAGCGCTTGCCGTCGGCGCCGGCCACCCACGCGGCGCCGGCGGTGGTGCCGCCGTCGTACACGCAGCAGCTCATCCACCCGTAGGACGCCGGGTAGGCGGCGCAGCCGGCCGCGCTCGCCGCCGCACCCGGCGGCAGGAACGCGAAGTCGTTCGACGTGTGGCCGAACTGGAAGCGCGCCGCACGGGCCGCGGCACACGCGCGGGCACCTTCCGTCAGCGCCGCGTCACGGGCGAACGGCCGCAGCCCGCGCGCGGCGCGGAGGGCGTTCACCTCGTCGAGCCCGTCGCCGCTCACGGAGTCGGTCGCCGCGATCGGCGTGTAGTGACTCGTGCTCGTGACGGATTCCACCGAGGCGGGTTGGTAGGGGGGTTGGTAGGGGGGTTGGTAGGTGGGTTGGTAGCTGGGGGCCGGTGAACTCGGCTGCGACCGCCGGCGGAACGGGCCGGCTTCGGAGTCGAGGGTGAGGGCGGTCAGGAGGGCGAGGGCGAGGAGGGCGCGAACCGTCATCAGGGTGCTCTTTCCGTGAGGGGGTTCCGGGCGACCCCCCCATTGTTATCCGACACAACTTCGACGGACACCCTTGACCTGCAAAAATGCGGTTGGAAAGCCGTAAACGATTTTGGAGTTTGAACTTAAAATGCGACTGGCGGGGGCTCATGCCCCCGCCTTGTGCATAAAATTAGACACATGTGTGCGGGAAGGGGCAGGGGGTGACGGACGCACAAATCCCCGTCACCACGACCGGTGTCACGGGGTGGAGATGAAGTGGACCACGCCGCGCTGCCACAACTCGCCCACGATCCGCTTGTACTCCGCCTCCTGCATCTTCCGCATCAGCTTCTCGCGGATGTCGTCCTGCACCTGCACCGTGAACGGCAGCCGGCCCGCCTCCTGCCGCGTCGCCACCTTGGCGATGTGGTACCCCGGCGGCGTCTCCACCACCGCCGCCACGCCGCCGGCCGGCGTCGCCAGCACCACCGGCTCCAGCTCCGCCGGCTGGATCTCGCCGCGCTTGTGGCCCACGCCTTCGGCCCGCTGGTTCGCCGCGATGCCGTGGTCGTGCTGCTTGCACAGCGCCTCGAAGTTCGCGCCGGCCGCCGCCTCGGCGCGCACCTTCTCGGCGTGCTGGCGGGCGGCCTCGCGCGTCGGGAAGCGGGCGGCGCTGATGAAGATGTGCTGCCACGCCACTGCCTCGGGCCGCGAGTACTCGTCCGGGTGCTCGTCGTAGTACCGGCGCACGTCGCCCAGGCTCACCGTCCGGCCGCGGTCCTTCAGGCTGTTGCGGACGTACTCGTCGGCCATCACCTGCCGCTCGATCTGCCGCTTCACCACGCCCGGCGTCAGGCCCATCACGGCCAGCGCGGCGCGGAAGTCGTCGTCGGTCTTGGCCTTAGTGCGGCTCTTGAAGTCGCGCAGCTTGCGGTCGGCGAGCTTGCCGGCGAAGTCCTTGATGTCGTCCATCACCGCCGCCTTGCCCGCCTTCTTGAGCTTCGCCTCCATCTCCTCCAGCACCAGCTCGCGCTCCACGATCCGCTTCAGCTCGTCGTTGTAAACTTCCTTCGCCTTCGCGTCGTCCTTCACGACCGTCTGCTTGCCGCCGGGGCCGTCCACGACGTTGATGTAGTCCTGCACGCGCTGCCGGGCCGCCTCCCACACCTCTTGTTCGGTGACGGTGTTGCGCAGGCCGACGAGCGCGACGACCTTGATGCGCGGGTCGCCGGCGAGGGCCGCGGCGGCCGCCTTGACCGGCGGCGCGGTGAATGAGGCGGGCTGGGCGGCCGGGGCGACGGGGGCGGCCGGGGCGAGTGGCGCAACGGGGGGCAGCGGGCCGTCGGGGCTCTGGGCGCGGCCGACGGGGCGGTCGGCGGCGGCGGCCTGACAGCCGGCGAGCAGCGCGACGAGGCCGAGCGTGCGGCGGAACCGGGCTGTGGCGTCCATGCCCACGCGTCCTCGGCGGCAGAAGTTCGGGAGGCCCGGGTATACCGCGGCGGCCGGCGGGTGCAAGGGGGAAGCGTCGCTCGCTGGCGGTCGGTGAGGCGGGTGAACAGAATTCCTTGACTCTACCAAGACGTAGTTTACATTTGTTCACCTGTCACGCGCGACGCCGGGTTTTCGCTCCCGTCGGTAACTCGCCCACCCACCGGGTTTTTCGTAAACACTCACGGGCACCCGCGGTTATACTCGCCGCTTTACCACGCACCCCCACCCTCCCCCCGGAGTCGTTTCGTGAACGGCGCCACCCGCTCGGCCGACCGGCCGAGCCTGAACGACCGCATCCTGTTCTGGGCGAGTTTCGCCACCCTCATCGCCGCCGGCATCGGGTTCTCCGTCCGCGGGGCGATCGTGAAAGACTGGGGGCAGCAGTTCGGCTTCACCCAGGCCGAACTCGGCACCATCAACGGCGGCGGCCTGTGGGGCTTCGGGCTCGCCATCATCTTCTTCAGCTTCCTCGCCGACCGGTTCGGGTACGGCCGGCTCATGGCCGTCGCCTTCCTGCTCCACGCCTCGTCGGCCATCCTCACGTTCGCCGCCACCCCGGTCTACAACGCCTACGGCAAGACCGCCGCGTTCACGTGCCTGAACCTCGGCATGTGGCTGTTCGCGTTCGGCAACGGCACCTGTGAGGCGGTCATCAACCCGCTCACCGCCACGCTGTTCCCGAAGAACAAGACGCACTGGCTGAACATCCTCCACGCCGGCTGGCCGCTCGGGCTCATCCTCGGGGCCGTCATCCTGCTCGGGTTCAACTACTCGGGCGAGACGATCCGCTGGGAGTACAAGCTCGGCGTGTTCCTGGTGCCGGTGCTGGCGTACGGGCTGATGATGTTCAACCGCCCCTTCCCGCGGTCCGAGGCCGACACCGCCGGGGTGTCGATGCCCGACCAGATGGGGACGATCGGCATGGTCGGCGTCGCCGCCGCCGTCGGGCTGTTCGGGCTGACGCTGAACACGCAGATCCTGCCGATGATCAGCAAGGCGGTGAACGTCGAGTTCCCGGCGTGGCTCGGGTGGGCCGGGGCCGGCGCCGTGTGGCTGGCCTACGCCGGCGCCACCCGGTTCGCGTTCGGCAGCATCCTGATCTTGTTCCTGTACGTGATGCACGCCCTGGTCGGGTACGTCGAGCTCGGCACCGACAGCTGGATCACGAACATCACCGAGCGGGTGCTGGTGAACCAGAACACGGCGCTGATGGTGTTCATCTGGACGAACCTGCTGATGTTCACCCTGCGGTTCTTCGCCGGGCCGATCGTCCACAAGATCAACCCGATCGGCCTGTTGTTTGTGAGCGCCCTGCTCGGCACCGCCGGGCTGTTCATGCTCGGGCTGCCGTTCACCGACTCGGTGGTGCCGTGGGTGCTCGCGGTGACCGTGTACGGCATCGGCAAGACGTTCTACTGGCCGACGCTGCTGGGGGTGATCTCGGAGCGGTTCCCGAAGGGCGGGGCGCTGGCGCTGGGCCTCAGCGGCGGCACCGGGATGCTCGCCGCCGGCCTCCTCGGCAGCCCCGGCATCGGCTACAAGCAGGACTACTTCGCGGTCGAGAAGATCACCGCCACGTCGCCGGCGACGTACGCCCGGTACAAGGCGCCGGAGCCGTCCGGGTTCCCGCTGGTGACCGACCTGGCGCCGGCGGAGGCGCCGCCGGTGGCCGGGCTGGACAACGCCAAGCTGAAGGTGTTCGACGACTACGCCGCCGGGACGGACGACAAGGGCGTGCGCAAGCCGGACGCCAAGCCGACGACCCTCGACGCCGACCTGGCGACGATCGCCGAGCAGGAGAAGGAGGGGAAGCCGGTCGAGGCGAAGTTGAAGGAGTCGCTGTCGAAGCTGAAGTCGTGGTGGGAGGCGGAGGGCCGGCCGAACTTCGTGACCGACCAGAAGCCGCTCGACGAGGCCCGGACGTACGGGGCGAAGACGGCGTTGAAGTGGACGGCCGCGATCCCGGCGGTGCTGGCGGCGGGGTTCCTGCTGCTGATCCTCTACTTCGCCGCCACCGGCGGGTACAAGCCGGTGGAACTGACCGGGCCGACGTCGCGCGACCCGCGCGACAAGTACGGCGCCCCGGCCGAGCACTGGGGGCGGTAGGAAATGACGAATGACGAATGACGAAATCGCCCGCCGTCATTCGTCATTCGTCATTCGTCATTCGGCGGCGCCGGCGGGCTATAATTCCGCCATGAGCGCGGGCCGGACCTTCACCTTTCTGGGCACCGGCACCTCCGTCGGGGTGCCGATGATCGGCTGCGACTGCGCCGTCTGCCGCTCGCCGAACCCGAAGAACCACCGCCTCCGCACCTCGGCCCTCATCCAGGCGCCGGGCGGCACCATCCTCATCGACACCAGCCCCGAGGTGCGGCTGCAACTCGTCCGCGCCGGCGTCGGGCTGGTGAACGCCGTCGTTTACACGCACTACCACGTCGATCACGTCTTCGGCCTCGACGACCTGCGGCTCATGCCGCTGCTGCTGAAGGCGCCGCTGCCGCTGTACTGCGACGCCGACACCGAGGAGGTGGTCCGGCGGGTGTACTCCTACGCCTTCGAGCCGGGCAGCGAGGACATCCCCGTCGGCGTCGTACCGAAGGTCGAGTTCCGCCGCATCGACGACACCCCGTTCGCGGCGTGCGGCGAACTCGTGACGCCGATCCCGTTCGCGCACGGCCGGTTCCACGTGTACGGCTTCCGCGTCGGGAACCTGGCCTACTGCACCGACGTGAGCGGCATCCCCGACCGGAGCTGGCCGCTGCTGGAGGGGCTGGACGTGCTGATCCTCGGGGCGCTGCGGCCGCTGAAGCCGCACCCGTCGCACTTCAGCCTGGAGCAGGCGCTGGAGGTGATCGACCGGGTGCAGCCGCGGCGGGCGTACCTGACGCACCTCGGGCACTTGATGGACCACGACGCGATCAGCGCGGGGTTGCCGCCGGGCGTCGAGCTGGGGTACGACGGGCTCGAGTTCGAGTTCTAATTCTTCCGCCGCTCGCGGCGTAGCGCACCCATGACCCACGTCCCCCCCGACCTACGGCACCGCCTCGCGGCCCACGGCCAGGAGCACGTCCTCGCCGGCTGGGACGCCCTCGCGCCGGCGGACCGGGGCGCGCTCGTCGCGCAACTCGCCGGCATCGACCTCGGCGAACTGGACGCGCTTTACCGCCGCAAGGACGAGCCGCACGCCGCGCTGCCGCCGCGCCACCGCATCGCCCCCGTGCCGCTCGAAGCGCCGGCGACCGCCGAAGCCGTGGCCCGTGGCGAGGCGGCCCTCCGCGCCGGGGCGGTGGCGGCGCTGCTGGTCGCCGGCGGGCAGGGGACGCGGCTCGGCTCCGACCAGCCGAAGGGGATGTACCCCGTCGGCCCGGTCAGCGGCGCGACCCTGTTCCGGATTCACGCCGAGAAGGTGCTGGCGCTGTCGCGTCGCTACGGCAAGCCGGTCCCGCTGCTGGTCATGACCAGCCCCGCCACCCACGCCGAGACCGAGGCCTACTTCCGCGCCGAGCGCTTCTTCGGGCTCGCGGAACCCGACGTGGTGTTCTTCCAGCAGGGGACGATGCCGGCGGTCGAGCGGGCGACCGGGCGGCTGATCCTGGAGCGGCCGGGCAAACTCTTCGAGAGCCCGAACGGCCACGGCGGCACGCTCACCGCGCTGGCCGAGACCGGACTGCTCGCCGACCTGCGGACGCGCGGCGTGGAGCACGTCTTCTACTTTCAGGTGGACAACCCGCTGGTGAAGGTCTGCGACCCGGGCTTCGTCGGCCGGCACCTCGCGGCCGCGGCCGAGGTGTCGTCGAAGGTGGTCCTCAAGGAGCAGCCGGGCGAGAAGGTCGGCATCCTGGCGGCGGTCGACGGCCGCTGCGGCATCATCGAGTACTCCGACCTGCCGGCGGAGATGGCGGCCGAGCGCGAGGCCGACGGCCGCCTGCGGTTCCGCGCCGGCAGCCCGGCGATTCACCTGTTCTCGGTGCCGTTCCTGGGCCGCGTCACGGGCCGCGGCGGGCTGGCGTACCACCTGGCGCGCAAGACGGTGCCGACGGCCGGCGGCGAGGTCGAGGCGCTGAAGTTCGAGCTGTTCGTATTCGACGCGCTGCCGATGGCCGAGCGGTGGCTGACGGTCGAGACGCCGCGGGCGGAGGAGTTCGCGCCGCTGAAGAACGCCACCGGCCCCGACTCGCCCGAGACGGTGCGCGCCGCGCTGATCGCGCTACACGCCGGCTGGCTGGAGGCGGCCGGCGTGACGACGCACGGCCACGCGGTCGAGGTGTCGCCGCTGCTGGCGCTTGACGCGGCCGAGCTGCGCTCGAAGATTCCCCCTGGCCTCGCCGTCACCGGCCCGACCCACCTGCGCTAAGGACCCCACGCCCGATGCTCCACGCGATGATCATGGCCGGCGGCGGCGGCACCCGGTTCTGGCCGCGCAGCCGCGACCGCCGGCCCAAACAGTTCCTCTCCTTCGCCGGCGACCGCACCCTGCTGCAGGAAACGGTCGATCGCATCTCGGCGCAAGTGCCGCCTGAACGAACGTGGGTCCTCACCGGCGACGCCTACGTCGCCGACAGCGCGGCGCAGCTGCCGGAACTGCCGGCGAGCCACGTCATCGGCGAGCCGGCCCGCCGCGACACCGCCGCGTGCGTCGGCCTCGGCGCGGCGATCATCGCGAAGGACGACCCGGACGCGACCATCATCGTGATGCCGGCCGACCACGTCATCGAGCCCGTCGCCGAGTTCCACCGCGCCGTCCACGCCGCGGAGCAGCTGGCGAACGAGAACCCCACGTCGCTGCTGACGTTCGGCATCCCGCCGACGTTCCCCAGCACCGGCTACGGCTACATCGAACTCGCCGGCGGCGCGGGCACGCGGCAGGGCGTGCAGGCGTCGAAGGTGGCGGCGTTCGTCGAGAAGCCGGACGATGCGACGGCCGAGAGGTACGTCGTGGGCGGCCGGCACCTGTGGAACGCCGGCATCTTCGTGTGGAAGCCCGCGGCCGTGCTCGGCGAGCTGAGGGCGAACAAGCCGACGCTGCACGACACGGTACAGCGCATCGCCGCGGCGTGGGGCACGCCCGACTTCGACCGCGTGTTCCGCGCCGAGTACGCCGCCGCCGAGAAGGTGAGCATCGACTACGCGGTGATGCAGGACGCGGGAAAGGCCGGCAAGGTGCTGGTGCTCCACGCCCCGTACCAGTGGGACGACGTGGGGAGCTGGCTGGCGCTGGAGCGTCGCAACCCGCAGGACGCGGCGCGGAACACCGTACAGGGGCTGCACGTCGGCGTCGAGACGGGCGGCTGCGTGATCGTGTCGGACGCCGGGCACCTCGTCGGCACGCTGGGGGTGACGGATTTGATCATCATCCAGAACGGCGACGCGACGCTGGTGGCGTCGAAGGACCGTGAGGGCGAGGTGAAGAAGCTGGTGGACGCGATCCGCGCCCGCGGCCTGGAGCGCTACCTGTGACTGGGGGACTCAGGGACTCAGGGACTCAGGGACTCAGGGACTCAGGGACGGAGGAAGCGGGCTCGACTTCCGTCCCTGCGTCCCTGAGTCCCCCCGTCCCAAAGTCCCCGGGACGACTCCTGGGCTTCGACCCCGGCACCGTCCGGATCGGGCTGGCCGTGTCCGACCCCGACCGGCTCGTCGCGTCGCCGCTGGAGACGTACGTCGTCCGCGGGCCGGCGCTGGACGGACCGTACTTCGCCAAACTGGTCGCCGCCGAGCGGGTGGTGGGGGTGGTGGTCGGGCTACCACTCCACACGGGCGGCGAGGAGGGGATCAAGGCGAAGGAGTCGCGCGTGTTCGGCGCGTGGCTCGCGGGCGTGACCGGCCTTCCGGTGGTGTGGTGGGACGAGCGCTGCACGACGGCCGCGGCCGAGGACTTCCTGCGGCTGGCGAAGCTGAACCCGAAGCAGCGGAAGGAGCGCCGCGACCGCGTGGCGGCGCAGCTAATCCTGCAAGGCTACCTCGACGCCGGCTGCCCGCCGGAAGGGACCGTGGTCACGCCCCCGGAGCCGGCCCCGTAAGGGGTCCGGGGGAATCGAACGCTCCGAGCCCTTGCGGGGCCGACTTCGGGGACTATCCTGCTACTCCGCAACCACTTCCGCCGACACCGCAGTCCGAATTGAATCGCCGTTCCAGTCTCTCTAAACTACCCCAGTTCTACCGGACTGGTCGGCCCGGTTCGCGGGCCATCTCCCGACCGACCGGCTACCACGCGTTCTTCGGGGGTCTTCATGCCCGGTCGCTCGATCCGCACGTACACGGTCCTGCCCAGCATCCCGGAGCGTCTCAAGCCTCTCAACACGCTCGCCTACAACCTGTGGTGGTGCTGGAACGCCGACGCCGTCGCGCTGTTCCGCCGCGTCAACCCCGACCTGTTTGAGATGCTCGACCACAGCCCCATCCGGCTGCTGGCCGCCACGTCGCAGGACCGCCTCGTCGAACTGGAAGGGGACGACGGCTTCCTCGCGCACATGGACCGCGTCGCCGCGGCGCTCGACCACTACCTCAAGGCGCCGACCTGGTTCCGCGAGGCGCACGGGGCCACCGACGGCGACCTGAAGATCGCCTACTTCTCGGCCGAGTTCGGGATCCACGAGAGCGTGCCCGTGTACAGCGGCGGCCTCGGCGTCCTCGCCGGCGACCACCTCAAGAGCGCCAGCGACCTCGGCCTGCCGCTCGTCGGCGTCAGCCTCATGTACCGCGAGGGCTACTTCCGCCAGTACCTGAACGTGGACGGCTGGCAGCAGGAGCGCTACCCCGAGAACGACTTCTTCACCCTGCCGCTGATCCCGCAGCTGGACGCCGCCGGCAACCCCGTGCTGGTGTCGGTGCCGCTGCCGGGCCGCGAGCTGAAGCTGAAGATCTGGCACATCCAGGTCGGCCGGGTGCCGCTGTACCTGCTCGACGCCAACATCCCCGAGAACCGCCCCGAGGACCGCGCCATCACGGCGCAGCTGTACGGCGGCGACCACCACACCCGCATCCAGCAGGAGATCATCCTCGGCATCGGCGGCATCCGCGCCCTGCGGGCCGTCGGCGTGGTGCCCACCGTCGTCCACATGAACGAGGGGCACGCCGCGTTCGCCGCCCTGGAGCGCGTCCGCGTGGCGATGGAGGAGCACAAGCTCGACTTCGCGGCCGCCGCCGAGTTCGTCAAGGCCGGCACCTGCTTCACCACCCACACGCCGGTGCCCGCCGGCAACGACGCCTTCCCCGTCGTCATGATCGACGAGTACTTGGGCGGGTACATGGCCGCGATGGGCGTGGACCGCGCCGGCCTGCTCGCGCTCGGCCGCCAGCACCCGACCAACGACGGCGAGCCGTTCGGCATGACCGTGCTCGCGCTCAAGCTGGCCAACACCTCGAACGGCGTGAGCAAGCTGCACGGCAGCGTGTCCCGGAAGATGTGGCACGAAATCTGGCCGGGCCTGCCGGCCGACGAGGTGCCGATCTCCAGCATCACCAACGGCGTCCACACCCAGAGCTGGCTGTCGCCGGAGGTGGGTCAGCTGTACGACCGCTACCTCGCCGTGCAGTGGGAGGCGAAGCCGACGGATTACGCCGTGTGGAAGCGCGTCGAGCACATCCCCGACGCCGAGCTGTGGCGCACCCACGAGCGCGGCCGCGAGCGGCTCGTCGCCTTCGCGCGGCAGCGGCTGAAGGCGCAGCTGAAGCGCCGCGGCTCGCCGCCGAGCGAGGTGGACGCCGCCGACGAGGTGCTCGACCCGGACGCGTTGACGATCGGGTTCGCCCGCCGGTTCGCCACGTACAAGCGCGGCGACCTGATCTTCCGGAACATCGAGCGGATCGTGAAGCTGGTCAACGACAAGGACCGGCCGGTGCAGTTCATCTTCAGCGGCAAGGCCCACCCGAAGGACCAGGGCGGCAAGGAGCTGATCGCCCGCGTCGTGCAGATGGCCCGCCGCTCGGAGCTGCGGCGGCGGGTCGTGTTCCTCGAAGACTACGACATGAACGTCGCCCGGTACCTCGTCCAGGGCGTGGACGTGTGGCTGAACAACCCGCGCCGGCCGCTCGAAGCCTCGGGCACCAGCGGCATGAAGGTGCCGGTGAACGGCGGGCTGAACCTGAGCATCCTCGACGGGTGGTGGGTGGAGGGGTACGACGGCGACAACGGCTGGGCGATCGGCGCCGGCGAGGAGTACACGGACCTGGCGTACCAGGACGAGGTGGAGAGCCGCAGCCTGTACGACCAGATCGAGCAGGACGTGGTGCCGCTGTTCTACACCCGCGGGGCGGACGGCCTGCCGCGCGGCTGGATCCGGCGGATGAAGCGGTCGATCATGACGTGCGTGCCGGTGTTCAACACGAACCGGATGGTGGAGGAGTACGCCGAGCGGTGCTACCTGCCGAGCCACCGCCGGTACGCCAAGCTGGGGGCGAACCACCTGACGGCGGCGAAGGCGTTGGCCGGGTGGCGGAAGCGCGTCGGCGGCGACTGGGGCCAGGTGCGGGTGGAGGGCGTGGAGGCGCCGGCGGGGGCGACGCACCGCGTCGGCGGCGCGTTCCCGGTGACGGTGCGGGTGCAGCTGGGGTCGTTCCACCCGGACGACGTGGAGGTGCAGCTGTGCTACGGCGTGCTGGGCGCGCTGGGCGAGATCACCGAGCCGCGGGCGATGGCGCTGCTGCCGGAGGGGTCGTTCTCGAAGAACGGCTCGGGGGCGGGCCTGGTGACGTACGCCGGGAAGGTGCCGTGCTCGGCGAGCGGGCAGTTCGGGTTCGGGGTGCGGGTGCTGCCGAAGCACGCCGACCTGCCGCACCTGTTCGAGCCCGGCCTGGTGACGTGGGGGTAAGCAAGTCCGGCGAGCCGGGGGCGTCCGCCCCCGGCTCGCCGGGCGTCACGCCGACTCCGCGGCCGCCAGCCACGCCCGCGCCGCGGCGTCGCTCGGCATCCGCCAGTCGCCGCGCGGCGACAGGCTCACCGACCCCACCTTCGGCCCGTCCGGCAGGCAGCTCCGCTTGAACTGGCTCGCGAAGAACCGCCGCAGGAACACCACCAGCCACGCCTTCACCTCCGCCGCCGTGTAGGGCCGCGAGAAGCGCGCGTGCCGCGCCAGGAACAGCACCTTCGCCGGCTCCGCGCCCCACCGCAGCAGGTGGTACAGGAAGAAGTCCACCAGCTCGTACGGGCCGACCGTCGCCTCCGTCGGCTGCGTCGCCGTGCCGTCCGCGGCCACGGGCAGCAGCTCGGGCGAGATCTCGGTGCCGACCACGTCGTGAAGGGTGCCGCGGGTGGCGCCGTCGAACTCGTGGTCGGCGGCCCAGCCGACCAGGAACTTGACCAGCGTCTTGGGGACGCTCACGTTCGGGTTGTACATGCTCATGTGGTCGGCGTTGTAGGTACACCACCCGAGCGCCAGCTCCGACAGGTCGCCGGTGCCGACCACGAACCCGGCGTTCATCAGCAGGCTGGTGCGGACGCGGGCCTGCACGTTCTCGAAGACCAGGTCGTTCCGCCGGTCCGCGGGGAGGTGGCGCAGCTTCTCGCCGAGCGTCTCGACGGTTTCCCCCGCCAGCGGCAGGCCGAACGGGGCGTGGCCGAGGGCCCGCATCTGCTCCAGGCACAGGCCGCGGATGTCGGCCTCCCGCACGCCCACGCCGAGCGCCGCCATCAGGGCGCGGGCGTTCGCCAGGGTGCGACCGGTGGTGCCGAAGCCCGGCATCGTCAGCGCCCGGATGCCGCCGCGCGGGCGGCCGAGGGCGTCAAACGTCTTGCACGCCACGAGCAGGGCGAGCGTCGAGTCGAGGCCGCCGGACACGCCGATCGACACGGCCTGCGTGTCGGACGCGGTGAGGCGCTTGGCGAGGCCCGCGACCTGGGTGTGGAAGATTTCGTCGCACCGCTCGTGGAGCGTGGCCGGGTCTTTGGGCACGAACGGAGCCGCGTCCACGAACCGCCGCAGGTCCGGGGTGCGCGGCGCCGGGTCGAGCGCGAACGACACGCGGCGCACCAGCCGGGCGTGGTCGCGGCGGCTGTCGTTGAACGTGTTCGTCTGGACGCGGTCGTGCCGGAGGTGGTCGAGGTCGAGGTCGGCGACGGTGAGGGAGCCGTCGCGCCGGAACCGCGGCGCTTCCGCGAGGACGGCGCCGTTCTCGGCGATGACGTTTTGCCCGCCGAAGACGAGGTCCGTGGTGGACTCGCCGACGCCGGCGGCGGCGTAGATGTACGCCGCGAGGCAGCGGCCGCTCTGGCAGCCGATCAGCTGCTTGCGGTAGCCGGCCTTGCCGATCGCCTCGTTGCTGGCCGACAGGTTCGCCAGCACCGTCGCCCCGGCCAGAGCGAGGTGGCAGCTCGGGGGCACCGGCACCCACAGGTCTTCGCACACCTCGACGCCGAGCACGAAGTCGGGGACGTTCTCGCACACGAAGAGCAGGTCGGTGCCGAACGGGGCGTGCCGGCCCGCGACGGCCGCGTACTTCGACACGGCGTTCGCGGCCGGGCTGTAGTAGCGGGCGTCGTAGAACTCCTTGTAGTTCGGCAGGTACGCCTTCGGCACGACGCCGAGGACGCTGCCGCCGTTGAGCACGGCGGCGCAGTTGAACAGCTGCCCGTCGAGCACGACCGGCAGCCCGACGACGGCGACGCCGCGGAAGCCGGATTCGGTGAAGGCGAGGACTTCCGCCAGTGCCTCGTCGGCGGCCCGGGGCAGGGTGCGGGTGTGGAACAGGTCGCCGCAGGTGTAGCCGGTCAGGCCCATCTCGGGGAAGACGACGAGGCTCACGCCCCGGGCCTCGGCCTCCGCCAGCAGCGCGATCGTGTGGCGGGCGTTGGCCGCCGGGTCGGCGACGACGAGCTCCGGCGTGGCGGCGGCGGCGCGGAGGAAGCCGTGGGAGGTCATGCGCGAGGTCTCGAGGTTACCGTCAGTCTATCGCCCCGCCCGCATCGCCAGCGCCGCGGCGCCGAGCCCGGCCAGCACCGAGCCCAGCACGTACACCACGGCCGCCCCAATCCGCTCCTCGCGGATGAGGTCCAGCGCCTCGACGCTGAACGTCGAGAAGGTGGTGAACCCGCCGCAGAAGCCGGTGCCGAGCAGGAGGTACCAAGCCCGCCGGCCCGGGTCGGCACTTCCCAGGCACGCCGCCGCCAGGAACCCCAGCAGCGCCGACCCCGTCACGTTGATGACGCACGTGCCCCACGGGAAGCTGACGCCGCCGTGCCGCAGCTGCCACTCGGCGACCCACCGGCCGAGGTAGAAGCGGGCGTTCGCGCCCGCCCCGCCGCCGACGGCCAGGAGCACCACCGGGTGAGTCAGCCAATCCACGGTGCGCCTCCGGGTTTGCGGTTGCCGTCCGCAGCCGTGGAAGTAAACCTACGCCAGCGACCAACCGTGACACCCCCGTTCCCCCGCCCCGGAGGCGCCTCCCCATGTCCGTGATGTACGTCGGCGAAGGCTTGGTCATCGAAGGCAGCGACCTGGACAACGTCGCCCACATCGACCTGCTCATCGGGCCGAAGGACGGCCCGGTCGGGACGGCGTTCGCCAACGCCCTGTCCAACCAGAGCGCCGGCCACACCAACCTGCTGGCGGTCGTGTCGCCGAACATCGTGTGCAAGCCGGCCACGGTGATGATCACGAAGGTGACGCTCAAGGGCGGCAAGCAGGTGATGCAGATGTTCGGCCC